>NZ_CP021381.1:4800000-6325678 GCF_002196555.1 Sphingobacterium sp. G1-14
AGTGGCATATTAATGGCAAACAAAGGGATATTTAACATCCTTCCTAGGTTCTACCGTAGTGAAAATTTCGGGAAAACAATACAGAACTTGCATGACAATACGCATTTTCAACAGAAATCAGAAAAAAGAATCATGTTGAGCCAAATTTCGATACCGTAAAATACGAGATATTGAAACGCATAACCCAATAAACAAACGGCGAGCAATCCTATAATTGCCCGCCGTCTTATTAACTAAACACAAACTAAATTTAATTGCAGGTTCTCCCCCTGCTCATTGACATTATTTATTTTTGTTTCATTATATCCGCTAAAAGTTTCATGTAAAAACCTCCAACAACACTACGCGCCTTAAAGTTTTCACGGATCCCCGTAGTCGAATCATAAAAATCATTTAATGGGACACGGGATTCCGTTTGAATCGCATGATTATAGACTGGTTTCACCAAAGCTTCAAATGCTTCTTTTGATGGAGCAAATGATGCTGTCCAAAGAATCCAGTCATTTTTGGTGTAGGCCTTACGACTATCCAATGGTATACCAAATCTATTTTGCTTGGTCAGGTAATACTTAATTTCCGTATCATACACTTTTTGAGGAAACAGATTCAATCCCAACACTTTGTCCCAGATCAAATTATATTTTTGACTCCAGGTATTTTTATCATCAAATGTCAGCGCGTAATGGTCGCCCGCATCTGCCATTTCCATCCATTTCGGGACCATTTCCTCGGCAATTGCACGGTATTTTTTTGCGATTGCAGTTTCACCAATGGCCTCCGCTAGCTGCGCATAACAGGCAATACCCACAATAGCTTTAACAGATAAATTGGCATTTCGTGCAAGATGACCAGCAAAATCGTCTGTACAGAGCTGCGTTTTAGGGTCAAAGCCATCTTTAACGAGATAATCTACCCAAGTTGTCAATGTTTTCCAATGCTTCCTGGCATAGTCCCCATTCCCTTGCACTTTCGCGATAGCCGCAGTTAAAATAATCATATTGCCCGATTCCTCCACAGGCATAGGTTCGCCATAGGTTTGACCATTGGCCAATGGATACGTACCCAAATCGTGAGCCGCCCAAGGATACGGATATTTACCGCTCTCGCTAAAATAAAATATTCCAGTTAACATCCCTTTCAACAACTCCGGATTATAGATCAAATACAATGGTGCAGAAGGATAAGTAACATCCACCGTATTGATAAAACCACCACTGTTATTTTCTTTGGAAAGCCATAGCAATTCATTTTGTGGACTTTTCACCAAGGTATGTGCGGCTATACTTTGGCGATAAGCTAGCACACTAAGATGTGCATATTCTTTTCCACCCGATTTTAGCGCATCCGCATAAACCGCTTTGTCGAATGCGACGCACTTATCGAGCACATTACGATACTCATCTGCTGCCAAAGTAAGCTGATTTTCCATCGTTTCTTTGCCAGAATTGTTCCACCATGGTCGCAGATTATTTTTGAAATACTGAATCGCATAAATTTCATCGTAGCCCACCTCAACAAAACGTTCCTCCGCTTTCGCCCCCACATTGCCAAACGGAATGACCGTGTTCAGCGCAAGTGAGGTACCCTTAACAGTTTTTGCAGCGGTCGCTGTTCCCTTTCTAAAGGCGTCGACGGCTCCGCCCCTCGGACTAATAAACTGTTGCGTTTTATCCTGCTTTGGTGAAGCAACATAAAAATACCCCCAGTCTATCCGCATATCATCGGCACCTTTCTGCAAAATAGGCTGTTCGACCGTTCCCGCTTTTAGTACCGACAATTTTGCCGTTTCATATTTTTCGGCGGTTACTTCCTGTGAAGGCTTATACACCGCAATATTTGTGGATGCACTTAGAAAAACTTTAACAGCATGCTGCTTGCCATCGTTTGCTTTTACGTTATACGTGATATAGCTTACCGGTCGAGCCAATAAATTCAGATCATCCATAAGCAAAGGCGACGTAAAGCTTAATTTCAGATCCACCTTACCGGCCTGAAAATTATAGACCGTACGCGTCGCTGTTATTTCCACATCTTTTTGCACGGCTTCTTGAATTCGTGGTCCACGCTCTTTGAGCCTGTCAACCAAACCAAAATCCAGGTAACGACCGCCAGCACTATTCTTCAAATGGATGGCAATATGATTTTGCCCGGCCTTCAAATTCGCCTTGTCAATCGGTAAATAGTGAAAGCTGTTAGTCCAACCTATCTTTTCGTAAACCTTCTTCCCATTCAAAAATACTTCTATATTATCATCATGATTGAGTTTTAGAAACAGCTCATTGATGCCCTTCGGATCCGCTACGGAAAACTCACGTCTCACCCAGATATCGTCCGATTTCCAAAGCGTCTTTACCTGTTGCGCATCATCACCGATGGGTGCAAGTCCCGATTTCCATGCATTCGTCTTATAAGCGGAAGACTCCCAGCCGCCTTGAGGTTTTGATTCAGTATATTGTACCGTATACGATTTATCTTCCGAAGTCGGTAGAATAACAGCATAACTAGGCTCTTCTTTGCCAAGAAAACGATAAATATTACCATCAACATCAATTAAGCCCAACAGCGAATGATCAGCGTCTGTCCAGTGTTTCGTTGTCGACGCATGAAGCTGATCAGTCATGGACCATATACTAAAATTGGGGTTGTGCGTAATCAATGGATAAGCCGGAGCTTTGCGTTCTTGGGCTTGTCCATCTAAAACAGTAGAAGCACAGGCCAAAACAAAGCAGAGACCCATCTTCCCGAGTTTGTTCATTGCATGAATAGATTTTTGAAAAGGTTTAATCATATTTTTTGGATAAATTAGCTACATAGTTTTCCGCATTGAACTTATGCCCAATCGTTTTAACAAAGAAAGTTGGAATAATTTAAATTCAGCTGTCGCATCGTATCATTTTACCTTCAATTTATATCATATTTGACATGCTGCCATCTAATCAAGATAATTATTATCTTTGAGAACCCGTCCGATCGTTATGTGCAAAATGACCTAATAAACATCGGCATTCAATTTTACCAACAACACGATGAGAAGTATTTACGTTTATTTCTTAATGACCATATCTTGTCTTTTTTCAACGAGCACACAGCTTTATGCACAAGAAACAGATTCGGTCAATAAAAAAGAATTGGATCTGAGTTCCTTACTGAACGGAATTAGACAACAGCAAATTAATGATTCTCTTGAACGGGTAAAGCTTCAGCATGAAATTGCCGATCTTAAAAGTCAAAATAGCCCCAAAAAGGAAAATTTAAAACAGCAGCTGAATGAGTTTGACGAAGAAAATAACCTTCGGAAGCAGCAGCTGAAAGTTAAAGTAGACTCCATCAAAAAAAACACCAAAAGATATGCAGTCGCGCCATTTCAGGATACCCTCTTCTATATCTATAATAAACTTGGATCATCATTAGCCAAAGACCGAGCTTACAATGTGGTCAGCAGAATCCATAATCTATATGAAGACGATTTTGTGAAAGTAGATTCGTTTAAAATCGAAAACAGCGAAATTAGTGCCGACATCGTTTACAAAGATCTCGTCATAACTTCCGTCACAGAACTCGATGCTCTTCTTGAAGGAAAAAGTAAAGAAGAGATTGCGGCAAACTACCTAAAAAGAATTCAGGATTCAATCACAACGGAACGTGCAGATAACAGCATTACAAAACTTCTTACCCGTATTGGGCTTGTATTTCTCATTCTCGTCGTTTTTTCGATATTGATTCTATTAATAAACAAGTTGAAAAAATATGGTACGCAACGTATATTAACGGAAAGAACACAACGGATCAAAGACATTAAGATCAAAAATTATGTCCTTGTCACTTCGGTACAAAAAACACGGATGTTTATTAATGCAATAAATATTTTACGTTGGGGCTTGATCGTCCTCATTGCCTTTATCATGCTGCCGATTGTCTTCAGTGTTTTTCCATTTACACAGAGCTGGGCATCCAATCTCATTGGACTCTTCACAAAACCCCTGAAGACTGCAGTTTTGGCAATTTGGAACTATATTCCAAATCTGATTACCGTATTTGTCATACTCGTTGTTATGCGTTATGCCGTTCGATTCATAAAGTATATTTTTACCGAAATTGACAAAGGCAAATTAGAGGTTAATGGCTTTCATCGCGATTTTGCCATGCCTACCTTTACGATTGTTCGCTTTCTGCTCCAAGCCTTCACACTGGTGCTCATATTCCCGTATTTACCCGGTGCAAATTCAGATATCTTTAAAGGAATATCCGTATTTATAGGTGTCCTATTTTCTTTAGGATCATCTTCTGCAATTTCCAATATCATAGCGGGACTTGTGATCACCTATATGCGTCCGTTCCGTATTGGAGACCGTATCACCATCGCCGATAAAACAGGCGTTGTTATCGAAAAATCACCCCTGGTAACAAGGCTTCGAACGATAAAAAATGAAGAAATTACCATCCCCAATTCGTCGGTACTTTCCGGAAATACCGTCAATTATTCAACCTTCTCAGAAGATGGAATCTGCTTTCAGGTGGAATTGACAGTCGGTTATGAAGAACCTTGGCAACGTATACACGAATTGCTCCTGAACATCCCACCCCGAATAAAAAGAGTCAACCTTAACCCAGCGCCATTCGTCTTACAAAAAAAATTAGACGACTTCTATGTCCTCTATGAACTGAATGTATACATCGCTAAATCTGGTGAAATTGAACTGGCAAAGTCTGAAATTTTTCAATCGATCTTAGATGACTTTCTAGCCGCAGGAATTGAAATGAATGGCCCACACATATTTGCTAAAGTTGACCATGTACAACAATATAATCCAAAAATGCCCAACAGCTCGTACAATAACTGATCTGAAAGCACAATTTTTAGCTGATTACTGCAAAGAATATGTGATGCGTTTTGACCCGGTATGCATATCCTGTTGAATTCATCCACTGTTGTGAGCTTGTTAACTAAAGATGTAAAACATAAATTAGCTCTTCGGCTTCGACTCTGTCAGGCCAAACGACATCCCTGGATTGCGTGAACACCAGTCAGCCCGCGCAATAAATGAACACTGGACCAGCTACATTATTCAAATTGGACTAGCTCAGTTGCATCTATTGGCTGTAATTTTGGATAAAATCAAGAAATAGCTATTTGCATGTATGTACCCAAACATTTCCAGTTCGAAGATTACGCAGAAAAGGTTGAATTTATGCAACAATATAGTTTTGCGACCATTGTATCGATTAAAGAGGGGATTCCAATAGCCACACAGCTCCCCTTTCACGTCCGTACAGATAAAGATCAGCTGCTTTTAACATCACACTTCGCTCGTGCAAACGAACAAGCCAATTATATCGAAAATACGCCGTCATTGGTTATTTTCTCCGAACCACATGCTTATATCTCACCACAACATTATGACAAGGAAGAAAGTGTGCCAACCTGGGATTACATCGCTGTACATGCCTATGGCCTTGCATCCATCCTTACAGACGAAAAAGCAAAAAGTAAAGCCCTAGAACAGATGATCCTGAGTTACGACGAAGCGTATTTAACACAATGGGAAAGCCTTTCCGATCGTTTTAAAAGTGGTATGATGCAGGGTATCGTCGCCTTCGAACTTGTCGTTACAGATTTACAGGGCCAAAAAAAATTAAGTCAAAATAAAAGTGAAACAGAAAAACAGCGTATCCGTGATTTTCTAAAAAATAGCGACAATGAGCTCGAAAGAAATATTGCCGCAGCAATGAAAAATGGATCAATAAGTAACGAAAAAAAATGAACACACACACTGACATAGAAATCACACAGGTAAAACTAACAGATATTGACCTGCTGCAGCAAATAGGAAAAGCAACATTTATTCAGACCTTTTCAGACACGAATACCGAAGAGAATATGAAGACCTATCTAGCCGAAGGGTTTTCAAAGGAAAAATTATTGTCCGAGCTCTGCGATAACGAATCTGAATTTTACTTCGCTGTCTTGAAAAATGATGTTATTGGCTACCTAAAAGTAAATACCGGCCAGGCCCAGACCGAACAACAGTGCCCGCAGGCATTAGAAATCGAGCGCATCTATGTATTACAGGAATTTCAGGATAGAAAAGTGGGACAGTTATTGTTTGAAAAAGCATTAGCCTTAGCTCAAATAAAAGCAGCTTCATTTATCTGGCTTGGTGTTTGGGAAAAAAACTTGCGGGCAATCAATTTCTATCAGAAAAATGGTTTTGTCGCATTCGACCAGCATATTTTTCAACTGGGTGACGATAAACAAATAGATATCATGATGAAAAAAACAGTACAACCGCACCATGCATGAGTTTATAGCAGAAAATATACAGGTCATACAACAACGTATAGACGAAGCCTGCAAAACAAGCCGTCGCGATCCCCGCGAGGTAAAATTATTGCTAGCCACTAAAACCGTACCTGCCGAACGTATAGAAATCGCGCTGCAAGCTGGTCAAACCCTAATTGCTGAAAATAAAGTGCAGGAACTGAAAGACAAATTTGAGTATTTAAACGCTGTTCCCCATGTCAATCATTTTATTGGTCATCTTCAAACCAATAAGATCAAGGATCTGCTCAAATGCAACGTATCCTGCATCCATTCGATCGATCGTATAGATCTCGCCGAAAAATTGCATCAGCGACTTTTAAAAGAAGATAAAACCATGGAAGTACTCATCCAGGTAAATACTTCCTTCGAAGAGAGCAAGTACGGCGCTGCGCCAGGGGAAGTGATCGGCCTGGTTCAGCAAATAGCAACATTAAGCACACTAAAGATTAAAGGACTGATGACTATCGGTATATTGAGTGCCGAGGCCGAACAGGTACGTGCCTGTTTTAAATTGCTCAAACAAATTCAACAACAGATTATAGCCCTAGCTATTCCCGGTGTATCGATGCAAGAATTGTCGATGGGCATGAGCGGAGATTTAGCGATAGCGATAGCGGAAGGCGCTACGATTGTCAGAGTAGGCACGGCAATTTTTGGACAACGTCCTACACCAGATAGTTATTACTGGAACGAACACAACTAACAAAAAAAACGATGCGGATACATTTTATACAACACGAAGTTTTTGAAGCACCCGGGGCCTATTTAACCTGGGCAGAAAAACAGCAACATTCAGTTACTTTCTCCCATGTTTATCAACAGGATCCCCTTCCAAAAGAAATAGATTCCATCGATGTATTGATCATTATGGGCGGACCTCAAAGCCCAGATTCATCCCCGTCCGAATACCCTTATTTTGACGCTAAGGTCGAAATCGCTTTTATCCGCCAATGTATTGATGCCGGCAAGGCGGTTGTTGGTATATGTCTGGGCGCACAATTGATTGGCGAAGCGCTGTCGGCAACGTACAGACATAGTCCGCAAAAAGAAATTGGAGTTTTCCCCATCACGCTCACAGAGGAAGGAATAAATGACAGCAAAATAGCACATTTTGGCAGCCCATTACCGGTCGGACATTGGCACAACGATATGCCTGGACTTACCCCTGAAAGTAAAATCTTAGCAAGCAGCGTCGGCTGCCCTCGACAAATTGTTCGCTATACAAATCTCGTCTACGGATTTCAATGCCATATGGAACTCACTCCTGAAGTCGTCCGGCTCTTGATAGATGCAGAAGAAGATCTCTTTCTTCAAAGCCAATCGCTCCAATTTGTGCAATCACCTGAAGAAATTAAGACTTTTGATTACCGCGAAATGAACAGCAAACTTCATACATTTTTAGATTTACTTGAATGTGCATACACGAGAAGTCTAATAAGTAAATGAAGGGTTTCTGTCTAAACAGGAGCGTAAAAATTTACAGCAGTAATTCATTCGTTGGATAAAAAATAGTAGATTTGGTGTAACACAAAAAAACTATTGATGAACCTAAGACGCGGTCAACTTTTAAAAATGGGCTATCTAGCCCTTCTGGCAATTTTCCTACACGCCTGTGTTTCCCAAAAAGAAAACAAAAATCTGACTTGGTATCAACATCAGGTTATCGAGCAGCTTGTTCCGGAAACTGATTCCAGTTATAGAGTTCAAATTGGTATTATGGCTGCGACCTTCTGGCTGGACAATCAGGATGGTCAACTGGCCAAAAAATTGAACCTCCTGCAACAGAGCTACACACAACGAAATAAAGTCGATGTCGCTGTTCAGCAAGGTACCAACAAAATCATTCGCGTCACTAAATCAGAATAAAACAAGCTTATTCAAGGCAACACAAATGATTTTGGTACCCACCAATACTTCAATTATAGTTAATATCTTCCGCCTGTACACATCATCCACTACATGATATTCTTTGCTATCTTTTCAATAAGGTCCTTACAGGCCACATTGTAAATTAAGCGATTTTATTCATTAATATAATTTGAGGCGCTTCCTGCAATTTTTCAGCGGCAACTTTTCCGAATGCGACAATATAAGGTTGTTGATTATGCCCATCCAAGCCCGCCTGATCTTCCCAGATTTCATAAAATATAAACTGGTTTTCATCACTATTTACCTGGTGCAGATCGTACTGTATACAAGCTTCTTCCTTTCTACTTGCTTCGACCATTTCTAACAATAATGCCAATACTTCTTCCCGATGTGCGGGAACTGCCTTTAAAATTGCGGTTAAATATACCTTCATGTTATTGATTTTTATTTTGGTAATTTACTCTTTTCATCGCAATAACGCCATGGATAAAGCGATTTATCGATCAATAAATTTTTAGTTCAACGTAGTTTCCAAATGGAAGACCTCTTCCAAATATTGTTTATATTCCTTTTCGTAATTGTCGACACGTTCTTGAGACGCACCCTTCTCCATATCATGAAAATGGAAGCTTCCCAGATGTTCCAATCCTGCAAACTGATTCATCTTGTGAAACCCGAATAAAACACCAGCATCAACGGAATGCTGATCAAAAAACTCATTTTCCATTGTAAAGGCTGTCTCAGGAGCATTCCAGCTCGAAGTCACCAAGTATTTTTTACCATGCATCAAACCTCCGGTACCATAATTAATGGCCGGATTCTTACGTGAACGACCATCATTTTTATAGATACCGTTGTTGTGACCCGCCGTAAAAACTTCATCGATATAGAGCTTCAGACGGTTCGGAACCTGAAACCACCATACAGGAAAATGGTAAACGATAATGTCTGCCCATTTAAAATTTTCAACTTCAACCATTGGATCAAAATCATCGTTGATATTGGTTACCCTTGTTTCAAGTCCATTTTCAGCCAATGTTTCAACAGTCCAATTTGTTATTGTGGTATTGAAAGAACCACCCGAGTGTGCGAATTTCTGTCCGCCGTTGATAATAAATATTTTCATTTCTATAATTTTTCTTATTGATAACACAAATTTCTATCATATTTTTAAATCATACAAATAATTTAAATTGTATATTTGTATCATAAAAATAATAACTATGAAATGGAACTTAGAATGGCTTCGTACATTTAAGGCAATCTATGAAACCGGAACATTATCTGCAGCTGCACAGGAATTGTTTATTTCTCAACCTGGTGTCAGCCTACATCTGAATTCCCTGGAAGCCTTTACCGGCCACAAGCTTTTTGATCGATCTGCGCGAAGAATGGTGCCGACCGAAAAGGGGAAAATCTTGTACAACTATGTTATTGACCCACTTAAAAAACTAGAAACCGGTGAACAGCATTTTCACAAGCGTGCATTGGACGAACGTGTCACAATCAGTATCGGAATGTGTTTTGAGACCTTTCAATACACGCTGGAAGAACATATTGCACAGCTCCCCTTTAATTTAATTATCAAATTTGGAGAATATCCTCAGATGCAGCAGGATCTTGATAATGGTTTATTGGATCTTATTATTACACCTCAAAAAGGAAACCAGCAGAATCTACAATATGAAGCTTTCTCAAAAGAGCGCATTGTCTTGATTGCAGGTTGTCAGACCGACACATCCACACTCGAGTCACTACTGAGCGACAATAAAATTAAGGAAGCAGCTCAACTCCTGAAAAAACAATTGTGGTATAGCACGGCTGCCGATATGGATCATTTAAAAAACTATTGGTCGACACACTTTGGCGAACATCCAGACTTCAGTCCCAATTATATCGTCCCAAATATCAGCTCAATCATACGCTGCTTGAGCAACAATACTGGTTTTTCCATTGTTCCCGACTTTCTTTGTGCCGAAGCACTTGCATCCGGAAAAATAAAACTAATCTGGGAAGGGACTTCTCCCGTGGAGAATATACTTTACTTTGGAACGAGAAAGAAAACCATGTATCAGGAAGAAATCGGTCAATTGGAAACGCTGTTAAAAGAGAAATGGTAGATCACCGGGCAATTTCTTGCCGATAGTCCGATTTCCGCTATTGATGCAGCATTTTACTTAAAAATTCGGGCGTAACGCCAATATATGCCGCAACTTGTTTCTGCGGAAGACAGTCGATCAATGTAGGATAACGTGTACAGAACTTTTCGTAACGTTCTTTGGCAGCTAGACGGAGATTCTCCATCGATCGACTTTGATAATAAACCAATGCATTTTCGGCAAGTATCCGAAAATAGACATTCAGTTTCGGAATCTCCTGATAGAGCCGATGCAGGTCTACTTTGGAAATCATCCATACCTCAGATTCAAATACCGCATCAATGTATAAGTTGCCCGGTTTTCCGGTTACCAAACTATACATATCGCCGATCCACCAGCCTTCGGGAGCAAACTGTTGAATATACTGAAAGCCGTTTTCATCCACGCAATAACTTCGTAGACAACCCGAAGCGACAAAAAGAGCATACCTGCTCAGATCGCACTCCAACAGCAAATATTGTTTCTTCTTCACTTTTTTGGATTTCACAACAGCCAATAGGCGTACGATTTCATCTTCCGTGAGGTCGATCTCTTTCTGAATACTGTCCAACAATAGCTGTTTGTCCATAAATTAAAGGATGATATAGAACAAACATAGATAAATTGATGTTTGTATCCAAAAAAATAGACAAGCAGCGCCTTTTCTACGAAGGGAATACGCTTAACTCTTCTAAAAGAAATACGTTTTTTGCAACACCACTTTATCTTTACGCGCATACAACCGATCAAAGTCCACCGATAGCCCCGATACCTGAATCCCGTGTGCAGCAAAATGATGCTGTGCTTCATGATAGTGATGCGTACTATCCAAAATTGCCTTTGTGGGAATACAGCCCACATTGGTACAGGTACCACCCAATGTATCATATTTCTCTACAAGTGCGGTTTTATACCCCAATTGGGCACTGCGAATCGCCGCAACATAGCCGCCTGGGCCAGACCCAATGACAACCAAATCATATTGTTCCATATACGAACTATTTTTAGTTAACAGAATTATTCACAACCAGAACAGGTCTTACAAGTACCCCCCGCATAGCTACCATCCAAAAGGCTACGATAAAAATTTCAATACATACGCCAATCATAATAAAAAATAAAATACCAAAAGGTATATTTAAAAAAATAGAATACACCGTATTATTCATAAATATTTAATTTCATTAAAATCAGCGCAAACCTACAAATAAAATACCAATCGGTATATTATTAATAAAAAAATAGATCAAAAAAAATAATATGAAAGTCAATTCTACGCAGAAGAGATTGTGCTTATGTTTAGGATAAAGGGATATTTTTTAACTTGCTTCCAGATTAGCACCAACAGCGTCAAACGATTATTTTCAAATGAAACAGCATAATTACATCGCCACAATTACGTAGACAGGAAATCGCGGCAGCGGAACCGATCATTATAAAAACTACGAAAGAAGCCATCGCATTAGCATTGACGGCAAAGCTGAGATTGAAGGTTCTTCGGATCCAGCGTTCCTGGGAGACCCCAACAAATACAATCCCGAAGAGCTATTGCTTGCCTCCCTGTCCTCCTGCCATATGTTATGGTACCTGCATTTCTGCTCGGTCAATAAAATTATTGTAGAAGAATATGTAGACCATGCAACAGCGATCATGCTTGAAGAAGAAAGTGGAAAAGGCCGTTTTAAAGAAGTTACGCTAAATCCTTCGGTCCGGGTAAAAGATGCAACGATGATTGCACAAGCCATTGAATTACACCAAAAAGCAAGTGAATATTGTTTTATTGCCAATTCAGTAAACTTTCCGGTCTTGCATAAACCCAACGTCAGCATCAGCACATCCAGCTAAATGAATGAACTTGCTTCTTCACATGATATGCTGTCACATGATATGCTGTGAATTGACAAGAACAGCGATACCTGATCGAATTACGACATAGCTTAGCGCTATTTATTGGCTAGCCGCTCCTGTAACTCTCGACGGAAAGTAATACCGACCGGTAGGGACGTATTATTGATCTGTACCATTCCATGCTCATATTTGATCACCTTATTGATCGAAGCAATGTAAGATTTGTGGATACGGATAAACTTTGATGCCGGCACCTGTGTGAGAATTTGTTGGGTGGTGCTTGCGGTCAAAAATGTCTGACTAGGAGTGACAATTTTCACGTAATTGCCAAAGCTCTGGATAAAATCGATCTGCGATAATTTAACGTCAATAATACGACCATCCATGCGTATACTAATTGATTTGGGTTCTTCTTCCAGGGGCGACACAACCGTGTTATAGGATAAAAAACGTTGAACAGCCTTAAAAAAACGAGGAAATGAAATAGGTTTTAACAGATAATCAACAACGCCGTAATCGTAACTCTCCAATGCGTATTCGGAATATGCTGTTGTCAAAATCGTTTTGGGCGGGTTATCCAGCATCTTCAGAAACTCCATCCCATTAATTTCGGGCATTTCAATATCCAGGAAGATTAAATCTACTTTGTTCTCCCGAAGAAACTCCAATGCCTCAAAAGCATTATAACATTGAGCGACCAACTGCAGATCAGTACTTCTTTCAATATAATTTACCAGTACATAATGCGCCGCAGGTTCGTCGTCAACCACGATACAGCTATTTTTATTCATTGTTTAAAGATTTATAACCAATGACACCTCATACTCCTCTTTCTTGGAATTTGTCGTTAATGTATACCGATTAGGATACAAAAGCTTTAATCGCGCTATTGTATTTTCCAGACCTATTTTCGCCGAAAAAACATTCCTTTTCTTAACGGGAACAGAATTCCGTACATGCAAATATAAGTTCCCTTTTTCAATCTTGATCGAAATATGTACAAAACAATCTTCAATACTGCAGGTTCCGTGTTTAAAAGCATTTTCTACGAAAGTAATCAATAGCATCGGCGCTATCTGATAATTGATATCTTCTTCTTTTTGATAATCAAATTCAATTTTTGTTCGGTAACCTAACCGTTCGCGCTCCAGCTCGATATAACTTGAGATAAAATCGATCTCATCATCCATCGCAACAAATTCACGATCGCTGCTCTCCATCTGATAACGGAGAAGCTGAGAAACTTTGATGATCAATTCGGAGGTACGTTCCGGATACTTCAGATTAATACCATAAATGGTATTCAATGTATTGAATAGAAAATGTGGATTGAGCTGTTTTTTTAAATGCGATAATTGCGTCTGATTGGAAAGCAGTTCACGTCGGGTCTTCACACGCTGAAAGCGATAAAATTCAATAAATTGGATACTACCCAATATACAGATCAACGAACCCAATAATACACCAAATTGATAATGGAACGTTTTCTGAACAAGATTCTTGTAAAGAAAACAATTCTTGTAGATCACGTTATCCGTTAGCTCTTTTAATATGAGTGCAAAAACCAGTAGTGTTGCCACCGACGCCAAAATATACAACAGCGGTTTATTCTTCTTAAGTAGCAATGGCAACAGGAAAAAGCGATTCAATTGTGCATGCGCATAAAGGATCAAGAAATAGAACACGCCCATCAAAAATCCCTTCCAGCTCAAGATCAAAATCCAATCGTTCAAAGTAAAGAGGATAAACGAAAAGATCAATAGCACGATCTCCTGTATGATCTTGTTCTCAAAAACCTTTCTCATAATCCTTTTTTTGTTAAAAATCTGTTACAAAGTAAAAGTTTTAAGTTTATAACAGCAGAAAAATAAATGACGAATTAAATTGGTCACTTTTAAACGCTATAGATCATTTTAAAGGGACATCACAGTTCATCTCATCGTTATCTTCGTGTCCATAAAATGATAGATAACCTATGCTGAAATTGAATTTAGTGCTGTCATTGGCTGTATCACTTGCGACCTCCTCTTCCTTCGCTCAGAAGCTTACGCTCCGCGATGCCGTAGAACAGGGTATTGCAAATTATGGAAATATCAAGGCAAAGGAATATTATCTCCAGTCCTCCCTGCAGACCAATGAACAAGTCAAACGCGACTTTTGGCCCAATCTGAACATCGTAGCCCAACAGGACTTTGGAACAGTCAACGGACAAAATGGTCCACTGTATGGATTTGGTGGGCTGGGTGTAGCTTCTTCGGGAGCCGCTCTTCCAGAACAAAATTGGAATGCCGCATTTGGTGCGCTTTACTTAGCCAATGTCAATTGGGACATTTACACCTTTGGACGAAAAAAAGAACGTATCGAATTGGCCAAATCCGATACCAAACGACTACAGGCCGATCTCGGTCAGGAACAGTTCCAGCATAAAATCAAGATCGCTGCGGCTTACCTCAATTTATTGGCTAGTCAACGATTGGAAAAAAATCAACAGATGAATCTGGATCGCGCACTGGTATTTTTAAATATTGCTGCCACCAAAGTAAAAAACGGAATATTACCCGGAGTAGATTCTACACTTGCTTCAGCGGAAGTATCGCGCGCAAAAATCAGTCTCAATCAGGCCCGTGAAAATGTTAAGGAGCAAAACAATAAGCTGACGGTATTGATGGGGATTCCAGCGAAAAACCTCGAAATAGATACTGTTCTGGTTCAGAAAACTCCTGTACAGCTAACTCCGCTTTCAGGCAACTTGATTGAAAGTAATCCTATTCTGCAATTTTATAAAAGTAAAATTGAACTTGGCGAACAACAATTGAAACTATCAACCAAAGAGTATCTTCCCACTGTAAGTGCCTTTGGGGTCTTTCAGACAAGGGGATCTGGTTTTAAGAGCGACTACATTACGGATTTACAAGCATATAGCACAAATTATTGGAAAGGGGTTCGTCCCAGTAGGCAAAATTATCTCTTGGGATTGGGCATAAACTGGAATCTGACTTCGATTGCGCGTATCAATAAAAAAATCAGTGCACAGCGCTTTACGAATGATGCCCTGAGAGAAGAATACCAAACTGCCGAAGCCCAATTGACAGCACAGCTGGATGCCGCTGATGTGAAAATCCAATTGGCCCTAAAAAGTGATCTAGAAGCTCCCCGACAAGTGTCGGCAGCTCAGCAAGCTTACAATCAAAAAATGACGATGTATAAAAACGGCCTAGCGACACTTGTCGACGTGACGCAGACCTTTTACACATTAAATAGAGCCGAAACCGATCGAGAGATCGTCCACATCAATCTTTGGCAGTCGCTTTTACTAAAAGCCGCAGCTGCGGGAGATTTTGATATTTTCAACAAAGAACTATAAATAACATTACATGAATTTAATACGTTTTGCCTTACGCAAGCCGATATCCATCCTCGTACTCGTATTGGGACTTATTGTCTTTGGCATAGGTGCCGTTCGATCGATCAAGGTGGATATCCTGCCAAAAATGAACCTTCCGGTTATTTATATTGCCCATCCATTTGGTGGCTATTCGCCGGATCAAATGGAATCTTATTTTGCCAAAAACTACGTCAATATCCTTCTTTTTGCCAATGGGGTCAAGTCTATTGAGACCAAGAATATTCAAGGTCTGACCTTAATGAAAGTATCGTATTACGAAGACACCAACATGGCCCAGGCTGCAGCCGAGCTAAGTGCCCTGGCAAATCGGATCCAAGCCTCCTTTCCTCCAGGCTCACAACCGCCGTTCATCATTCGCTTTGACGCCTCATCCCTCCCTGTAGGCCAACTGGTATTGAGCAGTAACAAGCGTTCTAACAACGAACTACAAGATCTAGCCAACGTCTATGTCCGGGCATCGTTTACGTCAATCCCCGGCCTATTGTCGCCACCTCCTTTTGGGGGAAGTCCACGTACAATTGAGGTCAACGTTGATCCCGATTTAATGCGGAGTCACAATATGACACCCGATCAGGTCGTAGAAGCGCTAAGACTAAACAATCAAACCGCTCCAGCAGGAAACGTACGTATTCAGGACAAAAACTACATTACACCAACGAACAACACCATCAAGGATGTAAAAGATTTTGAAAAAATCCCATTATTTAAAGGTGGGGTACAGAATCTTTACTTAGGCGATATTGCTACCGTAAAAGATGGTGCCGACGTTACCGCAGGCTATGCTTTGGTCAACGGCAAACGTTCCGTGTACGTCAGTATCGCCAAAGCCGGTGATGCCTCAACCTGGGAGGTTGTCCAGAATTTAAAAGCAGCCTTACCAAAAATTCAGGAGAATTTACCCGACGACGTCAAGTTATCTTATGAATTTGATCAATCCGTCTATGTCATCAATTCCGTAAAAAGTTTGATTACTGAAGGTGCAATCGGTGCTATCCTCACCGGACTAATGGTCCTCCTATTTTTAGGTGATCGAAGAGCTGCGCTGATCGTTATCCTAACCATTCCGATATCCGTGATCTCCGGAGTGCTCTTTCTGAAACTCTTCGGGCAGACCATCAACCTCATGTCCCTTAGTGGACTAGCCTTGGCTATTGGTATCCTGGTCGACGAAAGTACGGTAACGATAGAAAATATACACCAGCATCTGGATATGGGTAAACCCAAAGCCTTGGCTATCTGGGATGCCTGTAAAGAGATCGCCTTACCCAAATTATTGATCCTGCTCTGTATACTAGCCGTATTTGCGCCGGCATTTACCATGACAGGCATCCCGGGTTCGTTATTTCTTCCCTTGGCCCTGTCCATTGGATTTTCAATGATCATATCCTTCCTCCTTTCGCAGACATTTGTTCCTATCATGGCAAACTGGCTCATGAAAGATCATGCGCATAAAGCGCCACAAGCGACCGAACCAGTGGGTTTAAATACAGATGAAGCTCAATTTGCAGCAACTGGACTGACCATAGAATCCGAGCAAGATACCCTAAATCAGAAGAAACTATTGGTTGAACGGGAAGACTTTAACAACGATGGAAAGATCAGTATTTTTGAACGGTTCAGAAACAGATTCATGAAAATGATCGACCGTTTGTTCAAAAGAAAGAAAACCATTACCGTAGTTTATCTGCTTGGAGCAATAAGTCTTGTTGTCATTTTACTTTCCACAATTGGACAGGATGTATTTCCGAAAGTTAACTCCAGTCAGTTCCAAATGCGCCTTCGTGCAGCTGAAGGTACACGTATCGAACGCACCGAAGAAAAAGCAAAACTAGCGCTGGCCGAACTGGAAAAGCTGGTTGGGAAAGAACATATCAGCATATCTTCTGTCTATATCGGTCAACACCCCGGACAGTTTTCAGTATCACCGATCTATCTTTTCATGGCTGGTCCACATGAAGCTGTTTTCCAAATTGCACTGAAAGACTACCATCACGATATGGACAGGTTCCGTGATGAATACCGAAAACGCCTGAAAGCGGCAGTTCCCGATGTACAGGTATCCTTTGAACCGATCGAGCTTACGGATAAAGTATTAAGTCAGGGATCGCCCACTCCTATTGAAGTTCGGATAGCAGGAAAAAACAAAAAGAACAACGAGAAGTACGCTGGTAAATTGATCGAGGAACTAAAAGCCATCCCTTATTTTAGAGATGTACAATTAGCACAATCCATTAAATACCCTTCTTACGATATTAAGATAGACCGCATCAGGGCCGCACAATTGGGTGTAGATCTCAGCGAAGTCACACGATCGCTGATCGCTTCCACCTCTTCTTCGCGTTATACCGAAAAAAACACCTGGATCGATGAAAAAGCAGGACTTTCTTACAACGTCCAAGTTCAGGTTCCCATCGATAAAATGAAAGATGAGAAAGAAATCGGTGAAATCCCTTTATTGAAAAATTCAGCGCGACCAATTCTGAGCGACGTTGCAACGATCACACCGTCCTTCACCTATGGCGAAAACGACAATTTAGGTGCAATGCCTTATGTATCAGTTACAGCAAATATTGATCATACCGATTTAAAAACAGCCTCCAAGGATGTACAGCGCAGTATCAAAGCCCTTGGCGAGCTTCCTCGTGGTTTATCGATGGAGCAAATAGGACTTGGAAAAGTATTATCAGAGACCATGAGCAGCCTCGAATCGGGTTTGGCCGTAGCCATTATCGTTATATTCCTGATGCTATCAGCCAATTTTCAGTCGTTCAAAGTTTCTATGGTTGTGCTCACCACAGTGCCTGCGGTTGTGCTGGGCTCATTGATTCTGCTGTTGTTAACCGGATCTACCCTCAACTTACAATCCTACATGGGGATTATCATGTCGGTGGGTGTATCCATTGCGAACGCTGTTTTGCTCATCACCAATGCCGAACATATCCGTCGGCATAATGGCGATGCGCTGGCTGCAGCCCGTGAGGCAGCATCCTTACGGCTTCGCCCAATTATCATGACCAGTTTGGCCATGATTGTGGGTATGCTCCCTATGGCCATTGGTCATGGTGAAGGTGGCGAACAGGTTTCACCACTCGGTAGAGCCGTAATTGGAGGATTACTATTTTCGACTTTTGCCGTACTCGTCATCTTACCGCTTATATTTGCTTGGGCACAAGAAAAAAGCAGTACACAATCGATCTCATTAGATCCTGAAGACAAAGAAAGTAAACACTATATTGCGGCATTAAAACCTTTATCGTAAAAGCAGTATAATCTATAAAACATGAAAAATAATTTGTTCAAAATATTAGCTATCGCCGGTCTGATCGCATCCTTAACAGGATGCCATTCGGCTGCCGAGGAAAATGCAAAAAAAGAAAGTCCGGAAGCTGCAGCTCCGGCAATGGAGACATTTGTACCCACCAAACAGAAATTAACAAATAAAATGCAGATCCCTGGAGAAATCACGGGATTCCAGCAGGTCGAGATTTACGCTAAGGTCAGCAGTTACGTCAAAAGTCTCAACGTGGACATCGGAAGTAAAGTGCATGCCGGTCAGCTATTGGCTGTCCTGGAGGCTCCCGAATTGAGTTCACAGCTGTCAGTAGCCAAATCGCGGCTCAAATCACAGGAGGCGGTCTATATGGCTACAAAAAGCACTTACGACAGACTCTTTGAAACCAGCAAAGTAGAGGGAACGGTGGCTAGACTGGATCTTGAGGTTGCTGAGTCAAAAAAGAATGCTGATTTTGCGCAGTACCAAGCCGCTAAATCGGCCTACGCAGAGGTACAAAACCTGTTGAATTATTTGGAAATCAGGGCACCCTTCGACGGTGTAATCGCAACAAGAAATGTCAATCAGGGCGCCTATGTTGGTCCTGCTGGCCGTGGCTCGGAAATGCCCATCATGACCATTCAACAACAACGCAAACTGAGGTTAGCCGTTGCTGTTCCGGAACAATATTCGGGTTTCCTCACCGAAAACCAGCCCTTACAATTTACTGTCAAATCATTGCCAGGGCAAACCTTCTCGGGTAAGATCGCTCGTAAATCGGGTGCCCTGGACAGCCGATTAAGATCCGAGCGGGTAGAAATTGACATTAACAATACCGACAACAAGCTATTGCCGGGTATGGTTGCAGAGGTCGAATTGCCTTTAACATCTCAAGACAGTACTTTTGTTGTACCGAAATCGGCGGTATTTACTTCAGGCGAAGGAAGTTTTGTGATTGCTGTTATTTCGAACAAAACACAACGTATTCCTGTACAGAAAGGACGCAGCATCGATGGTCAGATCGAAATATTTGGTGACTTAAAACAAGATACTAAATTGGTCAGCAAAGCGGATGAAGAGATTATAGACGGAACGTCAGTCAAATAGGACTTTCTACTAATTCCTAAACAAAAGAAAGACCGAACCCATTACAACCGGGTTCGGTCTTTCTAATTTATTCGGTCTTTCTAATTTAAATGCCCATAAATTTAAAGGGTTGGGCAGCCTTAAACAGCGTATTTGAAATGCCATTTATTGCCATCCCCTGCTTCATGTCCAACTTCATCGTCGGAGCCCCTTTCTTTAAATCAAATTTAGCCAGATCTACCCACAGCGTTCCCGGAACCAATACATTCTCAAAATAATAGATTTTATTCTTTTGATCAGCCACGGATCTCCATCGTGTAGACGAAATATTAGGTTCAGATTCCGAGCTTATTCCAAATGGAACCGAGCAGTTGCGGATCACACTGAAAACACTGGCAACAGAAAGCCGCACATCGTCTGTTTGCGGGATCGCATTAATGTAATAGGAAGCCCTCACAAAACGATCAGCAGCACGGTTTGTTCCCGGCAACATGATAGTTCCCGGAATTCCCTGCCAATACCTGTTTAGCGCCAGTTGATCTTCAAAGACGGGCGAGTTTGTCATAACTGTATAGGCCGCATCGTGATGAATCACCAGTTTACCGTTGATGTATTCAAATATAGCATTATCGCCTGTGGCATCTGACAGCGATAAATGTATAGTCGTAAATTTGGTAGTTCCCGGGATATAATCACTTACAATTACAAATGGCTCATCCTTTAAGGCAGATACGGCTTCATTGACTGTCGCAAAATTATCCAAAACATATTGGGCCCAAGCCGAGATTGCAAGCCCTTTTTTTGGTCCCGCTGGATCAAATTTAGGATAAGTAGATTCGACAAGCCAGAGTACATTGGCCACCAATCCCTTTTCATTTAAACCATCGACTGTAGCAATGTCCCAAGCACTGGAAACTACACTCCCATATTGGGAAGTCCATTTCAAAGACTGAGGTCCTACCTCTCCACTGCGCGCTATTCCACGCGGAAACACCCATAGATTGGCCGCGATATCATCTCTCCAGTCCATACTCCTTGCCGTGATAACAGTCTGATTAGGTCCCTTATAAACAACGCGTGTACAGGATCGGCCTTCTTTAACGGCAAAAAGGAATACGATCAACATAAATTGTGCAAGATACTTCATATGTATAGATTTTTTTGCGTGATATGACTTTGTCTTGATAGCGTGCAAAAGCACTCCAATTCCATAAACAATAATTTGAGCTTATTGTTTGTCTAAGCTGTAACCGGCATGATTTAATCCGGCACAGCTTAGACGAGCATAATCTATAGCCATAATATATGGCTCTAGGTACTATTCTGCCGCTTTCGGGTCAATTGCGGCAGCAACTGCAGTTAATGCCAAGGCACCTCCAACAAGCATTGCCCCCTGCCCCTTTTTTTCCTTAACAGCCAGCACGTCTCCGCGCTTATTATACAGTTCAATAATATCATTAAGGGCTACTGAACCGGTCTGCCAAAGCTGGGCAGCATAAAATTTTTGCTCCGTAGTTTTAACAATGGCTTTACCATCTTCTAAAATCGAATAACTTAAATAACTACGTAAACTGTAAGGTGAATCGGCGACTTCAAATCGAGCAAGTTTTACCGCAAAACTCTCGCCACTCATATCATACATATACACTTTTTCTTTTTGGGATGATCGTACAATGGATTTAACATCGTTTTTAAAATCAAAATAATGCCCATCCACATAGGCATGTGGTGGGATAAGTACCACATCTTTAGGCAAACTTACCGATCCTGTAATATAACCGTTCACCCAAGCATCATTGAATATAGTGGATTTACTAGTGCCTATATCGGAAACCGAAGCATTCATCTTTCCATTAAAAGCAGCTTGTTCAGCAGAATAACCTTGCGTTTTACCATTAATAACCATGGCCGAACTTTTAAGATCCCATAAGATCGGTTTATCGATTTTATTTTCTATTCGAAGGTAAATTCGACCATCTCTGTCGGCAAAGGAATAATCAATTTGTACTGTATCATTATTAAATGAAAACGTTCCCTTGTCTTCATCTTTTTTTACATTCTCCCCATTGAATGTCATGAGATAGTTGGAAGAACAGGCTGAAAGAAAAACAGCACAATACGTTAGCGTGAGAACTTTGAATACTTTTCGCATAATATCAGGATATCTTAGTGTAATTGCAACGGCACGAGTGCTGTTGTACAACAATATAAAAAACTATTATTAAAAAAACAGCGAAACGACCTAAAATAATTTCCTAATTATGGTATTAATCGCAAAATATCACTGTTTCTATAAAATAGTACATGATCGTCATAAAGCAGTAAATGGCCCTCTTTTATCGCCCGATACAGCTTTGAAATTGCTTTACATCAGTTTCCATAATAACAGGGATATTACAGGGGGTTAACAGGGGTATAACAGGGGGTTAGCAGGGGTAAATACCCTGTTAACCCCCTATTAATACCTTGTAAAAAGACTACGATATCCTTTTTAATGGAGAATAGGGTATTCGACTGATAGTAACCATAAACAAATCAAGGAATGCCATCAACTGTTGGTCTGATTAGCGTAACAAAAACGGTTAAACGAATAGAAGTTTTTTTAACCGGAAAGCAAAAGCTATATTTACAGTCAACTAAACCAAATCCAATGAAAGAGAAATTTATCGACAGAAAAGATCAACAAGCCAATAAGATATTTGAAAGAAGGACATTATCCTTCGATTATAGAACGATTATCCCCCTACTATCTCCTGGCATGGAAATCTTGGACGTGGGCTGCGGTACCGGAACGCTCACGAATGAGGTAGCAACTTATATTGGCGACGGAACTATAACCGGGCTCGATAATACACCGTCTTTTATCGACAGTGGCAATGAGCACTATGGTAGCACCCAAAATCTGAACCTTGTCTGCAGCAATATTTTTGATTATCAGCCTCCACATCCGTTCGACCTGATTATAACGGCGCGCACCATGCAATGGTTAAGTGATATTCCCAGGGCATTGGGCTTATTTAAATCCTGGTTAAAGCCCGGAGGACAAATTTCTATTTTAGACTACAATCACACCGCCATTGAATGGAACCCCGCCCCTCCGGAAAGCATGCTCACATTTTACCATACTTTCATGAAGTGGAGAGCAGATGCAGGTATGAACAATCGTGTTGCTGATGAGGTCGCGGCACTGCTCCAGGAAGCAGGTTTCCATTCGGTTCAGGTTATCAATGCCGATCAGACCTACAAAAAAGGAGAAGCTAACTTTGATACCAATCTGGCCATCTGGAACAAAGTCGCCCAATCGCGACAAATGGTTACGGAAGGGTATATCTCCGACGAACTTCGCTTACAGGCTATCGCCGAATACAGCCAATGGATCGAAACAGAAGCGACAAGCATGACACTTAAAATGAACGATGTACAGGCTAAAGTATAATCTCCTTTTATCCGTTTTCCTCCTACTGACACTTCCCGGGCTGGCCGTAAAAGCACAGCTCAGGGATACCATGGTCAATGTAGGCAACCATAGCCTTCATTTTACTTTAATGGAAGAAAAAGGTATCCCCATTGTCTTTGAATCTGGGGCTGGAAATGATGCTTCCGTTTGGAGAAAGTTATTGGAACCGCTATCGAGCAAATTAGGCGCACCTTTAATTACCTATGACAGGGCTGGCTTTGGGAAAAGTGAAATAGACACCGTTAACATTAGCTTGACAAATGAAGTAAAGGATCTTAAAACTGCCTTGCAGCAATTGGGCTATCGTGATCGGTACTTTTTTGTTGCCCATTCCTTCGGTGGTAACTATACGATGAAATTTGTAACGAACAATCCCGGTCAGGTTGTTGGCACAGTAATGATCGATATTGTCTCCCCTTATCTCATGACCATGGAGCGATCCAAATCATTGAAGAGCGAATATGCCAGTGAACTTGATAACATCAAAAAAGAAAGCTTAGGGTTCTATCATCTCGTTTTAAACTACGAAGCGTCAACGGCTGTTCTACATGAGGTTGCAGGAAAATCGCCTTTTGAAGAACCCGATCGCAGTTTATTTATTGCTGCCCTTAAAAAATTTGCAGATCAAAAAAACAATAGACGTTATCTTTTGGCTCAAAATGCGGAGCATCATGTCTTTGATGACGAACCGGATCTGGTCATTGATGAAATCGTCAAACTATATCAAAAAACCGCATTCGAGTAATCAAAAAGTCTATCCGTACAACCGATTTTATTTGTAGCTTAGCAAGGCTGTACAACACACAACAACTTATCTTATGGATCATCAGGCCCAAAATGTCATCGATACACCGAGCAACAATACGGTGTTTATGGTATGGAATTTCCACGAAAATGTGGTCATTAAGGATGTCTTCCAACGCTTATGTGCATTGGTTGTCAATCTCAACAATTCGGCGCAGGTACGTTCAAACCTTGTAAAAGCCAGCGTGGTATTGGGCATAAGTCACCATGCCTGGAAAAAGCTTGAACTCAACGAACCTATGCCAAAGGAATTGGTTCCTTTCGAACCTATCATCGGTCAAAAACATATTGCTGTAGCTACCCCCGGAGATTTACATTTCCATATTCGCGCTTATGAAAAAAGCTATTGCATTGACATGGCCACCGAAATTGCAGCCTTATTAAGTCCCGTTGCCGATTGCAAGGAGGAAATTCATGGGTTCAGATATTGGGATGGCCGAAGTATCTTGGGTTTTGTCGACGGAACAGAAAATCCCCTTGGTGAGGATCGTGCTTTCTTTGGTATCGTTGGTGATGAGGATGTAGCCTATACGGGTGGAAGCTATTTATTTGTACAAAAATATATTCACGACATGAACGCCTGGCGTTCTTTACCCGTCGCTGAACAGGAGAAGGTCATCGGCAGAAGCAAAGCAAACGATATTGAGATGGGCGACGATGAAAAACCGACTAATTCACATTCGGCCCTAGCCAATGTCGGTGACGATTTGAAAATTGTTCGCGACAATATGCCTTTTGGGCAAATCGCAACAAATGAAATGGGAACCTACTTTATCGCTTACGCCAGCACATTCAGTACCGTACAATTGATGCTGAACAGAATGTTTATTGGTGAACCCGAGGGGAATTACGATAGAATACTGGACTTTAGTACGGCCCATACCGGCTCCCTGTTCTTCTGCCCAACAATTAATATGCTGAAAGAATTTGCTGGTTAAAAGCTGTATACCCATTATCTCGGATCATTTCCAACAGGATTTCCCAACGTAGAGCACTGGATCATGGAATATGGTCCCACAAATTTATTTTTAAAACTACACGACAAAAAAAATGGAAATCACTATTATTCAACTAGGTGACGAAAACATTGCTGAAGTTAAAGGTTCAGGCGTCTTTATCCATAATCTCGATGATGGTCTACAGATTATGGTCGACTGTGGCGCGCAAGAAGCATACAAAGCAATTATTTATCAAGAGAACATCACAGACGATTTCTTCGAACTTAAAACAAAACTTGCCGGTGAAATTCTTCAAAAATATACGCAGTATGGCTTTGACATTGCCATCGTTGGCGATTTCTCCAGATACAACAGCAAAAGTCTAAACGATTTTATCTACGAAAGCAATAAATCAAAGAAAATCAATTTTGTAGGTACGCGTGAAGAAGCGATAGCCAGATTTTCAAATCGTTAAGTCATGCATATTGAATCAGAAAGATTAGCGATTCGCCCCATTATGGCGGAGGATAGTCAGGCCGTATTCGGTTACCGTTCGGATAAAGAAACCAATAAATACCAGGGCTGGATTCCAGACTCTTTGGCAGAAGTCGATGCATTTATTGCTAAAAATCCGGGCACATTCAATCTTCCAGAGTCCTGGTTTCAGCTCGTTATGACCGACAAAATAGCAAACGCAGTAATCGGCGATATTGGCGTTCACTTTTTTGGTACTGAACACCTGCAGGTGGAATTGGGCTGTACCATAAAAAAAGAATTCCAGCAACAGGGTTATGCCAAAGAAGGACTGAAAACAGTTATAGAGGCCCTGTTCCGTCAGTATCATAAACATCGGATCATGGCCTCGGTAGCTCCGGAAAACAAGGCATCCATGCAGCTTTTCACAAGTTTGGGATTCCGAAAGGAAGCTCATTTTGTAAAAAGCTATTTCCATAACGGTCAATGGGAAGATGACGTGGTCTTTGCAATCCTTGCCGAAGAATGGGATTCAACACAATAAGTCGTCTCTTCGCGACTTATTGTGTCGTACGATTGATCCAATCGGCATAAGACAGCACGCCCAGTTCGGGCCTGCCCTCCCCTTCCAAAACTGCGATAAACTCCAATTGGTTGCCATCCGGATCATTAAAGTAAATGGCCAATGCCGGCATCCATGCAAAGACCATCGGTGCTTCGATCCCATCCTTTAAAAAATTATAAGGTGTCAGGTCACGTGTTTTCAGATAGTCCACGGCATAGTTCAAGATATCCTCTTTATCCGCTCTAAAAGCAAAATGTCTCGGTTGAAAGTTTGTTTCTTCCTGCCACAGGCCCAACATATAGTCTTTGCCGGTTCCAATCCATAAAAAAACAATAGGACGTGTCGGATCGCGATGTGCCACACGCAATCCCAATACCTCCGTATAAAATGCGACAGATTTGGCTAAATCACGCACCTGAATATGCGTTTCGTATAAACCTTGTATCATAAGTTATTTCATTTTAAAATTATTTCAATCCATTGATAGCGCGCTCGTGATGTAAATGCAAGATCGGATAGGATTTGCCCATACCATCTACAGCTGAGCGTCCGATAAGCTGATATCCTTTTTTCAGATAAAAATCAACAGCCTGCTGATTTTGCTCATTGACATCAACTTTATACACCTGGAGCTTATCCAGCACATACTGTAGTGCCACAGTCCCAATACCTTTTCCCCTGTAGGCTGAATCCACAAATAACATTTCTAGATTATCATCGGAGACAGCGAAAAAAGCAGTAGGCTGTCCCTCATCATCGATGACATATACCTTTAATTGTAGTAAATACTCGGTTGGGATCAGTCTCTTATATAACTGAAGATCCTCCTCTTTCAAAAAATCATGTGTTGCCCGAACCGAATTTTCCCAAATGCGCAGGATTGCCGCATAGTCGGCTCCACTTGCCGCTCTTATTTCCATAACGATTATCTCCCTCTAAAAATTCTTATTTACACCGTATCGCTACGGAATAGCATTCTTATAAAAGCTTCCCTTCCGCTTTACAGAAAGGCAATGTAAGTTAAATTGGAGAACTAAAATCATGAAAAAGTTAAATAAGACAGAAAGATGATGATTTAGGTTCCGATAATTTGATTTCAGAGAAAACAACCTTATCTTGTAAATAAACACATTAGCCATGTACAATACACTTCTATTCAAAAAATATCTTCCGGAAGATTTTGACGCTTTCCACGACTTGGTTAAAGCGGATGATGTCATGAAATACATTACCGGCAAAGGATTGTCCGAAGAGCAGGCCCGGAAAAAGTTCGATTCGATTCTAGAAATCAACCAGGATCCTGATTTAGGCTATTTTAAAGCAATCGAAGCGGATACGCTAAAGCTTTTAGGCGACTGTAAGCTTGTTAACTACAAAAAAGATCCAAGTGTATTCGAAATTGGTTATTTGCTCCGCAAAGAACATTGGGGAAAGGGGCTGGGAACACAGATTTGCGAGTCGATGCTAGCCCTTGCCACAACATTAAATCCAGGTAAAGATGTGATTGGTATCATTGATCCCGATAACACCGCATCGAGACGACTACTGAATAAATTCGGATTCAAAAGTTTCTTCGTGGGGATAGAAGACGATATTGCCACAGAAAAGCTGATGCTCAAACGGACAGCATCCGAATAAACAAAGCCCATTCGAATATTTAAAACAATAGGAACTGTATATGCCCAAGCCGAACAAAAAGTCAATGAAGTTTAAGGTAAAAACAACTTATAATACACACGAAAGTCTTCAAGATACCTTATCATTCTTTGGCGTAAATTGCCACCGCCCCTATTATATTTCTTCTGGAAATCCGATTTTTGAATACCCAAGCAATGCTTTTCGTATTGATTATTATGCCATCTGTATCTGCACGGCAGGCGATATAAATATTCAGGTAGACAATCAGGAATACCATATCTCGACAAACCATATCCTCATATCCGCCCCAACAACAATTATCCGGTTTTCGCAGGTCAGCGCCTACTTTAGAATGAAGCTACTCTTTTTTGACAAAGCATTCCTGCTTAAACATATTGTCAATCCATTCTTTATCGAACAACTGGGGCTTTTTAAAAATTCGACCTTTACCATTGTCAGCTCCCAAGATAAACAAATTGACAAGCTGTTAAAATTAATGGACTACTTCAAAGAAGTTACCTTAAGAACAACACATTTTACAGCAGATATCATCCGCACGATCATCTTTAATCTCCTGTTAGAGATCGCCGACGAATTGGTCTCTAAAGACCATAATACAACGGAAAGTGTACAAGAGACCAACAACCTGTTCTATAAGTTTACAGACCTGGTTCAGCGACATAGCAATCAATACAAAGAAGTACAATATTACGCCGACCAGTTATTTATTTCAAACAAATACCTCATTCAGATTGTTAAAAGAGCATCAGGTAAAACACCACATGAAATTATTGATGAGCGTGTGCTTAAAGAAGCCTATGTGCTGCTCGGGAATCCCGAAAAGACTATCTCAGAAATTTCTTATGAAATCGGATTTAATTCCATCTCAGCATTTGGTCGTTTTTTCAAAAAATACGCCACCTTATCGCCATCAGAGTACCGAAAGCGACAAAATATGTAGAAAGAGGAAATTCGGTAGAACAATAGCGAATTTGAGGGCACAAATGATTAAGGTGGTCTTTGTAACTTTACTCAACAATTAAAAAAACATAAGAATCATGAAAGAAATCACCTCAAAATTCGACAAAGTATTAAATGCATCTGCTGAATATGGAAATGTAAATCATGAACCCGATTCAAGCAAAGAACAACAACGTAACACACCGAAAAAATCGATGCCCTTTTCTGATCAGATCGGAAATTATCAACGCAATAAAGGTATTCCACCAAAATCATATAAAGACAGTAAAATCTACATCGTCGGAAGCGGTATAGCAGGGATGTCTGCAGCCTACTATTTTATCCGAGATGGTCATGTTCCTGCTGAAAACATCACATTCCTTGAACAGCTCCATGTGGAAGGCGGCTCGTTAGATGGCGCCGGTAATGCAACCGACGGCTATGTCATCCGCGGTGGTAGGGAAATGGATATGACCTACGAAAATCTTTGGGATATGTTTCAGGACATTCCTGCATTGGAAATGCCTGCCCCCTACAGTGTTCTGGACGAGTACCGTTTGATCAATGACAACGACTCCAACTACTCCAAAGCAAGGCTTATTCATAAACTTGGTGAGATAAAAGACTTCAGCAAGTTTGGATTGGGCAAAATGGATCAGCTGGCCATCATTCGATTGCTCCTCAAAAATAAAGAAGATTTAGATGACTTAACCATCGAAGACTACTTCAGCGAGTCATTTTTATCCAGCAATTTCTGGACCTTCTGGCGTACCATGTTCGCTTTCGAAAACTGGCATAGTTTACTTGAGCTGAAATTGTACATGCACCGCTTTTTACATGCGATAGACGGATTGAATGATCTTTCATCACTCGTATTCCCGAAATACAATCAATACGACACCTTTGTGACCCCTTTGCGCAAAGTACTCCAAAGCAAAGGTGTAAACATTCGATTCAATGTGTTAGTCAAAGACTTGGATATCCAAAGCAATACCGATGGAAAAGTTGTGGAGGCCCTGATTACAGAACAAGACGGTAAAGAGGTAAAAATTCCAATCGGAAAAGACGACTTCGTCATTGTGACAACTGGATCAATGACAGAAGATACCTTCTACGGCGACAACAAAAATGCACCGATCATCGCTATCGACAACAGCAGCAGCGGTCAAAGTGCAGGCTGGAAACTCTGGAAAAATCTGGCTGCCAAATCCGCCATCTTTGGTAAACCCGAAAAGTTCTGCAGTAACATCGAAAAATCAGCATGGGAGTCTGCGACCCTGACATGTAAACCTTCGGCTTTAGTCGAAAAACTAAAAGAATATTCTGTCAATGACCCTTATTCCGGCAAAACAGTCACTGGCGGTATTATTACCATTACCGATTCTGATTGGCTGATGAGTTTCACCTGTAATAGACAGCCACATTTCCCTGGCCAACCGGATGATGTTCTTGTCTTATGGGTATATGCCTTATTTATGGATAAAGAAGGAAATTACATCAAAAAGCCAATGCCACAATGTACGGGAGATGAAATTCTAGCCGAACTATGTCACCATTTGGGCATTATTGATCAACTGGACGATGTTATCAAAAATACGATTGTACGTACGACATTCATGCCTTACATCACCTCGATGTTTATGCCAAGAGCAAAAGGCGACCGTCCGAGAGTCGTACCTGAAGGATGTAAAAACCTGGGCTTGATCGGTCAGTTTGTCGAAACCAACAATGACGTTGTCTTTACCATGGAAAGCTCGGTACGTACCGCACGTATTGCGGTATATGAACTGCTGAACTTAAACAAGCAGGTTCCGGATATCAATCCCCTACAATACGACATCCGTCATCTTTTGAAAGCAGCCAAAACATTAAATGATGACAAACCATTTGTGGGCGAAGGCTTACTGCGTAAAATTCTAAAAGGCACTTATTTTGAACATATCCTGCCTATCGGTTCTGAAGAACAAGAAGAACATGAATCTTTCTTGACAGAGCAGATCACCAAATTCAAAGATTGGTTAAAAGGAATTAAAGGATAAGGATCACAACCTGCGCCATGGTTCCGTGGCGCAGGTTTTTACGAATTGAAAAAACAATAACATCATGGACTTTAAAAATATAACGATAGCTGGCAGCGGGGTTTTAGGCTATCAAATCGCTTTCCAAACAGCATTTCATGGCTATCATGTCACTGTATACGACATCAACGACGATGTACTAAAAAAAGCTGCAGCAAAATTTGATATTTTGGCGCAGGCATTCGAGAAAGATCTTCATGCGAGTAAAGAACAACTGGCTTCAACCTTTGATAGGCTCAGTTATAGTTCAGATCTTGCCGCGGCGGTAGCAAAAGCAGATCTTCTTATCGAAGCCGTTCCCGAAAACCCAGCCATTAAAATTGGTTTTTATCAGGAATTAGCGAAAGTGGCACCGGAGAAAACCATTTTTGCCACAAACTCCTCAACCTTGCTGCCAAGTCAATTTGCCCAAGAAACCGGCCGTCCCGAGAAGTTCCTGGCGCTACATTTTGCCAATGAAATCTGGAAGCACAATACAGCAGAAATTATGGGCCATCCTGGTACAGACAAAGCGGTATTTGAGCAGGTTGTAAACTTTGCAAAATCCATTGGCATGGTTGCCCTACCGCTGCATAAGGAGCAGCCTGGCTATATTGTAAACTCCTTACTTGTCCCATTACTTTCGGCGGCAACGGATCTTTTGGTCAACGAAGTGGCGGATGCCCAAACGATCGACAAAACCTGGATGGTTGCCACTGGAGCGCCAACAGGCCCCTTCGGCATACTCGATATCGTTGGCATCACAACAGCCTATAATATCAATAAAATGAGCGCCGAAGCAACAAATGACCCCTTAAAGATCAAAACAGTGGCCTATCTCAAGGAGCATTTTATAGACAAAAACAAATTGGGCGTCGCTACTGGGGAAGGGTTCTATACCTATCCCAATCCGGCCTATCAATCGCCCGACTTTTTAAAATAGGTCTCTTCAGAAACAATAAATCGTCGCAGGTGGAGCTGTGACGATTTATTGTTTCTGCTTATTTCAATCCGCTCCCCTCTTTCACTCATTCGCATAAACTCCGTTCAACCATGCAAAAGTTGAGCGATGCTGTTCATTCAATACCGGTTTGCTGATACCCATTGTTTTAAGGATGGCATCAAAAGCTTCACCGATCATAAAATCATCACGATTGCTAAAAAGTGAAACCACAAGGTCTTTCTGTACATCGATATATACGATATGATGAAACCCGGTAGATTCACCTGAATGAAACAGGATTTTATGGCCTGCATTTTTTTGAATAAACCATCCGAAATGATACGCTATTCCATCCTTTACCGGGTAGGCCATTTGATCGAACAATTGCTCCAGTCCCGGCTGTATTAACCGATCTTTTACCAAAAAATTGGCCCATGTATGATATTCATCCGCAGATAGATAAACACCCCCATCCCCCTGTGTCGCACTTGTCACACTCTGATCGGCAAACAGGTAGGAGCCTTCTGTCGGATGATAACCGTAGACTCGTTCATCAACCGTCGTGCCCGGTTCATATACCAATCCCTTGCTAATGCCTATGGGTTCAAACAAGTGACTTTTGACAAATGAAGCAAAGGATTTTTTTGCAACATGCTCGACAATCAGCGATAAAAGACAATAGCCTGTATTGCTATAACGAAATTGACTTCCCGAAGGGAAATATAAACGATCAGTCTGCCGGATATACTTCAGTACATCCGTATCCGATACCTGATCTTTCCTCTCTTTCGGAATAAGTTCTTCATAGTCCCAGATTCCGGATGTATGTTGCAGAAGCTGTGCTACAGTAATATCTTTCAGCGCGACTGGCAGATCTTTAAAAAAAAGGGACAATGGGTCGTCTAGTTTTAAACGCTTTTGAATCACTAAGGTATATATCGCCTGTGCAGTCACCTGTTTGCTTACCGATGCCAGGCGAAAATGTGAGCTGGATGTGATTGCACGCTTTTCCTTCAAATCTGCACGTCCAATTGCATAACGATAAATAAGACGACCTTTTTGGCTAACTGCACAGCTAATTCCCGGAGCTGCCGGGTCCTTGTAATAGCCTGCAATGGTGCTATCCAATTTTGATTTATCCATTTTTTGCCCCATAACAACACTTGTTACACAGATCAAAATAAAACTCAGTTTTAGGTTTATCATATTTTATACCGCACATTTCGGTTTATATTGTCAGCCTACTGAAAGGCACAGCGTATTAAATCAATTTGATCTTATTGCTTTTCAAAAATGTACCCTTCAAAAATCGAAATTTTCTTGCAATGCCCGGGTGTTTTTATTGATTTTTATTTATTTCTTTTAATTTTGCTTTTATGCTTCATTGCTCATGAAGTCGAACTGATCCGGAATCCTTCCCTCAGTTCTTCATTAAAAATCACGACAGACTATGTTTTTTATTTTCAGTATCTACGACTTTGTATTAGCAGAAAAAACGGTAACAGCAACCTTAAAAAAAGAAAACGCGCCACGAAATTTCACCTTACAGATTATTACGCCAGCCCGTCGGTTTATAGGCCTACCTTTTGGCGGTGGATTTGTTAAACTTTCCAGACTTTACGACGAACAAGGAAAATTGATTCACGCGCGGAATTATTCAGATGAATTAAAAGCCGAGATCAAAGCGTTCAAAAGTCAGTATAGCATCCCCTATTTTCAGTTATGGAAAGGATTTCTAATTGTCACTGCGGCAATCCTTATCTGGGCAGTCATTTATGGGGTAAAGAATAAATTGGGCAATCAACAACGGGAAAAAGAAGTTGGTCAGATGGTTGATAATTTGAAGCAACTAAAGGCAGGTCAACTTTATGGCGCTACTTTTTTTACCGATCAGGACGGTAACAGTATAAATGGACTTCCTGCAGGTTGGATAAAAATAGATAAAATCGTAGGCGACACTATTTTTATACATCGTTCAAAGCAGCTCGACACAAATTCGGCACTTTTTGACATGAAGAACATTGCTTCGTTCAGGCCCCAATCGACCGATGAATGGCAGGAAAAAACGGAAAAAATGGATTTAAATCTATTGAAAAAACAGCTCGAGGATGCTGCGACAAAAAAAGTCGATCTGCTCTATATCGGTAAAGACCACGAGAAATATTCAGGTGTTATATTGACGATAAAAGGTAGCGAGTAATCCTTGTTCCCTGCTAAAACCAAGGTATTGACTTTTCAGCGCAGACAGATCATGCGGCTAGATCCATACTTAAAAAACTCAAGATCGGACGTTTTAAGCAGCGGCCGATCTTGAGTCTCTATTTTTAGTACTGAATTTTTTCTTTTAGTACTGGATGTTTTCGTCAATATCGTATTTCATGCCTGAATAGTGCAGCAACCTTCGCATCAAGGCAATCTGACCGGCCAGATAATCTTCCCGTCCGATACACATCCCTATGAAATTTAGCTTGTCCTCCTCAATAAAAGGGATATTCATATTAATCTTAAATAGTTCAGCCAGCTGCGTATCGTCCACTTGCAGCAAAGCAGCATAGACTTTCGGAGATATCGATTTAAAATTTTCTTTTAATTCCTGCACACTGGGATAGTGATAACTTTCATCGAGTGTCTTTCCCATAAAAAATAGCTCATGGTAAGGATCATTTTCCTGAAGCCCAAGAACATGTGCCATTGCATAACGCACATTTACAAAATTACCCGCCATCCATACGATATGGTTGGTCTGTCCATCAATTCGTTTTAATGCATCTTCTTCCGAAACGCCATCCAACGCATTCAGAAAAATTTGACTGTGCATGCGATAAGCAGGAATGATGATTTCTAATTTTAATGATTTCGGTTTATCCATTTCGTTTTGATTTTTTTTAATACTAAATAACTGATTTACACTAAAATTACACGTTTCAATAGCGATTACACTTGTCGTAGGACAAGAAATAAAAATGAACAAAATTGATAGATCATTGCGAAATAAATTCTAAATTTCTACTAAATTGACATTCTATCTTTACCACATGAAGATTTTGATCATAGAAGACGAATTGGAGCTGGCCAAAAGCATCGCTACGTACCTTAGCGAACAACACTATTTATGCGAATTTGCGCCAACTTTGCAGGATGCTCTGGACAAAATTCAGTTATACCAGTATGACTGTATCTTACTGGACATCGGCCTACCAGATGGAAATGGTCTGAAACTACTCGAAGAGTTGAAGACGCAGCGAAAGCAGGACGGTGTGATCATCATTTCTGCAAAAAATGCATTGGACGACAAAATCCATGGACTACAACTGGGGGCCGACGATTATCTGACCAAACCTTTCCATTTATCTGAACTCACAGCACGAATCTATTCCTTGATCCGTCGCAAACAATTCAATAGCTCAAATATTGTTGTGCAAAATGAAATACAGATTGATCTACTTGCAAAAACTGTTGTCGTCAATGATCTTCCTGTTGTATTGACAAAAAAAGAGTTCGATCTGCTGATGTTTTTTATTGGCAACAAAAATAAAGTAATTTCAAAAAGTACCTTAGCAGAACACTTGTCCGGCGACATTGCTGATATGCTCGATAACCATGACTTTGTCTATGCTCATGTCAAAAATTTAAAAAAGAAACTACAGGACGCCGGAAGTCAATCCTATATCAAAACGGTATACGGTACGGGCTACAAATGGGAAAATTAAAATAGTGAGATGAAACCCCTACTGAGCAAAATAACGACCCCATTTCTACTCTATGTATTGATTGTACTAGGTGTCAGTATTCCTGTTTATTATTTTGTAATCGACGGGATATGGAAAAGTGAATTAGACGAACATAACGAAATTATCGTCAAAAAAACAACCTACGAACTGAACAGTTTAAAACTCTCCGAAGACAAGCTCGAAGCCAGCATCGCTTTATGGAATAACATACAACCTGAAACCAATATACATCGCGTAAAGCCGGGCGATTTATTGCAAGATAGCGTGTATACCATCGAAAAACCGCAGCGTTTTGTCGAACCAAAGACAATTGACCGATTTAGATGCCTATCATCTGTTATTCAGATCAATGGTGCGCCTTATCGTTTTACCGTACAAACAAATATTGAAGAATCCGTAGAGACTATTGCCGCCATCGCCGCAACAACCTTGTTTTTCTTTGTTATCTTGGTCATTGGTCTACTTATTATCTCCAGAAAAATATCACTTAGGCTCTGGAAACCATTTCGAGATACCGTTGATAAATTGAAGGCATTTAATCTCAATAGTCAACAACAGGTTGACTTCCAGCAAACGGACACCATAGAGTTCCATGAGCTTAATCAATCCTTATCCAAGCTTCTTGAAAAAAACCTGGCCGTATACCGATCACAAAAGGAATTCACTGAAAATGCTTCTCATGAATTGCAAACACCTTTGGCAATCCTAAAAAATAAGTTAGATATCTTATTACAGTACCCTGATCTAAGCGATGAGCAATACCAGCTCTTTGAAGATATGCATAAAGCGCTTTCACGTAGCACGCGAATCAACCGCAACCTGCTGCTGCTCGCCAAGATTGACAACAGTCAATTCGATCATTCCGAAAAAATCAGTATGGACTCGCTTGTTACACAAAGTATTGAAGTCATGCAAGAACATCTGGAGCTAAAACAGCTACGACTGCAACAAGAGATCCAACCATCGGTGCTGCTGACAGGAAACAGCAGTCTGACCGAAATTCTGATCAACAACCTACTCCTGAACGCCATACGTTACAGCAATGCCAACGATACAATTGCTGTACATCTCAATCAAACTTCTTTAACGGTATATAACCCCGGTTCAATGCCCTTAGATAAAATACTTTTATTCAAACGGTTTTCCAAACTCTCGAAAAACAGCCAAGGCAGCGGTTTAGGATTGGCAATTATTACCGAAATCGCCCTGTATCAAGGCTGGACTGTTGATTATCAATTTGAAAATAATCAACATATTTTTTCCATTCATTTTTAAAATTCCAAAAGTAGTCCTATTCTACGATCAATAACAGACATTAGGTAAGTGATGTCATCGCAGGACCGTGTAGAAAGTTTTATTTGCATATCCGTGTAAATTTAGCTTAGTTTGATACATTTGTAGGGACAATGCATGGATGGCCCATGATTTGGTATCATAGATAAATTTCGATTTATCGAAGTTTTTAACGTTTTTCTTTATATGAAGATTCTCCTAGTCGAAGATGACGTACGTGTCGCAGGATTGATCAAACGCGGACTTGATGAAAATGAATTTCAAACAGCTATTGCCTACGACGGCATATCTGGAAAGAAAATGGCCTTACAACACGACTTTGATCTTATCATAACCGATATCGTACTCCCTAAGATGGATGGATTGGATCTCTGCAAAGAAATTCGTCATATCAAACCCGATGTTCCCATTATCATGTTAACAGCATTAGGAACTACAGACGATAAAATTGAGGGGTTTGACGCCGGAGCGGATGACTATCTGGTCAAGCCTTTTGAAATGCGCGAACTCCTAGCCCGCATCAGAGTCCTGCTCAAAAGATATCAAAAACAAGATACACTCACAGGAACAATTTTGCGTTATGGAGACCTGGAAATGAACCTCCATACCAAAAGCGTCAAAAGGAATAATACCGAAATCCATTTGACCCCCAAAGAGTTCAAGTTACTCCATTATTTATTGCAAAATCCCGAGCGTGTCCTTTCCAGAATGGAAATTGCTGAAAAAGTATGGGAAACGCATTTCGACACCGGAACCAACTTCATTGATGTTTACATCAACTATCTACGTAAAAAAATCGACAAAGATTTTGCGACCAGATATATCCATACTAAATCCGGAATGGGCTTTATTCTAAAACAAGACTAATGCGAATCAGGACACGAATCTCCATATTGTTCACGCTGATTACAGCCACCATATTGCTGGTATTTGCCTGTACAGTATATTTTTCAGCGGTAGAGAATCGGGAAAGAGAATTTTACGCCCTATTGAAAAAAGAAGCTTACACCAAAGCAAACCTTTTTTTGAATGCAAAAGTTGACAAAAAGACCTTAGAAGATATCTACCACAACAACCGAAAAATCCTCAACGAAGTCGAGGTTGCAATTTACGACACCCGTTTTGATCTCTTGTATCATGATGCCGTAGATATCGATTTTGTCAAAGAGACACCAGCCATGCTGCAGGATATTCTCAAAAATAAAGAGATACGATTTTATCAGGAAAAATGGCAGGTCATCGGCATAACCTTTCCATATAAAGACAAAACTTACATCATCACAGCCGCGGCTTATGATCAATACGGCTACAATAAACTCAATAGTCTATTATCTACTATTCTTTTGGTTTTCATTTTGTCTATATTTCTGATCTATGCGGCAGGAATATTCTTTTCCAAAAAGGTCTTTCAACCTATCCTGGAAATGACACAACGTGTAAAAACCATTTCTGCAACAAGTTTGGATGCTAGGCTTACGAGTAGCGGAAATAAAGACGAGCTTTCCGAATTGGCCAGCACATTCAATGCGATGCTCGACCGTCTCGAGAACTCCTTTGATGCCCAAAAGCATTTTGTCTCCAATATCTCGCATGAGCTAAGAACACCCTTGGCCGCCATGATTGCAGAACTCGAGATTTCTGCCAATAAGGACCGCAGCATAGTGGAGTATAAAACTGTCATCGACAATACGCTAAATGATGCACAGAAACTGAAGAAGTTATTTAATAGCTTACTTGATTTTGCAAAAGCAAGTTATGACAGTGCTGAAATCGCGTTTAAAACCTTACGTATAGACGAAATACTAATTGATGCATGTCAGCAGGTTCTCCAGTCAAGTCCAAATTATAAACTCGACATTTTTGTCGATCCGGCGATTGAAGATGAAAAACTTCTATCCATCAATGCAAATGAGTATCTATTGCAGGTTGCCTTTGTCAACCTCATTGAAAATGCCTGTAAATTTTCACCCAATCAAAAATGCCTAATCGCTATCAAAGCAGATGAAAATAGAATTCAGCTGGAATTTAAAGATGACGGAATAGGCATTGACCCAGTCGATCTGCCCAATATATTCACACCATTCTATCGTGGAAGCAACAAAGATTATAGCGAGGGAAATGGTATTGGTTTATCGCTTACCCGAAAAATCGTGCTTCTCCATCAAGGCGAGATCACCGTCCGCTCGGCAAAAGGCGTTGGAAGTGTTTTTAGCATTGATATCTCACATCGTTCCCTATCCTGATAGCATGCTATTTTTTTTTAAGTCTCCTTAACCAGCATATTGTGGTAAAGGAAAAATGTAGCACTGTCAGCTAAGCTGGAGAAATTCTGTTTTTTCCTAGTTTCTTATACATGCTTTTCAAGGAAGGCGAAATCAGTATCAGCAAAAGTATGCTGATACTGATCATGGACATGATCTCATAATAATCCATGGCATAGCGCACAAAGGATTGGATCTTGACCCGCTCAGCAACGAGCTTTAAGGCTGCCGTATGTTCCTTATACTGCAGTCCATGCTGCAAGATGCTGACAGATTCCTGCTGCAGGTACTCCCGAAATAAGGGATTGCCCACTTCCGTTTGGTCCCTAAAAACCTGCTGGTGCTGGGCATATTCAAACAACTTGAAAAAATTCTGCAAACCGATACTGCTCGTGTAACCCAGGTATCGGATAGCAAGACAGACCGCAGCCGCAGAAGCCCCCAATTGAGGGCTGACACTGGTAATGCAAAATAAGATGGTGGGTACCATAATAAGCCCTACTCCGAGTCCATGTAAAACTAAGGGTATCCAAAAATGCGCATCATTACCCTGCCCCTCAAAGGAGAAAAACATCCATTGGTGAAACAGCAGCAAGCAACAATAGCCCGAAATCCAAATCCATTTTACGGGGCGCTGCCCAAGCATCCAATACAATGAGCCTAGAACACCAGCGACAATACCAGCAATATTAAACCACTGGATATAGGACAAATGAATAGGATCGAGTTGAATAACCTGTACGAGATATTGATTTGAGATGGTCAAGGAGAAGCGCTCAATATACATCATGTACAAAATCAATAAGCCCAAGAGAAAGTTCCTGTTTTTAAAAATCGCCAAATGAACATACACACGCCTGAGCACCATTTGCCGAACAATAAAAAGAATAAGCAACGTTAGACCTACCCCGAATATGATCAGCATATGCTGATCGTTAAACCAATAAACTTCTTGTCCATACACCATTAAATAGCCAAAACTGACGATCACAAGACTATAGAAAATGCAGCTTGCCCAGTCTAATGAAAACAAAGGGTAAGGGCGTATATGCCGTATAGAGCGCATCGACAGCATAATCAACAATAAACCCGGTACAAATGATAAGGCAGCGTATAGATAGAGCTGATCAAAATTGAATGAATCGATAAATTCAGCCGTGACGAAAGTATTAAATGGGGAGCTGCAGAGTAACATACCAAAAAAGACAGCATAACTTACTTCCTTAGCCCGATCGCTTTTCAACCGTGAGAATATCATGGAGATCGATAAGTTTACGGCAGAAGCAAACAACATCCCTTGGAAAAAGCGCAGGCCATATACCCAGCTGATATCGGTGATGCTGTACATCAAAAAGCAATTCAATAGCTGCAGAAGATTAAAAATAATGTAGTACTGCTTGATGGGAAAGTATAAAAAAAAGCGTCGTTCTAAAACGTAGAATCCAACAAAACCAGCATAAAACAAAATGATCAGAAACTGGACATCACTGGGTTGAGCACCGTAAAATCCAGCGGTGACATTTGTATTTGCACCCGGCAGGAAAAATAAGACCATACTGGGCATCAAACTGCTAAACAGGATAAGCTTGATCAACCACTCCGGCACCCATTCTTTAAAAATTCCCTTCACTATTTCTGTTTTTTTGATACCGACACATTCACATTTATTCCCGAAAGAAGCTGTTCCGCTCCCTTTTGCTTATCCAGCTCAATGCGCACAGGTACGCGTTGTACAATCTTCACAAAGTTGCCTGTTGCATTATCTGGCGGCAAAAGGGAGAATGCAGATCCAGTAGCCGGGGAGATGGAAATAATTTTTCCATAAAATTTTTGATCCGGATACGCGTCGGCAACCACCTCAACCCTATTGCCAAGATGCAAATAACGCAGTTGTGTTTCCTTAAAATTAGCGGTTACCCAGGTTGGGGTTTCTCTATTGACGATAAAGCCCAAAACTTCACCAGCACTTATCATTTGACCTTTTTCAATCGTGCGTTTGCCAATCTGACCATCGTAAGGTGCACGAATAACGGTATACCCAACATCAAGCCTTTTACGGCCGACAGCAGCCGTCAAACGAACACGTTCGGCATCGACCACACCTTTTTTCATATCCACATCATGCACACGCTCCTGTGAAGCCTGTAATTTATGCTTTAACGAAGCCAGCTCACTCTTATACACATCCAACGTTGCTTTTACATCCTCCAGTTGCTGTGCCGTTGCAGACTTTTCCTGAAACAAATAATTATATCGATCATATTCCAACTGTTGCTTGGTTACCCGAGCCTCCCCGGCAGCAATTGAGGTCCGTAAAGATTCATGTTCCGCCTGGAGAATTTCCTTTTGACTATGAAGAACATTGATCTCTGCAGCTTCCTTATTGACGGATGCAGCTACCTGATCAGCCTCATATTTATATTCCTTATTATCTATAAGCAACAAGGTATCACCCCGTTTAACCAATTGATGATCGTGATAATGCACAGAAACCACATATCCTCCTACCCGAGAAACAATGGGATTGATATACTGTGTTACCTGTGCATCATTTGTGTAGGTATACCGCAGTCGCATCCATAATGCTTGAGCGCCCCATAACAACAAGGCCAACAAGACAATTCCGGCCAACCAGTTGGTGATTCGAGTGAGTTGTGCCTCCACAACTGTTCTTCGTGATTTAGGTTTCATTAGATAGTACCCTTCAAAAATTCGATAAAATAATAATGTTTCTGTATCGCAATATGTGCGGTTTCAAGATCAAAAAGTGTTTTTAGGTATTGCATATCAGCATCCAATAGATCTGTAATCAAAGCCGATGATTTAAAATACCTGTTTTTTATAATTCGTGCATTTTCCTGCGCCAACGCCTTATTGTTTTGACAGACCTCCTGCTGCTTAATAGCCAATTGATAATCCAACAAGGCCTGTAAAAGCTGATTTTCCAGAATCTCCTCTTCATGATGGTGTTTTACCTCTTGTCGATCCAATGCGATCTGTGCTCCGCGCACCACGTTTTTATTGAGATAAATTGCCGAGATCGGTATGTTTAATTTGAGCCCTGTGATACTCAGATTATACCAGCTGGGATTATAGGGATACAAGAAAACCTGTGGATTGGCAAAGGTGAATGTACTGGTCAAACCCAACTCAGGAAGATAATTTGATCGCGCCTGTTTGACCGACAACTTCTTCAAAACCACTTCCTGTTCGGATTTTAGGAGGGAAAAAGCATGGCTTCGCGCTTCGGCAACAAGCGCTTCATAGCTGGGGTTTTCCACCTGAAACTGCTCGGGCAGGGGCACAATCTCCGCAGTAATACCACCAATTAGCTGCAGCTTCTGATTTGCAGCCTGAATATCATGACCGATCTGCACGAGCAACAGTTCCCGCTTCGAAAGCTCCAACGAAATACGCAAGACGTCACTGTGCAATACAACACCCGCCTTATACAGATGCTCAATCTCCCTGAGCTGTGCCCGTTGATCAGCGATATCCTGCTCAATTAAAGATCGGTTACTATACGACAGTTCCAAATCCAAAAAAAGATTGCAAACCTCCAATTTCGTCTGCGCTGCGGCATTCTTCCAATCGATTCTGGCCAGCTCATTTTCCAATTTTTTGGACTCAATTTTCATTAGGTCCCGATGCCCATTGTAGAGGTTCAGATAAAAATCCAGGCCGCTATCGTACAAGTAATGAATGATATCATGCTGGGAAGGTTTATTTAAAAGACCCTGGTCATACACAGGCATATTACTTGCATAACTAGCAGAAGCTCTGGCGGAAATCTTGGGCAGCAACTCCATGCGTTGCTGCTGTACTGCCACCTCAGTTTCTTTGAGCTGCAAATAAGACTGCTCGATGTATTTACTGTTCTGTAGCGCTTTGTCGATCATGTCTTTCAGGGACATGCGCAAAGAATCGAGGGCGAAGGTGTCCGAAATAGCGCATACTAACAATCCCATGGTTAGTATGCCTTTTGCCCAATAGGGAGGAAAAAAGTTCACGTGTGCTATGTAATTTTTTTGCGTTGCAAACTTAGACACTTATTGGAACTTGGATTTCTTCACAAACGCCAATATGTTATGGAAAAAAGACATTTTTTCATCAATTCAAACAAAAAGACCAATATCTGCCAATAAGTCCTTACAATATCCTTTTTTACAGCACATAAAAAAGGCCTTTCAAATCGTGATTTGAAAGGCCTTTCTCGATGGTATAATAATAGATTATCCGTATAAGGAATCTTCTATTGCATTCCACAGCTGGATTCTTTTTTGTAGCGCAATTTTACTGATCTCTTTCATTTCCGTCCATTTAACCTCATCGTCCTTGGCAAGATCTGTGATCATCTGCATCGCCAACGGTCCATGCTCGTCGCCGTCAAGATCAATATGGCGTTGAAAATAATAAATAAAGCTATCCAGATTGGCTGTAGGAAAGTTTGTTTTAATCTCTTCCAAAATAGAGGTAAACATTCCCGGGATAAGATCTTCGCGTCCAAATGTAAATGCTGCGGCAATTTTATGCACCTCGCCCTCAGCAATCACTTCGAATGTAAAATTCAAAAAGTCTTTGATCCGCTTGTCCAATGTGGTCGTTGCAATGACATCGAATATGTTGTTCGATTTTTTGGCTTGAGCAATAAATTTGTTGACCAGATGAAGGTCGGCACCCATGGCATCCATGGCGTCCAGATACATCTCAAAGTGGCTCAAACGGCGGCCATCAATGTATTCATCCGATTCCTCAGCCAATACAATTTCGTTGATTAGATAGCGTGTTGATGGATGCTCACTCGCAAACCAAGGTAAAGTCGTACAGGTCAATTTAATCTGTAAAGCTTTTAGTAAAGACATAAAATCCCATACAGCGTACACATGCCCTTCTGTAAAAGAACGTAGATTCTTGATCGTTTTGATCTTACGATACAAAGGGTGTTGCAATAATACCTCGCGTTCGGCAGCAATGTATTCGTTAATTTCCGCAATTCTATTCATGGCGCAAAAGTATTGTCTTATCTCTGTTTTTAAAAGTATTTTCGATGAGATTACAGTAACATGATAAATTTTTCGCCCAGCTATCCGCTTCATAACCAAATCACAGCCAACAACGCGCCTCGCTTTTGACCTCCCTATTCCTGTTGTTAGCGCTCATTTACCCTTAAAAACAAAAATATTTTTTATTATAAAAAATAATCTACTATATTTGTAGAGTATTCAGAATTGCATGATGCAATACCAACCGAGTGGAGGCACCGCGGTGGTAAATTAATACGGGTTTCGACCAAAATAAACGTCACAGAACGATTATTTTCCCAACAAGATCTGGATACAGTTTATGGTTTAATCCTTTAAATTTTTAAATTGTATGGCTACTACAACAAATCTTTACCAACACTTACTGGAAAAATTCAGTTATTACTCAACAGATGAACTGATCCAGCTCAACAATGACACGATTTTAGGACAAGGCTGGGGTTCAGCCAAAGCAACCTTTAGAACAGCTTTGATCAGTACGTTCTCCAAAAGAGGACTGGATCTTTCCAACATCATTTCCAAGGAAGACGGTTTTACCTCGGTGAAGCATGTCCCTGTACGCTTGGAACAGAATGTCCTGATTCCTTTACAGTAATCGTTATCGGCAAAAAAAGGTAGGCCTAGCCTACCCTTTTGTCAATGAGTGATGATATTTTAACGTATGATTGAGTGAATGTGCGGTCTGCCGGGCATCGTCCTGATAGGACGATAAATCTTGGCAGGCTCTGATATCTGCTACATCCACCTTGTTTCTTACTTTGCTGATGACCTGATTTAATTCCGATTTCCAGTTGCCCGGATCGCCAAAATCGTCCACCCAATTTTTGTTGATAAACCTTTTATAGTTCAAAAGCAAAATATACAATTCCTCACCACTACCGGCGCGATTGATTGACGTGCGCCAGTTCTCTAATTTTTCTTTAAAACTCATAACCAGCAATATACAAAAAAATATTTGGATTCCAAAATAGTTGCATTTGAAACGGATAAGGATAACGAGAAATAAAATGATAAAATGATTAAACCTTCGGTGAATTATCTTGGTCATAAAGGAGGGATTCAATATAAATATCATATTATAAAACAGATACATTATGGCCTTTATCCACTTAAAAAATATGCTTGTTATTTCCTTTGCATTGCTATGTATATTGGGGAAAAGTATTGCTCAACAAGGTCGTCACAATAAAAGATCTACGTCTCAGACGACGTTTCGACATGACAGAGAAAACGATTATGTCAACATAGGCAACCGGATCTTCTACAGGGATAAGATGGTCGAAGGTGTCGATGCACGATCTTTCAAAGACCTCGGCAATGCTTATGCAATAGACAACTGGAATGCCTATTATCGTGGCGTTAAGATTAAAGATGTATCGCCACATTCTTTCCAATCACTTGGTTGGGGATATGCCAAAGATAGTTGGAATGCCTATTATCGTGGCGTTAAGATTAAAGATGTCTCTGCGCCCAGCTTTAAAATACTGGATGAAGGATATGCCAAAGACAGTTGGAATGTCTATTATAGAGGCAATCGACTAAAAGATGTATCCGACCAAAGCTTTGTTCTTCTCGGCGATGGATACAGCAAAGATAGCTGGAAAGTCTATTATTTTGGTCAGGAGATAAAAGATGCAACTGCTTTTACATTTAAATATCTGGGCAAAGGTTATGCGAAGGATAGCTGGAATGAATATTATAGAGGAAAAAAATTAGAATAGAAAATAGACCACGGGATTATTCTATTGAATAATTCCAATTTCCTAATCCTTTCGGTATCTCCCAGGATTCGGCTTTGGCCTTATAATCATTAAAGTGACCTTTTTCCCAGGTGGTAATATGATAACCTTTGCAGAACTTACAATAATAGGCCCTTTTGCAGGCGTCTTTACCCATCCTGTGTTTGATACGTTTACCATCCAATTTGTTTCTCATCCGGGATCTGAACTTAAAGTGAAGCATTGCCCATTGCGCCTCAATTAAAGAAGGAAATCCAACTTTACCAGTAGCTCGGCATTTCCAGGTATTGTCCCTTACTTTTTCCATAATCTATCTATTAAAGTTTACCTAATATATTTTATTGCTCTTTTTCTATTGGCACCTGCAACATGACCCATTCCCTGATATGCTTTGCAATCTTGTCGGACACCTCAAAATAGTACCGTCCCTCAAAAGGGATTTTGAGCAGGATACGCAATCGGCCCCGTTTCAGTTGCAGGCAAGCTTGGATCATATCCAAAGGTATAGCCTTATCCCGGTCTATCTTTTGTACAAATCCCTTCGTGCTATTGACAACTTCCTTTAAGCTGCGCTGCTCGCCACAAGTCAGATTTTCGTCCATCGCAGTTCTTAAATAAAGGCTGACTATACCATTTTTATAAGTAAAAATCCCGATATCCTTATAGGATATCTTTTGGGACAAGATTTTATTATTGAGCAGGAATACCTCTTGCTCCAGATCCATGGATCTGCACATGGTTAAATCTATTTCATCCATGGAATCCACATCTCTATCTTCCCCTGCTGTTACCAGGATCTCTTTCAGCTCTTCGATGCCCGGAGAAAGCAGCTCAATCTGCTCCTGGAGATCTCTCGTTCTTAATTCTTGCTGGAGGATAGTTTCTTTCTGTTCAAAAATTATGAGTTTTTGCCTGTGGTAAACAGCGACATAGAAATAAACTGTATAGGACATATTCAGGACCAAAATGCCGCTAAATATGACCATTAAAGGAAACAGCAGCCATTCATCCTTCGCCTGTGGATCGGGGCCAATGATCCAGAACAATAAAAGTGTCGGAAGTATGCAGCAAAAAAATAATTGCATACCGGCGCGTTTTTCGGGGTTAACCAGCCAGTTCTGCTTTTTGTCCAATATAATGATAACCAATCTTATATAAAAGAAAATAATCGCTACCATCAATACAAAAAATAGATAGCTATAGGTGACCGGCCAGTCTAAAAGCCATTCCGCCAAGGCGCCCCGATAGCCCAGATACCAACAGAATCCTCCAAAAATGAAAGATGCAATCACCTGCCAGATCCCATCGGGATACTGCACCGTCAATGTTCTATTATCCTGATATCTATTTTTGTTAAAACTTTTCATGTACAGACGACATTTTAATAACGCTATTAAAATTTACATACTTATCAGATTTATACATTCTTCCAATCTATCTTTCACCTATTAAGTTTATCCGGCATTACATAAATTCCTAGTACTGGAGAACTTCCTTAAAAACTCCCCTGTCGAAGAAATTTTTGTTATATAAATTTAGCCAATTATTTATTAAACAATGTCCAACTCACTTAAATCAATGCCTTTGTATCGTTTTATGGCTCAAATAATTCCCCTTCCGGATGAAAATTTAACTCTTTGTTGATAGAAAATCCTCCTTCGCTGTCAGGAAATCAGCACTCATTGTAAAAAATTGGCCTTCATTGAAATGGTTGGGATATTCACTGAAATTTCATGCTATAGTGGGTAAATTTAAAGCGTAAAACTTCACTGATTATTAAACCATAAATCATGAGGACAATAAAGAAATTTAGACTGCCATTTAGCCGCAATTATGTATTTATTGCAATTGCTGTACTGATTACCTTATATGGGATTTTCTGGGCCCGGACACATAGCGAGCGCGTCTATAGCATCGGGGCAATGATCATTCTTATCCCATTTCTGGAAATGCGTGGCCAAGAACGCGTCATGCAGCTTTTCGTTATCTTTTTTGTCTGTATCCAGGTCAGCAGCATAGCACTATTTGACCGCCTTCCCTACCAGCTGCTGATCAGCTCGCAACCCTTTTGGACAGCTGTAAAAAAGGGCATACCGACAGCCTTTATCATCTGCGCGATGGCACATCTGTTTTTCTGGAGAAAGACAGACCTTTTCAAACTTTATGGGATCCAATTTCCCATCATGATCATTGCATGTACCTGGTATATCCGTATGCTGCTGATCATGGCTAATTGCCAGCATATCCCAAATGCAAAAGCTGTACGGATACCCGCCATTGTTATCCAGAAATGCCCTGCTTGCTGTGACCTATACGAACTATGGTTTTCGTTCAATTATGAAGGTCAGGAAGAAAAAGTTTCGATTAATGTCAATCCCCAACTACATGAACAGACCAATGAAGGAGATTCACTCATACTTCAGATGCATCCCGGGAGATTTGGCTGGCCATGGTACCATAAAGATATCAAAAGGAGGTACAGATGATCGTAAGTTTACAGAAGCTGACAACGCTCATAGAAGCTTTGGTTTATCTTGATAACAAAGATATTCCAAACCATTTGGGTGAGATCGCCGAGGCCTGCAATACTAATTTTGCATTGGCACTACAAGCCCATCGGGAGATTATTCAGGTAAATAATGCACGTCAGGCTATCCAAATTTACCATACTCAATTGTTGCGGCTACACTCTTTGTTGTATAGCTTCTGTAACGTGCGTAAAATTGTGAGTTCTGCAGCGCTATTTGCCTTAGAAGAATTACTTGAGCGAATCGAACAGCTCTTTAAAAAAGATCTCGATCCCTGTACGCCGCTGCCGAGGCATTATTATCTACGGCTGCATGAATATGTATACGAACATATGCCCTATATTCTGGATAAGTTGGCTCAGAAAAGCATACCTAAAGCCTATCTCACCGAGATCCTTTCGGGTATGGACAGCCTATTTGAAAATGGCAAGATTCCCTATATTCAATACCGACATCAGGACTACCTAACCAAAATGATCGAATCACTTTGCCAATTGGCTGAAGACAAGCGCCAGAGTAAAAACTGGCATTACCGCTTTTTGATTCTGATGGTCAATTTCAATTTTAACCACATGGGCTTCTTCAATCGCTGGAAAGAACTTTACAATTCAGACCCATCCTTTATGGATGCCTTGTTACGCTTCCCCAAACACTTCTCCTGTATCCCGGACTTTGCATATGATAGCAACCGTAGGAGCTTGCTCAAGTTGATGCGCGGGTACATGGAGGATGAAAAAATCTCTCCATCAGCAACAATGCAGGATTATCCCCAACAATTTATTCAAAGCAATTTTAATGGCAAAGAGCTCAAACTTTGGATGCATATATCTGTTAAAGCGAACATTATGTGGTCGTCAGAGAAAAAAGAAGTTGCCGAGGTGTTTTCCAGGCTCGTCAAAACGAGGGAAGGCACCTTACTTTCTGCGCATAGCCTGATCCGGATGGACAAAAGCGCCGAGTTTCATACAGCGCTCCGTATCCGCAAGGTATTGAATACGATGCTTGACGAACTGAATAGACAGTTTCCTGACTTAAATAAATAAAACATAAAAATTTAAAAAACAGGGGGTATGCCACCGCTACACCTCCTAAACGTGTTCATTCTACCCATCAAAAACAGTCCTAATTATGCGAAAACCGACCGTTTTACAAAGAATTCCCCGCTGATCTTTTTACCGCATAATACATCTTCATTACATCCCAGTCTTTATTTAAATCGAATAGAGCCAGGTGCACTTTCCAAATTAACCATTTCGCTACACCTACGCCGGCCTATTTTCCATACTACCTTTGTTTTACAGCGTACGAGAAAGTAGAAGCTGACGCTCAGGCAGGCCGCTGTATCCACTGGAGGGACAGGTACGGCGCCCTGTTTTTGAAACGAGGAAAAATAATATAACAAGGGAAAGAAATAATAAATACTGCAATACAAATAATAAAGGCTATGGAAGCGAATAAAACTGGCAACATTATATATAAGGTCATCCGGGCAGCAATGATACTTTTTTGGGTCTATGTGGGGATGGATAAACTCTGGCAGCTCGGTGCATTCAAGATCGCCCTTGAGCAGCAGCCTCTGATCAGTTATCTGGCTCCGGTAATCTACTGGCTACTTCCGCTTATAGAAATCGGTGTTGGCGTATTCCTGGCGATACCATCAGCGAGGTTGAGCGCCCTGGGATGGAAAGTTTCGGCCATACTGATTTTCGTTTTTAGTATTTATATCGGTCTGGGGGTATTGAATGTATATGAAAAGAAACCCTGTATGTGTACCAGCTTTTTGAGCAATATTTCCTGGACAGCACATTTGATCTTTAATCTCATTATTCTTGGCCTATCGATAACCGGATGGCGATTGCACCGTAAGACGATCAACTACGGCGAGCGTGCACTAACAGGCCGAACAAATATCGCATTATTCCTGATAGGCTTTATGGCAATGGGAGCCATCAATTACTGGAATATCCACGATACGAAGTCAAAGGATATTTGGTACGCACCAGATAGCATTTACGACTATCAACAGCCCAATACTGCCAGCAGCAATGTAAAAGGTCTGCTGGTATCTACATACGATCGGTACACAGGACCGTACCGACAATTATTTACCAAAAGTTTGCAAACTGGCAGCTTTACTAATCAATTTCTGGTTTGCAATACAGAAAGGAGGGTAGCTACATGCTAACCAAATTTTTAAACAATTATGGCTACATGATATTAGGCGGAGCCATGATTATCGGATTCTCAGCATTTAAAGGTGCTGAGGCTTATACAGGAAAAAAATTAGATCCTGTGACTATTTACTTCCATGGTGATCCTCAAGATGAGGATCAGGTTAAAGACGCCTCGCGTTGGAATACCACGCCCAATGATGAGGACTGTAACAGTGCAAACGTTATGGCTTGCTCTCAGGTTGTCGATGAATCTGATCTGAATGCTTCAGATCAGCTGAATCCAGCAAGGATTCAACTTGGCGCTACCGCAACTTCTGGAGGAAACTATATCCCATCTAGAACCGGTGGCAGCAGCTCAACTACATTTACCCCAATCAATAGGGGATAAATGAAAGGAAGGGGTAGTCCGATCGGACTGCCCCTTCCCTATTTGTATCTACATTTTCTTTATTTCGGATTTTGTTGCATTCCCGTCAATCTAATAATATCTTCAGGAAGAGGAAGTGCATAAGCGTTGGAGTTTGGCTGTAAAGTAATCAATTGCCCATTTAGTTTTCTTGTTATTGAAATCTCCCCTCCTTCTGCATTCAACCGCTTTAGGTCCATCCATCTTAGCCCCCTATACAGCAATTCCTTTCTTCGCTCTTTTAGGATTAAAGCCAGTGCTTCTCTTTTGTCTTTTAGCACATAAGGAATAAATGTGCCCGTTTTATAGCGATACCCGAGTAGATGGTTTAAGTCTGCCATTCCTGCCTCTACATTCCCCATTCTCACATTGCATTCCGCACGCATAAGATACAGTTCGTCCATTGCTATTCCCGAAAACATCTTGGAAGATCCTGCGTAACTGCCTTTGAAAGTAGTCGTTCCATCGGCTGCTACTTTGAAGTATGCTGACCTGCGTAAATCATTACTGTCATAAGAACGATACAGGAGCGTATCGGTCAATGCGCGCGAACTTGTCAAATTGATACTTACTAATAATTCAGCATAGAATAAAGTCTCCTTATTAAAAATCGTAAATGGGTAGGACGCTGTCATTTTCACTTCCGATAAATTATTAAAATCGAGCAGGTCAACATTGTACTTTAGGGCTAAATCAACATAATAATGGGCCGAATCGTAGACTTGCATCGATAGGTAAGCACGAGCCAATGTAGCATAAGCCGCATACTTATTGGGACGCATGACATGACTGGTTTTCTCAGGAAGCATAAGACTAGATTCTTTCAGATCTGTGATTACTTTTTCATAACACTCCGCTATGGATGACCGATACGATTGCTCATGAAAATCCGGACTGTTCCGCAGCACAATACCCATATCTGTTTTTGAATCTTGGGTATAGGCTTTTGAATAGGTCCATAATAAAGCCAGATATTGGCTCGCCCGATAAAATTTAGCAGAAGCATAAATGGCATCATACTGATTAGCATTACCTTCATTTCGATTGCTCTTTTTTATACGGTCCAACACAAGATTGCTATTGTAAATCGTATTATAAGAGGAGGACCAGTCATTTCCGAAATTCATATGATCATTCTGCCAGATATAAGTCTGTTGACCATAGTCAATCAATGCATCATATGCGGATTGGCTCAGGTAATAATTATCTGCCGAAGCTTCCCCAAAAGAAGGAAACTTTAGATTCATGATCTGGCTATCATCCAGTAGCTTTTGTAAGTCGTCCAAGCTATTGGGTACAGCCAAACCATAGTTTGACTGTACCTCTAAATATTTTTGACAGGCCGACAAGAAGAAAACAACTACCCCTAGCCACAATATGTTAAGAAATCTTTTCATCATTTACGTTATTAGATCAATAATCAATTTTTAATCCGATAGAAAATGTCTTTGGTGGACTTAATCGGTACGGAAATTCCGGGTCGATACCAATCTTATTTGCACGCCATAGTACCCCTAGATTGGCCGCGTTTGCCGACAGCCCCATATTAAATACACGATTTCCGACGGTATACTTACCTTGCCAGGTCAACGAAATATATTCCAGCCGCAAATGATCTCCTTTATAGACATTGATATCAGCATATTGATAGAATGCATCCGACATTGATTTTATAGGATATTTCATCCCAGGAACCTGTGTATGTTGCTCATCCCCCGGCTGCTGCCATCGCTGATCAAAGTCTGGATAGGCCGTACCGTTGGCAAACAATGAAAAATAGGACGTCACAGGACGCCTGACGTAATAGTCCCCCTTGTAACTGATATTGAAAGAAAAAATCAGTGTTTTCCAAGCCAAGGTATTGATTATATTCCCAAAGACCTGCGGTTTGGAGGATCCAAAATACACGATACTTTCATTTCCTTCTGGCGACGCATTAGCCTGGTTGCGTATGGCGGTATAGTTTGTACTTAGCTGACCATCCAGCAGGCCCTGCCCTTCCCCAAATTCATTCAACCCCATCCATTTATAAGCAGCCAACGCGTTCAGTGGTTTACCGACGATCGGTGTGATGGTATTTCCGCTCGAGAGAAAGGATGTGACACTGTTTTGCAGATTGTAATATTGCGTTGTTTTGTTCCTATTCAGGCTTAATATCATTCGCGTATCCCAATTGACCTTTCCGCTTATGTTCTTTGAATTTAAGTCAATGTCAAAACCTTGCCCCCGCATTCCTGCCAAATTCTTGACAACTGTACCCTGTAAGCCCCATGCCGTATAATCGTATTCGCTCAGTCCGTATAGATCTTTGCCTTTCTTTATATAATAGTCAATACGCCCGGACAATCTTCCTTTTCTTACTGAAAAATCAAGACCAAAGTTAGTGGTTGCTACTCTTTCCCATTTTAGCAAGGGATCGTTCAAGGTACTTATCTGATACATTGGATAGCTGGTATAAGTTGCCGAACCGATATAGGCAATTGGATCCGGCGACCTTCGTAGATCGACGTTACCACTGGTTCCATAGGTTGTCCTCAATTTTAGATAATCAAAAAGGGACAGATTAAAGAAAGCCTCCTTATGAATGTCCCAAGATCCGCCTACGGACCAGAGCGGCGACCATTTATCATTGGTCGAAGCACCAAAGATATTAGCGCCGTCTTTACGCAAACTCATCGATAGGCCATAGCGGTCCATAAATCGGTCGCTTATATTGGTATAAAGTGATACAAATCGATTTACATTTTTAAAAAATTGCGGTGCTCCCGGTATCCGTCGCATCCCGTCATCCGGCAATGTTGGAAAGCGAGTTACAAAATCTACCGAAGTGCTTGACATCGGCAGTTCATTGTATCCATAGGCCGTATAGGAATTTGTGTTCGATCTGTTCTCCCGTACTTCGCCACCAAGAATACCGACCAGCAGATGCCGACCAATCGATTTGTTAAAATCAATTTGACCACGTAGCGTATACGACCTGCCCTCAGCAGCGGAGTATCGTTTTATACCACCGAGTGGAATGTTATATTTTGTAGCTGTGGTACCCGTACCGATGATGGTAAACTCATTGATCCACTTACGTGCTTCATAACTTTCCAAGGTATTCAATTCGTTATTTTCTGTACGCTGCTGCTGAATCTGTCCACCGACATTCAGGTGTAGGTAAGGCAATACCTTATATTTCAGGTTCAGGCTCGAAAACCATTCATTATTCTGCCGTCGGTCTTTCGCAAATTTGTATTCCGACAGTGGATAGTAATCCCATGGCAGATAACCACTTGTATAGTTTTCTTTTAGATAACTGGCCCTATATTCCTTTTCAAATGGGATTTCACCGCCATCCTCATTTAGAAACTGAAGATATGGCGTCTGCATACTGCTATAGCTTAACGATGAGAATTCAGGTTTGCCTTTTCTGCTATCCTGATTGGTATACAGCACCTGGAGGTCCAACTGTAAATTGTCAGTAGGTCTGAAACTATTGGACAGCTGGATATTGATCTTTCTATCAAAAGCATCCAGTTCGGATTTATTCCCCGTATACCCTATACCAAACCCATACGAATTGCGTGTCCCTCCGCCCGAGATATTCAGCGCGTGCTGATTGACAAATGGCACATTATAAAAAGCATCCATATAGTTTTGTTTTCCATTTTGCCCCATGAGCTTAGCTATACCGCTGGCCGAATCTGCCGGAGAAATAAGATTTCGCTTTCGTCTATCCAATAGGTCGATCACTGGCGACTGTGCCAGATAGGGCTGGTATAGCAATTCCGAATCGTAGTACCCCTTTTCAAAAAGATATTTTTCGAGTGCGATAAAATCCGCATTTTGGGGTTGATAGATTTTATTTAGATCGCTATTTTCCTTCAAAATCACTGTATTTGACAATGTTATTTTTGTCTTCTGCTCTTTGGAAAAAGCTCCCTTTTTTGAAGTCATGACGATAACACCGTTCCCAGCTCGGGCTCCCCATATGGCACTCGCTGCAGCATCTTTCAGTATGGAGACACTTTCAATATTATTGGGATCAATATTACTGATATCCCCCTCATAGATAAAGCCGTCCAGCACAATGAGCGGATCCAGATTTCCGTTTATCGTACTCAAACCTCGAACAGAGATATTCAGTTTTTGCAGGTCAGCATTTTGAATCGGCTGATTGTCGAAACGAATTGCTGTTGTCATGTTATTGAGCCTATCCAGAATATTAGTTCCCACCTGCTGACTGAGCATCTTATTATCGACTACATCAATAGCCCCCGTCACCTCATTGGCTTTCAATGTCTGATAACCGGTGCTGACAAGAGCCTCTTCCAAATAAATCTCCTTAGCATTTAAAGCCAGTACCTTATGCTTCTCAAAAAATTCGGCAGCCACTGTCCTATCCACGAAACCGACACAACTGATCATTAAAGAATCTTTATGATTACCTACCTGAATAGCAAATTTCCCCTGCAATGAACTTGCAGCCTGAGTATGCAAGGTCTTGTTCCGGATAGAGGCCCCCACGAGCTCCCTGCCATCTTTTACTGAAACGATTGTACCCTGTACCCAAATTTTTTCCTGAGCCTTGCCCATGAAAAACAATACGCTTGTAAAAAGCGCTGTTAACAACACTTTCATTACTTCGTATGTTTAGTAGATACGGTGTAGAAATAAGGATATTCACCACTGTATTGTGTTGGTGTAAGCGTTATGCCATACTGTTCCAGCGCAGCTATCTTTTGTTTGATAGACAGATCAAGAAAGTTTCCCGGCAAACGCAGATCAATCCGTTCGGCACTTTTACCCTCAAAAATTACCGGCTTATCCAAAACAGACCTGATAAAACCAATCACACCATTTAGGGGCATATTTTGCATGATCAAAGATTCATTGCCTTTATCCACACTATTCATATACATTCCGCCCTTGGTTTTCCATAGTGGACGCGCTCCATCCAGCGAAAGTGCGTATGCCGCAACAATACCTTTTTTTCGCTCAACAGCAACATGAAACCGTTCAATCAAAGCATTTCTAAAATAATCGAATGCTAACTCCTGTGTGATACTATCGCGCAGGTAGAGCTGATACCAAAACTGTCCTTTTGTTGTTTTAAAATCGTACATCAGATCGATAAACTCCTTAGTGATACGATCATCGAAAACAAAAAGGCTCGATTGTACCCCTTTGAATGCATCAGGAAAAGCCAGCTGATAACAGGTATTCAGAAAGTAATTCCCCACCTGAAACAGTGAATTCCCTTCGCTATAGGACACTGCGGGATACACACCGAGATAATTTTCTCGATAACCCGACATCACCGAGCAAAATAGAAGTCCCGTTGTATCGACCAAAGGCTGCGTGTTTATCCGGGCAGTATTTTGGATTTCCGATTTTTCAATAAATCGGCTTGACACTCCAGTTTTCAAAAAATCTTTGATAATATCCTCTGTGATAGAACTTGCGTAAGAATTGAGGACAAATTCACCTTCGGGATTAATAATCCCTATCGTTGGCAACGTATTATGCGGAAGAAGTGACGTAAACAAGGTATCATTCAGTATTGTCGGCAATACCGGTGTGTAATTAAAGTCCTCTTTATATTTCTTGAATCGCTTTTTTATCCGCTCTGGTGTATCCTTATTCCGCTTACTATTGACCATCACAACCTGTACCTTATCCTTAAAGCGCTGCTGGATCAATTCCATGTCGGGAATTCCTTCAATGCAACTAGGGCAGCCAGTTGACCAGAAGTCTAACAAGATCAGCTTTCCTTTCAGATCAGCGAATTTGATTGTTTTCTTTTTCCCATTAAAATAGTTCAGTTCGAGCGGCTGGTTCCATACCGCATCCGGGATCTTATCGCCCGATTTTAGTGCAACGAGATCAGATAGCCCATCGGCCCCGCTGTTCTTGCGGGGCGTCTGAGCCGATAAACTAAACATAGAAACTAAACATAAAAACAAGCATATCAAAATGATGCGATAAGCACGCTTATAATCTGCAACAGACAAAAAGCATTTTAAAGCCCGCTGAACCACTACACTTATTGATCCAAACAAAGTATTAGCTCGAAACACAAAAGCCTTACAGATCGACTTAAAGAGCCTCAAAACAGATCGTTCAGATTCTACTTCATAAGTCAATCTAGCATTTCCGACCTGCTGAAAAGCTTGCTTTTGTTGTGTGGGTCTTGTGCAATCGTTTAGTTGTCCTTGTGTATAACAAGGGCTTAGCAAGGGTGAACCTAGGGTCGCGCTATAGTCAGGCTTGTGTGTTTCTTGTGCCAAGCTATAGTCGACCATCTTTTGATCAATTCCTGCCAAATTTTTACATTTCATCGGGTTTTCATTGGGTCGGCATCGGGTTTTGATCGGTGTGGCCCGATGAGATCCCGATGAAAACTTGATGCCAATTGCATGAAAGACAGAAGCCAGGGCGAAGTTGGTCAGAAAAAAGTCCCTAGAAGGTGATACCTCACTCCCTGGTCTGCTGGCCTTCGGCTCGGCTTCGAGACTTATTCGGGACATATTCGAGACAGGCTTGGCATTTCTTCGACTCGGCTTCGGCAGGGCTTCGACTGCGCTTCGGGTAGGAGTCGAAGCGCAGTCGAACAACAGTCGAAGCGTTCCCGAAGAAGAGTCGACGCTGGTACGACGCAGTGTCGAAGGATACTCGAACAAAACCCGAAGGCTGCCCGAAGAACCAGCTGTTTTAATTTCATTTTGAACGCCAATCGTACAGCGCTTTTTCAGTAGGATCGCAGTACCTGTGAAGTACGTTTTTCCTTGTCTAATTTTCTTACGCAAATTTTGCGTAATTAGTACTATATCTGTACTTAAGTAGTGCTTCACAGGTACTTGAAATATATAGGTTATATAGCCCCTTAAAAAGGCTAAAAATTTCAGGATATTCATAATTTTTTTGTTGGCGGTTATTTCGATAACCTACTGAAAAACTCAGCGACTTTCTTGCTCAATTCTAGCTCTTTTCCGATGCGCTCTTCAGCTTCTGCTGACAGCTGCATTTTACGCAGGTCTATATTGCGATGATTGACGATACAATAAGCTATCAACACCCGATACAATGCGGTTGCAAATTCCTGCATTTCCTCATCTTTTAGAAGCCTATTTTCTCCTAAGCCACCATCAAGATACGTGCTCAATAGCTGGAGAATATTAGCAGAAACAGTCTCTAGCGCATAGTGATTCCAGAATGCCTCAATATCCTTTATAGGGTTGTAATCGACCTTATGGACATCATAAATCATCCAGTCAAAAGCAAATTGTAGCGCTAAAATCCTGTTCATTTTTCAGTCTGTAATCTTTAACCGAAAGTACATAGCATCCCCTCTCCGATCGAAATCAGCTTTTTATTGGGAGCCTCATGTTACTCAGTTCACATTAGTAATAATTAATTTATTCTGGGAGCCAGAGCGCGTTTGAATGAGGGGTCACAAAGGTGTATAATATTGGCGTTACGCGGTCCATGGCAAGAGAAGCCAAATCTAATTTGGCCAAACCAGCCGAGCTACTCGGGGGCTGTGATGATGTTCTTTGATCTTTGTTTTTTGTTCATAACTCGTTTGTTTATAAAAACGAGTCTTTCAGTAAGTATAGAAACGGCAATGGCGTGACATCCAACCTACTGTCAACGAGGCCGTGAGAAGCCCATGGAACGAGTAAGCGGACGCCACGCCATTGCTGACGGGCGTTTTGATCCACTTATCGCCTTGTTCCATTTGAAATTTCTCACGTTTCGTTAACAAGACTCATAAGTGCATCCACCTGTATGAGATGGTGCAAATGTATTATTTTAATCTACTAAAGACAAATAATTTACTTTAAAAGTGGCTTTAAACTATTTATAAAGCTACTTTTATCCACAAATAATCGTATCTTTATATCAAAGGTAAGGAACCAATTATTTAACGCAAAATGGTAAAATACCGGTAAATTACCGAACTTATTAAAATCTATAAAAATGGGTATTGCATTTCAAGAGGAGAAAATACACGAAGGAAAAAATCTAAAAAGAATTCGTGAAATCATGGGCATGAAACAGGAGGTTTTAGGGCAAAAATGCGAAAGCAAATTTGATCAAAGACGAATTTCTGAGTTTGAAAACTCATGGACTATTTCTGAGCCAAATTTAAAGGAATTAGCGGATGCGTTGGGTGTAACCGTTGAATTTATTCGTTCTTTTAACGAGGAAAAAGCGATCTATTATATACAACATAATCAAGATACATCTAAGCAAAACAGTTTAAATCATTTTCCAACTATAACTTATGAATCTGACAATAAATTGGAAGCGCTTTTAGAAAAACTCATTCATTACGACGTTGCTAAGACTCAAGCAATTTTGGATTTGACTAAGGTTGTTGCTGATTTGACAGAAGAGGTGAAAAGGTTGAAGGGTGAAAATTGATCCGCTATTATAAGGAGGTATTTTAAACGAGCTATTGAGATATCGAAAGACATGTAGCATAGCTCGGTAGCGTCGTGCTTCGTTCGAGACGACGAGGTGGTAGGTTCGAATCCTGCCACCCCGACAAAAGCCACTGATAATCAGTGGTTTTTTTGATTTTCGGACATATTTCGGACTGATTTATTATTCATTTCCGAAAGTTAAGCTATATAAGTTTTATTTTGGATCATGTACAAAACCTGTGGAGTAGAAGAAGAATAATCGGATATTTGCATTATTATATTATTCAGATGCACGATTCATTTAAAGCTTTAATGCCTCTCATTATTCCAGAAGGGGTTTCCGATTATTTTGAAATGACCCATTATTCAAAAGGCGAATGTCGCTTGGATATATTTTTGGAGGAGATGAATGTTATTCCTGATGAATTCAAAACCAATAGCTTATTATCCAAAGGTTTTTTTGATCCCGTTACTTTACAAGATTTTCCTATTCGTGGTCAGCAAGTTTATTTACATGTTAAACGTCGAAGATGGCTCAATCAAGATACTGGTAAGGTAGTTTATAGGGATTGGAATTTAGTAGCAAAAGGAACGCGTGTCACATCAGATTTCGCGGCTTTTTTAAAAGGTATCAGCGGATAATCAAGCGCATAGCATCGAAACTATTAGCTCATTTTATGGTATATCCGCCAATAAATTAAGGCGATATTACCGTAATAAACTCAGTGGTTTTCAACAGTGGGCCCATCGCGAAAATGCACAGGAAGGACTTCATTTTTTTAATAGCTAAACTAGCTAACAAATACGTTTTAGAATGATAGTTTGGTTTACATAAATCATCTCTTTAATATTCTTTTTAAGGATTATTGGTATTTTAGTGGAAATTTTTAGGCTATAATTGTGTATAGAGGTTTATTAATATAGATTATGAAATTATTAAAATATGTTTTCTTAATAGAGATACTTGGTTTGTTTTGTTTAAATGCCAGTTCACAAATAAGATATAATGACAGGCCAAATCAAGAACTTTCGCAGAATTCAACACTTTACAGAACAAAGTATGATAGTACAAAGAATTTTGTTGGTATCCTAATGTATGAGTATCAAGGGCAAACTTTTACAGTTAGAGAATTGAGGCCAACTATGGTTAAGTATGGATTTAGAGGGTTTGTTCGAAATCCGTTGAAATCTGAATTTGATGAATCTAATGTTTATTATAAGGATAAAAGACATCCAGATAGGTATAGTACGCCGTATGAAGATCTAGTTAACAGAACATTCTACGTTAAGAGTTGTAATCAAGATAAATTCTATCTGGAACTTGAGGACACAAAGAATAATGAAATTATCTATTTCATGTACAATTATGAGCTCCCGAGTCACTTTCCATTTATTGTTCATGGTTATTTTGAAAAGCTTCAACGTGAGATGAAAGGGAAAGTTTATTATGCTCGATCAAAAAGACTAAATAGCTATTCTACTTCATATAACGAAACGGTGGATTTAAATCAAGTGGCTTTTCAGGCGACTATAGGAAGTGAATGGGCTGTTATCGATGTGTATGTTTCTCAAAATTCCGATAAAATTCCGGTGGAATATAGATTGAAAGGAGAAGGTAGAGAAATTAACGTTGAAGGCGATAAGTTTTATGGTGCTTACTTTGGAGAAAAAGAAGTTTTTGATCGACTAAAAAAAGAAGAGGGTGTAAAAGTTTTTTCTGATGTTTTGAATCATATCTATAAGATTGGGATGACAAAACGGGCGGTTCGGCTTGCTCTTTTAAGCAAGCCAATAGACATTAACACTACCGAAATTGGAGGTAATGTTTCGGAGCAATGGGTTTTAGAGGATAATGAATATATTTATTTCGAAAATGGTATTCTTACAGCAATTCAAAATTAGAATTTTAAAATTAATGTAATTAATTGTATGAGTTCAATTAATGTTGCCATTTTGGATTTTGAAGATGTAAATACATTAGAAGAGTCAGTGATACGAAATGTAAAATTAGATTATGGAGGATTTACTGAATTTATAAATAATTGGTTTCCGGATTCTTCTGTGGACATTCTTCCTGAAAGACAGATTTATAACAGTCTTGTTTCGAAAAATCTCTTGAAGACCAACCTACATCTTGAATGTACCTGGTTTCATTTTACTCGTCTTTTGAGTGGGACTGAATGTCAAATTTCTAGAAACGGCCTTTTGCCAGTTCCCTTTGCTCTGGAAAGGATATGGCATGATTTAGATTCTATAAATGATGGCATAGATGTTGATATGATGCAATTGAAGGATGCCGCATATCAAAGCTCTAGATTCCAGAACAAGCTAATGAATGAATGCAATTGGGGACCATATGGAACTTTGTTTCGAGATATAGCAGATTTTGATTTATCAAATTTTGGATACTATAATTATTTTCGAATGCCAGAAATAATAACTGATATTTTTAGCGCCGGTGTTGGTCTACCTGGTATAGAGTTATTACGGGAAAAGTATATTCAAAAATCTGTGCCATTAGTCGTTAAAATACATCACGAAAGGGATTCTATAAAATATATAGGTAACGCTGTTTATTTTTTATATCTATATAAGGTTAATAATGAGTCTTTTGTGGATTGTTTAAGAAGAGCAAATACTTTCATTGATTTTAAAGGACAGATAGATCCAAGCAAAATTATCTATTGTAAGAAGTTGATTTCGTAAAACTACATTAGTGGATACCGATGTAGTTTTGTGAGTCAGATAGCATATATCGTTTTTAGATTGTAATTAGAGGGCTAAAAGTTGCCATTCAGTTCTTCTATTTCTTGACGTTTTCTTTGAACGTTGAATAAAAGCTTGTTTTCTTCTTCCCTCTTAATTACCAAATTTTGAAATTTGTTAGGATCCGACCTGTATGTGGAATCGATATGCGATGTAACATTAGGTAGCTCCAATTCCATCATACGGTAGCGTATCTCATACGATTTTCTATTGTCCAATTGTCTGTTTTTTTCATATAGAATTCCTAAACCCAGTGACGTGAAGATCGATAATAATATCATTACAATGATCACTGGCGTGGATTTTATATCAATTCCGTAATGATATCTTACATTGACCTGATCAGGGATTTCAGCGAGCTTTGAAGCAATCTCTTTTTCCTTGTCAACCAATCTGTTGACCTCTTTTCCTGTAGCATCGGCAATCTGAACAGCCAGATTCTGCAATGAACCATAATCCTTAACGATCCTTGACAGTACATCATTTTCACGCTTCATAAAAGTCTGAATCTGGCGTAACAGTTCCTGATCCTTTGCGCGTGTATCATGAAATTCCTTCATATTTGGATATTACGGACCAGCATCTCCGAAATAGACATTACCTATTTAAGACTATAATGGATCTTTCTAACAAAGATTTTATAATTGAAAAGCACTTGGAAAATACTCTAGAGAAATATCCAAAATATCAGTTTATACTAACAAGGTCTATTATCGATTCAAATATTAGAGAAATTAGGAATACACCAAATAATAATATTAGTCAATTTTCACTAGACTTTAGATAATCTCAGATCTTCTACATTATCATTTCAGGTGTAAGTGTCCCAATTGCATATCCGGAGTAAATTGGTTCTTCATCAATTTTGATGAAAGTACAACAAATAATTAATGAGCTATATCCCCAGAACTTCAAAAAATCAGCTGAACTGTAGTTCATAGGGCGGATACGTTTAATTTCTCTTTTTTTGCTAAAAAAAATAGTTTTTTTAATATGGATTTTCTAAATTTGGCTTTTAGGTGAATTAAAATTTTTTATATACAGCTTTTAATGTATATTCAGTAAATTCGCGATTTTACAATTTTATTTTATTATGCAATTAGACGAACTATTAGAATTTTTAAATTTATCCGATAAGGATGGTTTGTATTCTCGAGATGATCTGTCTAGTTATAAACGAAATTTTCTCCCAAATAGATTAGTTGAATCTTTTAAGCAAATAGATCCTGATTATATTTTTTGCATCAATAACGAGCCATTAATACTTTTTTTTAGTAGCAAAAGGGATTTAGAGTTATTGGAAAAGCAAGTTTGGAATTTCAATCAATCTCCTGCAATATTCATCCATGATGGTAAGCAATGGGTAGTAAAAAATGGTTTCAATCTCTTAGATAATAAAAAAGAATTAGAAACAATTGCTTCCGAAAATAGTAATAATTTATCTGATTTTGAATATTTTAAAATCATTACAGGTAGTAGCTGGGAAAAATATCAGGAGAAATTTAAACAGAGTAATAGGGTAGATTTTTATCTCCTCAATAATATTGACAATCTTAGAAATAATCTAAAGAAGGATCTTCCAGCCCAAGTTGCCAATTTTTTAATTGGAAGGGTAATTTTTATTAGATATTTGATCGATAGAAAGGTTGAACTAAATAAATATGGGATTACTGATAAGGAAGATTTTTATAATATCCTAGATGATAAAGATAAAGCCTACGATTTTTTTAAGCAAGTAAAGGAAGATTTTAATGGAAACCTTTTTCCTTTGTCCTATAGAATTGATAATATTGAAATATTTGAAAAAGATAAGGTTACTATTTCTCATCTTTCTAAAATCAAAGATCTTCTTTTAGGACATGTAATATATAATGATGGTGCTGTACAATCTTCCTTATTCGATATCTATGATTTTTCCATTATACCGATTGAGTTTATTAGTAATGTCTATGAGAAATTCATTGGAATTGAAAAACAGGCAGATAGCGGAGCATATTATACACCACTTTTTCTAGTAGATTATATTCAGAAAGAAACAGTCGTAAACTATTTTGAAAAAAACCCTGATGTTTATAACTGTAAAGTGCTTGACCCTGCGTGTGGGTCTGGTATTTTTTTAGTAGAAACACTGAGACAAGTTATTTTTCAATATCAGAAAAATAACTCTTCATATCTGAATGAAGAGAATTATGAAGCATACAAGGATACACTTAAGCAACTTTTAAAAGACAACATATTTGGTGTAGACAAAGATGAAAATGCCGTTAGTGTAGCCATCTTTTCTCTATATATTACTTTGTTGGATAATTTAAGACCCAAGAGTATCGTTGGATTTAGATTCCCCGAATTAATAGGAACCAACTTTTTTGTAAGTGATTTCTTTGATACCGAGAAGAAATTTGATTCAGAATTAAAAAAGCATCATTTCAAATTTATCCTTGGGAATCCTCCTTGGGCAACTAAACATCCCAAAGCAAAGCAGCCTTTTGAAAGATATATTGAAAATAAAAAAAGTGAAAATGTCAATTTAGAAATTGAGAATCGAGAGATTGCAGAAGCCTTTCTTGTAAGAGTTGGGGATTTTGTTTTTGATGAAACAGCCTTTGTTGTTGTCAGTAAAGTGTTATATAAAATTAGTCGGAAAAAAGATAAAAGGGGTATTTTTAGAAAATATTTATTAAATAATTTTAAAATTCGTCAAATACTTGAATTATCTTCTGTAAGGCATTTAGTTTTTGGCGCAGATATTAAGAAAAATAATGAAGATAAAGGTACCGCTCCAGCTACTATACTTTTTTATTCCAAAGCTAATTTGAATGAGATAAATAATAATATTGTTAAGCATATTTCAATAAAACCAAATATTTTCTTCAAGACCTTTAAATTGCTTGTGATCGAAAAATATGACATTAAGGATGTAGCACAAAAGCATTTTTTGGTTGATGATTGGCTTTGGAAGACTTTAGTGTATGGAAATGTTTTAGATTATTTTTTTATTAAAAGGCTAAAAGAGAATCAAACTATTTATGATTGTATATCTAATAAGGAACATTTTCTTTTTGGAAAGGGCGTATCGGTAGGCGGAGGAGATGAAAATTCGATTGATGAACATAAAACTATAAAGTACTCTGTTAATTCGAAGCAAAAAGATCTAAAACCGTTTATGGTGATATATACAAATAACTTTTTGCTCGACTTAGAGTTTGTGCACAGACCGAGAAAAATAGATTTGTTTAGATCTCCCATCTTACTCGTTGGCAAAGGAGTAAGTAATGATTATAAATTAAAATCAGCAATTTCATTTAAAGATGTAATATATACTGATGCTGTAACAGGTATAAAACCACTAACTGATCAAGCCATTGATGTCATGTTTTTATTGGAGACTCTTTTTAATTCGGCATTATTTAGCTATTTTCTTGTCAATACGAATTCTTCAATAGGAATTGAAAGAGAACAGTCTCATGATAAAGAAGATAAATTCTCAATTCCATTACCTCTGATACAAGATATCAATACTCTGAAATCTAATGTTGTTGAGCTAAAAGAGTTATATAAACTAATTGATCAAGAAGAATTTCAAACTGGTAATAAGTTAGAATTGGTTCAAAAAGCTAAAAATATTTATAATCACCTTGATCTTATTCTTTTAGAATACTATGGAATTTCTAAACAAGAAAATAGCTTGATTGACTATACAAATAATATTACCATTCCTCTATTAAAAGGAAGTTTGCTAGAAAAGAATAAAGTAATTGCCAAGATCCCATACGAGTCAGAGTATTTGACTGCTTATGCGCAGATTTTTGTTGATCATTTTGGTCGTCGTTTTAATAGTGATGTGCGTTTTTTTGAGGTTGAAATAGTGCATTCTGAACATACTATTCTCATGAAGTTCAAAATCATTCTAAATAGCTTACAACGTTCGTCTACAATTTATTGGACAAATCAAGGTGATAGAGAATTGCTTTGTACAATTTCTAAGTTTGGGTTTGAGCAATTAAGTACAGACCTTTTCTTACAGAAAGATATTAAAGGTGTTGAAGATGATTTTTTTTATATTGCTAAACCTAATCAGTATAAATCATGGCACTCAGCATTAGCTTATTTAGACTTATCAGAGTTTGTTGAAGTTTTTCATAGTTACAATTCAAATCAGCCTTAGTTTAATATGAAGATACCTAAAAATAATATTTTTGTGAAATCATATCAGGATCGTGATTTGAAATATATATTATTTTGTATCTACTCTTGCTATTTGGAAATATTGAATTCATCAGTTTTAGTGAAAAATGATGAAAATAGTATTCGTGATTTATTTATTTGTGATGATTACCTTGATAATCATCAATTAAAAGAAAAGCTGGGAATCGGTCAATATAAATTTGATAAAGAAATTCAGATTCAAGATGGGCGAGTTGATATTCGAGTTTTAGATATGATTAAAATTATGAAGGGCGATTATCGTCCTTACTATTTTATTGAATGCAAAAGATTAGACGGTGCAAATTCTCAGAGGAAAAATAGCTTAAATAATAAATATCTTAATGATGGATTAAGCAGATTTATTACTGAAAAGTATCCTACATATTTAGAGGCAAATGGAATGATTGGATTTGTTGTGGAAAATATCGATATCGGAGATAATAGTAAACACTTTCCTGATTTTCAGTATGATAATTTTATTGAAAACTTTAAGTTTACATATAGGTCTTGCCATGTTACTCAAACATTGAAACGTATCGTTTTATATCATCTCATGCTAGATTTTTCAAGTAAATTAGCAAGAAAGGTAACCACTGATAGAGCCTAAGTCAATATGTACTTGGTAGGACGGATACTACTAGCCAAGGTTGGAATTATCTTTGAAAAGAAACTTGGCCTAATATCTAAAGTGTCATCAAAAAACTTAAGAAAAAAAAGCAGAATAAACGAGTTTATTCTGCTTTCTAGTAAGTTAATATTTATTAAAAAGTATACCTTACTCCTAACTGCATTTGCCAAGTAGTACCTAATGTACTGACATTTTGGAAAGGCGTAGTTGGTAAATCACCATTAACAACATTCATGTTAAATTCTGGTATTCCTGTAGCTGGAGTAGAAGCAGTATTAAGGACCGCTTTTCCACTACTAACTCCCGGAACCATTTTATTTCCATATAGCAATTGTCCATTATTCAAACGGCTTTGGATACCCCAGTTTTTATTCAAAAGATTACCAAAGTTTATTACATCAAGACTTAGCTGTAAAGAGTTTTTACGTCCACCAATATTAGTAAATATATCTTGGAGTACTTTGACATCAAATCTATTTAACCAAGGCAATAAAAATCCATTTCTTGGCAGATACTTTCCTTGATATTTCTCTAAGCCATTATCCTTAACAAATTTTTCTAAAGCATCAGCTTGTTGAGCAGCAGTAAACAAAACTTTTCCATTTGCGTCAACGCGATCAACAAAAGTCAATGAATTTAGATTTTTTGGTAAATAGATTAAATCAGCATTTTGACCATCTCTATTAATATCAGAATAATAAGTATAAGAGAAGCGACCTTGTGACGAACCATTATAATAAACACCAACAGTAGTAGCTAAATGATTAGCATACTCTAACCTATAACTCAAATGTGCCATAACTCGATGAGGAATTGCAAATGCTGAAGGATGTAAAATTTGATCATTTGGCCCATTTACGGTCGCAGATCCTCCCCATGCAGAACTCGCACTTGATCCAGCGTTTGCCGAAACCTCCTTAGCACTTGCATAATTATAAAATACGCTTCCACTTAATCCTTTATAATTAGGAACACTTAAACCTAAAGTCGCACTAACCGCATGTCCTTTAACATTTGTATTTGTCAATACTGTAGCATTATTTGCTCCAATTTTGCTATTATAAGCACTTCCGTTTACACCTGCAGGATAAAATGCACGGTTATCGCCGTAATCGCCTTCATCGCCGGAAGCACCATAGTTCAAGAATGTATTAGGTGTTCTTCTATTAGCTCCCAATTGAAATACCGCGTTAATATCTTTGGTATACAAGAAGTCTCCTGATAAAACAAATGGAGAATTAGGAATTTTATAATCAGCACCAACGCTTGTTCTCCAAACCATAGGCATTTTGAAGTCTCTATCTACTAAAGCAAATGAAGAAGGAGCTCCTTCCTTAGGCGTCTTAATAAATACGGCTTCTGCACCAGCAGGAACGTTGTTTAAATAATAATAAGGATCGGTGTTAAATTTAATGTTGTTGATCCATCCAGAAACAGCGTCATAACTTCCTGGCTCAACAGTATTTTGCAAAACACCAGCATTTGTCGGCATATTTGTTAACCAAACAAATGGAACTCTTCCTGAGAAAAATCCTGTACCACCACGAAGTACCAATGAACGATCTTTAAAGACATCATAGTTAAAACCAACACGAGGTGATATCATAATCTGTGATTTAGGCCACAAGCCCGAATTGTAATTTTTGGGATTTCCGTTAATATCCAATAAACGAAGTGCATCAATTGATGGATTAGCTGTTAGTTTATTTAAATAAATAGGAAGCTCGGCGCGTACACCATATGTCATTGTAAAATTATCTGCAACAGACCATTTATCCTGAGCATATAATGAAGCTAGCCCGAAATTAATTTTTGAATAGGTATCCTGACCCTCATAAGGATAAGTTACACCGTACATAATAGGCGCTACTTCCTGAGGAGTACCAGTTTTAAGGAAATCATCCACAGATGCATAACGATAATATGAAGTTCCCATGCGCGTGTAAGAATTTCCAAAGTTTTGGATTTCAAAAGCTCCACCGAAGGTAAAGGTATGTTTATCCGCCTTTAGAGTTAAGTTATTTGTAAATGAATAATTATTGTTAATTACATCATTTTTGTAAGAAAACAACTCTGTACCAAAACTCATATAGTTTCTTCCTGTTGCAGAGCCGTCCCATATATCTACGAATGGAAATAATTGATTACTCGGAGTACTTCTTGTATCTTGGATTCTAGTGTAAGTCGCTAAAAATTGATTTGATAATTGAGAATTAAAAGTTGAATTTAATTCAGCCGTTACAGATCTAACGATGTTCTTAAATGCGTAGTTACCATTTTCAAATGTGATGGATTGATCACTCACACGATTCGTTTGGCTTCTTGGATAAGGTCCGGAATTTCCATTGGCAACCTGCATTGAATTCCCTACAACTTGATTATATCGAAGCGCAAATTTATGCTTTTCATTAATATTCCAATCTAAACGAACCAAAAATTTAGTGCTACTCTCTTTTGCTTCATCTGCATATCCCTCATATCTTCCTGGATCATAACCCCATGTATTAATCAAATGATTTCTTACGTCTTCTAGGTCTGACCGTTTTGTCCGAGCAATATTGTTATTAGGATCTGCCACTCCGTTTTCAGATGCTCTCCAAAGATTAGCACCAGATGCATTGGCTCCTGTTGCTTCCTCTCGCTCCGCATTCACAAATAGGAACAATTTGTCCTTAATGATAGGTCCACCTAAACGAAATCCGAAATTCTTCTTTGCAGCGTCCACCTTGTCTAAAGTCACATCCTCGATCTTACGCCCTTGGAAATTTTGATTTTGCAAATAATAATAAGCAGATCCTTCTATCTTATTCGTTCCACTTCTTGTTACAGCATTGATACCAGCACCAGTAAAGCCTGATTGCGTGATATCAAAAGGAGCAATATTAACACTGATTTGTTCAATCGCATCCAATGATATAGGCTGAGAATTACCACCAGGAATAGGATTAGAACTCAATCCGAAACCATTATTGAAATTAGCACCGTCAATTTGTAAATTGTTGTATCGTGCATCTCTTCCAGCAAATGAATTTCCATTAGCTTGCGGCGTCAATTTAGTAAAATCAGTAATACTACGATTTATTTGAGGTAAATTTTGAATTACTCTTTGATTTATACTTGTAGATGCACCAGTCTTTTGAGCATTTATTGCTGTCCCTGTTACAACAACCTCGCCAAGAGTAGTACTATTGTCACCAAATACTGGGTTAAGTACGAATGGTTCACCCAATTGCAAATAGACATCTTCATATACAACCGGCTGTTGCCCAACATAAGTTACTTCAACTTTATAAGGTCCACCAACACGCATCGATGGAAGGTTAAAACGACCTGCAGCATTCGAGGATCCAGAATAAACAGTTCCTGACGGCACGTGCGTTGCCTTAATTGTTGCTCCCGAAGTTACACTGCCGTTTGCTTCTTTTACAATACCTGTAACGCTACTTGTCGTAACCTGAGCTTGTACAGCACCATAGCTGGCCATAACAAGAGCGAAAAAGAGTAAAGATCTTTTCATATAATGTGATTTGTTAAAAAATGTTAAGCAAAATTACTAAGAGATTTTAAATTACAAAGGACTTAATATAAACTTAACACACTAAACCACACATACTTCATGAAATACAGTCCTAAATTACTATATTAACATACAATTTATTAGCGAAAAAAACGTTGTAACATGTTTTAAACCAGCATTCCCCTCCGCACAAACTGATCGAAAATAATTTTCCACATCAAATCCGCAAAAATCTTTTGTAACAACATTCTTCCAATCGGAATTTAACTTTTTGAAAATTTTTAACTAATTTCCTATCAATCGAGACTTTTATTAAACAACTCAGTTTCTTGTCGAATATGAGCCACTGTAACCTATTCTGATCGAAAAAATCAAAACGATTGTATAGACGTGATGGTTTATATAAAAAATGTTTCAAAAACCGAGAACTTTTCAGAAATTCGCGCACCTAATAATTTATGCTTCATGGAAGACGGTATTCAAAATTCTTCTTTTCAAGAACCTGCAGACATTAAATTGTCCCCTGCAGGGCTCTCCTTCTTGGCTTCAGCGGCCAAATGGGCCAACTTTCTGGCCATTGTCTGTTTTATTTTCATCGGCATTTCTGCCATAACCATGGTCAGCCTGATCTTCGGTGCCAGTGCATTATCACTCGGTGCCGACGAATATGTAACAGCAGGAGCTTTATCCACCTTTGGTGTACTTTATCTTTTATTTCTTGCTTTCTTCTGCCTTCCCATCTATTTCCTGTATAATTTTGGATCCAAAGCAAAAAAAGCAATAGCAAACCGTGACAGCATCCAATTGGAATTATGCTTAGATGCGCTCAAAAAACACTATAAATTTATTGGAATCATGGTCATTATTACCATTGCGTTCAATTTTATGGGATTGGTCGTTGGAGTCGTACTCGGAATCAGTGACGCTTTTGCTGGGGTATAATACAGCCATAAATAAAGTAAAAAAAAAGCGGAGTATCTCATTCATTTGGATACTCCGCTTTTTTTATCGTATTGACTCCTTATTTTTTATAATATTTCATTGCGTTTGGAATCAATTTCTGAATATCCGCAATCCGTCGCTCATCACTCGGGTGGGTACTCAAAAACTCTGGCTGCCCTTTTTGACTACCCGATGCCATACGCTTCCAGAAATCTACAGCTTCATTGGGATTGTAACCCGCCAAAGCCATAATGATCAAACCTGCTGCATCCGCATCAGATTCGTCGCTTCGCGAAAATTTCAGTTGCGCCAAGTTGCCTCCTAATCCATAAAGATTGTTAAAAACACCAAGCGTACTGTTTCCAGATACGCCTGCAGCTGAACCTAAAATCTGTCCACCCAATTGCAGCGCTATCTGATTCGAAGCCTGAGCCACAGAATGTTCTTCAATAGCATGTGCGATCTCGTGTCCCATCACGGTTGCCAAACCTGCTTCCGTACGTGTTACTGGTAATATTCCAGTATATACCGCAACTTTACCCCCAGGCATACACCAGGCATTCACGTCATCACTCTTCACCAAATTAAATTCCCAATTGAAGTTAAATTGATTTGCGCGACCTGTACTCTGCAAATACTGATTAACCGCTGTTGCCAACTTGTTACCAACACGTTTTACCATCGCCGCATCCGCAGTTCCAGTGACCACTTTAGCACCATTCTTCGATAAAAAATCTTTATAAGCCAATGCTGCTTGCTGGTTAACCTGATCAGCACTCACTAATTTCAAATATTTTTTCCCGGTAACAGCTGAAGTTGCACAACCTGACAACCCCGATGCCAGTGTTACACACGCTAATACCATAGCTGAATACTTAAACATTCCGTTCATAGTTTATATTTTATTTCAAGGGCCATATGGAGTTTCAAAGCGAAAGATAATCGCGTTTCCGCTCTTCCCATATGGATATTTCACAATAATTATTAAATCGTACTTAGCAAATACAATTATTGTGCCTATTCTTTTTCCTTCGCTTTTTTCTTAAAAAGGTAGATCTTGGACTCGTGCCCCTTTAACAGACGCTCTATATTCTTTTGGTGGGTAATTAACAACAGGATACAGATGGCTATTCCGTAAAGCAGCACAGAAGGTATCGTTGTTTTAAAAATAAAGGCCAAACTAAAAGGAAATGCAAAACCTGCAGAAATGGAACCGAGCGAAACATAATGAGTTGTCAGCAGGATGATGATAAACACAGAAACACAGACCAAAGCGGCAGGTGTATGTATGGCGAGGATCATACCACACAGTGTGGCCACCCCTTTTCCACCTCTAAATCCCGCAAACACAGGAAACAAGTGCCCCAATACCGCAATAACGCCAAGTGCCAACTGAAAGTTGACAAATTGGACATCACTCGTATTTTGTCCCAGTTCTATTAAATAAGCCAGGTTTGTTGCTGTCCAGCCTTTAAATATATCTACAAACATCACGATCGATCCCGCTTTAGGGCCCAATACGCGAAAGGTGTTAGTCGCCCCAGCATTACCGCTACCATACTCACGAACATCTACCCCATAAAATGCCTGTCCCAACCAAACTGCTGTAGGTATGGACCCAAACAAATAAGCTAGTAATACTGCAGTTACTAAATAAATCGATATCATTAATTAAATCAGTTCTTATATTAATTTGGCCTTCAGACTAAGATCCAGGCTCCTTACACTGTGTGTCAAAGCACCTACTGAAATATAATCTACCCCAGCCTCCGCATACGATCGGATCGTGTCGAAAGTTATTCCCCCAGAGGCCTCTGTCTTAAATCGATGGTCAATTAGCTGAACAGCTTTGGCTACATCCTGCGGCGAAAAATTATCTAACATGATTCGGTCCACTTCGCCAAAGTTAAGAACTTCATCAAGCTCCGCAAAATTTCGGACTTCAATTTCTATTTCTATTGGTTTATTTAGGGTCTTTCTGTAATCATTTGCGCGCTTTAGAGCCGGTACAATACCGCCACTATAGTCCACATGATTGTCCTTAATTAAAATCATATCAAAAAGACCAAAACGATGATTGGTCCCACCTCCTATACGAACGGCCTCTTTCTCCAATACACGCAATAAGGGTGTGGTTTTCCGTGTATCCAAAACTTTCGTATCCGTACCTTTTAGAAGGTCTACATATTTTCGGGTAGTTGTCGCAATGCCGCTCATACGCTGCATGACATTCAGCACCAAACGCTCTGCCAGCAAAATACTTTGGATATTTCCCCTCACATAAAAAGCAATATCACCTACTTTAACCTGACTTCCATCGTGGATAAACACCTCGCAGGTCAACGTATCGTCAATATAGGCAATAATCGCCTGCGCCACTTCGACCCCTGCTAAAATACCGTTATCCTTAACAATCAATTTGGCTTCACCTTGCGCCCCAGCCTCAATCGTAGAAAGTGAGGTATGATCACCATCGCCCAAATCCTCCGCGACAGCCTGTTTTACAAACTGGGCCAGATAGTCCTTGATTTCCTTCTCCATAAATACTATTTATTGGGCTAAGATGTGGAATAATTTTTTAATCGAAAAATAGATTTATAAAAAAAGCATCGCTAGCTTTAATTTTTGTCGATTCTTAGCTCTTCAATCGAATGGTTATTATTTCCTACGCCGATCTTAATAAAGACACGATAGTTTGTTTGTTCTGTAGCTAATGTAAATGTAAAATATTGATAGCCATTGTTCGCATTGCTGGCTTGCGTCAATTTAACAGTCTTGGGTTTATGCTGATTAAAAAATGCCGCCAACATGATTTCTGACTGATACTTTGTGTAGACGCCATTCTCCCCCAAAATAGATAAGGTTAAGTTTGAGCCGAAATACTTGGCCATATTTTTTGCATTACCTTCTTTCAAATACGATTTCAGTTCCTCTGAAATACTTCCTAAAGAATCATCATCACCTGGCAAAGCTACCTTTACCACTGTATTTACTTCTCTTAAATAATGCCCGAAGGCCGCAGTGTGTACAAAAAGACTATTAATAAGTATAAATGCGCAATAGCTTAAAAATTTCATATAGCTCAACATATTATAGAACAGCTTCTATCATCCATATCAATCATTAGGTAGTTCTGCTTTTTAACCAAACATAAATTATGCCACAAACCTATAAAATTATTAGGGATTAACAAGGGAACTTTTTAAGATGCGTTGATAGATTCTAAAATTAAGATTATCTTTGTTATACGATGAATAAGAAAAAAGTTGCACTCATGATCCTAGACGGACTAGGATATGGAAAACATGATAAATCAAATGCAGTTGAAGCTGCAAACACCCCATTTTTAGATCATTTATTAGAAGCTTATCCAAACTCAAGCTTAGAGGCTTCGGGTGAAGCTGTCGGCTTACCTGCTGGACAGATGGGAAACTCGGAGGTTGGTCACATGAATCTTGGCGCCGGAAGAATCGTCTATCAAGAATTGGGTCGTATTCACAAAGCTGTCAACGACGGCGTATTCAATACGGATCCTATCATTCAAGACGCATTTAAATATGCATTGGAAAATAACAAAAAGGTACATTTAATCGGATTACTTTCCGATGGTGGTGTACACGCACATACAAAGCACTTAAAAGGCTTATGTGATGCTGCAAAACAGGCCGGCTTGACAAGTGACCAAGTTTTTATACATGCATTTTTAGATGGCCGTGATACGGATCCAAACTCCGGCATTGGTTATGTTAAGGACCTACAAGACTATTTAAAGACGACAACAGGTACTTTTGCCTCTGCAATCGGTCGATATTATGCGATGGACCGCGATAACAGATGGGAACGTGTAAAATTAGCCTACGATCTTTTAGTAAAAGCGGAAGGTGAAAAATCCAGTGACCTTGTTGCATCGATCCAAAAATCATACGACGAAGGTGTAACCGATGAATTTGTAAAACCAATTGCATTGGTTGACGCCAACGGTACTCCGGTAGCAACAATCCAAGAAGGTGATGTGGTCTTCTGTTATAACTTCAGAACAGATCGTGGCCGCGAGATTACCATCGCTTTAACACAAAAGGCTTTTCCAGAATATGATCTACAACCCTTGGATCTATATTATGTGACTATGACATCTTACGATGAAACATTCCAAAATGTCAGGGTGGTCTTCCAAAAAGATAACTTGACCAATACCCTGGGTGAAGTGTTGGAAGCAAATCATAAAACGCAAACGCGCATCGCCGAAACAGAGAAATATCCGCACGTGACATTTTTCTTTTCAGGAGGTCGTGAACAGCAATTTGAAGGTGAAAACCGCCTGTTGGTTCCATCTCCAAAAGTAGCGACCTACGATCTTCAACCGGAGATGTCTGCTCAAGGAATTACTGAAGCTATCGTCAACGATATGGAAACACTTCAACCTGATTTTATCTGCCTGAATTTTGCGAATCCTGACATGGTAGGTCACACGGGTGTTTTTGAGGCTGTTATAAAAGCAGTGGAAACTGTTGATCAATGTACAAAAACGGTTGTTGAGACAGGCCTTAAAAATGGTTACTCCTTTATTATTTTGGCCGACCACGGTAACTCCGAGTTTATGGTCAATGAAGATGGATCGCCAAATACGGCACATACAACCAATTTGGTTCCATGTATCTTGATTGACGATCAGTATAAGAAAATAGCAGATGGTAAATTAGGTGATATTGCCCCAACCGTCTTACAGCTTTTAGGCGTCAATATCCCCGTTGAAATGACAGGAAATGTATTGGTATCAGAATAATAATTTACTTAAAAATAGCGGCAGAGCACTTTCCCTTCTTATGGGCAGTGCTCTGCTTTTTTGGAGCTGTGGATCTCCATCCGCAACAAAAAAAACACAAAAATCTACAGCTATATTTTCTGTCGATTCGTTTTTTAATGCCGAAGTCAATCGCTTGCAGCAGCTCAATCCCGCAGTTCTGAAATCTGTCAGCAAAGACGGTGAGAAAGAGCAACGCGAACTAAAAATTGGCAGCTGGAAAAATGAACTCTCCGCTTTTCAAGCTGCCGATATCAGCAAAAATTTCGATCCATCACTGTATGAAGTCAAAGCTGTAGACTGTGTGACAGAATTTACAGCTAAAAAGAAAGAACTGCAGATACAGAAACTGCGTATCGAGTTTGACAAAAACGAAAAGGTAAAACACATCCATATCGATAAAAAGATAACAAATACCTTATACGATAGTCAAGAAAAATTAGACTATTACAGCGACTCGCTGTATCGAATTGTCAAACTGCAGGATGTCCAAGGTTTGGATGCCAATCAATACGAAATTGAAGGCAAGTTTATTCCTTCCAAAAAATAGACAGCCTGATCGGCACCATACACAGCCCTCAAGAATAGCATCCATTTTTGAGGGCTTTTCTGTAAATTCAGCTTATCTTTTAAGCGGACATTTATACAATGTCACAACAATAATAAATGCAACACAATTGCTTTATATTTTATTTTCCTTATCTTTGACCAGATTAACAAAATAACTCAACGGATAAATGGGTTTAAACGTAGTGATTTCAGCGTGAAAGATATCTCATTGAACAAATTCGCAGCATTAATGCTCTTAATGACCTTCTTAATTGGTCAGTTCATTGTGTATACCCACGCGCATCCGCAAACTGCACTCAGTATCGTAGACAGTCCTGCAAAAAAACACCATGCAGACCATCCGAAGTGCTCCATTTGTGATCAAAATTCACATCCACAAATTGTTTTTAATTTTACGCTACGCGAATTAATACTCCCGACGCAGCAAGTTGAATTTGGCCTGTTTATCACGGGAGATCAAATTATTCGATCACTGCTTTCTGGCAACCGTGGTCCCCCCATCGCTTAGTTTTTACATAAGTCCAATAATGTCACTCCTATATTCTTCTCATTATTGCGACAAACAACTTCATAAAAGTTTTTAGAACTAGACAATCTCAAGAATTCATACGATGAGTTATTGGGTTGCTATTATCCTTGATGTTATATATACGTAAAAATTATTCGTACAGATGAAACTTAAAATTATAGGCTGCATTTTTATGCTTGTCTCCTATTTCTCCATATTTCCGGCCCTTGCCGCAACAATCAGCGGTAAAGTAACGGATGCAAAAACAAATCTTCCCATTGCCGGTGCTACAATATCTCTGCAACAGCTTCGTTCGAGCACTGCATCAGACCAACAAGGTCAGTATAGCTTTAAATCACTTCCTTCAAGTGGACGCTACCTAGTTGAGGTCCGTTTCTTGGGCTATCAGTCCGTTGTCAAGACCGTCGATTTAACTTCAGAAAATCTTTCCCTTGATTTCGCCCTAACCGAAAGTATTATTGAAACCAATGAAGTCGTCGTTACAGGTACATTGGTCACTTCACAGAGCCGGCGCAACAGTACCTCGGTTGCTGTAATCTCCAAAGATGAATTGCAGGGAAATGCGACGAATCTTATTGATGCGCTTGCCCGACAAGTTCCCGGACTAAGCCAGATCACAACGGGACAAGGTATTTCAAAACCTGTTATACGAGGTCTCGGTTATAATCGTGTCGTTACGGTAAGTGATGGTGTTAAACAGATGGGACAGCAATGGGGAGACGAACATGGTATTGAAATCGACCAAAATCAACCGGATCGTGTGGAGGTCCTACGTGGTGCAGCCTCTTTGATGTACGGATCTGATGCTATTGGCGGTGTAATCAATGTGCTTGAACCAAATGTTCCTACAGCTGGGCAAATTAAAGGTGAAGTATTGAGCAGCTACTCCACCAATAACGGACTAACCAATAGTTCGGTTATGCTTACCGGTAATGAAAATGGCTTCGTATGGCGTGGGCGTGGTTCTTATCAAAACGCCTATTCTTATAATACGCCCGCAGGCCGATATGGCAATAGTGGTTTTAATACCAGTAATTTCAGTGGTATGCTCGGGCTAAACAAGCAATGGGGCTACTCTCATCTGAATTTTTCATACCTGAAAAATAATATCGGCTTTTACGACGCCGAACCTGGTGACCCGCTTTACATAAACTCAAAAAGCCGTACTTTGGATTTCCCCAAGCAGGACATCCGCCATTACAAACTGGCCCTCAACAATAACTTTGTCATCGGTTCCGGTAGTTTAAAACTAGATCTGGGCTATCAAAAAAATCAACGTCGGGAGCTCGAAGAAGCAACGCCTTCTTTATTCTTTGACCTGAATACGTATTCACTTGACGCAAAATATTCGTTAAGTGAAAAAAATGGCTGGCAACATGTCTTTGGTATTAGTGCTAGCCAGGAACACAGCTTAAATAAAGGTGTTGAATTCTTAATTCCGGCCTATGATCAGTTGGAATTGGGCGCTTTTGGCTATGCGAAGAAAACCTGGGGCGAAAATACCTTTAACGTCGGATTACGCTATGACTACGTCAATAACAAAGGCAAGCAACTCTTTATTGAAGACGAAGAGCAGTTCGCTGGTTTTAAAAATAGTTTCAGCAATGTTAGTGGAGCACTTGGATATACCCATATTTTCAGCGAAGACCTCAATTTTAAAGCAAATGCCGGTTCAGCTTTTAGAGCTCCTAATCCGGCAGAATTAGGTTCCAACGGTGTACACGAAGGAACGTACCGCTATGAAGTGGGTAATGAAAACCTGAAACCTGAACGAAGTTACCAAGCGGATGCAACCCTCGAATTTGGACATAGCATCGTTACAGGAAGTATCGGAATCTATGAAAACTATATCCACAATTTTATCTATGCCTCAACAACAAAAGGCGACACGAAAACCGTTGTGGGTGAAGATGGCGATTCTCATACCTACGACGTATATCGCTATGGCCAGGTAAACGCCAATCTTTACGGTGTCGAAGGAAGCCTGAATTTTCATTTGTTAAACTGGATACACCTGGATAATACATTTAGCTATACCCATGCACAGAACAATACCTTTAACAGACCCTTGCCATTGATTCCAGCTGGTGTTGTACACAATACATTGCGTCTTGAGCCCAAGATTAGCGGTTTGAATGCTTTCTACGTTTCTGTGGGGCTAGACAATTATTTCAAACAGAGCCGCATTGATGAAACCTTCGAAACGCCAGCAAACTCGTATACTTTATTGAACGCAGGAATCGGTACGACATTACATCTCGGATCGCAGCAACTGAAAGTATTTGCAGCAGCTTCAAACTGGACCAACAAACGTTATTACGATGCGTTGAGCCGATTGCGCCCAGGACGTCTTTCACAGGAAGACACGAGCTTTGGTGTCTACAATATGGGTAGAAACATCACCTTCGGTGTGTATCTGCCATTGAGCATAAAGTAAATTAAGCCTGATAATAAATGATCGTGAGATCGATTAAGATTAGTACATGGCAAAATAGAAAAGCGGGATCTTGAAGATCCCGCTTTTTTATTTTATACTTATTTGGGGTCATCTGCTGTCGCTTCCCTTGCCAAGGCTACTTCGTCGGGCATGGCTTCCAGGGAGGAATCCAACGCAAACAAGGATTCATCTGAAGCTCGGTCACCACCGGCAATCTTCAGTTTATCCATCAATTCCAGGGCCAATTTCTCTTCTTCAATCTGTTCCTTGACAAACCACTGTGCAAAGTTCCATGTTGCCCAGTCCTTCTCGGCCATCGCTAAATTGACAATGTTATAGATCGCTTCGGTATTATCTACTTCATGTTTAAAAACGCGATTAAAGCATTCGGTCAGCGATTGCGGGTCCGCTGGCGGCTCTGCAATAGCCTGTATTCTGGGGCGTCCACCTCTTTCCAGAATATAACCCATAATTTTAGTCATGTGATTTCGCTCTTCCTGGGCATGTCTATACAGAAAATTGGCGATTCCGCCATAACCCTGATCATCTGCCCATACCCCCAACGCCAAATAAATCTGTGCAGCCTCAGCTTCTTTTGTCATCTGACTGATTAAAATTTCCTGCATTTCCTTTGACAATCGATTCGTTTCCATAATATTCATTTTGATTTAGGAAAAGAACAGTTTCAGTGCTTATTTCGTTTGAAATTTATCGAGGAAAAACTGTCGAAAATTCGCCCCTTTAAATGAAACTGGACCTCATTTGTGACAGGCATATTCCAACCGTTACATTCCAACAAGTACATTTCAACCGGCACAAATCAATAGTTATAAAATCAATAGGTACAAAATTAATAAGCATAGAAAAAGGGAATACCATTGGCATTCCCTTTTTCTATGCTTTTATAGCGATACTATTTCAAGTTATCTCTATATACTTTCGCTTTTTTGATTTCTGTTTGGATATCTTTTTTCGATGCATCAAAGCTCAACACTTTTTCGTAATCCTTGATTGCATTGTTATAAGCGTCAGTTGCCATTGCCTTATTGTAGTTAGGCGTACCCTCCGTTCCGATCAAGATACCTAAATCGCGATTAGCGATCGCTCTATTTTGATAGAATTTCGAATCAGTCGGCGTAATGGCAATTGCTTTTGAATAATCCTCAATAGCAACTTTCAACAACTGCTCTTTGTTAGCAACAGATGTCTTATTTGTGGCTTGAGTAGCAAGATTGTTTGTTGCTTTCGCTTTGAAGTATAAAGCATTTGCATTTTTACCGTTCAATGCAACTACTTTTCCAAAAGTTTCAGCTGATTTTTTATAGTCACCATTTTGAAATTGAGAATATCCCAACATATATAATACGTCCGGATCTTTCCCTTCTTGAGGGAGGGCTTTAGTCAAGTATGACTCTGCATTCTTGAAATCACCATCCAAAAGAGCTTTCTGCCCCATTCTCACATTAGCGTTGCTATGCTCAGCCTGTTTTGGTTGTTGTGCATTCGCGCTAAAAGCAACTAAGGCAAAAACCCCAGTAAACAAACCCAATTTAAATGATTTTAAATTCATATCTAAATAGTTACGTTTTTATATTCACTCTTTAATGATCACTTGTGATCGTTTCTACATCTGTAAAAAAGCATCCGATTGATTTCTTTAAACGCAAGAACTGCCATCGGTGCCCTTTCACATTCCAATATTACAATTATTATGCCTATTTCTCCAACAAATGGCAGATAAATTTTATTTAACCTGCCTTTTTTTCCTATTCTAGAAAATAGATTTGTAATTTTGCTCACTTTTAGCAATTGGCACTTCCCTTGCAATATAGGGGAAACAATAATAGAAGCTTAAAATTTGAAAGTCAGCCGTCAACATGTCAGCGACTGCCAAATACACAAAATAAATACTATGAGCAAATTCGAAACTTTTGATTTCAGTCAAGCAATTCCAATCGTTGCAGAGGATACCGAATTCTTCCCCTTACTTACACAAGAGGATGAAGATAATATGGCGAATGCTGAAATTCCAGAAGCATTGTCTATTTTGCCTTTGCGTAATACCGTATTATTTCCCGGTGTTGTCATTCCGATTACCGTAGGTCGAGATAAATCCATCAAACTGGTCAAAGAAGCCTATAAAGGCAGCAAAACCATCGGTGTTGTTTCTCAAAAGGACATGACTGTAGAGGATCCAGGGTTTGAAGAACTAAATAAAGTGGGCACCGTAGCTCATATCATTAAAGTCCTCCAAATGCCTGATGGTAATACCACCGTCATCATCCAGGGAAAACAACGGTTCAACTTGTTGGAAATTGTCGATACTGAACCTTATTTAAAGGCACGTGTGGAGAAATTCAATGAAGCGAAGCCGAAGATGACCAAGCACTTTAAAGCGACAATTTCTACCTTAAAAGAAATGGCGCTGCAGATCATCCAACTTTCGCCAAACTTACCTAGTGAAGCTGGTATCGCGATTAAAAATATTGAAAGCCCTTCGTTTCTGATCAACTTTATTTCGTCGAATATCAATGTCGAAATGGTCAGAAAACAGGAACTACTTCAAATACCTAAAGTAGAGAATCGTGCCAAACTTTTATTGGAGCTCCTGACAACAGAAATCCAGATGCTGGAACTAAAGCACCAGATCCAGAATAAAGTACGTGTCGACCTTGACAAGCAACAACGTGATTATTTCTTGAACCAACAGCTCAAAACAATCCAGGAAGAGCTGGGTGGAAACACCCCCGATCTTGAGCTGGAAGAGCTTAAAAAACGGGGTAAGAAAAAGAAATGGAATGTTGATGTAGAAAAACATTTCACAAAAGAACTCGAAAAGCTATCGCGTATCAATCCTGCGGCTGCAGATTATTCGGTACAGCTCAATTACCTTGAGCTACTACTTGATCTACCCTGGAATGAAACAACAAAAGACAATTTTGATTTAAACAAAGCACAAAAAGTGCTCGATAAAGATCATTATGGACTTGAGAAAGTAAAAAAACGTATCATTGAATACCTTGCGGTATTGAAATTAAAAAATGATATGAAAGCACCTATTCTTTGTTTAGTAGGCCCTCCGGGAGTCGGTAAAACCTCTTTGGGAAGATCTATTGCCAAAGCATTGGGGCGTAAATATACCCGTATGGCCTTGGGTGGTGTGCGCGATGAAGCAGAAATCAGAGGACACCGCAAAACCTATATCGGCGCAATGCCGGGCCGTATCATCCAGTCCCTGAAAAAAGCAGGAGCAGCAAATCCGGTTTTTATTTTGGACGAAATCGATAAAATGAGCGCGGACTTCAAAGGAGATCCTTCGTCGGCCTTATTGGAAGTATTAGATCCGGAACAAAACACACATTTCTATGATCACTATGTCGAAATGGAGTTTGACCTTTCCAAAGTGATGTTTATTGCGACAGCCAATTCCTTGAGTTCTATTCAACCTGCGTTATTGGATCGGATGGAAATTATCGAAGTGAATGGTTATACCATCGAGGAGAAAATCGAAATCGCGAAAAAGCACCTTTTGCCAAAACAACGCGAAATGCATGGAATGGCATCCAAAGATGTCTCGTTAAAAGCTAAGATCATCGAACAGATTATCGAGGATTACACACGCGAATCTGGTGTGCGTGGATTAGAAAAAAAGATCGGCTCTGTCGTACGTGGTATCGCAACACGCATTGTCATGGAAAAGGATTACAGTCCGAGTATTAACGAACAAGATCTGCTCGATATCCTAGGCGCTCCAATATTTGATAAGGACATCTACGAAAATAACAATGTTGCCGGTGTCGTAACGGGCTTAGCCTGGACTTCCGTAGGTGGCGATATCTTATTTATAGAATCTTCGCTGAGCCCAGGAAAAGGACGTTTAAGCCTGACAGGTAATTTGGGTGATGTCATGAAAGAATCTGCGTCGATTGCACTAGCCTACCTGAAAGCCCACGCTTCGGATTTCGGCATTAACTACCGCGTTTTCGACCATTGGGACATCCATATCCACGTTCCTGCGGGTGCTATCCCAAAAGATGGCCCTTCAGCTGGTATAACAATGCTCACAGCACTGACATCGCTATTTACCCAACGTAAAGTGAAGGAGAAATTAGCTATGACAGGTGAAATTACCTTACGTGGAAAAGTATTACCTGTTGGCGGTATTAAGGAGAAAATCCTTGCCGCAAAACGTGCGAACATCAAAGATATTATCCTTTGTAAATCCAATGAAAAAGACATCTTGGAAATCAAGGAAGATTATATCAAAGACATGCAATTCCACTATGTGACTGAAATGTCGCAGGTGATCAAACTCGCGCTATTGGAAGAAAAAGTAACTGGTGCCATCGATCTGGCTCAAGATATAGAAAATACAAAAAAAGAGAATTAACAGATACCTGAAAGGTTTTGAATAGAAAGGGGCTATTCAAAATTTGGACTGCCCCCAAAAGATTGGACAAATTTAGTTAATTAGATTTGTAATAATGAGCTCGATATTCTGTCGGGCTCATTCCATTTAAATTTAGTTTTATCCGTTGATTATTGTAATAGGAGATATAATCTTCTATTTCGCTCACAGAACCTTATCAGCTATTCTTAAACGGTTTGAGCTGACTTTTCAAACAATTCTTTGTTGGAGCCAAGCTTCTTTTATCATAGCTTTTGATTGCAGAAATCATCGTTTAGAACCTAACTTTTCATGTAGGAGCTCCTCGTCCAAACTATCTTCATATTTTGAAATCACCAGCGTTGCCGCTGAATTTCCGATCAAATTGGTTATCGCCCTTGCTTCACTCATAAAACGATCCACACCAAAGATCAAAGCGACAGATTCTACCGGTACATGGCCTACTACAGGTAAAGTCGCAGCAAGGGTAACGAAACCGCTTCCTGTTACGCCTGCAGCACCTTTGGAGGTCAATAGCAATACCAACAATAAGGTAATTTCCTGCTCCAGGCTGAGATGCATATTGAGGGCCTGCGAAATAAAGACCGCTGCCATAGTCAGATAGATACTTGTCCCATCGAGATTGAAAGAATAGCCCGTGGGGATAACTAAGCCCACAACAGGTTTGGCACAGCCCGCATCTTCCATCTTCTGCATAATCCCCGGCAAAGCCGACTCAGAAGAGGAAGTCCCCAAAACGATTAAAATCTCTTCTTTGATATATTTTAAAAACTTAAAAACATTCACCTTGAGATAAAAATACAATACGGCCCCAATCACGATGATCACGAAGATAAAACAGGTCAGGTAGAAGCTCAACATCAGCATACCGAGTTTAGATAAGGCCTGGATTCCAAACTTACCGATCGTAAAACCCATTGCTCCCATTGCCCCGATTGGAGCCAGGTACATGATCATTTTGATAATGGAGAAGAGAACCTTCAGAAAAGATTGCAATACATTGAGCACAGGCTCACAAGCTTTCTGCCCTATTTTTGTCATACCGATCCCAAATAGCACTGCAAAAACGAGCACCTGCAACATATTGTCAGACGCTACCGCAGCAATCACATTACCTGGAATGATCCCGATGATAAAATCCATAAAACTATGTGGCTCTTTGGATTCTGAAATATAATGGGATACCGAAGATACATCAAGACTCGCTGGATCGGCGTTCATCCCGGTACCCGGCTGTATCCAATTAACAAAGACCAGACCGATAATCAGGGCAATCGTTGTCATGATCTCGAAATAGATAATGGAAGTTAAACCGATTTTCCCCACTTTTTTCGTATCCTGCATTCCCGCTATCCCGATCACAATGGAGCTAAAAATCAATGGCGCAATAACCATCTTGATCAGTTTAATAAAAGCATCTCCTAATGGTTTTAGCTTAACAGCAAAATCGGGGTAATAGATACCACAGATGATCCCCACAAGTATACCCACGATGACTTGAAAATAGAGGCTCTTAAAAATATGCTTCATGATAGATTTATTTACGGACAGCAATTCCCTTGCTTTAATCGGTTTTTTAATTTAGGATATTGAAATTAATTGGTACGAATATAAAAAAAAAGGGATGCATAAATGCATCCCTTCCTATTATAATTTTGAACTTAGCTGCTGAAATATGCTCTTACATTCTTTCCTTCAATCCAGTTCATATAAGCTTTATTGACAACCTTGTTTCCACCAGGTGTTGGGTAATCACCGGAGAAATACCAATCACCCTTATGGTCTGGACAAGCTTTGTGTAAATTATCCAAAGTTTGGTAAATTACTTCAAGCTCTGCTTTCAGGTGGTGAGGTCTTACGATACGAGCAATTTCTTCCGAAATCTCTTCATCAGTAAAAGGTGCATAGATCGCTTTGACATAATTATCGATATCATTAACGTCCTGAGTCATTGATAATACACATTTTTGATAAACTTCATCGATAATATGTGCCATACCACGTTGTTTTAGGAGATTAATTGCGGCTTCGAATGCGACAAATTCACCCATACGTGACATATCGATACCATAACAATCTGGGTAACGAATCTGAGGCGCAGATGAAACAATCACGATTTTTTTCGGATTCAAACGATCCAGGATCGTTAAAATACTTTGTTTCAATGTTGTTCCCCTTACAATCGAGTCATCAATGGCAACAATCGTATCTTCGTGATCTTTTACAATACCGTAAGTTGTATCGTATACGTGCTGTACCATGTCTGTACGGTCCGCATCTTGCGTAATGAACGTACGCAGTTTAGCGTCCTTCACGTTGAGTTTTTCAAAACGAGGTTTAATACTCAAGATTTCATCCAATTCTTCATCAGAAATTTTTTCTGAACGATTCAATAAAGTATCTTTTTGAAAATCCCGAACGTAGGCATTGATACCATCCATTAGGCCATAGTAAGATACTTCAGCTGTATTTGGAATAAACGAGAATACGGTATTTTTGATGTTATTTTTAACAGATTCCAATACCTGAGGTACCAGTAATCTTCCTAATTCTTTACGTTCTTGATAGATATCAGCATCCGATCCACGTGAGAAGTAAATCCGTTCGAAAGAACAAGAACGTTGTTCTACGGGCTGTCTAAACATCTCTTGGGATACTGTACCATCTTTTTTAGCGATCAGGGCATGGCCTGGCTTAATTTCCTTCACAGCACCAATTGGAATATTGAATGCAGTTTGAATAACCGGTCTTTCCGATGCTACAACCAGGATCTCCTCATCCTGATAATAAAACGCCGGACGGATACCCGCTGGGTCGCGCATAACAAAAGCATCACCGTGACCAAAGATACCTGCGATGGTGTAACCGCCATCCCAAGTTTTGGCCGAACGCTTCAATATTTTGGTAACATCAATATTTTTAGCAATCAGCGAGCTGATCTCAATATTAGAATGACCTTCTTTTTTGAATTGATCGAAAAGATCCTGGTTCTCATCATCTAAGAAATGGCCAATTTTTTCCAAAACGGTTACGGTATCTGCTTTTTCCTTTGGATGTTGTCCCAACTCATATAATTGTTGCAACAATTCATCCACATTGGTCATGTTGAAGTTACCCGCTACCACCAAATTACGAGACATCCAATTGTTTTGTCTTAAAAATGGGTGACAGCTTTCGATACTGTTCTTTCCATGCGTTCCATAGCGCAAATGTCCTAAAAGTACTTCTCCCGTAAAACTTACGTTATCTTTTAACCATTGCGTATCTTTTGACTCTTCTGGAAATGCTTTCTGAACAGAAGCAAATTTTTTCTGTACATATTCGAATATGTCTGCCACAGCAGTTGAGCCCATTGCTCTGTAACGCGAAATGTAACGATTTCCAGGTTTAACATCAAATTTAATGGTTGCAATTCCAGCCCCGTCTTGTCCACGGTTGTGCTGTTTTTCCATTAATAGGTACAATTTGTTGATGCCATAAAATGGCGTACCATATTTTTCCTGATAATAAGATAAGGGTTTTAACAGGCGAATTAGTGCGATTCCGCACTCGTGTTTAATAGCGTCGCTCATATCTTGATTTGATGTCGCAAAAGTAAGAATTATTTAGCACTTAGCGATCGCCCCGCTCACTTTTTCAGCAATAAAATTACAGTGAATAGACAGAGGCTCTTTTGAATAGCTCCTTAAGGCCTATTGGGCGATAAAAACAGGGACTTTCACCGCATGGCGCAGCTTGTTAACTGTCTCACCGAAAACAAAATCCTTCACACCACTGTGCCCATGGCTTCCAACAACCAGTAGATCGGCGCCGTATTTTTCACATACTTCGGCAATACTCTTGATCCGGTTATTGTATCCCAGTTCATATGCTGTTTGATGTCCTTGCGACAATAGAAAATCAGCATACAATTTCAGTCGTTCCAAATCCTGACGCGATTCGTAATCATCCGTCGAATCCCCGGTATATTTCACCGATGCACTCTCAACAATATGTACAACGACAAAGGTCGTATCGTCATGCGACAGCTGTAAAGCATATTGGATTACTTTCTGATCTGAATTTGAGAAATCCAACGCGATCACAACTTTCTTAAAAGAGCCCTTATGTTCAAAATGCAATGCCTCAAATGGTGGGTGAACCTCCAGCTCCGTTGGTTTCGATTTGAGTAAAATGGGGTATAATACGGTCACCATCAATAAGGCAAACAAACCCACAGCGCCCATCACCAATAATACCGTTACCACAATATTATCGGCTTCACCAATCCAGCCGACCACTTCGTCATAGACCAATTTAAAATTCAAAACAGCGATAATGGCCGCTATCAGCCATGCCGCAATTTTTGTTAGCGGTTTAATGGCAAAAGAACCCATCTTGACTTTATCGCTCACAAAATGGATCAACGGGATGACAGCAAAAGCGAGCTGCATACTCAAGATTACCTGACTAAAGATCAGCAGCTGTCCAACGCGACCTTCACCCGAAATAAGTATCACCAATACAGCCGGGATAATCGCCAAAAGCCGGGTTATAATCCTTCGCAAAGTCGGACTAATCCGCAATCGAAGGTATCCCTCCATCACAATCTGACCGGCTAGGGTTCCCGTCACCGTTGAGCTCTGCCCGGCAAGAATCAAGGCAACAGCAAATAATTTTGAGGCCCATTCCGTTCCAAGAAGGTTACCCAATAGGTGATAAGCATCTTCAAGTTCGGCAACGTCATGCATACCGTTTTTGTGAAAAACAGAGGCTGCAAGAATCAATATCGCGGCATTTACCAAAAAGGCCAGGTTCAAGGCAATGGCACTATCCCAAAAGTTATACTTGAGCGATTTTCGAATAGAAACCTCATTCCGGTCAATCTTCCGTGTCTGTACAAGAGCCGAGTGCAAATATAGATTATGCGGCATGACGGTCGCGCCTATAATGCCTATGGCAATATATAGTGCGGCACTATTCGGGATACTGGGTATAAATCCAGTGGCCACCTCGGCAAAATCCGGTTTCGCCAAAAACATTTCTACCATGAAACACATGCCGATAAGCGCAATCAGGCCAATGATAAAAAGTTCCATTTTCCGCATCCCTAGCTTCTGAAGATAGAGCAATAAGAAAGTATCTGCAAAACTGATCATTACCCCCCAGAGCAGATCAATGCCGAAAAGGAGGTTAAGACCGATTGCCATACCCAAAACCTCCGCCAGGTCGCAGGCTGCAATTGCAATTTCAGCAAGTACATAGAGCACAAAATTCATCCGTTTAGGATAGGTTTCCCTGTTACACTGCGCAAGGTCTTTACCTCGTACAATACCTAAACGGGCACATAGATTCTGTAGTACTAGCGCCATGATATTACTCATCAACAGCACCCAAATCAGGGTATAGCCAAATTGGCTTCCTCCAGCAAGATCGGTAGCCCAGTTACCTGGATCCATATACCCCACACTAATGAGATAAGCCGGACCAAAGAAACTAAGTATCTTCTTAAATTTGGATTTCCCTTGATTGACATCTACACTTTCATGGATATCAGATAGGGATTTATGATGAGATTCGTCGTAATGCATAAAGTACTATAAGTGCAATATCGTCTATTGTCGGCCTTAAAGATAAAAAGCTTTACATTATTAGGCAATTAAACTGCGACATTATTAGAATTTAAATGCCAGCTGGCCAGAATTTTCCTTTGATTGGTTGCCAAATTGGATGAAATCGACGATCTCGTACTGCCCTAAATCAGGTTTAAACTGCCGCACATGAACGCCCTTGCACATAAAGCTCAGGTCGACAGACCGCAACTGTTCTTTTGCAATTTCAAGCTGTTCTGGTTCCAGACGTCGTCCAATCGAAATATGGGGTTCGTCGCTAATCTCGATCAAATCAAACTCCGCTAAAGTTTGAACAACCTTTCGCGCCCGGTCCTTGAGATAACTCCGGGCATGTACAGTCGGTGCAATATAGTACGCACCACCGGCGAATGATGAAAAATGATCAAAATAAACATACTGACTCCGCTCATAGACCAAAGTCTCCTGCAAAGCCTCAATAGCCATTGTCAGTTTACTCCCATCTGCTTCAAAAGCACATATCGTTACATGGGCTTTGGAATTGCAACTGGGATACCAGCCTTTGTTTTTGTCGGGAAACAGTTCGGCTAACGATGCACGTAATCGCCGCTTCAGGCCATCTACCAAGACAATACCAGCTTCATCAGGCTGAAAAACAAACGAATATTTATTGACACTACCCTCCATAACAAAAATCAGTTTCCGATCAGTAGGTAAGATAACAAATACCATGGAGATAACAAAACCAAAACCCAGCAGCAAGCTAATGAGACACTACCACCCGATGCCATAGTCCTCCCCATTGTTGCTGCTGCCACCCCAAAGTGTATGGTGCTGCTGGTCGAAATAAATAGCATTTATAGGTCCACTGGTACGATCACCGAGCTGTATGCTATACCCCATTTTCTTTAATTGTTCGATAATTGCTGGTGCTGTATTTTTATCCAATAGAAGGCTACCTGAGCGCGGTTTTCGATCGTCGGTCTTCGTTCCTCCCAGCGATAACCAAAGCTGGTTACTGTTGATATTGGCCGCTTCGCTGGCTTGTTGTGGCGTCATACCAAACTCGACCATATTCAAGAAAAACTGCAATAGGTTTTGATCCTGTGTATCTCCTCCCTGCACAGCAAAAGAAAGGTAAGGTTTTCCGTTTTTCAACGCCATCGAAGGGGTGAGTGTTACACGCGGTCTTTTGCCCGGCTCGACCACATTGAACGGGTTAATCAACGAATCTAAGACAAAACTCTGCAAACGTTGGCTCATGCCCACCCCGGTATTCCCGGCAATACAGGCAGGGAGCCAACCACCACTTGGTGTGATCGAAACGACCCAACCTTCTTCATCCGCAGCTTCAACGCTTGTGGTTCCCCGCAATAAACGGTCGACATAAGCACTATCCACCGTTAAAGATGCCAAAAGAGCTGTTTTTGGCAATTCCGTTCGCGACGAACTTGAGCGTGCGTCATGTTTAGGGACAAAATCATTTTTCAGCTCCGTATGTGGCGTAAACTCTTTCTTACGCTGCTCCAGTAACGAAAGATACGGATTCTGCTTACCTTCGTAGGGATAAGGGTCTCCGGGAAGTACATTCGGGTTATTTTGCTTAAGATCAATGGTTGCGGCCCTAGTCTTAGCATAGGACTCATTCAAAAGGCCTTGAATTGGTGTCTTAGGTTTACCGTAGGGATCACCGTAATAAAAATCCCGATCGGCAAAGGCCAAGTTCATAACCTGATAGAGTGTATGGATATAGGGAGCCGAATTATAACCCATTGCCTTTAGATCAAAGTTTTTCAACAACTGCAAACTCTGTAGCATGGCCGGTCCCTGTGTCCATTCTTGTAATTTATACACGTCAACGCCCTTATAATTGACATGCAATGGTTCCTCCTCAATAGGTTTCCAATTGGCTAGGTCTGCTTTCGTGATTAAGCCTCCTTGCTCCTTACTGCCACGGACAAATTCATCTGCAATATCGCCGGTGTAAAACCGATCATAAGCAGCCATGATTGCAGCCTTTCGATCTTTACCCGCTGCAAGAGCCTGCTTTTCGGCTTCTATCAATTTGGATAGGGTCTTATGCAGATCCTGCTGTACAAAAACCTCTCCGGCTTCGGGAGCTTCCCAGGATTTACCATCATGTACTAAAAACACCTTTTTACTGTATGGCCATTCTTTAATGCGCTCTTTGCCACGTTCAATACTCGTTGCAGTTTGCGCATCAATCGGGTACCCTGCAGCCATTTCAAGAGCAGGAGCTAATACTTCTGCTAGACTTTTCGTTCCATAATGAGCCAACATATAGCACAAACCGCCGGGTGTACCCGGTGTGACAGCAGCAAGGGGACCATATTCTGGTGGAAATTCGTAGCCCTTTGATCTAAAAAAATCGACTGTCGCTCCACTGGGTGCTACCCCCAAGGCATTTATCGCAATGACCTTCTTTAGTTTCGGATGATAAATTAAGGCCTGCGTCTCTCCGCCCCAACTCAGTACATCCCACATCGTACAGGTTGCTGCGAGCATTGCACAAGCAGCGTCCACCGCATTTCCCCCTTGTTGGAATAGCTGGGCACCCGCTGTTGCCGCCAAGGGTTTGCCCGTAATAGCCATCCAATGTTTTCCATGTAAAGGTGGTTTCTGTGTACGCTGAGCGGAACTCAGCATCGGCGTACAGGTAGTGAGCAATCCAAACAGCGTCATCAGTAGCAAGGGGGATCTTCTTTTCATAGCAGCAATCTTTCGTTAAGCAATGGTTTTAGTAAAACCAAGATAGGTATTTTTAAAACAAACAAAAAACTCCCATCAACCGAGATTGATAGGAGTTTTTAAAATCTTATTTGCTATTGGTTTACCAATAAATAGAATATAATGCTGTAACCAATAGCGCTACGATCAATGCAATGACCAAAAACGCCCGGTGTGGTTTAAACATCGTGGTATCAACTTCCAATCCAGCTGGCACGACACCGCGCTTATTGTCGACTATACTGATGAGAATCATACCGATAATACAGATGATGAAGACGAATCCCATTCTATCCAAAAATGGAATTTCGTAGACTCCTGTTGTTGGATTTGGAACGGAGAAACCTGTCGATGACAAGAATGACAGATCGACCCAATCCGGCAATTTCTTGAAGATGATGGAGAAAATAAAACCACCAATTGTTGCAAACAAAGCTGCATTTGAAGTTGCTTTCTTCCAGAAGAATCCTAAAATGAACATCGCAAAAATACCTGGAGATACAAAACCCGTATATTCTTGAATATATTGGAATCCACCTTTTTTATCAATACCCAAATGTGGAGCAATCAGCACACCCAAAATCATGGCAACCACAACAGTTAGCTTGCCGATATTGACCAATTTCTTGTCCGATGCTTCTGTATTGAATACTTTTTTATAAATATCCAAGGAGAAGATTGTAGCGATACTGTTTGCTTTACCTGCCAAAGAAGCGACCACTGCAGCTGTTAGTGCTGCAAAAGACAAGCCTTTTAAACCTGCTGGCAATAAATTCAACAAAACTGGATAAGCGTGGTCAGGGTTTACCTCACCATGTTGCATCATTTCATTTTGGAACAAGCCATCTTTCCACATTACATAGGCTGCAATACCCGGCAACACAACAATGATAGGCATTAATAACTTCAGAAATGCTGCAAACAAGATACCGTTTCTCGCGGTTTTCAAATCTGCTCCAAGCGCGCGTTGCGTGATGTATTGATTACACCCCCAGTAATTCAAATTAACGATCCACATACCGCCAATCAACACAGTTAACCCCGGTAAATCGAGATAGTTCTCATTTTTACGATCCAAAATCATATGGAAGTGGTCGGAAGCTTTTTCGGTCATCAAGTGATAGCCTTCCAATACTCCTGAGCCACCATAGTGCTCTGAAACGAGATTCAAGGCTAGGTAAGTGGTAGCCAAACCACCCAATACCAAAAAGAAAACCTGAATAATATCCGTATAACCGATTACTTTCATTCCTCCCAATGTAATGATCACAGCAAAAATCGCAATGGCATACATACAGGCATCCAGACTGATACCGGAAATACTACTTACCGCAATGGCTCCCAAATAGAGGATGGATGTCAAATTAACGACAACATACAACAATAACCAGAAAACGGCCATGATCATCGCAACAGTCCCATTATATCGTTTATGGAGAAACTGTGGCATCGTAAAGATCTTGTTCTTTAAGTATACCGGGATAAAAAATACCGCAACGACAATCAGTGTAATGGCAGCCATCCACTCGTAAGTCGCAATAGCCAATCCCATCTTAAATCCGGAACCGCTCATACCGATAAATTGCTCGGCCGAAATATTGGACGCAATAAGTGAAGCTCCGATAGCCCACCAAGTCAATGACCCCTCAGCCAAAAAATAGTCTTTGGAACCTACAGATTCAGATTTTTTGCGATAATACACCCATAATCCGTAACCTGCTACAATAACAAAGTATACCAGGAAAACGATGTAATCTTTTGTGCTTAAATAATTATTCATGTATTGGTAATTGGTTTAATTTGATCGCCTAATATAGAAATATTTTTAGAACTATATATATCTATTGACCAAATTTTCTAAATACTCCTGTTTACCACTAATCGTTTTCGGCTCACCTAATTCCACTGCTAAATCCCTTAAGTTCTCCAGGGTCAATGTCCGTTCTTCAAATGACGCACCATGGCCTGTATCAAAAGAAGCATAACGATCGGCCCGTATTTTTTTGTAATCCGAGTCTTGCAAGATACGATCTGCCGTAATAAGCGCGCGCGCAAAAAGATCCATACCACCGATATGTGCATAAAACAAATCTTCAGGATCTGTCGAGTTCCGACGGATTTTGGCATCAAAATTCACACCTCCACCTTGGAATCCACCACCTTCTAAAATAATCAACATGGCTTCGGTCAATTCATTGATATCATTCGGAAATTGATCTGTATCCCATCCATTTTGATAATCACCGCGGTTAGCATCAATGGAGCCCAATTTACCTGCATCTACAGCAACCTGTAGCTCATGCTGGAACGTATGTCCGGCCAATGTCGCATGGTTTACCTCTAAATTTAATTTAAAATCTTCCAAAAGATTATACTGGCGCAGGAAGCCCAGCACGGTAGCCGCATCATAATCGTATTGATGTTTTGTAGGCTCACATGGTTTCGGCTCTATAAAGAAAGTTCCTTTAAAACCATTTTTGCGGGCATAATCCTTGGCCATGTGTAAAAACTGGGCAAGATGTTCCTGCTCACGCTTCATATTGGTATTTAAAAGGCTCATATACCCCTCTCTACCACCCCAGAACACATAATTTTCACCACCAAGAGCAATCGTTGCGTCCAAGGCTGCCTTGACCTGTGCGCCACCATGTGCAAGAACATGAAAATCTGGATTAGTTGCTGCTCCATTCATGTAGCGTTTATGGCTAAAAAGATTGGCTGTTCCCCAAAGCAATTTTATACCGCTTTCCTGTTGTTTTTCCTTCGCATAATCAACGATAGTCGACAGACGTTTTTCATTTTCAACCACATTATCCGAATAATCAACTAAGTCCACATCATGGAAGCAATAGTAGGGTATATTTATTTTACTGATAAATTCGAATGCCGCATCCATTTTATCTTTTGCCCTTGTGATTACATCGTTGCTTTCATCCCATGGAAATTGATGTGTCGGTCCGCCAAATGGATCAGATCCGTTACCATTGAAAGAATGCCAGTACGAACAGGCAAATTTAAAGTACTCTTCCATGGTTTTGCCGCCAACAATTTGTTTTGGATTATAATAACGGAAAGCCAATGGATTTGTACTGTCCTTTCCTTCGAATTGAATTTGGCCAACGCCTTTAAAAAATTCTTTTTTCCCTTTGATAATATTCATCTTATTTACTATTTATTTGTTTGTTTAATAATTCCTTCCATTGCTGATAATGCTCCTCATATTGCGCTACAAATTGAGGTTCCACTGTATACACAGGTTTCAAAGACCGAAAAGCTTCTGTAGAATCTGCATAATACCCACTTCCTATACCTGCTCCAAGAGCGGCTCCAATACTGCCATCATGATTAAAGATTTCAACTGGAACGTCAGTGGCTCCCACAAATGACTCCCTGAAAACAGCGCTCAAGAATAAATTTGCATAACCTGCACGAATCATATTTGGATGCAGATTATTTTCGCGCATGATATCCAAACCATAGCGAAAAGCATATGCAATCCCTTCCTGTATAGCACGCAGTATATCGCTTGTCTCATGCCTATTCAAATCTATCGCTGAAATTGAAGCTCCAACCGTTTGATTGTTGAGCATCCGCTCGGCACCGTTGCCAAATGGGATAACCTGCAATCCTTTGCTACCGATAGGAGATGCGCCAGCCTGGGCGTTAATCTGTTCGTAAGACAAATCGCGTCCCAACAAACGTCTACCCCAGCTATTCATAATGCCTGTTCCATTGATACAGAGCAGTACACCTGTACGGATATCATTCTCCTGATAATTCACATGAGCAAATGTATTTACACGCGATTCGCGGTCGGCGATCAGCTTGTCGCTGACGCCATAGATCACACCGGAAGTACCTGCGGTCGCAGCAACTTCACCAGGTTGAAGGACATTCAGCGAAAGTGCATTGTTAGGCTGGTCGCCGGCTTTATAATTGATGGTCACTGTACCAGAAAGCCCAAGTTCTTCAGCAACAGCGGCTTTAATTTGACCATGCGTTGAAAACACAGGTAAGATCTCAGGAATAAGATGATCATCAAAGCCATAATAATCCATAATCGTACGCGACAATACATTATCCTTGAAATCCCAGAATATCCCCTCAGATAGGGCTGAAATGGAAGTCGTCACCTGCCCCGAAAGTTTCATGGCGATGAAATCCCCCGGCAACATGATCTTATCTATTTTTTCATAAATTTCCGGCTCGTTTGCTTTTACCCAGGCCAACTTTGACGCTGTGAAATTACCCGGGGAATTCAGATGATGACTCAGATTAAAAGACCTTCCGATTTCTTCAAAAGCGATATTTCCCAATTCAACAGCCCTGCTGTCGCACCAGATAATGGCATTTCGCAGCACATGCTGATCTTTATCGACCACAACTAAGCCGTGCATCTGGTATGCAATGCCAATGGCCGAAATTGCTTTGGGGTCATACAGGCCCAGCCCGTTTGCCTTCAACAGAGCCTGTTTAAAGTAGTCCCACCAATCGAGCGGGTTCTGTTCTGCCCAATTGGGCTCCAAAGTAATTATGGGAGCTTCTACATCCGGATATTGCACCGAGCAAACCTTACGTTGTGAAGATGCCTCGACAATCGAAACTTTTACAGAAGAAGTACCTACGTCTATACCTAATAAATACATGGTAATCAATTCAAATTGGTTATAAAAAACAACATCGGCCTAATATTGCAACCGGTTGCATAAAAGTAGGGTATGTTTCTGAATTATCAAAATATTAAATAAAATTATTTACTTTGGAGCGTGAATAAAAAAACGACAATTTATGATATAGCCCGTGCGCTTGGAGTGACAGTCTCTACCGTATCGCGCGCATTGAATAATGTGCCTACGATCAGCGAGGCGACACGAAAGCTGGTGCTCGACAAAGCAAAGGAATTGAATTACAGCGTCAATAAGTTGGCCTCTTCTCTTTCCTCGGGCAAGTCCAATACCATCGGTGTCATTGTTCCTACCATGCAAATTCATTTTTTTGCAGAAGCCGTACATAGCATTGAAAAAGAGTTAAAAAAACACAACTACAGCCTATTGCTTTATCAATCGAATGAATCGTTTGAAGATGAAGTCAATGGCGTGAAGACCTTACTTGAAGCTCAGGTAGACGGCATCATTGCTTCGTTGTCGCTGGAGACGCAAGAAACCCAGCATTTTCAGGAAGTGATCAATCAGCGCAAATGCCTGGTTATTTTTGACCGTACCCATAAAGATATTCCTGCTCCTGTGGTCAAACTTGACGATTTTAGAGCCGGCTACCTTGCAACACAGCACCTGCTCGAACAGGGCTACAAAAATATTGCCTTTATCACAACGGACAAAGAAATCGCTATTTTCCAGGATCGTTTCCATGGTTTCGAAGCGGCCTTAAAAGATGCGCAGATTTCCCCACGGGAAGACTTTATCATTCGCGGCGACTTATCCATTGAAGCCGGCATCAAAGGAACTAAACAGATTCTAAAATCTGCAATCCAACCGGACGCCTTTATTGGTGGTGATGACTTTACAGCTGTCGGGATTATTCAGGCATTAAAAACTGCAAATATTGCCATTCCAGCAACAGGAGTGATCGGTTTTGCAAACCAGACCTTTTCTTCCTTTATTAGCCCTACACTGTCAAGTATTGATCAACAGGCCAACAAAATGGGGGAAGAATGTGCAAAACTCTTTCTGAAAATGGTCAAACAAAAAAATCCGTACGATGCCATCGAACAGATTGTTCTTGATCCCATATTGATAAAAAGAAAATCTACCAATAGAATAGACAAATAATCAGTACCTTTGCCTAAATTTGTTTAAATGCAAGCCCGGCAGAAATTTAGGATAATAAGCATCTGCTTATTATTCGTCATTCAGGCCCTTTTTTTAGTGGCCATCTTTGTAGAAAATACACATTCTTATATTGTATTGGCTTTTATTGGCCTATTGTCCTTACTGATCTTATACAGTTACCTTAAATCGCCCATTCATCATCACAGGCATGAATATGAATCGATTAAAATTGCTATTTGGGTACCTATAGGTGCGATTTCATCCTACTATTTCAATCAGATCTTCGGTTTGGGTCCTGTATTGGGGGCAGCGCTGACAGGTACCATAGCCTCTTTCATTCCAAATATCAACAAAAATTCGACTTATCTGCCCCACCTTCCAGCAGCAATTTATTGCGGCGCATTTGTAGGAATGTCCAATGCGCAAGTGGCTCATGGGTTCTCTTTTATTTTAGCAGCGAGTATTTTTACAGCGATCTTTCTGATTGTATCGAAAAGTTTATTAAATGGTGTCGGCGGTAAACTAGGCACATTGGCCTTTCTTGGTGTTTCACTGACTTACCTCCTTTTATATATTTTTAAGTAATATGGAAACATTCATTTTATACCTAGTTGGCATCATCGGGAGCACGGCGACATACTATGTCAACACCAAGTTTCACCAAGGGGCAGTGCGTTCATCGGCATTGCTGACCTTACTTGTTGCAGGTTTTCTACATTTCTTCCCACAAAGTGTTCCTCCTCATCTCGCACAGTACATTCCCCCTATTTTTATAGGCGCGTCATTTATAGGCATGGTCTCCAAAAACCAGTTATCAACCTATTTCGGTTTGGCTCTAGCTGGCGCTATTTTCACGACAATACTGCTCAATACCAGTAAATTTTTTACTGGTTATGGCGGAGCCCTCGGCACTTCCGCCTGCATCGCGCTGTTGGTCGTACTGAGCATTCCTTATTTTAAATCACCACGGAAAATGACCGTTGGATTTCTTCAGCTCCGCAAAACAATCTTAAAAAAACAGGGAAAAATTTCAAAAAGACGAGTAGATTTGTTTAAATAAAAAGCATAACCACATGAAACCTTTATTTCTGGTCTTTATTATCCAAACCTTCTTATTGAGCCAGCTGAGTGCTCAACAAGCAAAAATCAACATCGTAAATCAAGAACGCAACAGCAGCTACAGAGGCCTAAGTGTAGTCGATGATACAACTGTATGGGTAAGCGGAAGCAATGGTACCGTCGGGCTCAGCACCGATGCTGGAAAAAACTGGCAGTGGGTAAATCCAATTGGCTACGAAAAAACAGATTTTAGGGATATCGAAGCATTTGATGAGAACGAAGCCTTAATTATTTCGGCAGGTTCCCCGGCCATCATCTTAAGTACCCATGACGGCGGTCGAAGCTGGAAAGAAGTATTCATAGATAAGCGGCCCGAAATATTTTATGACGGTTTTGCTTTTACACCAAAAGGGATCGGTATTGCCTTTGGCGACGCCATTCAGGGGAAAATGCCACTATTAAAAAGCATCGATTTCGGAAGGTCCTGGAAAGATATATCCGCGAATATGCACTTTACAATTACTGAAGGAGAGGCCGGTTTTGCGGCCAGTGGAACCTCCATCTACTGCGATAATAAAGGGACATACTGGATTGCCACCGGTGGAACAGCAGCCAATATCTACAGCAGCAAAGATCAGGGGGACACATGGCAACGTTACAGCTGCCCCATCATTCAGGGGAAAAATAGCACCGGTCCTTTTTCCGTTGCATTTTACTCGTCGAAAACTGGTATTGTAGTCGGTGGCGATTACAAAGAGGATAAAAACAAAGACAAAAATAGCCTGTTAACCAACGATGGCGGTAAAACATGGTTTGCGGCAGAAACAGCTCCCGATGGCTTTAAGTCGGCCGTTATTTACCTTTCAAAAAAACAGCTGATCAGCACGGGAACCTCGGGTACAGACCTCTCTAATGACGGCGGAAAAAACTGGACGCCTATCGGAAAGGAAAGCTTCAATGCCGTACAAAAGGCAAAAAAAGGCCAAGCGATATTTTTAGTGGGTGATAAAGGAAAAATAGCGAATTTAGCATTATAAGCTAAATTCGCTATTTTTTGCACCTCTACACGCTATTTCTTACAACAACGGCGCACTATTTTTTGCAACACTGGAGCTAGGTTTCGCAGTGCAAAAAAACTGAGATTTACTCACTTATAAACAACTACTTGCGCGACAAACGCGATTCTTCCAAATCCAGGGAATACTCGATCTCTTTAATAACATCACTGTCAAAGGCCTTGCTTTCCTTGATCTTGTACAGGCCGTCACGACGTAGCGCCAAAAGTTCCAACATAATTTTATTATAGAGCCCCCTTACTGCAGAAAGCTGCGCACGTGTATCCTCCTCTTTCGCTCGTTCGGATGCATTTACACTCCGGATGATCTGCTCTTTAACACGGGCAATTGTCTCATGCTCCAGCATTTCCTTTGCGTAATGTTTATCCAGATACGCAATAGATTCTTTACCAAGACGTACCCGAATCTCATCGATTTGCTCCTCCATTGAAGCTTGCTCATCGACCTCTTCAATTTTTATCAATTTAATCAACAAAGGCAATGTAAGCCCCTGAAAAACAAGCGTCACTAAAATCACCACAAATGTAATGAACAAAATCAGATTTCGGTGTGGGAAGGCCGTTCCATCATATAAAGTCAATGGTATTGCTAATGCTGATGCCAAAGAAACCACTCCGCGCATACCGGCCCAACCAACGACCAGGGGTAATTTCCACCCTGGACTCTTTTCCTTGATGCGGACCCGTTTGAATAATATCCTGGGAACAAAAGCCGAAAGATAAACGGCGATTAATCGCAAAACAATAACAATTACACAAATCGCCAATGCATAATCAATAGCTTCCTCCATGGAGTATTCCCCCAAACCATTGATGATCACCGGGAGTTCAAGTCCAATGAGGATAAAGACAAATCCATTTAAGAGAAAACCCACTGTCGCCCACACTTCTTTGGTTTGGATCCGTGTATGATAGTTGAGGTAATCCCCTGCCCGGAAGGAAAGAAACAATCCGCCACTAACCACGGCCAAGACCCCCGACCACTCAAAATGCTCCGCAACAATATACATCAGGTAAGGTGCAATAAGGGTTATGGGTGTTGAAATACTCGACGACTTAGCAACATAACGTAGGAATATATAGAGGATGTGACCGATGACCAGACCAACGACAACACCCATGACCGATAACATCAGAAACTGCGTCGTCGCATTGCTCATCACAAACTGGCCAGTAAGAATCGCAATGGATGCAAATCTAAATACCGTCAATGAGGCTGCATCATTCACCAGGCTTTCCCCTTCCAATATCGCAATTCCACGTTTAGGAATGCTTACTCCTTTCAGGACAGAACTAGCAGCCACGGCATCTGGAGGAGAGATAATCCCACCCAGTAAAAAGCCCAGCGCCAAGGTAAATCCCGGAATAATACTGACCGAAAAGTAGGCAATCGCCAGCGATGTGAAGAAGACCAAACCAAAGCCCATGATAAAAATAGACCGTCGCCACTTTAGAAAATTCCCCCAATTGGTATACCAGGCTGCTTCAAAAAGTAAGGGTGGCAAAAATACCATAAACACGATATCAGGATCAACACTTATGACAGGTGCCCCGGGGATCAACGAGATCACAAGTCCGCCAACAACCAACAGAATGGGGTAAGAGATCTTGAGGCGTTGACTCAGCACAAATAACATGGCCATAAAGAAAAACAGCACCATCACCAATAACAGGTTACTGTGAATTTTCTGACCTGCCTTTCCACCTACGGCCGCTTTCACATCCGCATAAGGTGCCGACATGGACATGCTGTATTGACGAAGCTTCCATTCATTATCCTGCTTACTTAATACGCCCACGCCACGAAAGGACTTGGTATTGATCTTAAACGTTTCATCAAACCAGGCCGTCGTGCTATCGGCATTAAAGCTGATATGCCGCTTGTCATAGGTGTAAGTCCAGGCATTTTTGGGATTGAAATATTGATCGCTGAACTTCTCTGCATGGGCTTTATCCCACCTTTCATCATGATCAGTACCCAAAATAACTCCATCTGAAGCAATAACATTCAAAAATGGACCATACTTTACCTCACCCGAAGTTTTGTGCCAACGATCCAGTAGCCCATTGATTTCGTCCATAGGCTGCTGGGCACTTGTCGGAAAGACAAATAAAATTAAACTAAGAAAACAATACGTACCTAAAATGATCTTTCTAATCATACATTATAAAACTTCGTAATAGCTAAGACAATCCTCTTCCGATGAGATCAGTCTTAAAACAAAAAGCTGCATAGGCAGCTTTTTATCTTTATTTAATTATTTCTTCAATTTCGCGGATAATCTTCTGCGCGATCTGCTCAGCAGCTTCAGGCGTAGGTCCCTCCGAGTAAATCCGAATAATCGGTTCGGTATTCGATTTACGTAAATGAACCCATTCATTTTCAAAGTCTATTTTCAATCCATCGATTGTTGAATGGTCTTCATTTTTATATTTTTCCTCCATTTTGGCCAATAAGTTGTCAATGTCCAATTCCGGAGTCAGTGTAATCTTGTTTTTTGACATAAAGTACTGCGGTAAAGAGGCGCGGTATTCGGAGGCTTTTTTACCAAGTTTAGCCAGATGTGTCAAGAAGATCGCTACCCCTACCAGTGCATCACGGCCATAGTGAGATGCAGGATAGATAACACCGCCATTTCCTTCTCCGCCAATTACCGCATCCACTTCCTTCATCTTTGTAACCACGTTGACTTCACCAACAGCAGCGGCATAATATTCGCCACCATGTGCTTTAGTCACATCACGCAGTGCGCGTGTAGAAGATAAATTAGAAACTGTATTTCCTTTTTTATGCTGCAATAAATAATCTGCTACTGCCACTAAGGTATATTCTTCACCAAATAGCTCACCATCCTCCATCATAAAGACCAATCGATCTACATCTGGATCTACAGCAATCCCTAAATCAGCTTTGTTTTCAATAACCGCAGCTGATAGATCTGTCAAATTCTCTTTTAATGGTTCGGGATTATGCGGAAACTGACCATTCGGCTCACAATGGATTTTATAGATTGTCTGCACACCAAGCGCATCCAATAAGGCAGGTATAAATGTACCACCTGTACTGTTTACGGCATCCAAAGCAACTTTAAAATTAGCGGCTTTAATAGCTTCCTTATCAACATATTCCAACGCTAATACAGCGTCTACATGTTTCTGTAAATATGAATAGTCTTTATGAACCTGTCCTAATGCTTCAACTTCGGAAAAATCAAAGTCTAAGGATTCACCAAGGGCCAATACCTCTTGCCCTTCGGCATCTGAAATAAATTCGCCCTTTGCATTCAGTAACTTTAGTGCATTCCATTGACCTGGATTGTGTGAAGCAGTCAAAATAATACCACCAGCAGCTTTTTCCATAGGTACAGCGATCTCTACCGTTGGCGTTGTTGAAAGACCTAAATCAACCACATTAACACCGATGCTTTGCAAGGTACCAATCACCAAATTACTTACCATCTCACCAGAAACACGCGCATCTCTTCCAACAACAATTTTTTTGATACCACTCTGCTTAACAATTATTTTGCCATAAGCAGCTGTAAACTTAACGATATCTATTGGGGTAAGTGCCTCTCCAGCACGCCCGCCTATCGTACCTCGAATTCCTGATATTGATTTAATTAAAGTCATTTCTTTTGAATTGATTAACGTGTAAATTTAGCACAATGGCAATAAAATATCGAATTAAAATTATAATTAATGAATATTTAACGTATATTTGTTGCAACAAAGTTGTTTTTAAAAGAAACAACCGTTTGCAATGAAATTATTTTTACTTTTGAAAAGTGAGTTTTTAAAGTTTGGGAATTTCATTGTCATCAGCAACATTTATGATTCAACAATTAGTACACATCGATCAAGAGATTTTTCTGGCCATTAATCAGGGCTTGAGTAACCCCGTGTTTGATTGGTTATTGCCTATACTACGCAATCCATATACCTGGGCCCCCTTGTATTTATTTCTGATCATATTTTTCATAAAGACCTATGGAAAAACGGGAATTCTAATTGTTGCCATGACCTTGGTTACCTTCGGAATTTCCGATGGTATATCATCTCATTTGATCAAAAAGACTGTAAAAAGGATTAGACCATGTAACGACGTGGAGTTTAAAGAAAATGTCAACATCCGGGTGCGATGCGGCTCCGGCTTTAGCTTTACCTCCTCTCATGCGGCCAATCATTTTTCCCTTGCTTTTTTCTGGATTGTACTTTTCCGGAGAAGATGGAAACATGTGCTTTGGCTTTGTATTACCTGGGCAACCCTAATTTCAGTCTCTCAAATTTATGTTGGTGTCCATTACCCGTTTGATGTCCTCTGTGGTTCAGCCTTAGGTATCCTGGTTGGATTGGCAACAGGCTACTTATTCAAACGGTTTGTGCCTAGCTTTTTTAAAACTGAACACGTATAATGAATTCAATTTTATTGATTTTAATTTTATTCATACCTGCATTTGCAAGTGGAATTGCTGTATTTTTTGTACAAAAGAAAGGAACCAGTTTCCTTAAACTCATCCTTTCTTTCAGTGGAGCCTATTTATTCTCTATTACGGTACTGCACCTCATTCCGCATGTCTATCAGTCTAACAATACTTCACCTGAGGTATTGGGTATTTATGTGCTTGCTGGATTTCTTTTCCAGCTCTTTCTTGAACAGTTCTCCCAAGGGATCGAGCATGGCCATATCCATACCGACAATGATCACGACCACCACAATCATCGTTTTCCAATAGGTATTATGTTCAGTCTATGTCTTCATGCTTTCCTTGAAGGCATGCCACTCGCGGCAACACATCAGACTGAACTTGCACTAGGCATATCCATCCACCACATTCCGGCGGCATTTGCATTGGGAAGTATTCTAATAAGCACGCATTTAAAGAAAAACACCATCCTCATTACACTAGCTTTATTTGCAGCAATGACCCCTTTTGGCTTTTTGCTGAGCAAAGCCATCAGTGCAGGTGAAGTAGGCAATATCCAGCAATATTTTGATAAAATCATGGCCGTGGTTATTGGTATCTTCTTGCACATATCGACAACGATACTTTTTGAATCGGGCTCAATTGACCATCATAAATTCAATAAAAAGAAAATGATTGCTGTGATAGCCGGTGTTGCTATTGCACTCGGAAGTTTCTTATTTGTCGGAGAACATGATCATGGGCACGATCAGCATCAACAACCGCATGATCATGAACATCATGACCATGCGCATTAATTTCTTTAGCCGCGAAGTTTATCCAACAGTGCACTTAAAGTCATTGCCTCTTCTTCGCTAATTCGATCGGGTAAAAGATCCTTCATCAACATATCCTCATCTAAACTCTTAAGAATCTCGAGGCCCTTCTCAGTGATAACCAAATCCACTGCCCTTTTATCACCACCCGATTGACAACGTGAAACCAATTCTTTGGAAACCATGCGATCAATCATACGCGAAATATCTGGTGTAGTACTCAACATTCTTGATTTAATCAGATTATTGGTTGCAGGCTTGGGATATTGGCCCCTCAATATGCGCAAGACATTAAACTGTTTCAAAGTGATTCCTTCTTTGGCAGCACGCTGTTCAAGCTCATTGTTAATCCAATTGTACGTGTAAAGAATATTTACCGTACAACGATGCCATTCATTGCTGAATTTACTTACTTTGATTTCGTCCTCAATCTTCATTCTGGTTGATAATTAATCGTTCTGAATAGTAAAGATAGCTGTTTTTTACTAAATACATAACTATGACATTAGAATCATTCTAAATGGTAGAAATTCTGTATATTTGAAGAATTCAAAAAAACAGGCAGATGCGTAATAGAACTAGCTTAGATAAGCTAAAAAAAGGGGAAAAAGCGGTAATTATAGATTTTGATTCACACGAAATTCCAGCTAAATTTTTCGAATTGGGGTTTATACCCGGTACTGAAGTAGAGGTGAAACATATCGCACCTTTGGACGGTCCTATATGTCTAAATATTAGTGCTAATAACGCCTTAATTGCTATCCGCAAATCAGAAGCTAAAGTCATCCTTATTGATCAGAAATAATGAATAACCCGATTATTGCACTTTTGGGTAATCCAAATGTGGGTAAAACATCTCTATTTAACCGGATTACAAAATTAAATCAGAAAGTAGGAAATTATCCCGGTATTACGGTCGAAAAACGTGAGGGGCAAGTTAAAGCCAACAACAAAGTTTATCGTATTATTGACTTACCGGGCACATATACCCTGTTCCCAAGTTCATTGGACGAAGAAGTTGTTTTCAACACTTTAGTCAATAAAGAAAGCAGTTTCAGACCAAACCTCGTCGTTGTCGTCGCTGAACCTACGAACCTAAAACGGTCTATTATTCTTTATCAACAAGCCCGGGAACTCGGTCTGCCGGCCATCTTTGTCATCAATATGATTGATGAAGCCAAAGAAAAAGGAATTACAATCGATGTTCAAAAACTTGAACACCTATTAAATACTAAAGTATACGAAACCAATGCACGTACGGGGCAAGGTATCGATCAGCTGATCAAAAACTTTGATGCTGTTCCGCCCATGTATATCAGCAAATTCAGTCTACCAACGGAAGCTGATGCAGCATTAGAGGAAACTAAACGTCTTTTCCCATTAGATACGGAATACCACACCTGGCAATACCTGGCCAAAGGCGAAGTATCCTTTTTATCGAAGGAAAAAAATCAGGCTATTCAGCAAATCCGTGAAAAATATCAATTGCGGGCCGAGAAGCTGCAAAAAGACGAAGCCATATTGCGCAGTAAATCCCTAGATAGCAGCCTTGCTGAAATCTATGTAAAGGATGAATCCTCGAATAAAAACAAAACCAATACGATTGATAGCATCCTGCTTCACCCAATCTTTGGTTATGTCATCTTCTTTGGTATCCTCTTTTTAATCTTCCAGGCAATTTATACCTGGTCTGGACCAGCCATGGATTTTATCGATGGCTTATTTGGTGATCTTGCAGCCTATACGCAAACAGCACTTCCTGCAGGACCTCTGACCGATTTGCTCAGCAATGGTATTATCAAAGGTATTGGCGGGATTGTAATCTTCATTCCACAGATTGTTATTTTATACATCTTTATCTCGATCATGGAAGAAACGGGCTATATGAGCCGTGTTGTTTTCCTGATGGACCGCTGGCTGCGTCCCTTTGGTCTAAATGGAAAATCAGTGATTCCATTGATTTCCGGAGTGGCCTGTGCTGTTCCTGCAGTCATGTCTGCACGTAACATCGAAAATAGCAAAGAAAGACTGGTCACTATTCTGGTAACACCTTTTATGACCTGCTCAGCACGTCTCCCTATTTATATCGTTCTGATCGGACTGGTGATACCGGACACGAAATTAGGAGGCTTTCAAATACAAGGGATTGTATTGTTTGTGATGTACCTGCTTGGCATATTCGCAGCTTTGCTATCCGCGATTATCCTGACCAAAGTCATCAAATCAAAACACAAATCATTTCTCATCTTTGAACTCCCCACCTATAAGACTCCGGATTGGAAAAATGTAGCCTTAAATGTCTGGGAAAAAGCATCAAGCTTTGTCTTCGGCGCAGGTAAAATTATTTTAGCCATTTCTGTTATACTCTGGGCATTAGGTAGTTTTGGTCCAAACGACAAATTTAGCCAAGCAGAAGAATATGTAACAAAAAATAACCCCAACCTGTCCGAAGCAGATTTGGAGCATGAAGTTTCATCATATCGTCTGGAACACTCCTTCCTTGGTTATCTTGGCATGGCTATTGAACCTGTTGTTAAACCATTGGGCTATGACTGGAAGATGGGCATAGGTCTCATTTCTTCCTTTGCTGCCCGTGAAGTGTTTGTGGGCACAATGGCAACAGTATATAGCCTTGGTGATGAAGTGGATATCGAAGATGAAGCATCTAAAACAACGGTATTAGGCAAAATGAAAAGCGAAATTAACCGGAATACCGGTTTACCGGCTTACAATTTAGCTTCCGGTGTATCCTTATTACTGTTCTATGCTTTTGCTATGCAATGTATGAGTACAATTGCGGCAGTAAAAAGGGAAACAGGCTCATGGAAATGGACTTTAATACAGCTTGGTTTTATGACAGGTTTGGCCTATTTCAGTGCCTTAATTGCTTATCAACTTTTAAAATAAAAAGCTATGGATAATTTAACAGTACAATATCTCATCGTAGGAATTCTCGTCTTGGCGGCTGTATGGTATGTCGTTAAAAATGTCCGAAAATCATTAAAGGGCAAGTCTAGCTGCTCGAAAGGCTGTGGATGCGACTGCAGCGTAGAAAAAACACAAAAAGCAAATTAATTTATCTTTTTGAGTAGCATTTGCAAATAAGATTTCGTTATTAGCTAGAGTGGCCAAAAATCACACTAGCTACTAATTCATAAAGCGCCGTATTTCTAAATTACGGCGCTTTCTATTTCTTAGCCAAAAACATGGCTCCCGCCATTGTTTATAAAAAAACAACGAAATACATTAAAAGCACAACAGAATGTGCACAAATACCTAAGTGTTTTATTAACTTTATGCGCTTAGGGCAAAAGATGCACTGGGAGCCACGTTATTCGTCGGCACATCATACAGCGGCAGCAATTTTGACCAATTCGATTCTGGTAAGGAGTAAAGTCTTCACAGGTTTCCCCTGCCAAGGATCGTTCAAAACAGACTAGTAACCGTATTAACCATACACATGGAGAAACAGAACAATAAGGAAGAATTAAAAAGAGGACTTCAAAATAGACATATTCAATTAATTGCCCTGGGTGGTGCAATTGGTACAGGCTTATTTCTAGGTATCGGAAAGGCTGCCACACTAGCTGGGCCGGCAGTTATACTCGGCTATGCTTTCGCTGGAATTATTGCTTTTTTTATTATGCGCCAATTGGGCGAGATGGTCGTTGAAGAACCTGTTTCAGGAAGTTTTAGCTACTTCGCCAATAAATATTGGGGTTCTTTTGCAGGTTATGCTTCGGGCTGGAACTATTGGGTCCTGTATATCTTGGTAAGCATGGCCGAACTTACAGCAATAGGCGTTTATGTGCAGTTCTGGTGGCCTGAAATACCCCTATGGGCATCAAGTTTATTTTTCTTCTTTGCAATCAACGCCCTTAATCTTGCCTCTGTCAAAATTTATGGCGAGACGGAATTTTGGTTTTCTATCATTAAGGTTATTGCGATCATCGCAATGATTGTTTTTGGTGTATACTTACTGGTAAGCGGTACTGGAGGTGAGCAGGCAAGTCTCAGCAACCTGACTTCACATGGCGGTTTTTTCCCAAAAGGCTGGTTTAGCGAAACATCGGATGGCAATTTTGAAGGTCTCCTTTCGGCCATGGCATTGATTATGTTTTCTTTCGGTGGTCTAGAGTTGGTTGGTATTACTGCTGCAGAAGCCGAACATCCCGAAAAGAACATCCCCAAAGCGACCAACCAGGTGATCTATCGGATCTTGATCTTTTATGTAGGTGCACTCATTATTCTTTTCTCTTTGACACCGTGGACGAATATCACCGCCGATACAAGTCCTTTTGTACTGGTATTTGACAAACTTAATGGATTTGAATTTACCCTCTTTGGAAAGACTTTCTATTTCACAAAAATTATCGCAAATGCGCTAAATCTCATTGTTCTTACCGCCGCATTATCAGTATATAATAGCAGTGTGTACAGCAACAGCAGAATGCTATATGGACTGGCAGAACAGGGGAATGCCCCTCGTTTTCTTTCGAAACTCAACAAGAATCATGCGCCTATTAACGCAATTTTGGTCTCGGCACTTTTCGCTGCGATCTGTGTATTTATCAACTATATTGCGCCGAAAAATGCCTTGGAGATCTTGATGTCGCTTGTGGTATCTTCACTGATTATAAACTGGGTCATGATTTCCATTACACATTTGTATTTCAGAAAAAATAAACTCGATGCCCACTTGCGGACCAAGTTCCCATCCTTTCTATATCCCCTAAGTAACTATATCTGTCTGATCTTTTTGATCGCTGTACTTGGCATCATGTGGATCACAGGAATGAAACTTCCGGTAGAATTGATCCCCGCTTGGCTTATATTACTCTATGTGAGTTATGTTTTGATCAAAAGAAAGAAATCTTAGTTCACAGAACCTCGATCTTATCAATAAAAAAAGCCTGATTCATTGCATGAGTAAGGCTTTTTTGCTAAAATTTAAAGCGGGTATTCCTCCTCGAGAATAGCAAATTCATAATTATCGCTCCAACCATCTTTTAACGGCAAAATTTTGCGTCTGCGGGCCTCTTTGACCATGCCGACTTTCTCCATTACTTTAGCGGAAGCGATATTTTCAACCGCACAACCGCCCTCAATTCTATGAAAATTAAGTTCCTTGAAACCAAATGTCAGGATTCGGTTCAATGCCTCTGTTGCATAGCCCTTCTTCCACATTGTCGGAACAAGCTTAAACCATACTTCTGCATTTCGATAGCGTAGCTTGACAACGCTGATATTAATTAGACCAATAAACTCCCTTCCTTCTAGAGTTTCTATATAAAAGGTATAATCCTTTCGGACATCGGATTCATGGATTTGCGCTGACCAAGCTTCCACCATTTGCGCCGTATGGGCTATTCCATCCGGAAATCCACTCGGATTAAACAATGCAGATTCAGGGTACATTAATAGGGAATGGATATTTTCCAAATCTATTTTCTCTACGGATCTGAGCTTGAGCCGTTCTGTTTTAATTTCCATTTTTAAAATTACACAAATGGCTTATTTTCTGCTGCCATTTGACACTAATAACTAAAACAATCCCAGCTGTGTGCCTGCATCGGGTAAGCGAAAAAGATCCCTTCTCAAGGATGGGAGCGTCCCATTATTCATATATTTCTTGACAGAAAGCTTGAATAAATGCTGTAAACTCTCGGCCATATGACCATCCCCTTTTATCCTCCGCCCGAAATCGGTATCGTTAATTTTTCCACCATGACAGGCTTCAATCCAATGTAATACCTTCTCAGCACGGTCAGGGTAGTTCTGATAGAGCCAATCCTTAAAGATACCACCGATCTGTCCATTGAGCCGCACGATGGTATAAGAGGCTGTAATTGCGCCCGCATCTGCCCCCGAACGAATCAGATCTGAAATCTCATCACTATTGATCCCCGGAACAATGGGTGCCATCATCAGCATGACGGGTACACCAATCCCTGTCAATCCCTCGATCAGTTTCAACCGGGCCGATGCCGTTGCAGTACGTGGTTCCATTTTCTGACGTACCTCCTCGCGCAACGAATTGATGGTTACTGCAACGGAAACCAGATTGCGTGCTGCAAGTTCACGCAAAAGATCAAAATCCCGCCGCATCAGTACATTTTTGCTGATGATAGAGACCGGATGCTGGTATTTGACCATCAATTCTAAAAGCGAACGTGTGATACCCAGCTTCCGTTCAATAGGTTGATAACAGTCTGTATTACCGGAAAGCATAATCAAATCGGGCTGATAGCTCGATTTTCTAAACTCCTGTTCGAGAAGCTGAGCGGCATTATGTTTTACCAAGATCTTACGCTCAAAATCCAATCCTGCACTAAAACCCCAATACTCATGCGAATTGCGCGCATAACAGTAAATACACCCATGTTCACAGCCCTGATAGGGATTAATGGATCTTTCAAAACGGAGATCCGGACTATTTGACTTGGAAATAATGGATTTTGGATGAGTCGGAATAAATTGTGTTTTTTCGGCCCCCAAAAACTCCTCATCCAGCCCTTCAACATGCTCCTGCACGTATTGGTTAGAAGAAAATTTGTTATTAGGATTGATCTGTGCCCCTCTACCCTTAAAATATTCTGACGAATTCATAAGTTAAAATTACTAAAATTATTAGTAATAACAAATTAAGATTTCTCAATCTTTATAGCGGAAGGTGAATATCTTCGAGTTTGAAGCCCAGATAAGTCGCATTTTAAACCAAATAAAAATCCCTATACTGTAAAGACAGTATAGGGATTAAAATTCTTATGCTAGATCTCAATCCAGCTTCTTCTTATTTCATTAAGAAACCACCACCGAGTAGATCATTGCCTTCATAAAAAACGGCCGATTGTCCAGGAGCAATACCCTTCACATTGTGTACAAAATCAATGCGTACTTTATCGCCTTCTTGGGAGATGGTCGACAAAGCACCAGAATCTTTATAACGTACCTTTGAAATTGCTTCCATCGGTTGATCCAGTCCGGCATATTTCACAAAGTTCACATTGCGAACATAGGCATGTGACTTTTCAAGTTCGTGTTCTTCACCCAATACCACCGTATTACTTTCTGGAAGGATTTCGATCACAAACATCGGTTTACCTAAGGCAATACCTAAGCCTTTACGTTGACCGATGGTGAAATAAGGGTAGCCAATATGTTTACCGACGACGGTACCATCGGAAAGGATAAAATTACCTGGACCAATTTGTTGATCCAATGTTGGCACCTTATGTCTCAAAAACGCACGGTAGTCGTTGTCAGGAACGAAACAGATTTCATAACTTTCAGACTTATTGGCCAATTCTTTTTGTCCCATATCCAAAGCCATCTGACGAATTTCCTTTTTCGTGAAAGATCCTAAAGGGAACTGCGTCCGCGCAAGGTTTTCTTGAGACACACCCCATAGAACGTAAGATTGATCTTTATTTTCATCCTTACCTTTTGATATCACATAGCGACCATTGTCGTGCATACGGATATTGGCATAGTGCCCGGTAGCGATAAATTCACAGTCCAATTTGTCAGCACGTTTCATTAAAGCCTCCCATTTGATGTGGGTATTACACAATACGCATGGGTTAGGCGTGCGTCCAGCAATATATTCTTCTACAAAATTATCAATCACAAAATCTCCAAACTCATCACGTATATCTAATATATAATGAGGGAAACCATAGTTTACGGCTAATGTACGAGCGTCATTGATACTATCAAGGCTACAACATCCGGTCTCTTTCGACGAACCACCTGCGGATGCATAATCCCATGTCTTCATCGTGATACCGATAACTTCATATCCTTGTTCGTGGAGCATGACAGAAGCAACGGAGCTATCTACCCCTCCACTCATTGCAACTAAAACTCTTCCTCTTTTACTCATCTCTAATTATTGAAATGCAAAGATACAGCTTATTCCTTTTCCTATATGTTAGTTTCTTGTAATTTTATCTCGATCAAAATCAACACGTTCGAAAAAAGTATAAAAATAATCTCCATAAAAGTTTTAGAATTCAAATTATCGGACTATATTTGCATCGCAATAGGGGAACAAACCCATAGCAAAAAGCGGTGCCATAGCTCAGCTGGTAGAGCAAAGGACTGAAAATCCTTGTGTCCCTGGTTCGAACCCAGGTGGCACCACGCTTCAATCTGATGATCACAGATTTAAATAAAAGGTCAACTGGTGCCATAGCTCAGCTGGTAGAGCAAAGGACTGAAAATCCTTGTGTCCCTGGTTCGAACCCAGGTGGCACCACAAAAAAAGCTTGTTCATTGAACAGGCTTTTTTTGTTTTAGCTAACTGCATTTCATACAACTTCCCCTTCGTCTTCGCTATGTAGAACATTCACCATACCACTACTACCCGAGTTCGATGGGAGGTGTTTTCATTGATTGAAGGGCAATATCAAAAAACGCTCATGGATTTTGGAAATGAACAAAGTTGTCTCTTTAAAAACCACACAAGTTTAATTTCCAAAATCCAATCGCTGCTCTGCTACGATTCAGCAATAATAGAGCGATCCAGATGCACATAGCCGCCGTCCACATGAATCAATTGGCCAGTTGTATGACTTGACTTGTTAGACAGCAAAAAGACTGTTGTATCGGCTATTTCTTCTGCTGTCGTCATGCGATGCTCCAATGGAATGCGATCCGTAATTTTCTTCAAGGTCTCCTCCGGATTCGATAAGGTTTGAATCCAGGTATCGTATTGCGGAGTGGCACATTCTGCCACGATAATGGCATTTACACGAATCGAGTAAGGTAACAATTCTACAGCCCACTCGCGTGTAAGCGCATTGCGTCCGCCATTGGATGCCGCATAAGCCGAGGTATTCCCCTGTCCTGTTTCGCCAGTTTTGGACGAAATATTCACAATACTGCCCTTAGAAGCTTTCAATGCATCCAAGGCATGATGTGCCATCAGATAGTAGTGAATTAAGTTCTTATGCAGAGAAACAACAAATTTTTCATAATTACCTGATGCTAATCCGACACCATCATTTTGCCCAGCATTATTCACCAAACCATCGATACGGCCATATACTTCCAATGTTTTTTGGACTGCTCGTTCACAATCTTCGGGTTTAGATAACTCTGCTTCAATACAGAGTGCATCCACACCAAATTGCTTGATTTCTTGCTTGACTTTTTCATTATCCGCCTGTTTACGGCCAACAATGACCGGAATAGCCTGTTCTTTAGCTAAGGCATGAACTACGGCCCGCCCGATACCTTTTGCTCCGCCGGTAACAATAACAACTTTATCTCTTAAATGAAGATCCATAATACTTTTATTGAATGGTTTGTTTCATTGATTGTGCTTAACATTCGCAACAATGAACTCGTTCTCTGGTTATTGATTAATTTTATATTGACGTTATTCAGCCCATTTATCCGGCTTCTTGGCCAATAAAAAACTTCAGCATGTTATTTTTCCCTTTCATAATATACTGAAGTTTTTCCTTTTAAAGATTATATACACGTATAGCGTTCTCTGCCCAAAATGCGTTCTTCTCTGCAGCTGTAAATTGCCCTAGTTTATCTTCAACTATGGCAATACTTTCTTCATAAGATGCCGCCAATAGACATACCGGCCAATCTGACCCATACATAATGCGCTCCTTTCCAAAACGTGCAAAGATATGCTCCAGATATTGTTTAAAATCATCAAGCTTCCATCCCTCCCAATCGGCCTCTGTGGCAAGTCCAGAAACTTTACATACAACATTCGGAAAAGCCGATAGCGCATCAATAAACGCTGCCCACTCATCAAATGCTTTCGACTTGATTGGCGGTTTGGCAATATGATCCAACACAAATTGTAGATTTGGATTTTGCTGCACACAATCTAGCGTTGCTACATAATGACGTGGACGGATGAGCAGATCATAAGTATAACCATAATCTGCCAATGCCTTCAGTCCATTTAGTACGGCAGGGCGGATAAGAAAATCAGGATCCGCTTCTCCTTCAACAATATGACGAAATCCTTTGATGACCGTATCTGATTGATAGGCATCCAACTGTTGTCGAATATCTGCTGCTTGAAGATCAATCCAGCCCACAACGCCTTTAATAAAAGGATAATCATTAGCCAGCTGAACCAAATAAGCAGTCTCTTCTTTGGATTGATCTGCCTGAACAGCAACACTCCCTCCGAATCCATTTCGTTCAAGCACAAACTGAATATCCAAAGGGCTGAAATCACGTCTTATGACCTGCATTTCTTCGGTAATCCAACGATCTCTAATTGGGTCGAATTTCCAGAAATGCTGATGGGTATCTATACGCATAATAAAATGAAAACCTGATGAGCAATTAATTTTTTGAATACGCTACAACAGTCTGACGGGACTCCCCAAGACCATCTGCTCCTAACTCGATAACATCACCGGGTTTCAAGTAAATCGGTGGATTAAATCCTAACCCAACACCTGCAGGTGTACCTGTTGAAATAACGTCGCCAGGCAACAAGGTCATAAATTTAGACACATACGATACCACATGTGCTACCGAGAAGATCAAATCCTTGGTATTGCCATCCTGATAGGTTTTTCCGTTTACCTTTAACCATAGGCGCACATTGTTGATATCTTTGATTTCCTCTTTTGTCGCCATGAAGGGTCCCATTGGTGCGAAAGTATCACATCCTTTTCCTTTATCCCAGGTACCGCCACGCTCCAACTGATACTCACGTTCGGAAACATCATTGTGCAACACATAACCAACTACATAATCTAAGGCCTCATGCTCTTCTACATAAGAGGCTTTTTTGCCGATCACGATACAGAATTCCACTTCCCAATCTGTTTTTAAAGAATCTTTAGGAATCATGACATTATCGTATGGCCCTACCAACGAAGTGGTCGATTTCATAAAGATGATCGGTTCAGCAGGAATAGGTGCATTGGTTTCCTTTGCATGGTCTAAATAGTTCAATCCAATACAAACAATTTTGGATGGGCGGGCAAAAGGTGCTCCGATACGCTCGTCTTGAGGAACTTCAATCAACTTACCTTCATTTGCCTTCACAAATTCTTCTAAACGAGCTACACCATCCTCAGCAAAGAATTGTTCATTGTAATCACCACCAAATGCGCTTACATCGTAATTTACACCATCGATCTGAACACCGATTTTCTCTTTGCCTTGAGCTCCAAAACGTATTAATTTCATTTTTATAGTATTGAGATAATAGATATTTTATTTTTAGCTTTTTAATTGTTCAATTTAATAAAACCACCGTCAATTGGATAGTCATTCCCAGTAATAAAGCCCGCGTCGTCACTACACAGAAAAAGTGCTAATTTGGCAATTTCCTCCGGTTGTGCCATTCGGCCTATTGGCTGGCTTGCTGATAATTTTTCAAACATTTCTTCCTCTTTTCCAGGATAGTTTTTTGCGATAAATCCATCGACAAATGGCGTATGTACACGTGCAGGCGAAATGCTATTGCAACGAATACCGTATGCCATGTAATCCCTTGCAACAGACATTGACATCGCGTAAATAGCACCTTTGCTCATCGAATAAGCAAAACGATCCGTGATACCAACCCATGCAGCGATGGATGCTAGATTAAGGATTGCTCCAGAACCTTGCGCTTTCATCATCGGCACGATAGCATGCAATGCATTATAAGCGCCCTTAACATTCACATTAAAAACACGCTCAAAATCTTCTGATTGACAATTTTCCAAATTACCAACATGAGCAATACCTGCATTATTTACTAAAATATCAATTTTTCCGATATTTTGTGCTATAGCAGTAATTTCTTGCTGATCAGTTACATTACAACGATTAAACACAGCCTGACCACCCAAAGCCAAGATCTCATCAACCACCGCATTACCACCGTCTTCATTCAAATCCAGAATATGAACTTTTGCTCCTTCTGCAGCAAATTGCAGACTGATCGCACGGCCTATCCCACTACCACCACCGGTAATTACAGCTACTTTTTGTTCTAATTTTCCCATTGTTATTTAATTGTTAATGTCAATACCAAATCTGCTTCATCTGTCGATGTTGGCAAATCCACGCGTAGACTATTGTTCTTATGACTAAACTTAATCTCTTTCTTTCCGATAAATGTGCTTACTTTTTTCACTTGATAAGGCAGGTTATTGATCAACAATTCCTTTTTATCCGTTTTAAACACATGTAGATACACCTGGTTTCCTTTTTTTGTCAACGCATAATCGTCTGTTGGCGACACCGCTCCCCCCTCTGTTCCATAGATTGTTTCACCATAAAGCGATAGCCATTTTCCAAGTTCTTTCAAACGCTCCTGTTGATAGTCCTGAATCTCACCGTTCGGCATTGGACCTACATTGAGCAATAAATTGGAGCCATGACCAGCTGCCTTGACCAGGTATTTCAGCACTTCCTGAAAAGATTTTCGTGTCCGATCTTTCAGTTCAAATCCCCACGATCCAGCAATTGTTCCACATACTTCCTTCGGTAATATCCCAACATCATGTGCTTTCGTGCCGAACCCAGTGGTATTCTCCCCAGGTAAATCACGTTCGAACATCTGAAAATCTTCACCTTCAAATGGTGCCAAATGGTGATTGTTACCCACCAAACATTGTGGCTGTAACTTATGAATCAATTCATAGATTTCTTTGAAATGCCAATCTTCATTGGGCTTGTCCCAATGACCATCAAACCAAATCCCATCGATGTTGCCATAATTGCTCAACAGCTCCGTTAATTGGCTTTTCATAAACTGGACATAATGATTCCAATCCCCTTTTGTTGAATCGCGGCCCGCAATGCCGCCGCCCGTTTTACCAACGGGTAGATAATCATCCCGGTGCCAATCCAAAAGTGAATAGTAGAACATCACTTTTATCCCTTCAGCATGGCAAGCTTCCACCAACTCTTTCACAATATCGCGTTTGAAGGGCGATTTCTTCACCACGTTATAATCCGAAATCTGGCTATCCCACATCGAAAACCCATCATGATGCCTGGTAGTAAAGGTGATATACTTTGCTCCGGCCTGTTTAAATAACTTCGCCCATTCTTTCGCATTGAAGGAAATTGGATTGAAAAATTTAGGCAGCAATGCATATTCATCCAAACTGATATTTTGGTTATTCATGACCCATTCACCATCTCCCAGCACACTATATACCCCCCAATGGATAAAAACACCAAACCGAGATTGTTCAAACCATTCCCTATTTTTTAAATTTTCGGGACTCGGTTGATAATGTTGCTGGCTATAGCTCGCGGATACAGATCCCATCAGCAAGGCCAAACCACAGATTACATGTTTAAGTTTCATATGTAAATAATTAGTTGTCATGGATTTTCAATAAACTCATTATACTCAACTACAATGAAACACCTCTACGCCATGGAATGAAATCGTCTTGCCCCAACAACACCGCTTTTGGTTGCACTTCACCGGAAGCAACTTCTATCACATAATCCAAAATACGATGTGCAACTTCCTCAATAGTCTCTGTACCTTCGATAATGGTACCACAGTTCAGATCCAGGATATCGGGCATTTTCTCAAAAGTTTTGGTATTTGTTGAAAGTTTCACAACCGGTGTAATCGGGTTACCCGTGGGTGTACCTAGGCCAGTCGTAAACAAGACGATATTGGCACCTGCGGCCACCTCTGCAGTGGTACTTTCCACATCATTACCTGGAGTACATAATAAGTTTAACCCCGGACCGTTGGCCAATTCAGGATAATCAATCACTGCTGCAACAGGTGAGGTTCCTCCTTTTTTGGCTGCTCCTGCAGACTTAATCGCGTCAGTAATTAAGCCATCACGAATATTTCCCGGAGAAGGATTCATATAGAAACCCGAGCCATCAGCCTCGGCTTTTGCATTATAAGTACGCATCAGCGACATAAAACGCTCCGCAGTTGGCTCATCGATACAACGATCACTCAACTCCTGTTCCACGCCACATAATTCAGGGAACTCCGCCAGAATCACCGATCCGCCTAAAGTCACCAAAATATCCGACACAAAACCGAGCGCAGGATTAGCAGAGATACCCGAGAATCCGTCCGAGCCACCACATTCCAGTCCAATACACAATTTGTCCAATGTGGCTGGTTTGCGCTCATTTTTATCAGCTTGCATCATCCCCGCAAAAGTTGCTTTAATAGCCTTTTGCATAAGTTCCTTTTCAGTTCCTTCTTTCTGCTGCTCGAAAATATATAGCGGGCGATCAAAACCAGGGCTTCGCTTTTCAATTTCCGCCTTCAGAATAGAAGCCTGCGCATGCTGGCATCCTAAACTCAATACGGTTGCCCCCGCAACATTCGGATGGGTAATATAGCCAGCCAAAAGACCGCATAATGCATCCGAATCCATACGCGTTCCACCGCATCCCATCTCATGATTCAAAAACTTGATTCCATCGACATTTTTGAATAGGCGTTCCTGCTCACTGGAAGTCGAATTAGCAAGCAGATCCTGACTAAGGATCGCATTTACATCAGCACCAGACTTATATAAGCCGATGAGATCTTCGACCTCGGAAACGTAATTATTTGCTTTTACTTTATAGCCCAGCTTCTCCTCAAAAGCAGCTTTCAAGGTCAATACATTTCTGTTTTCGCAAAAAACTAACGGAATAACCAACCAGTAATTGGCCGTTCCAACAGTCCCATTTGAACGGTGAAATCCATTGAACGTTTTATCTTTAAATGCAGCAACATCAGGTTTTGTCCAAGCTGTCTTACGGTTGCCCATTCTAAAATCTTCCGACGCATGGCGCAAGTTTTCGGTGGTAATAAGTTCCCCTTCAGCTAAAGGAGTATTCAATTTCCCTACCAGAACACCATACATCAATATCTCTGTATCTTGTTCCATTGGCTGGATCGTGAATTTATGTTTGGCAGCAACAGCTTGCTTTAATGTAAATTCCTTACCTTCAAAAACAATTGTTGTTCCCTCAGCCAAGTCCTGTAATGCAACAAGGACATTATCCATTGGATGGATCTGTAAATAGCGCTGTATAGCCATAATTATACTAATTCAAATATTTTCGTCATCATTACCCATTTCTCTCCTGGCTTTGCCCCCGGAATAGCCGCCTGATATTTCCACATCAGCTGTTCCCATTCCTGAACTTTTTCATTGGCAGCATCCATAGCTGATTTTTTCTCAAATGAAAAATCTTCACCCACCTCCATGTTCATAAACAATCTATTTTCAAAACGATAGATCTCCATCTGCAGAATACCTGCATCCAGAATCGAGCGTTTTATTTCCGGCCACACTTCGCGGTGGTAATCCTCATATTCCTTGATCAATTGTGGATCGTCCACAAGATCCAAGGCCATGACATATCTTTTCATTACTAACTAATTAATGTGATTTAAGATTTTCTGTTTCCGCAATACTGACATTTCTATTTTGGAAAGCAAACAATAAGACAACAATAAAACAAACCAATGGTACAAAATAGCCGTATTGGAAATGTCCCGTTTTATCGGAGATAAAACCCAATATTGGAGGCAATAAAGCACCACCTACAATAGACATGACGATCAAACTAGAAGCAGATTTGGTATCGGCACCAATACCTTGTACACCAAACGCGAATATTGTCGGAAACATAATGGACATAAAGAATGCAATGCCAATCAGCGCATAAAGGGTCTGAATACCCGATCCGAAAATGACAAATAGGGATAGAACGATCGCTATAGCGGAATAGATGATCAAGAGCTTGGATGCTGATACAAAACGCATAAAAAATGTACCGATAAACCGGCCCAACATAAAAGCCAATCCAGCGAACCCAGCATAATCGGCACCATCCTTACCCGATATTCCGGCAGCTTCTGTTGCATATAATACAAGGAAGCTTAAAATACAAACTTGCGCTCCCACATAGAAAAATTGAGCCACCACTGCCCAACGCACATTTTTATGACGCAATGCGTGGAAAAAACCGGCTCTACCTTCTTCCTCAGCATCTTTGATATCAGGTAATCTGGTAAAGAAAAACAACGCAGCAATCAATAAGATCAATATCCCCAGTACCACATAAGGCAATTTCACAGCAGCTGTTTCCGACTGAATATACGCCATCTTTGCCTGCTCAGCCATTTGCGCCAGTTCTTCCTGTGATTTGGGTTCATGGGATAAAATAAATTTTCCCCCAAAAATCGGAGCAACAAAGGCTGCTAACCCATTAAAAGACTGCGCAAAATTTAGTCTTTGCGCCGACGAAGCTGGATCTCCCAAAATCGCTACATACGGATTTGCAGCGGTTTCCAGAATGGTAAGACCACAGGCTACAACGAACAATGCCCCCAAAAAGAAAACATAACTTATCGTATTGGCCGCAGGTACAAAAAGAAAACAGCCAATGGCAAAAAAGATCAATCCGATCAGAATACCAGCTTTATAGCCGTATCTTTTCATGATAATTCCAGCAGGAATCGCCATCACAAAATAAGCGATAAATACAGCCGAATCGACTAAGGAAGCCTGAAAATGGGATAAACTAAACGCATTCCTCAAATGCGGAATTAAGATTGGATCAAGGTTATGAATAAATCCCCAAAAAAAGAACAAGGATGTCACCAAAATCAAGGCAAATGCGTAACTCTTTTTATTCGTCATATTTTTCAAATGGTTATAAGTAGTTATTTAATGTAAAATAAGCTTAAAAATGCTAGACAATATTCAAGTATATTATCAAATTATTAAGCTATATTACCATATCTAAACTGAATTATGTAACTTTACTGCATATATTTCATAATTATGAAAGCACAGCTGCTTCATTTAAATAGCAATCTTGAGCATTCGTTCAACGCGAGAAGAGACAATACGCCCCAATACCATAATCTTTGGCATTACCATGAAGAACTGGAATTAATTTATTTTGCCAAAGGCTCAGGCACCCAATTTATTGGCGATAGTGTCCGGCGCTTTGAATCAGGCGATATTACCCTTGTTGGTTCAAACCTGCCTCACTATTGGTTATTTGACGAAATTTATCTTCAAGAGGAAGGAGCAGAAAGCGCAGATATTCGTGTAATTCATTTTAAGGAAAACTTTTGGGGAAATGATTTCATTAATTTACCTGAAAATAAATCCATCAAAGACCTTATACGCGTATCCAAAAGAGGCATTTCATTATTGGAGAGCAGCCGACTAAAAACTGTGCAATTAATTGACGCTATCTTGGCAGCAACAGGTACCACACGTATTATTCATTTATTAGAAATCTTACAATTTATTTCGGCCGAAGAACAACATGATCTGTTAACGAGCCCCACTTTTACCATCCAGCTGCAAGATCAGGACGCCAACCGAATGCAGATTGCCATGCAATATATCGGTGAAAATTATCGCGACCAGATACGGCTGCAGGAACTTGCTTCCCTAACGGGAATGACGCCCAATTCTTTCTGCCGCTATTTCAAATCACAAATCGGAAAAACACTCTTTCAGTTTCTGATCGAAATGCGTGTGAAGACAGCCTGCAATTTATTAATAGAAAACAAACAGACGGTGAAGCAGATCTGCTTTGAATCAGGTTTTCAAAACTTTTCGAGCTTCCATAAATACTTCAAAAATGTAACTGGCACTACACCGCTCAGCTTTCAGCGATCAAAAACTTAAGACAATTTTACCCAATAAGCTTGAATCTTCCATCAATCGATGGGCTTCAGCAGCCTCCGCAAAAGGAAGCACGCGGTATAAGGTAGGTTTGAAATCGCCAACGCTGAGCTTCGGCCATACTTGAGACCAGATATCATCCCGTAGCACTTGCTTAAATTCACGGTCTCTCGCCCGCAGCGTACTTCCCGTTAGAACAATCCGTTTCTGCATTAATTTGAGCAAGTTTAACTCGACTCTTGCGCTTTCCATCGCATTAATGTAAACCAATCGACCATCAGGGTTCAATAGATTGATATTTTTCTCAAAATATGATCCGCCAATACTATCTAAAATAACATCAACTCCCAAAGGCTTCAGCGCCTCCAGAAAATCCTCCGTTTTATAATTTATTGTTTTACTGGCTCCCAATGATTTACAAAAGCTAGCCTTTTCAGATGAGCTGACTGTCGTATATACTACCGCACCAAACAAGGTCGCTAACTGAATGGCCGTACTGCCAATCCCTCCAGCACCACCGTGCACTAAAAAATGATCGTCGGCCTGCAACTTACCCCTTCGAAAGACATTGTCCCAGACTGTAAAAACGCTCTCGGGCAGCGAGGCTGCCTCCGCAAAACCCAAATGGTCGGGAATAGGTAAACAATGTCCCTGATAGACTTTCGCATAGGAAGCATAGCCACCACCGGCAACAAGCGCACATACACGATCACCAATAGCCCAATCGACCACATCCTTACCTTTAGCGACTACAATCCCTGCTATTTCCAATCCCGGTATTCGCCCATCTACACCGGCTGGTGCCGGATAGTTACCTTTACGCTGAAAGACATCAGGTCTATTCACTCCTGCAGCCTTTACTTCCACCAAAACTTCAAGTTCACCGATCTGCGGCATCTCCACATCACGGACTTCCAAAACTTCCGGTCCCCCCGGTTCAGTAATAATGACGGCTTTCATCATGATTTTTTCGGGTATTTCTGTAATCTTATATTGAGCGAAAGCATAAAATAACGAGCCAGGCGATTGTTCCGAACATCTAAAATATCATTTCCCACCACGGCACGTGAAATACCAGTATTCTGATTCATCAGATCGAATCCCTGAAATCTCAACATCCCCAAGTTATTCCTTCCAAAAGTATATTCCATATAGGCATTGATTATCGTCGGATTAATATTGTTCCATGAGCTCGAATAACCCGCATTAAATTTTTGAGAAAGCTCAAGTCCCATGGTAAAATGTTTCCCTAAATAAGCTTTAGATCCCAACCCAACAATCCCTGAATGTGCCGTGATATTATCTTGTACAGGCCAGTCAAATGTCGCCCTGTTTAAAGAATAGTTTCCATTTAATTCGGCTTCAAAGATATCACTCCAGGTATAGCGGAATTGAAGAGCCTGCGTAAACAAAAAGTGTCCACCAAAGCTCTTTTTATCATTGACATAGGAAATATTGTTGTAATAATCTGCATTACCATTCAAGCTCATCTGCAAATTATCCGACAATAAAGAAGCTGTAAACAAATAATAGCTCTTAATATCATAATAACCTTCTGTATTGCGATAGGTCGTTTTCTGTATCGTTGAATTAGGTTCAATTGTCCGGTTTGCTACAATCTTGTCATTTACCAAATTAAAAGCCAGACTCGCTTCTAAATATTGCCCTCTTCGTGTAATGGACTTCCGATACTTTGAAACAATACTATGTGCAAATTCGGATTTCAAATCCTTATTTCCGATCACAATATTTTGTGTGTTGGTATTATCCACCACAGGCTGTATCTGATAGAAGCTAGGCTGGTTATTACGTCCATAATAGTCCATGGAAAGATCCTCTTCTTTGGTAAACTTCCATTTCAATCCAGCAGAAGGCACGAGGTTAACATTTGAATAGGAGGTTTTTATCAGTTTGTCCGTTGAACTTCCCGTTAATTCGGAAGGCTGAACAGCAAAACCGAAGTTCACTTTCACTTTCTCGCTTAAATCTTGCCGATAAATCATGCCGACTTTATTGCTAGCAAAGGAATAGTCGTACTTCAAACTAAGGGAGTCTACCAGTATGGGGCCGTTGTTAAAATTATTGTTATTATCAAAAGTGGAGCGGCGAGCATCAATTTTGGTATAGTCGAAATCGTAATTAATCTCCAAGGTACCACCTAAATCAACAGGCTCCACCAACGACAACCGACTTTGGATATTTTTATTTTCATTGCTGGAACGGACCATTTGATTCAGATAAGTCTCTGTTATTTTTGGCACATTCGTGCTACTGTCGATCGCTCTATTAAAATCGCGCACTTCCTCATCTTTATCCAGGGAATTAAAATCCGTATGCAATGTATAAAGTACTTTCCGCCCCGGTTTAGTAAAACTTCGCACGTAAAAAAGATCTAAAGCCGCTGCAGGACTTTCTGTACTATTGGCCGCGCCATAGTTTCCCGTACTGCTCAACCGATTATTTTGAATCCTTCTATCTTTTAACGTATTGCTGGTCGAATTGGTCCAAGATAGTTTGGGTGATATTTTAAGCTGATCTTTGGGCGACAGCTTCATATCAAAATCCCAGTCCATTTTATGTATACGATCGATTGATTTTATCTTGTAGTCTTCATAATTACTAATCAAATTATTCGCTGCTTTGCCGTATCCATATATCGATTGTAATAAGGAATTTCCCTGGATATAATTATTGCGCTGCGTAAAGGAATATTTACCGCTTGCTGTTACCGTTTTAGAAAGTGGACTAGAGAAACTCCCCCCGACAGATCCGATTTTATTGACCCCATCCGTTGGATCCGCAAAGTCGGCTAGCTCGCCCATTTCCCGTTCCCGCTCCCCTCCATTGGGAGAGCCGAAAGAAAAGAGATTGGTATTCGTATTATTCACCGATGCGATAACAGAGTACTCTTTACCGTCATTGAAACGATTCAGCCCAGCACTCCCCAAATAACGATCTACCGAACCACCGCCAAGCGTGGCTTGACCAAAAGTAATTTTCTTCTTATCATCTTTGAGCACGATATTCAGGACTTTCTCAGATTCTGCACTTTTAATTCCTTTTGCGGTCGCCTCATCACCATAAAAATCAATAACCTGTACACTTTTCACAAAATCTGCAGGAAGGTTACGTGTAGCAGTGAGCACATCGCCACCAAAGAATTTTTTTCCATCCACCTTAACAGAGGATATGGGCTTACCGAAGGCATAGACAGAACCATCACGGGAGACCTGTATATTGGGCAATGCTTTAAGAGCCTCTTCTAAGAGTGCCCGACGATCAAATTGAAAGGCATCTAGGTTAAATTGAACAGTATCCTGCTTATATACAATGGGTTTATATTTCAGTACAACAACTTCTTTTAAAAGAGATACATGGGGAAACATGGTCAATTTTCCGACATCCAATTTAGCTGTCGTGCTATTATATAACGGATAACTACGCTCCAATATACTTAAGCCCAGCTGGCTACAGCTAATACGAATATCATTACCGAGTACACGACTAAAATGAAAATAACCTGTTGCGGAAGTGGATGAGAACAAGGTATCGCGAGAACTCGTCAGATGAACACTGACGCCATTTAAGGGCCTTCCTGCAGTATCTACAACAATTCCATAAACTTCTTTTTTTGACACCTGCCCTAAAGCGCTTTTGGGTAAAAAAAACAAGTTCGTTATAGCTAAAAAAAGTACTAACCGGATAATATTCCCGCCCCTTAGTTCCATCAAATAGACTTTGCAATAATACAATTCAATATAAGAATTCTTAAGCTATTAACGTAAAAAGTTGTGATTTTGTATATAAAAAAACGAGCTGTTTTCTCAACAGCTCGTTTTTTACACTATTTTTTACAATTTATTATTCACCCGCAAAGGCAACCTTAACGAGGTGTTTGTCAATTTCCCAACGACCAGTACCGTCTTCACCAATCACATCGAACAACTCAAGGATACGTCTTGCAACAAACTCCTCTTCTACTTGCTCTTCCAAGAACCATTGTACAAAATTAAAAGTAACATAATCCTTCGCTTTAGCACATTTATCGGCGATGTTGTTGAACTGTTCAGTAACAAACATCTCTTGTTCCAATGTTTGTTCAAAAACGCCACGGAACGATTCAAAATCTTGAGGGATACCTGTAACTTCCGGAGAAATTGCACGACCACCGCGGTTGTTGATATAATTGAAAAGCTTCAACATGTGCTCACGCTCTTCGTTGGATTGCTTCGCAAAAAATTCTGAAGCATTTTCCAAACCTTGATCATCACACCATGAAGACATTGCCAAATATAAGGCTGAAGAATGAGCTTCAACTTTAATTTGTGCATTCAATATATTTTCGATCTCTTCTTTCAAAGAAGATTTTAATTTCAATAAATCTTTCATATTTACCTTAAGTTTAATTTCTAAAATATCAACAGGTGAAACACATTATCACCTGATTACACTACAAAGATACAGTAGATCTTCAAAATCTGTATCAAGAATATGCAATACAAATTCAGTCTAAATTAGACATGGAAACCGCAACTTGTTTAGAATCAATACAATTACAAATACATAATATTGACACTTTCAATAAGCGATAAATTAAAACAATAAGTGGCTTAAAGGCCTAAAAACCATTGAATGTCAATAAAACCAGAGGAAGACCACATTGACACTTATTTAAATTAAAATTAAATAAGGTCTTTCCAAACAAAAAGCGGTGTACATCACAGACGTACACCGCTTTTTTCAATTCTTTTATATGTATAGCCTTATGCAAAAACTGCAAATGGCGAAACCTGCAAACAAGTTCTGACTACGCTATTCAATTCCATCATAAATTTAGCGCCATCTAACAATTCGCGCAATTGAAGGACATCCTCTACAGCTAAGATGAAACACCTTTCGGTACGGAAAGGCATAATGACTTCAAAATCCGATGAACGTGTTGTGTCGTGAAGCATGTGCTCAACATCAATCGCATCGATACGCTTCTTAAACTTCAAAAAATCCGATACCGAGAAAGAAGTTGTTTCATTATTATATTCCAACCAGAAACAATTTTTGCGGCTACATTGATAAACTGTACCTGCTGTGGTTGAAAAAACTTCCTCAACATTTGCTAACGGACAAACCAATTTTGACATTTCTATTTCTCTTATCATTTAAATCGATCAAAAATAAATATTATTTATAATCAATCCAAGTAAAACAGAAGATTATTTTGATTTAATATAAATAAGCCTACCAACAACTCATGCAAAATAAATCCTTCCTAATTTCGCATGGATCAACAGACCTGAAAATCCACGCAAGGTTCTTACTAGCCAATTGCAATAGACGGGTAAAAAAAAGGAGGTCAGTAGCAACTGACCTCCTGTATGTATTTCTATATTTTAATAGTTATTAATCGTATTCTTCTTCCTCTTCTTCTTCCTCTACGGCAAGAACTTCATTACGCCCATTGATAACTGTATTTTTCGTCTTTGTTTTATGTTTGTTAATCTGTCTACGCAAGGATTCTACAGCAATATCTGTCGCCTCCTCAAAGCTTTTCGCTTGCCCTTTCGCAAAAAGCTGGCTTCCCGGGATATTCAATTTAATTTCTGAAATTTTATTTGCCTCATCATCGACATTTTCCAATCGCAGGTAGCATTCGCCCCCAATAATGGAATCCAAAAACTGCTCCAATTTTCCTGTTTTCTTTTTGATAAACTCGATTAGCTTTTGATCAGCAGTAAATCGAATGGATTGCACAGTAATGTTCATTTTTCCTCCTTTTTTTAAGCTTTTGGATGAGCTTGTTTATAAATTGACTTCAATCGTTCTGCTGAGTTATGCGTGTACACTTGTGTTGCCGCAAGCCCTGCATGCCCCAGCAGCTCTTTAATTGCATTTAAATCCGCCCCATTGTCCAACAGGGCCGTTGCGAAAGTATGTCTCAAAATATGAGGACTTCTCTTACCTTGAGTAGAAATCAGCGTCAATTGCCGATGTACAATATCATAGATCAGCTTGGCATATGCCGGCTTTCCTTCTTTCGTAACGATTAGTAAGCTGTTATTAGTATCAACAAATTGCGTCGCCTTTTGTTGCAAATAGTTTTTCAATTCTTTCAATAAAAGATTATTGATCGGAACCAAGCGTTCTTTGTTCCTTTTACCTAATATAAGAATATTTTTATTAAAAAAATCGATATCCTGCTCCTTAATTTTCAACAATTCGGCCAAACGAATCCCGGTACCGAACAACAATTCCATAACCATATAATCGCGACAGGATTCAAATCCATCCTGCTCCTGTTCCATCTGATCCAATAAACGCATCAGCTTTTCCTTTTCAACGACTACAGGTAGTTTTTTAGCAGTTTTTAACGCTTTAATGAGCGTCATGGGATTTTTCGCGATACACTCTTCTCTTTGCAAAAATTTAAAATAAGTTCGCATTGAAGACATACTCCGGTTGACTGAACTTGCATTTTTTCCGGACTCTACCATTTGCGCGAAATAATGACGTAAATCACGGTATACGATATCCTGCACAGTCAGTCCCTCACGATCCAAAAAAGACTGGAACATCTCCAGCTCATGCTTATAGGCAATAACCGTATGTTCTGAATACCTTTTTTCAATCTGCAAAAACCGAATAAACTCCTTTTCCAACATATTTTCCCTTGCTATATAGCTTAAATTACAAACTTAAAAGCACAAAAAAAAGGGAAAAGCATTGCTTTTCCCTTTATATTTTAAAATTCTCAGCGAATCAATTAGTTAGCTACATCTTGATTCAAAGCTTGTTTGTAAATCGCTTTTTTCACTTGAATGCGACGAGTTACAGATCTCTTTTCGTAAGCTTGACGTGAACGCAACTCTCTTAAAACTCCAGTTTTTTCGAATTTCTTTTTGAAACGTTTCAATGCTCTATCTAAAGATTCTCCTTCTTTTACATTTACGATAATCATGCGTTATATATACCTCCTTTCGCCGCTTTTAAATTTAAAGTGGGACAAAGGTAAGCTATTTATTTTTAAAAAGGAAAACAAAATTATTTTTTATAACAATTCGAATTCTTCCAACAAAATTCTTAGCGGTTTCTCCTTCGTACACAATGCCGTATGCCAACCCAATTGTTTTGCTGTCGCCAGATGTTGAGGACTATCATCAATAAATAAAGTCTCCGCCGGATCCAATTGTTGCTCTTGCATGACTAATTCAAAAATCTCCGCATCAGGTTTGCGCATCCCTACCAAATGAGAGTAATAGGTCTTTTCAAAAAAACCTTCATTGTCGGCAACACCATATTTCTCATGAATATCATTCATACAATAGGCATAATGAATTGCATTGTTGTTACTTAACAAAAAGGTACGGTATCGATCTTTCAACTGGACTAAAATCTCATGATTTCCCTGTGGTACACCGATCAGTAAACTGTTCCAGGCCGTATCAATCTGTGCGTCCGTCAGTGCTGGATTTTGGGTTAATTCTCTTATCCCCTCACGAAATTGCGTCGAATCAATTTTTCCTTTATCAAAATTATCAAAAAGTGCACTTTGACCATGATGTCCAAATACGGCATCAACATTTTCTATACCTAACTGAGTAAAAGCATCTTTCAATTTTACAAAGTCGATCATAAAGATCACATTCCCATAATCAAGAACAATATTTTTAATTTTTTCCATCGAATTATTTTGAAATATCGATACAAATATCGATAATTGCATCGTCAAAACGGCACAACAGCTGTTTAAATTGACAAAACAAAAGACCTGCTCCTATAGCTCAGTCGGTTAGAGTAGAAGACTCATAATCTTTTGGTCCCTGGTTCGAGCCCAGGTGGGAGCACAAAGCAAAAAAGCGGCTTTTCTATGCGAAAAAGCCGCTTTTTTCGTTTCTTTCCATTAATCTTTATTGATGGAATGGCCATGGGATACCTTCCCTATTTGGCCAGTTTTGCATAGTTTTTTGTTGAACTTCACGTAAAAATGTAACAAATATGTAACGGGAATTTTTACGTGCTAAAGAAAAAAATTATGGCAACCGTAAGCGCAAAAGTTTATGAACACCACAAGAAATCCGATGGCACCTACAATGTAAAAATCTGTGTCTATCACAAGGGGGAAAGAAAGTTTTTGGATACTAACCACTATGTTGTTCAGAAGCAACTCACCAAAGAAAAAAAGATCAAGGACACCTTTGTTCTTGACAAGTTAAATGACCAACTCAAGGAGTACCGTAAAGCAATTAGCGAACTTGATGGGAGACTTGAATATTTCACAGCGGAAGCTTTAAAAGATTACCTGAAAGATATGGATGAGGATGTAGAATTCATATCATTTTGCAGGGAACATATCGAACGATTAAAAGCTGATGGAAGAAACGGAACAGCCAAGAACCATACAGCCATCTGCAATAGCCTTGTTGATTATTTTAAAAGACATACTGTATCCATAAAGGAAATAAATTCAAACATGCTGTTTTTGTATGAACGATTTCTGAAGTCGGATAGAACTATGACTAGAATTAATCAACTTGGTAATTCGGTAATAACCACAGAGAAAGGTTTATCGGACAGTGGGCTTCACAACCACATGAGAGATCTAAGAACACTCTTTAATGAGGCCAGGAGAAAATACAATAACGAAGATTTAGGCATCTATCGAATCAAACATTATCCTTTTTCAAAATATAAGGTAGGTTCTCCCCCTCTAACAAAAAACAGAAACAATGAAATAGATGATGTTTTAAAATTAAGGGATTGGCCTACAGTACCCAACAGTCGAGCTGAGTTAGCCAAAGAACTTTATATGCTATCATTCTATCTATGTGGCATCAATGCTGTAGATCTATACTATTTAAAAAGATCAGATATCAGAAATGGTAGAATAGATTATAATCGAAAGAAAACAAAGGATTTAAGAAAAGATAATGCATTTATTAGCATTAGAATAATTGATGAAGCTAGGCCACTTCTCGAAAAATATATCGAAAAACTACGAAACCGATATAGAAGTCCGAATTATCTTAATTATGCATTATCAAAGGGAATGCTCCACCTACGTAACCTAACCGGAATTAAAAATCTTACCCTATATTGGGCGAGACATACTTTTGCGAGTACTGCTAGAAATAGATGTCGCTTAAACAAAGATGACGTCTCACTAGCTCTTAATCACGTCGATGAAGGAAATAGAGTAACTGACATTTATATCGAAAAAGACTGGAAAATTGTTGATGATGTTCAAAAAAAAGTAATCAGAATTCTAAGAAAAATCGAGTTTAAGAAAGATAAGCCGAAGAAATCTACAAAAAAGAAGAATAAAAATAAACAAGCTGCATAATGTATACTGGAACGAAATTATTCGTTCCAGTATACTTTTTAAATAATTCCTAATCTTATATTATGAAAACAATTCTGTTATTCTTTATCATTTGTATACTATCAACAATTGGGCTTTTCACTGCTCTTAGCATGAAAACTCCTTGGATTGGATTTTCATTGGTATTTTTTACATGTTTTGTATTTATTTGCAACACCACTAAGACGAAGAACTAATAGCAATGTCAACTGTTGTCTGAGTTATCCATTCTACATGGACTAATAACATTAACCTTAGATTTGGCAGTATCGGCTAAGACATGATATTACTATTTTTTTTAGAGATATTACTTGAGTTAATGAATTTATATTTATTATTTTCACCACAAATTTGTAACAGTAGTGTAACAACACCAAATTTTGATAAATAAAAACTACTCAATAAAATTACAATAACTAAAGCTTTTATGAATTTGATTTCCCGAATGGCTCATCTCTTTGCTAAATTAGGTGCAAATGTTACTATAAAACATATCGATTTACTTTAATAATATTATAAAACAAATTATATTAGGTTATAATAGAGTAGTTATGGACATATCAAAAGAATTTTCGCATATTTGTTAGAACTTTATTAATTATAAAAGCTAATATAATTGTTTGATGTTCTAGACCACAATTCATATGAATCAATACGAAACTCTTTTAAAATACGTGCAAGAAAATGGGATAAAAAAGACCGACAGGACTGGTACTGGTACTATTAGTATATTCGGCTATCAGATGAGGTTCGATTTAAGTGCGGGTTTCCCTTTGGTAACGACTAAGAGAATACATTTAAAATCAATTATACATGAACTTCTTTGGTTTTTAAAAGGAAGTTCAAATATTACATATTTGAAAGAAAATGGTATAAGTATATGGGATGAATGGGCTGATGAAAACAACGAATTAGGACCTGTTTATGGGACTCAGTGGAGAAATTGGCCGACCCCAGATGGAGGACATATTGATCAGATTGCAAAAGTAATTAATACAATCAAAAATAATCCCGATTCAAGGCGAATAATAGTAAGTGCATGGAATGTTGCAGAAGTAGACCAAATGGCTTTACCACCTTGTCATCTCATGTTTCAATTTTATGTAGCTGAAGGTAAATTATCTTGTCAGATGTATCAAAGAAGTGCAGATATGTTTTTAGGAGTTCCTTTTAATATCGCATCCTATGCACTTCTTACTATGATGGTGGCTCAAGTTTGCGGATTAGAAGCTGGTGAATTCATTCACACCTTAGGTGATACACATATTTACATGAATCACATGGATCAGGTTGAACTTCAATTAAGCAGAAAACCAATGCCATATCCAAAAATGTTAATAAATCCTGATGTGCGGGATATTTTTAACTTTAAATATGAAGATTTTAAAATCGAAGGCTATCAGCCATATCCTTCTATTAAAGCTCCAATTGCAGTATGATTTCAGTTGTTAAAGAGTTAAAAAAAAATAATGCGGAGGCGAATTTAATTATAGATGGTTTATTAAATGAATACGCACTAACTGAAACACCTATAGAAGTAAGTTTCAGAGCACTAATTCCTGAATTCAAAAAGGCCGATAGGTATACACATCTTATACATAGTTATCCAGCTAAGTTGTTGATGCATATACCATATTTTTTCTTGAGAAACAATATTTTCTCAAAGCCTGGGGATACTATTTTAGATCCTTTTTGTGGAACTGGAACCGTATTACTGGAATCTGTGTTGGCAGGAAGAAATGCAATTGGGGCTGATGCTAATCCACTTGCGCGTTTGATTGCGAAGGTGAAAACGGCTAACTACTGTATTGAAACATTATATAATATTTTATCTCGTTTGATAGATAAAGAAGACGATCGCCAATTTGAAAATAGCTTTCCTGATGTAGTAAACATAGATTATTGGTTTAATGCGCAAAACAAAAAGGCTTTACTTTTGTTGAGAAATAAGATCCACACAATCGAGGACAATGATTACCAAGACTTTTTTTTAGTTTGTTTTTCAAATCTGATAAAAAAAGTAAGCTATGCTGATCCTCGTGTAAGTGTTCCTGTACGCTTGAATGCTAAACGATATGTAGAAGGTACTGCAAATTTTAAAAAGGTTGAGAAACGCCTAGCTGAGCTTGAAGATATTGATGTATTTTCAAAATTTGAAGCTATTGCAAGGGAAAACATTAATAGGTTTCAGGAATTAGGAAAAATATATGAAGAGCGGGTCACACCTGTTACTTCCAATATTATTTCTAAGGATGCACGAAATCTCACAGTTTCTTTGGATAGTGATAGTAACTTAGTAGATCATTCTGTAGATTTAATAATAACCTCACCACCATATGCAGGAGCGCAGAAATATATTCGATCTTCTAGTTTGAGTTTAGGCTGGTTAGGTTTCGCAAATGCTAATGAGCTCAAACATTATGATCAATTAAACATTGGACGAGAAAATTATTCAAAATTAGAAAGAGCGATTAAAAAAACAAATATTCAGTCTTGTGATTCTCTTATCTCGGATGTTTCACTAATAAATCCAACACGTGCTCAAATAATTTCAAATTATATCGTCGAAATGCAAAGTGCTATCATTGAAAGTATCAGAGTATTAAAACCGAATGGATATTTTATTTTAATTGTTGGCAATAACAAGGTCTGTAATTATGAATTTAATACACAAGAATATTTATCAGAATTTATTCAAAGTAAGGGCTTAAAGCTTGTCTTAAAGTTAATTGATGATATAAAATCTTATGGCTTAATGACCAAGCGAAATAAAACAGCCGATATAATTTCAAGAGAATGGGTACTAATATTTAAAAAGCCAGCGGATGAAAATTAATACGCTGCCTATAAAAGATCGATTACTAGAAAAAGTTCATGCTTATTATCAAACTATCTGGCAGGATAAATTTAAAGATAATATTCACATAGATTGGTTGAATAATTTTTCTGGTTCAAATGCAGTTCTTTCTGAGAAAGAGCAGTTAAATATGCTTTATTTACTATCCAAATTTATGTATTTTGGTAATGTAGAATTAAGAGAACTCCTTACAGCGCTGTATAGAGATTTATATAAATACCCGATTATATCTGCTATAAGGAAAGCAAATGCTGACTCAACTGATTGCTCATTTCTGAGTGCGGAATTTCAAAAGGAACTCGCTGTAACAAAATTTCTTGGTGTTGGAAATCCATCAGAAAGCGGTGTTCATCTTTTATATTATTTTAGGCAGGAATGTAAGCTATCAAAAAAACACTTCATAAATACAAGTGATATTTTTGAAACATTTAAGGTGGAAGATTTAGATAAGGACGGAAATAAAAGATCTTATCTAAAGAGCGAAATTAAAATTAAGGATGTTAAACGATATATTTTCATCGATGATTTTTGTGGTAGTGGTCAGCAAGCTACATCTTATTTAAAACCCATAGCCGAAAATATTAAATTTGAGAATCCGGATATTGAAATTAAATATCTGATGCTATTCGCCACAGCCAATGGTCTTGCTGAAGTAAGAAAAGTTAAAGCTTTCGATAATGTTGATGCAGTATTTACTTTAGATAATTCCTTTAAAGCTTTTTCAGCAGATTCCAGATACTTTAAGACCAATGTAGATAACGACATTGAAAAAGCTTTTTCTAAAGCAACAGCTGAAAAGTATGGAGTTCCACTTTTTAATCCGTCTTTAGGCTATGGCGATTGCCAACTACTTTTTAGCTTATTTCACAATACGCCAGATAATTCTTTACCTATATTTTGGAGTGATGCAAATAACTGGAAACCAATATTCAAAAGGTACTATAAAATCTATTAGAAATGATTGGAGAACTTGATAATCCTTTTAGCGTAACTAAGGCAACAGAATTTTCAGATGTTGAGATTAACGAATATTGGGTTAATTTTAACACAAAGGATAATATATCCATAAATTCCATTCTAAATCCAAGCGAATTTTTACCAAAGTATATAATTGGAGGAAAGGGTTGTGGAAAAACCCATATTCTTCGCTATTTTTCTTATCCATTGCAAAAAATAAGAAATGTTGATATTCATTCACTACTCAATTCCGAAAAATATTTAGGTCTTTACTCAGTGTTTCATGGTTTAAATTCTAGTCGATTTAATGGTAAAGGTATAGATGACAATCAATGGTGTTCAATTTTTGAATACTATTTTGAATTGTATATCTGCGATAATTTACTTACATGCATCAAAGACGTTATGTCTGAATTAGGCTTAACTAGCAAGGTCGAAAAAACACTTGTTAACAAGATTATTTCAATATTCAGCAATACGGAAGAGCTATCTTCTTGTCATAATTTTGACAGTCTAGTTGACTTTATTAGCGTCCTTAGACGGAAAATTGATTTTCAGGTATTGAATGCTGCTTTTACAAGGAAACTTGATTATGAAGAGGTGAGTATTTTATTCTCCCCAGGTGATCTCTTGTTTGGAATTCCTAAAATTATCAGTGAAAATCATGGTTCGTTCGAGGGAGTAAAATTCATCTATATTTTTGATGAATATGAAAAGCTCTTCGAATGGCAAAAACGCTTTATCAACACATTGGTATGGGATAAAAAAAATCCTGTCACCTTTTGGATTGGAGCTAGAAAATATGGTTTTACAACAAGAGAAACGAAATCAGGACAAGAAATGAAGTCTGGATCGGAATTTCAGGATGTGAACTTAGATACGTTAATAAGAAATAATGAAGACTTATACAAAGACTTCGCAGAAAAGCTTTGTACAGATAGGTTAGTCAAATATTATAAAAACAGGAAGTTAGAAGAGCCAACAATTGAAATTAGTAGAAAATTTCATGAAAAATTTGAAAAGTATGATGAAAATAAGATTTTAAACGAAATCAAAGAAAAAAATACAAAGAAGGAATATGAACATCTTCGTGAATTTAGAAAGAAATTAAATTCTGCTATTAAATCTAATTATGCTCTAGAGATACGTAATCCGAAACAAATTGAAGATATAGTGAATTCAATTACGGAAAGTACAGAAGATAATCCACTGTATCAAAAGTATAAGTTATTTTATTTCTATAAGCTTTGGAATAAGGCAAAGCCAGGAGACAGTATAAAGAAGTATTTGCAAGAGATCAATAAAGAGTTCATAAAATTTAGAAGGAATAAGGAGAGCGCTTTCGATGAAATAAAAGATAAAAGAAAAAAGGATTTCATAGCACAACTTGCAAAGGAAAATAATATTAAAAACACAGAATATTCGGGTATTGATAAGTTTATAGAGCTTTCACAAGGCAACGTAAGACATTTTATTTTAATATTAAAAAAAGCAATCGAAAATTCCAGAATTCGTGGTGAAAGACCACTTGAAGACGGTGGAAGAATAAGTTTAGATGCTCAATACCTAGCGGTTTATGATACTGCAAAGTGGTTTTATGAAGATATAGAAGTAGTTGGCGAACAAGGTAAAGAAATGTACAGTTCTTTGAAGAATTTAACTGACTATTTTATACAGGAAAGATTTTGTGACAAGCCAGTTGAGACAACAGTTTCATGTTTCTACGTCAAGGCTGATGAATTATCTGGAAAAGCGTTAAAATGCCTTGACTTGCTGAAGATGCATTCAGTATTAATCGAAGATGAAGAAGGACGATATGACAGGAATACTGGACGAAAAGAACGACTATTTCAACTTAATAAAATATTAGCCCCGTTGTGGAATCTTCCTACTGTCGTTAGGGGGAGTATATCCCTAAACAACGAAATTGCGGAAGCAATACTTAATCATGATCAAAATAGTCGATTTCAAAAATTGTATAAGCTTCGTAAAAATCAATTAAACGCGCCTGAATTTTTAAAAATTAAATCTCAGGATACTCAAACTCTCTTTTAATCAAACGTATGGTAGATTATACGATATTTTATAAAACTAGTTATGAAAATGGCAATATCAATACTTTAGAAGAGTACGACTTCTTTTTTTCTGCTTATGATGACTGCGAAAGAACTAAAGTTCTATTTGACAAAGTTAAATCCCATAAAAAAGTATGGATTGATTTCCCTCATTACAAACATGGTACATTAAAGATAAATGATTTATACACTTGTGTATCTTTTAAAGAAGATGAGTGCTTTATTGATTTGTTTTCGCAATTAACACTTCTTGATAATTCTAAAATTTGTATTGATATTACTGGATTCATACGTCCACATTTGATATTTTTTATTACCTATTTGTATAGGCTTGGCATAAAGAAAATAGATTTTCTTTATTCTGAACCTCATCATTACAAAAATGCAGAAGAGACTACATTTTCTGGGTTTATTGATGAAGTAAAAATTATTGAAGGTTGTAGCGCAGCCGTAAATCATGCTAATATTGATAATGATTTACTTATAATTGCTGCTGGGTACGATGATAAATTGATTGCAAAAGTTTCTCAAGAGAAATCAAAGATTAAAAAGAAATATTATATTCTGGGATTTCCCTCTCTTCAACCGGATATGTATCAGGAGAGCATTCTTAAAATTCATCAGGCTAAGGAATCTATTGGACATCGTATTGATAAGTTCGCTCCAGCTTTCGATCCCTTCGTAACCGCTCAAACCATCAGTGAGATAATTAAGGAAAATCCAAATCATACAAATATTTATTTAAGCCCTCTTTCAACTAAGCCTCAAACTTTAGGTATTGCTCTATATTATTTATGGAATTTTAATAAAAAGTCTCTGAATATTATCTTTCCATATAGCAACACGTATTTACCTAAAACTGCAACAGGAATTAAAAAAACTTGGAAATACACATTTGAATTACCTTAATTTCAAATGTGTATTTTTAAATAAGCTTCCTATTCCAGAAACTTTTAAATTGAGCAAGCAGAATTTGGGCAGTGCCCTATTTTTATTGCCGCATTTGCTAGAAATGGGTTTAGAGTATGCTCCGGGGATACTCTTGAACCTTTAAAAATAATTAGCACCGATTTTTCGTATACGCTTTAGTATAATTCTCTCTATCTACTTTTTGCTATCACCCTATTCGGTAGTCAAGGGAATCTGATTTCATTACAATACTAGATTCGAATTCTAATCTTTTTTGACCCAATTTCGAGACTAAGTGTGACTACCTAGCAAAATAAAGCAAATTTTCTATGCAGGAGAGACGCTTTATCAGTTTCTTCGCTTCCAATTTTCATTGTGAAAGGTGAAGCTAGCTAATTAGCTTGGTGAATAAAAAATAGAGGGAAAGTCTTTCCAGTATTTACATACTACCTACCTCTTTTAATTTCTTCATTTTGTAAATCCAAATTGGCTTGAGTTACAATATTGTTTTTAGGTTGGGCATACTGGCCTTTTTTGAGACCAGATTCCAAAATGCATAATCCGGAGGATATGCACCCAATATCCGGCTGTTAATCCAGGCTGAAAAGGAGCTGATATCTCTGCCATTCCGGCATTTATGCACCCAAAAACAGCGTAAAGGGAGCTGTTTAGGGAGAAATTCGGAGCTGCTCCGTCGTGATTCCGGAGGATATGCACCCAGCAGGTGGATCGGGGTATAGATCCGGGACGATTCCGGAGCATGTGCACCCAGAAAAGGCACGATAACCGTTGTTTTGATCTACATAAACAGCGATTCCGGAGGATATGCACCCAGTTGGACCCTATTATTTTCTGTGCTTTTTGTTTAATTGCCAATTCCATCAAGAAAAGGCATATGGCAGGAAAAACAAAAAGAATGAGCACGATAAAACAATTACTCCGTTTACATCTCCAGGGGCTGTCCAACCGTAAGATTGCCGAGCAGATCGGTCTTTATAAGGGTACGGTGAACCGTTATGTCCAGAAGTTACAGGTCATCAGCCGCCCTGTCGGAGAACTGCTGGATATGGAAGAACCTGTTCTGGAGAGGCTTTTTACGGCAGGATCCCCCGCCTACCTACAGGACCGTTTCGAAGACTTCAAGCCTCTTATACCATATCTGGAAAAAGAACTCGGCCGCAAACACGTTACCCGCAAACTGCTCTGGGAAGAGTACCGTGCGGAGCACCCTGATGGCTACGGTTATTCGCAGTTCTGTCACCATCTGAACCAATTATCGGTAGCCCGCAGGGGCAGCGCGGTCTTCCAGCACGACCCGGCACACCGATTACAGGTTGACTTTGTGGGCGATACGCCGGGTTATATTGACCGCGACAGTGGGGAGATCATCAAGGTACAGGTGCTGGTTGCCGTCCTCCCATACTCCAATTATACCTTCGCCATGGCCGTTCCCACCCAGCACACCGACGACTTTCTATATGCGCTGGGAAAATGTCTGGAACATCTTGGAGGCGTACCTCAGGTACTCGTCCCGGACAATCTGAAAGCGGCCGTTATCCGGGCCGATAAATACGAACCGGTACTGAACAAAGTGATGGAGGACTTTGCCGAACACTATGGGCTGGTGGTCATTCCGGCAAGACCCCGTAAACCCCGGGACAAGCCCCATGCCGAGAACAGCGTACGGCTGATCTACCGCCGTGTGTTCGCCAAGCTTCGCAACAGGGTCTTTTTCTCCCTCTCGGAGCTCAATGCGGCGATCATGGAAAAAGTACGCGAGCATAACCAGACCCGTATGCAGCGTGAACCCGTAAGCCGGCAGGAGCGGTTCCTTGCTGATGAAAGGCACCTGCTCAGGCCCCTTCCCGAAAAACACTTTGAAAAACGGTATTATGCGGAGCTGACGGTAAACACCAACAACTGCGTCCTTCTTGGGCGTGACAGCCGACATTATTCGGTGCCCTTTGCCTATATCGGAAAGAAGACGCAGGTCATCTATACCCGCACACTGGTCAGTATCTACTGCGAGGGGAAAAAGATCGCCGTGCATCCACGGGAGATGGGCGCGGGATACACGACCCGTCAGGAGCACTTTGCCTCCAACAGCGGACACCAGATGCGCCGTAGCCCGGACTACTACATCGGTCTGGCAGCGCAGCGCTCTGCCGGGCTGGCCCGCCTGATCCGGCGCATCTTTGATACGGAGAATATCCCCGAACTGGCATTCAGGACCTGTGACGGGCTGCTCCAGCTGCAGCGCAAGACCCCGCCGGATATCTTTGAAGAGGCCTGCAGTATAGCCTACGACAATGATCTGCTGGGCTATAAACGCCTGAGCGGGATCATACGGCAGTGTGCCCTTTCCAGGGCACAGCAGACCTCGGAACAGACCGTTTTACTGCCCCGGCACGAAAATATCCGGGGCAAGGGCTACTACAGTTAATTACATAATCAGATAAAACATCAAAAAATGGAAGAACAAAAATCAAAGCTACAGGCATTACGGCTATCGGGTATGGCCGGATGCCTACAGACCCTTTATGAGACCCGGAAAATACATGAACTCTCGCTGATCGATGGCCTGCAGATGCTGATACAGGCCGAAAGCGATGTCCGCTGGAACAACCGCTACAGCAGGCTGCTCAAGAATGCAAACTTCCGCTACACGTCATCTCTGGAGCAGATCGATACAGGAGGGCATCGGGGGATCGACCCGGGTATGCTCAGCACACTTGCCGTGGGAAACTACATCAAAAACGGAGAATCCATCCTGATAACCGGCGCTACGGGCGTTGGTAAATCCATGCTGGCAACGGCTCTGGGCCATCAGGCCTGTAGGCAGGGCTACTCGGTGATGTACTACAATACCCAAAAGTTACTGCCTGCTCTAAAAGTCGCCAGACTGGAGGGAGCACTGATCAAAAGGCTGGAAAAGCTGGCAAAAGCGGATCTGCTCATCCTCGATGACTTCGGACTGACCGCGCTGGACGGCCAGCAGCAGAATGATATCATGGAAATAATCGAGGACAGGCATGCAAGAAAATCGACCATCATCGTCAGCCAGCTGCCCGTGGCAGCATGGTTCGACATCTTCCCCGAGCAGACAATAGCCGATGCCATACTCGATAGGATTGTGCATACGGCACACCGCTTTACTATAAAAGGTGAAAGCTTACGTAAAAAAAGGTAACTTTGTCATGCTGAACAAAAAGCACAGGAACTAAAACTGGGTGCATATCGCCGGAATCCCTGGGTGCATATCATCGGAATATGCACAAAAGGAGTTTTTCAGGAATATTTGTATTTAAAATAATTTTATCGGACCCCAGCTTTGGAATAATTTTATCCCTTATCAAATTCTTGATATGTTCGATCCCTTTAATATTATTTAGGAATTTTTCCATCGAGTGATTGAAAGTAAAATAAGAATACGAATCATTCGGAATACCATAAGCGATTCCATTTTCGGTTATTTTTGCCAGTTTCTTATTGAATTTTTCTAGTTCCTTTTTCTGTAAATGATCGTAAAGTAGATCATCTATTTTCTCTTCTAAGGCCATATTGATAAAAGGATCATCTAGTTTCTTAAAAGACTTTGTATAGTCTTCCGCATCCCTTATGAGTTCTTTTCCTTTTGCATCTTTATGATAATAGTCAGTTGAACCACCATGTCCAGCATTTTTGGCATAACCAGCATGTTTAATATTTTTAAGTTCAATATTCATAAAATATAATTCTAAGGTGGATAAATCCACAAGTTCTAGACGGATAACAATCAACCTTATTGGCACTAAATACTATAAAGAAGTAAATAAATGATGGAAATTCAGGAATCCTCTAACCGGTTTATGAGTTCGGATGGCGAACCGTTTACCAGAAATCACCTCAAAGTAGTTTAGAGAAAACTTCTCAATAGGTAAAACAAGACTTTGCGAGCCAAATTCTATTTCTATCAGATCATCATTGATCCTAAATTTTGAGTCAATCCTACGGATCCAAAGAGCAATCTTGCAGTCAAAGATTTTCCCAATCAAACTATTTTCAGCTAATAGATGGATTTTGGAATTAGGGAACTCATAAATGAGCTCCCTAATATACTCTTTGCATGGAAGATAGCCTATCGAAGCAAAGGCAACAGATAACGAGTTATCAACATATTGTGGAAAAAAATGTGTAAAACATAAAATATCTCGACAAGCTGAAGCTATAAATAAATCAGTTACCGAAGGGGGAAAATGATTACAAGCCTTCCAGAGACCACTAGCTACCTCTTTAACACACACGTTGTTAGTCCAAACTTCCTTTTGCTGATCTGAAAAATATCTATAGCTGAACTCAAAACCGGCAGGAGATCTTTCAAAAAAGGGTTCAAAGAATCGGATCACATCCTGATCCAAATTATCTACATTCATTAGCGGGACGATGAGCGTCCATATCCTCTAGATTCTTGATTTGGGATATGCTTATTTATTAACTGCTGAATGGTAACATTAGAATCCGCTACATTTCCTTTTTGTTTCATATCAGCAATGGCCTGATTATATCCATTAGAATAACCTTCGGATTGGAATTTGGCAGCACGGTTTTTCAGGGTCTGAATCCCTCTATATACAAGGTACGAGATGCCGGCATCAAACAGGATCGAAAGTGCTAGTCTTTTATTATCCGATTTTAATCCCTGAGGGTTAAGCGCTGTATGCTGAAACCTGGTACCATCAGATAATTCCACAATCTGTCCATTTTTAAATTTTTTCTTTTGCTCTTCGGTAAGCGTCTCTGAGTTTACAGCTAATGGAACATTTACTTTTTCAGGATCATAGGAAATAAACTCTTTGGTCTGTTCATCGTATTCGATGATTATTTTCCTGACCTTACCCTTTTGTACTTCTTGCTCCTTGGCAATATTGTCAATCTCACCATTTTGAAGTTTCTGGCTTTCGTTTTCATCCAGAAGCTCATGTGCTTTAGCCACCTTATATATTGGATGCACATTCAGGCTCACACTTCCGTCGTCATTTTTCTTTAAAGATAGTTTCGCATCGAGTTCGGGAATAGAAAGCCCATCAAACTTAAGGTCCTTAAAATTTGTCATTTCGGTTCTTCTACCTGTAAGAAGTGCATTGATATTCTCCCTGGAGAGAAGTATCCGTCCCTGAATATAGAGTCCCAATTTTTCAAGTTCACCAAGGGGAAGTTCGTTGTCTTTAAATTGATTCATATTATTATCGAGTGATAGGATTAACGTTTTAAACCATAAGAAGCTTTTTGGACTTCTTCGTTACTATTAGAAATTGCTGGAGTCTTTTTATCATTGCCGTTTTTGATATCTAGCAACGATTGGTAGAGCCTGTCATTTTTTGAGAGTACAAATTTCTTTCCGGTGTCCTCTACTTCCATCTGAAATCTTCCTCTTTTCAGTTGACTGCTTACTTTATAAATCGAATCCTTGTACGGAATGATATCGCCAATAAAGAGATTGGCTTCATTTTTTCGGGAGCTTTTATTAGTGGTTTGCTGGTTAAGTTCACGTTTACGTTCAAATTCCAGTAGATAAGAAAATATCCTTTCCGCATCCGTTGCCGCTGCATGGATTTCATAAGGATTATTTTTTAACATTTCGATCCACCCTTTTACATAAGCAGCATGCTGGCCTGGATCATGACCGATCTTAAACTCATCACCGATCAGCATAGAGGCAATCTCCGCCCTTAATTCTTCCCTTGCATAGCCTTCACTTCCAAACCTGTTAATTAGGGACCTGTTGAGCCTGTCCTGATGTCCAGTCCAGTGCCCAAGCTCATGAAGAAGGGTAGCATAATAGCGGTCAGGAGTGGCAAATTGTTCTTTTAACGGCATCGTTATACTGTCAGAACGGAGGCTATAAAATGCCTCATCACCTTTTCTGTGATTGACAACCGCACCGGAAAGGAGAACCAGATCTTCCGCACGGACTATTGGGTCCCAATCAGATTTCAATTGGGGCTTTAATTCTAATTTCGGAATTCCACTTACCTGTTCAGCGTTAAAGACCCAAGCCGCTGTGACAATGGCACGTTCCAAAGGCGTCCGTACTTTTATGTTTTTACCATTTTCATCAAGGACTTTTTTCCCGTTTTCATCTAATTTTGGGATAAGATCATGGGTTTTGACAAATTGAACCAGCGTTCCCTTTTCACCCTTGTTTATTTGCCAGCCTTTGGAATCCGCTTGCTTGAAAGTCAGCCATCGGGGGTCTTCCCTGCCTGAATTCAGCAGTGAAAAGATATTGATTCCTTTATATCTATTTCCGGTAATTGCGTTATAAGGCAGATTAAAATCGGTTGACGCAGAATTCCAAGGTTTCTGCCAGGGAGCTGTTCCTTTCTCTAATTTTTCGATAAGGGCGGCGGCAACCTGTTCGTGCAGTGATTTTACCTTATTGTTCATCCTCCTCTCCTTCCTCGTTATTTTCCTCCTCGAAAGGAAATTCGTCACCATAAGATATACCGTATATCACTGCCTCTTCGGGCGTTAACCCAATATCCTCGCCTTCTTTCAGAATTCTAAGTTTCTCATTAAGGCTTTCAAAAGATTTATTCATTTTTTTGTTCGTTTAAAGGATTTAAGCTGAACTCATTGAGTTTTTTAAGAAAAAGAATGGGGTCAATAAATTGACCCCGGATTTTGACTGAGAGATGGAGATGCTCTCCGGTCGCCAGACCTGTTCTACCGCTTACACCAAGTAGATGTCCAGGCGGTAAACATTCGCCTTTTTGGACCAATAGTCGAGATAGATGTCCGTATATAACCTGAATTTCATCACCTGATTCTATTACCAGAAATTTACCTAGCGTAGGACTTTCCGCGGCATTCACCACATTCCCTAAAATTATATTAAAGATGGGTGAATCCCTGGCGGCAAGATCTACACCGTTGTGATGAATAGGTTTTAATTTTATCGGATGTACCCTATAACCGTAAGGAGACGTTACCCGCATTTTTTCAAGAGGGAGACTAAAATCTAGGGATTGCCCAACGGTATTTAAGGAAATAAAAAGCAATAGAAATACCCAGATTATTGGACTACAATAAACAGGATAAACGGGGCAACGAATATTATACATAATGAAATTAAATCAGTGTTCTGAAAATTATTCCGATGAATTTTTGGACTTATCCGCTAAGGATTCTTTTTCGGTAGGCTCGGTATAACGAAATCCGGTAACTGCTTCAACAACTGAATTAACTTCCTCTTTGATCTTTTTGAAATTTGCCAGCAGTATCTGTTCTTTTTTCTCTCCAAAATCATAGAATATGGGCAATTCTCTATAATGCTGCTCTTCCTGTTTTATCGCTCCAACATCAATATTTATCCGGCAGTTAACGGCTGAGGTCCTGAATTTTCCGGTAAATTTCTCTACGGCATCAGAAGCGATAAGTCCTACCATCTGACCAGCAGGCAGTGCTGCGATTTTACCTGCGGGGATAAGGGGTTCGAGTTTTTCTGACAGGGAGATAGAAGTTTTATTCCTGTCGATACTAAGGCTTTCGCTCTGCTGTTTTACTTTTCCAAAGATCCTTTCCAACCACTCAAGCGTATCTTTGTTCTGTACGCTTCCTGATAGAACATTTCCCACTACCGAAGTAATCGTTGCGGAAGTTTCTTTACCATACTGTTGCTGAAATTGCTGTAAACTCTGGATACCCAAAACCGTCGCAACAAGATTACTTCGAGCCTGACTAAGGACCTGTTCTATACGGTATAAATATAAACTCGGAGCCTCATCAACGACTATTCCAACAGGAAGGTTTCCTTTGGAATTTACCAGCTTTGTTACACGGTTGACGACAACCGATAAACATGCGGAATTGATGCTCTGGGTAGCGGGATCATTAGCCAAGATCAGTATTCCGGGATGTTTGGGATTACTGACCTGAAGTTCAAAGTCATCTCCGCCAAAAATCCAGAACGTTTCTTTTGTCGCCAGCCTGCTGATAAAGATCTTTAATGTGCCAACCTGCCCCTCCAGCTGTTCAAATGCACGTGCTTTATAAGCTGTCTGAAATGGAGAAAGAAGCGAATTAAGCTCTTCATTGCTAAAAAGTGAGTCAAAAATATCTTCATAGGATAGGTTTAGAAATGCCAGAACATGCGGCAAAGTGGAATAACGTCCATTTTCATACTTGCTAAAGAAGTAGATACAAGCTGTTAAAAAATTAACGGCAGATTGGGTAAAAAACTGGTCGCTTCCTCCACTCTTATCACCCTTTTTTAGAGCCTCTACCAATGCTTCGGCAGTTTCGTTTGCATCAGCGAGGGTCTGCAAATATTCCGGTTTAAATGGATTTGCCCGGCGGCTTCTGGATGGGTCATTCAGGTTAATGACATGGAATTCATAATCCAGCATTTTTCTTTCCTGTTTTGCCAGCAGGTAATGATAGTAAGCAATCTTTCCAAGATCAGGGTACTTTAGATCATATATACACATGGTAAAAGAATTCGCTATCATTTGACGCAGAATAGGCATAATGACCCCAAAGCTTTTTCCGCTTCCCGGAACTCCGCAGACCAAACAGCCCCTAAATAAGTTTTCCAGTGGAATATAGCCTTGATTAACCCTTCCCTTATAATAAAACAACATAGGGATATTGACAGAATAAGGCGTAATTTTCGCCTGGGTGGGCTGCATAAAGGATTCTTCCTCGATATTCCATTTATCTTTCCCTAATCTAGAGCTGATAATCTTTGAAATGTTGTCTAATGCAACATGGATCAGGACAATCCCCAGAAAAGAACTAAATACATAACCAAGATCATAATAATTCAGCCCGTATAGAACCGGTTTCCCTTTTTGACCGTGCAGCCATACCGCGAGCGCAATTATTAAAAATCCAAGCGTGAGGGGATAAACAATATGGTTCTTGGGATTTAGATCTTTCTTCTTTTTACTCAGGGTACCGATAGAAACCAGTATGACCAAAAAAACAGTAAATAGCTTACTGTCCAGCAGTCCCGAATAAAAAGGCATCCTTGCCAGCTTGGTTGCAAAAAGTAAATTTGTTTTGTTTAGAATCCCATATTCAAGGGATTTCTCAACATAAAGAAAGAGATAGAACTCCAGAAAAATGGAAAGATAAATGGCGAACTGGAAGAATCTATAAAGGCCCTGTTGCTCTTTTGTTTCTTCCATTTTTTTATTGATTATAGAGAATCTGCATTCAGGATATCCTGGTATTTGATTTTCAGGTCAATTGCCCTGCCCGACAACTGTTTTTCAGTGAGACTTACCCGCAATATTTTACTGCCCGGAAATGTTACTTTTTTAAGTACATATATATTTCGGTTCTTTTTCTTCAAAAGATCGAATGGTTGAAATTGCCAGATTGGCTCTATCTCAACAGACTGAACATTTGTCGCCTTGGTGATTCTTTTGTCTTCCACAAAAAAACGTAGCTGATCTGGCCTAAATGAAAGGTTCGTTTTATTGACAAATGAAAGATCCAGAAAAATGAAATCACCGATCGTTCTGATACCATTCAGATAGATCCCTATTCCAAACTTCTCTTCCTTCCTCTTTGGGCGGTTACCGGATTGAGTTATAAGAGTATAGGACAACGATCTCATCTGGCTCCTGCTTAGGTTGTTTTCCGAAGGCTCAAGCGGGACAGTAGATAAAGGATTTATTTCATAAAGAACGGGCGACTGTGCTTCAATATCCTGACCAGTTTTCAAGGCCCGGAACTGTGTCATGAAATTTTCTCCGACCACTGTAATGCTGCCGAGTTCTGTCCCTGAATCATCTAGATTCATGCTGTCTGGAACAATCTTGAGCCGGAGCAAATTATCTATAGGCAAATCTGCCACTACTCTTTTGGAAGATATATCCACATATTTGATCGGTTCCGGTGAAAGGATGTGAACTGTATTTCCCTTGGAAATCCTGATAGATTTAAGGTCGCTAAGTAAATGGTCTCCACCTGACTGTGCCATTGTCGGGGTTGCGGCGAGCAGAAATATCGCCGATAAAAACAGAAATAGATTTCTCATAATTGAAAATGATGAATGATTATTTGTATTGTTTTTGATTTTCACGAAGTGCTTGTGGGTCTATCAGATAGACCAGCGTATTATATTTGATTTTCGCCCTGTTTTTTCTGATATACCTGGAAACTGCTGTAGTAGTCGACTGAAACATCCTTTGAATCACGCCCATAATGACCTGGTTCTGGTTTTCTCCCCCCTGTATTGAAATTCCCTGAGAAGAATTTGCGCCAAGCTCTTTGCTGAATTCCCTGAAAGCGGATGCGGGCACATAAAGGCCCTGGAGACCATCATTATCATACAGATCAAGTTTTACGGGCAGGATCTTACCTCCCTGCATAATTGAAGTAATGCTCAAAAGGACACGTTGGCCGGTAAATCCACTTATTTTTGCGTATAAATAGGTGCCTTTGTGGATCAGATTGCTTCCTACCAATAAATCATCCATGAGCCTGATCCGCAACCTGGAATCCACATATCCGGTGATATTTTCATCAATCATGGCCTGAATAAAAGAATCGTTCGGATTGTCTCTTACCGTATTGAAAACGGATTCGGTATCGTCGGCCTTTCTGACTTTCAGCAATGGCATTTCCGCTTCTGCTTTTTTCGCCATTTCAATCCGCTGTCTCTCCGCTCTAGCTGCTCTTTCTTCCGGATCATTCACCTTTGCTAGACTATCGGCAAATTCCATCTGCCGGCGGAACAGGAGCATCGGATCTTCTTCTTTCCTTTTTGGTTCTTTTCTGGATTCTGGATTGGATTTAGGGACAAGGGAACCCAGTACACGATCAAGGTCTTCATTTCCATGCACAGCCTTTGGTGCATCAACTGAAATTAGTGATTCCTGTTTTAGCTTATCCCTAATGGAATCTAACTTGCGTTTTTCCTTATCATTGTACATTTCATCAAAACGGAATCCATCTACTTTGTCTTCCTGCAATTGATTCACCGCGGTATAGCCGTCCCCTCGACGGTACATTTCCCGGTAAGCATTAAGCTTATCGGTTAAAGCTTTATTTTTCACCTCTGGGGAGACTTCCGAAATATGTTCTTTTAGCTGAGGCCCATTATCTTTTACAGCACTCTCTTTTGAAAATGTGGATTGGTAAACGTAAAAGAAAATACAGATAAAAGGCAGGGCGATAATCGGTATGATATATTTGGGCCTTTTTAGGTCTAATTTCATAATATAAATTGATTTAGAATTGAGAAATACTAAGCGGGTTTAGGAAATAAAATGCTGGATCAATCTTTGGATATCGAATCCTTCGCATTATGGTTTTCCAGCGACAAAAGACTATCCTTTATCTGGATAAGGATCATACTATCCTGTTTATCCAGGTTTTCCTTTTTTGAAAGCCCTTCTAGGACAGCCTGAAGTTCAAGTACTTCTTTTAGATCGGAGATTGAACCAAATATATTTCCCATTCCATCCGCGATAGGCGCCGATAGTTTCGGATTTTTCACCATTTTTACTTCCTTTTGCCTTGGCAACATAAAAAAACAGCAGATTGAAATCAGGATACATGACACCATGAACATGAAAACCTGTTTGGGATATGTGCTCAATTTTGACCTTACACATCTTCTAAGATGGACTGTATACCTGGAAAATTCATTGCCGATCTCTTTCCAGACACTACTTTCGGATTTATTAGAGGTTATTTTTCTGAACATAACTGAGGTCTTTATTTTCCAATGTTTTCCATCTTGTTATCAGAACAGCATGCGCGTTGTTGTCTGTCCTTATTTTAAGATCCCTTAAATATCCTTCTGTAATGAGGCTACGAACGACGGTTGAGCTCCGTCGGTCTATGGTCTGTTTACCATAAAAGCGAAAATAGTTTCCTTCAAGGTGGATTGAATCCGTCTGGACCGTAAGTACCGCACTGGAAGACAAGATGGAATTAAAAAATCCTTTCTCACGGAGGTTATTGTATTGTAAAGCACCTGATTCATCAATCAGATACATCGCCCGCTTCATCTGGTATTCGATAAACTTCTCGTCCGGTGTCAGCGTAAAAAAAAGACTATGGAATAAATTTATATGCGTTCGGTACTCGGCTGAACGGTTCATTTCAACACTGGTCTGCTGCGCGGCCAATGGCACATTATTTATATCCAGTACATATACTGACTTTCTCGCACTTTCCACCTGTTTAAAGGCAAAGAAAGAAACTATGGACACCAGCAGTAAGGCCGTTATAAAACTCCCGACAGCAATAAGGGTTGCCAGACGAATCTTTGATTCTATATTTTTAATAATCATAGACTTTGTTTAAGGTTAGAATTTAGCGATAACTCTCCGAGCTGTTCTTGCCATACCGGATGCTCCACGGCCCATTGTACCTGCGGCAGACGTAATTCCAGAAGTGGAGACGATCCAAGTACTGATACTTGGAACCGTGAGCATGGTAAGCCCGCCGATCAGGAAGGTTACTATGACGATCCCAAATGACATTATTCCATTTCCGGCAAGCCAGCCAAGTTTTTCGAGCCTATCGCCGGAAGTCGATAATAACTCCTGATAACGGGTGATTTCGGCTTCCAAGGCATACTGCTGAAAAAGACTAGCTATATGCATTACCAGATAAGCAATCCCAGAGTAGAGATTGACCGACACGAACCGCGCGATCCAGGTTCCGAAGGAATCCCTGAAAGCGGGAAGAATACTTACCGCGACGGAGAATGGGCCTAAAATGATCAGAATGGTCGAATAGAGTATCTGGATCATGAATATGATATAAACACAGATCCGAAGTACCCAGACTGCCAAGGTTTCCAGTGTATAGGTCATCCATAGCTGCAAATTGATCTGCATCCTGTTTCTTAGCTCCACGACATTGTTCCAGACGGAAGTAAACCCATCTTTCACGGTTGAGGTGACCGCATCCCACGCTTTTCCGTACCAGGTATCCGCCTCATTTTTTTGCAACTTCGGTTTCCGCCTGGATCTGGGTCAGGGAATTGGCTATGTCATACATGAGTTTTGCACGTTGTAGCCGAAGGCTATTGACTTCGGTCTGTCCGCTATCAAAGAGGCTTTCCGTTTTGGCAGCGACAATATCCGTAGGATAAGCGATCACCCTTGTGAAAGCTCCCCACCAGATAATGACCATAACCAGTCCAAATGGCCTGAGCAGGGGCATAATCTCCATTTTTTTATCGCCGGACATCATTTCATAGCTCTTAATGGCAAAAAATATGAGCATAAAAATTGCAGCTAGCGCCTGTGCGTCCGTAATAAAAGTATCGTAATGGGTCCATATCGTATCTTTCATCCCTTTCAGGAAGTGCATTACCCCTTCCTCGTATACTCCATTTCCCTGCAGGAAAGTGAAAGTATCCTTAAATGAATCAGGCACCCCCACTGGAGATGCCTGTAAAAAAAATGTGTATGCCATAAAAAATTAATTTATCATCTGCTCTTATTTAGGATTTTGTCCGCAATTTCAATATCAGATTTTCCAGTATGTGGGAACGGCACGACCGGATCTATCTCCTTAATGGAAGATAGGTCACTTGATAGGGACAGAAATTTTAGGGCATTGCTTTTCTTTGATTCCCACCCCGATTCAAGAACCCTATATTCGGACAATAGGCGATGATAGCCCATGATCCTGCTGCCCCTGTCAAGATCTGCTGTTTTCAGGATTTCCAGACGCTCTATGAGGCCTGATCTTTCACTGATATACCATTCATAAGTACCTTTATTTATCAGATATTCTTTTACCTCTGTGCTGAGCCCCTGAAGGATTAGGGATTCATCCTGTTCAAGGGGGGCGAACTCATGTTTATAGTATAGCATCCATAGTGGATCTGCGGAACTCAAAAGCCCTGAATAGTGGGTGAGTTCCCTTATAGCTATATTTCGGAGGGTATCGGACTGTTTTTTATAGGAATCATTGGTCTGCTGCATAGCCATCACCAGCCCCATGCGGATGGTCTGGGGCCCTAAGCCTGAAAGGAAGCGCCTGTCCAGCTTTGGATAATTTGGATGAAGGCCCCAGGTGAGCCAATACTGATAATTCAGTCCAAGAAAGCCAGAAGTCGGGGTAAATTTCTTTCGGTCCCATTGTTTATGTACCATACGCTCCTGCTGATTGACAATATGTTTATCGGTCTGACGCTTGATCCGCTGGCCAATGACAGGTTTAGATCCAAGCAGAAAAATAACAATAGCTAATATTCTCCACATAATTCAATGTTTTATTGCGCCATAGTTCCTTAATATCTCTTTTGCTTTTTGGATGTCCTTATTGACGAAATTTTTAAAAGGATTCACCGTTTTTAATAATCCATTTATTTTTGTCCAATAAACCGAACGTTCCATACTGAAAAGAAGCGCGCGCATCACCTTTAGTTCGATGATGATCTTCCGCAAAAGAAAATCCCGTTTTTCATAATCCATTAAGACATTTTTGCCTTCCCTGAGAACGAAATCAGAAACTTCCATAGCAAGATTTATCCCCCTTTCTTTTAGTTGCCTAGCTGTTCCTTCTGCTACTAAAAGCAGCCAGGGTTCTTCTTTTGAAATCTCGATAAGGCTATTGGACTGTTTAATAATTTCAGCGATCAGGGAAGAAACCTGTAACACGGATCTACCGGACTTCAAAGCATTGTTTACCTCCGATAGGGACCTATGGTTCACCTGCTGAACGATTACCAGGGAAGACAGGTTGAGATTGATGTCTTCAACATTTTGATTGATCTGCTTTAGCATACTGTTATGCGCCGATTCGGAGGCCAGCCTGACCGCACCGTTTTCATTTACGATTGCCAGATGTTTGGCATCTGAAATTATTGTCACATAACCTTGCCCATACAAAAAATCAAAACAGAAAATAATCAGTGTTATGAGATAATACTTCATGGTTTCTTTTCTATTTGTCTTAATATATTTTCTACAATTCTCCTGTCGGTGTTTATATATTCCCGAAAGGGATTTAGACCATCCAGTATTTTCTTCCTTGTGGAGTAATAAAGGGTAGATGCCAGTGCCCTGGATACTCCTTCTATCTGTCGGAGTTCAGTCAGTATATGCGCATAAAGCAAACGGCGGTCACTGGCTTTCATCTGGTTGAGATCCCCGATTGCCAAAAACAGGCCGGCAATATATCTTCCCAATTGAACTGACCTATCTACGATTTCCTTTTCGCTATTTAAGGCCAGTGGAATAAATTCAGGATGGCCAGATGCGATATTTATTATTCTGTCCTGATGGGCAATAATCCGTTCAATGATCGGTCCGGATTCGATTCCCATACTCAATCCCTGTAATGCCATATGCAGGATACTGAACCTGTTCTGGATCTCCCGATACCGTTTTTTGAGCTTCGTGGTACCCGAAGTATTTACCTGCTCATTTGCCGTGGTCACGCCCTGGCGGTCACGGGCCTCTTTCTGCCGTTCATACTCATCCTTGCTGTGACCTACCAGCTGGTGCAACAGCTGCACATTCAACTGGCAACTTGCAGTTTTGGATAAGCAAAGAATACAGAAACAAAAAATAATTCTCCATTTCATTGCATTACTTCTTTAATAGTCTAGAATTTCTGATAACATCATCCGCGATCTGTTTATCTATATTGATAAATCTAGCATAGGGATTTATGGAATTGAGAATTCCCCGTTGTTTTGCCCAATACATATTTCGGTGCATTCCATACGCAACGCCTCTGAGAATGGTCAATTCCGTTTGTATCCTGTTGAGTAATTTTGCCCGTTCACCGGAATCCATCAGATTCTCTTTCCCATCTTTGAGTACAAAGGCCCCTACCTCCGTTGCAAGGTTTGTCGCCCTGTTCTTAAATTCCCTTGCACCGGCTTCTGCAAAAAGTAAAAGCACAGGATTCCCCTTTGCAAGTACCATTGCTTTTTCGACATCCTCAATAACATCTACGGTAATTCCAGCAATCTCTTTTATGCTCAGCAGTGATCTGACCACAGATGAGACCTCGGAGAGTCCTTTATAAATTTTATCCTGTAGATCATTGACGATCTGCAACTGCCCGGTAACAGCAAGCTGCCCCCGCTGGATCAGTGTCAGGTTATCATTGACATGATCCAATTGCCTATTCATCACCGATGCATGTGCTCCCGTTGCCGCTGCAACTGCCGGATCGGTATAAATCTGTGCTTTTACAAACAAGCTTGGAAATAAGATCAGCAAAATCATAATTATTCTATTCATTGGCCATAAGATTTAAAGTTTGAATTCCCTTTCTGTTAACTTCCCCAACAAAATCGCTCAGGGCTTTGCCAGAATATTCCAGATCTTTGACCAGTGCGGTAAGGCCATCTTTGTAATTTCCAAAATGATCCGCATAGATTTTTACGGCACTTTTTTCGGGTTTTTCGGTGGTAAAAGCGAGATACTGAAATAAGGATACTTCCACGCCGTATACTTCGCCCACCGTCCCCCTTCGGATGTAGACTTCTTTAAAACGTGACCTGTCCTCTTTATTCTGTAATTTGTTTATGGTGAAGATCTTGCGTCTTTCTACATCGGTAATGGACAGCAGTTTTGCTATTTCATCATAATTGGACTGGAATTTAGACTGGTCGAGTAAACAAATTGTATCCGAATTTGCCAGAATGCTATCCTTAACTATTGGATTGCCCAAAATATCGCCTAATTCTTGCGTAACGACCACAATTTCACCATAAAATTTTCTTACTGTTTTATACAGGTAAACAATATAACCCGCCATTAAGGGACTGGCAATGGCCTTCCATGCTTCCTCGATCACCAAGGCTTTGCGTTGGAATGTCCGGTGTCTCATTTTCTGTAGGAATAGATCCATAATGACCAGCGTAACGATTGGAAAAAGGGTCTTGTTCTCCTTTAGATTGTCAATTTCGAACACAACAAACCTCTCTTCAAAAAGGGAGGAGTCAGCGCTTTTATTGAGAACGGTGCCAAATTCTTGCCCGGTAAAGAATTTCTTCAAAACATACCTATATTCATCCAGATCAAACTTTAAAGATTCATCTTCAATTATATCCCTGATCTTGTCAACGGAATACAAATAAAAAGAGTCAAAATTTAATTTGTTAGGACGATGGGCGTTTTGCGGACCGGAATCGAGGTAAAAATATTCATAATAATAGGAGGATATAACGTTTGATAAAAGTGTATCCTCTACCTGGGACAGTTTTCCGTCAGCTCCCTTCCAGAGCAGCGCTACCAAAGTTTTTAAGAAATCCTTTTTCTCAAGATTAAACTCTTCCTGAGTAAGGGCAAAAGGATTCATGGATATCGGGTTTTCCTCAGTATAGGTCAGGTAAGTTCCGCCTAGAAAAGTACAGAGGCCCTGATAGGAATCGCCGGTATCAACGATGACAATATCCATGTTGTACCTATAATACTGTTCCAAAAGCGCATTCATAAAGAAAGATTTTCCGGTACCACTAGGTCCCAGCGCAAATTTCGAACGGTTGGAAATACGGTTGGTACTCAGGTCAGCAGGATCAAATGCCAATGGAATCCCCTGTCGGTCTGTAAACCGGATCAGAAAATCCGTTTTTTCACCACAGGGCAGTGATTCCTTAAAGAAATAACAGAGCGCCGCATCTGCCGGAGTCAAAAACCAGTCATAAACCTGTAGTTCCACAGCATTGCCCTGTAATGAAGACCTGAATAATTCGAACTGGTTGTAAGCATTTCTGTTCGGGATGATTCCCTGCTGAAATAGGGAAGATTCAATAAAATTCGATGTCCTTTCCAGAAGTTCGGAATCGCAGCCGACCAAAATAGAAAAATGTGCATTTACGAGCAACTGATTATCTTTTGCAACATCGGCCAATAAATTATCAATATCTTCAACATAGAGCTGATTGGCCGGATCGGGCATATTTGAATGTCTTTTCCTTTTAAGTTCCAATTTATTCATCGTAAACTGCTGAGCAGGAATTTCAATCACCTGATTATAGATCATGACCTTATAATCCTGCACCTTGTGCAGAAAAAATAAATTGTCAACGGGAAAATTCATAAAGCCGTTTGTTTCATTCCGTATTGCATACGCACTGATAGTGTCCGGCAGTTCAACAATATCCGTATCTATAAGACTAATGCATCTGATGGATTTCTTCCCCAGATTTATCTGATTGTCATGGCACTGATAATTATCCAATACTGAATCCGTCCCTTCAAAATCAAATGAAAGTATCCTATAAAAAAGTCGATTGATCTCAGCTTTTCCTAGAACCCTTGGATGAAGCCCCGCAGCATTCAATACCTCCATTACTTTACCAAGATCTCTTATAAACTTATAAAGCATCTTCTCATCGTAAGTATAGAATGCACCTTTCTTGACCTGTTTGGTAAAGGTGATGTAGCTTCTGATTTCGGTAAATTCCCGACCGTTAAAATGTTCCTGATATTTTTGTTCCAAAAACACTTCCGATTTAACTGGCCTATAATTTTTACGGATAAATACATCCTGTTTTTGGATTATATGTCCTTCTCCCAAAAGTTTGACCACACTGGAGAGTGCATGGTGATAGGCAGAATACTTGGTTTCATCGGCATCATATTGGATGACCGGATTGGTAATACCAAGGATAATTGAATAGTCTCCCTTATCCCCAAAGAGGATCGGGAAGCCCATAAATTCATCAATGCCCGCAAAAGGTAGATTAAAGGCATGCTTACTTTGCTTTTTCATTTCTGAACAGTGTTTTGGAAGGATGGATAATAATCCCGTTGTGACGGGTTTTGTCGAATAGCCCCTTTTTCTGCTTACTGATCGTATACACCATTCCCAGGGTCATGAATACGAGGATGCCCAAGCAGCCAAGTATCATGTTGGTAAATGCGCCAATAAGACCTCCGCAGAGCATGCCGCCCATGATGGATATGACGGCGTAATAGATAAATTTCCCTTTAAAACCTCGGTAAATAAGGGGCTTTTGGAGCCCCTTATAAAATTGATAGTTTTTCTGTATCATACGCCAAAAAATGCCTTGATGACCACACTGACCAGAATGAGAAATAGACAGGAACCACCCCACGACATCAGTTCTTTCGAGATATCCTGGTCTCCGCTGTTCCATTTGATATAGACCCTGATTCCTCCTATCAATCCGACGACAGCCCCGATACTCAGTATTAATGTCGATATGGGATCGACATAGGTATTTAACGACGATGTGGCGGCGTCAATACCAACTGTTCCTCCTTGGGCGAAGGAACGTTCCGCAAAAAGGCAGATTGCGGACAAAACAAGTAACTTGCTTGCTTTTACTTTCATAAGAAATAGGAATTAAAAAAGTGAATGGAAAAAAAGATTGGCGTTTTAGCTGATTCCATAGAGTGCTTTTAGAGATGCACTCAATAGGGAAAGAAACAGACAGGAAAAGAACCAGGCCATGACCTGCGCATCAATATGATGGTCTTTTCCGCTCTGCCAGTTGTAGAAGATCCGAATCCCTCCTATCAGGCCACAGATAGCCCCAAGGACCAGGGCGAAGTCGGAAAAATTAAAATACCAGCCCCTGATCTCGGAGCTGACCTGCCTGAATTCGGACAGGCCCGGCTGGGCGATAAGGTTGTCGACAAAAAAAAAGACGGAAATTGCCGTCCATATCGTTTTCTTTTTGTTCATTATTGATTAATAAGCAATTGCCTTTGTGAATTCGATCAGGTCATTTTGTGCAAGGGAGAACAATTCTTTTATGGATACTCCACCTGAACTTTCTATTGGGCCACTTGTGATCGCACCGTCATTTTCGAAATTGTCATTCGGAATTCCTTCATCTGGCAGCTCCACCTTCGTAGAAGAATGAATTTCGGGAAATGAGATTTCACCATTTCTGACGTTTTTTGGTTCATTACCCGGCTTATTATTGCGATAAAAATCATACATGAGGTTCAGTCCATAGTATCCAAGATAAAGCGTAGAGAGATAGAGTGTAAATTGAATCCAGTTCATAGTTCGAGATTTTTTAGGGTTTCTTTGATATGATTTGAAATTTGGGGATGTTTTTGGAGGAAGTATTGAAGGGAATAGGAAATGATCTTGTTCATGTCAATTCCTTGGGTAACCTTGAGCTGTTTGAGAAGAAATATGGTTTTATCGTCGAGCCTGATCAGTAACTTTTCTTTTCCGATCAGCCTGTGGGCACGTATTTCCTCGACGATAGGATCTAATGCGTTTTTTGGGACAGGTTTCTTTTTAGGGACTGTTTTGCCTGTCCCTTCATTATTATCTTTCCGAATGGTTTCCCTCAGTTCATCTGCTAGTGTTTTAATATTCATTGGCATCAATCACTTTTAAGAAAATGGTCATATATATGGGAAAGCACCGGATAAGATACTGGACGGATCATCTCGGGGGTATGTACTGTTGAGACCCTTTGAAAATCTATCCTGTCCGAAATCTCCGAAAGGACTGTTCCAAAATTCTGCAGGACCTTCTGAACCTGATCCTTGGTTTCGTATTTTACATTTGTCTTGACCCTGTTGGGGATAAAAAGAACCTTTGCCCGTCTGTTCAGCTTTTTGACAACCATTGAAAAGAGCACTGTTGAATCAACTGAAAATTCGTCATACGCAAATGGGCATAGAATAAGATCGGCGGAAGTAAAGACCGGAAGAAGTCCGTCATCATCCATTTTCCCAGGAAGGTCAATTAAAATAATGTCCTTTGGAGATTTTAGCAGTCTCTTCTTCATTAATGGGAAATCTTCAAGTGCAGCGGGAACAATTTCATAAAAAGGATCATTTTCCAGTATTTTAGCTTTTTGCGATTTTGCAAAGAGTGACTGTTGATAATCCATATCAAGAATGGTCAGGGTCTGACGTTTCTCTATTGCCAAAAAATTGGCGAGCAGTAGTACAAGCGTACTTTTACCGCAGCCTCCTTTCTGGTTTCCAATAAGTACAAGCATAATGTTCGAGTTTGGTCAATAATGTTTTTGCTAACGTGTATTGGTACGGGATTTTCTTTTACGTCTTCGATTTCTACCATGAATGGCCTCATCATCAATGTCATCCCGAATGTCGATCTGGAAATCAGGTAACATAAAACTGTCATTTTCCGGTATGCCATTTAGGACAATTGAATTTTCAACGCTAAATGATTTATGAGCTTGCGATTTAAACTCAGCTTGCGGAGAATCTTCGGATCTAATAGGTTTTAATGTTTTATCACTATTATTTGCAGAGATAAATTCTGAAAGTGGCATCAAGTCACCACCTTTATAAATGCTCTTGCCCGCATGGTCAATTATCGTATAACCATAAGGAGGTTTTCCGGGTTTTCCATGAAAAAGGAACTGAATGCCGAATTTTGATTTAAACAGTTCTGCCAGATCAGACCTGTAACCAACTGCAATAGTACTTTCCCCACCGGGATTTTCCTGATACAAAGTTCTCACTGTCGGATCATGATCTAATTTATAGCGGTGAAAAATTGCACGGATCTGAGATAATCTATCAAGGTCTTTCTGAAACAACCCAATTTTATTGTCAATGACATCAAGGGATACTTCACCAAGATTTTTACCAAATTTGGAAATCTGGTACTTTCCAGCGTCAAGCGTAATACTGTAGCCCCGATTTTCCAAAATCATCATAAACTGTGCCCGCGTGGAAAAGCAGTATTTGAGAGCCTTTTGTATGGATTTCGAAGCTTCTATTTTTTCGTCGTTTCCCATCACCCGGTTAAGGACTTCATAGGAACGAAGTTTCTCATAGCTATCGCTGATTTTTTTCCCGTCCCTGCCGACACGTGTTGAGACGATGTGTATATGATTATTTTTAGTATCCTTGTGAAATATCAGCAAATAGGGCTGTTTTTCATATCCCATTCCTTTTAACCACTTCTCCGCAATTTCTGTTAATTCTTCTTTACTATGGCTACGGCCTTTACATGAAATAGCGACATGAAATTGTGGGTTCTTTATTTTTTTGCTCGCACTGGTCTGTAGTTCCAAATAGTTGATATAATCAGATGGACGCAAGTTGGACATGGCTCCAAGCGCACCGAAATTAGTTGCTTTTACCAGTTCACCTTTATCCTGCTGGATCTTGTCCGTATTATAGCGGACACCGCCAAAATTTTTAGCGGAGGATAATATTTTAACAATCATCGCTGCCCTTTGATTAAACGCATTAGATTTCTGAATTCCTGTTCAATCTGCCGCTGATATTTAATATAATCCGCTATGAGGGATGGGAATCGGGATAGCTCGCCGGGTTCCAGTTTACCCTGCAGCTTCAATATATTAATGTGCCGGGCGAGCTGGTTGATATTATTTCCAGATCTTCCCAGCTCCGATCCCAGCGTATCGAGCATCTGGAGTATGGTTTTAGAATCGACCAATGTCCTGGATGGATGAGATAAAACCCTATTCCTTACAATTTCTGACCGGTTTATACCAAGCGATTTTTCAAGGGCTAGGAACTGTGCCTTCTCGTTTTCCGTCAGGCGCAGTTCAAACCGGCATACCCTATTATTTTTTAGACTTTTAGTTCTGAAAGATTTGTTTCTTCCCATATATCGATTGTTTTAGGTACCACTGGCTAAACGGCTGGCATGAAAACCCTCCGGTGAGAATATCGAGTTTTCCCATCCCATCCAGGAAGCAGCCAGATCAAAGCCACCTATTCCCGTGAATAGGCTGCGGTGTTTTTTTAACATAGTTTTAGGATTAGATTTAGGAAAAATGCACCAGAACAAGGGGCAAAGATTTAGAAAGTAGAAAAATGGAGTTGCGACATTTTTCCTTCCCTGATACTTGTCAACCTAAAAGGCTGATAAGTTTCAGGGCAAGTTCGTTTTTGTTGGTACAAGATCAGCAAAGCGCAATCTGTACGTACAAAGACACAACTTGCCCAATACAAAACAAGAAAAGATGTAGCTGGCTTGTCGAAGGCGAAAGCCTTTCAGAGGATTAAGCGGATCAAATTTTAATTAGGGTTTTAGAAATATGATCGGAATAAGTGCCGAACTTGGCAGCCCCCTATTACTCGTGAAATTCCGTTATACTATAATCCGATTTCTGTCGTATACATAGATCCATTTATGAATAGCCAGATAAGGAAAAATCCAGCTATTTGTATATATCGCCATATACATATCGAGTAATAAATATAATCTATTCCAATATATCCATCTATTAATTTATCTAATGGAATAGATTATCCTATATTGATATGTCCACATAGTTATTTAAACTGAATACGGTATAGCTGTATAGATAGACATCTAGATAATTGGATAAATAGAAATCTGAATATTTATAAATACCGATAGTTATCTATTTTTATGGATATGTATATTCTTCAATGAGTCCATTAACATTTCGTTGTAATCCTTATAACCGGAATAAACATTTGCTCGGTCATTCGCGTAAGGGTAATAGTCTTTTATCGTTGAAGTACATTGTTTCCCAACTTCATCATTATCCAGATAAAGATCTATCTTATTGAATTCACACATACGCTCCATAGCACGTTTGACTAAAGAAACCGAGTTAAGTACGATAACCGTAGGTGAAAACTCAGTTTTAGCTAATCTCAGCCAGCTTAAATAATCAAAAAAACCTTCAAATACGGAAAGATGATCCACCTGGCCCTGTATAATTGAAATATCTTTATTTCCGATACAAGCTTTAAATCCCTTTGGACTAGAAATTTCCCAGTTGTCTTTTTCATTTTTCCACCCTATCGCATAAAATAACTTCGTAGGATCGGAATAGAGTTTATTATTGTAATAAACTTCCCATAAGAGTCCGTTGGCTACAGAATCTACTCCCCGTTCCTGCAGGTACCTGGTAAGAACATAATTTCTACCCAATTTCTGACTGTGTGAAAATTCCAGGATATTGTCTGCCCCCATATCGAAAACCTTATTGGATTCAAAAACTGGAATTTCGACCTTTTCAAATTTGTCAAAAGTATATTGGATCTTTTGTAAAACTTCAAAATAAGAATGTTTCGGCCAAAAAGCCATCGCAAGCTGGACAATCCCGCCACCATGAATTCCAGAATGGTTGGCACCACCATGATCCATCCATTTCCCTCCTTCGTCCCATACCGTTAGAGATGGTGTGTTTTTACCGGTTTCCCGAAGCATACTATGGTAAAAAAATTCCCTGCCAGATTTTTTGACAGGGAAGTATCCCAACCGTCCGAGAAAATCCACAATGGACAACCCTTCGACACTTTTTCGGTCGATATAATTTGTCATTAAAAAGATTGATTTAAAGCGGAAGAAAAATACAATTAGGCAAGCTGCCTTGTACCTCTTTTTTCGTCTCTTTATAACCTTCCCGTTTCCCATCAAAATAAAATTTAACGTTGTCATATTTGCTAGCCCTTTTAATGGCGGCAGAAACAAATTGAGAAGAGTTAAGTACTAAAATCGAAGAGTAAAGTGAATACAATTGATCTCTATGTTTTAGGTAGTCGGTAAACTCCTGAAAGATGGCAATATTTCGCGTGGAAGCTTCAAAAAATGTCATTCCCTTATGTCCTATACATGACTTGAAATTTTTGGCGTATACTTCCCAGCCTCCATTTTCATTTGGCCACCCCGCTGCGCAAAAATCTCTGCGTTTACCTTTTTCGTCCTTAACATAATAATGAACTTCGACCAAATTTGAATCTGCAATTTCCCATAATCCGGCATCCTGAAGAAATGTGGACACTTCATTAGTAAGACCAAGCTTCCGTATACCTGCCACCTGGTAATAAGGCAATTTAATCGGCTTTCTTTTCCTCTTTTTCTTATCATTTATTGGGAATAAGAAATGATATTCCTTGCTAGCTGAAAACGAATTTAATTTTTCTCGTACTCCATCGAGGTTGAGATTAGGCCAATAATATCTAGCAAAATCAATAATACCTCCCCCCTTTCCTATTGATTTATCAAACCATACATCTAATGCATGGTCTAACCTAAAACTGTTTGGTTTTAAATTATTGGAAGTAAAAATATTTGAGTAGAAACTCTCCTTCTCATTTGAAACACTTGGTTTAAATCCCAGATGGTTCAATAATGATTTGATGGAGATAAATTCTTCCTTTGAAGATGATTCATCAAATAGTATTCTATTTGTTGTCATAAAACGTTTATATTTTAAAAGAAACTCATCGCGGATTTAGCCTTGTAGATGATTTCTATTTCGATTCTGTCTATTCGCCAGGCCGCTGAGTGATTTCCATCTTTACGAGGAGTAATCAATCCCTGACTGATCCATTGTTCTACGTTATTGCGTCCAAAACGCCGAAAAGCTTCTGATTTTTTCAGGTATGGTTTAATCGTCCCAACTTTTGCTAATGCTTTGAGAGCGCCAAGTTCCGAAGCATCAGATAGTAGTTTCTGTAATTGATAAGATGTAAGGATGATATTCATTTAGGTAATGAATAGTGTAATAAAAATTGTTAATACATAAAGTATTTATCCAATCAAAATTTAATGTTTTAAATGATCGGGACTACTCACGTCAATCTGTACAGATCGGGCTATTGCCTGCCTATGTGCTATCGACAGACTTTTTCCAAATGAAAAAAATCTCTCTTCACATAATTTCCTTTTTTATCAGGATAATGCTTCATCCCCAAATGTCAAAGAACAAGAATTGCTGCCTCACGGCAAGCTGAGTTATCTTTCTGCCACTTGCAGATAGGTAATGCGGTTGCTTGAATCAGAAATAGATTCCAATTCTTCTGGGTCAAATAATATTTGAGAAGATTGATGCGTTAAGGGGACTAGGATACCTTCAAGGATCCATCTATCAATGTTGCTACGGCCGTACTGCCTATAAGCTTGAGATTTGTTGATTGATTTAGGCACAGAGCCAGTAATTAATAATGCTCTAGATACACCTTCCTCTGTTGCTTGCCTCATTAAAAAAAACAGTTCCCTTGTTTTCATAATTCCCATGGGTTTATTGTCCCATTGGTTGCAAAGCAAGAAAAATGAGGTAAGCATAAACAGTGAAAGGGGGTGAAAAGAACCCTTTCACCCCCTTTCAAAAAAAATGCTTGAGTGGCATTAAATGCATATTTTCATAAATTTCATTACTTAGATATTCATATGAAAAATATGAGAATGAGGAAATTTAATCAATAATGAATAGCTATATACATAGATTTTTTATATTTATGATGGATATCAATATTAGTTAGCAATGGCTAATTTTGCTTTAATTTAGAACTATGAATACGCCAAAAATTGACCTATCTTCTCTAAATATTGAACAGGATTTTCTCGACCGATCAAATATTTTAGGTATGAATACCTTAGAAGATATCATGAATGTTAATCTACCAGAATTACGAAAAGACAAGAACTTCAATTACATATGGTATGCTGATCTTCTTTTGCTATTGGAAAGAGCAGGTTTATTGGATGAATTTGAAAAAAGGAAATTATGAATCTTTGTAGTTGGAAGTATTATAATGCTCGTTCAACCAGTTCACCATACCGATTAACTGACTTTTCATTTTTTTCGCCGTTGCAAATTCTACGTCTGTCGACTTTTTTTGTAGGCTTTCGGCAGAAATAAAACTAGCGTGAGGAGTCCTGAAATGTTTAGCATAATAACTAAAAGTCTTTCCGACATCCTCACGTGGAATAATCCCCTGTTCCATAAATAATCTTATAATAAGTCCCATTTGTGGAACTGAAAGATTTATTAAAGCTTTTTCATTATCCTGCCACAACTTTGAATCTAATATTTCATTTCTCCGCAATTCCATTCTTTCCTTCAGGCTTTCCTTTTTTTCTTTGTAAAAACTTTTTAACTGTTGTCTAATAGATTCATCTTCCACCGTAAGCCTTAGGAAGCGCTTTTGCGGTATAATATTCAATCTGTCTTCCAACGAAATAAGTACCTCCATTTGGGTATGTAGGCTAACATTTTCTGCTGTTTGAGAAAGGCAATTTTTAGCACAGTAATTGAAAAACTTGGGGGAATTAAAGTCATATTGAATCAGCAAATTTTCAATCTTTTGTGTATCAAGATTCTCGATATTTAAAAGTTCCTGTAAAATCAACATTAAATAATTGATCTCCCCTCTCTTAATTTCCTTCTTTTCTATTACATTGCGAAGTGTTCCTAAAACAAGTTTGGAAAGATCATGATTGATACATGAGTTATGTATTTTGGATTTCAATAATACAAGGTCTTTTTTAAACAGATCCTTTCCTACAAAAGAAGAGTATTTAGTTAAGGGTAGATCTCTAAGCAATTTTTCATTTAAGCGCTCACAGTCATTTAATAATGAATCTATAATTGACAGCATTTCGATATAAATCTTTCTTACATAGCTATATCTTTCTATAGGGAAATTGGTTTTCTTAATATTCTTAAGGTTTTCATATATCTTATTAGCGGTTAAAATTAACTGTGAAAGGGCTATCTTCGCTTTTTTAGCGGAAGCCCCCATTATTTCTGTAAAGCTCGAAAGAAAATAAATCATATTAGCTTTTAGAAACCCTAAAAACTCTGTCAATGTTATACTTAAATGATTTGAAATTTGCGTTGTACAAAATACCTCCTCAATTTTGTACAACCATTTACTTGTGGACCAATTAGAATACCCTGTCTTGTTCAAAACAACCCGCTTAAAAAAAGTCTCAATCAATTATATATTTCTCAATCACTATCGTGATGATTTCTGGCTTTCAGTCGTATTTCCCCAGATTTATTTAGTATGCCCGTTATAATATTGTCTTCGATCCATTTATCAAAATATTTGTACTTACCTTTTTCCCCTCTATTAAGTTCAACTTCAGACAAATACACATGTGTTGATGTAACGCCAGTTACTTGGTCAAGAGAGACAGCGAAACTGCGATGAATTTGCGCAAACTTTGATTTTGGTAATCGTGTAAGAATATCGCCAAAAGCTTCATTAACCTCAATAAAGGTTTTGTCATCTAACCATATCCAACTCTGCTCATTTTTAGCTTCAATACAAAGTATATCGTCATATTCTAACCGTCGCCTTTCTTTTCCACGTCTGCCGTAAAAAAAACAATTGTTTTTTTCATCAAGATCATTTAATCCTACTCCCATAAGTTTCGTTTTCACGTTTTTAATAGCTTTCCAATAACGATCCCTTTCAAAAGGTTTCAAAAAGTAATCAGTTACACCATAGAGGAACATTTTATCACCTACAGCCTCATTGGTACTGCATACTACAACCTGCAAATTAGCAATTCCAGGATTACACACCTTTAGATCCTCAAGCTGAGGTAAAATATCCAAGCCTCCGATTACCGGCATTTCTATATCCAAAAACAACACGTCGAGTTTGAGCGTTCTTAGTGCCAATAATGTCTCTTTTGGATTAGTCGATGAAAATACGCATTCAAAATTGACTGTAAGATCAACACATTCTTTCAGTTCTTCTACCATCTCAGGATCATCATCCAAAATTCCAACTCTTATTTTTTTACGCCTATTCTCCTGCTTTAAAACCCTCTTTATCGTTTTCATAATTAAAATCAATCTCAATATTTAGATAATACATTCCTTCGTTTATTTTTTCCACCAAAGTAAAGTCCTTACCATATTCAAGACGTAGCAACGTTTGAAGCTGCTTCAATCCCGTACCCCCTTCGCCATAAATCCATGCAGACTTTTCCGAAATTTTATTTTTACATTTAATTTTAAGTTTATCGTCAAAGGTTGACACTGAAATAATGGCTAGTATATTACAATGGCTAAAATCTCCATGCTTTACCATATTTTTATATAAGCTCACTAACATCATCGGAATTATACGTCTGTTAATATTCTCAATATCTAATTGTAGTTTTATATTTTTTTCATCATATAAAACCATCAGCAACCTTAGATATTTTATTTCATCTTGCAAATTTCCCAAGATATCATTCCGAAAATTCAACTGTCGCAAAGCATAACCTTCGATTTTAAGCAAAGAATCTACATGTGTAAAGTTTGACGGATCCTTTCTAACGGATCGCGCAAAACTCTGTGTCAAATTACCCATGAAATGTGTAATCCAATTACGAAAGACCTGTACTTTTGTGGCTTCCCTAAAATTTGAACGAACCAGTCCTAAATAAATGAATATGCTAACCGTAACATTATATAAAATTTCCATGATCAATATTAAGCCACCTTTTAGCGCAAAGGTTAAATAAAACGTTATGATATCTATAGCAAAATCTGCAAGCTTGAAAAATTGAGGATTTTTTAAAACCTTTCTACTGAGCTCTGTTGGGAACTCATATAATGCCAGATAAAGACAAAAAGCAGTGACTAAAAAATAACTTAGCAATTTACTTACTTGTAGAACTTCAATTTTTCTAAATAGTAGCTGACGCAACCACCCTCTGTTTAAATAACTGATTGATAACATTATCGGACACAAAACAAATAAAACATACGTATGCCCCCAACCATATTTGTAAATATTTACTGCGGAGATCCAAATGAAATAAATTGTCCAAAATGCGAAATGAACACGTCTTGATAATGGTTTAAGAAGAATTTGTTTTATCATTATAAGTTTAGGTATGTAGAACAAATATTAATTTCAACAACTATAAAATTAGTAAAAAAAATATTTTACAGTTTAAAGAAAATAATACTTATCTCTTATAAAAGCGAGTTAATTACTTAAAAAACTCCCTAAACTTACCAGATATGATCTTAAATTCATTTTGTGCAACCCACACTGAGCGACCAGTCGTAATATCAAAAAGCATTTCTTTATTTTCCATATATAAGGGTAACCATAAACTAGATCCGATATTTTTATATCCTTGTTTTATAGTAGTATGATCAAATATAATTGGCAAAAATTCCCATTGAATAAGCTCTTCAATTTTGAGGAGATAGATAGGTTCAAAAATATTTTCAAGCACACTATGATAATCTAATTTCTCTTTCACTGCGATATCTTGAACATATCGCAATTTGATTTCTTCACCGACAATTGTTAAAAACAAACTTGTGATCGGAATTTGAGTCCAATAACTCAATCCTATAATACCTTCTCTTAGATTTATATCTGAATTATAAAGATTTACTTTACCCCATCCTTTTCCATGCTCATTTTTACTAAGCTGACCGTCGATAAATATAACAATTTGAAACCCCTTGCAGATGGCGTCCTTTAACCGTAATAGAGGATTTCCTACGTCCGATCTTATAAATAATAATTCACTTTCTGTAGCATCCTTTCCAAATGAAAGTTTAAATTGTTTTCTATATATAGCTACTTGCTCTTCATAGACGTCTGAGCGAAGCAACACAGCTACTTTGAATCCAAGCACAATTAGGACCCTAGCAATCATTCCATATGGTCCTATATGCATACAGCTCCATATTCGAATGGTTCTATCAGTAAATGGCCAAATATCAATAAGACGTTTTAACAACAATTCATTAACCTGATGACGTTCCTGACTAGACCAATGCTGGTACATTTTTAATAATTTGAAAACCGATTCGTAGTTTTTAACAAGCTCCCATTGATAAAAAAGAGAAGCGCATTTTAGCCCTCTAATCCAACTTTGAGAACTAAAAGATAGCTTGTTATGTGTTGACGCAGAGTTTTGACTAATATTTTGGTTAATGAAATTCATGTTCTATCTGTTTAAATTGCTAAAAAAAAGGTGTCCGGATCACCGATTAGATTTTATAAGTAGTATAGACTACATTTTTCTTCTGCAGATTCGATCATAAACTTTATTGTTTCCAAATTGGAAAATGTATAAAGTGCTTGATCAGCTAATTGTTGCATTTCATTAAAAAGCTGTTCCATTATCTTTATCATCTTTGGTTTTCGCTCAGCACCAAACTTGCCCAGTTTGGTCACTTTGCTTTCAGGCCATGAAAGCGTTGTGATCACAAGGCTAATTTGGTAGAAAAACAAGACAAAAGATTCATTTTTGAACACATGGGTTCTGTGGACCTGCGAATCAAAAATTTCCATATACTTAAAAATTCACAGTATCTAAAAACCCTTTTACAGGGTACCAAATCCTATACACATTTATTTTTGGCTACTCTTTAAAATTTTACTATAATGACATTTTAATCAGTAAACAACAGTTAACCAAACCATTAAACCTATTCAATCATTAAAAGAGATCAGTTTATGGAAAGAAGTTTTTATTTCGCCTTGCCACAAGAATACCAAGCTGTTGATCAGCCAAGACAATCTGTTAGCCATCCTATTCGTAATGCGAATGAACGGCATTGGACAACCAAATTCAATAGCATTAGTGAGCTTACTTTTGATGGTCGGTATGGCTATCTCTATTATTATGAATTTTGGATGGATCAAGAAGAAAATATACCCGTGTACACCTCTATGGGTGATTTACATCTAGTCTATCCTTTATTGAGCAATTCCCCACTACGGCAAATCCATAGGTCTCAAGAGTTCGTGATGGATTTTGTGGAAGGACGAGGTGCTTATCTTTATCTCTCTAAGGGAGAGTATAAGTTAAAAATACCTAAAGGGCATCATATTATGGTCGGCTTTATTTTAGATGCAGGACTATTTCGGCCACCTGCCAATAGACACTTTAGCTTTTTGCAAGATTTGATAATCGCTAAAAAAGCGCAGTCAAAACGGTCGATTAATAGTGTCACTTTTCGTGTAGGTGAAATCACTAAACGTCAATTAAAATTGCTATTTAGCAGAATCAACCCCAATATACTAGATAATGAGCATTTGATCTTAAAGCATATGATCTTTTTAATTCAACTCAGTCGATTTAAGTTACGTGATGATGGGCATGAAATACTGATAGACCGAGCTCGTAATTTATTACAACTTATGATTCTTCATCAGGGGGCTAAGGTTAAATTATCTGATATTGCCGAGGTACTTTTAGTAACTAGGCATCATCTCAATGACGAGCATAAAAAACACTACGGATGTAAATTTATCAGTTACCGTCATCAGGTTTTATTAGACCATATCGCGACTATAATTGTCGGTAACGACAAACTGTTGGCCACGGCAGAAGAATGTGGTTTTAGTAGTACAACCGAAATGAATGCTTTTATTAAAAACCAAACGGGGTTAACTTCCTTAAACTTTAAGCAGTTTCAAAAAACAAATCTTAGCAATGATTAAATGTTTGATACGGATTTAATAGGCGTAAATATTAAATCTACTTTTATACCTTCCTGCACTTCCCTTTCTGCCTAACGGTCTAGTTCATATTACTGTAATTTAGCATTATAATCAAAACTCTTAAGTTATGATGAAACATAAATTCGCAGTGAAGGCGTCACTCTTCACTTTAATCTTGGCACTGCTCGCAATCGGTACGTATGCGGCAAGTGTAGTGATGAAAAAGGATCTACCCTCAACCGTAAAAGCGTCTACGACGTATTATTACAATGGTCCATCTACAAATTTAGAATCAAATGTAATGGACCCCGCGAATTGGAGTCCATCACAAAATTCAAATTTTACCTGTGGACAACCGACCAAAATCCCATGTAGTCTAGACGTTCCTTCGGACAAAAGTATCGAGCAACATCTCGATGATCTAGGTGATCTCTCTGGGGTACAAAGTGCAACTCCAACACGAAGAAGCGAGTAACTCACCGCGGGTTTTGAACGATTCCCGATTGTTCAATCACTTTTTGCGGAATCAAAATGTTCGCATGAGAATCATTCGGCGGTAAAATGTATGTATTGCCCCGAATGGTTCTTTTTAATGAGATATCTGCCCCTAGTTTATTGAGGCGCTTCACATCTCCAAATCGAATACCTCGCCGCAGCAGTTCTTTTCTACGCTCCTGTAAAATCTGATCCAGTACCTGAGTTTCAAAAACAGAATTCTCTTTGCTAAGTCGATAACTTAAAAACTTCCGCAAAGTATTACTAGCCTCGTTTGTCTTTCCGATTCGGGCATCACATTCCCCATGAATCAGATACATTTCAGCAACCGTAGGGCCGCAAAATGAGCCTCCCGAGCCACCGCCATAATCTCCTCGGAAGAAAAGTCCATTATCATTTTGATTGAAAAACAAAGTTTTTCTTAGATCATCTTCCGGAAAACTTTGATAAAGAAGATTATCCATACGACTCACTTTGATGCTTATGGAATAATAATCCGTTGAAAGAAAACGGGGATAGATCACCTCTGGATTGCCGTCGACCTTAAAAGGAAATGCCTTTCCACCATCGACATTATGATAATTCAACAGTTTAAAATTTGAATTGATACACTTTTGGGCATAGGCTTGCGCCTGCTCATAATCGTGCATATAAAGATATACGCGGGCGAGATAAGCCCATGCGGCTACCTTACTAGCCCAATAAATATTGTTCTGTTGATCCGGCAAAAGCGCCGCAGCTTTTTGTAGATCGTCGACAATAAGATCAAAAGTCGCCTTTAAAGATGACCGGATGGTCTTTTCATTAAAATCATCGGTAACTTTAAGCGGGAGCCCTAGGGTGTTTTCCGCTTGTTGGGGATCAAATCCCGTGCACCACACCTGCGCAAGTTCGTAAAGATTGATCGCTCTATTGAAATACCCTTGCCCTTTGACATCAGCCGAAAGAGTACTTACTCCGTTTGCCTTTTCAAAATCCTCTACACCATGTATGACAACGTTCGCTTTATATATACTTCCATATCCCAAAGCCCAACCGCCACTACCATCACATTGCTGGATCATGGGACTATCTTCCCAGCGATAAAGATCACGATCCGTTTGACAAAACAAGGCGTCATATTCATCATCAGGGAGATATTGGTCTGCCGACATCACTTCTCCCTCAGGAACAGCCAATCTGTTATCGACACTATTCAGGAGTGCCCGAAAATCTTCCAATGACGTCGGGACGGCTAGTTTGCTATCCGATTTTACATCCAGAAAAGATGTGCAGCCCGAAAAGCTAAACAACAATAGGGCAAAAATGAAAATTAAACTAATTGTATTTTTCATGATAAGTTCATTTAGCAATTAAAAATTGATGCGACAACCAAACGACCATTGTCTCGAAGGACTGATCGCGTTGAAGCGATTTTCATATTCAGGATCAAAATTCTTTTTAGTGGCTTTCCACAACAGGCCAACATTATCGGCGTTCAAAATCAAAGTTGCATCTATCTTACCTCCCAGAATCTGCTCTAACTTATATTGCAGATTAATATATTGTAATCGAATATGCGATGCTGGCTCGATCAATACAGAAGCATTGCGATAATAGTTTTCCCGGTTGCTATTCAGTGGATAAATCATCGCAGGTACAGTAGTGTTGTTTTCGTCGCCAGCTTCTTTCCATCGCAACGCATAATCTGCATGCGTTATATTCTGTGCAAAAAGGGCATTATAGTCTATACTCCGTGAACGGATGTAATGTCCAAATTTATAGAGCAAACGAAAGTCTAGGGTCAGTTTTCTGAATCGAATGCTGCTCCCCGCAGCTCCATACCATCGCGGTAATGTCGGTCCTTCATAGACCATGTCTTCCAGCTTGGTATTATTATAAATCTGTCTATAATCTTTGGATTCTACTCCTTCGACATACCCGATGGGATTTCCATCCGTATCCAACCCTTTCCAAGGATAAGAGAATAGAGAATAAATAGGTTTTCCTACAATACCCGCGATCGTTCGTTCATTAACGAAATTGCGACCAAGGGCGTTATTCAGGTAATACTTTTGCACCTTGTCGGCGCTTTTGCTCAGATTTATCTGAAAGCGTATTCCCCAGTCTTTATTCTCTAAAGCTTTTACTGCTATTGCTATATCCAGACCAGAAGCTTTCATTTTTGCCGAGTTGCGCACCACGGTAGCCCCTATGCCCGCGGTAGGATCGATTTCATCCAATCCATAGAGATCATTTCCTTGTTTTGAGTACCAGTCAAAGGTCATATTGAGCCTATCTTTCCATAATATGAGGTCAGTCCCCAGATTTAATGTCGCTATACTTTCCCACTTCAATTCTGGATTGGCATAAGAGGCAAATGTGGCAATCGGAAAATTATTCAGCACATTGGTTCCTAAATACTGAATGGTATTCACCGAAGCCATGGATGGATCAACATTCCCACTGAAACCATAGGTAGCGCGCATCGTTAGTCTATCCACCCAGTCTTTATTTTCCAAAGCTTTCCAGCTCCCCCCGACAGACCAAAGGAGATTCCATTTGTCATTGGTACGGAGACCAAATAGATTAGTCGCATCACGCCGTACACTTCCTGAGAGATTTATCTTGTTTTTATAAGAATAAACTGCATTGGCAAAGACCGAAAGATAGCGCACTTCTGTCTGTGTCAAGGATTGACCATTGGGAATATTGTTGAGTGCACCGGTGACCAGATCCGGGTAACGTCCGATATAATCCACGTTTGCCACCGCAAGTGTGGCCGGATTGTAGCCATAGAAACGTGAAGATTCACCTGTCCCTTTTTTAATCCGTCCCTCAAAACCCAAGAGCCCTGAAAAACCATGCACATCTATTGTACGGTTAAAATTCATCTGCAGTCTGGCATTGTGGGCAGTCTGCCGTGCTACGGACTGATCGAGAACGCCTCCCTTAGGGACATTGAATGTCGCGGTGCCCTTCACGCGATCAATTTCAGTAAAAGAGTTAACCAGATTACGGCTGAAATAACTATCCGGGTTACGTAGGTTTTTAGCGTCCGTACGATCAAGCATCAAGTTATATTTGAGATCAATGCTCAAGGAGTTAGACACATCATATTTTAGTCCCGTATTCCAGTTTAATATCCACTGATGGCTACTATTGTCCAAATGACGGTAATCTGTTAAGGGATAATAGTTCCAATCAAGCACATAGCCTTCTTTGGTCATCTGATCCACGTAGTCATTGTTCCGCTGTGCGATGCGCAGTGGAACACCATGATCATCTGCAAAAGTAGCGTAAGGATACAGCTCATAAGTCGACATCTTAACATCACCATAGGCGGGCATGCCCGTCGAAGCCTTGAAATGGATAAGATTGATATCAGTTGAAAGCAAAATATCTTTGCGGATCTTCAATGTATTATTGAGCTTGTAGGTAAGTCTTTCACTTTTACTATTTGTGGCACCTAGATCTTTGTCATACCCCAGCGAGGATACCCACGCCAGTACACTGTTACCGCCATTTCCCTGCAAGTGATATTGCTGGTACAGCGAATTGCTATAGAAATGCTTTCTATATTCATCGCGCAGGTCTAACCTCGATAGTCTATTTTTCAAATCATCATATTCTTCTTGGGTGATTTTATGATTTTTCAATCGTTCCAATGCTTCCACGATCGGACTCAATGGCAGCATGGCACTACTGGTGATCCGACTATTGTAATAGCCTTTATTGAACAGGAACTCTTCCATCCCAATAAAATCCGAAGAAGACATTATATCCAATCTGGCCAAGTCTGGTGGTGCTCCAGTTTTAATGGCCGTAGAAAAGCGGAAGCTTTGGCGTTGATTGAACTGTCCTTTTTTTGTAGTCACTACGATCACACCATTTCCGGCACGCACACCCCATATCGCAGATGCAGCAGCATCTTTCAGTACAGTGACATTGTCAATATCCAATGGATTGATGTCATCGAGATTACCTTCATAAGGAAAGTTGTCTACGACAATCAACGGGTTCTTTTCTGCTTTGATGGTGCTTAAACTCCGAACCATTAATCGATTTGCAGAGGTACTGTTATTGTCCAGCATCACACCATTGGCTACCGAAGGCAACATTGCCGTGATACCGCGTCCGATCTGCTGTTCAAGCTGCTGTTTGCTCACGCTGGAAAAGGAACCGGTCAAACGATCTTTCGGCACACTCTGATAGCCTGTATTGACAACTACTTCGCCGATCATTCCATGCTTGAGGGTAAGCATGACTGTCAACTCAGCAAGCTGTCTATCCGCTTGGAGGGAAATGCTCGTATCCTTATAAGCGATATGCCGAAAAGTCACCTGTTGGCCAATTATCTTTTCGGCAATGAAAAACTGCCCCTGGTTATCCGTTTTTGCCTTAGCTTTACTTTTTATAATAATGTTTACATCCCGTATGGGCAGTCCAGTCTCCTGATCCAAGACGGTACCACTAAGCTGAGCTTTTGCTGTTACAGCAAGCAAAAGCATCAGAAAAAGCCAGATTACTTTATTTCTTTCCATCTTTTGGATTAATTAAGTTCAACATGTCTTTGATATGTCCATCTGTTACACTAAGGGCCAGTGTCAGTGCGATTAGATCCCCCTTAGGGCCGATCCACACATATCGTGGATAGATATAATTAGGGAACAGCTGTTGAAGGTATTCCTCTTGTATGATCGACTGGAAATTTCCTGTCAGCGAACGCTCTGCAAGTTTATCTTGGATCTTTACAATATTGGAGTACTTATCTTTTGTCTGTGTTGGGTTGACATAAATAAGTTTTGCGTGATATGGAAAACGGTTGAACAATTCGTCTTTATCTTTCATCTGTCCGAGGCAGATAGCGCACCATGTCGCCCAAAAATCCAATACCAACAATTTTCCCCGGTAGCCTTCGAGAGTCTGCCTCGTTGTATCTCCATTGTTGTAGACTAGGTATTCTCTTTTCCAAAATTCTTCGGGTAATTTTTGACCAACAAGTAATGGTTCACCTGTAATGAGCCCATCTGCCCCGCTATCCTTGCGGGGCGTCTGAGCTGATAAACTAAACATAGAAACTAAAGTATATAGGATCACAAGTACTGTGGTCTTAAGCATTTGGATATGTAGCAGTAGGCTACTATTGGAATGTAGATTTATTTTTTTCATAATTCTAGGGATTGGGATTAGAAGGGGTTACACGTTGGAAGAAATCATAGATCTTTTTAAATATCTCCAACTCTTCCTTATTTGGATCTACTGAAATTGAGACTTTTCTCAAATCCATTTCAGATATATGGATCATAAGATATGCTATCAACACCCGGAGCAGATGTACAGAAAATTCAGACAGTTGTAGATTTACTTTTTCCTCATTGCTAACGTATGTCTGTAATGCTACAATATATTCGTAAACTGTACTTAAGGAATACTGCTCCCAAAAATTTTTCACATTCTCGACAGGGTTATATCCTGTTCGGTAAATCTCATAGAGTTCCAAGTCAAATTGGATCAAACTGTTATAATTAGGCATCATTTCTCAGATAATTAACCGCAAGTTTGGGGCATAGCTATTCCATTCTGAATGAATCAGTTACTTTTTGAACCAAATCTGCATTTAAGAAAATATATTAATTGGAAAGCTAGAGGGCGTTAAAGTGGAATTCACAAGGTGTCAATTATTGGCAATTTGCACCCAATAGCTATTTAAGCCAGACATTGCCAGCTACTCGGAAAGATTATTCAGGAGATCTTATAATATTCTTAAATAATTGTTTTCTAATCATACCATATTTAGATTCGCATTAGCGAAAAAATTGGCTCCGCGGACTGTGCCCGTCTGCATGTTCATGGGGTACCGGCTAAGGACCTTGGATACGTGCAGCTGATAGGAACACAGTCCCGGAGCCATAAATATGGTCGGAACAGTGCACTCATCCTATCATCTCGTATCCATTTGAAAATTTAGCCGGTTTTCATGAACGAGAGTCTTGAATGAAAACTCTGTCGTTTAGACAATGAAGTTCTCAAAATTAAGATTATTATTTTTAATAATCTATTCCAATTTATTACATTAACACTTTTATAAATAAATTAATCATTTCACATTTACACACATAAATCATGTAAAATTGAGCATTTTATAGTATATTTACAATTACAATTATGAATATAATTATTCATAATTATTACCATTAATATTGATTGTTATGAATATTGGAAGTAAATTGAGAAAATTAAGAGAAGATCAAGGTTTTAGTCAAGAATATATTGCAACAGAACTTGGGATTAGCCAATCCACTTATTATAAATTAGAAGCTGAACAAATAAGATTGACGGTTGAAAGAGCTAAACAGTTAGCTAAGCTCTATGAAATTGATCCTGAATATTTTTATGCTTCTGAATCAAGCGCAGTATATTATAACAACGGTCAGGGGAACTATCATAACAGTATTCAAAGTAATATTGAAAAATATGACAATAGTAATGGAGAACTAAATAAGGAAATCTTCCAGTTGTTAAAAGATGAGATAGAGCAATCTAGGAAAGAACGTGAGAAATTCACTAACTTGCTTGAAAGAATATTAAATAATCAAAAATAACGAATCATGCTAGCAGCAGTAATTATTGAGAATGAAAACAAGAAAAGGGGTTGGAGTGACGATGAAGTAGCTACCTTAGCGGATATTAATATAGATGAATTTAGAGACATCGCTTCCGGAAAGAAAGTTCCCACCTATGAACAAGCCTCTAAGCTCTCCCAAGTTTACAATATCCCATTACCAGCTTTTTTAACATCAAATAAACAACCTATATATATAAATACAGGATCAGGTAACTATAATAATAGTGTAAATTGCTATATTGGCACTTATTCCGGCGATATCGGCCTTAAAGATCTTGTGAAAGAGCTAATCGAGATTATTAAGGACAATAAAAGTTCATAGAGATATAACATTAAGCCTGAAAAATTGTCAATTAACTTTTCAAGTTTAGTAGAAAATATAAAGATTTGAGAATCTGGTCTCTGCGCGAAAGTGCAGGGGCCTTTTCTTTTATTGAAAAAGGAGATTAAAAAAGAAATAATTCTCCTTTTAAAATAGTTTAATACTCTGTAATAATAGGTTTTGGCTGAATGACAGAAGGGTCGTCACAAACCATATTAAATAGACATTTGATTTCCTCATCGCTGAGTTTGTCTAAAAGTATAGTATGCCGATACTCGTCATGTATATAAAATTCATCATCTGGGAAATGTGCCGTAGCGATTCTACAGCAACTTTTTCCACTTCTGATACACAAATAAATATCCAAGTACGGGCCTATCTCATTCGCTATTATCAAAGTCTCATCTGTTGGAACGGCATTTGGAAGAGCCTTATTTATTTTGATATTAGAGAATTTTACGACAGCCATTCTATTAAATGACCTAATACCCTCATGTGACGCTAAGCGGTTTGCAAATTGAACCAATTCAATTGGTCCTTTGATATTTTCAATACCAAATAGAACACTTTCTATTGAAAAATTTTGATTATTCATGATTTTCTGATTTATAAATTTATTTTTAGTTCTTTCCGCTAGCCTCGATGAATGAATTTTTCGATAATCTCCGCAATATTGGTATTCGTAAATTCAGCAAAGACTGTCGCTGATTTTTTTGTCTTAAATATCCTGTTGTTAACCTTCCACTCGACCTTTTTACCATAGAGGTACATAGGTGTGCGGTACGCATCGAAATTTGTCCACTTAATTTCTTCGTCACGTTCTACTTTGACGGGTTGTATAATAAATACATTTGGCTCCTCTTCAAATTGATTTGTTGTCAGCAGTAATTTTTTGTTTTTGTCGAATATCTCGAACCGTTCGAAGTCTGCATCATATAGGATAATTTTGAATAGTTGGTCGATATCGAAGCTGAAATTCAGCAATACATTTTCATCGAATTTTCTAAATGTCAGTACTCCTTTATTATTCTTGTTAATTATTGTTTTCATCTGTTTGAATTTTATAGGCGACCCAAGGTCAGATCGCCTGGTCGAAAAATTTTTTATGATTCACAGAAGACAAAGCCATATCTTCAAACCAGTAATCAGTCATGAACAGATCCCTTGCGAATGCTTCTTAGTCAAAATATTGTTTGGCAATTGAGGGTAGATCATACAGCTCTTCAATGATATCCCTTGCAAAATCCTCTTCATCATCGTAATCGCCTTGATAGTCTTCTTCAAAATTGGATATGAGGTCATAAATTCCTTCCCTAGCCAAGTTTCTACTGCGATTATTGCACCACACAAAGAATGGTTCTTTATGATTTTCATCCATTCCTTCTATTGCTTCAAGGACTTCAAAAATGTTTGCGCTAATACCATATTCACTAATTAGCTCTTCTGGAATATTTTCGTAATCCTGGTACATGTATTCTGTATCTTCCTCGTCTGCATGGAGTTCCTTACAGGCATCGTAAAATTCTTCTATGTCTGAATAGTGAGATAATTCAAGCCATCTACCATATAGTGATCCAGTATTGTACTTATGGAATGTTCCAACATAAACCCTAGCTTCTGAGATATTTAATTGATGTGTCATGTCTTTAATGTTTTAATGGTTCGTGAATGGATTTTTTGATTTATTCGGCAATGAGAGGAGGTGCTTGTTTTCGTTTTCTTTTTTGTTCTGTTTCCAATCCGTTTTAATTCCCATAGCTGACATTTTTTTTATTCGTCTAAAGAGCCGGAGTATGCTTTTGCTTCGTTTTCAGGAACAGAAGAAGGTTAGTGTCTAGGAGGATAAAAGGTTTTTGGAAAAAAAATACTACCCAAAGGGCTGGAGATTATTTTTTCAAAACTCGCAATGACCTTTAGAATCCGTAACACGCCTTACCTTCGTTCTTGAAACGAATCAAAAAGGGCATACTGGATCTTGACAGGATAAGTGGAAGCAAATGAGAATTGCATTGGAAAAGAAAATAAAAGACACTTCTTTGGAAGATTTAAGCGCTAAAGCCGCTGTTGTTATTTTCTGATTAGACAAGTAAAATAACATTATAAAAACCCTTCAATCTCAACACAGTGAGACAATCGATTTGTTCACATATCCAGTTCTAGGGAGAGAAAATGGACTATATCTAATGTTAATAAGTACTCAAGACAGAGCTATTGTCCGAACTAAATGAAAATAAGGATTAATCAAGTTTTTGCCCATAGGTACAGTGCAAAAACTTGAAATTTGCTATCAAATTTTTTGATATTTTTTACCGTAAGCAGTAATTTCTTTTTCTCCGCTCCTTTTGATTGTAATTGTAGTCATACCTATGTTACCTATAAGCAAGTGCTTCTTATTGTCGTAGGCTAACTTCCTTTTACCGAGAAAACCGTCAATATAGAAGTATGAATCCCCCTCTTTGATGATCTTTAAAGGTTTTTCTTTTTCGACCTCACTTTTCCATTCGCCTACAAAAAATTCGGGATCATAATAAAGCTCATATGCTTTTCTATATTCTTCAGCTTTTTCTTTAGAAACTCTTGAAAACTCGGCGCCTTTGTTTGCAATACTCATTTTCATTTTATCAGGATCATCCAAAAGGTTCATCAAAATATCGACAGAAGCAACTCCATTTGTGATTTGGGTCTTAAGTGTTTTATCTTCTTTGTTGTAAGTGGCAGGAGCCTCGATATCCTTACTATTCAAATATAATTTATCACCCTCTTTTTTTATTTCCAGAACCTCAGAATGCTCTTTTCCGTCCTCAATCCAGAAGCCAATATATTGATCCCCTTTAGATTGGGAACAAGAGTTAAAAATATACAATACTAATGCTGCAATAACAATCTTTAGAGTCTTATTTGTTTTCATTTTGAATCGGTTTAGATTTAATTATCTCATTAAATATATACTTTATTAAACAAATAAACAACTTTTAGCGACAAATCATTACTAAAAAAACATAAAATAGAAACTTCAGAAATAACAGAAAACTTAAAATTGATTATTTAAGATTCTTTTTCTATTTTGATTGCGATTAATATATATGGAAGACACAATTGAGACTTGGCGCTATGACCCGTTTAAGGGACAGGCTTTTAGAATTACTTTCAAGGGACAAGATTATCAACTTAAATTATTAAAACGAGAGATAAAAACGGACCAAACAGAAATTGATATATTATTGGACGGAATGGAACAGAAATTAATTAAGAAAGATGGAATTTGGTTGTTTGAAAATTCTGAGGTAGACCAAGAGTTTGCAAATGATATTTGGCGAGCGATATCTTTAAGATACAGGATTTAATAGAAAAACCTGCTGATTCAAAAAGAAAGGCCGCATTTGAGATACGGCCTATTCTAACTAACTATATGCATAATACCAGGGCTGGTATTTATTTTCCAAATATTTCCTGAAGCTTCTTGTCAAGTTCTTCGCCACGTAAGTACTTTGCAATAATTTTACGACCAGAATGGTATATCTTTAGTGAACAGGAATAAAAAAAAGATTATGCTGCGAAAAGTATTATTAAAATTCCTGTATTTTCCTTTTAAATTATAAGGTTCAATTTCGTTGTATGTTTTTACTTTATTAAAATATATTCCCAAATATTTTCGACGAAACAATGATCGACCCATACCAAAAAGGTGATTTATTCGATCAATTACATTCAGAAAAACAGAGCCTAGAAGGGAATGACTATTGAAAAGTCCAGTCGAGAATGTTCCAAATGGACTTTTCAATCTGCTCAATATAAAACCAATACTATCGATAGGTATTTCAATTTATCATAATGCAAAAAAAACCGGGTATTTCACAACAGCCGGTTTAAATCACTATTAATATGCCTTAAGTCAAGATAAACTTGCGTTAATTTAAATAAAAATTGTTTCTTTTTTAATTCAAAAAATCACATAAACAAGTGAATTAAATATACAAAATTTTTTAAAAAAAAATTAACAAATAAAAAAATAACAAAAATTTTTACATAAATTATAAGCCCATAAATAAAGTAAGGCTAAACATTGAAGATAGTTTAATGGATTTTAATTTTAAAAATTCAAATCTATTATCAAAATACTTTATCACAATTTTTCTTTCAACGATAATAAATTAAATTAAAGAAAAAGTCATATACACTATTCTATTTGAAACACTACTATTGAAATCTCGAAAAAAAATAAGTAATTTCAGCTATGAAAAAGAAAGAACCAGAAATAGGCATTGTTATTGATCCCACTAAAGCTGAATTAGAAATTCTTCAGGCTATATGGGAGATGGGACCCTCCACCGTTCGACAAGTAAATACTTTTATAAATAAACGAAGATTTGTTAATTATAGTTCTACTCTTAAGCTAATGCAAATCATGTATGAAAAAAAACTACTTAAAAGGGACGAAAGTAATATGAAGCATATTTACGATTCTGCAATTGAAGAATATGAAACGAAAAGCCTTTTAATCGACAGATTTATAGGAAATCTATTTGGGGGGTCAGCTAGTTCTTTAATCTTGCAAATACTCGGTAATGAAAAAGCTTCACAAAACGATTTAAATAAAATAAAAAATATATTAGATAAAATGAAGAAGTAGTTGAGTATGAATCATTATTCAATCTTTAATATTTTGATACCATTTTCTGGGGAGCTATATAAAACATTCCTAAATACATTTTGGTATACATCCATCACTGTGGCTATTTTAGGGCTTATACTTTTTTTTGGTAAAACCATGTCCTCAAAGATTAGGTATTGGATTTTTTCTACTGCGCTAATCCTTTTGTGTTCTCTATACGTTTCAGGTTTCTTTTTGTTAAAAGACTCTATATCTATCAATTCGTTCGATACCCGGCACTCCATTTCTGTAGATAAAGTTTCAACCAACAATATTAATAGCCTGCCTGACAAATACTATGATACTATAGTTACGTTTATAGATTTCCATATTTCTGAACACGAAAATATAATTCTCACGATATGGCTTTCTATCATTTTAATCCAATTAATATTACTCGTATTGGAATTCAGACAAATATATGTTCTTAGCACTAGAAATCTTTCTCCCGTTAGCAATGAAATAAAAACGGTTTTGGACAATACCACAATCCAGTTAGCCATTTCAAAAAAAATACGTATTTACGAATCCAGAAAGGTAAAATCTCCTATTGTAGTGGGATTTTTTTCGCCAATAATACTCATTCCCTTTGGAATGTCGGTTAATATAAAAGAGGATCTTATTACCGCTATACTTGCACATGAATTGGCACACATAAGAAGAAAAGACTACTTATTTAACTTGTTACAAAGAATAGTTGAAATTGTTTTTTTCTTCAACCCCATTCTCAAGTGGATCTCTTCACGTATTAAATTCGAGAGAGAACTTTGTTGTGATAAGATTGCGTTAACTATTTCTGCAAAAACAACTTACATCGAAGCTTTGCTAGTGTGTGAAGAATACTCTCCAAACCGTCTATCATTCAGCTTCTCAAGCGGAGAAAAAAACATGTTATTGAAAAGAGTTGAATCGATAGTGGATCAAAAGAATGGAACTATTAATGGTATCGAAAAAAAAGCATTGTTGACCAATCTGCTATTTATTATTAGTATATCAGTTCTATTAGTGTTTTCTAAAAGTTTATCTAAAAAGTTTTATTCTGATTTATTTAGTTTTTATAAAACTACTCCTGCCACCAAAAACCTTCCCAGAGTCCAAAAAGATAAAGTCATATCATTATTAAAAGTAAATAACGTAAAATTTAACCCTCATTCGTTTTCTTTAAAAATAACAAATTATGCATTATACCTAAATGGAAAAAAACAAAGCAATAGTTTGCATAAAGAAGTTCTACATCACTATGTTACCGAAAGTCAAAGCAGGTTAAATTACACGTATACAATTAAAATCATCGATTAAATTCTTGGAAACGCTTGCCCGTTTTATAAATTAATAGAATCTATTAGTTTTTAAAAAAGATAAATAGTCATCTATTCCTTCCTCCAAGGAGAAAAGTTTTTTATCATACCCAAGTGATCTTAATTTCGAAATATCAGCCAAAGTATTGTACTGATATCTTTTTCTTAACGATAATGGCATCTCAATATATTCAATTGATGGATTAATCGACATGCCTTTAAATACAATTTTACTTAATTCAGCAAAAGTTTTCGATTGCCCAGTGCCAATATTGTATATCCCAGACGGAATCTTATTAGACAACATCCAGTAAATAATCTTTACAATATCCAAAACATATATAAAATCTCTTGATTGAGCACCATCTTCAAAATTGGTATGGTAAGACTTAAACAATTGAACCTTTCCTGTTGAAATTATTTGGTTATAACAATGATAAACCATACTTGCCATACTTCCCTTATGATATTCATTAGGACCATATACATTGAAAAATTTTAATCCAATGCATTCGGGATTATATGAATTTTGCTTCAAAATCCATTTGTCAATCTCGTTTTTAATTTGACCATAGGGGTTTAAAGGTTTTAATAGGTCTATTTCAGAATGGTTGTCTTTCAATGTTCCTTCACAGGTTCCGTATGTAGCTGCAGAAGAAGCGTATATTAATTTAATACCATAAATATTACAATATATCCATAATTTTTTTGTGAATAACTCATTGCAAATTTTATGGACTCGATAATCTAATTCTTGGGTATCCGTGTTAGCTCCTAAATGAATAATAGTTTCTATATCATTTTTATTTTTAGCAATCCAATTAAAAATAGAAATAGGTTCGATGCAATCAGCAAATTTTTTACCCTGTAAATTCTTATTCCCTTTATCAATAAAATTATCAACCAAAACTAAATTATCCAATTCTTTACTATTAAGGTAGCTTACCATACAACTACCAATAAAACCACACGCACCAGTGATTAAAATTTTCTTATTACACATTAGTCTATCTCATTAATTTTCATTATTTTACCGATTGTATTGGCAGTTGAGACATTTGGAATTAAGGGAATAATGACAATATCTCCCCCATTCTGTACAACCAAGGGCGACTCTTCTAGATCGCTTTTATCATAATTACCTCCTTTAACATAAATTTGCGGCTTTATGATATGAATAAACTCTAGCGGTGAATCATCCAATTCCCCGAATGTAAATATATGATCGATTGAACTCAAACCCGAAAGCACATCTATCCTTTGCTCCAGCGTATTGATAGGACGGCTTTCACCTTTTATTCTAGCTATACTCTCATCATCGTTTACCGCCAAAATCAATATGTCTCCCAGTTCTCTAGCTTTCCTCAAAAAACTAACATGCCCACTATTCAAAATATCGAAACAACCGTTTGTAAAAACAATCGTTTTGCCCTGCAATCTATATAGTTCGACCAAAGATTTTAATTGCACACGGTCGTATATCATTTTCTGATTTTTCGCAAAATATGCCACTAACTCATCTTTAGAACAAAATGCTGTCGCCTTTTTAGAGATCGCAACAGCTGCCATCGCAGATGAAATTTCTGCAGTTTCTTCAATCGATGCACCGACAAACAAAGAAAGTGTCATTGCACTAAAGTAAGCATCGCCAGCTCCAGACACTTGCTGGAAGTCAACCGGATATGCAAAACCTCTGCACTCAAATTTATCTTCAACAAAATACATTGCGCCATCTTTATCAAGAGTGACCGTAATGATTTTTGAATTAAATTTTCCAAAAAGTTCACTTCCAAGATTTTTCAATTGCTCTATTCTATTATCATTTTCCGGTCTAATCTGTAAAGCATTGATTACTTCAGAATAATTCGGCTTAACAACTGCAGGATTAATATTTCTAAACGCCGTCAGATTTTTTGAATCGATAGCAATAAAAACGCAGTATTGTTGCTTTAATTGCTCCAACTTCGATATTATATTCTCTGAAAAGAGCCCTTTGTTATAATCCGAAATTATTAACATATCGTATTTACAAAAATTCTGCTCCAAAAAGTTGATAAATTGCCATTCAAGTTTCGTTTCAAGCTGTACTTTCGATCCGACATCATAACGCACAAGTACCTGACCGTCAGAAACTACACGTGTTTTCAAGTTAGTTTTAAACGCTGTATTTCGAAGTAAAGTTGTTTCAATCTCTTCATTAGCAAGAAGTCGCTCAGCTAAATCAGCTTCTTGATCATCTCCACATATGCTGAAAAAACTTACTCGCGCTCCGAGGGACCTGAAATTCAAAGCCGCATTTGCAGCCCCACCTAGTGCTACTTTGGTACTCTGAACATCCACGACAGCTATGGGAGCTTCTGGAGCTAATCTCGAGCTGTTTCCTATTACAAATTTATCCAACATTAAATCGCCTATAACTAGAATTGAACAATTTTGAAATTCATTAATTATATTATAATAGTTCATCGAAACCTCTTTTTAACACGCTATATTTCTTTACTTTTTTCTCCTATAAACTTGAATTTACTGTTTTACCCTACCCTTTTCCTCATTTGCACCATCAGCAATATGTTCTCTCACCTTCTTTTTTCCCCCTCCAAACTGAATTGAATAGCTTACTGTAACTTTTCTGGTATCCCCCACATTTTTATAACTCGCTTCTGCTAAATTTAAATTTCGTATAATACCTTGATTGATATTCGTATAAAATATGTCATTAATTGCAAGGCGCAAATTAGATCTGGTTCCTATTTTTTTGGCTAATCCAAGGTTTAACGCCCATTTTTGCTTGTATTTAAATTGGGCATTGACTACATCAGTTTGATAATTTCCGTCCACCTGAATCGACCAATTCCTCGGAAGTTTGACTATACTCAAAGCTTGCAAATAGGCATTAACTCCATCAATATCCAAATAACCACCATAAAAGGGCCCTCTTGCTTTGAGATAATCTATGCTAGTAAAAAATTGAAAACTTAACCATTTTTTTAAATCGTAGTTTCCGTCAACTGAAAAACTTAAAATCTCGGTCGAACCAATATTCCCTGGCCTACTGTAATATATTCCATTGTTAATCTCGATAGTTTCACTAGTTTGATTGGTTGCCTTACTATAAGCAACTGTTGCCGTTGATCTTTTCTTAAATGTATACCCTAATTCAATCTTATTAGAAAATGACGGTAATAAAAAAGGATTTCCAGCCAAATAAGTAAATTTATCAATTGGGGTTAAAAAGGGATTCAAATCTTGATAATACGGACGATCTATACGACGTCCATAATTCAATTTAAGTTGATGATTAGACAACGTATCTACTGTATACATAAGATATATAGTAGGAAAGAAACTACCATATGATCGACTAAAAGATGAGTCAGGTTTATGCAAATTACCTAATTGATGTCCTTCTAACTCCGTCCTTTCATATCTCAGACCTAATTGAACATTGAATTTTTTATATTCCTTTTGTAGATTGAAATATAATGCTTGAATATTTTCCTTATATTTAAAACTATTCGTCTTATCAAAGTCTATGACTTTGGTTCCTGACTCTATATTATAGTAATCTGCAATATTATCCGTTGAAGTAAAACTCAATTTTCCACCCGCAGAAAACTTTATCGAATTAGGAAACGAATGGTTATAATCACTTTTTAATGAACGTATTTCAATGTCAGACTTTAGATATCCCAATAAGTTTTCATTCGATAATATATTGTTTTGACTGTCATAATTTATATTTTTAAAATCCTGGTTATTATCGGAGCTAAATTTCAAATAGTCCGCATCGAATGAAATATTTTGTTTTTCATTGAACTCATGTTTTAAATACATATTTATAGACCCATTTAAAAATTTCCCCTTTTCTGAGTTATTGGAATGTGTGGCAGAATCTATTTTTGACCCCAGATTTCTAAATTCACTCGTATTTGCAAATTTCAATTTCGGTTTTCTATAAACACCATTTAAAACTACGCCAATTGTTGTCTTTGGGGATAGATAATAATCAAATCCGATACTCTTTTGAAATTCATATCCCATTTTTCTTAAATCTGAATTTTGATTAAAAAACGATTTAAAAGTTTGATCATCATTAAAGTATTTACGTTCAATGGTTAAATCTGAGAAACCATTTCTATTTGAATAACCAAGATTACCATAAAAATTATATTTTTCCGTTTGATATGAATAATTAATATTATTAATAGTTGATGTATATTTATGTTGAGTCATGTTAAGGTTTAGTCCGATATTAAAACCTTCACTATTATTTCGTTTTGTCTTTATATTTAATACACCTGCATTCCCTGCAGCATCATATTGTGCAGGTGGATTAGTCATAATCTCTAATTGCTTTATAGATGAACTGGAAAGAGAGCGTAGGTAATTTTCGAGATCGGAGCCAGATAAATTAGAAGGCTTATCATTGATATACACTGTTACCCCGGCCCGCCCTTTTAGCGAAATTTCACCATTTTCACCGACCCTTAGTCCTGGAGACTTTTCAATTACATCAAGTGCTGTGCCACTACCTGTGTTTACAAGTCGATCTACATTCACGATTGTGCGATCTATTTTTTGTTCAACTAAAGGCCTATTTCCTTGGACCACAACTTCGCTAAGTCTTAAATCATTATTTAGGATTATATCTTGCACATTTAAGTCTTCATTTTTATCTAACACAACTACTTTATCATAATTCGTTTTTTGATTCAAATATGATACGACTAACTCATAATTCCCCTTCTTTACATTATTAAATAGAAATCTTCCCGCACTATCAGTTAACTCGACTTTTACAATTGTTCCTTTTTCTGCCAAATTTAAATAAACGCTCGCGCCCCGAACAGCCTTTAAATTTGAATCGAAAACGCGGCCATTAATATTCTGTCCATAAACGAAATCAACAAAAAAAACAAGTATTATATGTACCAAAACTGTAATTATTCTAATCATAATATATATATTTAGCAGTATTTAGTTTGTAGTGACCGAGTGCCGTATATCAAAAGATTTTCGACTATTTATTTTATACCTCTTCATAAGATTTTCAAAGAGTTCATCTGGCTGTCGTTCATCATTTATATAGATACCACTGTTGGTAAATCTCACGTTATAATTGTCATAATCATTTATCAATTTTCTTGCCTTTAAATATGTTATTAACTCGTTCGTGTCGAAAGTCGAAGACACCTCATCTATATTTTCGTTGTGCCCGCTAAGATTAACATGTTCTCCAGCACTTTCCTTTTTCGACGTTTGAAAATCACAGGAATAAACGCTGAACGAAAAAATTGCTATTATCAAATAATTACATTTGTTCTTAACCATCCACGAAACGGACTGGTCCTGTCTTTGATTGAAAAACTTAAAATCTCTACTTTTATAGTTGATCAGCACATTATTAATTCCCATAGTTTATAATTGCAATTATTTTTTTGTGTAAATAAAGGTAGGAAAAATTTCCTACTTTAAGTACATGAACTAGATTTTTAATTTTTTTTTCGCATGAACATTAGCCTTAAATAAAAGATATCTTTCTATGAAGAGTAATTTTAATCCTAACAAAAAAAATCCTGCGCGTGGGTATCTCGAAACAGTTTTTATTCCATTCATTAGGATCTTAACTTCTTCCTTACTGATATTTAAGGGAGGTAATAGACGATTTGACACACATAAAACACCGGTTTTATTAAAAAAAACATGACTTATAAGTGTGTCCGAAAGCTTTCTCCCTAAAAGACTGAAAGGGAACTTATTATAATGGAAGTCAAGCTTAATGTGGAGACCGTAAGTCTGTATATCTTTCAGGTTCCAAGATCTCTTTAATAAACCATTTTTATTCCTTTTGATATAAGCCTCTATTGATTTGACATTTTCAGAAAGATTTTCTTCTTCAATATAGGTAATGAGCTGAAATGCAAAATGTGCAGATAATTGAGATTTGAATTGACTTTCTAGCATGTTTACCAAATCTTCGTTTTTTGATTTTGCATCATTATAGACAGATTCAGAAAATAGAGTAATTGATATTGGGAAAATAGAGGCACTAAGAGCTTTTGAAAAAGTAACTATATCTGGTTTAATCAAATTGCCGCTGCTTAGAAAGGAACCTGTCCTATAGATCCCATTAAGAATTTCGTCTATTCCAATGAGATAGTTATATTTCTTTCGATTTTCATCTATTACTTTTATCAATTCGATATCAAGTGCAGTTAAATTTCTGCCCTGTATAAACTCAAACCAAACCATTGCAATATCATTATTCGAAATGGCTTTTTCGAAATCCTTTATGATACTACTTTTATTTGCATCTAATTCGATTTTGTCCTCATATAATGGCCCAAATACGGTATGATCTCCAGAAGTCAAATTAATTGATATCAATGATTTGCCCGAAAAATTACCTCTAAAATAGATTATCTTTCCATTTTTAGAGTTTGCGGTCAGCGCTATTCGAATAGCATTATCTACCGCTTCTGCCCCGCTAACTGCTTGGATAATTTTCGGAAGTCCTGTTCTGTTAAACATCAAGTTTTGTAGTTCTTGAATATAGTCAATCCCTTCCTTAAATCTCTGGAAAACAGAAAAGAGAAACTTTTCGTTATTATGCCCAATGTAATTACATCCACTTCCACCGAAACAGTCTAAGATCCGTTTACTTAAGGGATTTTTCAGAAACAGAAAACTACCAGATGCTTTTTCAAAGACAACATGCGACGTGATCATTAACATAGGTATTACTGCATAGGAATTTATACATCCTGTAGGAGGAAAATGCTTTTTTGGTAATTTTGGTTTCGAGTATTTCTGCTCACTAATTGACAAATTGTTATCAAGGATATTATGGTGTGTTCTTTGCAGTATTTCCTTAACACAACTTAATGCAATAGAATTGCCTCCATATGTATTTGTATGTAGTCCATAGGTGTTTTGAGAATTCCAAACTGAATAAATTTTAGATGTAATTGAAATTGCACCAAATGGAAATAGTCCGTGAGTCAGATTCTTACCCCAAATCACGATGTCAAAATTAGATATATTAATTTTACCTAATTGCTTTTCAAAATCGGATGTTTGAGAAACGTCCAAAATTTTAATAATATTATTTTTTTTCTTAGCCAAAAGAATATCATCTAATTCAATATTGAGGATTTCGCGCAATGGATAAATCACAATCACGGGTTCATTTTCGTAAATCTTTTTAAAACATGAACTTTTGTTTATTCTGAAAAAATTCGGTATTAGTACTTTCCCATCGTTCAAGCTTTGGTCAAATAAATAAGAATAATAATTTTCTGGATCATACAATATTGTAGTAATTAAGCTAGCCCTAACACCACCTGACGTAAGAGCATGTCGAGAAATCTTAACTGCTGAATGAATTGCTTCTATACTAGAGTTACAGAAATATGTAGAATATTGATTATCACCACGCCCTTGGCACAATAGGTCATTAAGCAAATCAGCAACTTCAAGATAAAGCGAATTAAAAGTATTAAAAGAAGACATAAAAGCAGGTCTTTTTAAACTTACGTTTTTTTGCAATAAAGATAATGTATCTACATGTTTTTGAGTGGATTGAAATTGTGTCATGACCTTATATTATTATTGAGAAAGTTCTTACCTGCATATAGAGCTAATCCAGAAAGTAGTCCACCGATTGCTCCGGAAACAAATAAACCAAGCAAAACATGAGTGAAGCTATATTGATCAATTAAGGCACCAGATTTTATCAAATAAAAAAAAATATTTGATAAAATCCACTGAACAAAATTTGTTAAAAAGCCTATAAAAAATATCCAAATTCCGCTGATCAAATTCCTATAGAAAATTCCTATAAAAAACAATGGTATAACGTAAAACCACCATTCCAGGCCGTTGATTTGCTTACTAACACAGGTTATAAAAAAAACTAAAATGGCCACTTTGATGAGATTATTTTTTCTATTCATCGTATAATGTTAGTTTACGCTCCGAACCATTAGATGCAGATTGTGCAGATTGAAAAAATTTGTGTTTATAAAATTTCCCTTGGTTCCAGCCAGTGATATTACTTCGGTAATATTTAGAACCGGGATTTCCGGATTGCCCGCCTGGAAAAATTCCGTAACCCACAGGTTCATTTTGATGTAATTCGACGATCATACGCCAAGATGGTCCCCAGGTTTTCGATATTGAATTGATTGCATCAGGATGTCCTGAAGAAAAGACTCTTAACTCACTCATTTCCTTCACCTTCAAAAGGTGATGGAAATTAACAGGATTATGTGTGCCCCATTTTGTACCATTTAAATCTTCCTCTTCAGCATATTCTGATATTGCGTTCCTAAATGCTTTCAATACAACCGCCGCCGCATTTTCTTTCACTTCCGTTGTCTCTGTTTCGTCGAAATAGGTATTATCTGGTTTTGTCTTAATCAATTTTAATAACACATCATCATTAGGACTTTTACCATAAGTTTTGAACTCGTCCCATGTTAGTTTCTTTAGGTTTTCCCACCACAGATAATAAAATCCAGCAATATCATTTTCATAATTAAAACTATAGTCCCAATGACTTAATCTAGAAATTACATTACGCTCTCTTTCATTAAGATTTTTTTGGTCGACGTATTGTAGTAAAACCGGAACCGATAAAGAGGCAAAGTAGCTCACATTGTCTAGCTGAATATCTTTCATCATATTAAGATCAAATTGCTTATTATGGTTCAAACGAGACATAATTTGTTTTGCTCTATTTTCAATGAAGTAACCATTATAATAGTATGGATAGAACCGATCTGTAGGAGTTTGATTTGCGGAAATTATAATTTGATTAGAGGGATTTTCAACATGTGGAAGTTCTTTTTCTGGAATGTAATTCTTATACAAGTGTTTTGATGTCGTGCCATCCAAAATAAATGCTCCCTGATTAATATATTTTATAGGATACTTTCCTTGCAAGAAGCCCGCTATATCGCCATTTGTGGATGCAAAGGTAAAATTTAACATCGTTCCCTCGAAATTTGAAATTGCCGTTTTAAACTCTTCCATATTATGTGATTGGTTAATCATCATAAATGCAGTAAGATCATTCGACGGTTCATGTAATTGCCAGCGAAGTGCATGATTATTCAAACTCGACTGAGGCTTGAAATTCTTATCATATACAATAGGTCCATGGCACGAATAATATGTAGTATCAATAAAAAATTGATCATTTTTAACTTTAATAGTATCGATAAACATCGATGTATTCTGCCACTTCCCGTCAATAAAATATTTAGAATAATCTGATGATATTTTCATTTTATACCAATCTTTTACATCCATGGCACCGTTTGTTATCCCCCAAGCGACTTTTTTATTATATCCGATCAGTATTGCGGGTATACCGGGTATTGTTACCCCATATACGTTCATTCCTTTACAAACAAGTTGCATTTCAATCCATATCGCAGGCAAACTCAAGCCTAAATGAGGATCGTTACTTAAAATCGGAGATCCACTTTTTGTTTTCTTAGGCCCCACTACCCAGCTATTGCTTCCAAAATTTGGATTAAACGCAACTTGACTTTCATCCTTTATTTCATGAAGAAGAATATGATCTAGATACTCCAAGCCTAACGAATCGTTTAATAAGTCTAGAAATTTATTATGTTCGTATCTAGCTAATGGCTCAATATCCTCTGCTGGACTTGAAAACAGCTCTTTGAAGTCACCTTCAGACAGGTTTTTTTTTAATTTGGTTAACTTCTCATCTTCTTCGTAACCTGATAAATTGCCAATCATTGATTTCATTACAAGAACAGTGTTTAAACTTGTCCATTTTTCAGGTCTATAGCCTAACATTTTAAATTCAATTGGCATTTGTCTATCATCAAGCGCGTCCACGTACGCATTTACACCTGCAGTAAAAGACTCCAAAATATTTTTCATAGCAGGATCCTTTTCCATGTGTTGTAATGTTCTTTTTGCCGCTATGAGATATCCCAATCTACGTTGATTACGATCAAAATCTAAATAATCTTTTGATAAAATTTCAGACAGGCTTCCTTTTGTACTTCTAACGATAAAGTCCATTTGCCACAATCGTAATTTTCCCATAATATATCCTTGCGCAAAAGCTAAGTCGGAAAAATCGTTCGCAAAAATATGGGGTACCATTCTCTCGTCAAAAAATATATTTACGCTATCTTTAAGTTTAAAATCTACTTTTACGGCATTATTCTGATCAGTATCTCCTTCATTTTGAACAATACCGACATAAGGATCAAGTACCCTTCCCAATGGGGGAAGCATGAAAAATCGATCTGACAATATAAATATTAATATTACAATGATGCCTATTGAAAATATCTGGTCAAATACTTTTTTCATTTATGTTTCTGTGATAAAGTGAATAATAGGTTTTTATGATCTACCTTTGCAAGCATTTATGAGCATTTCAGCAGTATAATGATCGGTGGAGAGTCTGGGAATATCATCTCGTTCACCAGAAGGCAGTTCCAATAGCACACCAATCGTGTTATTTTTTTGAATATAGAGACATTTTACGAGTGGCGACGCACCCCACCATAAATTAATATTATAACGTTCTGAACCATAATTTCCTGTGTAAACGATAATTTTAGGATAGGAAATGTACTTGTTGTTTTCTATTAGCGCGTTGAAGATAGACGAAGCACAATGCATTAACCCGCTACACGGTCCAATAATAAGTTCAACTCTTCTTGAACTAAGTAGGCTTAAATCATGCCTTAACGAATTTCCATTGGCAAATATGAGACGACTGGATAAACTAGAATTTAACCAAATATTATAGTAACTTTGTTTACCAATATTTAATTCATCAAAGATTAATATTTTCCTTAAGGGATCCTCCAATAAAAGCTTTTTTAATAAATCGAATTGTACTTCTTGCTTCAACAGTTTATTTTTGACTGCTGAGGAATCGACATAAACAACAAGCTTTTCATTATCCTTTACACTTTCATTATTGAACCAGTTCTCAGCACTTTCGATTTCCCTGTCATCCAAAAATATCTTTGAAATATGCAGAGCGCTCAAATATTGTTTAAGTTTAATATCTGTCGAAAAAACAAATTTGTTGTTAACGTTTGGCTTGAGAACAGTTTCAGATAGGGATATAACTGCAGTTTTCCAATCGTTAGATGTGTTTACAAAAAAGTATTGGTTGTATAGTGAGTCCAAAAATTTGCTTTCATCTGATGAAATCAATAAAACCAGATCAAAATGTTTTAATTTTACTTCTTCTAATGAGGACAATATTGAAAAGGTTTTAATATAAGGGTTTCCAGGCAGTAGTGACTCTATAAACCGTGTATTTTGCCACCCCAAAAAATTTATATCCAGATGTTTAATATTGTAATAATTGCAGACATGCCGAAATTTATCAAAGATCAGACAACAGTCTCCTAAAAGCGTAATTTGCTCGGTGAATAGTACCAGTATTTTAGGTTGGGCTTTATTTTGTAATTGAGTATACGCCTTATCGATTGCTGCGTAAAGAGTATTATAATCCATAAGTTCTTAGCTTAAATATCTTTTATTAAAGAGCAGTTCTCTATTTATAAATCCGAAGAGCTGATTGCTATTGTATTCACTACATGGAAGAGCGTTATTTTCGTTATTAGACATATTTCCGCTTAATTGAGAGAGTTGAAGAAGCATATTTTGGTTATTTTGTGTCTTTAGCAACAAACATTTAATTAATGGCGAGCTTCCCCACCAAAAATCAACCCCCATTTCAGGAGCTTCATATATGCCGGTATACACTATCATTAAGGGCATCATTTCGATACTCATCCCCTTATTAAAAAAATGGTTATATACACTGGAAGAACAATGCATAATACCAGTGCATGGGCCAAAAATCATTGTAATAAAGCTAGAACCTAGTAGAGAAATGTTAAATCGCAATGATTTTCCTTCACTAACAATTAATCGTGAGATTAGATCTTCTCCTAACCACTCTTTATAAAAGGCTTTTTTTCCAATCTTGTTTTCATCAAAAATTAATAATTTTACGTCTGGTAATTGCAGGAGCGACTTTAATAACTCAAAGTATTCTACCAAATTCATTAGCTTACTTCGTGCGGAAGACGAATCCACCATTACAAACACTTTGTCTCCTTCTTTTACACCTTGCTCTAAAAACCAACCCTCGCCTTGGTCGATTTCATCCGTTTCTAAATAAATCTCGCCGGGTCCCAAATTTTTGACAACATCTAAAATTTTAGGATATTCAGGAAAAACAAAGTTGGAATATTCCTCCTTTTTTAATGTAACACTCGAAATTGAGTAAATTTTTGCACAAAATTTGTTTGACATAATATCGTCCTGATAACGAAGGCACAAATACTCAAGAAGTTGATCTTCAGAATGAGCTATTACAAAAACGATATCATAATCTTCAAAATTTATTGAATCCCAATTCTTATTCTCAAGCCGTATATAAGGGTTATTAGTTAACAATGTTTCGTATAAAATTTTATTTGAATCATTTGTATAATTGAGTATAATTTCAGAGCATTGGAAATAATCATTTATATAACGAAATTTATTAAACCTGAAACAACAATCCCCAATAAAATTCATCTTTTCGTTATCTAGCATTAATACCGAATCAATTTCAGATTTGTTATAGGTTGAATTACATTGAATAATATATTTTAGAAAATCGTGTTTACTTATCATGCTATTGAAGGTAAGAGGATGGTATTCATTAGTTTCGCAATTTCTTTAGCAGCATTATAGATGAAGAAGTGTCCGCCTTGCATAATATGCCAGCTAAATTCGGAAGATGTATAAGACTTCCAATTATCAATTTTCTCGTTAAAGTGTTCCTTATTTCCCATTAAAGCAATAATTGGAATGGACACGACATCGAAATCAGACGGATTGTTTTTCTCCGCCACTTGAAAATCAGACCTTAAGATTGGAAGGAAAAATTCTCTATATTCCTTGTTCGTAAAATGCGAAGCTGATTCACTGCCTATTTCTTTTAGTTCCAGAAGTAGTTCCTGATCACTCAATAAGTGCCTAAATTTATTGCTATCTTTCTTCACCGGGCCGATGTTACCACTCACAATTATACTTTTTGGTTTTAATCCCTTTGTTTCCAATATTGACGCTACTTTTAATGATAAATATGCTCCCATACTGTGCCCATAAATAATGAAATCTTTCCCCTCAACATGCTTTTCCACCTGTTTACATAGATCAGTTGCGGCCAATGAAAAATCTGTAATTAACTGTTCTTTAATCCTTTTTCCTCGACCGGGTAGCTCAATCGGTATAAATTCGTGGTTCGTCAAATAAGGTTTTAAAAAATCGAAGGAATAGAAACTTCCTCCGGCAAAATGAATTAAAAAAATTTGAGCCATAATTTTTAGTTATTGACATTAAATAAAATTTATTTTTTCCTTATATAGCAATCCCTCTTCCATTCTAAATAATTGATTGCAATAATGATAATATTTTTCATCATGGGTGATCGCAATAATAGTATATCCATTGCTACTCAGCTCAGGTAAGATTTGACAGTAAAATTTCTCTCTAAAGTAGGGATCTTGATCTGCAGCCCATTCATCAAGAACGATAACAGGTTTTTTTTCGATTAATGCAATAACTAATGCAAGTCTCTTTCTTTGGCCGGTTGACAACTGTAAAGTAGAAAATCTATTACCAATCATTTGAACTTTATGCGCAATCTCAAATAGCTTTAAATAATATTCCCATAATACCGTATCGACCGTCTCATAAGAAAGAACTTCATCGAATAAAAAGAAATCATTTAAAACTACACTGAAATTGGAGCGGTAATACTCATCCATGTTGGGATATACGATATTACCATTCATTTTTATACATCCATTTGTGAAAGGAAAAAGTCCCAGGATAGCATTGATTAAAGTTGTTTTACCGCTACCATTCCCCCCATAAATAAAAACAATCTCCCCGCGAGTCAGCGAAAACCTTATTGGCCCTATTTGAAATTTTTTATCATTTCCGTAGTTAAATGTTAAGTCTATAACTTCTAAGGTGGTAAATGAACCAGTTATTGGGAAAGAGCTGCTGGCATTTTCTTGTGATAGCAGCAGCTCCTCCATAGAAAATGTTAATTCTTCAATCTTATTTGCGGCAACCCTTGCCTTCAATAGTCCCGGAAGATTTGTCATCAACGACTCAACAGATCCTAATAAATAAATTAAAGAAAAGACATATGTCACAACATCTGATGCTTTTAGAGATAATAAGAAACTGAAAACAAGCAAAATCATTGCAATCAACACGTAAAAGAGTACCTGACCAGTCATCTGCGAGTTTATAAACGCTGTTCCTGCTTTCAAACCAAAAGAAAGGGATTCTCTTGCATTTTTTAGAATACTTTCGTTGTACAGATAATTTCCCTTTCTTTGATCAATATAAATTTCTTTTAAACCGAATATCGCAGTATTTAGGTTTCGTTGAAATTCATCTTCTATTAATCTATTTTTATTTAAATTATGAACATTATTTTTAGACGTAAAATAATAAATAAAAACTCCAACTGCTGTTACAATTAATGTAATTAAAAACAATTTAACAGAGATCATCGAAAGGTAAATTAACACAGATAAGGCAACAAATAATGAAATCGTAAAATCTATAATACTAAGGGAAGCATTTGTTAGCACATTGATATCTGATAAAATAGAGGTTTGGATCTTAGTGAGACTACCGTAAATTTTATAATAATTTGAATCTATTAGTAGTCTCAGAATCTTCTTTCTCAATGTCCAACTTATCTGTAAAGAAATATCCATACTCGTTAATGCCAATTGCCTTCTTCCCCAAACGTAAACTAAGATCACCAGAGCAAATAACAATATATAATCTTTACTGACAGAATTCAATTTTCCATCTATGATAAATCCAACAACTTTAGTAATCAGATTTATAAACGAAAAGCTGCAAACACCTGTTAGAATACCAAGAAAAATATAAGAAATAGCATTTCTATAGCCTATTATTGGTAATACTAGTTTGGATAGCTTCTTCATCTAGAAAAGATATTTTTTTAGTTATTATATAATATTTCCTTTTCTCCATAGAGTCTCTCGGCAATCATATTTCGCTTTTTACATTCTTCCACGAGTAAATCGGATTGAATTATGGGATTCGACTCAGGAGTGTATTTAACCGTACTTATAAATTCCAGCCAAGGCTCCTGCCCCATGGCATAAACATAAACTTCTTTGGGATTAAAAATATCGACTAACGTTATTCCTTTTTCAAAATTTGAACCCGCCAGCCGTCTAGATTGGTCTTTATCTCGAGGTAAATCTTCGGTCAACAATGGGCCATAAAGCCATGTTAATGGCGCGCCATCACATTCCATACCTAAAAAAATCACATCGACATCGCCAATAATCTTTTGAATATTTATATATAACTGTGGCTCTAAAATTCTTGAATCAGCAGCAAACAAAAATTTATTCTTTCCGACTTCAACATAAAAGCATGCTTTGGCTTGTATATTTAAGTCACTGTGTTCTCCTGTAAATGGTAAGCTAATTATTTTACAATCTGGAAAAGCAATGCTTTCCATATCATCCAATTCGATAACATTATCAAAACCAATTTCAGTAAATAATAATTTAAGATTCGGATCTTGTAATGCTCCTGTAGTTGTTCGCGGCATAACAATATTCCTAATCTTATGTCTTAACGGTAATAAAGTCTCAAATAAAATATGATCTTGATGATTATGTGTTATTAATACATAATCAATAACATCGGGTAGATCCAAATCAGAAAAGTGATCAACATTTGACGGATATCCATAGTAACTAATCAATGGATCAAGCAAAATACTTAGACCCTGTGTTTCGATCAATATACATGCATGTCCGAAATATCTCATTCTTGTATTCTTTCCTTCATAACTTTTATAGGTAGGTAGAGGCTGGTCTGTAAAGAAATTGAAGAATAATTCTTTTTCATTGTCTGGAACATTAAGCATCTCACACACCTCATGTATACTGCCTCCATTCCTTTTCATTTTACTGAGTAGATCTATACCTTGGTGGTCAAAAGATATAGGAAGATGTATAACCTCGGGATCGTCAATTCTTGGTGTACTTAGACAAAATGGGCGTTCATCATTATTCGTTATCCACAAAGCTATACTTTGTGAGTCCTTCCGGTAAAACTCACTTTTGTATAACAATGGCTCAAAAAAGCGAAACGAAGGGTTGTTATTTAAATCATAAGTTAGTTCAACCAATCCCTTAAGTAGATCAGGAACTTTAGGGTATAACTGTTCAAGTGAATACCCTTTGGCTTCTTTCTTTAACATTTTATCGAGCTCTGTTACTGCCATTGCAAACTCAATATTCTTTGCTTGTTGTTCTTCAGTTTGATTTTTTAGAAGGATTATGTCATTAACTCTATTTTTTTTGAAATCCATAAATGGACCACCTAACATTTTGGGATTTTTGACAGCAGCATCATGAATTTGTGGCGATTGAATATAAGAATTCATAATTTTTAGATGACGTCCAACAATATTCATAGCTGCGGTTGCAGGAGAAATGAGATGAGACCATGCATACCATCTATCATAAAGTGGTTCAATAACTAAGTTAGGTTTGGTATACCAAACCTTATCATTTAAATTGTTCATAGCTTATATATTAGATATTAGATTAGTAAGATATTTTTTTGCATAGGGTTCCAGCTCAGGTAAATAAATACCCAATGAGCTTAACATTTTCATAGTATATTCTGTGCTTACCTTCTTATTTGAAGAGGAAAAGTTCATCTCTATCTTGTCATTTTCATCTATCTTTGTTATACGCGCATCTAAGAAAGGTGAAATATCCAGAGGTCTAGACTTCGATTTTTGGTATTGTGAGTTAAACCATACCGTACCTTCTAAAGGAATAAGAACCTTGGACTGCCTATGCTCACAAAAAAACTTTTCAATAGGTAGATTGATCTCATTTGAAATGTGAAATACGCCATCACTACCATCGGATAAACGAGAAAGTTCATATATGCTACTTGCAACAAAATCCACCGGTGTAATTGGTACTTCATAACCTAGGGGATATTCTCCCATCTCGTAACAAGACTTCAGAAATCTAGGGAACCACTGACTAATTGGCATCCTACCTGAAATACGATCGCCCGTAATTAAGCCTAGTCGGTGAATTTGAATTGGCAATCCTTTTTCTTTAAAATGAAAAAGAAGCATTTCACTCATCCATTTAGAACTCGCATATCCTGATGAATGATAGTGTTTTTCGTCTTGTATATTTGTACTTTCATCTATTGATTTTTTATCATTGGACGAAAAAATAGACAATGTAGACGTATGTATGATTTTTTTAGACTTCCCGTAGGTTGAAAATTTAATTATTTCTAATGTCCCAACAACGTTTACCTTTTTTAATTTTTCGAAATTTGATATCAAATCCATTTCAGCGGCAGTATTATAAATATAGTCAATTTTATGAGCTAGGTTTATATATAGTTCTTTTGGGATACCAAAATGTTCTTTCTCAAGATGTCCTAAAACAGGTACTATTCTTTCCAGATATTCTTCTTTGAATAATCCATAAAAACTCATATTTTTTATAATACGTGCTTTTGCAAGCCCGATGTCTGTTGCACGAACCAGGCAATATACAATGGCATTACTTGTTTTTTCCAGAATTTTCTGTAGTAGATATATACCAACAAAACCAGTAGCACCAGTTAATAATACATTATCAAATTTATCTTCAAATTCCTGGATTGGGTGTCTCCAAAGGTCACTACCTTTTAACTCATTTAGTATAATTTCGCAATCAACAACTTCTGAATTACTTATATTGCCCCCCTCCTGATCAATTAAATCTGACAATAGTTTGATCGTTGGGCAATTGTAGAGGTCTCTTACGCTTATCCTTCTATGAATCTTGTCATTTATAGCACCTACACATGTAACGGCTAGTAATGAATCTCCTCCAATATCAAAAAAACTGCTATCTATTGAGATTGCATTCAATTTTAGGACTCGACACCAATTTTCGTGCAAAATTTGCTGTGTAACAGTCAATTCAACAGTAAAAGTTGTATCAATAAGCCTAACAGCATTCAACTTTTTTATTTCTTCCAAGTTGGTCTTTCCATTTTTATTGACTGGAAAAGTTTTATAGATATAATATTCCTTAGGAACCATAAAATGGGGCAGCTCCACCCTTAATACCGTATTAATATCGTTTAAGCTTAACTCTTTATCAGTTTCTAAAGCTGCAACCAACTGTTTTACTCCATCCCGAATATTTATCAATGCCCTGGCATCCGATACGAAGGACAAATTTCGCAACTGATATTCAATTTCAGAAAGCTCCACCCTATAACCATTAATCTTTACTTGATTATCCGCCCTTCCTGTTATAATTAAATTGTCATAATTATCCCATCTGCCAATATCACCGGTTAGAAATATATGACAGCCCTTCCTAAAAGGATCTTTAAGAAATTTTGGCTTTTCGTTCGGCTCGATGTCTAAATAGCCATCTGATGGATTCAAACCACCAATTACAATTTCCCCATTTATTCCCTTTGGAACCAAGTTTAAATCATTGTCTAATACGTAGACATATGTTCCTTCAACCGGTTTTCCGATTGGTACAGAATATCGTAGTTCATCTAGAGCGTTATATTCAAAATAAGTAGATGCGATGGCAGTCTCCGTAAGACCATAAGAATTATAATATTTACCAAATTGGGCAAACTGTTCAACATATTTTTTATCTACTAATTCTCCACCAGTCAGTAATATCTTCAAATTTTTTAATGATTCGATAGCAATCACCCTTAAAATTGCTGGAGGCAAAAAAGAAATATCAATTTTATTAACTTTAATAAAGTTAACCAGATTTTCCGGCTCAAGTCTAAGATTTTCATCGACATTGAAGAGTTGGCATCCGGAGCACAATGCGATAAAAATTTCCAACAGAGAGGGATCAAAAGTTAATGGAAAAAACTGAGTCATTCTCATCCCTGGCTCGAGAGACATCATATTTAAATGTCCTCTAATTGTTTTGAACAGAGATTGATGACTTATTTTCACGCCCTTGGGAGTACCTGTAGTACCTGATGTATATAAAATATATGCTATATCACTACTGTTAATCTTCATCAGGGGAATCTCTTCTTCAACAATACTAAACATTTCCTCAAATGAATTTTCGTCAATAATATATTTGCAATTGGAATTTGTAAGAATAAAGTTTCTACGATCACCGGATACATTAGGGTCAATTGGCAGATAAGTATTACCAGATTTTAGAATACTCAATATTGAAAAAATAGATCTCTCATCCTTGTTTTGTAATAAGACAGCAATAATATTTCCCTTTTTCCCTTCAAAATAATTTTGCAAATAGATCGCACCTTTATTTGAAACTTCATCTATTTGTGAATATGTATACTTGACCTTTCCAGAGGCATAGGCTAATAGATTCTTTTTATCTAAAAAATTATGATAGAATAGCTCTATTACATTTGATTCGATAAATTTATATTCATCCGTACTACCTATTCGAAGAAGCTCTTTTAATTCCTGGTCTGCAAGCATTTCCAAATTATTTATTAAACTTTGTGGATTTTTCAACAAGGAATTGAAGAGCCCTAAAAAGTGATCAAAAAAAGTTAAAATAAAGACTCTATCAAATAAATCGGAATTATATTCGATCCTCAATATAAGGCCATCATCAGAGTCGGAAAAATTAAACGAAATATCATATTTGCTCGTTCCATTTCCTCCATATTTCCTGTTGAGCTGTGAACTAGTATTAAATCCTAGAATATCCGTATTGTTCGATGACTTGGTATCTTTAAGATCATTATAGGTAACCATAATTTCGAAAAGTGACTTACAAGCATTATTTAAACTATTTAGCTCATCAATCAAAGAATCATAAGGATAATCTTGATTTTGCATAGCAAGCGATAGATATCTTTGAACCTGATCTACGAGGTCCTGAAAAGTATCTTCAGGTTTAAAATCAATCTTTATGGGCAAAAGGTTTACAAACATTCCAACAGAATTATGTAATTCTTCCTTTGTCCGACCAGGAATGGGAATACCAAAAATAATTTTATCTGAATTAGTGTATCTTTTTAACAAAATACTCATCAAGGCCAATATCCCCGTGAAGGTAGAGTGATCAGATTTTGCCAATAGCTTATTAAATTGATTTAGAATCTTTACATCAATAGAGAAATTTTCTTGACTTCCATGGTAGGTCTTTAATGCGTCAAAAGTTGATTGATGTGGTAAAACGGTCTTTTCGGGTAAATCATCAAAAAGATCTAACCAAAATGTCTTTTGATTATTCAACTTCCCTGTATCCAATTGATCATGCTGCCATTCTGAGAAATCTTTATATTGAATTTCGATATTTGACAAATTGGGTTCTTCATTTTTAAGAAATGCATTGTAGGCGAGAAGGAACTCTTTCATCACATTCTGGGCAGACCAAGCATCACTTATGATATGATGGATAACAAAACTTAGTATATGATTTTTATCGGCAATACGATACAAGTTTAATACAAAAAGCGGAAATTCTTCTAGATCAAATTGAGTTTTGGCATCAATGTTAATTTTATCAAGGACTTGCACATATGGATCGTCATTCCCTCTTAGATCAATTTCATTTACAACGATAGTAATATCGTTCATGTTCAGTATGATCTGCATCACATCTGTTTCGTGTTGGACCTCCTTGAAAATTGTACGTAAAATTTCATGCCTTTTAACAACTAGATTCACTGCTTTTTTGAATTTTTCAATGTTCAAATCCGCAAACTCATAAAATTTAGGAATATTATACATGCTCCCGGCAGCCGGATTTTGACAGACTAACCAGATTCTTCTCTGTGACGCAGAAATCCGATACATCTCTTTTTCAGAAGTCTTACCTATCGGTATATATTTCACTGAATGAGAATCAAAGATTAATTTAGCTTGCTCTTCCAGCACCGGTGTTTCAAAAATTTCATAAAATTCAATGTTCTTATTGAATTTTTTATTTACTTCATTAACAAGTTGAGCTACTTTAAGACTATGCCCACCCAAATTAAAAAAATGTTCCTTTTTTCCTATATTATCAAGATTGATATTTAATACTTTACTCCAAATTTTTGCTAATTCAATTTCGGTGCAAGTAGTTAGTGATTCAATTTTAAAAGTTTTTACTTCAAGATCAACCGCGAGCTGTTTTAAGGATTTAACATCAAGTTTGCCATTTGCTAACAAAGGTATTTTCTCAACAAAAATCAACTCTTTTGGAATCATATATGAGGGCAGGTATTCACTTAAATATTCCAGTATTATTTCTTTTTGCAGCTTATACTTTGAGATCAGAAATGCATAAATCTCAATTTGGCTCTCCAAATCCATAAATGGAAGCAATACTGCTTGATCGATATATTCCAATTCCTCTAATCTCCTTGTAATTTCGGGTAATTCAACTCGATTACCACGAATCTTAACTTGCGCATCTTTGCGTCCTTCGAAAAATAAGTTTTTATCATTTAACCATCTCCCATAATCTCCGGTTTTATATAAAATTAAACTATCATCCCATTTCGCTTTTACAAATTTTTCCTTAGTCAATTTGGCATCGTGTAAATAACCTAAAGATAAACCGACACCACCGATGTAAATTTCACCAATAGCTCCAACAGGTACAAAATCTCCTTGCCCATTTAACAAATAAACTTCATTATTTCCGAAAGGCCTACCGAGTGGAAGTAGCTTATCTTTCTCATGAATATTGATTTTATAAATTAATTTTCCAATTGTAGTTTCCGTTGGTCCATAATGGTTATATATTATACATGAGATTGAATTTTTCCTCAATAAATCTAAAACGTCTTCACCTATCGACTCTCCTCCAAAAATTAAAGTAGTATTTGGTGTAAATATTCCTTCACTTAATGCTAACAATTTCCAATGAGTTGGAACAATTTTGATACAATCTAGATTATGGTGTTTGATCGCCCTTCCGCTCATTGATTCCTCCGTCGAAAAGATAACAAGCCTTCCTCCTGAACACAAACTGGTAAACAAGGTAGTGTTCCCGAGGTCAGTTGCAAAAGAAGAAAGCAGTCCAAATGATTTCGCCTCTGAAATATTTGTTGACGAACGGATTCCATATAGATAATCCAAAATTGCGCCATGACTTACACGTACACCTTTAGGTTTTCCTGTACTGCCGGATGTATAAACAACATAAGCGCAGTCATTCTTAGTAATATTCCGTTTTAATTCATAATCTCGAACGAGATTTTCTTGATCTAACTGAATATCAATCGCAAATAAGGTGCCTGAAAAATAATCCAACGAAAATAAATACTCCGATTGAGTGATTACAATCTTTATCTGCGATTCTCTCACAATAGTTCGTATTCGTTCTTGAGGAAATTCTATATCGATTGGTAGATATGCTGCACCAGTTTTCATAATGGCAAGCATACAGGTTACGTAGTCTATATTTCGATCCAATAATATCCCTACAAGCGCTCCAGGTACTAATTTGTAGTCATTCAAGAGTAGCTTTGCGAGCCTACTTGATATAATATCCAATTCTAAATAAGATAATTGCCTGTTATTAGAACTTACAGCTATGGCGTTTCCATTGTTTCTCACTTGATCATCAAAGAGGTCTAATATACTTAAGCTATCATATTCCGGAAAACTATTAGTAGCATAAGGTAGGAATTGTGTTATCGATAATAAGTCTTCCTTTGAAATAACAGGTAATTTGTTAAGATTACAATGATTAAACTTACCAATCGAAGTCACTAGCAAATTAAATGATTCGAATAAACGTTTAATGGTTTTATCTTCGTAAAGTTTACTATTATAAATTATATTAATAGAAATAGAAGTCTCCATTTCCCTTATAAAAAAACTTATATCAAATTTACTTCTGACTCCCGAATGTAATTGAATCTTTGAGTCGATAGAATGCGTTGAATTTGACGCAATAGGAGGGCGTTTCTGATCTGCGTCCTTTGGCTGAAACACAACCATAATATTGAACAATGCATTGCTATTAACCGATCCATTATTGTTTAAATTATCATAGATCTCTTCAAAATCATAGTCTTGATTTTCCAATGCCTCAGAAACAGTAGCTTTTACTTTGTTTAAAAGGGACAGAAAAGTGTCATCCTCGTTTAATATTGTCCTCAAGGGAAGAGAGTTGACAAAATATCCTATTGTGCCATAAAGCTCTTCTCTTTCTCGACTTGATGCGGATGAACCAACAAGGATATCTGTTTCCGAAGTATATCGAAATAGAATTGCCTTTATTGCAGAAAGCACCACTACGTATAAGGTAGTTTTTTGATCAGTAGCCAAATTCTTGAGAGACCTCAATACAGACTGATCGAAGTTCCCTATTAAACTTCTACCTTCATATGTCTGATGACCACTTTTCGGCATATCTAGCGGGAATTGTGTTCGGATAAGATCTCCCCCTAGCTTATTAGCCCAATATTCCCGCTGGCTCAACAATTTCTCTTGTGTTAAAGCATTTAATTTCCAAGTAGAAAAGTCTTTAAATTGTATTTTAACTTCAGGCAAACTAAACTGTTCATTTCTTATTTGCGATTCCATTAATTGATGGAATTCATTCTCCAATATCCTAAATGACCAGTCATCACAAATTATGTGGTGTATAACAAATACTAACTTTAACTTCGCACCTGGCGCCCTAAAGAGATAAGCTTTCAATAAAGGTCCTTTTTTTAAGTCGAAAGGAAGAAATATCTTGTCTAAAATACCTTCTTCAAGATTGGTCTTATTGTTGGTATCAACCAACTCTACATTAAAGTAAACATCTGAAACAGGTATAATCTTTTGTTGAACTTTCCCCTCTTGATCAATAAAAAAACTTGTCCGAAGCACTTCATGCCTTTTTATCAGATATTTGAAGATCGTATCAAAAATACTTTGATCAATTCCCTTTTCAAATTCGTATACTCCATAAACGTTATAGGTAATATTTGCTTCATTATTTTGGCTGAGCATCCATAACTTTAGCTGCGTGGGTAAAATTTCATAAGCTTCCTGGGCCGGAGCGCCTGTTAAAGTTAAAGAACTATCTAAAGTAGATTTTTCGATAAGGAGAGCTTGCCCAGATAAAGAGGAATTGTCAAATAACAGTTTTAAGCCTAACTGGACGTTAAACTTTTTAAATATAGTTGACATCAATCTGATCGTTCTTAGACTATGCCCCCCAAGTTCAAAAAAATCCGAATATTTTCCTATTTTTTGCTTTTCTATTCCCAATACCTCAGCCCATAGCGCTGTTAAAGCAACTTCAGTATCACTTTCTGGAGCAATTATACTCAAATCTACGTTAATGGATGAATTAATGGGTATTCGAGATAAAGCTTTTTTGTCTGCTTTTCCATTTGCCGTAAGAGGGATGGAATCTACACGTATAAAATTAACGGGTACCATATATGCGGGAATTCGATTCAGTAAGTTCATACGCAAAGTATTTTTATCAAATTCCCTTTCTGACACAACAAAAGCGCACAATTCCAACTCTCCTCTTCCAAAATCGTTCGCGATAACCACTGCAGATGAAATTTCAGCCGAAGCTAAAAGGGCATTTTCAATTTCAGCGAGTTCAATTCTGTATCCACGTATTTTCACCTGATCATCAATACGACCTAAAAATTCAATATTTCCATCCCATAACCAACGGCCTAAATCACCAGTGCGATATATGGTTATTTCTTCATTACTAGAAAATGGAACAAAACGTTCCGCTGTTAAAGTTTCTCTGTTGAGATAACCTTGGGCTAATCCTATACCTGAAAGACAAATTTCTCCAATCGCGCCCTTAGGTTGTGGACAATCGTTAGGATCAAGTATATAAACTTGCATATTATTAATCGGACGTCCTATAGGAATACTATTTAATCCTAGCCTAGTTTTAAAAAAGGTTACGTCAATACTCGCTTCCGTTGGGCCATAAAAATTATAAATCGGTATTTTACTTATATTGTACCACTTATTTACGAATTCGGCCTTAAGTTCTTCACCACTGGAAATTATTTGTTTAAGGCTCCTTAGCTTATTTAAATTTTGATGATCTAGTTTTATTGAGTCTATAAATTCATTTAACATTGAAGGAACGAAGTGAAGTATAGAGACTGAATATTTCTCAATATGACTTACTAAATTATCTGGATCAGCAACATCGCCATCTGCAAAAACTAGGGTAGCCCCAAAGCAAATGGGAAGAAAGATTTCCCAGATCGAAACGTCAAATGCACAATTTGTTTTATTCAGTATTACATCCGATTCTGTACCTTCGAGATATTTCCACATCCATTCTAATCGATTCACAATCCCTTCATGATTCAGTAAGCACCCCTTCGGCATTCCAGTTGATCCCGAAGTATATAATAGATACATAACATCATTACCTTCGACCTTAACCTCATGTTTATTTATTTGGCCAACCTCCATCAGCTCGTTAAATAGATCGGTAGTTAAACAACAAACAGACTTGCTATCTCTATGTATAAACTCTATTCTTTCAGCAGGTAAAGAAGAGTCAATAGGAAGAAAAACAGCGCCACATTTGATAACAGCCAAATAACAAATGATTAATCTTTCATCTCTTGGCAGTTCGATGGCTATAATGTCGCCTTTTAAAATTTCGAATTTTAGCAAAAGATTAGAGGCTAATCTCGAACTCAATTCATCTATTTCATTAAAAGTAAACTCTTTATCCCTATATTTTACCGCAATTTTTTCTTCGTTTATTTTTACTTGATTCTGAAACAATTCCAAAACTGTTCGCCCGCTTAGATTAACTTTCCTCCCTTGAGACAATTGGATTAGATTAAGATATTCTTTATGGTCAAGATTTGATAACCCTTTTATTTGATTTACTGGATTAACTAGAAGGGAATCAATTAAATTGACAAATCTATCCAAAAAACACTTTACCTCACCATCATTGTAAATAAAGCTGTTGAATCCGAAATCAATAGAAAAATCCTTGCGAGAACTAAATGTAACCCAAAAATTATAACCAATTTGATCAAATGCTTGAGAGGAAACGATTGATAGTTCATTAATATTGGAATTTTCGTTTTTCTCTTTTCCGGCTATTAATTCTTGAACAGGATAGTTTTCATACACTAATATATGATCAAACAATGCATTACCAAAGGCTGTAGTAGATAAAATATCGGCCAACTGCATATGATGATAGTTAATTGAGTCAATAAAACTCTCCTGAGTCTGCTTAGCTAATGCTGCAACAGTCAAAGAAGTATTAACTGCAACATGAACCGGAACTGTATTACTAAATAATCCGATCATTTCTTCAACACCCTCTAAATCCGCAGGCCTCCCTGACACTACAGAACCGAATACGATATCTTTTGTCTGAGTAAATTTGGAAAGATGGATCGCCCAGAGTGTTTGAAAAAATGTATTTTCTGTTAACCCATTTTGTTTACAATAATTGCGAATTTTGTCCGACGTCTCTTTGGTAAAATTATATCCTACATGCTCACTTTTATTGATAGAAGATTCATGAGCATTCTTTTGAAAAGGTATTACGGTATTTTCTTCAATATGAGCAAGTTTCTTTCTCCAGTAATCTATTGATTCGTTTTCGTCTCTCGTTTCTAACCATTTAATATAATTCGAAAAAGGTACAAGCTTTGCAAAGAACGGTTGTTGTCCTGACAATCTGTGTAAATAAATGCTAAAAAAATCGCGCATTAAGATACTTAAACACCAACCATCCATTATAATATGATGGTGGCTCCAAACAAGTTCAAATGTTTCATCATCAAATTTTAACACTCCTAATCTCATTTGAGAACCTCGGTTCAAATCAAAACCCTTCGATCTGTCAGAAACCTTGAATTTCTCAGCTATGGTATCATTACATTCTTCTATTATTTGATATTCTGATTCAATACCTGTTTTTACAACTTGTAATAAAGTTGAACCATATTCATGGCTAAAAAACGTTCTTAACAACGGATGTCTTGCTACAAGTTCTCGATAGCTCTCCTTTAAAATTTCAACATCAAGTTTTCCCTTAATTTTGAAAGATAACTGAACAAAATAATCTTGTGAATAAGGATTAGTTAACCAATGAAAGTAAAGACCTTCTTGTAAAGGACTTAATTTGTAAATATCTTCAATCATTATAAAAAATAATTTTCACCAAATGAATTCTTAAAAAAAATTAAATACTATTGATCTTTTCGATCTCCGTTTGAGAAAGGCCTTGAAATGTAAGATTCTTTGTCTTTTCATTCTGAGCCGGATCGGATGAAAGCAGTTCGATATACTTACATAAGTAATTTTTAAAAGAACTTAGCAAATCATCCATTGTTGAATCCAAAAACTGCTCTTTACTATATGTAATATTTACGTGGAGACTTCGATCAACTATTATTGCTGAGATATTGATTAGTTCGGAGCGTTCTCTATCTGGTGGTATTTGATCTCCAACTTGATCCCCAATAAATCTAAAAAGTTGTTTTTTCTCCTTTAATTCAACGCCCCTACCAAAGTCACCTAAATAATTAAATGTGACCTCTGGCAAAATTTGGTAAGGCATGCCGCCTAAATATTTTAACGCCCCAAAGCCGAACCCATTATTCGGTATTTCCTGTATTTTGGCCTGGCAATCAAGCAAATGACTCAATAAATTTTCCTTATTTTTCACTTCAAAATGAACAGGGTATAGCGTTGTAAACCAACCAACAGTTCTACTAACATCGATGTTCTTTGCCAATGACTCCCTGCCATGTCCTTCTAAATTGACAGTTATTTGATTTGTTTCAAAAATTTGTGAAAGTGATAAAGAAAGGACTGCAAGTAAAATATCCTTTTGTACAGCTTTATAATCATTGTTATTCATTTTGGTAACGAATAATTCTGTCGTTTTTTCATCTAACTTAAAGTATTTCGTTCCTGAGTCCTTTTGTAAATTAGTTCCAAGCGCAATATCTTTTTTTAGATGAACCACATCTTTAGCATTCACATCACCCCAATATTGTTTTTCTTCCTCAAGCTGCCCACTAGCTACATACTCTGTTTGCCATTCCATCCAATATTTAAATGAATCTGACTTCTTTGGTAACTCAAATTCTTTATTAGTATAATATTGATCAATCAATATTGCTAGATCCTCGAAAATAATACGCCAAGAAACACCATCAACAACCAAATGATGAGCTATAATCAGTAATCTATCTGAATCACTTGATTTTCTAAATAAATATATTTTTATAAGTGGCCCCTTTTCTAGATTAAAACTTCGTTGGATCTCATTACAGTATTTTTCAAAATCAAAATATTCTTCTTCTTCAATCACACTAAAAGATATCTCATTATCTTCATGCCCCAAATTAAACTGGTTCCATTCATGTTCTGTTTTAGCAAAACGCATCCTTAAAGCATCATGGTGATGAATTATTCTTTGGAAAATACCTTTGAGTACTTCCGTATTAAGGTCTTTTGATATTTCAAGTAGTACGGATTGATTATAATGATGGTAATCAATCTTTGTTGTTGTAAAAAAATATTTTTGAATAGGTCCCAGTAGAACTTTACCTTCAATTGTTCCTTGATCACTGTCTGTTATATTTTCAGTTATATGATTTTTTAGCTCATTCAATTCGGGAAAAAGAAGTACATCTTGGATTGTCAAAAAATAACCTTTTTTCTTTAGTCTTGAAACGATCTGAATTGATTTAATAGAATCTCCTCCTAAGTCGAAAAAATTTGATTGTAACCCTATGTTATTAACTAGAAGGACTTCTTCGACAATCTCAATCAAGGCATTCTCGATATTATTTGAAGGCTTAATAACGTTATTTATGTCATGGTTCTTTGAGGATAGTTGTCGCAGTGCTTTTAGGTCTCTCTTGCCACTTGCGCTCATAGGAACTTGGTCTATTTTTGTAAATAGAGCCGGGATCATATAATCTGGCAGGGCTCTTTCCAAAAACGTAGCTATTTCAGACCGGTCAATAGGCTCTTCCGAAACATAAAATGCCTCCAACATACCCATGCTATTGTCTTCTGTCTGGATTACGGCCGCCTGTCTAATATAGGGATGGATATTCAGCACCGATTCTATCTCCTCCAGTTCTATACGGTGCCCCCGTACTTTTACCTGACTATCTCGTCTACCTTTATATTCCAATTCCCCATCCGCTCGCCAACAACAGATGTCGCCTGTTAAATAGATGCGCTCACCTGGTCTATATGGATCTGCTATAAAGCGTTTCTCCGTTAGCTCGGCCTGGTTTAAATAGCCCTGTCCAACCCCCTTCCCGCTTATTCCTAGCTCGCCCTGGATACCAATGCCACATATCCCCCTTTTCTCATCCAAAATGTAAGCTGCCACCCCATCGATGGGCCGGCCTATGGTAATCTCATCACCCAATTTTATCTCTTTGACTGTACAGCCCACCGTGGTCTCTGTCGGACCGTATTCGTTATAGATCTTTGCATGAGGGGCCGAACTTACCAAAACGTTCACCTGCCCTTCCAATAAACGTTCACCTCCGGCGATGATACATTCCAAATTTGACGAACTCAAATCCAGCTCACCGAGGTAGTCAATATGCGATGGGGTCAGCTTAAGACAATTAACCGTGCTCGATCCTGAAAATATAGCGCCAAAGGTATCCGATAGAGTCTGCTCTGCCCCATATATACTGATAGTTCCTCCACAGCTAAGTGGGCAAAAGATACTCGTGATCGTCAAGTCAACTCCTATGGAGGTAAAAAATGCAAAATTTATGTGAGCAAGCTCCGTAAAATAATAGCCATTCGCCCATTGAAGGTAATTCGAGAGATTGCCCTGGTCAATAATGCATCCCTTGGGCTGACCGGTAGACCCTGAAGTATAAATAATATAAGCACCGTCATTACATGTCAAATCTACTTTGGGATGACTTTCATAATGCCTGCTTTCCGAACCGAGCTGGACATCAACCATAAACATTGCACCCGAAAAGAACGATACATCATAAAGGTAAGATGCCTGGGTAAGCAGTACCGATATCTCCGAATCTGCAATAATATGTTCTTTGCGCCCCTCCGGAAAATCTGGTGATATCGGCACATAAACCCCTCCGGATTTCATGATACCCAAAATTGAGATGATCAATTCTTCAGAACGATCAGCCATCACCCCAACAGCATCGCCTTTCTTCACGCCATAATCATTGAAAAGAATATCGGCAAGCAGATCCGACTGGGCTTCCAGTTGCCGGTAGCTGGTACTCTTCCCATTGTTCACTATGGCCGCAAAATCCGGATATTTCTTAACGCAGTCACCAAACATTGACAAAAACGACCGGAACTCACGCTGTGAATCAAAAGAAACATTAAATTCTTCCAATATCTGGCTCTTGTCTACCGAGGACAAATAGTGCTGTGTGTCTAAAGGTTCTTCTGGAGCAGATAACACGTTGTGCATCAGCCGGGAAAAATGATGATGAAGACGCTCCACATAAGGGGCCGTAAACATCGCGTCATTGTACTCAATCATAAGATTGACTCCTTCTCCATGTTCGATGAACATAAAGGTCAGGTCATACTTACTTACGCTATGCTCAGTTCCTCCAAAAGAACCGACCCTAAAGTCCCCTACATCCTGTTGACCGACTCCCCCCCGATTATCGTGATAATCAATCAGCACGTCAAAAAGAGGTGCACGCCCGGATTCCCGTACCGGGGCCAGCGCTTCTATCAGTTCGTCAAAGGGAAAAGACTGGTGTTCATATGCCTCCAAGGTAACCTTTCGCACCCCTTGGAAAACAGACCTGAAATCTGTCTCAGTATCAACCCGGGTGCGCAGCGCCAGCATATTAAGATAAAAGCCGATCTGGCCCGAAAGGTCAGCCTGGTCCCGACCAGCGATCGGGCATCCAATGATCATATCAGACTGGCTTGTGTATTTGTACAGCAGAATGCTCAGAAGGGAGAGAAATCCCATGAAAATACTCCCGCCTTCCTGCTGAACGTATGTTTTCAACCGGGAAATATCGTCTTCACAAAGCGCTTTAACAAAAACACTACCGGTCGTTGCACGGGTATCTGGTCGGATCAGGTCACCAAGTCCGCTCAGGACGGGAAGTTCGCCTGAAAACTGTTCCAGCCAATATTTTTTATGCGTCTCAAAAACTCCGGTGACCAGCTGTTCTTGCTGCCAGGATGCGTAATCCTTATATTGGATACGTAGAGGCGCAAGCGCATTGAGTTCACCTGCACAATTCGACTGATAAAGGGACAGAAGTTCCCGTATGAAAATATCCATGGACCAACCATCGCTAACAATATGATGCATCACCAGGCAGAATATCCAGTTATCATCACTAAGACGAAACAGGCTGCAACGGACCAAAGGGCCGGTGCTCAGATCAAAGCGATGCTTGAACTCCCCCTCTATCAGCGACGATACCTCCGGTGAATCCTTATCTTGTGCCAGGTCTTCGATATGGAGACTAAAGTCCGTACTCAAGGGACCCAGGATACGCTGCCGGAGCGATCCTGCAGCATTCTCAAACAGTACCGTTCGGAGAATTTCATGTCGAGCAAACATCTCTTCTACAGAGGCCTTCAGTGCAGAACAGTTGATATTACCGTCAAAGGTATACGCTGTCGTGATATTGTAAGCCGTACTATTGGGATCCATCTGATGTTGGACCCATAGCCTGCGCTGGGAGGAGGAAGCAGGATAACTGTCACTGGGCGCTGCCAATGGTATTGAGTCCGTGCCAGAATTATAATTTAATCTAATAATATTCAGTTGATCTATAAAAGTTTTATGGATAAACATATCTTTTAGATCCAGCTTAGTCGAGTAACTTTTATTAATTAATCCGAGTAATTTGATTGCTGTCAAACTATTACCACCCAATTGAAAAAAATCACTATAACTACCCACTCGTTCCAATTGTGTACCTAGAACTTCATTCCAAATCTTTAATAATTCGCTTTCTATACCACTTGAAGGCTTAATAACGTTATCTATGTCATGGTTCTTTGAGGATAATTGTCGCAGTGCTTTTAGGTCTCTCTTGCCACTTGCGCTCATAGGAACTTGGTCTATTTTTGTAAATAGAGCCGGGATCATATAATCTGGCAGGGCTCTTTCCAAAAACGTAGCTATTTCAGACCGGTCAATAGGCTCTTCCGAAACATAAAATGCCTCCAACATACCCATGCTATTGTCTTCTGTCTGGATTACGGCCGCCTGTCTAATATGGGGATGGATATTCAGCACCGATTCTATCTCCTCCAGTTCTATACGGTGCCCCCGTACTTTTACCTGACTATCTCGTCTACCTTTATATTCCAATTCCCCATCCGCTCGCCAACAACAGATGTCGCCTGTTAAATAGATGCGCTCACCTGGTCTATATGGATCTGCTATAAAGCGTTTCTCCGTTAGCTCGGCCTGGTTTAAATAGCCCTGTCCAACCCCCTTCCCGCTTATTCCTAGCTCGCCCTGGATACCAATGCCACATATCCCCCTTTTCTCATCCAAAATGTAAGCTGCCACCCCATCGATGGGCCGGCCTATGGTAATCTCATCACCCAATTTTATCTCTTTGACTGTACAGCCCACCGTGGTCTCTGTCGGACCGTATTCGTTATAGATCTTTGCATGAGGGGCCGAACTTACCAAAACGTTCACCTGCCCTTCCAATAAACGTTCACCTCCGGCGATGATACATTCCAAATTTGACGAACTCAAATCCAGCTCACCGAGGTAGTCAATATGCGATGGGGTCAGCTTAAGACAATTAACCGTGCTCGATCCTGAAAATATAGCGCCAAAGGTATCCGATAGAGTCTGCTCTGCCCCATATATACTGATAGTTCCTCCACAGCTAAGTGGGCAAAAGATACTCGTGATCGTCAAGTCAACTCCTATGGAGGTAAAAAATGCAAAATTTATGTGAGCAAGCTCCGTAAAATAATAGCCATTCGCCCATTGAAGGTAATTCGAGAGATTGCCCTGGTCAATAATGCATCCCTTGGGCTGACCGGTAGACCCTGAAGTATAAATAATATAAGCACCGTCATTACATGTCAAATCTACTTTGGGATGACTTTCATAATGCCTGCTTTCCGAACCGAGCTGGACATCAACCATAAACATTGCACCCGAAAAGAACGATACATCATAAAGGTAAGATGCCTGGGTAAGCAGTACCGATATCTCCGAATCTGCAATAATATGTTCTTTGCGCCCCTCCGGAAAATCTGGTGATATCGGCACATAAACCCCTCCGGATTTCATGATACCCAAAATTGAGATGATCAATTCTTCAGAACGATCAGCCATCACCCCAACAGCATCGCCTTTCTTCACGCCATAATCATTGAAAAGAATATCGGCAAGCAGATCCGACTGGGCTTCCAGTTGCCGGTAGCTGGTACTCTTCCCATTGTTCACTATGGCCGCAAAATCCGGATATTTCTTAACGCAGTCACCAAACATTGACAAAAACGACCGGAACTCACGCTGTGAATCAAAAGAAACATTAAATTCTTCCAATATCTGGCTCTTGTCTACCGAGGACAAATAGTGCTGTGTGTCTAAAGGTTCTTCTGGAGCAGATAACACGTTGTGCATCAGCCGGGAAAAATGATGATGAAGACGCTCCACATAAGGGGCCGTAAACATCGCGTCATTGTACTCAATCATAAGATTGACTCCTTCTCCATGTTCGATGAACATAAAGGTCAGGTCATACTTACTTACGCTATGCTCAGTTCCTCCAAAAGAACCGACCCTAAAGTCCCCTACATCCTGTTGACCGACTCCCCCCCGATTATCGTGATAATCAATCAGCACGTCAAAAAGAGGTGCACGCCCGGATTCCCGTACCGGGGCCAGCGCTTCTATCAGTTCGTCAAAGGGAAAAGACTGGTGTTCATATGCCTCCAAGGTAACCTTTCGCACCCCTTGGAAAACAGACCTGAAATCTGTCTCAGTATCAACCCGGGTGCGCAGCGCCAGCATATTAAGATAAAAGCCGATCTGGCCCGAAAGGTCAGCCTGGTCCCGACCAGCGATCGGGCATCCAATGATCATATCAGACTGGCTTGTGTATTTGTACAGCAGAATGCTCAGAAGGGAGAGAAATCCCATGAAAATACTCCCGCCTTCCTGCTGAACGTATGTTTTCAACCGGGAAATATCGTCTTCACAAAGCGCTTTAACAAAAACACTACCGGTCGTTGCACGGGTATCTGGTCGGATCAGGTCACCAAGTCCGCTCAGGACGGGAAGTTCGCCTGAAAACTGTTCCAGCCAATATTTTTTATGCGTCTCAAAAACTCCGGTGACCAGCTGTTCTTGCTGCCAGGATGCGTAATCCTTATATTGGATACGTAGAGGCGCAAGCGCATTGAGTTCACCTGCACAATTCGACTGATAAAGGGACAGAAGTTCCCGTATGAAAATATCCATGGACCAACCATCGCTAACAATATGATGCATCACCAGGCAGAATATCCAGTTATCATCGCTAAGACGAAACAGGCTGCAACGGACCAAAGGGCCGGTGCTCAGATCAAAGCGATGCTTGAACTCCCCCTCTATCAGCGACGATACCTCCGGTGAATCCTTGTCTTGTGCCAGGTCTTCGATATGGAGACTAAAGTCCATACTCAAGGGACCCAGGATACGCTGCCGGAGTGATCCTGCAGCATTCTCAAACAGTACCGTTCGGAGAATTTCATGTCGAGCAAACATCTCTTCTACAGAGGCCTTCAGTGCAGAACAGTTGATATTACCGTCAAAGGTATACGCTGTCGTGATATTGTAAGCCGTACTATTGGGATCCATCTGATGTTGGACCCATAGCCTGCGCTGGGAGGAGGAAGCAGGATAACTGTCACTGGGCACTGCCAATGGTATCTTTGTCCGTTTTATTCCATTAATTTCATTCAAATAACCCTTTATTTCTTCTTCATATTCACGAATTAGCACATGAATTTCATTATCCAAATTGTTGTTTGAATCGACAACTAATTTATCATCTATTAATTTCAGATTAATTCCAGCCTTTCTTAGACCAGTCAATATTTTTTTTACAGTTGAGCTCATAATTTATATTTAACACATTGTAACTAAGATCTTTCTAACTCCGGAGTAAGCACGTCGTCCATGGGCCATTATAATGTTGTCAAGGATTAGGAGGTCTCCTTTTTGCCACTTAAATGATAAGGAAGATTCAAACGATGTTTTTGTAATTTCATGTAAATACTCTTCCGGGATCTGTTCACCGTTGCCAAATGTTGCAAATTGAGGGTATTTATCAGGTTGCTCTCTGTGAATAAGTTTGAGCATTTTATAAATATCTTCAGGTAAACTACTTGGGTGAAATTGATTTGCTTGATTAAACCATACCCACTCTGAGGTTGTAGGATGTTTAAGAATACCAACACCATGCTGGCATAAATAAAGGTTGTCCCCAATCCAAGAATATTCTATATTATTCTTTTCACAAAAAAGTTCAATTTGATCCTTATCTTGAGTTTCGAAAGTTTCCATCCATGTTTTTCCCAATCCTTTCTTTCCACTTAAAAATCTGGAATATCTGACGCCATGGGATCTGAATTTTTCAACAATCTCACTACTCAATTTCGACAGAAACTTCCTCCCGTCTAACACGGGTGTTTCGCCTCCCGATTCAGCCGGAGTCTCACAAAAAAAAGATATAATTTTAGGATATTTTGAAGAGTAAGAAAGTTCATTATGAAGTGTAATATTGTATTCTTTAGGATACTCTGTAGAAGTAAAGACATTATTTCCCAAATTGGTCCTTGGTGAATTACCATCCTTATAATCGAAGCTGTTATGTTTAGAAAATACCGAAGTAATTTGTAAAAAGTCTTCTTGATTTATCAAATCAAAATCTCTGAACAATATTCCCCCATACTTATAAAGGTCCTGGTAAATTCTCTCGAGATTATCGTCTAAAAAAGTAAGTAAACTTATTTTATTGGAGTTCAAAGCGCTTTCGGGTGTTATTACACAGAGTTCTTGTTCTGCATTACCAATTCGGGAAGTTTTTATCGCTGGCATGATATATATGTTTTATGAAAATTATCGTTTTAATTGCTTAACCATTGTATGTTATCGATTTCATCTCCGATGGTGGAAATTGTTGGATTATCAAAGAAATTACTGATTTCGACCTGGACATTAAACTCTTCATGGATCTTTCCTATAATTCTTATTGCAGATAGGCTATGTCCTCCTAGCTCAAAAAAGTTACTTTCTACGCCGATTCTATTTTCATTAATACCTAATACTGAGCTCCAAATATGGATAAGCTTCCTTTCGGTTAAAGTACAGTTAGAGTTATCTATTACTTCAGTATTATCTAAAACTGATTCAATTAATCTCTCTCTATTAATCTTTCCATTTTCCAACAATTGAAAATCGTCTACCTTCAACACCTTATAAGGAAGCATATAATCCGGTAATCTTTCACTGAGGTAACCAATAAAATCTTCGTCTTTGGTTATATTTTCTCCTTTTACAAAACATAGAATGGCTTTCTCATTTCCTAGGAGATTTGCTGTTAAGACAACTACATCTTCTATTTCATTTCTAGAAATCAGTTCCTGTCTGATTTCATTGAGTTCTACACGATACCCCCGTATCTTTACTTGATCATCTACACGTCCGAGATATTTTATTTCACCGTTTTCTTTTCTAATACCTAAATCTCCGGTACGATATAATCTAATTTTGCTACCCGTGATGTTAACATCTATAAACTTCTCTTTAGTGAGTGCTCGATTATTCCAATAACCTTCAGCCAGGCCGTCCCCACCAATAAATATCTCTCCTACAACCATTTTCGGCACTAAGCCAAAACTCTTATCTAATAACATTACTATATTATTTCCAAAGGGCTTCCCTATATTTAATTCAGAAGAATTATCTATTTTCTTTATCAACTTTCCTATTGTGCTTTCAGTAGGTCCATAATGATTATATATATTGCAGTTGCGCTCATTTAATACTATACTCTCAACTACATCTGCTGTTAGTTCCTCCCCTCCAAATATCAAACACTTATTGGGAATTATGGGATTATCTTGGCTATGCAGGGATTTCCAATGTGATGGTACGATCTTTAAACAATCCACATTTAACTTTGACATGAACTGGGGATTCATCGCTTTTTCCCTATCAACAATAACAATTTTCTTACCTGTAAGTAATGCTACATAGATTATAGTGTTTCCTAAATCCGCAGCGATTGTCGATGTCAATGCAAAAGAGTCGCATTCTAAAAGATTTGTACATTGCAAAATACCGTTTACATAATCTATAATGGCGCTATGGCTTACCATTACTCCTTTAGGTTTCCCAGTTGAACCTGAAGTATATACTATGTAAATTAATTTTTCATTAAGTTCTTGTGTGACAATATGATCTTCATATTTTCTTTTGTTTGCAAGAAAATCATTTATATTATCCTGATTAATAACCACTTTACTATCACTATCAGTAATAATATCATTAATACGTTTGTCTGGGAAGTTTAAATCTATCGGCACATATATTGCCCCAAGTTTCAAGATAGCTAGTAGGACTATAATAGTATATTCGTTTCTTTCAAGCAAAACGGACACGTTTTGGCCAGCACATACATGGCACATTTCTCTTAGATATGCTGCGAAATGATCACTAAATAAAGCTAAGTCTTTATATGTCAACCGAACCTTACCATATTCTATAGCAGTTTTATTTCCATTAAGTTCAACCTGATCTTTGAATATTTCAATAATATTTTGTTTTTCGAAGATCGGAGTTGTTAGGTTTTTGCTGTAAAAGTGAATTAATCTTTCCGATTCTTCCTGACTTAGATATGGAACTTCACCTATTTTTAATCTGGGTTGATTTACCAAATTGGTAATGAGCTCAATAAGATGATTCAAAATGTTCAACGAACGCTTACTACTGAATAAGTCTGAATTATAAATCAACTTTATTTGTAGTTCATTTTGCAAATCAATAAATTCAAAAGATAGGTCTAACCGAGATGATTCGACTACGGCGTTATCAACTTCAGTAATTTTTAGATTTTCAAGATATGATTGATCAAATATTTCCTCATTATCTTTTAACACAACCCAGATATCGAAAAGAGGATGGTGCGAGGTATCTCGTTTAAGTTTTAGCTCCTCTACCAATGAATCAAAGGGATAGCCCTGATGTTCCTGTGCTTCAAGCGTCACACGGCGTGCCTCACCCAGGACGGACAAAAAGTCCATATCACCTCTCACCTGTCCGCGCAGGGCAACCGTGTTCACATAGAATCCCAGCTGACCCGAAAGGTCAGCATGGTCCCGCCCTGCCAACGGACTCCCAACGGTGATATCATCCTGCCCCGTGTAACGGTGCAGCAGCACCTGGACCGCAGACAGAACGCCCATGAAAAGGGTCGAACCCGCCGACTGAACAAGCCTGCGAAGGCCCGAAAGCACATCGCCACCCAGATGCCCGCGGACACTGCCCCCACGGTAGCTCTTTACAGCAGGACGGGGATAATCCGTCGCCAGCTCCAGCACAGGCACACCGCCCCCGAAAATGCCATGCCAGTATGAACGTGCCTGCGATAGCGCTGACGCTCCAAGGCTGGACTGCTGCCAGCTCGCATAGTCACGGTACTGGATACGCAGATCCCCTAGATCGGCTTCTGTTCCATCTTGCTCCGAACAGTAATATGCCAGCAGCTCCCGCACCAGAATGCCCATAGACCAGCCGTCACTGATGATGTGGTGCATCACAAAGCCAAAGATCCACCGGCTCTCGCCCACACGGTATAGACGGCCCCGGAGAAGGGGGCCCGCCGATAGGTCGAACGCTTCCCCCTGCAGTGCCGATGCACGCAAAAGTGCCTCGCTCTCGCCCCCGCCTTCACCACGCAGGTCTTCCTCACCAAGAACAAAACCGACCTCATCGGCACCCAGCACATGCTGCCGAACACCGTCGGCACTGTCCCGGAAAACCGTCCGGAGGATCTCGTGACGGCGCAGGACTCGCGCGAAGCTACGCCCCAAAGCGGAAACGCAGACATCTCCCTCCAGAACAAAGGTCCCCGGAACATGATAGGCTGTCCCCACACCCGAAAACTGGCTCAGCACCCACAGCCGGCGCTGGGACGAGGACAGAACATAACCCGAAGCACTGTCCGAAACTCCGGGGATACCCTCCAAAACAACACCGCTGCTATTGGCTATAGCAACGGCCATATCACAGAGAACGGGATCTGCAAAAATATCTTTTAAAGCGATATGGACGCCAAACTCATCTTGTATTAACGAACTCAACTTGACAGCTTTCAGGCTATGCCCGCCCAGCTCAAAGAAATTGTCAAGCACACCGACCTGTTCAACACCGAGCACCTCGCTCCAGATCGAGGCAAGCCGAATCTCCGTGTCACTGCCCGGAGCTTCATATACATCCCCCGATGCTGCGCTCCGTCCGTCGGGAACGGGAAGCAGGCTCCGGTCGACCTTACCGTTCGAATTCAGCGGAAGACGCTCCAGAAACACATAGTACCCCGGAACCATATAGCCCGGAAGACGACCGGAAAGGTAGTTCCGCAGATCACTGCCGCTCACCATATCGCCAACAACATAGGCCACCAGTTCCAGGATACCGTCGCCAGAAAGGTCGGTCGCCTGTACCACCGATCCCGAAATACCAGCATGGCCGGACAGCAGGCTTTCGATCTCTCCCAGTTCAACCCGGTGGCCACGTACCTTGACCTGATGGTCCAGCCGGCCCAGGTACTCCAGGTCTCCGCTCGCCAACAGCCGCACACGGTCACCCGTACGATAAACACGCTCGCCCGAAACAATAAAGTCCCGCAAAAATCGCTGGGAATCCAGTTCTGGACGGTTCAGGTAACCCCGGCAGACCCCGGCGCCCCCTACATACAGCTCACCCGGAACTCCGGCAGGAACAAACTCCCCAGAGGCATCAAGCACATAACAGCCCAACGTTGGGATCGGACGGCCGATATTGCTAACTCCCGAGACAATCTCCTGGGCACCGATCTCCTTATAGGTAACATGCACCGTCGTCTCGGTGATCCCGTACATATTCACCAGCGAAACACCGGGATACTGCTCATACCAGTCCCGCAGCATACCTGGCTTGAGCGCCTCCCCCCCAAAGATAACATAGCGCAACGGAAGGGCCGTAACACTCTGTTCCACAAGCCGTGAAGACAACCCTACAAACGCAGAAGGCGTCTGGTTAAGCACCGTAACTCCCTCAGAGAGCAAAAGACCGGAAAACTCTTCCGGGTCCTGCGCCACCGCCAAAGGAACCACAACAACGCGCCCCCCGAACAGAAGGGCCCCATATATTTCCCATACCGAAAAATCAAAACTGTAGGAATGGAACATCGTCCAAACGTCCGATGGCCCAAAATCGAAGAGCGGGGCATCCGTCTTCAGTAGACGGACAACATTCCGGTGCTCGACCAGCGAACCCTTGGGCTCGCCCGTAGAACCGGAAGTATAGATGATATAAGCAAGATCCCCAGCCTGCACATCAATATCAACAGGGAAAATCGAATACTGTTCCCGGGCCGAAAGGTAATTATCCAGCACCCTAGGATCAAGCAGAACCCGCATCGAACTATCCCGCTTCATATAGCTGATCCGCTCCGAGGGATACAATGGATCGATCGGAACATACGCACAGCCACACTTCAGAACAGCGAGCATGCTGATCACCTGCCACTCGCTACGCTCCAGGCACAGACCAACATGCTCTCCCCGGACCACACCATACTCTTCCAAAAGGTAATGACCAAGGCGGTTGGACTCCTCATCCAGCGCAGCATAGCTCAGCTGAATATCACCAAAGACCAAGGCGATGGAAGAGGGAGAAAGACCCACCTGCTCCGCAAAGAGCGAAACCAGCGTATCCTCTACTGGATAACCTATATCACGATGGCCCAGCCCGCTCTGCAGGTACAGCAGCTCATCGGTCCCTAAATAGGACAGCCGGCCAACAGGCGTCCCGGGAGACTCCACTGCCGAACTTAGCAGACCCACCAGGTGCCCCAGCATACGTTCTATACTCGAATGCTCATATAGGTCACTGTTATATTCGATCTCTAGATCAAGACCAACCGCCGTTTCCGTGCCGATAAAGATCAGGTCAAACTTGCTCGTACCGCCCTCAGCTGTATCTACTGCGCTGATCCCAAGGCCAGTGCCCGAAGCCGCATCCGTCAGGTCGACACCATCATTGTTCTGCAGCACCACCATGACATCAAAAAGTGCACTCCGGCTCATGTCACGCTCAAGATCAAGTTCCTCCACCAGCGAATCAAAGGGATAGCCCTGATGTTCCTGTGCTTCAAGCGTCACGCGGCGTGCCTCACCCAGGACGGACAAAAAGTCCATATCACCCGAAACACGCCCACGCAGGGCAACCGTGTTCACATAGAACCCCAGCTGACCTGCAAGGTCAGCATGGTCCCGCCCTGCCAGCGGACTCCCAACGGTGATATCATCCTGCCCCGTGTAACGGTGCAGCAGCACCTGGACCGCCGACAGAACGCCCATGAAAAGGGTCGAACCCGCCGACTGAACAAGCCTGCGAAGCCCCGAAAGAACATCGCCACCCAGATGACCGCGGACACTGCCCCCCCAGTAGCTCTTTACAGCAGGACGGGGATAATCCGTCGCCAGCTCCAGCACAGGCACACCGCCTCCGAAAATGCCGTGCCAGTATGAACGTGCCTGTGACAGCGCAGACGCTCCAAGGCTGGACTGCTGCCAGCTCGCATAGTCTCGGTACTGGATACGCAGGTCCACAAGATCGGCTTCTGTTCCATCTTGCTCCGAACGGTAATATGCCAGCAGCTCCCGCACCAGAATGCCCATAGACCAGCCGTCACTGATGATGTGGTGCATCACAAACCCAAAGATCCACCGGCTATCACCCACACGGTATAGACGGCCCCGGAGAAGGGGGCCCGCCGATAGGTCGAACGCCTCCCCCTGCAGTGCCGATGCACGCAAAAGTGCCTCGCTCTCGCCCCCGCCTTCACCACGCAGGTCTTCCTCACCAAGAACAAAACCGACCTCATCGGCACCCAGCACATGCTGCCGAACACCGTCGGCACTGTCCCGGAAAACCGTCCGGAGGATCTCGTGACGGCGCAGGACTCGCGCGAAGCTACGCCCCAAAGCGGAAACGCAGACATCTCCCTCCAGAACAAAGGTCCCCGGAACATGATAGGCTGTCCCCACACCCGAAAACTGGCTCAGCACCCACAGCCGGCGCTGGGACGAGGACAGAACATAACCCGAAGCACTGTCCGAAACTCCGGGGATACCCTCCAAAACAACACCGCTGCTATTGGCTATAGCAACGGCCATATCACAGAGAACGGGATCTGCAAAAATATCGCGCAGGTCAAACTTCCGCCCCAGCTGTCGGAAGATCTCCGTACTGAGACGCACCGCGCGGAGGCTGTGCCCCCCAAGTTCAAAAAAATCAGAATCACGGCCGATGACAGAAACAGCGCAGCCGAGCACATCGCTCCAGATCGAGGCAAGCCGAACCTCCGTGTCACCTTCCGGGGGAACGACCGTTCTCCCGGACCGGAGATCATCACCGCCCATGGAAAGCAGCAAACGCCGGTCGACCTTACCGTTGGAAGTCAGCGGAACCGATTCGATACGCATATACTGAACCGGAACCATGTAACTTGGAAGGCGGCCCGAAAGATAGCTCCGCACATCATCCAGATCGATGTCCGCAGAACAGACAACATAGGCGCACAGATCCTTATCCCCGGATTCGTTCTCCCGTGCCAGAACAACGGCAGCACTGACACCATCGAAGCCCATCAGGACAGACTCTATTTCACCGGGCTCAACACGGTAGCCCCGGATCTTTAGCTGCTCGTCCATACGGCCCAGAAAATCCACGTTACCATCCGAAAGCCACCGCCCCAGGTCACCCGTCCGGTACATCAGCGCACCTTCCACGTGCGGGTTGGCCACAAAACGGGACGTTGTCAGCTCTTCAAGGTTCAGATAGCCGCGTGCAAGACCGGCCCCTCCGAGGCAGATCTCACCAACGGCCCCGATAGGCTGCACACAGTCACCCGGGCCCAAGATATAAACCTGCGTGTTACCGATAGGACGGCCGATAGGAACACGGCCGGCAAAATCAGAAACAGCATAAACTGTGGAAAAAGTAGTATTTTCTGTCGGGCCATAACCATTAAAAATCTGTAATCGCGGAAATACTTCATGCAATAAGTTGACATGTTTAATAGAAAGAATATCGCCTCCAGCAATGACAGTTTTTAATCGTTCAAAAAGAGAAATTTTATGTTCAATGATTTCATTAAAAAGACCGGAAGTAAGCCATAGGATATTAACGTCGTTATTCAAAATAACGTCTTGTAAAATATCAGAATCAAAGGTATTGGTATTGCTATATAAAACAAGTAATCCACCATTAAGAAGAATTCCCCAATACTCAAATGTCACAGCATCAAAAGAGATTGCTCCCGTGCTCAATAGAACATCATCAGACCCCAAGGTTAAAAAACCATTCAATCGCGCAAGTCGTAGTATACTCCCATGTTCAATAAGAACTCCTTTAGGAACTCCAGTCGATCCAGAAGTATACATTATATAAGCCAAATCCTCTGGATTACAGATATCAAATGGGACTTTCGATTTATTTTCCATTTGAGGAAACAATAAATCAACGGCTATTAGGTTTTTAGAAATATAATCCAATTCATAAAATATATCAAAGTCACATAATATCACTTCAGCCCTAGCATCTTCAACAATAAATTTTATCCTGTGAAGAGGAAACTTAGGATCGATGGGAACGTAAACAGCACCGATTTTTAAAACTGCAAGCAAACTTGCTATATTAAAAACTGACTTATCCATAATAATTGCGACATGAGCTCCCTTCGTCAGGTTAAACTCGTCCATTAAATAATTAGCAATTCTATTAGAATATTCATCCAATTCAAGATAAGTCAACCTTATAGAGCCATCATTAAGCGCAATCTTAGATGGATATTTTTCCATTATTTCATTAAAATAATAAGGGACTCCACCTTGATATAAATTCTGATTTAAATCATTATTAAACCCTCTTATAATTTTATTTTTCCGTGCAGCACTAACTGAATCGATTAACGCTATCGGTTGTGAGACATTGTCGAGAAGATTTTCAATAAGATCATTGAGCGTATCAATAAAACTCACGATAGTTTGATGGTTATAAATCTCAGTATTATATACGAATCTCATTTCAATTGACTTTTTATTGTCAACGAAAGTTAATTGAAGGTCCAATTTACTTGTTCGGCTCACGAGATCATCCACAAATTCTATTTCCAATTCAGAACCAGCTTTTTGATTTAACATGTCGTCAAGTTCGGTATCATGTAAAATCATCATCACATCAAATAACGGATGTCTTCCCTGCGAAATATTAAGTCCTTTAATATTTTGGACCAATTCATCAAAAGGATATTCTTGATGTTGCTGGCATTCTAAGATATTTGCTTTAACTGTACCTAAAAATTCTAGAAACGGCTCTTCTGTCTGTATGTTAGACCTAATAGGGATTGTATTAACAAAGCTTCCAACGACTGTGGACAAATCATGATGTGTTCTTCCTGAAACAGGAGTACCGATAACAATATCAGTTTGCCCTGTAAATTTGTATAATAATATATTAACGATCGCAAATAACCCCATAAACATTGATGTATCAGACTCTTTTAAAATTTGTCTAAATTTTCCTGCTGTTTCTGGGGCAATTGTACCTAAAGCTATCTGTCCCTTAAATGTATTAAAGTTAGCACGAGGTTTGTCTTCAGTCAGATTCAAAACTGGTATTGGATCATTAAACTTGTCTAGCCAAAATGTGCGATGATGGCTCATCTTATCATTCAGTAAGTTTTTGTTTTGCCATTCAGAATAGTCGTAATATTGAAGCGGTCGAGGTAGTAATGAAATATTTTCATCATGACCGTTCCTATAATAGTCGAGTAAGTCTTTTATTAAAATATTTAACGACCAACCATCACAGATAATATGGTGTATAACAAATGAAAAATAAGACTTATTTTCATCTACTTTGTATACTTTGGCAGCCATTAGAGGCCAAATATCCAATTTGAATGACTTTTCAAAATCACCGACAATATTATGACGCACCCGCTCAATATCATTCAGTTCGGAAACTTCCAACTTAAAAAGCAGCTCGTTATTCGGTAGGATTTTTTGCTTAATATTTCCATCATCGTTATCAACTTCAAAAACCGTTCGTAAAACATCATACTTTTCGATCAGATAAGAAAATGATTTTTCCAAGTGTAATAAATCGATTGCACCATTAAAGATATAGCTTCCAAAAACATTATATGCGGCACATGATTCTTCTGACTGACAGACAATCCATATCCTTCGTTGTGCAGCAGATAATTCATAGACATTATTGACAATCGCATAAGGGATATTATCACTGTCATCAAGTGATACGGTATTATCTTTAAGCATATTAATAAGAAATTCCTTATTCTTCTTTATTTCGCCTAAAAGAATACTGTCTACTTCTTCGTCAGCACAAAATAGATGAAGCTCTCCATCAATAACTTCAAGAAAAATATTATTATCCGAAATTTTTTTCAATAATTCATCCATAACAAATTGGCTATTTATTGTAGTGTAATGATAATCGTGTGTTTATAAGCAGCTTTAGGCCGCGCTAAAGGTCAGAATCCCAAGCTGTATCCATTTTCTAAGAGTCATAAAAATTGTGTTCTTAAATAAATAGAGAAAATCCGCTTTATTATAGATATTGGTAAGACCAATATTTTTTGAAATTTGTAGTAACTTCTCTTCTTCAAGCGTATTTAAAATCGAATATATTTGATTTAATGCGTCTTGCACGCTAACTTCATCGCGAAAAAGATCAAGAAATAGCAGAAAGTCATGTTCTAAATATATTTCGTCAACTTGTCTATTATCAATAGAAGTAAAAATTACTATCGTTTTAGCTGCAGGTAGATTGAGTAAGTCTTTACCGCTCTCAAAAATAGCATCTTTCCAATCGAACTGAGTCTTCAAGAATTTAACAGCAGTAGATATTATTAATTTTTGATCAGATAACCAGTTTTCAGGCTGATCCAATAGCTTAGTTACATATTTAAAACGCTCGCTTTTACTAACGTCCGACTGCCAAAAATTGTGCTGAGCTATAACTTCAAGTCTCTTTAAGTCAATTTCTAACGCCTCTTTTAAAACTATATATGGATGAATACCGCTATTGATTTTCGTAATCCGATCTATATAACCGGCAAATTGAGAATCTTGTGACTTATAAATCGTTGGACAATATTCAATTAAATAACTTGGAATTATAAATTTATCAATTGCATTAGCCACCATTGTTGTTTTCGGAAAGTCTGTTTTCAAACGTCGAAGATTCAATGAAGATAAATCTAAAGAGATTGCTCCCTTTGAATCTGGGAATTGAGTATTTTCTAAAAAAAAAGGGTAAATGGAATCATCACAAATTGGTGATGCAGTTGTTTTGATATGGTAATACATGGTGGTCAGCATTTTATCTCCGAACAAGCTGTCTTGGTCCAATGTCCAGTCCCTTGCGCAGGCTGACAAAATTTGATTATTCAATTTGTTAATAAACAACTGAAAATCAATATTTTGAAAACAATTAAAAACTTCCGAATCTTCTTTGATATATGAATTTTTGATTAAGATTTGTTTTAACTGATTTTCTAATTCGTTTTCGGAATTTATAGGCACAATAATATTCGTTTCTTGACCGTCATGGACATATTCTTGGGATGGTAGCTTTATATTAAATTCTTGTACCAGATTATTGATAAAAATATCCCCGAAATATGATTCGAAATACTTCAGTGCGTAAAAAATTCCTAGAGTTCCATTAATTAGGCTATCTGAACTGCAAAACTCCGTATAAGATTCCGTCCAATAACATCCGTTTTCATCAAATTTTGTTTCCTCCAAAATTTTTAACAGAAACTTTTCAATATAATGATTTAGGTCATCTTGCTTAGTTATTTTATGGAGTTTTATTAATAACACCAAAAAGCCACTTCTTCCCTCCATTAATCCATTCGATGTATAAGGCGACTCAAGAAATAAATAATCCGCCCCTTTTATTAGATCTATTGCTTTTTCTATGTACCTATCATCATGATCCAATTCATATTTTTTTATTAGAATATAAATACGTAACCCTATACCAGATTTTAAACTATAATCATTTTCTAGCTTATCATTACACAAAAGGATATTTTGGAATTCTTTATCAATAACATCCTTTAATTCAACTGACTTATTAATTGTATATATTTCTAACAAATACAAAAGGATAAACGGCCTGGCGTCGTTGATGCTATTTTCTCTTTTTATAGCTGGATTTACTCCGGTATCATTCAAGTAATTTTCAATTAAAAATCCGGAATAATTAGTGTAAATATCGGTTAGATTGATATTCATAGAAACTTAAGTTATATTTGATTTTTCTTTAATAGGCGTATTACTCTAGCATAGTCCATAGGGTATTCAGTTCTCAATTTGTTCTCGAGCAACGTACAGTGAAGTATATCTTTTTTTGAAGTACCTGACAAATGGATGTAGGATGTTCGATCTGGAATTCCAGCAAACTCAAAAAAGTGGGGAGAAACTGTACTATTATGAAAATATGCTATGTCTATATTATTGTGATCTGCCATTGACCTGAATAGAAATTGTTCAAAAATCACATTAAATAAAGAACTATCAATGAGTTTTAACTTTGTGATGTTTTTATTGATAAATGCAAGTGCTTCCTCTGTGTAATTTTGAACAAATTTTATATTCGTTCCACCTAAAATTCCAGCATTCACTGCCTTAATACAACCATTTTTATTAATAGAGCTATTAAGTACTTCTGGATAATAATCAAAGTTCAAAGCAATAGGTAAAAATGCCTTCCGATAGTATTGATCATAGCTAAAACCCTCTTCTGGATTTTGACATAAAAGTTCGGCGTTTTCCAGCTTTTCAGTGAATTTTTTCCATATAAATACGTCGCCATCAACATGTATAAAGGCTTCTTTTTGTAACCTATAAGAAAGTATCTTACCCATTGCCCATAAATTCGGATGATAATCCTTAATCTCATTTAATTCAACAGAAGCCTTCGAATAAGGTATTTCTAATTTATTAATCAATAAGTCATATCCTTGGTTATCTGTAACTAGCTCTACATCTTTATAATACTTAAGCAATTGCTTTGCACTTAATATCCAAGCGAAATAATGATATTTTCTATCTAACCAGCCACATCGATTGAAATTTAAAAAATCATTTTTATTCAAATTTCCGGGCTTTGACCAATAGCTTTGGATTATTTTCATTTCTTCAATAGTAAAATTATATTTTAATGCTTTTAGACACTTCTTTTATCTCAGATTGCTTTTTCTGTTTCGTTATAAAATCAATATAATTTCCAATTTTCTTAATAGTAGGCTCATGAAAGAAGTCTGCGAGATTTAGTGTTATCTTCATTTCACGTTTTATATGTTGAATGACCTTTACAGCTTTCAGGCTATGGCCGCCCAGCTCAAAGAAATTATCGAGCACACCGACCTGTTCAACACCGAGCACATCGCTCCAGATCGAGGCAAGGCGAACCTCCGTTTCACTGCCCGGAGCTTCATATACAACCCCCGATGCTGCGCTCCGTCCGTCGGGAACGGGAAGCAGACTCCGGTCGACCTTACCGTTCGAATTCAGCGGAAGATGCTCCAGAAACACATAGTACCCCGGAACCATATAGCCCGGAAGACGGCCCGAAAGGTAGTTCCGCAGATCACTGCCGCTCACCATATCGCCAACAACATAGGCCACCAGTTCCAGGATACCGTCGCCAGAAAGGTCGGTCGCCTGTACCACCGATCCCGAAATACCAGCATGGCCGGACAGCAGGCTTTCGATCTCTCCCAGTTCAACCCGGTGGCCACGTACCTTGACCTGATGGTCCAGCCGGCCCAGGTACTCCAGGTCTCCGCTCGCCAACAGCCGGACACGGTCACCCGTACGATAGACACGCTCGCCCGAAACAATAAAGTCCCGCAAAAATCGCTGGGAATCCAGTTCTGGACGGTTCAGGTAACCCCGGCAGACCCCGGCGCCCCCTACATACAGCTCACCCGGAACTCCGGCAGGAACAAACTCCCCAGAGGCATCAAGCACATAACAGCCCAACGTTGGGATCGGACGGCCGATATTGCTAACTCCCGAGACAATCTCCTGGGCACCGATCTCCTTATAGGTAACATGCACCGTCGTCTCGGTGATCCCGTACATATTCACCAGCGAAACACCGGGATACTGCTCATACCAGTCCCGCAGCATACCTGGCTTGAGCGCCTCCCCCCCAAAGATAACATAGCGCAACGGAAGGGCCGTAACACTCTGTTCCACAAGCCGTGAAGACAACCCTACAAACGCAGAAGGCGTCTGGTTAAGCACCGTAACTCCCTCAGAGAGCAAAAGACCGGAAAACTCTTCCGGGTCCTGCGCCACCGCCAAAGGAACCACAACAACGCGCCCCCCGAACAGAAGGGCCCCATATATTTCCCATACCGAAAAATCAAAACTGTAGGAATGGAACATCGTCCAAACGTCCGATGGCCCAAAATCGAAGAGCGGGGCATCCGTCTTCAGTAGACGGACAACATTCCGGTGCTCGACCAGCGAACCCTTGGGCTCGCCCGTAGAACCGGAAGTATAGATGATATAAGCAAGATCCCCAGCCTGCACATCAATATCAACAGGGAAAATCGAATACTGTTCCCGGGCCGAAAGGTAATTATCCAGCACCCTAGGATCAAGCAGAACCCGCATCGAACTATCCCGCTTCATATAGCTGATCCGCTCCGAGGGATACAATGGATCGATCGGAACATACGCACAGCCACACTTCAGAACAGCGAGCATGCTGATCACCTGCCACTCGCTACGCTCCAGGCACAGACCAACATGCTCTCCCCGGACCACACCATACTCTTCCAAAAGGTAATGACCAAGGCGGTTGGACTCCTCATCCAGCGCAGCATAGCTCAGCTGAATATCACCAAAGACCAAGGCGATGGAAGAGGGAGAAAGACCCACCTGCTCCGCAAAGAGCGAAACCAGCGTATCCTCTACTGGATAACCTATATCACGATGGCCCAGCCCGCTCTGCAGGTACAGCAGCTCATCGGTCCCTAAATAGGACAGCCGGCCAACAGGCGTCCCGGGAGACTCCACTGCCGAACTTAGCAGACCCACCAGGTGCCCCAGCATACGTTCTATACTCGAATGCTCATATAGGTCACTGTTATATTCGATCTCTAGATCAAGACCAACCGCCGTTTCCGTGCCGATAAAGATCAGGTCAAACTTGCTCGCACCGCCCTCAGCTGTATCTACTGCGCTGATCCCAAGGCCAGTGCCCGAAGCCGCATCCGTCAGGTCGACACCATCATTGTTCTGCAGCACCACCATGACATCAAAAAGTGCACTCCGGCTCATGTCACGCTCAAGATCAAGTTCCTCCACCAGCGAATCAAAGGGATAGCCCTGATGTTCCTGTGCTTCAAGCGTCACACGGCGTGCCTCACCCAGGACGGACAAAAAGTCCATATCACCGGAAACACGCCCACGCAGGGCAACCGTGTTCACATAGAACCCCAGCTGACCTGCAAGGTCAGCATGGTCCCGCCCTGCCAGCGGACTCCCAACGGTGATATCATCCTGCCCCGTGTAACGGTGCAGCAGCACCTGGACCGCAGACAGAACGCCCATGAAAAGGGTCGAACCCGCCGACTGAACAAGCCTGCGAAGCCCCGAAAGCACATCGCCACCCAGATGCCCGCGGACACTGCCCCCACGGTAGCTCTTTACAGCAGGACGGGGATAATCCGTCGCCAGCTCCAGCACAGGCACACCGCCCCCGAAAATGCCATGCCAGTATGAACGTGCCTGCGATAGCGCTGACGCTCCAAGGCTGGACTGCTGCCAGCTCGCATAGTCTCGGTACTGGATACGCAGGTCCACAAGATCGGCTTCTGTTCCATCTTGCTCCGAACGGTAATATGCCAGCAGCTCCCGCACCAGAATGCCCATAGACCAGCCGTCACTGATGATGTGGTGCATCACAAAGCCAAAGATCCACCGGCTCTCGCCCACACGGTATAGACGGCCCCGGAGAAGGGGGCCCGCCGATAGGTCGAACGCTTCCCCCTGCAGTGCCGATGCACGCAAAAGTGCCTCGCTCTCGCCCCCGCCTTCACCACGCAGGTCTTCCTCACCAAGAACAAAACCGACCTCATCGGCACCCAGCACATGCTGCCGAACACCGTCGGCACTGTCCCGGAAAACCGTCCGGAGGATCTCGTGACGGCGCAGGACTCGCGCGAAGCTACGCCCCAAAGCGGAAACGCAGACATCTCCCTCCAGAACAAAGGTCCCCGGAACATGATAGGCTGTCCCCACACCCGAAAACTGGCTCAGCACCCACAGCCGGCGCTGGGACGAGGACAGAACATAACCCGAAGCACTGTCCGAAACTCCGGGGATACCCTCCAAAACAACACCGCTGCTATTGGCTATAGCAACGGCCATATCACAGAGAACGGGATCTGCAAAAATATCTTTTAAAGCGATATGGACGCCAAACTCATCTTGTATTAACGAACTCAACTTGACAGCTTTCAGGCTATGCCCGCCCAGCTCAAAGAAATTGTCAAGCACACCGACCTGTTCAACACCGAGCACCTCGCTCCAGATCGAGGCAAGCCGAATCTCCGTGTCACTGCCCGGAGCTTCATATACATCCCCCGATGCTGCGCTCCGTCCGTCGGGAACGGGAAGCAGGCTCCGGTCGACCTTACCGTTCGAATTCAGCGGAAGACGCTCCAGAAACACATAGTACCCCGGAACCATATAGCCCGGAAGACGACCGGAAAGGTAGTTCCGCAGATCACTGCCGCTCACCATATCGCCAACAACATAGGCCACCAGTTCCAGGATACCGTCGCCAGAAAGGTCGGTCGCCTGTACCACCGATCCCGAAATACCAGCATGGCCGGACAGCAGGCTTTCGATCTCTCCCAGTTCAACCCGGTGGCCACGTACCTTGACCTGATGGTCCAGCCGGCCCAGGTACTCCAGGTCTCCGCTCGCCAACAGCCGCACACGGTCACCCGTACGATAAACACGCTCGCCCGAAACAATAAAGTCCCGCAAAAATCGCTGGGAATCCAGTTCTGGACGGTTCAGGTAACCCCGGCAGACCCCGGCGCCCCCTACATACAGCTCACCCGGAACTCCGGCAGGAACAAACTCCCCAGAGGCATCAAGCACATAACAGCCCAACGTTGGGATCGGACGGCCGATATTGCTAACTCCCGAGACAATCTCCTGGGCACCGATCTCCTTATAGGTAACATGCACCGTCGTCTCGGTGATCCCGTACATATTCACCAGCGAAACACCGGGATACTGCTCATACCAGTCCCGCAGCATACCTGGCTTGAGCGCCTCCCCCCCAAAGATAACATAGCGCAACGGAAGGGCCGTAACACTCTGTTCCACAAGCCGTGAAGACAACCCTACAAACGCAGAAGGCGTCTGGTTAAGCACCGTAACTCCCTCAGAGAGCAAAAGACCGGAAAACTCTTCCGGGTCCTGCGCCACCGCCAAAGGAACCACAACAACGCGCCCCCCGAACAGAAGGGCCCCATATATTTCCCATACCGAAAAATCAAAACTGTAGGAATGGAACATCGTCCAAACGTCCGATGGCCCAAAATCGAAGAGCGGGGCATCCGTCTTCAGTAGACGGACAACATTCCGGTGCTCGACCAGCGAACCCTTGGGCTCGCCCGTAGAACCGGAAGTATAGATGATATAAGCAAGATCCCCAGCCTGCACATCAATATCAACAGGGAAAATCGAATACTGTTCCCGGGCCGAAAGGTAATTATCCAGCACCCTAGGATCAAGCAGAACCCGCATCGAACTATCCCGCTTCATATAGCTGATCCGCTCCGAGGGATACAATGGATCGATCGGAACATACGCACAGCCACACTTCAGAACAGCGAGCATGCTGATCACCTGCCACTCGCTACGCTCCAGGCACAGACCAACATGCTCTCCCCGGACCACACCATACTCTTCCAAAAGGTAATGACCAAGGCGGTTGGACTCCTCATCCAGCGCAGCATAGCTCAGCTGAATATCACCAAAGACCAAGGCGATGGAAGAGGGAGAAAGACCCACCTGCTCCGCAAAGAGCGAAACCAGCGTATCCTCTACTGGATAACCTATATCACGATGGCCCAGCCCGCTCTGCAGGTACAGCAGCTCATCGGTCCCTAAATAGGACAGCCGGCCAACAGGCGTCCCGGGAGACTCCACTGCCGAACTTAGCAGACCCACCAGGTGCCCCAGCATACGTTCTATACTCGAATGCTCATATAGGTCACTGTTATATTCGATCTCTAGATCAAGACCAACCGCCGTTTCCGTGCCGATAAAGATCAGGTCAAACTTGCTCGCACCGCCCTCAGCTGTATCTACTGCGCTGATCCCAAGGCCAGTGCCCGAAGCCGCATCCGTCAGGTCGACACCATCATTGTTCTGCAGCACCACCATGACATCAAAAAGTGCACTCCGGCTCATGTCACGCTCAAGATCAAGTTCCTCCACCAGCGAATCAAAGGGATAGCCCTGATGTTCCTGTGCTTCAAGCGTCACACGGCGTGCCTCACCCAAAACGGACAAAAAGTCCATATCACCGGAAACACGCCCACGCAGGGCAACCGTGTTCACATAGAACCCCAGCTGACCTGCAAGGTCAGCATGGTCCCGCCCTGCCAGCGGACTCCCAACGGTGATATCATCCTGCCCCGTGTAACGGTGCAGCAGCACCTGGACCGCAGACAGAACGCCCATGAAAAGGGTCGAACCCTCCGACTGAACAAGCCTGCGAAGCCCCGAAAGAACATCGCCACCCAGATGACCGCGGACACTGCCCCCACGGTAGCTCTTTACAGCAGGACGGGGATAGTCCGTCGCCAGCTCCAGCACAGGCACACCGCCCCCGAAAATGCCGTGCCAGTATGAACGTGCCTGTGACAGCGCAGACGCTCCAAGGCTGGACTGCTGCCAGCTCGCATAGTCTCGGTACTGGATACGCAGGTCCACAAGATCGGCTTCTGTTCCATCTTGCTCCGAACGGTAATATGCCAGCAGCTCCCGCACCAGAATGCCCATAGACCAGCCGTCACTGATGATGTGGTGCATCACAAACCCAAAGATCCACCGGCTATCACCCACACGGTATAGACGGCCCCGGAGAAGGGGGCCCGCCGATAGGTCGAACGCCTCCCCCTGCAGTGCCGATGCACGCAAAAGTGCCTCGCTCTCGCCCCCGCCTTCACCACGCAGGTCTTCCTCACCAAGAACAAAACCGACCTCATCGGCACCCAGCACATGCTGCCGAACACCGTCGGCACTGTCCCGGAAAACCGTCCGGAGGATCTCGTGACGGCGCAGGACACGCGCGAAGCTACGTCCCAAAGCGGAAACGCAGACATCTCCCTCCAGAACAAAGGTCCCCGGAACATGATAGGCTGTCCCCACACCCGAAAACTGGCTCAGCACCCACAGCCGGCGCTGGGACGAGGACAGAACATAACCCGAAGCACTGTCCGAAACTCCGGGGATACCCTCCAAAACAACACCGCTGCTATTGGCTATAGCAACGGCCATATCACAGAGAACGGGATCTGCAAAAATATCGCGCAGGTCAAACTTCCGCCCCAGCTGTCGGAAGATCTCCGTACTGAGACGCACCGCGCGGAGGCTGTGCCCCCCAAGTTCAAAAAAATCAGAATCACGGCCGATGACAGAAACAGCGCAGCCGAGCACATCGCTCCAGATCGAGGCAAGCCGAACCTCCGTGTCACCTTCCGGGGGAACGACCGTTCTCCCGGACCGGAGATCATCACCGCCCATGGAAAGCAGCAAACGCCGGTCGACCTTACCGTTGGAAGTCAGCGGAACCGATTCGATACGCATATACTGAACCGGAACCATGTAACTTGGAAGGCGGCCCGAAAGATAGCTCCGCACATCATCCAGATCGATGTCCGCAGAACAGACAACATAGGCGCACAGATCCTTATCCCCGGATTCGTTCTCCCGTGCCAGAACAACGGCAGCACTGACACCATCGAAGCCCATCAGGACAGACTCTATTTCACCGGGCTCAACACGGTAGCCCCGGATCTTTAGCTGTTCGTCCATACGGCCCAGAAAATCCACGTTACCATCCGAAAGCCACCGCCCCAGGTCACCCGTCCGGTACATCAGCGCACCTTCCACGTGCGGGTTGGCCACAAAACGGGACGTTGTCAGCTCTTCAAGGTTCAGATAGCCGCGTGCAAGACCGGCCCCTCCGAGGCAGATCTCACCAACGGCCCCGATAGGCTGCACACAGTCACCCGGCCCCAAGATATAAACCTGCGTGTTACCGATAGGACGGCCGATAGGAACACGACCGGAAAAATCAGAAACAGCATAAACTGTGGAACAAATACTCGCTTCTGTCGGGCCATATGCGTTAAAGAATTTAATTTTAGTTTTACTGGCGTCCGAATAGAATCTAAAAGCCTCCCCTGCAGAAATAACAATTTCTAAATCGCCCAAGAGTTTATAATTGAGCATTGTTATAATTGTAGGTGGAAAAGTAGCAATCTGTATCTGATTACTATTCAAATATTGGCTCAGTAAAAAAGGATCAGATTTCGATAATTCGTCAATAATATAGAGTTCACCTCCCGTACACAAACACATCAAAATTTCAGAAATTGAGGCATCAAAAGAATGCGAAGCAAACTGTAAGTGTCTTTTTTTCTCAGCAATAGTGAAAGAATTTATCTGGTTTACAATCGTATTTCTGATTCCTCTATGTTCGACTAACACGCCTTTGGATACTCCGGTGGAACCAGAAGTATAAATAATATAAGAAATATCGCTAGGTTGAGTTTCTACCTTACTTTCCAGTACCGAATCGAATACTTCAAGTTGAATATCCAGGGCTATCAGACTCCCATTAAAGAAAGCTAAATCAAATAAATAGTTAGAATGTGTAATAATTAATTTGGTATCAATATCTTTTAAAATAAATTCAATACGGTCTTTAGGCAATTGAGGATCAATTGGAACATATATAGCACCGACTGATTGTATCGCTAAGAAAGATATTATGCTAAACTCGGAACGATCTAGAACGACTGCAATTTTATCTTGAAAAGAAATAGTTTCTGACAGAAAGTTCGCCAAAGCATCAACTTTGGACAATAATTGCGAGTAAGACAGATCTTCTCCTTGGCAAGAAACCGCGATACTGGTTGGAGAGGCTATTGCATAGCTCTTAATTATTTCCAATAAAGACATTTTAGGCAAACCCTGTTCAGGTACAGGGTTAAATCCCCAAATTATTTCCCGAGATTCTTGATCATTAACCACATTCAATTTCCCCAAGTGAACACCTGGCTGTATTAGAATCTGATCTAATAAATTAGATAAATGGCAAACCAATCTTCCTATAAAGTGTTCAGAATAAATATCACTATTATAATTCAGGGATAACGCCAAGTTATCATTTACTTTTTCGAAGTTAAACACCAAATCAAATCGACTAGTTTCGATTATTTCGTGTTCGTATTCAGTAACCACAATATTCCTAAGTTCCACAAAATCATTCGCGTTGATTTTATCTTCTAGAATTACTTGGATATCAAAAATCGGATGCCTACTAACATCCCTTTCTACTTTTAGATCGTCCAATAAAAGGTCAAATGGATATTCCTGATAATCATAAACATTTAACACTTTATGTTTTACATCGTTAAGAAATTCGACAAATGTCTTTTCCGGGTCCAGAAATGACCTTATAGTGGTCGTATTTGCGCAAAGCCCTATCAGTCCTTGCAGGTTTGCGTTGGTGCGCCCAATGACCGGTGTACCGATCACTAAATCACTTTTACCGGAGTACTTAAATATCAATACTTTTACCAAAGCTAAAAGCCCCATAAATAATGACGAACTATTTTTATTAAGGAACTCTTGAAATGTTTGAATTCGGGGAACTAGAAATTCCTTTTTATAAGTTCTACCGTTATAAGTCTTTATCTTTGGTCTTGTCAGATCTCCTAAGATCTCCGTTGAAGATTGAATCCCTTCAAGTTCTTCCATCCAAAAAGCTTTGAGAAAGTTACCTTTTTCAGAACGAATCAAATTGTTATGCCAAGCGGCATAGTCCTTATATTGAATTTTCTCCAGAATACGCGCCGAATATATATATCCCTTATGCTCATTGTAAAAACTTATTAGGTCATTCAATAATATTTTCATTGACCATCCGTCACATATAATGTGATGGATCGAAAAACAAAACTTCACATTTCTAGCGTCAATTCTAAAAAGCCCGATTCGGAAAAGCCCCGCTTGCTCGAGGTTAAACGTCTCCCGAAAAAATGCGCTAATATGCTGATCAAGATCATTTAATTCATTTTCAACGTTATATTTTCGAATGTCAAGCTTTACTTCATTGGGTTGAAGAATATATTGCCTCAGCTCGCCTGCTGAATTCAACTTAAATAAAGTCCTCAGTACATCATTTTTTTCGACAAGTTTTTCTAATGCCACTTCGATAGCAGACCAATCAAGTATTCCTTCAAAGTTATATGCCGCAGATAAATTATAGGCTGCGCTAGCTTGATTAAATTGACTGATGGCCCAGAGGCGTCTTTGACCAAATGATACCTCAAATCCATTATTATTTTCATTAATCACAGGAATACTATCCTGAACAGCCGGTTGACTAATTTCTATTGCATAGGCCATCTCATGTAGGATAGGGCACGCAAATACATCCCGCAGATCGAACCTTTTCAGCATTTTCTTAGAAATTTCTAGACTTAGTCTTACCGCGCGTAGGCTATGCCCTCCAAGATCGAAAAAATTAGAATTTCGGCCAATCAAAGCAATATCAATATTCAAAATATCAGCCCAAGCCGATGCTAATAAAGACTCTAGCTGCCCTTCTGGTGGAATAGTAGGCATATCTGAATGAATATCAGAATGAGTCATAGACAACAGGGCCTTCCGATCAACTTTTCCATTGGGTGTAAGTGGAACAGAATCAATATACATATAATGTGTTGGCACCATATATTGAGGCAGATATTGATATAGATAATCCCTAAGAGCGTCTAAATTAATATCTGAAGATGTAACCAGGCATGCAGCTAAATTTATATCTCCAGGGGTACTTTCTCTGGGAATTACGACAGCTGAAGTAATACCATCGTATTGCATAAGGACTGTCTCAACTTCACCAGGTTCAATCCTATAACCCCGTATTTTCAATTGTTCGTCAATTCTTCCAAGATAATCTATATTACCATCGACCATCCAACGCCCGAGGTCTCCTGTTCGATACATAAGCTGCCCTTCGCAATACGGATTGGAAATAAACCGTTCGTTCGTTAAATTTGGTAAATTCAAATATCCAACAGCGAGTCCTGCTCCTCCCAAGCATATTTCACCAATAGCGCCTATAGGTTGGACAGAAGCATTTGATCCTAAAATATAAACCTGGGTATTATCTATTGGCCGTCCAATATAACATTGGGACGGATCATGAATCCTATAACAGGTACTATAAGTAGTATCTTCAGTCGGCCCATATAAATTTCTAACTTCAATTCTTTTTAAATCCAACTGATCCAAAATACCCTTCGGAATCGGTTCACCGGCAATATTCAGGACAGATATATTATTAAAATCAAAACCATTATCAATAAATGAACCGACTAAACTAGGAACAGTATTAAGTAAGATATTCAAATGTCTATCCAGGTAAATAGAAGTTAATAGTGGTGTATCAATTATTCTTAAATCCTTACCAAGAATAAGCGGGCAAAACAATTCAAATACTGATAGATCAAAATTAATTGAAGTCGTAGAAAAAATAACGTCGAAATTTGAATTATTAAATTCCTGTTTACACCAGGCTAAGAAGGAGACAACGCTTGACTGTCCTATTTGTACTCCTTTAGGAGCTCCAGTAGATCCGGAGGTATATATGATATACGCAATGTTATTAACATTGCTATAGTTGCAACTGTAGCTTTTAGAATAGGTGTCGATATTAGTAATGAAATCTGCTAACAGATCATCGGTAATTAACAAGCTGCAATCGCAATCGGCCAAAATATAATTCACGCGGTCCTGGGGAAAGCTGGGGTCAATGGGAACATATGTTGCGCCCGTACGTAATATACCCAGAATTGCTATAACAATCCAGTCGGTTCGTTGAATAGAAACGCCAATATGATGGTTACTATTTGCTGAGAAACCAATCTGACCTGTCAGGAAGTTCGCAAATTGATTAGATAGAACGCTAATTTCGTCAAATGTACAGCTCCTATCTTGGAAAAAAACTTTCGCATCCAAAAATTTCTGTAATTGCCCATCTAACACCTGGATTAATGGTTCATTGTCGATAGCAGCTAAATTTTCGGTATAAAAAGATTCTTGTTGAGGTAATAACACAACCTCAGTATATTGGGATATAATATTTTCAATAGAGGATGACCAGCTCGTACAGCATGTTGAGATCATTTTGATATAATTCTCTATTAAAATAATGACACTATCGCGATCAAACATTTTATCTTTGTAATCAACAAGCAGCTTAAGCTCATTTTCCCTTCCCAAGTCCAATAGGTGGAATGCAAATTCTTCCTCTTGTTGACCATTATGCAAATAATTAATATTCCAACCGTCCATTTCAAAATCAACTTCATACTTATTTGTCTGGTAACTAAAGAAGGTATTAAACAGGTTCCCTTTTTCATCTTTATCAACAAGCATATCTTTTAACGGATATCGTTTATGTCGATAGATCGTAAGAAGTTCTTTTTTAAGATTCAGTAGGAAGTTCGAAAAAGAAAGTTGTAGATCCAGTTCGAATTGCAATGGTAAGATATTAACCATCGGGCCAAAGACCTGCTTCTCTTTTGCACCATATCTATTGGATATAGGCAACCCAACATTAACAAAAGAATTTCCATAAACTTTTGCCGTAACGAAGAATACACCTAAAAAATAATTGTAAGGCGAAATGTTCAAATTCTCACAAAACTGAGCTACATCATTAACAAGATTACTGTCAATGCTATATTCAATTCTTTTAGCGGACATCGCACTTAAATCATTGTTTCTATAAAGAGCTGGAAATATTTTCTCATTGGAGGCGTAGTCGTTTCTCTCCTTCCAAAAATTACGGTCCGCAATATATTGTTCGCTACTTTTATATAGATCAAACGATTTAAGCGTGTCTTTAAAGGATGGAATTATTATCTCGATCTCATCAACGTTGGAAAGGCGCTTATTATAAAAATTGAGAACATTTCTAAAAAAAAGTGACATGGAAAAACCGTCAAAAATAAGGTGATGGGTTTTGACATACCAAATAGTTGAGGTACCGTTAACAATTAACTTTACATCTATGAGAGTTTGGTCGGCTTGTATAGGCCGTATCATTTCATCCCGCAACCAGTCTTTAAGCTTATGCGCATTATTGCTTCTAGATTGGTCCAATATCTCAATTACAAACTTAGATTTCAGATTAAAATCCAAGCATTTGTCCTGAATAAGATCCAATACATCAATTCTATCAATTACCTGGATAATTGCCCGACGAAGTTGTTCTATATTTACTTCCCTTTTTATTTCTGCATACCCACCAACATTAAATAGTGAGCTAAGTGTATGAATTTGTTGAGAAATTAAAATGGACTCTTGGATAGGTGACAATTCCATATCATTAATGTATATTAAATTTAAAACTTTACTTCGTGCAGACAGATTTGATTTTCTTCCAATTGATCAATTGCGATGTGGCAACAATAAGATGGATCCAAAGTAATCTCATGGATTTTCCAATTTCTATTTAAATAGGAAATAATATGCTGAAAAATAGAACTTCCGAATACATATTTAGGTCCGAGGAAACCTTGACCATGTGCTTTTAATATTGCTTCTAAGGTTGTCCAGGATTTATAAAATAAACCCAGGGATCTGTCCAAAGAGATCTTCGTCCAGTCATTTTTATTGAAAAAATCAATAAAACACGAAATATCCATATCTTCAATTATTTCCACATCAATTCCAACTCGTGCATTATTGCTTGCAACACATACCACAATTCCTTTAGAATGTGAAATATTAAAATCAAAATCGAGATTAATAAATGGCCTTTTAAATTGATCGATTTTCACATCATTCAGTGAGTAGTCAATATTAAAGCTCTTAAACGATTCGAGAACCAGAAGCTTTCCTATAATAGATAAATCCCGATCATGCTTATTATTATACTTTTCTGCTCTGTGTTGCATACTTTGAGGAAGGAGATTGTAATGATCTTTTTCCCATTCGATACTCACTGAGGGGTCTAATCTGGAATAGAAAACATTTACCATTGCAAAAAACTACATAACAATTTGCGTGGAGGTTAACTCAACTAAATGGCGTTCATAATGCTAATTTAGTTAATCACACAAATTATTCATGAATTAGAGAACTTATGTTATTTAGATCTATTGGTTTATTTGTTTCGATTAAGAAAGATTTGCCCACCCCAGCATTCTCGCCGGCTGTTATGTCAGTGATCTTATCACCGATTAACACACTATTTTTCAAGTCGATATTAAGTTCCTTAGCCGCCTTTAAAATCATTCCGGGCTTTGGTTTTCTCATATTACTATTCAGATATGGGCAAAAGTAGACCTCGCTGATTGTTATACTGCGTTCTTGAAATTGATCTATCATCCACGATGTTAACATAAGAAAATCTTCAATTCCAAAATATTCTCTTTCGATACCTGACTGGTTGGTAATGATTACAATTTTGTATCTACGCTTATAAAAGAATTCGCACAACTCAAAAATGCCATCAATGAATTCGAAGTCTTTTATTTTATGAACATATCCTTTATCAATATTTATTACTCCATCCCTGTCTAGAAAAAGTGCTTTACTTTTGCGATTGGCATTCATTTCTTATCTTATCTACAATTTCGCTAGTTGATGCCCCATCTACAAATTGCAATAGTTTTACTTCTCCTCCGTAAGATCTAACGATCTCTCCTCCAACAACATCATCGATTGCATAGTCTGCACCTTTAAATAAAATATCTGGTCTCAATAATCTTATCAGTGAAATAGGAGTTTCATCGTCAAATGGAACTACCGCATTAATAAATGGAAAAGCAGACAGCATTCTTGCCCGATGTTCTAGCTTGATAATAGGTCTAGTTATTCCTTTGATTTTGTTAATAGATGCATCAGAGTTTAAACCTAGAATTAGTTTATCACCCAACCTCGAACCTTCAATCAAATAAGATAGATGCCCATAATGCAAAATATCAAAGCAGCCATTTGTGAAGACGATTTTCTTACGTTGTTTTTTCCATTTGGCCACAACAGCAGACATTTCCTCAAGACTAAAAATCTTAGAATCAAGTAAGTTTTTAATTTTCTCTTTCATACTAAGACACTATCAATATATTCACAAAAAATATGCCCCAGCAAAATATGCATCTCTTGAATTCTAGCAGTATCATTGCTAGGGATTACCAATGAATAGTCACTAATCTCTTTAAGTATTCCACCATTCTTTCCAGTCAAACAAATAGAAATTAGCCCCCTCTGCCTGGCGATATTTACAGCTTTAATTATATTGGGACTATTTCCACTAGTTGAAATAGCGATTAATATATCACCAAGATTACCTAGAGCTTCAACTTGCTTTGCAAAAATATTCTCAAAACCATAATCATTTCCTATAGCGCTTATAATTGAAGAGTCTGTTGTTAATGCAATTGCCGGTAAAGGACTTTTTTCTTCCTTGAACCTACCGATGAATTCTGCTGCAATATGTTGCGCGTCAGCAGCACTACCTCCGTTCCCAATTAATAATATTTTGCCATTACCAAATAGTTGGCTCTTTATCACTCCAGCAATAAGCTTTATTTCGTTTTCCATATGATCCTTAATAAATGACGCTAGTCTACTGTGCTCTTCAATTGATTTCTTAAAGTCGGTGTCGAAATACATTGCTTTTTATATTGAAAGAATTCTAAAATAGTTAAATAATCATTTTCAAAAATTGTTACAAAAATCATGATGACATGAGATATTCATTTGAAAGTTTTACTAGTACGTTCCTATTCAATAATTCTACACGCACAAGGAGGCTTTCTTTATTTTCAAATTTTATGATTTCACATTCCATTCCGATAAAGGCTCCATATTTAATTTTAACCATTTGCCCCATTTTAAACTGCTGTGAGGTTATATAAATGTTATCTTGCTTTGCACAAATTGTTTTCAAGTTGGTAAGAACATTATCTGCAACTCTACAAATCTGTTGTCCCAACTTCACAAAACAAACTGAACCTTTGATTTTTAAGCTGTTATAATAATCTTGCACATTATTTAAATAAATAAAGATATACGATGGAAATAATGGGGAATTAATAATCTTTATACGGTCACTCCACTTCTTTTGTTGTTTATATAAAGGACAAAATGAGGAGATATTAATTTCTTCTAATTGATTTTTCACCTTTAATTCATAATTGGGGCGGGTATACAGCAAATACCAGCCGGGAATAATTCTACCCATAGACAAAAAAATATAATTTACTTAAGTTTAAGAGAATACAGCTGTCGCTACAGTAAATCACATATAGGTTACGATTTACAATGATTACAAATCAAATATGTTATTAAAATTAAGTTTCAACAACCTTCCATAAAGCTAGGAAAAATATTCTAGATAAAAAATCAAAATCGACAAAATTAACATTCATTTTTTTTACTCCTTTAGGATTAAATATATAAGAGGTGAGGCTTGGAGTTACTAACTTTAATTAGTGATAAAAGGCAATTAAGACGTCCGGAAAAATAATTTAACCTAGACGGTTATCCCATTGGCTAGGACAAGAATTAATCTTAGCGTATCAATTTAATTTACCCGCAACAAAATTGGTTTTTAACTTAGTTCGTACTGTAAACCTATAATAGTACAATAGAGCAAGCAGAAGTTGGGCAGAGCGCTGCTTTTATTGCTGTATTTGCTAGAATGGAGTTAGAGTATCCTCCGGGGATACTCTTGTACCTTTAAAAATATTAGCACCATTTTTTAGTATAATTCTCTCCGGTATCTATTTTTGCTATCCCCCTATCCAGTAGTCAAGGAAATAGAAAATTTAGTTTCATTACAACATTCGATTCGAATTCTAACTGGATATCTAAATAAATTTCAAGAAGTAGCAAATACATATTTGAGGAATAAAACTTACGATATTTTCAATAACTAATCAGTTTAAAATTTCCTTTCTCGACCTTTCAAAAATGAAGCTATTTTAAGATCAAATCTTATTTAAATTATCATTTTCATAACAAAATATGTAACGATAGTGTAACAGCCCCAAATTTTGATAAGTGAAAAATATTCAATAAATTGCTTCTGCAAGCTAGAAACAACGTTTTTGCATCAGGTAATGAGGTACCGACGAAAGGACTCATAATCTTTTGGTCCCTGGTTCGAGCCCAGGTGGGAGCACAGAACAAAAAAGTCGCTTTTCTATATAGAAAAGCGACTTTTTTCGTTTCTACGCATCATTTTCCGACGATGTAAAGGTCTAGGAGAATCACACCATTTCGGCCTGTTTTGCATAGTTTTTTATTGAACTTCACGTAAAAAGATATCTAACGGGATTTTTCACCTGCTAAAGAAAAAACTATAGCAACCGTCAGCGCAAAAGTTTATGAACACCACAAGAAATCAGATGGTACCTACGACGTGGAAATAATACCTTTTCTGTAAAGTTTACACTATATTAGCACCTTAGATATTCGATCAATTCAAACCTATTTCCGAATGGATCTCGAAAAAAACATCGTTCTCGACCATCTATCTTGGACGAGTATTTTACGATTATATTCTGATTCTTCAAAAATAATTTAGCATGGGATAAGTCGAAAACTTCAAACGCAGGATGTATATCAGAATTTGTTTGATGGTACTTTTCTTCACGAATATGAAGCTGGATATCTCCGATTTCAAACCAAATAGCCCCCCTGGGATGATTACCAAGGATTTGATTCAAACGCAATATCTCAGCATAAAACCTTTGCGCTGAAGCTAGCCCGCCTAAAGGAACACTTATGAGTATATGATCTACACGTTTAAATTTGATCATTAGTGTATTTTTAAAACATTGGCCAACGCTGAATGCATAACAGAAGGCTCGACGTCCATATCCATCCAATATTTAATTGCTATTCTGCCTTGATTAACGAGCATACTAAGACCATTTAAAACGCTACATCCCTTTTCTCGAGCGGTTCTTATAAAATGAGTATCTGGGGGATTGGGTATAACATCTGCGATAATCATCTCCTTTCCGATAAGATCAAATTCAATATCGAGTTTTTGATCCACATTGGGAAACAGCCCTACACTAGTTGCATTGATCAAAATATTCGTTGATAATTTTATCTTATACCTTCCTTCCCAACAACTAAATAACGCGTTAGTTTTAGTATTACTATTTATCAGATCGGCAAGTTCTTCACCTTTAGATTTGTCCCTATTTACAATAATAATTGTATGGGCTCCCGCTAACGCCAATTCAACTGCAATTGCGCGAGCAGCTCCTCCAGCACCAAATATTGTAATACACTTGTCCTTAGGATTTTCAATAATTTCTAGCGCTTTTAAAAATCCTTTTCCATCTGTATTCTCACCTATCCAAAGGTCCCCCCTTCTAACTACAGTATTAACCGCACCTATCAATCGTGCAGAGCCTCCTAATTCATCAAGATATGGAACGACCGCTATTTTGTGTGGAATAGAACAATTGAAACCAATCCATCCCATGGCTTTTGCTCCTTTGATAGCATCTGCCAGATGCATAGGCTCAACCTCGCAATTCAGATAACGAGCGTTGATACTGTGATATCTATAAGCTGCTTCAATCATCATTACAGTTGGATTCTCAGAAGCTGGTTTGGCAAAAGAGCCCGTAATAAAAGGCAAAAAATCAATGTTATCTTGCATAAATGTGAAATAAAGTAATTGATACAAAATGATAAATCTTCTATTACAAAGATTGCATATTACCGGCGCCACGCCCAGGTATATTTAAAGGTATTTTTTGTATTTTTATCGTAAGCACTTTTTAAAATGAAGAAAATACAGTTTGATCAACTCGTTATTCATGATTATGAAGAAAAGACTTTTCATTTACCCCTTCATAGCCATACTTATTATGAACTGGTTTATATCCACAAAGGTAGTGGCATTCATTTACTGAACAATAATAGGTTTCAATATGGGGAAGGAGATCTGTTTATAATAAGTCCAGAAGACGAACATTATTTTGAGATAAACAAAAGTACTCACTTCACATTTATAAAGTTCACAGACGCATATCTGTCAGAACACTCACAGCATACAGTAGATAATTTCAATTTATATGAACCTGTCCGAATAATGAAGAATAAGTTATTAAAGGAAGTGAAATTAAAAATAGATGAACCTTCCAATGCTATACTTCGAAATATTATTGAGAATATAGTATTGTACAAATTTTCGAAGGATATCTCTCGTTCAGCGCTCATATTTTATCAGATACGATCTATCTTAGTCTTAATTAGCGAAGCTGCTGCTAAACTTCATATAAGAATTGACAATGGTCAGCCCGGTAAAGAAGAGCTCATTTCCTTCATACATCAACATATCTACCAACCGTCAATTATTCAGATTAAAAACATCGCCGCTCACTTCTCTATTGCGAATAGTTATTTCAGTGATTATTTCAAAAAAAAGTTTGGTATAAGTTATCGAAATTATGTCAACGAATACCGCATAAACTTAATTCAAACTCGATTAACTGTTCCGACCGTTTCACTATCGCAGATCGTATATGAATTTGGTTTTACCGATGAAAGCCATTTAAACAAATTTTTTAAAAACCATAAAGGTCTGACCCCAAAAGTATATAGAAATTTACACCTTGAAAATACAGTCTTGATCTCTCCAATCGCAGATTCAATACCTCAAATAAAAGTAGCCAAATAACTCTGACTCTCTGATCAATCGTACTTTGATATTAACAACTATTGAGTTTCGTAGTTTTTATCGCAAATTTTGTAACTGAATTATTTTAGTATAAAGCCATTCCATTCAGGAGCGAATTAACTGGTCATCGATTTTCCAATCTCTTTGGCCAGTACTTTTAAATCTCCAAGTAGTAAAAAACGCCAATTTAGTCTACAATCTCTGATCAGATCATGTTTAATTGTTGTCCATGTGACTTATCCAAGGATCATCCCTTCCATAATCGGTTGGTATTTCCGACGATTCAATCTGCAGCGTCCCTCCCTTTCTAAGCTCTTCATGTGTGATCCATAACCTCTTCAAATCCCTTCCATTCAACTTAATCGATTTGATATAACGCGTTTTGTCGCTTCGATTCGGCACCTCAATGGTCAGTGGATTCTCTTTATTTTCCAATCTGATTTGATCAAAAAATGGCACGCTGATATAAAAAATAGGTTCCCCGACCAAAGGTTGTTGCAATCCGATCGCAGAAAGCACCCACCAGCTCGACATAGCACCAGCATCGTCGTCCATGGTTCTTACAAAGGCTTTAGGCTCATTTTTATAGATCCGGTCGATATGTGCTCCGATTCCACGGCTGTTGTCATTAAAGTAATATTGTATGATGGTGTCCAATGCAATTCGATGTATCCACTCCTGATAGCGCCAAGGGGTTTTACTCGCATTATATAAGGTCAGCGATTGCATATCCGGTTCATTCGCCCTATTGAAATAATAACCGTCATAAAACTCATCCAGTTGCTGTGTGAAATTTTCTTCACCACCTGCTAGCTTTCTTAATCCCATAACATCAAAAGGTACATTCCAACGATATTGCCTAATTGTTCCCTGATACATATCCCGTGCCGACATACGGTCGACATCCCGTTTGGTCAGGTCTTTAAAATCTTTATTCCAAATTGCCTGATATGATTTTGCTCGCTCCAGATAGGTTTTGCTGTTCTGCGGAAAAAGCTTGGACATTGCCCACATATCATAACATGCTTCAAGGTACTTGTCCGGTTTCTTAAAATCATAGCGCAGGGTATCGTGTATTAACGAATCTTTTATTCCATCAATATCGACCCGATATCCTTTCTTGACCGCATCCAAAAGAACGACAGCGGCATGTTCTGTCCGGACCGAATTTGCTGGTTCATGAGCTCCTGCAAAGTCAAATTTCCCATAACGGTACAGGTCTGCAATCGAGGAGACAACGCCCTCATACATTTCAGTATCTATCAGCTCCAAAAGCGGTAGTTGTGTTTTATAATTGTCCCAAATTGCCCATCCATGATAACGTGTTTCTTTGGAACGATGTATTTTCCCGTCTGTTCCCCTAAAATTTCCCTGCTCATCGCTGATAACAAAAGGAGATTGTAAACTGCGGTAGAGCAAGGAATAGAATAAATCTACCTTATCCGAATCGCCCTTTACCTGCAGTACCGACAGGGCAGTTTTCCAACGATCAGCTGCACGTTTTTTTACCGTTGAAAAATCTAGCTTATCATATTCTGCAAGTGTCTTTCTTGCGTCCTGTTGATCCACAGCCGAAAATGCAATATTGACATCTGCTATAAGGCTTTCCTCCTTCAGGTCTACCCAGATTTTGTTCCCCTCCTTTCGCCATCCGCTCGCTGTAGGAATTTCCAGCGCATAATAAATGGTATATGTTCCCACATGGCAGGTCGTTTTTGCACGTACTTTACCGAATAGCAGATTACCCTCCTGTGTAAATTCATTGTCAACAAAAGCGCCATTGAAAGCATGCCCCAAATCAATAAAAAAACCTTTTCTACCCACGGGAAAAGTATATTGTTCACGACCAAAATCATTATTCACAGCCACTTCAACTTGAATACCCTCTGCGGTTTTTAAAGCATAATACCCAGGTTGGGCATGCTCGTCAATTTTATTCAGCGGCTTTATATCATTTTTTATAAATGGTCTAATAAGAATCAGTCCACCACTGCCCATACAACCTACTCCCTCAAGGCGATTGTGTGTAAAGCCTTTAATTTCCTTGGCAAGATGCTCATAGCCCGTATGCGTTCCCGGATTAGTATAAGGCACAATGCTCAATTGATGGAAAGGAGAAGAAGCCGCTGGTGAAAGCTGGCCGTGGTCGCCGGAAGATCCCAAGAAGACGTTTACACGATCGGTCTGCGCTCCAGCAATTGTAGCATAACAGAGCATCAAAGACAGCAGTAATTTTTTCATATATAGTCTATTATTTTTCATATGTATAAAGGGCGCAAACTGATTTTTCACGATACGAAAAGCTAACCTATACAGTTCTTGGCCATAGCAAACAACTATTTTTTTCAGCGCCTGATGTTTTTTATTTATTAATTCTTCGAGAATGCTCATTTCGATTTAGCAAATCATTAGATCTATTTTACTTCAGAAAACCGAACTTTCATCTTCCAAAATTAACCTACACAAGGTAAACCCAATATTAAACTACTGTTAATTCCATTAATTATTTTCCATCTACAAAGTTCAGAATGTAAACCTAAAATCGGAGGAGACAATTTTTATCACAAATTTTGTAAAGATAGTGTAACTGAGCCAAATTTTGATAAGTAAAAAATATTCGACTAACTACGTTATCAAAGCAGCATCCAAGCTCTTCCAATTAGTAATAAGGTACCGAAGAAAAGGCTCATAATCTTTTGGTCCCTGGTTCGAGCCCAGGTGGGAGCACAGAACAAAAAAGTAACCACACCTTATGATTGCTAAAGCAAAAAAATAGCCATCTATATGCCAAAAATTTAAGAACAGTACAAAAAATCTGACGAAATAAACAGGCCAAATCATATAGCAGATGCCAATCTATTCCTTCATTTTTCTAGAAATATTTATTCAAAAAAAATACAAACGAGAATCTTATTTGTAATTATTCTAAATAAAAATGTAGATTTGCGCCATTCTTACCATGAAACAACATTGGACAGCTACATTAAAAGGTTCTTCTGAAGCTTTTGAATCCTTATATGACTTAGTATATCGAGAGCTTTTCGCTTATGGCGTTATGTTGGGGTATTCGCGCGAAGCCGTAAAAGACGGTATACAACATCTTTTTTTAGAACTATGGGAAAAACGTGACCGTCTGCCCGATGTTGATAATATCAAGTCTTATTTAATGACATGGCTACGCCGTGTCCTGAATGACCATCGCGTATTGAATGAAAAATTAAATTCAGGAAATTATCAGCCCAATGATAATACACCTTCACATGAAGCTTTACTCATACAACAGGAAACCGTAAACGAAACCACTGCGCGTCTATCAAAAGCATTGGAATCCCTCACACCTAAACAAAGACAGGTGATTGACCTTAGGTTTTTTCAAAATATGTCCTATGAACAGATCGCTTCCAAAACAGGCAATAGTCAGCGCACAATCTATAACATTGTATATGAATCTGTTAAGATTTTAAAAGAAAAAAAATAAAAATAATCCGGTAAAAAAACGGAATTGCTCCCTCTACCTTCATATATACATGAAAAAAATTTATAACGACAGCGTTGATTTGCTCAGTGACGAGAGTTTTGTGTCTTATCATAATGGAACCGCAAATAAACAGGAAATTCATTTTTGGGATACATGGATCGCAGAAAATCCGGATAAATTGGATCTTGTTGCAGACGCGCGAAAGATGCTCGATACCCTAAAAATGCATATCACCGAAACGGAATATCAAGTTGAAAAAGACAAACTATTTGCGACACTCGAAAGCAAAGTGCCTACAAAAACTCGAAGACTGACAACGAGATGGCGCTGGATCGCCGCAGCATCAATCCTGCTCATAGGAGCATTTACATTCCGTCAGTTTTTCTACAAAGACTCACCTCAGCGTACTTTAGCTGTAAATACAGTTTCCGCTGAACAATGGCTCAGTGTCGTCGCCCAAAATGGCAAAATGGTTAAAGTCAATCTAACTGATGGCAGCCAGATTACGTTGATGGGTGGTAGTAAACTAAAATACCCCAAACATTTCCGTAAGGATACAATGTATGTCCTGCTAGATGGCGATGCACGCTTTAACATTGCAAAAAAGCCTGATCGCACATTTGCTGTAAAAACAGGCAATACCTTGGTAACAGTATTAGGAACACAGTTTTTGGTAGAACAAGCTGACACTAAAAATACCAGAGTCAGTTTGTTTTCTGGAAAAATTAAATTGACCAACCACTTAAACAACAAACAAGCCCTACTCAGTCCAGGACAACAGGGGTATGTCACAAATCAGGAGATCCATCTCGATAAATTTACGCCAACAGAGATCAATAATTTTGCAGAAGGTATTTTGCATTTTCAAAATGCTTCTTTTGCTGAAGTCGCGCGAAAAATGGAGCAATATTATGGTATCCACATCTCTCTCAGCAAACCAAATGCACGATGGCGGTATAGCGGGCATTTTGAGAAGCTGCCTGTTGAGACCGCACTCGCCGCGATTTGTTTTTCAAAAGAATTGTCATCAAAAAAAATAGCAACAGATACCTATGTGCTTTATTAAAAAAACAGTAAGACGAACCTGTTTATTGAATACTTTTTTTCTATTATTCGCTGGCGCTGTTTCAGCTCAAAATGCTTCCAACCAAGGGAGTTTGGAAACTGCTTTTCAATTACTGACGCAGCAACATGCTGTACATTTTTCCTACGATGCATCCATCGGACTGCAGCGACGCGTTCCACTTCCGACAGCAAAAGAGAATATCGATACGTATTTGTCGAGACTTGCTTCAACGCTTCAGTTGCGCTTTCAGCGGATTAAACATTCAAATCTGATAGCCGTCAGCAAGGCGCCAAAACCCATACAATTAAGAGGTGTAGTGAAAGATGCCAAAACAGGCTTACCTATGGCCGGTGCGACTATTATGCTACGCAAAGAAAACAAAACCTATTTCACCGATAGTTTAGGGCGATATCGCATACTGACAGCAGCCGAAAATCGCGGCGAGGGAATAGGCGTACGTTACTTAGGTTATCAGAATTACGACTTCAAGGTGGATACCGCTGTACAGCAGATCAATCTGTCACCTTTAGATCAACAGCTTGAAGAAGTATTCGTCAGCAGTACTTACGAAGCGCCTAAACTGCGCGAAGAGATGATCGGAAGTGTCTATACCGTCAGCGCAAAGGATTTACAGGCCGATCGCCCTATAGAGAGTGTCGATAAGATGTTGGAAGGATTGGTACCGGGATTATATGTCGAACCCAGCACTTCCTTGGGCACATCCGTTAAGCTCCATATCCGAGGACAGGGAACATTGACAAACCTGACAAGCAATACTGGACGATCAACCTCATCGCAGCCTTTGTACGTGGTGGATGGTGTCGTTGTCCAAGAACAGGAGATTGGCGACGCCAGTTCGCTTTTTAATGGCGAAACATTGCTGAACCCAATTGCAGGAATCAATCCGTTAGATATTGAATCCATTTCGGTACTTAAGGATGCTGCCGCAACCGCAATCTATGGTGCTAATGCAGCAAACGGTGTGATTTTAATCACCACCAAGTCTGGGCGGAGCGGCAAACCGCAGTTGACAGCGTCATACAATACCGGTGTATCCACATTTATCAATCGGATGAAATTGCTCTCCGGGCCGCAATACTATGAGCTACTACGGGAGTTCCATATCAATACGGGCAAAACCGAGAGTGAAGCAACGCGTCTGGCGGGTAGCAATACCATTGATACAGATTGGTTTGGACTGACTTCACGCAATGCACGCTATGATAATGTAAATCTATCACTTTCGGGCGGAAAAGGTAACGATACGTATTACCTCTCTATGGGCTACCGAAATCAACAAAATGCCAGTCCGGGAAATGGACTGAAGCAATACACAAGCTCCATGCGTTATTACAATCAGTTTAGTGATAAACTGCAAATGACCACGACTATATCGCCGACACTGATGCAGCGTGAGGGGCTCGACCAATTTGCAAATGCTGCTTACATGCCTCCCAATATAAATCCCTACAAGGAAGACGGAACTTACAGTACCTTCTTAGGGCTCGTGAATCCTGTCGCAGCGCTGGCTGAAAATACAGATAAAGCCTTGGCTTTTACAGGGACTGCACGGATTGAACTGCAATATGCACTGTTACCCTTTTTAAGCCTGCGCGGAGCTATCGGCGGGAATATGCTGCAATCCAAGCAGGAAACTTTTCTTTCAGGCATAGCCGGTGCTTCCACAGCTAAAGATGGGCGCCTCCGAATCAACGATCGCACGACGTACAGCTGGACCTCCATGTTACAGTTAACCTATAGCCCAAAATGGCAAAACGGGCATCGTTTTGTTGGTATTGCGGGGATAGAACTAAAAGATCAATACAGCAAATTATTAGTGGGCCAAGGTACCGGCTTTACTTACGATAGGGTCATCTCACTCGGCCTCGCAAGTTCGACACAGTCGTCTTCCTCTAAAATCTCGGATGCGACAGTATCCAACTATGTACAAATGAATTACGACTATGACAAGCGATTTTATGCTTCTCTGAGTGGCCGTGCAGATCAGTCGTCCATGTTTGGTGGCGACAAACAGGTCGCACTCAATGGAGCGCTTGGATTAGGCTGGAATATCAGCAACGAAAAATTCATGCAACCCGTTGCAGCAATTGATTTCTTACGTCTTCGAGCCAGCTTCGGAACCACAGGGAATTCGCGGATCGGATCATATGCTTCCAGAGGGCTTTATGATTTAAACAACGTGACCTATGGTGGGCAAATGAGTGCAACTCCCTCTTCTTCTGCTGCCGAAAATCCAGATCTAGGTTGGGAAACGAATATCAAATTCAACTTCGGTTTTGACTTGAATGCCTTCAATAGATTGCGTCTTGTATTAGACCTTTACCGGAATAATATCCGCAATCTCATTACAGACATCAGTGTGCCATTAGAAACAGGATATGGCAAAATGCCAGTCAATTCGGGCAATATGTACAATCAAGGGCTCGATTTAAGCATTGCCTATCAATGGCTTAAACAGTCTAAGATAACCTGGAACAGTACCCTTATCGGTGGTTGGAATAGAAATAAGGTGACCTCCTTTAATAATCCACTCATTGAACAATATGCAGCAAACTCCTCCGATAATGTAGGTATAGGTCAGCGTGTGGGATACAGTTCAACTTCGCTCTGGGGTATCAAATGGGGCGGTGTAGATCCAAGCACCGGAGTGGAACAATTCTATACCCCAGATGGAGAGCTGTTAAATCGGACTGAAATACGGGCAATGGGTCAAAACGCTTACCAATTACTAGGCAATTCGATGCCTGATTTTCAAGGAAGTATCATCAACAATCTGGGCTGGAAGGGTTTTCAGTTCACCTTCAATATACAGTATAACCTTGGTGGCAACAAGTTTGCATCGACAACCTACTTACGGGATGGCAATAATCTGGCAAACTCCAATATGTCGGTCAACCTACTGGATCGTTGGCAGAATGCGGGCGATATCACTGCAATCCCCAAACTTAATTCAAGCTCACCACTCAACAATTCCTCCCGCTATTTGTACAGCATGACTTATCTCAAGCTGAGCAACGTATCCTTAAGCTATCGCCTGGCAGATCGATTGACCAAGCGCATCGGCATAGGGCAGACAGCTTTGAGCTTCAATGTTACAAATGTACTTTACTGGTTCAAAGACAAAAGCCCCGCTGGCAGAAACGGTATCCGCGAGTATAGGTTTGTCTATCCCGAGACACGTAATTTTTCGATTGGCCTACGCACCACACTTTAATCCTTTAATAATTTGAGCTATGAACATAAAGACGCTAAGTATTGCTTTTCTTGTCACTTTGGGCACAACGGGCTGTTCAAAATTTTTAGATAAAGAACCGGAAAACAAAGTATCGGTCGACCTGCTTTTTTCAGATATGCAGGGTGCTAAATCGGCTTTGGCGGGAGTTTACGAAGACCTATTTCAGTCAACTTACTACAATGGCTTGCGTATGGTTTACCCAGACCTGCTTGGCGGAAACTTAACGTTTACCGTAGCGAGCAAAACGACACTTTCGGATGTTTATTCCTTTGAGACAGATGCCGAAAATGGTTCGATGAACAGTCTATACAGTTATCAGTATACGCTACTCAATGCAATCAATAATATCATAAAGCGTGTCCCAGCGATGCAGAATGTCAGTGAACTCGAACGCAATAACGTAATGGCCCAGGCCTATGGTCTGCGGGCATTGGTTCATTTCGATCTTGTGCAGTTATATGCGCAGCCTTATCGTTACACCGAAAATGCTTCACATCCGGGCATCATATTGGCCAAAACGACAATTGTACCCAATGAGGCACAGATTGCACGCTCCACAGTGGCAGATGTATATCAATTTATACAGGCTGATCTGTCCCTCGCTGATTCTTTATTTGCCAATAGCAAAGCTATATTTGAAGGCAATGCCAAAATATATATGAGCTTACAGGCAAGTAAAGCACTCCAAGCCCGGTTAGCATTAAATCGCAACGATTGGGAAAAAGCTTACCAACTATGTGCCGAACTGCTCAAAGCGAACTATTCGCTATATACCAATGCTGAGTATATCGACAGTTGGAAACAGGCCAACACCAAAGAATCTATATTCGAATTGGCTGTGCCGAGCAATTATTCCAGTAACTCAATCGGTAGTTATTATGTCAATGATTCAGGCAACTCCTACTATCAGTTTGGACCAAGTCAGGATCTAATCCATTTGTATGGGCAAAATGATGTGCGTGCTCAGGGTGGAATATTTAAATATCCAACTATACAAACTGCAGTAACAAGCGTCAAGTTGATCCGTCTTTCCGAAATATATTTGATTCATGCCGAAGCGGCAGCTGAACTTGGCTATGCTAATGAAGCTATTTCAGACCTAAATGTCATCAGACTACGCGGTAATCCGCAGCTCGGCGCTTATCTTTTCAACACAAAAGACCTACTGATCAAGGAGATCCTTGACGAACGTCGTCGTGAGCTCTGTCTTGAAGGCTTCTTATACCTGGATCTGATGCGTAGAGGTCAATCCGTTATGCGCAATGACTGTACTGGTGCAAACTGTAATGTCACTTATCCAAATGATCATATGGTACTGCCTATTCCACAACAGTCTGTACTCTCCAATTCACTGATGAGACAGAATGCTGGCTATTAATCACTCAATAAAACACAAATTAATAAAACAACACATGAACAGTTTAAAAGCAATCCTTAAGTTATCCAAGCTAGTCACTATTTTCAGCATCTTATTTTTTACCATGTCCTGTAGCAAGGACAGTACCGTGACTCCTGAGCCCGAGTCTGTTGCTAAGCCATATAATGCCGTAGCTGCATTTACCAGTACAGATGCTTATTTTGAACTCTATATCTACCGCTTCGATGATGCCACTCAAACCTGGGGCAAACGTATCCGAGCACACTATCCTACCGTGTCATTAACAGACACAACTTATATGGGCTTTACCAATCCTTATGTGACAGATAGCGGGGTAAACCTATTCCAGATGGTCACGCTTTACAGCGATAAAATCGGCTCAACAAACATCAAAACGGCTGGTATAAATGTCGATCAGGTATTGCAATTTTTACCAAATGAGAATAATGATAAAATCGGTAAAGTGACTGTAAAAGAACAACAGGTAAAAATCTATAAGAAAACCGAATCCGCTGAAGAACGAAAAGATATGGAGTTCTTTGAAATTGGTATCAGTGGTTCGGGAACCTATGACCTAAATGAAGGTGTAATCGACTTGGAAGTGAATTTTAACGAGTCTGCGATCGGAGGAGCAAATAAGGTAACCCGTAAATACAAATTGAGTACCAAAGCGTTAGAACTATAAACAACGAATGATACGAAGAGTACTTGTATTTGGTTTATTGGGAGTCGTCTTGATCTTGCTGGCTTTTGTGCAGGATCAGGATATTCCTGATATTGCGCTATGGCGCAGATTGTATGCTTCCGGCGACAGCAGGCAATGGCCGACTCCCCACCTAGATGATGATGTAAAAACAAATTTTGTGGATATCGGATCACTGCCCGATGTAGAATACCCTTTGGACAATCCCTTTTCCAAGGAAAAGTCAGCGCTGGGAAAATTATTGTTTTTCGATCCCAGACTTTCTGCTACCAAACAGCTGGCCTGCGCAAGCTGCCACGATCCGCAACTGGGCTGGGGCGACGGCAAAAGCTTAGCAAATGGGCACAATCGACGGGTAGGAAAGCGAAATGCAATGACCTTGTATAATGTTGGATACTACCATACTTTCTTTTGGGATGGACGATCTCCCTCCTTGGAAGCCCAGGTATTATTCCCATTGACCGATAGCGTTGAGATGAACACCGCTCCCGAAGTAGCTGTACGTCATATTCAGGCAATAGCCGGTTACAGGCCTTTGTTCAAATCAGCCTTTGGAGACAGTACGATCAGTATCTCGCGCATTCAACAGGCTATTGCAACTTTTGAGCGCGGCATTCGTAGCTACAACAGCAAATTTGACCGCTTTATTAAAGGAAATAAAGATGCCATGACGGATGACGAGGTCTGGGGGCTTCATCTTTTTCGGACTAAAGCACGCTGCATCAACTGCCACAATACACCGTTATTTTCAGATAATCAGTTCCATAATGATGGCCAAACATTATATGGTACCAGGCAGCAGGACTTTGGACATTACCATATCAGTGGCAAGCAGGAAGATATAGGTGCATTTCGAACGCCCTCTTTACGGGAAATCACCCTTACAGGACCTTGGATGCACCATGGTAATTTTCCAACATTACTGGACGTCGTACAACTTTATAATCTCGGTAATCCTGAACCGATACAGCGTAGCGTTACGATAGATCCTAAAACCAAACCCATTCATTCGGCGAAGCTGAAAAAGCTGAACCTCACAAATGAAGAAATTAATGCTGTGCTTAAATTTCTAGGGGCTATCAGTAGCAGTACACAACAGCGTATAGCGATGCCAAAATTGCCCGAATAAACCAAAATAAATAAAAAGAGAAATCCAGCATTAATACGAAGATAAATAAGGTGTCAACCGAGCCTTCTTAAAATAACATGTGCTTATCGCTTTAAATGAACAGCGTAAAAAACGAAGGCAGCACAAAGCCATAAAAAAATCCCCATCGCATGATGGGGATTTTTTATGCCGGGCTCTCCTTATATTTCCTTTCGATTATCGTCCGATTCAATATCGATCAGTTTATTGTAAGGATCTATACCTACCTGTTCGGGTTTTTGATCAACAATCAGCGTTATCGTATTGTTGATTCGATCGATTTTATGCTTTTTTAGATAAAGCTCCTGACGTTTATTACCGTCTTTGCTTTTCTTATCCGAGAAAACACCTACCTCAATATAGTCTGCCAATGGCAATGATTTCAGAGTCACACGATCTGATTTCTTAAAGGACAGCGGCTGTCCACTTCCGTCATTGTAGCTCTTTTTCCCATTGCCATCTACGCGGTACTTGGACACTTCAAATTGGATATCAACCAGGTATTTACCATCCTTAAGTTTCTTTGAACTTACTTTTTCTATTTTATTGTTATACAGGGTGATCGTTTCAAACATATCTTTAATCAGGTAACGTAATGAGTCAGGAGTCGCCTGTCTAAAACTATCCACAAACTCTGATGAAGTTGTATACGGTGGGTTTTGAAACGCTGTACGTTGTAAATAAGATTGGGCTGTCCTGTTAAAAAGATCCTCGCCCAGATAATCGCTCAAGGCATAAAGCACCAAGGATCCCTTTTGGTAATGAATGTACATTTGATTTTCATTATACATCAACGGCTTTTCACCTAGTTTTTCGGCACTTCGTCCTTGCAAATAGCCATCGAGCGCATCTTTGAGAAACTTACGCATCTGCCCTTTACCATATCTTTTTTCCAAAACCTTGAGCGATGAATATTCAGACATACTTTCGGACATCAATGTAGCCCCTTGCACATTGGCTCCTACCACTTGATGTGCCCACCACTGATGTGCAATCTCATGGGCTGTTACCGCGTAGGGATAATCGACCGCATCTTCTTTCTTCTCATTGACATCAGCAATAAAACCGATCGCTTCAGAAAAAGGAATTGTATTTGCAAAGGACTGCGCGAAAGTTCCCGCTGTGCGCGGAAATTCAATAATACGCAATTGTCGATGCGGGTAAGCACTGTATTCTTTCGTATAGTAAGCCAAAGAAGCCTTACTGGAAGCCATCATCCGATCGAGGTTATAGGTATGCCCCTTATGGTAATAAATCTCCAAATTAACCCCGTTCCACTTATCTTTTTTGACTTCATATTCGGCCGAATTAAATGCAAAAAAGTTCAGGATTTCCGAATCCATTTTATATTGATAGTACTTACGACCATCTTTCTCCCATTGTTTTGTGAGATAGCCCGGAGCAATAGCCAACTGATTCTTGACCGTACTTACTGTAGCTTCAAAACGGATCCAATCGGCATCGTTGGATATATAGTTATTCTGCAGGGCCCTTTTGTCAGTCTGCGCAGCCATTCTATCGCGATACGGAAGTCCATACTTTTTGCGGACATCATTGTCTACCAACTCGCCACGGTCAAGATAGCCTATATTCGGGAAAAGCATATTGTTGATAAACGTACCATTGCCCTTCACAGGCGACTTTTCATTTATCCAGGTATTGGCCGGACTAACAGTACTAAATTTCAACACAATAGAATCGCCCGGAGCCATAGGCTTCTCGAGTTTATAAATATTGAAATTATATTTATCGTCGGCAGAAATCAATTTATTTGGTACACTTAAAGAAAATATATAATCGTAATTATTGTAATTGACAAAAATAGAATCAATAGGCATATTGGTCTTGTTTTTCAATACATAGTCCGCATGCGCTTTAAAACTTCGCGTATCGGGAAAAATATCCAGATTAAACTTAATATCCACGACACGGGGCTGCGGCCTGTACTGATACTTCTTATATTTCTTTTCCCATTCTACAGCTTGTTTTTCATGATCTAAACTGGTATAATATGGATTTTTAATGTGGTTTTCGTAATATATTGCAGCACCGATGCCAATAAAGCCCGCAAAGGCAAAAATGAGCAGCGCCGTTGTTACCGGTCCCAAATTCGCCTTAAAAATACCCCAACGCTCCCTAACTCCCGAAAAACCACCTCTTCGCCATAACAGCAGGGCGATGACAGCAAAAAACACCGCAAAAAGCAGCCAATAAACCCGATACGTTAAAAACGGAAGAACATAGCCGAATCCATCCATATCCGAGTAATCCAGATCCGGTCCCTGATTAAACTGATAGATCTCCTGTTCTACACCGACCATGGATAAAAAGGGTAATCCAATAAAGAGGGTCAATAACACAAAAAATCCAGCCAGGTAATTTTTGAAAAGCGTATGTACAAAAAGTGAAATAAATAGCCATACCAAATTTGACAACATACCATACACCATCAGATGCATCACATATTGTCCAATTTCAAAATTATAATAGTGATGGTACACCTGAAACCCCATGCAGGTCGCAATCACAACGGCCAGCAAAGTCAATTGCATCAAAAGAATTGCGATAATCTTCGACCCCATAAAAGCCCAGTTGGGCGTCGCTGTTGTATCCAACAATCCTCCCATCCGCGTAATGCTGCCGCGGTGGACAAGAAGTCCCGTAAAAAGAAACGTCAGGATCAGCAGGAAAAACTTAAACGTAGTCCCCGGGATCATCAGCATTTTCCAGGTCACCGGATAAGTCGACGTTCCGAATATCGAGCCAATGGTGCTTGCCATCAAGATAATGAACAATACTCCTACCAAAGTCAATATTAAAAACACCGGATTTTTGACGATATAGCGATAGTCGTACCGTGCCATTGTCCATGTCGTTTTCAAATAATGAAAGGTCGAAAAATCATAGTTTACTTTAGGCAGATTGATTTTGAAGATACTATCAAAGTTATTTTTGGTTAAACGGGCTCCTTTTTTCGATGATTTAAAGGAAATCGAATGTTGTGAAAAAGAAAACAACATATAAAATCCGCCAATGAATAAGGCTGCGACAGCGAGCCATATTAACCGGTTATAAATAACAGCTCCGGTAAAGGGAAGATTATTGACATTCTTCTCATCTGGAGACCAGTATTGGGTATAGTATGAGATGGCACTATCCCCAAAAGGATCTATCAATGCCCCCACAAAACGATTGTCCATATTGTTCGCCAGATTCTGAACCAGCACCTGAAGAATAATAAGGATCAACACCGCGACAAAACCAACGTATACGTTTCGTGTCAATGTTACCAGCACAAAGATAATTGCACTAAAAATAATGAGATTTGGGATAACCTGTACAAGATAGGTCTGTAAATATGCCCAAACATGAATTGGTCCCAATAAGGATTGATTGATACCCGGCACGAATTGTGCGACGATAATACCCAAGGTTGAAGCAAATACAATAACCAATACAACAGCTACTGATCCAAAGAATTTACCGAGTAGATAGTCCGTTTTTGAGAAAGGGTAACTGAAAAGTATCGTATGCACCTGGTATTGAAAATCCCGGTAGACGCAGGCTCCAACGATGGACGGTATCAAAAAATAGATAATAGTCGACATGCCATTAACCATACCATTAATCGCCCATGGAGAGTTCATAATGGTGTTGGATGAGGTCGTTGCTGTTATACCGTCAAAGATGCCGAGCGAAGACAACATAATAAACAGCGAAAGCGCAAAGAAGAGTGCCATATAGATGTAGACGGCAGAACTCTTAAACCAACGCGCAAACTCAAAATGAAAGATGGCTTTAAACATGGCGTTGATCATTTTTTAGCGCTACAAAATAGACATCCTCCAATTGGCCTTGAGCGTTCACAAATGATTCATCGGGACGCACATCGCTGTACACCCGAATATTGAGTGTGTTGTCCTGATTGTAATTGGTTGAAATAACGTTATATTTTTGTGTATACTCATCCAGTTGATCCCGACTGATGATACGTACCCAGATTTTACCATCCAATTGATCGATGGATTCTTTAGGAGTGCCTCTCAAAAGAATCTTTCCCCCATTCAAAATGGCCAACTCATGACACAGTTCACGCACATCATCCACAATATGCGTAGAAAAAATGACGGTATGATCTGTACCTATTTCTCGTAGAACGTTCAAAAAGCGATGTCTTTCCGCGGGGTCAAGCCCTGCAGTCGGTTCATCTACAATGATTAACTTGGGATCATTCAGCAACAATTGCGCAATACCAAAACGTTGCTTCATCCCGCCCGAGTAACCACTTACGCTTTTACTGCGTACGTCCCAAAGATTGGTAACCTCAAGAACACGGTTGATAATGGCATCCCGATCGGCTTTCGATTTAATTCCTTTAAGCTTTGCAAAATATTGCAGCAGATCTGATGCAGAGAGATTGGGATAAACACCAAATTCCTGTGGCAAATAACCCAAAACTTTCCGCAAATCGAGCTGATTTTTGAGTACATCAATATCACCAAAAGTAATACGGCCACTGTCGGGCTTCTGAAGTGTCGCAATTGTCCGCATTAAAGAAGACTTGCCAGCACCATTTGGTCCCAGTAAACCAAACATCCCAGGCTTAATTTCTAAGTTTACGCCATCTAAAGCTTTTACTCCATTAGAATAAGTCTTACTAAGGGTCTCTATGGATAAATTCATAATTTATTTTAACTGTTAATAATATGTTAGTATACCAAAACAAGGATATGTTACATCAAGATAGTAAAAGTTAAAAACAAACGAAAATGAAAGTCTTCCAATGGACACATCTACAGGTAAAAAACTATTTTTGCTTTTGGACAAATACCCTAAAAAGATGAGTCTCCAAGCGGGTTAGATAGCATTAAAAGATCTACTAAAAACTTCGCAATAATGGCTGTGTACTACATCGAAAGGATCCGCCAAAGCTACGGCTGATCTGGAAATCAACGTATTCAACATAGACACCACAAGCGGAGAGCTTATCTCCAATATAGCCAAAAACAGGATCTGTCACATAGACTGTCGGATTAATAGGTAGACCATTCGTTGCTAGCAAGCTCGCCTCCTCCAAATTGACCACAATTTTGTCCCATGTTTTCAGTTTTTGGGGTATCCCATAGGGTAGCGCTTCCTCACAAACGATCATCAATCCTTCGCGGATCAGTCCTAGTGCACAGTCCAAATGAAGTATATTGGGATGAAGTTTCACTTCTTCAACCTGATAACCATAAGGCTGTAATAGTTTAGCGAGCCACTTAATCCCAAGGCTGTTTGAGGAAAGCCCAGAGTTGCCTACAAAAATATGTTTACCATGCACCAGGATGTCGCCTCCTTCTAGAAAAGGGCCATGCCATAATCCCAACTCCTCCTGCTCCGTCATGGCGGGTCTTGGCGCTGTCACATAAAGGCAGTCACTTTGATAAACTTCACGTTCCAACAGATCGCGAATGGGCCATATTTCATTGCGGCGCTGCATAAAACGGATTGACCCCTCAATAACGGCATTTCCGATGGTAAAAAATGGGTCACGGACAAAGAAATTAGAATAACCGTGTTCTCCTCCGGACACTTTTTCAAGTGTTGTTAGGTTACGCGGCCGCAACACTTCAACGCCATATTTCTCCAACAGCAAAGCAAAATTATTGCGCTCTTGTTCCCATGCCTTTTGCAATTCGGGATACACTTCTCCAAAATCTTTTCCTGCATTGGCATCGTCTCCCTCCAGCGCAGTGGAAGATAAAAACCGAAGATCTTCAACCTTCATCATTTCCGGAAAGCCAAATTCAGAAACCGTAAGAATAACTTTCTTTAAAGGGGCAAACTCATTTTCTACAAAGATCATAGCACTGATTTTAAGTCCAATTTGCTTTTTTTTATCAAAAAAAACAAATGTATAGGAAAGCCGAACCTAAATTCCCAGAACCCAGCGCACATTGAACAAATCAGTTATTTCAATAAATTTCTGCTGCTTATCAAAATCTATTCTTCTTTTTTGTTGGGATGTAAGTCTTTCAATCAATTCCCCACGTTCGGAAATATCCTGACAGGGCAAAAACACAGCGACGTAGTTTCCCACTCTCCGTCCCTCGTTGTGCACCAAATCAGAGCCGTAAATTGCGACACGTCCGGAAATAAGAGTGGCACTCACTACAGGCATTTCAGCACAGCCATGCAAGGGTTGGTCGAACATATCAAAATGTAACGTTCCCCCAAAACAGGTCTGATAAAACGTAAGTGCCGCTCTACAATTTCCTGAGAATGTAATGAAAATTCCGCTTTGCAAGCGTTCCATTGGCTGAACTAACATCATATCAATTGGCTATGCATCCGGTATTTCAGGCTCTACAAGTTTTCTCATTTTTTCCAACGACTCTTGCCATCCAAGGTAGCACATCTCGGCAGGAATAACCTCAGGAATTCCAGTCTGTTCAATCTTAAGTTCTGTACCACACATCACTTTACGCAAGGAGACAGTGGTAGTCATTTCACCCGGTAAATTGGGATCATCAAATCGATCCACGTACTTGATAAAAGTATCTTGTTCAATCTCAAGGTACTCACCACCAAAAGAATGGCTATGACCGGTACTAAAATTAATGAAGGTCATTTTGAAACTTCCGCCTACTTTAAAATCCATTTGCTGTACGGTACAGACAAAACCATAAGGAGGCAGCCAGCTGGCATGTGCTATCGGATCTGCGAAAGCACGGAACACCTTTTCAGGACTCGCCTGAATAATTCGATGTAAAGAAACCTGATTCGTTTTCATATCTATATTGTTTATAAGTGAATAACTATTGCTTATTTTTTGTTTTACTCGCTCTCAGTACATTCTTTCAGTCCAATACAATCCGGTAAACTTGCTACACTACTGAAGTCTGATGATATACTCCTGTACCAACTGTCTCCTTGTTGCTTAAACGAGTAATCTTGGCCTGATAGAAATAAGAAACAGCAAGTATCCCCAATACTAAAATGGGCATCACCATAAATGCTGCATTTTTGTCAACACATGCGTGACTAATAAAAGCAAATATTAAATTGAATGTCAATCCAGCATAGGCCCATTCTTTTAATTTGGTCGGAACCTGCGGTACTGCAATTGCAATAACGCCCAACAGCTTACAGATAATTAAAGCATAGGCAAAATAGTCGGGATATCCCAATGGTTTTGTGCCCGCATTGATATATTGCGGCGCAAATAACAGTGTTCCAAGTGGCATCAGTCCTTCCCAGAGAACTATAAATACCGTTGCTATCCAAAAAGCAATTTTGTTCTTTTTCATCGTTTTTCTATTGTTTATATTGATATAACAAAGATGCAAAGGATCACAACATTTCGGCTGTTGCAAAGACGACAACTTTAGGGGTAGATTACGACAAAAACTATTTGTACCTTTATGTCATAAACCAAAAATGATATGCAAATCTCTGTTTTTGTTCCCGAATACGGCACTATCGAAGGTATTACCCCTGCATTCAGAACCTTTCATACGGCCAATGAATTTCTAACGGCCTTTGGAAAACAGCCTATTTTTGAAGTCGAATATGTAGGTTTAACGACTTACGTTCCGGCCAATAGCGGGGAGTATACCATCAAGACAAACCGGCTATTACAGGACGTTCAGAAAACAGATCTGCTTATTATACCGCCTATTTTTGGCAACATAGAAAAAGGAATACGTGATAATGCCGAAGCGATCCCTTATTTTACAAAACTGTACCACAAAGGGGCTAGTCTTGCCAGTCTATGTGTGGGTGCTTTCCTGCTCGCTGAGACAGGTCTTTTAGATGGAAAAAAATGTTCGACACACTGGGCACATATCGAAGAGTTCAAGGAAAAATACCCTCACATTGAAATTGAGGATGGCGCTGTGATCACTGAACATGAAAATATCTACAGCAGTGGTGGCGCGAGCAGCTTATGGAATCTGATACTCTATTTAGTGGAAAAGTATTCCGACAGGGAAACAGCCGTACTAATAGCCAAATATTTTGCGCTGGATATCAGCCGGGATAATCAATCGCAATTCGCCATATTCAGAGGCCAACGTAATCATGCTGATCTGGATATCCAACAAGCTCAAGACTATATCGAGAAGAAGTACGAGGAGAAAATTACAGTCGAAGAACTGGCCAATCATGTCAATATTGGGCGGCGAACATTTGAACGGAGATTCAAAGAAGCAACCAACAACACGCCTGTCGAATACCTGCAACGCGTACGCATCGAAGCTGCAAAAAAATTCTTCGAAGCATCACGAAAAAACGTTTCCGAGGTGATGTTTGATGTAGGCTATACCGACACAAAAGCCTTTCGGGATATTTTTCGAAAAATTACAGGCCTTACACCAATAGATTATCGAAACAAATTTGCCAAGGTAACTGCTGATGTCGCCATTGAGCAATAAACTGTGATAAACAATAAAGCCACTCCTCTGAGTGGCTTTATCATTGCTCGAATTCCTTATAATTATTTTAACATCATTTCCCGAATATACTTCACGGGTGAATTACCAAAACTTAGGAATTTTTCATTGAACGCCTTCAAATTAAACTGTTTCCCTTCTTTTTGTTTAACAGCTTCCCTAAGGTCATAAATTTCTTTATATCCCGTAAAGTAAGACGTCAGCTGCACACTGCTCACAGACACACGTTTCCATTTACCGGCTGCTTCGGCCTGTTGTTGAAACGCCTCATCAACCAACAAATGCATGGCGTCTTTTTCACTCATATTTTTCACATGGACGCTATAATCGAGTATAGCATTACAAACGGTACGCAGATGCCATTTGTACCACATCAACCACATTTCAGGAGCATTGTCACCGTAACCATTTTCGAGCATCATTTGTTCGGTATAGACAGCCCAGCCCTCAATCATTGCACCATTACCTAAAATACTCTTGATGAGACTCGGCGATTGGTTCGCATACACCAATTGGGTGTAATGCCCCGGAATAGCTTCGTGTATATTCAGTATCTGTAAAATGTAATGGTTATACTCCCGAAGGTAACTCTCTGTTGCCTCTTTGGTCCAGCCTGTTAGACTGCCCACATTGTAATAGGTATTCCCACCTTTATCGTATGGACCAGGTGCACTGATTGAAGCTCCCGCAACACCAGCCATATAAGCAGGCTCTTTGCGCACCACAAGCGGCTTGCTATCATCGATGTACAATAAATCCTTTTGTTTGACAAACGCAACCAGCTTCGGTATCTGTGCTTCGATAGCGGATTGAAACTCTTCTGCTTTAACATGTTTGACAGACAGGGTGTCGATCATCTTTCGAATGACAAGCAAACTATCTGACGGCAAGGATGATTTTCCAAAATATTTAGGCCACAGCTCTTTGCTGATTTTATACATCTCACCATGTAAATAGCTTTTTCTTGCTAGAGCAGCCTGATAAATCTGTTCGGCCGTTGAACCCGATTGGATATCGAAATCAAATTTCTTGTCGTAAAGTTCTTTTCCTAATCTAAAACTTCGCGGAGAAGGATTAGGTGTCACTTTTAAAAATTGAACATATCCGTTGATCGCCGCAATAGCTTGTTGCGAAGCCTTCTGGATGGCCTCCTTTTCTGAAGCCGGCAGATCGGATTTTTTCAGTGAATCCCGTAAATCGCTTTCAAAAACAGATAAACCGCCCAAATTCTGTTGAATTGCCAAATCGGTCAATACCAAGGCCGGATTTTTAAGCTGTCCTTTCGCGGCCTCATAATAGGCTGGAATCTTCGTCAAACGTTGATAAATAGCTTTAAGTCGGGTCGATAATGGTGCATAATTCTCAGCAAGCATAAAAGCGATCGTCCCCCCAACATTGTACGAAGAAGGATTCCACTCATACGCGCGCTCTTTCTCAATAGACCACACATTGGATTCAAGATAGTTTTGAATCAGATGATAATCTGTTTGCTGAGAAAGATTCAAGGTGCTCAGATCAAAACTTTTGAGGCTGTCCAAATGTCGCTTTGAAAACTCCATACGTAGTTTTCGCGTATTGGCATCCGGAATTGTCAACAAGGAATCATACTGATGGAACCCTACTTGGGTAGCCCATTCCGGATTTTCTTTCCAAAGCTGCTGAATAAAACGGTCTTCATACGATTTAAATTTTTCATTCACAGCAGTATCAGCAGCAGATTGTCTGTTATGAGTTCCCGATCCACAGGAAGCCATCAGACCCAATCCAGCGATAGCAAGGGTATATGTTATAAGTTTCATTGGAGTAATTTGTCTAAAATTAACATTATTGTTGATGAATTTCAGCATTTTACTCCAATAATTTAAAACTATAACCAGGTATGAAATTTTTGGATAAACCAATTTTTGACCCACTGTGTAAGTAAACAATAGCAGACCAAAATGCCGATAAGCCATGGAAAATAAGTCAGAGGCAGTGCTTCCATTTTTAAGGCAGCGGCAAATGGCGTAAACGGCAAAACGACACCAATAATCATAATTAAACTCGTCAAGGCAACAACCGGTGCAGCAGCCCAACTTTGAATAAAGGGTATTTTCTTGGTCCTTATCATATGAATAATTAATGTTTGTGAAAGCAATCCCTCTACAAACCAACCAGTCTGAAAGAGTGTTTGATCCGATACCGTATTGGCCTTGAACACGAAAAACAATACCGCAAAAGTGGCGAAATCTAACAATGAACTTATAGGGCCAATAAATAACATAAACTTAGAGACACTACCAGCATCCCATTTCTTTGGCTCGACGATAAATTCCTCATCCATGCTGTCCCAAGGAATAGATACCTGCGATATATCGTAGAGTAGATTTTGAATAAGCAGATGCACCGGCAGCATCGGTAGAAAGGGAAGAAAAGCACTGGCCCCAAGCATACTGAACATATTGCCGAAATTGCTGCTTGCCGTCATCTTGATATATTTAATGATATTTCCAAAAGTTCGACGTCCATAAATAACCCCTTTGCGCAGCACCATAAGATCTTTTTCCAGCAGAATGATATCTGCACTTTCTTTGGTAATGTCAACAGCCGTATCTACACTGATACCCACATCAGCCTCCTTAAGTGCCGCCGCATCATTGATACCATCGCCCATAAAGCCAACCGTATGTCCTTTATCCCGCAATGCTTTTACAACACGAACTTTTTGAAGAGGGCTCAACTTTGCAAATACCGATACCTCATCAACATATTGATTTAACTCGGTGTCCGGAATGCTATCTAATTCATTTCCATTGACAATCCGATCAACCGGAATGCCGACATCCATACAAATTTTGCGTGTGATAATCTCATTATCTCCTGTCAACACTTTGATCCCGATTCCCAATTTTTGTAAGGATTCAATGGCCGGCTGTGAAGAGGGTTTGGCCGGATCCAAAAAGCCGATAAATCCCGTCAACGTCAATTTCGCTTCATCTGCAACAGCATAGGTCAAGGGGTGAGCACCTTCAAATTCGCGGATGGCAACCAATAAAACACGTAATCCCTCCTCATTCATCTTTTTCGAGGTTTTCAATACAATTTTACGCATCGTATCGTCCATCGGTACAGTACGGTCATTTTCGACATGCAGGCTACGGTCATCTCCCGGATCAAAAGCGTGTGTACAAAGCTCAAGCATTTCCTCTACAGCCCCTTTACAGATCAGTAGATGTTTGCCATTATGCTGTTTGAGGACCACAGACATCCGTCGCCGCTGAAAATCAAATGGAATCTCGTCAATTTTCAGATATTGATCCTCCACTTTCAAGTAATCGTGCAATTCGGCATGTTCCAACACAGCCTTATCCATCAAATTCTTGAGACCAGTCTGATGAAAACTATTAAGATAGGCCCATTTGAGCACCTCATCATCTTCGACCCCATACACATTAAGATGTTTTTCCATGACGATCTTGTCCAATGTCAACGTCCCTGTTTTGTCGGTGCACAGAATATCCATGGCACCTATATTCTGGATAGAATTTAACCGCTTGACAATGACTTTACGCTTGCTCATATTGACAGCACCCTTTGCTAGGTTAGCGGTGACAATCATGGGCAGCATTTCGGGAGTTAAACCTACAGCGACAGCAATGGCAAACAGTAGCGCTTCTGTCCAGTTCCCTTTCATCAACCCATTGATCAAGAAGATCAGCGGAACCATGACCAGCATAAAACGGATCAATAAGAAACTCACCTTATTTATACCCTTATCAAAACTTGTTTCGGGACGTTCGCCGGTAATCGATTTGCTGATACTCCCAAAATAGGTGTAACTTCCTGTCGTTACAATCACGGCTATCGCCGATCCACTAACAACATTGGTCCCCATAAAACAAATATTACAAAGTTCAATAGGTGATTTTTCCGCCGCATTCCGGATAGGCAAATAATTCTTCTCTACCGGAAGCGCCTCTCCAGTCAGCATACTTTCACTCACAAAAAGATCCTTACTCTGAACAATACGGCAATCTGCAGGTATCATATCCCCAGCAGAAAGGTATACAATATCTCCCGGCACCAGTTCGACAATAGGAATCTCTCTTTTCCCTTTAAATTTCCGCAATACTGTTGCCGTAGTTTTGACCATACTTTTTAATTTTTCTGCCGCGGCATTACTTCGATACTCCTGTACAAAACGAAGCAGCGCACTGACCAAAATCATAATGGACACCACAACAACTGTTTTATAATCTCGTTCGCCAACCTCTGGAAGCCCTACATCGATGATAAAGGAAACAGTGGCAATCAATAACAGAATATATATAAAGGGGTTGGCAAAAGATTTCAATAGCTGCACATACCACTTTGGGGCCTTTTGATGTTTCACCTCATTTAATCCAAATTTCTGTTGACGTTCCTTAGCCATTTCATCTGTAATCCCCTCTCTGCTCGTTTCTAACATCGCGCAGGCAAGTTTTTCATCCTGACTGGCCACCCCCTGCAACTTGGTCACGGTCCCCACATTCATTCCATTGGAACTGATCATATTGTGCAATGGATTCTTTGTTGTTTTATTGTTCATTTTAATCATAACCCTATAGCCCCTTTCATGTTAATTTCCGTATATCCCGTTCTTATTATAGATCCGATTCTTATTACAGGTCCGACTCTGTACCTATAATTTCCCAGCTTATTTTTGTTACTCTTTCCTCGATGGTCAATCGACTAGCCATCCGTTCGATAAGACTATCTTGCTGACCGATGGCTCTAACGATGGCCCTAATGACAACGCCGTTTGTAGCGAGGGTATCGTCACTCGAAAGCGAGGACAACAACAGTTTTTCGTTACTGCTCAGCATCTGCATCAGTAAAACACGAATATGATTTTCGATGTCTATCCCACAGCCTATGGTCAGTAGATATTCGGTTTGTGATGCTGCAGATTTATTAAAAGTCAAGAAGGCCATTTTTTGCCCGATTGGGCGAAAGATCAGGTGTGTAAGAATAATAGCCAACGCAACCACAAATGCTTGGGCATGCAAACCTAGACCACAGAGCGCCCCTACTGCAGCCGAACACCAAATCGTCGCCGCCGTGTTTAGACCATGCACATTCAAACCGTCCTTCATAATCACACCAGCGCCAAGAAAACCAATTCCGCTGACCACATAAGAAGCAATCCGTCCGGTAGCATCACCGCCAATTTCTATGGAAAGCAGCACAAAAGCTGCTGCTCCCAACGAAACTAAGGTATTTGTCCGAAGCCCCGCATTTTTCTGGCGCCATTGGCGCTCTACTCCCACAGCAGCTCCTAAAAGCAAGGCTGCAAATAATCGTATGGCAAATTCAAAAACACTCATCTCTTTGTCCTCCTTTGCCTGCAAAGGTGCGCATTCCTACCTCCATGATCCGTTAGAGATCTTTTAGAAAATTATTAGAATTTTATTAGAGAAATAATCAAATTAAAAAACTGTAATACAGTTACTTATAATTTAAGTCTAAAATTTACAGATCAAGCTGTCCAATTTCTTTAACTTCAAGCATTGTTGTGGTGTAAATCAGTTACACTAAAAACAATAAAAAAATGAAACAACGCATCAATTTTTTCGCAAAAGGGCAAAACGCCATGAAATCAATGTATGGAATAGGTACATATCTGAGCAAGTGTTCGATAGAACAAGAGCTTTTGCATCTTATTTATTTCCGTGTATCACAAATCAATGGCTGTGCATATTGTCTTGACATGCATTCAAAAGATCTACTGGCGACTGGAGATCAACCACAACGATTGTTCTTATTGGATGCCTGGCGGGAAGCACCTCTGTATAGCGAACGTGAACGTGCTGGGCTGGAATGGGCCGAAGCCGTGACCAAAATTACGCATGGTGATGTTTCGGACGAGGTTTATACGAAAGCAACTACTGTATTTTCGGAAGAAGAACTTATCGACCTGACCTTGGCCATTACAGCAATCAATTCCTATAACAGGATCAATATTTCCTTCCGCACACAAGCAGGAAGCTACAAAGTTGGGCAGCACAAAGTACAGCCAACCTCATAAACAGGAGGTCGATATTTATACGATAAATTAAACCATAAAAATGAAAGATTTCATCTTATTATTTCGTCAGGGGGCCAATGAACCAAGTCAACTGACACAAGAAGAAGCAAAAGCTGTAAACAAAAGATGGTACGACTGGATCAGTGACATCGATGCGCAAGGTAAACTGAAGGATCATGGCTCCCGTCTTGAGCCAGCCGGAAAGGTATTAAAGCCAGGCGGTATCGTTACGGATGGACCTTTTGTGGAGATTAGGGAAAGACTCGGCGGTTTTATTGTCGTCGCAGCAGACGATCTTGACGAAGCCACAACCTTGGCCCATGGCTGTCCTGTACTCGAATTTAATGGTAGTGTAGAGATACGTGCACTGCTCAACTAATCATATACGGGGCAGCTGTACACGCGCACAGCCGCCCCTATTTTAGACTTATGGATCCGGATTTTCTAAAAGAGCTTTTCCAGCAAGAATTTACCAAAATAGTCGCTGTCATCAGTAAAAGTTTTGGTCTTCAATACATCGAAATCGCTGAAGATATCGTCAGCGAAACTTTCTTATTGGCCACAGAATCTTGGCAGACCAAAGGCGTTCCTGCAAATCCTACGGCTTGGCTGTACACGGTTGCAAAACAAAAGACGTTGGCCCAGTTTCGAAGAAATAAAATATTTAAAGATAAAATCATCCCTGCAGTGCGACAGAGCGAGCTGGAAGCGGAAACCTTCGACGACTTTAATTTCTCTCAGGAAAATATCAAAGACAGCCAATTAAAAATGCTGTTTGCAATCTGCACGCCAGCAATTGCAAGTGAGGCTCAAATAGGTCTTGCCCTTAGAATCCTCTGTGGTTTTGGTATAGACGAAATTGCCGAAGCATTTCTTTCCAACAAAGAAACCATCAATAAGCGCCTATTCAGAGCAAAGGAAAAACTACGTTCAGAAAAAATCGAACTCGAACTGCCCTCCGAAGCAGAAATTATTAAACGCCTCGATAACGTACTCCATATTATTTACCTCTTATTTAATGAAGGGTATTATTCTAAAACCCAAAATCAAATTTTAAGAAAGGAGCTCTGTATTGAAGCTTTACGCCTTGCGCTAATGCTTTCGACTTATGAGAAAACAAATACACCTAAGACCAATGCGCTTATTGCGCTGATTTGTTTTCATTCCTCCCGTTTCGAGGCAAGGCTGACCAATGAAGGTGATTTCATTTTGTATGAGCAACAGGATGAGGAACGCTGGAATCAAGAACTCATACATCAAGGGCTTCATTTTCTCAAGAACGCTGCATCGGGCGGCGAACTCACATCCTACCATCTGGAGGCTAAGATTGCGCAATGCCATTGTATAAAGGAAGACAGTCCAGAAAAATGGGCCGAAATACTGCAATGGTATGACCGTTTATTAGTTGTCAATTATTCCCCGGCAGCTGCATTGAATAGAATATTTGCACTGTATAAAGTAAAAGGTGTTAAAGCTGCATTAGTCGAAGTAAAAACCTTACAACTAGAAGACAATCATTTTTATTTTGTGCTGCTGGGAGAACTCTATAAGGAACTGGACAAAAACAAAGCCATCGCAAACTTTAACAAAGCAAAAATCCTGGCTAAAACAACATTGGAAAAAGAGATCATCCAACAGAAGATCGATGCTATAAAGTCTACAATGGCCTAATTGTTTGCTATTGATCGATTACTTTTGCTCCTTTCCAATAGGATACAAAAAGTTGGTATAGCTCCGAGGGCTCCAAATCAATAGTTGAGGACGAATACATGATACACAGTTCTTGAGTGGATTCTTGATAAGCCATTTTCCACAATAGCGACGAAAGCTGCTTTTTATATTTAGGGGGATTACCCAATGTAACAATGACCATCGTATCACCACCGACTTTTTGTAAGTCGATGCTTTTGACATCCTGCCAGTCGCCTTGGCCAAAAGCTTTCGATACTGGTGTTGTCTTTCCAAGAAAATAGCGGTCGTTCAAAACAATTTGCGCTGTTTTATCCCGAAGGCTCAGTAGGCTGGAAAACAATAAAATTAAAAGCACTAGCAATGCTCCTGCAGAGAAAACTGTCGGTTTGGCTTTAAATACGCCATCAAATAAACCGATACTGTACAATAAAACGATCAGAAGCAACAAACATAGGCCTCCGGAAATTGACAGTAGCTGACTTGTTTTCTTTTTATTTCTGTATAAGCTTGTTTCCTTCATCTGCTTAATTTCCCCAGTTAACATTCAGGTTATGTTTTTCAGCATAAGCTTTTCCTAAAGCATATACGTTGTCAAACACCTCGTTAATGGAAGGCATATCGTTTTTTTCGATCTTTTGGAGTAATGCCTGCTTTTCTTCAGCCGAACCTTTACCGTCACATAACTTTGCATAAGCGGTATATTCATTTTTATAGACAGGCAACACTTTTTCGAATAATGCAATAGACTGCTCTTTCAGTGCTTTTGCATCGGCATCGGAAACATTCAGTTCCTTAATATCCTTTAAGGCCTTTTCGACAACCTGAATTTTGATCCCGACAGATTTTTGAGCTTCATCGCCTACTTTCTTGCTGGAGGGCATATCCGCAAATTCTATGGTCTCCTGCTCAAGCTGTTTGCCATAGCGTTCAGGGGCAAAATCTGCTACAAGATTTGTGTTTAAAACAACTTTTCCGAAAAAAGTCTCTGGACTTGGGGATTGACAAGCTGTAAAAAATAAGCTCATCGACATAAAAATAATAAATAGTAAGTGCTTCATATATAAATTCTGTTTGTGACCAAAGTAATTAATTATCATGAAATAGGCAAACATGTTGCCCCCCGCCCTCCTGCTTTATAAAATTGTTATCAACCCTTCCTTTTAGGCAAAAAAGCACGATATCGGAGCGATTTATATTGCACAAAATGTTAATTTTTAATATATTAGCAATTACAACATAAGAGATTAAAAACAGTCATTATGGGCTATGATATTAGTTACCACCCCATCTCAGAACAGCAGATAGAAACTTGGTATTTTGACTTGCTCAAAAATCCCGAAAAGATTGAGGAAGTTTCTGCGATTCACCAACTAGAAGACTTCTATAAAACCAAATACCAAGACACCTTAAATGCGGGCCGGGAAACCGACAAAAATGATTATTTTGACAAAACCCATGGTTTTTTCATTGCTGTTGTCCAAGGTTTTTTCGAAAAATACTTCTATGTTCGAGGTGGAGCCCTGTCCTTCTCCAAAAATGACCATTTATCCAGCTATTACAAACAGTGGGAACAATTTGTTCAACAAGAATTTCTAACCAATAATATCGAAAATAGGCTTGTAGAAAATTATTGTTCCGGTGTCTTTATCCCCGCAGAAAAAGTCGCGCAATTGTTGATAGATTACCAAAGTGACCCGACGATCAAGGCTGAATTAGATACGCTATTTTCTGATAACCGTATTTCTATTTTCCTCAATGCACTGCAATATGCCAAAGATCGTAACCTTGGTCTCTTGGAAGCTACAGAAGTTGTAGAACCACAACCTTTTGATCTGAATGAATCAAAAAGTTACTCCAACCTTTTTAACTGCGACAAAGAAGGACCACTTTTATATCAGACAACAGCATTAAAACAGATCCAGGAAATAGAACAACGCAATGGACTTCCAGAAAATGAGATTTTACCAAATGTCAAAACAGAGACAATCCATGCAGACCCTAAACATTTTGAAACCACAGACAGCTCTCAAAGCAGCAAAAAAAAGAATTTTTGGAGCAGATTATTCGGTAAAAATTAGACGCTGGTCTTTGCTGGACATTGGCACTATAGCTACCTTTAATAGCATCTACACTGTTGAAGAAATCTTGAATTCCGACCCATTAAACACGTCAATAATATTGATTTCAATCTGTTATACGGATATATTTCAAAAACAATTGATCGCCTTGCGTCTGAATTAAACAAATGATTTGACGATATTCATCTTAGAATTATAACTGCTCACCCCATTATGATCTTCATTTTTCTCCTTATTATTCTTACGCTGTTCGGGATTGTATATCTGCTTCGTTCGGCTGTCAAAAAACAACAACGGAAAATAACAATTGCTGAGTATGCCATTATCATCGGCTACCTGATTTCATTAATGATAAGCGGGGTAGGGCTATTATTCCACTCGAGTCAATATAATCAAGCCGTAGATCCCGTAGATGGTGATTGTTATATTCCCTTCGGCGGAAAACACCTTGTATCGCTATCATTTTATTTTATTGCATTTAATATTTCAGCAATAGCGATTTGGCTCAAGGGACGAAAAATTCCTCCTATTCCTCTTGTTCTGATGCTGATTATGTTAATGATAGGTAATATTATCAGTCTGTTTGTGCTCGTTCAGGTCAGTCACCACGATACGTCCACATTGGATATGTATGTTGGCAACGAAGGAACTTTATTCTTTATTTTCACGCCAATATGCTGCTTGATTATGGGCATTGGGCTAATCCGTAAAATCATCGTTGAAGAGCGGGGTTACGCTATGAACAGAAGCTATGCCAACAGCACGCTCAATAAAATCAATAACCTGCTTTCCTCAAAGCTGAATTATCCGACATGGGCTCTTATTTTACTTGTTCCAGTCTTTCTCCTACTAACTATCATCCTTGTCCTATTGGGGCAGGATCGGGATTCAATGGTGAAAGTTTTCACAGAAACAACTACTTGGGCTTTTTCACAAAAAATGCACCCTCCTATCCTCGATCATCAGGGCCATTACCTCTGTACAGTTGCGGCAAAAGGAGATCCCGCTCTTGTTAAACCCCTACGGCTAGGTACAAGACATGGCAACACGATCATTGTCAATAGACAGCTTCAGGTGGCCAACGCATTCGAAGAAATATTAAGCGATTTATCACCAGCATTACATCGCTATGTCAGATATTGCTACGATAAATATGGTTTTAATATCTCCGTCAAAATTAATTCCAGCAGCGCATCAAATGTGACTTATATTTTGATGAAACCACTAGAATATATATTTTTATTTTTCTTATATACATTCTACGTCGAACCCGAAAAGAAAATCGCAAAACAATACAGCTAATTTTTAAAATCGTAGCCAACAATCAGCCATTACCCCAATTTTCTCCATTTCGGGAAACATTTCATTTTAATCATTATGGATCAAACACATTATTTTATCGTTCTGACGGGAGGACCTGGAGTCGGTAAAACAACCTTATTAAATGAATTACATAAGCAGGGATTCAGCATTGTGGAAGAGGATGCACGGCGCATCATCCGAGAACAATTGGAAGCCGATGCTGATGGTCTACCCTGGAAAAATAAAACTCGCTATGCCAAACTCATGTTGGCCGCTTCGTCAGCCAGCTATTTGATGCAGGTGAGGCAAGATCACCAAAACTACATTTTTTTTGACCGCGGAATTCCAGATACATTGGCATATATTGCGATGGAAGGTCTTTCAATCGAAGAAGAACTGCTTCACGAAGCAAAAGGTCGACGTTATCATAAAAAAGTATTTATCTTACCGCCTTGGGCAGAGATCTATGCGAATGACAACGAGCGGAAACAAACTTGGCGGGAGGCCGAAAACACTTTCAAGATAATGAAAGAGACCTATACACAACTCGGTTATGAAACCATTGAGGTTCCAAAAACAACGGTAAACGATCGCGTTCAGTTCATCCTGAAAGCCCTGGAACAGCAAAACTATTGATTCCGCATTTCTTCCTCAATACGGCGGTCAGGTATAAGCCACATAATAGCGACTGTTCCATACATGAGCAAACTGATATAGGGATTAATAAAAGACAGTCCTATCCCCAAAAAATACAGCGCTGTAGAAATATTTTCCTTAACCTTCGATTTAACCGCTTTTTTCAGTGCAGATTCTTCCCCTTCGATTTGAATCACAAAATATTCAACGATATTATATGATATGGAACACATGATCAGGACAAAGCCATAAGCGATAATAGGATCCCTTTCAAAATGTGACTCACCAATCCAATTTGTTGTAACCGGCATTAATGATAGCCAAAACAATAAATTCAAATTGCTCCAAAGAACTTTTCCATTTACTTTTCGAACAATTTGAAAGAGATGATGGTGATTATTCCAGTACAGTCCAACGTAAACAAAACTAACGATATAGGAGATAATTTTAGGATATAATGGTTTAAGGCTCGCAAAAGTAAATCCTTCAGGTACTTTTAATTCAAGTACCATAATCGTTATAATGATGGCCAAAACGCCATCACTGAATGCTTCTAACCTGCCTTTAGTCATTTTTGAAGATCGGAGTTAATAGCTGATACTGCAGGCCTAAGCGGAATACATTTAATCGTGCCACACCGGGATCAGCACCAAGCATCCCGTTGTTATAATCCTTCAATCCCCATGAATAACCGGCAAACACGGTATAACGGTCATAATTTACATTAAACTGTAAACGAGGGCGTAGATCCAAATCGATAACCTTGCCTCTATCACGATCAAAACTTGTTTTATTCCCCTGTTTATCTTCAATGCTACCATTTTCTTTGATACTCAGCGTTTTGGCAATATCCATACCCAACTGAATATCCATTGTCATCGGTTCAAAAAAGACACGATAGCCAACAAAAGGATTAAAATTGATAAATTGTTGATTTAGACGGGTCTGACCACGGCTTCCATTCATAAACTCATTGCCTTCCAAATCAATCTTTGTCTGCAATCGTTCATATGCACCCTCTAAACCTAATATTAGGTTGTTGGCAAAAACATAACGGTAGTTTAAAGCGCCTCCAATATTGATTCCATATTTTTTTCCATAAGGATTATTGGTATAATAGTCCTGTTGTGTAGATCCATTCAACGTACTCTTTGCTTCCGTTCCCGATCCCGTAAAATTGGACACACCGGAGGTGACACCCACACGTAGTTCATGAGATTGCGAGAAAGCCATAAAATGGGTTATACCAGCAAAAAGTCCGACAAGTAAAAATCTCTTCATCATAACCGAAATATTAAATTAAAATCCTTTAAAAAATTGAGCGAATTTGATTGTTAAAAGTAAGAAAATTTATGTGATTCAACTTACTCCAATCTTTATTTTTTCTGTAACGATAAGCTGTATTCATCAGCGGAAATCCATCAATCTTATCAGCCAATAAAAAAATATCAGGAGACAATATGACTATATTTATTGAACTACATCAATGGAAATGAATCAATTCAGGCTTATTTTTGTTGTATTACAAACAAAAGAATAATCCGTATGAAATATATATTGGAAAACCCTATCCTTGGCCATATTACTGAGCAGAAATATAAGACCACAATACAATGGAGAAATGGAGAATTTATTACGGATGAACCTGAAAAACTTGGTGGCAAAGATCTTGGTCCTGACCCCTACACCCTTCTCATCTCATCGCTTGTATCTTGTACCTTAGCTACTTTACGCATGTACATCGATAAAAAAGGGCTTGATATTCCAGAAATTTCAGTCAGTTCAAATATGTACCTCAAAATTGAAAAAGGACAGGTGGTTACATATTTTGATCGCGAGATAGCTTTTGGACAAATCTTAGCAGAGGATACCCGAGAACGCCTGCAACAAATTGCCGAAGAATGTCCCATTTCAAAAATTTTAAAGGGTAATGCCATTGTCAATACGCTCATCAGGACAAATCCTTAAACAAGAACATCATGAAAATATTAACCTTTCTCATATTTGGTAAAAATGAAGAAATTCTCCTCACGCTCAAGAGAATCATTGAAAACACGCCCAACTGGAATGCAACGATACAATACGATTTGGATGCCTGTAAAAAACAGCTTATTGACGTCCCTGTAGATGTTTTGTTATTGAGTTCAGGACTCTCTCCTCAGGAAGAGCGTATAATAACAGATCACCTTACGCGGCTCACTTATCCGATTGGTCTGATCAAACATTATGGCGGTGGAAGTGGACTTCTAAAAAATGAAGTCTATAGTCTTTTTCCAGACTTACTCTCCGTTTAATAAAGCACGGGCAATAGCGTCCTAGAAAAACAACCGAAAACCGTTAAAACTCTTTCTTTATTGAACTAGATCAATAGAAATCGGCGGCTAATAGGCTAATTTTGGATACTAAATAATAAGATCATGAACAGACAGAACTTTATAAAAAAGGGACTTTTAGGTTCCGGGATATTTGCATCAACAGTGTCTTCAGCTGATATCTTGAAGAATGATATTGACGAGATAGAACCGCTTGAAACGCTGGATGCCGAAGCTGTAAACTATAATTCAGACAAATTGGAAAACCATAGTGTCCTCCACAAAGCGGCTACACGCGGTCATGCAAATCATGGCTGGTTAGATAGCAATCATACGTTTAGCTTCGCCAATTATCACAACCCCGAACGTATGCACTTTGGTGTGTTACGTGTGCTAAATGATGATATGGTGGCTGAAGGAAGAGGTTTTGGCAAACACCCTCACGACAATATGGAAATCATCAGTATCCCTTTGGAAGGTGATTTGCAACATGAAGACAGCATGGGTAACAAAGCTATTATCCGGAAGGGAGATATTCAGGTGATGAGCGCCGGAACGGGTATCATACACAGTGAATATAATAAAAACACCGATCAGGTAGTCAAGTTTCTTCAAATTTGGGTGTACCCTAATCAACGGAATGTGAGCCCCCGATACGATCAAATTACATTGGATATAACACAAAGACAGAATAAATTCCAGCAAATTCTTTCTCCAAATCCAGAAGACGAGGGTGTATGGATCCATCAGGATACCTGGTTTTCCATGGGGCATTTTGACAAGGACGTCCAAACAAAATACCAGATCAAAAAGGCAGGAAATGGTGTATATGTTTTTGTAATAAAAGGTAGTGTTACTGTCGAAGGACAAGAATTAGAAAGCAGAGATGGCTTTGGAATATGGGATGTCGCTGAAATTAACCTGAAAGTGACCTCAGCAGATACTGAAATCCTACTGATGGATCTCAGTATGATATTGGACTAATTAGATGCACTATTTAGACATCAATTAACAAAAAAAGGGGAGCCTATGTGCAGTGCCCCCAAAAAGTTAGACACTTTCTGGGGGCATTTTTTATGAATAAGAAAAAGAAGCACAGCTTTGAATTTAAGCTGAGCTGTGTTAAACAGATGGATGAGCATTATCGCTCTGCAAAATCTCTTGGCAGAGAATTAGGAATCGCCTATTCGTTACTTGATACCTGGTATAGGATATATAAGTATCATGGATCTGCAGGACTTCTTCCCAGAAAAGGGAAAAGGATCTTTAGCCCGTCTTTTAAGTTGTCAGTCCTTAACGCAATCCGTGAAGAAAGTTTATCTTTGAAAGAGGCTCGCGTGCGCTTCGACCTTTCCTCGGATGACCACATTATCAACTGGCAGAAAAGACTGGATGAGTTTGGTCCGGCAGGATTGGAGCCGCGGGCTAAAGGAAGACAACCTATGACTAAGAAATCAAACCAACAGATCAAGCGAAAGGTCAGGAAAACGAATAAACCACTCACGCGTGAAGAGGAACTTTTGCAGGAGAAAGAGTATTTACGGGCGGAAAATGCTTTGCTAAAAAAGCTCCAAGCCTTAGCTCAAGAAGAAAACAAGCGCAAGCCATAATGGAGCTAAGGCATCAATTCGACCTGGATACCATGTTGAGCTGTGTTAAAATGGCAAGGAGTACTTTTTATTATTACTCCGGGAAATCAGGACAACCGGACAGGTATGAACGGGTAAGGAACCTGATCAGCAGGATATACCATGACCATAAGGGGCGCTTTGGCTATCGCCGTATCGTACTGATGCTCAGACGACATGGAGAGGGTATCAACCATAAGACCGTGCTTAGGCTGATGGGAGAAATGAAGCTGAAGAGCCTGATCAGGGTGAAAAAATACCGGTCCTACCGGGGTGACCTGGGCAAGATAGCTCCCAATATCCTTAACAGGGAATTCAAGGCTGACAGCCCAGCCCAAAAATGGGCTACTGATGTTACAGAGTTCAAAGTCAGGGGAAGAAAGCTCTACCTTACCCCGATCATTGATCTGTTCAATCAGGAAATTATCAGTTATGAGCTTACTGACAGACCGGTGTTCAAGGCGGTAATGGACATGTTGAAAAAATCACTTCCTTTTGCAAAAGTATCCTCACAGTTGATTTTACATTCAGATCAGGGATGGCAATATCAAATGCAGAAGTATCAACAGTGGCTCAAAGAAAACGGAATCACTCAAAGCATGTCCAGAAAAGGAAATTGCCTTGATAATGCTGTAATTGAAAATTTCTTTGGAACTTTAAAATCAGAGCTGTTCTATCTAAAACAATATGAATCAACAGAGAAGTTAAAAAGCGAAATAGAAGATTATATATCCTATTACAATAATCAACGGATAAAACTAAATTTAAATGGAATGAGCCCGACAGAATATCGAGCTCATTATTACAAATCTAATTAACTAAATTTGTCCAATCTTTTGGGGGCAGTCCAATGAGGCTCCCCTTTTTGTTAAGGCTATTTATATTTTAGAAAGTAACGGAATTCAGCTTTTTATCAACCAAAATCCCATCTATTGCTTTCAGATTGAAGTTGACATTACGTTTTGCTTTCAATTTGATCTTAAATAAAACTTCAGAGCCATTCAAAGTCTCCTTGTTGCCCAGATTAACAAAAGTAGCATACAGAGCCTTACTTCCATTGGTGTGAAGACGATCGTTGCTATAATTGTTCATCTCTTTTAAATGTACGGACTCAATACCGACATATTCAAAATCACCCTGATTGTAAGGAAGAGCAAAACTAAGTGCATTGACAGCTTTAAGATTCTCTCCACTAACACTGATCTCCACAATATCTCCCGATTTTAAGGTCGTTTTTGAGGGAATCAATTTTAATTTACCACTGACCTTTTCTTCTTTATTTGGTTTTGCACCACCTTCTATGACAACAGCAACATTGGAAATATCATAAGCGTCAATCAGATTATTTTTATTGACATCGCCATTGCTGACATAACCTTCGAAATCTCCATCTCCCAGTCGCAATCCCGTATAGTTAATATAGGAAGTCAAGTCATTATGATCGATCAATCGGTCATTATTAATATCGCCCGGTAAGTAGCTTGACGATCCTGGTACTTTAAACACATATAATTCTCTTCCTGAACCGAAACCTCCAACAGCTTCAGAAACTGAAATTTTGATAAATCGAGCCACCGGATGGGTTCCAAAATCAAAACGTTTCATTTCGCCATCACGTTTCCAGTCAAAACTACCAGCTTCCGTCCAGGTGTCCTTATCGTTGCTATAGAATACTTTTCCTTTTAAAATGATGCCATTTCCGCCATCGGTTCTTGGAAGATACTCAAACTTATCCAATTGATTAACGGATTTTAGATCTAAGGTCATATCAAACGGAACCGCAGTCTGTCCCCATTTTGTATGCCACATATCCCCCTCATCATAATTGAACAATTTATTGATACCATTTCCGCCTTGGTTATCCACAGAAGTCTCTGCTTTGATTCCTTCAATGGCAAATTCCAACGGGTTTGCCTTTGTCTTTGCGGCAAATGTACTCCAATCTGAAACACCAGATTTATTGACAGCTCTAATTTTAAACTGGTAATCCGTTTCCGCGGCCAATCCTTCGAATAGCAATTGACTGTCTTTGATGGTCGAATAGATCAGATTATTGAATTCAATTTCATAATAATCAGCATTTGCAACCTTTTCCCAGGTTGGCGTTAAGGTATATGCTTGTGTATGTTGATCTGTGATAATAGCTTTGGGCGAAGTCAAAGCACCAGTCTGAGCCAGATAGTTGTCAACAGGAGCAAATTCGAAACCCTCCAATTGTACTTCTATTGCGGTCGATGAGACATCCTGTTTGGCTAGTCGTACCAGCAACATCGGATTTTTCACCAAAGGTACTTTTTCAAATTCAGATCCCTTGGTTGCAAACTGATTCAGGTTTGGTTGTGCGTCGTAGAAATATACATTTTCAGAAGTATTAAACGCATCTATGCTATTCACTTCTTTAAGTTTGCTATTTTTCCCATTGACCTTTACCGTCAATTTCTTCGGTGCTTTGCTAACGTTGAAACGAATTTCCGTAGACTTCATTTTCTCAAAGCCGTCAAATTCGCCTTGCGTTGGAGCAATCGCAAAAACAACTTTATTGTTGTTTAACTGTGAAGTTATGGATGTATTTGCGCCCTTACCATAACGATAAGCCTCTGTCTCTCCATCATCATCATATTCCAGGAAACTGGAGTTCCCATAAGGATATACTTCATAAATACGTTGATCTTTTTTGATTTCCAGCACATTATTATTTGGATTGGTCACCGGAATAATGGCTCCATTTTTCACGAAAACGGGCAGCTTCCAAATAGGCACATTAAAGTTATTGATAATACGCCCTCCCTTGTATTTTTCACCCGTAAAATAATCAATCCATTCACCATCCGGCAGGTAGATACCATTGCGCATATCATTTCCCTTCTCATCCACATGTGTTTCTTGGTAAATCGGTGCTACAAGGAAATTTGGACCATAGAGGTACTGGTATTGCGTTGCTTTTCCAAGCGTATAACTATTTGCTTGCTCTAAAAACATAGCACGAATGATGGGCAGTCCATCTACTGCTTGTTTCGCAACACTATAGCTATAGGGAACCAACTGAGATTTCAATTTCAGATACAGACGATTGATAGAAGTAGCTGGCTCCCCCAAAGCATGTGGGTATTTCTCGTTCGATCCCCAGCCATCCATATTGAGTTCCATTGGTGTCCAGGTCTTCCATTGAAAATCACGAATATTGACCTTAAAATTTTTACCACCAAAGATCCCGTCCATATCGGAGGTAATATTGGGCTGACCTGAAAGTCCCGAGCCAATATATGTTGGTATATGGAATCGAATATACTCCCATACGCCTCCAGTCTGGTCGCCCGACCAGATACCGGCATAGCGCTGTGTGCCTGCCCAACCATCCAATGAAATAATAAATGGACGAGCGTTGTTACCATAGTAAGGTATAGTATGTCCCACATCGGCGACCCCATTGAGACCAAAGGAGTATCCTGGACCAACCCAGGCCACATCCGTTTTTAGGACTCGTACACCCGCATCCCGAACCTCTTTTACAATATCACGTTGCAGTAATGCACTTATACTATCTTTCGGATGGAGATCAGACTGTGTCCATAAACCGATTTCTACTCCATTCTTACGTGCATAATCACCAAACTCTTTCAAATTTTGGATATTTCCATCTAAAGATTCCGTTTGGCCATAGCCAGCACCATAGCCATCATTTGGAAGAATCCAGCCCAAAGGCATATCATGTGCTTTATACCGGTCTATTACAGCGCGGGCCGAAAACTGATAATTGTTTTTCTCACCGTTCAGCGATTCTTTGATTCCGCCATTGTCCTTTTGACTTTCTTTATAGCGTTTGCCGTCTTCAAATAGAATTCCCTTTTCATCTTCTTTCCAAAAATCGCGGTTATAGGCATTAAGATGCCCCTCATACAAACCAAATTTCGGTAGAAGAATTGGGTTGCCCGTCAATTGATAGAAATCGTTGAGCAAAGGTACTATCCCGTCATTAATCATAAAAAAGACATCTAGATAATCTGTATCATGCGCCAATTTTACTGTCCCAGGGGTTTTGGCTCCAAAGGTATAACTTCCCTTCTTAAAGGTATGCCACATAAAACCATACCCTTTGGTTGACCAGTAATAAGGGCTTGGAGAGGCAACACCACCATCGGTCCAGCTGTTCTGATTTTCGATTGCAATCACTTTTCCCTTATGTGAAAAACGCCCGTTTTGAACGCCGCCACCAAAAAAGTATTCATCCGCATTTTCCTTCAATTCAACGCTTACTTGTTTCTCTTCGAAAACAATTGGCTTTAAGCTTTCAACGACAATTTTATTGCTTTTCCGATTGAGGATACTAAACTGAGAAGTCTGTTTATCCATTGAAAAAAGAATATCGTTAGTGGAGATGCTGACCTTATTACCTTCATCCTTTACCTCAAGCCCAGTGACCGTTTTCCGAGGTTGCTCTACCAATATTTTTGCTTCGGGTTTTGCTTCGGGATCACGGATAATACCGCCATGAACATCCTGGAACATCCTAAAAATATGATTACCGTAGAAATCTAAAGTCAGACGTTGACCATTATCGTATACTATCTCGACTGTTGTCGGATTAATTTTCTGAATCGTGATAATACGGTTGCCTTGATCGCGACCTATTGTACTATAATATTTGATCGTACTTACTTTAGCGTCAACTCGAGTGGGTTGAAAAATAAAAGGAGAAGCCAATCCCATCAGTAAACTGACTTGTGCTTTTGTGCTCCAAAAAGATATCTTCATGCGTATGATTTATAATGCATTAAATTAACTTAACAATAATACAATAGTAAATCGAAGTAAAAAAGAGATTATGGAATGCAAACGATTGTCCAATAATAATGTTGCAGGCTAGCGGCGGTTGCGGAACAGCTTCCGATGGAGCAGGCTCACCGACGGTCCTGTGCTGCGATAACCACTAGGCGGAGGATATGCAATAGCCTGTACATGGAAATACGGAAGTACTTAAACGAAAGAAGCCCTTGACTGTTTCCAGCAAGGGCTTCCGTGTAAAAAAAGGCACCGACCTACTCTCCCACCTGTTACGGCAATACCATCGGCTCTGGCGGGCTTGACTGCTCTGTTCGGAATGGGAAGAGGTAGACACCGCCGATATAGGCACCTAAAAATCTTTATTGGATGATCTATGATATTCTTATCATGTGATTCATGCCAACTGACATAGCTATTGAAAGAGTTACGTTTCCTGTTTGTTTCTTAAAAATTAAAGAGGAAGACAACAGTGTCTGTCTGCTTGAGAAAGCTTCGGGCTATTAGTACCACTTGGCTTTGGTCTCTCAACCTTTACACCTATGGCCTATCAACGTAGTCATCTTCTACGACCCTATAAGGAAGTCTCATCTCGTGGCTAGTTTCGCACTTAGATGCTTTCAGCGCTTATCTATTCCAGACGTAGCTACCCTGCCGTACACCTGGCGGCATAACAGGTTCACCAGAGGTCTGTCCAACCCGGTCCTCTCGTACTAAGGTCAGATCCACTCAAACTTCCAACGCCCACAACAGATAGGGACCGAACTGTCTCGCGACGTTCTGAACCCAGCTCGCGTGCCACTTTAATGGGCGAACAGCCCAACCCTTGGGACCTTCTCCAGCCCCAGGATGTGACGAGCCGACATCGAGGTGCCAAACCTCCCCGTCGATATGAGCTCTTGGGGGAGATCAGCCTGTTATCCCCAGCGTACCTTTTATCCTTTGAGCGATGGCCCTTCCATACAGAACCACCGGATCACTATGTCCGTCTTTCGACCCTGTTCGACTTGTCGGTCTCACAGTCAAGCAAGCTTATGCCATTGCACTCCACGTACGGTTACCAAGCGTACTGAGCTTACCTTTGAAAGCCTCCGTTACCTTTTTGGAGGCGACCACCCCAGTCAAACTACCCACCAAACAATGTCCTCGGCATTGCCGAGTTAGAAACCGAATACAGAAAGGGCGGTATTTCAAGGTTGATTCCATGACTCCTGGCGAAGCCACTTCAACATCTCCCGCCTATCCTACACATCCTGTACCCAATCTCAATGTTAAGCTATAGTGAAGGTGCATGGGGTCTTTCCGTCCCGTTGCGGGTAATCGGCGTCTTCACCGATACCACAATTTCACCGAGCTCATGGCTGAGACAGCGCCCAGATCGTTACACCATTCGTGCAGGTCGGAACTTACCCGACAAGGAATTTCGCTACCTTAGGACCGTTATAGTTACGGCCGCCGTTTACTGGGGCTTCGATTCAATGCTTCTCTTGCGATGACATCCCCTCTTAACCTTCCAGCACCGGGCAGGTGTCAGGCCTTATACTTCATCTTGCGATTTTGCAAAGCCATATGTTTTTGTTAAACAGTCGCCTGGGCCTTTTCACTGCGGCTGCTCTTACGAGACAGCGCCCCTTCTCCCGAAGTTACAGGGCCATTTTGCCGAGTTCCTTAGCCATGACTCACTCGAGCACCTTAGGATTCTCTCCTCGACCACCTGTGTCGGTTTGCGGTACGGGTCTTCATAACCTGAAGCTTAGCGGGTTTTCTTGGAAGTCTGTTTACCTGCTCTATCAGCGCCACCGGAGCTTTGCTGTACTATTGGGTTTCAGCAGGGTCGGCGGATTTGCCTACCGTCCCTATACCTACGCCTTTCAACGAACTATTCCGTCAGTTCGCGGCAGTGTCACTACTCCGTCACCACATCGCAGTTATGAAGAGTACTGGAATATTAACCAGTTGTCCATCGGCTTGCCCCCTTCGGGTGCGCCTTAGGTCCCGACTGACCCTGATCCGATTAACGTTGATCAGGAAACCTTGGTCTTTCGGTGGGCGGGTTTCTCACCCGCCTTATCGTTACTTATGCCTACATTTGCTTTTCCATAACCTCCACAGTTCATTGCCAAACTGCTTCCCCGGCGATGGAATGCTCCCCTACCAGATGCATATCTTTCAATGCAAATCCATAGCTTCGGTACCGTTCTTGATGCCCGTTTATTATCCACGCCCGGCCGCTCGACTAGTGAGCTGTTACGCACTCTTTAAATGAATGGCTGCTTCCAAGCCAACATCCTAGCTGTCTGGGCAACCGGACCTCGTTAGTTCAACTTAGAACGAATTTGGGGACCTTAGCTGATGGTCTGGGTTCTTTCCCTCTCGGCCTTGGACCTTAGCACCCAAAGCCTCACTGCCGGCTATATTTGATAGCATTCGGAGTTCGTCTGGATTTGGTAGGATTTGACTCCCCCGCACCCAATCGGTAGCTCTACCTCTATCAAACTCTACGCCGACGCTGTTCCTAAAAACATTTCGGGGAGTACGAGCTATTTCCCAGTTTGATTGGCCTTTCACCCCTACCCTCAGGTCATCCGGAAACTTTTCAACGTTTATCGGTTCGGTCCTCCATTACATGTTACTGCAACTTCAACCTGCCCAAGGGTAGATCACAAGGTTTCGCGTCTACCTCATCTGACTATGCGCCCTATTAAGACTCGCTTTCGCTTCGGCTGCGTCCCTGAAGGACTTAACCTTGCCAGACAAGAGTAACTCGTAGGCTCATTATGCAAAAGGCACGCTGTCACAGGACCTGCCTGCTCCAACCGCTTGTAAGCACACGGTTTCAGGTTCTTTTCACTCCCCTGTTCGGGGTTCTTTTCACCTTTCCCTCACGGTACTGGTTCACTATCGGTCTCTCAGGAGTATTTAGCCTTACCAGATGGTGCTGGTGGATTCCCACAGGATTTCTCCGGTCCCGCGGTACTCAGGATACCACTATGTCAACATTCTTTACCTGTACGGGGCTCTCACCCTTATTGCGCAGTTTCCCACCTGCTTCCAGTTCATAGCGCTGTACAATGTCGTGGTCCTACAACCCCGACCATGCCGTAACATGATCGGTTTGGGCTCTTTCCCGTTCGCTCGCCACTACTTGGGAAATCATTGTTATTTTCTTCTCCTACGCCTACTTAGATGTTTCAGTTCAGCGCGTTCGCGTTTTATACGACTATTCTTCAAATAGTCAGGTTGCCCCATTCGGAAATCTCTGGATCAAGTCGCATTTGCCAATCCCCAAAGCTTATCGCAGCTTATCACGTCCTTCTTCGCCTCTGAGAGCCTAGGCATCCCCCGTGTGCCCTTATTTACTTTCTTCACCGGCATAGCCTTTTGCTACTATGCGGCTGCTTTTGATATATATACACATATGCTAGGTTCGGGATCGTCCGGCATTCACCGAGGGTCTCTCCCTTACTTCAGACACATACACGTATTGTCTCTATACTGTTGTCTTCTCTTGTAATTTTTTTTCTCTTTCAATATGTCAAAGAACTCTTTTTCCGGTATCCTGAAGTATATCTTTATATACTTCACCGGAGATGTGGAGAATAACGGATTCGAACCGTTGACCCCCTGCGTGCAAGGCAGGTGCTCTAGCCAGCTGAGCTAATTCCCCATTCGTTTTCGTAGTCCCGAGCAGATTTGAACTGCTGACCCCTACATTATCAGTGTAGTGCTCTAACCAACTGAGCTACGGGACTAGCTTATCTTGTTCATCTCTTTCTCTCGGTCCTGCTCCCTTAGGGGCGGGCACTTTCTTCTGATGTTTTTTCTTCCTGCAATCATATGTAACGTGACGAGCACCGATCTTCGATACTCTAGAAAGGAGGTATTCCAGCCGCACCTTCCGGTACGGCTACCTTGTTACGACTTAGCCCCAATTATCGGTTTTACCCTAACACGCTCCTTTCGGTAACATGCTTTAGGTACCCCCAACTTTCATGGCTTGACGGGCGGTGTGTACAAGGCCCGGGAACGTATTCACCGCGTCATTGCTGATACGCGATTACTAGCGAATCCAACTTCATGGGGTCGAGTTGCAGACCCCAATCCGAACTGTGAATGGCTTTTAGAGATTAGCATCATATTGCTATGTAGCTGCCCGCTGTACCATCCATTGTAGCACGTGTGTAGCCCCGGACGTAAGGGCCATGATGACTTGACGTCGTCCCCACCTTCCTCTCTGTTTGCACAGGCAGTCTGTTTAGAGTCCCCACCATTACATGCTGGCAACTAAACATAGGGGTTGCGCTCGTTGCGGGACTTAACCCAACACCTCACGGCACGAGCTGACGACAGCCATGCAGCACCTAGTTTCGTGTCCCGAAGGACGAGTGCGTCTCTGCACTCTTCACTAACTTTCAAGCCCGGGTAAGGTTCCTCGCGTATCATCGAATTAAACCACATGCTCCTCCGCTTGTGCGGGCCCCCGTCAATTCCTTTGAGTTTCACCCTTGCGGGCGTACTCCCCAGGTGGATAACTTAACGCTTTCGCTGGGACGCTGGCTGTCTATCGCCAACATCGAGTTATCATCGTTTAGGGCGTGGACTACCAGGGTATCTAATCCTGTTCGATCCCCACGCTTTCGTGCATCAGCGTCAATACCAGCTTAGTGAGCTGCCTTCGCAATCGGAGTTCTAAGACATATCTATGCATTTCACCGCTACTTGTCTTATTCCGCCCACTTCAAATGGATTCAAGCCCATCAGTATCAAAGGCACTGCGATGGTTGAGCCACCGTATTTCACCCCTGACTTAATAGGCCGCCTACGCACCCTTTAAACCCAATAAATCCGGATAACGCTCGGATCCTCCGTATTACCGCGGCTGCTGGCACGGAGTTAGCCGATCCTTATTCTTCCAGTACATTCAGCTCTCTACTCGTAAAGAGGTTTATTCCTGGACAAAAGCAGTTTACAACCCATAGGGCAGTCATCCTGCACGCGGCATGGCTGGTTCAGGCTTCCGCCCATTGACCAATATTCCTTACTGCTGCCTCCCGTAGGAGTCTGGTCCGTGTCTCAGTACCAGTGTGGGGGATTCTCCTCTCAGAGCCCCTAGACATCGTCGCCTTGGTAAGCCGTTACCCTACCAACTAGCTAATGTCACGCGAGCCCATCTCTATCCTATAAATATTTAATAGCTAACCGATGCCGGTCAGATATGTTATGCGGTGTTAATCTCTCTTTCGAGAGGCTATCCCCCTGATAGAGGTAGGTTGCTCACGCGTTACGCACCCGTGCGCCACTCTCACCGTCTTCGAGCAAGCTCTCCGACGGATCCCGTCCGACTTGCATGTATTAGGCCTGCCGCTAGCGTTCATCCTGAGCCAGGATCAAACTCTCCATTGTAAAATGAAGTTTTTGATTCCAACTATTTACATAATCAGAATTCTTTTTTTATATCTCTGATCTTGGATCGAATTGAACGAATTACTTGAATTTGTTCATGACTTTCGTTTGTCTACTCGTCACGCTTACATGATTGTGTTTTCTTAAAGAACTTTTGCCGCTTCAACTTCCGTATCCGCTTTATTCCGATAGGCATTGCGCCCCTCTTTATCGTTTTGTTTTTCCCTTCGTTTCCGTTGGGACTGCAAAGGTAGAAATCTTTTCTGAACTTCCAAAAACTTTTTGAAGTTTTTTTTTCTTTTCTCTTTTTTCGATTTCCGCGTTTAACTCTCGTTAAACCCTTCTTTTTTCAGGATTCCCTCTTTCGAGGTAACCGTCCCTCCCTTGCGGAGTGGTGCAAAGATAGGGAGTTTACTAACAAACTTCCAAGCCTTTTGTTCTTATTATTTTCATTTTATCCTTAACTGCCTGTAACGGTGCGAGATTCTTTTTGTAAAACAGGTGATCGGAAGGCTGAAATGGCTGATCCAGCCGCAAGATTGGGCCTTCGGAGAACCCCAGGTCATCATATAGCGTATGGAGGCAGGCTTCGCAATGGATCTATTACTAATTTCGTTCAACTTTTGTTAATAATTAATAGGGGTATTACAGGGGTATTACAGGGGGTTAACAGGGGGTTAGCGGGGGTATAACCTCTATTAACCCCCTGTTAAAACGGTGTTATAATGCTGTTAATTACAAATCAGTATACAATTTGAGCCTAAGCGGGGTAACAACAGACCTCCCCTTTTGTCAAAACTGCCGCTGAAACAAGCGAAAATAGCAATATGAAAAGCCAAATGGTCTTTGACAAACAATATGTAACTGAAACCGTATATTCGTAAATAGCAAATTAAAATCTTCCTTATTTTGAACGGACTTTTCAAAATTTACAAAGTTGACGCCGATGAGGCACTGCGCATACAACAATCCAAAAACGAAATACATCAACATGATTTCGAGGAATTGATTATTGGTGTGGCAGGAAAGCTCGAACATTTTATCGATTTTAAAACAAAAACCTACACCGCTCCATTTATAAGTTTTGTCACTCAGGGCAAAACCCACCGCGTCAAACCTCTTTTGCATAATAATAACATTGAATTTTGGGTCATTCGATTTAAAAGTGAATTTATCCCCGAAACGACTTTCCAGCTCTACGCCCACTTTCATGAAAATGCGACATTGACCTTCGCCAGCCCCAACTGCTTCGGGAGATTGATAGTCTTGTGTGAGCTAATGCAACAGGAATGCTTACAAACTAGCGTAGATTATGCGGTTATCAAGCAGCTATTGAGCACCATCTTTACTATGATTGAATCTGAACGAAAAAGGCAATTTCCAGACAGCCAACAGCAATTGAAAAATCAGAGTACAACGTTCACAAGCTTTCTATCTATACTGGAAGAGAACTACCGCCGTCCTGAAGGCGTTAATTTTTACGCGGAGAAGCTTTTTATGTCGACACGAAACCTAAATTTAATTTGTCAGAGCATATTACAACAAAGCGTTTCTGAGATTATCGAAACACGGAAACTTATTGAAGCAAAAAACCTCCTGTTGACAACGACTAAAACGATCTCGGAAATTGGTTTTGAACTCGGTTACCAAGATAAAGCCTACTTTACCAATGTCTTCAAAAAGAAAGCAGGCATGACGCCTTCGGAATTTAGAAATGAAATCCAAAAACTTATTTCCGAATAGCGTATAACAGATTTCCGAATAGTACAACAGATTGACAGGATAATGATACCGCCTAGCTAAGCCCATCCCCTACCTTTGTAATAAAAATTGACGCAGCCACATCATATCAAATGCGTAGAAAGGATTTTATTAAAATTATGGCAACATTACCATTAGCTGGAGTAGCTCATAAAGCAAACTCTTTATATAAATTTTCCGAGGAACTGGAGGCAACGGACAAATTTCCGGTCTTATTTTTAGGACATGGAAGTCCCATGAACGCCATAGAGGACAACGAATTTGTCCGGGGATTCAAAAAAATTGGCCAAACTTTCGAAAAACCGAAGGCGATTCTTGTTGTCTCGGCACACTGGGAAACACGTGGAACATTTGTCACAGCGATGGAGCATCCCGCCACCATTCATGACTTTGGCGGTTTTCCTCAGGCATTATTTGATGTCCAATACCCAGCTCCAGGCAGCCCGGCGCTCGCTTTAGAAACACAGCATATCGTCAGCAAAACAGAGGTTCATCTCGACGACAAATGGGGGCTGGACCATGGATCATGGTCTGTCGTCAAACATCTATACCCTGATGCAGACGTGCCTATTATTCAAATGAGCATCGATTACACACAATCTGCAGCATACCATTATGAAATTGCACAGCAATTAAACGCGCTAAGAAAAAAGGGGGTACTCATTATCGGTAGCGGCAATATGGTGCACAACTTACGGATGGTCGCCTGGGACAAACTCGATACGGCAGGCTATGCGTATGAGTGGGCTACTATAGCCAATGAAAAAATGAAGAAATTTATTCAGAATGGTAATCATCAGGCGCTCATAGATTTCAGAAAACAGGGCAAAGAGTTCGACTTGGCAATTCCAACTCCTGAACATTACCTCCCTTTAATCTATACCTTGGGTTTACAGGAGAAAAATGATGAGTTGTTTCTCTTCAACGACAATTCAGTGGCTGGATCACTGACCATGACCTCTTTGAAAATCGGTTAAGCCTCCAGCATACCTATCAGGAATATCCAACAATACCAGCCCATTCCATTAACCGAGAAAAAGGCCAATGGAATGGGCTTGTTGTATACAGTACTCCGCTGAGTCGGAAATAATCTCGAAATTTCCATGACAAAAAGCGTTAGGATTGCAGCGCTAGGATTGATAAATTTGTTTGAAACAAAACAACGTACTTGAACTTAACTCATGGCAACAAAACCTGTTATTGAAATTGAATATTGTCCAAAATGCAATTGGATGCTGCGCGCCGCCTATATGGCGCAGGAGGTACTGAGTTCGTTCACCGATGAGATCCATGGAGTGATGCTGGTCCCCAGCGAAATTGCAGGCCGTTATACAGTACGGGTAGCGGATAAGGAGATATTCGATCGAAAAAGAGCCGGTCGATTCCCCGAAATAAAAGAACTCAAACAACTGATCCGTGATCTGGTCGCACCAGATAAATCCTTAGGTCATTCGGACAAATCTCCTTCATCCAACATGTAATTTAGCATAAATCGGATTTTAAAGACTTCTTCTTATTAGCAACTTTGTATAAATTAAATGAACAATCATGACTATTCAACAAGAAGTAGATTTTCAACGTATCGCCAAGGCCATACATTTCTTACAGGAAAACTTTAAGTCTCAACCTACATTGGGTCAGATCGCTTCTCATGTTTACATGAGTGAAGCTCATTTTCAACGCATGTTTACCGCATGGGCAGGTACAAGTCCCAAGAAATTCTTACAGTACGTAAGTATAAATTATGCAAAATCATTGCTCAAGGAAAATAACATTGCTGAAACAACATTCCAGCTTGGCCTTTCCAGCAGCAGTAGACTTCATGAACTATTTATCAACATTGAGGGGATGACTCCCGCTGAATATAAAAATGAAGGCTCCAATTTATTGATTTCCTACGCGTATTATCAGAGCTTATTCGGCACAATGCTAATTGCATCCACCTCAAAAGGTATTTGTCATATTGCCTACGCGGATGATAACATAACAGCTTTTGACGCTCTTCAGCAACGATTTCCGAACGCAACATACCTACAACAGGGGAACAGCATGCATGAGAATGCACTCAGCGCATTAAATCCCCAAGATAAAGATATCCGTCAGGTAAAATTACATTTAAAAGGCACTGATTTTCAATTGAAAGTCTGGGAAGCTTTATTAAAAATCCCTATGGGTAACTTAAGCACTTACGGTGCTATCGCTTCTCAAATCGGAAACCCCAAGGCTTCCCGTGCTGTCGGCACAGCTGTTGGAAGCAATCCGATAGCTTACCTTATCCCCTGTCATCGTGTTATACAAAACAGCGGTATATTTGGTGGTTACCGATGGGATCCAATGCGGAAAACAGCGATGATCGGATGGGAGACTTTGCATACGGCTATTTAGTAAACACACACAATACGATAACATGGAACTTTTCGACAATCTCTTCGATGGCAATAGAAATCTACTCCCTTACGATGGGACTGTCAATTATTATGGTAAAATACTACCTCCACAGGAAGCAAACCACTATTTTGATAGACTCATGGACTCGATCGAATGGGTAAATGACCGTGCCATTATTTTTGGAAACGAAATCGTCACCAAACGAAAAGTGGCTTGGTATGGCGACCAGGCTTTCGAATATAGCTATTCCAACACCACTAAAAGGGCGCTTCCCTGGACAAAGGAACTTCTTGAACTGAAAAAGATTGCCGAACAACAAACACAGGAGACGTATAATTCCTGCCTGTTGAATCTTTATCACAATGGCGACGAAGGAATGGCCTGGCACAGTGACGGTGAAAAAGACCTCAAAAAAAATGGAGCAATTGCTTCTTTAAGCTTTGGTGCTGAACGAAAGTTTGCCTTTAAACATAAAACGAGCAAAGAAAAAATAGACATCATCTTGGGCCATGGAAGTTTATTGGTGATGAAAGGTCTTACACAAACGTATTGGTTGCATCGGCTTCCACCGACAAAAAAGGTGTTCAGTGCACGAATTAATCTGACATTTCGATGCATCGATCAGCTGTAATCTTACAGCCCCAGGGTAAGGCTTACAGGAATGGACACCTAGTTGTAGGCAGACTTCAACAGCATTCAGTCACCAATCGTGTCAACCTTTTCAAACATAAAGGCTGACACGATCGATCGGGTTATTTAATAACGTCCCAGCTGTTGTCCTTGGCTGTGTAATCCATAAAAATGCCACCGTCCAAGGTAATATTTTTCACCTTTTTAGTCGAAGTCCAAGTCAGGATTACCTGTTTTTCATTGTGTTGCCAAATTGACGGAGTTTGATGTTTTGTCTCCACCGATCCATCCGTATAGGTAATCAACACATCAAACGGAATTGCAAATCCCCCGATATTGGTGATCGTCAGTGTATTTTTACCAGCAAGCTGTTTAAAACCATTCACCTTAAGGTCAATGTAATTATTGGTGAAATACCAATTTTTCCAATACCAGTTTAAATTCTGCCCAGCTCCAGCATTGATGCTATAAAAGAAGTCCCAAGGCGTCGGATGTTTTCCATGCCATAGCTCCATGTAATGGTGTAGTGCTTTTTTAAACAGTTCATCACCCAGGTAATCCCGTAACGCAATATAAGACAATGCGGCCTTGATGTAGGCATTGTTGCCGTACCCTAAACCACTCAACTGAGAGGTCATGGTAATCAAGGGTTGGTCTTCTTCGGTAGAGGGGTCAAAGATATAGCGCTTTACACGGGCATCTTTGAAAAGTTCTTTATTTTTTTCGGCACCAATCTCCGCATTTCCAATCCAGAATTCCAATGCAGTAGCCCAGCCTTCATCCATATAACCGTATCGCGTCTCATTGATACCCATGTAAAAAGGGAAATAGGTATGTGCAATTTCATGGTCTGCTGTTTGCCGTGCATCCACGAGATTATCTGGGACACTCGAATCGTTAATCATCATCGGATATTCCATATCTGCAAACCCCTGAACGGCTGTCATTGTTGGGTACGGATAGGTGACACCAGGCCAATTTTTAGAAAACCAGTCAATGCAATATTGCTGCCAACCAATGTATTGTTCAAAATCTGCTGTTCCAGCGACATAGCTTGACTGCACACTCACGCGCTTACTTCCCAAATCTACACTCCCGCCATCCCAGATATAATTATCACTCACACTGAAACAAAAATCAGGCACATAGGTTGCTTTAAATTTCCACTTATTCCAGGCTTCTTGTGTTGTCACTTTCCCCGCTTTCATTTCGGCATCTGTCGCGATATGTATTGGCGTATCGCTGACTTTTGATTTTTCGAAACGGTCCAGAATAGGTTTCTGCAGTACATCAGCCGCATTTGTCAATTCACCTGTCGCCCAAACAACAAAGTTCTTCGGAACAGATATCTCAAATTGATAATCGTTGAAACCATTGTAGAATTCTTGTCGGCCATTATGTTCCAGAAGATCCCAACCATTATAATCGTCGTATACAGACACACGCGGATAAGCGTAAGCACAATAAAAGGTGGAAGCATTCAACAGCCCTTCACGGTCGCTTTCGACAGATAACGGATATTCCCAGCTAATGTCCAATGTTGCAGTCCTTCCCGGAAGGATTTTCTGCCCAAAATCACCTAACTTCACCGTTCCCCAGTCCTTGCTGTTTACGTCGTAAACTTGACCATTCAGTTTAAACGATTTAATCTTTAGGCCCGAAGTCAGGTAGTCGTCCGAAGCGTATGCAGCACGTACCGCATTAGGTTTGTGCACATTGTTCACAAATCGGATAGCCAAGCGTTTCAATGTATCGGGACTATTGTTTGTGTACAGAATAGTCTCTGTTCCACTCACCATCTTTGTAGCCGGATCCAATTGCACCCGCACATCATACTTACCAAAATTCTGCCAATAGTTTTTCCCTGGTAGACCCGTTTTGGTACGGGTTCCCTTCTCGATCGCTTGCTGAATATTTCTTGGGGTATACAGTTCTTGCGCATGAGCTACCCCTGTCAATAAAAGCAAAGTCAATCCATAATTAAATATAGTGCGTCCTATCATATCCTAGTTTAAATAATCAAACTAAGATAAATTTGCTGTGATTTGCAAGTTTAATTCTCCTGCTTCGCAAGAAAAATAAACTTCTTCAACACAATACCACATTTGCATTTGTTCAGAGATCAAAAAAAGACAGGCTCCGAGTACTTGAGAAAACATTTTATTTTTTTTGACGTTTAGTTTTAAGATAGACCCGAATGTATGCATCAACTTTTACGTTTTAACGATTTCTTCCGACATGCTTTTTTAGGAATACTTTTAATTTCAATCCCTACGCTGCTCGCTGCCCAAACCGATGCAAAAACAGACTCTCTTGCACAGTACAAACATCAGCGTGACTCGGCCTTGGCCAGTCAATACGATATATCGGATCTAATCGGAAGAATAATCCATCCCAAACGAAAAAAGGAACATGCGAGTAAACGCTCTCCCATCACCTTAATGCCCAACATTGCCTACAACCCAACCATTGGTGGTCAGATCGGAATCAAGGCTGTCGCGGGGAAAGTATTGGGTGACCCCAAAACAACGACCATGTCGATCGCAGCGACATCCGCCTCAATCACCACAAAAAACATCATGGTCTTCTATATTAGCCATAATATCTTTACCCCCAACAATAAACTAAATTTTCAGGGCGCTTTTGCACTTGTCAAAATGGTCGCTTTAGATGCGGGTTTGGGCATGACTCCCCATGGAAAATGGAACAATGCCGATGAAGAGATCCTTGCCAACCCCGACCATAAGAAATACGGAGCAAAATATAACGCGTTTACATTTAATGAAAAAGTCTATAAACGAATCGCCGACGGACTATTTGTTGGAGCCGGATTGGCGTTTGACTTACGACGAAAAATAACCAGCAGCGGCCCCAATGGCAACATTACTCCCAATACCATCTACACCGAAAAACATGGCTTCGAGCCCGACAGTTATAATTCCAATGGACTATTGCTCAATATGCAATACATGACAAGAGACAACCCCAATAGGCCTTACAAGGGTATCTATTCGGATATCGGTGTGCGATGGAACACAACGCTGTTGGGCAGTAGCAAAAGTGCTGTACAGCTTACCACCGACTTTCGAAAATACTTTAGTTTATCTCAGTCCGACCCGGCTCATGTACTTGCCTTCTGGTATTGGGGCTCCTATAAACTCGGTGGTACACTCCCCTATTTTGATCTCCCCGGAACGGGAAGAGACGTAGCCGTCAGAAGCGGCCGCGGTTACACCATTGGTTATTTCAAAGGAATTTCTTTCGGTTATGCCGAAACAGAATACCGCTTCCCAATTTTAAAGAATCGCTTTTTGAGCGGAGCTGCTTTTTTTAACCTACAGACTGCCAGCGACGAACTGGGCACCAAACTTTTTGAAAGGTGGCAACCTGGGGGTGGTGCCGGATTACGGGTACTCTTTAACAAAGCAACACGCACAAATCTATGTCTGGACTATGCCTTTGGAAAATATGGTTCCCGTGGTTTCTTTTTGGGGCTGAATGAAGCTTTCTAATTCCAGATTGCGACAGCTTTGTTTGCCATAAAATAACTAAATTAGCCGATGTTGTTGCTCTTTCTATTCACGAAGAGTGACTGAATTGGCATTGACGATATTTCATCATGAATTTAAAAACCTTTTTTCTATACATTGTATTATTATCAGCTCTTGTTTCCTGTCATCAGACAAAGACGTCAAAAACAACGAAAAATGACGAACAAAAGAAAGAACAGGTAGTCCCTCCTGCATCACCACCACTCCCATCGGATACTTCGAGCTACGATAGCCCGCGTTTTGCAGACAGAATAAAGGAACAAGCGCAGCAGTTAATGAAAATGAACGACGCCGGCCTCTTCGATAAACTGCACCAGAAGTTAACGACAACACTAAGTGCAGACCAGAAAGATTATTTTCTTGGGCATCCTAACTTGGCTGTTTTAGCGATCGCGAAAGGGAATATCTTCGAAAATGGCCCCGGTGACCTTGGGTATACGGTATACAACAAAGGTAATCATCCCATCGAGATCACCTTATTCGATCATAAAAGCAATACATACAACACACTGTATAAAGAGTTAAAAGTTGTCAATACCCTTCAAAATTTGGATTGTTCATCCAGCTTTGGATCGCTCGATTATCTCGTTGCTTCCGAACTGATTGATCAAGAGGATTATATTCGATTAAACAATTCAAATTACCTGATTGACGACAATTCCTTTGATGTGACCGATATTTCGACGAACAAAAACTTTGATTTGCAGCAGGGATGTCTGAACAAAAAATTCTCAAAAGAAGCCATGGCCAACAGTCTTTGTGTACCGACCAGCTCCGTATATGCGAATTTTCAATGCCTAAAATACAATAAGAAAAAGCAGATTTTTGAAATTTATTTCAGTCAGGAATTTGCAGACTAAGCCGACCAAACCTTAACGATGAAAAGATATTACCTACTTGCTACCCTTGGTTTATGTAGCAAATTATATGCGCAGGAAGTGGATACTACGACTAATCGGCTAGAACAAGTCGAAGTTAAAGCCTACTTCAATAAACAACCGCTATTGCGATTGACATCTTCTGCGGCTGTGTTAAGCAGCCAAATGATCCAATCCCAGCAGTCGCCCTCCTTTGTTTCAGCAATGAACAGGGTGCCGGGTTTACGCATGGAAGAACGTTCCCCTGGGAGTTACCGGCTAGCACTCCGTGGGAGTATGGTCCGTTCACCTTTTGGTGTTCGCAATGTCAAAATATATCTGGACGACTTTCCTTTTACTGACGCAGGCGGGAACACCTACCTTAACTTGATAGATCCATCCGCAATAGGGCAGATAAATGTATTGAAAGGTCCAGATGGATCGATCTATGGGGCCAATTCAGGCGGTGTACTCTCCTTTTATAGTAAAGGATTTGATCGATCTGACAAACCTGAAGTCAACCTCCAATTAACGGGGGGCTCCTACGGTCTTTTCCAGGAACAGTTCAATGCAATATTACCCATCAACCAGACTCAGCAACTTGCTATCAATCAAAGTTGGACAAGAAGTGACGGTTATCGCCAGAATTCAGCCTTAAACAAAAAGAATATCCAACTCAATTACAATTGGCAATATGCAAAAACATCCGAATTAAAATTCACCGGTTTCTATTCGGATCTCGGTTACCAAACTCCGGGAGGGCTCACCGCAGCACAAATGGAGAGCGACCGCAGGCAGGCCCGGCCTAAGGGCGGACCAAATCCTGGTGCTGCTGAACAAAAAGCAGCAATCTACGATAAAACATTCTTTGGTGGACTGAGCAACCAGACGCATCTCAGTTCTAAGATGACCTTATTCGCCAGTGTATTTGGCTCATCCAATCAGATCAAAAATCCCTTCATCACCAATTACGAGAAAAGAGATGAAAAGAATTTAGGAACGCGCCTGTATTTATCTTATGTGGATTTGTTGAGCCAAGATTTAAAATATGAAGTCCAACTGGGCTTGGAAGCGCAAAAGGGTTGGTATGCTATTGACAATTATGACAACGCCCAAGGTGTCGCTACCGATCCTCAGGCCAAGGACAAATTGGAAAACAGTCAGCAATCATTTTTTGCACGCACCCAACTGGAATGGCTAGAGCGTCTCCAGGTAGAGCTGTCGCTCGGATTAAATGAGAATAAAATTGGCTACCAGCAACGTTATCCTGTCGCACAAGAAAACAAAGAAAATATTGATTTCGGGAGTACATGGATGCCACGAGCAGCACTATCCTATTTGATCACTCCAATGCTTGCACTTAGAGCATCGATTTCTAAAGGTTTCTCTGCACCAACTGTTGCTGAAGTCCGTTCGTCAGACAATACAATTAATACGATGCTGAAACCAGAAACAGGTACAAACCATGAATTTGGGCTTCGTTGGCATTTGTGGAATCGCCGGATTATTTTAGATGCAGCGGCCTACACTTATCAAATGAACAATGCCATCATCCGACAGGTACGGGATAATGGTGCTGAATATTTTCAAAATGCGGGTAAAATAAACCAAAAGGGATTGGAAGCATCGCTATTCATGTATTTGATCAGGCCTCAAACAACCGGTACGGTCCGTAGCCTACAGCTGACCAGTAATTTTTCCCTCAATGACTACAGTTTCAAAACCTATCAGGTAGGCGACAAAAACTATAAGAACAATAAACTTCCTGCGGTTCCTAAAACGGTATGGGTAAATTCGTTGAATATACTTTTCCCGGATGAATTCCAGTTGGATCTTCTTTCCAATTTAACAGCAGCAATACCACTGGATGACGCAAACACTGTTTATGCCAAACGGTATCATCTTTTACAAGGCAAATTATCCTGGAGCAAATCTGTCTGTTCACAGCATAAAATTAGATTTTTTGTTGGGGCCGACAATCTACTCAATGAAAAATATAGTCTTGGAAACGATATCAATGCTTTTGGAGGACGGTATTTTAATCCTGCCCCTTTACGTAATTATTATGGCGGAATGAGTTTTAATTTTTAACCAAGCATTATGGACTTCCATCAGTATACATTGACCGATATCGATTTCACCAAGGTGAGCCGTTATTCTTATTTTCCTTGGATGGACCTGACACTGGCCCATTTTCAGGTCAATGCGATGGAAATGGAGGTCAATCAGGCAACTTTTCAGGTACTGGAGAATTATACCGATTTTGAAGTGATGATCATCCATACGTTGCCCACAACAGCCGTCTTTTGCAATTGTCCACAAACAGGATTCTGCCGTCATCAAAAGGCGGCTTTAGGTAAACTATTTACACAGGAGAATTGGCTGGCATTTTTTGATCACAACCGCTATCAGCATCTACTCAAGAAGGTTGCGGCACAATATGGACTGGAAAAGGAATCGTCTTTAGAAAACTATTTTTCAGCCCAGATCAAAGCAGGGAAGCTGGAGTTTCTATTAAAAGACAAACAGCTAACCTCCATTGATGACTTTGATCTAGTGGAGGAATCTCTTGCCCCAAAGGCCAAGACGACAGCCGAAAAGCAGCAGCATTTTGTGGTGTTAACGCGCAACCGGTATTACAAAAATCTACAAATACTCCTGTGCCAAGCTCCAATGACGAAATCCGGCCTACCTAAAAACCCGATTTCCGCCAGTGAGAGCCAGTCACGTATCTGGCAAAGCAGCTCGATTGAGGAAATGCAATTTTACACCGCTGTTTACCAATTTTCTCAAGCTGTACAACAGGATATCGAAATCAGCTCCAGTCTGAAGGCGGTTGCAAAAAACCCATTACACCTCGATTTTTATCTGCATGACTATGAAAAATCCGACAATATAACAGCCTCCACCTTATCGACTGTTCAATTTAACCTAAACAAAGGTGATATTAAGCTCTTTATTTCAAAAAAAGGTGCGTTTTATACCATTCAAGGAGAAATTCATATTCATACGATAGCCTACAATTTACAGGATTTAGTCGTTCTTTTGGACCATTTCATTCTCATCAAAAATCAGCTTTTTCTGATTGAAAATAGGTTTCACCTCAAGTTGATCCGTTTGTTTGGCAACAAAGGTGAGCAATTGTTGATCCATCAGCGTAAGTTCGAAGAATTCAACAGGTTGTTTTTGGAACAGATAGCACATTCCGTGGAGTTAAATTTTAAAGATATTCCCAAAGCAAGCAAGCCACAGTTGAAGGAAAATCTGTATTATCAGGACATGCAGCCACTTTTGTTTCTCGAAGAATCGGAAGATTTTGTCAACCTTATTCCTGTCATGCGTTATGGTGAGGTCGAAATTCCTATTTTAAGTAAGCGGAATATATTTGGTACAGACAGCAAGGGTACACAATTTTTGGTCGATCGGAAACGTGAAGCTGAAACAAAAGTTATTTCCCTGTTACTGAAGCAGCATCCCTATTTTCAGGAGCAAATGGATGAAGGAAGCTTTCAGCATTTTTATTTGCATCGCAAATACTTTCTGGACAGTAACTGGTTTCTGGATGCTTTTGAGGAGTGGCAACATCAGGGTATACAGATCATCGGATTTAATACGTTACGTGGAAATAAATTAAGCCGTTTTAAGGGAAAAATACATGTGGAGGTCCTCAGTGGACAAAATTGGTTCAACGCCAATATACAGGTCAAATTTGGCCCCAAAAGTGTCTCCCTAAAAAAACTTGAAAAGGCAGTACGGAACCGCTCGCAATTCATCACCTTGGATGACGGCACCCAGGGCATTTTACCGCAACAGTGGCTCGATAAATTTGAAGCCTATTTTAATGCAGCAGAATCGATAGCTGATGATTTCATTGAAATTCCAAAATACAAATTCAATGAAATCGATCAACTATTTGATCAGGCGGAGCTAGACCCTATCGTGTTGGCGGAGCTCAGCACGTTGAGAAAGCAGCTCGCTAATTTTTCTTCGCTATCCGAGGTCCAGATACCACCAACTTTTGTCGGAAACTTACGCCCTTATCAGCAACAAGGGCTACAATGGCTGCATTTCTTGGATGGGCTTAATTTTGGTGGCTGTCTTGCCGATGACATGGGACTTGGCAAAACGATCCAAATATTAGCCTTTCTGGCTACTCAAAAAGCAAAGGGACAATCTGCACCAACATTACTTGTACTTCCCACGACCTTAATTTTTAATTGGCGGCATGAAATCCAGCAATTCCTTCCATCTTTCCAAACGTTGGTTTTAGATGGTCCAAATAGAATAGAAAAAGGGATGCAGTTTGAACAATATGACCTTGTTTTAGTTTCTTATCACAACCTGCTGACGGATATTAATACGCTAAAAAAAATAACCTTCAATTATGTCATATTGGACGAATCGCAGCAAATCAAAAACCCGGATTCCCAGCGATACAAAACGGTAAATTTATTAAAATCAAGAAATCGCATTATTTTAACAGGAACTCCTATCGAGAATAATACGATGGATCTTTATGCCCAGCTTTCCTTTATTGTGCCGGGTCTACTAGGAAGCAAAAAATATTTCAAAGATGTCTATACGACTCCTATTGATGCTTTCCATGACCGCAAGAGAAAAAAAATGCTGAAAGAGAAAATAAAGCCTTTCATTCTCCGTAGAACAAAACAGGATGTATTACGTGATCTTCCTACAAAAAATGAACTGGTCCTTTACTGTGAGATGAAAACTGCCCAACGGCGAATTTATGATCTTTATGAAAAAGAGTTTCGAGATTTTATCTCTGCCAAAGATGGCGATGAAATCAAGAAAAGCCCCATGCATGTCCTAAAAGGTCTAACAAAATTGCGACAGATATGTAATTCAAGCAAACTGCTCCAAAATGAGGATCTGACTAGCGCTGCGGACTCTGCCAAAATTGAAATGCTTATCGAGCAAATTCAGCATAAAAAAGACCAGCACAAAATGATCGTGTTTTCACAGTTTGTCAGTATGCTCAACCTGATTAAAGAGGCTTTGGATAAACAGGGTATTCGCGCGTTAATGCTCACAGGCCAATCCAAAAATCGAGGTAAATTGGTTAGTGATTTTCAATCCGACAAGGATATCCCCGTTTTTCTGGTTAGTCTAAAAGCCGGTGGTACCGGACTTAATCTTACCGCAGCCGATGTCGTGTACCTGGTAGACCCCTGGTGGAATCCTGCTGTTGAACAACAGGCGATCGATAGGATCTATCGCATGGGGCAACAAAAGACGGTCACCGCAGTCCGATTAATCAGCCCTAACACGGTCGAAGATAAAATTCAGACCTTACAGCAACATAAAAAGGAGATTAGCAACAGTATTCTGGATGACGGCGGAAGTTTAGATGTCTTTTATCTCAACAAAAGCTATTTAATGAATTTGCTACGCTAAACTATTGAAATCAAAAAAGGGGACATCGATTGCAGTGCCCCCAAAAAGTTAGACACTTTCTGGGGGCATTTTTTATGAATAAGAAAAAGAAGCACAGCTTTGAATTTAAGCTGAGCTGTGTTAAACAGATGGATGAGCATTATCGCTCTGCAAAATCTCTTGGCAGAGAATTAGGAATCGCCTATTCGTTACTTGATACCTGGTATAGGATATATAAGTATCATGGATCTGCAGGACTTCTTCCCAGAAAAGGGAAAAGGATCTTTAGCCCGTCTTTTAAGTTGTCAGTCCTTAACGCAATCCGTGAAGAAAGTTTATCTTTGAAAGAGGCTCGCGTGCGCTTCGACCTTTCCTCGGATGACCACATTATCAACTGGCAGAAAAGACTGGATGAGTTTGGTCCGGCAGGATTGGAGCCGCGGGCTAAAGGAAGACAACCTATGACTAAGAAATCAAACCAACAGATCAAGCGAAAGGTCAGGAAAACGAATAAACCACTCACGCGTGAAGAGGAACTTTTGCAGGAGAAAGAGTATTTACGGGCGGAAAATGCTTTGCTAAAAAAGCTCCAAGCCTTAGCTCAAGAAGAAAACAAGCGCAAGCCATAATGGAGCTAAGGCATCAATTCGACCTGGATACCATGTTGAGCTGTGTTAAAATGGCAAGGAGTACTTTTTATTATTACTCCGGGAAATCAGGACAACCGGACAGGTATGAACGGGTAAGGAACCTGATCAGCAGGATATACCATGACCATAAGGGGCGCTTTGGCTATCGCCGTATCGTACTGATGCTCAGACGACATGGAGAGGGTATCAACCATAAGACCGTGCTTAGGCTGATGGGAGAAATGAAGCTGAAGAGCCTGATCAGGGTGAAAAAATACCGGTCCTACCGGGGTGACCTGGGCAAGATAGCTCCCAATATCCTTAACAGGGAATTCAAGGCTGACAGCCCAGCCCAAAAATGGGCTACTGATGTTACAGAGTTCAAAGTCAGGGGAAGAAAGCTCTACCTTACCCCGATCATTGATCTGTTCAATCAGGAAATTATCAGTTATGAGCTTACTGACAGACCGGTGTTCAAGGCGGTAATGGACATGTTGAAAAAATCACTTCCTTTTGCAAAAGTATCCTCACAGTTGATTTTACATTCAGATCAGGGATGGCAATATCAAATGCAGAAGTATCAACAGTGGCTCAAAGAAAACGGAATCACTCAAAGCATGTCCAGAAAAGGAAATTGCCTTGATAATGCTGTAATTGAAAATTTCTTTGGAACTTTAAAATCAGAGCTGTTCTATCTAAAACAATATGAATCAACAGAGAAGTTAAAAAGCGAAATAGAAGATTATATATCCTATTACAATAATCAACGGATAAAACTAAATTTAAATGGAATGAGCCCGACAGAATATCGAGCTCATTATTACAAATCTAATTAACTAAATTTGTCCAATCTTTTGGGGGCAGTCCAGATCGACGTCCCCTTTTTTGATATAATTCGTTTTCAGCTGCTCTTTACTTTTTGTCAGAAATGTACGTTTTGTTACCATTTCCGTTGATATAATATTTGCCACCTTTGGGACCGAGATAAACTGTATGTCCATTATATTTTTCACTTGTTGCTTTATCAGCTGTAGCTACGGCATCCTTTTTAACAGCAGCGGCTTGTTTTTCAGCTTTAGCACTTTCTTTTTTCACGGCTTTTTCCTTCGCTTCCATTGGTGCTGCTGGCGCTGTTTTTGTATCAGCCATCTTTTTTGTCTGCGCTGACTTTTCCTTGACAGCAGCTTCCTTCTTCGCAGTAGCTTTCACCGGCGCTGCCTTCGTTTTCGTTTCGGCCTCGTTGGCTTTAGTCTTTACTTCTTTTGCTTTTTGTTCAGACTTTTTGGCTTCTTTTTCCATTTTTTTAGGAGCCGTTTGTGCATAGGATTGTCCCAATCCCACTGCAGCGATCAAAGCTAATGCAGCTGTGATTTTTTTGAAACGATTTATTGCTTTCATAACTCAATTGTTATTTAAATAATTGTAAATAAAAGTACAATACAAATGCCATATTTCGATTTAATTACCTGAAAAAATATGTTTAACAAATTTTTAACTTAGCCAAGGAATTATTCGACAACTTGTTTTCTAAATTTCGAATCAATTATATATTTTACCCCCTTTGCATCTATAAATACGGGCTTTCCATGGTAGTGCTCATTACTGCGTCGATCAATGGCAACACGATACCGGGTGGGGGAGCTAGTGGAGCTGTAGGTTATATTGCCAACCGATTCTCCAGGGCTAACGATTACTTCCGAACCTTCATATACGCGCTCACTCACCCTGCCGGTAAAACGCTGTTTTCCCGTTGACGTTTTTATTTTCTCCTGCTGCTCGGGCTCTTTATCAATCGGCGCAACGTCCAAGGTCATCACATCGACCTGTGGGCTTAAAGGGAAGAATGGATCTACCCACCGATATATAAAATGATAATCGGTTTCTAAGTTATTAAAAGCATGCATTTGCTGTGCCCTTACAACACTTATCCCACCTCCTAAAATCAGCAGTGGCAGTAGGCAACGTCTAAAGAAGATTAATTCAACTCTTAACATATCTTTTTTTCCTTTCGTTTAAGTGCTTCCAAATAAAATGCCATCTCTCTCTAAAGCACTCATCTTTAACACATTTTTAACTAAAATAAATTAGTTTGATATTTAACTGTTTTATGTTTAACTTTGTACTATGAAAAACGAATCCATGAATCCAGTAAAACCCTTAGTGGATAGTATCATTGCCTTGCGAACGAGCTTAAAACAATACTATATCCAGAAAATAAAGGAACAGCAATTGGATATCACCTATGAAATGTTACAAGTATTGGCAGCACTGTGGAAGAAGGAGCAAATGAATCAGCAAGATATAGCCACAGCAATACAGAAGAACAAAGCAAGTGTCACTCCGCTGATCGATAATCTTTGTAAACGGGATCTGGTTAGACGCGTCAGCGATCCCAATGACAGACGAAATAATTTAATCGAATTAACGGTAAAGGGAGACGAATATAGGACATTATTAGACCCTGTCCAACAAGACCTCTACCGTGTGATCCTGCAGGAGATATCAGAAAAAAAAGTATTGGAAATTACAGAAACTCTCGAAAAATTGACCGCAATTATTGATAAGCAATAGTATCGGGAGCCTTGATTTTCAGAAAAAAAGAAGATAAGTAATTGAGTCATGAGCAATTCAACATTAAGTGAGAAAGAAATAAAACGAAGGCGGAAGATATGGATCATCAACATCCTATCTGCAGTCGTCATTGTGGTTACAATTATCTGGGGTATCTTAGTCTTTTTCCACATCAACGAATCTGTTTATACAGATGATGCCCAGGTAGATGCCCATATTACCCCTATAAATTCGCGTATCAGCGGTTATATCAAAACAATTCGATTTGATGAGCATCAAAAAGTTCACAAAGGCGATACACTCGTCATTATTGATGATGCTGAGTACAGAATTTTATTACAAAATGCACAAGCCACTCTTGCCGATGCCAAAGCAAGTAAAACAATATCGCAATCTGGAATTGCCATTGCCGGCAACAGTACTGCGATAGCAAATGCCAATATCGATGAGATGAGAGCCCGGCTAGATAATATGGAATTGAATTATAGGCGTTACCAGAGTCTCGTGAAAGATGAAGCAGTAACGCAATATCAATTCGATCAGGTAAAAGCAGATTATGAGGCCATGTTAGCCAAATATAAGGCACTTTTGGCGCAAGAGCGTGTATCGAAACTTAACACACATGAGTCTGAACAGAAGCTGTCAATCAATGATGCCTCCTTACTAAAGGCCGAATCTGCGATTGATCTAGCCAAGTTAAACCTTTCGTATACGGTTATCACTGCACCGTACGACGGTGTATTGGGACGGCGGACGATAGAAGAGGGCCAATTGGTGCAAAACGGTACGCCATTGGTCAATATTGTACGTGATGAGCAGAAATGGATTACCGCAAATTATACCGAAAGTCAACTAAAAAATATTGCCCTCGGGGCAAAAGTCAACATTGAAATTGATGCATTGGCCGGGAAGACATTTGAAGGTGAAGTAGCCGCCATATCCGAAGCAACAGGATCTAAGTATTCTGCTGTTCCGGTTGACAATTCTACGGGGAACTTTGTTAAGGTACAACAGCGCATTCCGGTTAGAATTAATTTTACAGCATCCAATACCCCAAAAGATCTCGCCATGCTTCGCGTAGGTATGAATGCTATCATACGTATTAAATAATCATGAAAGATCGTATATTCAGAGATTGGTTGAGTTCAGGTTGGGAATTGTTCTTTCTGTTTGTACTCAATATTTTATTTTCGTTCAATAATGGAATCCCAACATCCATTAACACGTATGTCATGAATGGATACGCCGGTATCACCGCAGATCTGAGTATGGCTACATATTGTTATTATGCGGGAATGGTATGTGCCATACCACTGGTATTTAGGTTGTTGAAATTATTTTCCAAAAAGACGATATTAATTGTATCTATCTTCATTATCCTCGCTTCCAATGCGGTTTTGGAACATGCTAATAATGGTGTTAACATCTGTATGGCCACATTTTTTATTGGGAGTGCCAAGATTATTGTCACGATGGCTATCATTGGGGAAATGATCCCTTTTCTCATGCCACGTGGAGAACGGTATCAATTATATGCAGTCTACTACCCCATGACAATGATCATTCCTGCCTTGGCAAGTTATATATCTGTTCTATTTGCAACACGTTTCTATTGGGAAACTGTCTTTTTATTTCAAAATATACTACTTGCAGTAGCGTTGTTAATCTGCATCATCTTTATGAAATCGTCAGATTTTAAAAAGGTACCGCTGTATCAATATGACTGGTTTGGAAGTATTTTACTTTGTATTTCATTATTGAATTTTGCCTATTTCAGCACATATGGTCTGACACAAAATTGGTTTCATTCCAGGTTTATTTTGGTCACCGGAATCGCATCGCTCTGTTTTTTTATACTTTTTATAAATAGAAGTGTACTAATCCGAAAATCACTCTTAAATTTTGAAGCCTTTTCAACACGGATTCTGCCTATCTCCATTGGAATAATTTTTATTTTCGGCATTTTTTATAGCTCGACCTCGCTGTACTCCTCCCTTTTGGGAATTACGCTTGGTACAAACCCCTTGGAAGTCGCCGAAATAAATACCTATGTAATTCCTGGTTATATGATCGGCGCAGTAATCGCTTATATTTATTTCAAAATAACAAAAAAATGCAAGTTCATTTTGGCATTCTCCGCAGCGTGTTATGCCCTATCTTGCTTTTTCTTTGCAAGGATTATCGACCAACAAACAAACACGGCTTTGTTCTATCTCCCTTTGACATTAAGAGGAATGGGCGTGATCACTTCCTACATTGGAATAGGCGTATATATGGCCGGTAACATTCCCAGCAAATATTACCTCTCTGGCTTAGTATTTTTGATTCTTACACGTTCATTTTTGGTGCCTGTAGTCTGGTCAAACATCATTACTAATTGGTATTACCACCTACAGATCCTTAATGCCAATAATCTTGCTGGTATAATCGATCGAACAAATAGCTTGGTGCTACAAAGAGGAAATATAATGAAATCGGTCCAAGTCCAAGCCTCGCTACTATCCATACGCGACGCCTACTCCGGGCTATTTATTATTGGGGTAATCCTAACGTTATTCATCTTAATCTTCCCTTTTCATTCTTCGCCTATACGAAGAGTTTTCGACTGGAAGAGAAAAAATGCAACGAAAGAAGCTTTGCAAATTCCTATTTCTTAGTTAACTGATATAAATTTCGGTTATATACTTGAATACGATACGCTCAGAGATTGCGTACTTATCGAAAAGTGTACGGAGATCGTCATAGAGCGTTTTGTTTTCAGCCTGCTCTTTGGGAAAATAGGATGATGAACGTACTCTTCCCAAAAACGACCGAAGGTCCAATATCTGTTGATTTGGTAAGGTTACCTTGGTCATTGAACGTGATCCAAAAAATTGTTTGAGATCATCATCACTGATATTTTTGTGGCTGACAGATTGATAACTTGGTATATGACTGAGCAGAAAATCTTCGTACTCCTGTTGAAAAGCGTCGCCGGGATCACGCTGGTTCCAGACCAGTACAATACGTCCATTTTCTGTGAGAATGCGAGCGAACTCCCTCTTACATGCTTCCCGGTCAAACCAATGAAACGATTGCCCTGCAAAAATGAGATCTACGCATCCAGACTCAATAGATGTATCTTCGGCAGTCGCATTCAGCGCGATTAAATTCCGATAGGTTTTAAAATGATGCAGTAAAGATTCACGCATTTCCCGATTGGGTTCAACAGCAAAAACGTCATTCCCATTTTCGAGAAAAAGTTGCGTAGATAGCCCTGTACCACTACCGATATCGGCAACCAACCATTTTTTATCCAGCCCTATTTGTTCTTTAAGCACCTGAATAATCTCTTTTGGGTAACATGGTCTAAATTTCTCGTAATCGACAACCCTGTCTGTGAATCTATCAATACTGTTTTTGTTCATACTAAGAATTGCTGTAACTAGTCGATTATACCCTCATCTTTAAAACTATAATATCCGTTATCGGTAAAGATTAAATGATCGGCAACTCTAATATCCATAATTTTAGAGGCTTCAACAATTTTTTGCGTCAGAATTTTGTCAGCATTGCTTGGATACAAGGTGCCCGAGGGGTGATTATGAACTAATATAATTGCATGTGCTTTAAGGCTAAGTGCAGATCGTAATATAATCCGGACATCGACTGGCGTAAAATCATTACCGCCGCGTCCGATCAGTTGTTTGTCTAATATTTTATACCCCGTATTGAGATACAGAGTCCAAAACTCTTCATGGGGCAGATCCTGAAGTATGGGTTTCATAAAGTTGTAAACGAAGCGGCTGCTATTTACGAGCTTACGCTCTTCTACGGGCAGGTCGTTTTTCCGGCGTGCGAGCTCCAATGCGGCAAGAATAGCGATGGCTTTTGCCTCGCCTATCCCTTTATACATGCTCAGTTCTGAAACCTCCATCATCGAAAGCGTCTGCAGGTTGTTATTGACATCGGCCAATATGCGCCGGCATAATTCAACAGCACTTTCATTTTTGGAACCAGACCCGATTAAAATAGCCAGTAATTCGGCGTCGGTAAGCGCCCTACGGCCCTGGCTCAATAGTTTCTCTCTCGGACGATCGGCCTCTGCCCACTCCCGAATGACTAGTTTGTACGGATTTGACATCTACAGTTAATTATAATTGGCTAGCGTACATAAATATACAAAAATACTGTTACTTAATATCCTGAGAAATACACAATCTATCAATTAAAAAAAATTGGCAATCGGGATTTACTTCACATTTCACTCTGAAACGTTATCTTTGTATTTCATAAAAATTTTTGAATATGAGTAAAGCGATTATTAAAACAGAAAAAGGCGACATGACTGTGGAGTTCTACACAGCTGATGCTCCAAATACAGTAGCCAATTTTATCAAACTTGCTAAATCAGGATATTATGATGGATTGGCATTTCACCGTGTGATCCCTGATTTCGTTATCCAAGGTGGATGTCCAAATTCACGTGAAGGAGCTGCAGGAATCCCTGGAACGGGTGGCCCTGGTTATAAAATTGACTGTGAATTAACAGGCGAAAACCAATACCACGATAGAGGTGTATTGTCTATGGCTCATGCAGGCCGTAATACTGGTGGTTCTCAATTTTTCATCTGTCATAGCCGTAACAACACTGCTCACTTAGATCGTAACCATACTTGTTTTGGAAAAGTTATCGAAAACGTAGACATTGTTGACGATATCAGACAAGGTGACCGTATTTTATCAATTGAAGTTATCGAAGATTAATTCTTGGAGATTTAAATAGTATTAAAATGAATTTAAGAGCATTAGTATCCGTAACTGGTAAACCAGGATTGTTCAAATTGGTTGGACAAAATAAAGGTGGTTTTATTTTAGAAACCCTTGATCAGGCAAAAATTAAAACTGTAGTAAGTTTATCTTCTACAAAAATGGCGACTTTGGAAGATATCACCATCTATGGTGAAGAAGAAGAAATTCGTCTATTGAATATTTTTGAAACAATCAAAGAGAAAGGCATCGCTCTGCCAGATACAAAATCTGATGGCGCAACATTAAGAGATTTCTTCCGTGAAGTAGCTCCTGGCCATGATGAATCACGTGTTTATTCTTCGGATATTAAAAAGGTTATCACATGGTATAACATTATCAAGGAATTCCCTTTATTTGAAGAAGAAGCACCTGCTCCTTTAATGTAAACTTTTACATATATCCCAAATAAAAAAGGAGTTGATCATGTGATCAACTCCTTTTTTATGGTGTTTTCTAATGAAACACGACATCAAGTACATTTTTTTCGATGCTGTTTTGATCTTTGGCCCCGTCAAGTTTAGCATGTGCTTTTGTAACTTCAAATTCTTTGGGTTCAAATTGCTTTTCGACGACAGCTGTGGTTGTAAAGCGCAATAGGGAATTTTCATCTTCATTGAGATAGGCATCAATTTCAAGAATCCCTTCGTTTTCATCAAACACATAAGGGTGCAGCAGATTGATTCCTTTCGGGATCCGTGGACTCTTCCAAACGACAAATTTAGGGAGCGTTTTATCCATTGCATCAATTTTATTGTAAATGGCCTGCTGACAGGTAATTCCGGCAATTACTTTTGTTTTCCCGGTCTTATCGATCATATACTCTTTGGGATTTATTCGTATCTGCACTTTCGCCAATCCATTAAGTTTCCCTTCTGGATAGTTCAGTCCTACATTGATAGTCTCGTTGCCACTATTTGCTAAAAAAGCCTCGCCTGAACCTTTGCTATAATTCACATAATTTTCCAGGCGGTACGTCAGGCCCGCAGCATCAGATTTCGCTTGTTGTTGATCAAATTTAATTTCCATCTTACGTAAAGGGGCAAGCATCAGCTCCATACGCTGCAGGGGATTTTCAATATCAAAGCTATCTTTCTTCATTTGTTCCGCCTGGGGTAGCGTGGATATTGCCTTCCACAATGCAGCAGGTGAACTATCTTTGGTCAGATTCATCAACCTGATTAGTTCAGCAAAAGGCATATTGGGAAAAGTAACTTTTTGTACGATTACCGCAGCATTGATCCGTTTAGAAGAGCGGATATCCGTTGTTGTATTTGATTCTTCATGTAGCTTAACCTCTTTAGGTGTAGAGGATTGACAATTGTGAAAAAGAAGTACTATGCCTAATAATGGGAAAACTAAGGCGTACTTTTTTAGATATTTTTTCATATCTATAGCTGTTTAAATGTAGTATAGACAAATTTACCTTATTTGACGCAGATATCACAAAAAAAGCCCCAGAATTTATATCCGGAGCTTTTTTTATCTTACACTAGCACATAGGCTATTCTCTTTAATTAATGACCTTTTGGTTCGGCATCGATACGTTTAATATCGGCTCCTAATTTACGCAAGCGTTCTTCGATATCTTGATAGCCACGTTCAATCTGTTCGATATTGTGGATCACAGATTTTCCTTTAGCAGATAGGGCTGCAATCAATAAAGAAACCCCGGCACGAATATCTGGCGAAGTCATCTCAATACCTCTCAGGTGGTGTGATTTATTCAGTCCAATAACGGTTGCGCGGTGCGGATCGCACAAGATAATCTGAGCCCCCATATCGATCAATTTGTCCACGAAGAACAAACGGCTCTCGAACATTTTTTGGTGGATCAATACGTTTCCTTTTGCCTGAGTCGCCACAACAAGTACTATACTTAATAAATCGGGCGTAAAACCTGGCCAAGGTGCATCTGAAATCGTCAGGATAGATCCATCGATAAATGTATCGATTTCATACGATTCTTGCGCCGGAATAAAAATATCATCACCGCGTAATTCAAACTTGATGCCTAAGCGCGAAAATACAGATGGAATAACGCCAAGTTCTTCGAAACAGACATCTTTAATGGTGATTTCTGAACCTGTCATTGCTGCAAGGCCGATGAAAGAACCTATTTCAATCATATCAGGCAACATGCGGTGTGAAGTTCCCCCCAGACGCTCTACTCCTTCGATGGTCAACAAATTAGATCCAATACCGGATATTTTAGCCCCCATGCGATTCAACATCTTACATAGTTGTTGTAAATAAGGCTCACAAGCAGCGTTGTATATCGTTGTTGTCCCTTTTGCCAATACAGCAGCCATCACGATATTCGCCGTACCCGTTACAGAAGCTTCGTCCAAAAGGATATAACTTCCTTTTAACTCCGTTGCATCAACGTTAAAAAAATGGGTAGTCGCATCGTACACAAACTTAGCACCCAATTTTTCAAAACCCAAAAAGTGGGTATCTAATCGTCTACGTCCGATTTTATCACCCCCCGGTTTCGGAATAGCGGCTTTTCCGAATCGAGCCAACAAAGGACCGACAATCATGATAGAGCCACGCAATCCACCACCTTTTTCTTTAAATTCAGGTGACTGGAAATAGTCTATATTTATATCTTTAGCTTCAAAAACGTATGTGTCCTTATCTATGCGATCAATTTTAACACCTAAAGCAGCCAATAGATCGATCAACTTATTGACATCCTTAATATCTGGGATATTACTGATGGTCATAGGTTCTTCTGTCAGTAAAACTGCAGAAAGGATCTGTAAGGCCTCATTTTTTGCTCCTTGAGGAATAATCTCTCCCTTTAACGGTTTTCCACCGATTATTTCAAATGCGTTCATTTATATATAAGTGATATCTTCTTAGTATCTTATCCCGGTTCTTGTATTAGCCTTGGGATATTTAGCCTTCCGCCTAACATACAGGGATCGGAGACCAAAGAACCTTGTTTTTTTATAAAACAGCGCGATTCTTAAAAAAAGAAGGCAATTGTAAAGAAATCTGTTAATCACTTCGCAATTGCCTGCTTCTTTAAACAAAATCTTTAAGAACTAGCCTCGTTTATTATTATAATTACCCTGCGGCTTTCTGTTTCTGTTATTGTTGTTATTGTTGTCCCTACCGTAGCTGTTGTTATTGTTATCCCTACTGTAGCTGTTGTTATTGCTTCCGTAGTTATTGCGCTTCGTATTATTGTTGTTGTTACTTGTCATACGAGGCTTGCCTCCACCTTTCGACTGGTGACCGGAATTATTATTATTGTTATTGTTATTATTTCCGCCTGAGTTACTGTTAGCCGGACCTTTAACGCGATTTCCCGGAGGCGGAGTTTTAAAGTCAAGTTTGGTCAATACGGTACCTTCTGGTAAGGTCAATTGATAACCTGACAACTCTTTGAGATCCTGGATGATCAACTCATCCGAAACAGAATCCTTATTCCAGGTCAGGTAAGCCATTTTCATAAAATTGGCGATACCGATAACCATCTGCTCTCTTTTAGCCTCGTCATTAGCCAATAAAGCCTTTTCAATCATTTTCTCTACGGTAAAACCATAGTGCTTGAATCTAATGGAATGCTGCGGATAGCCCAAATGCTCAACTTCGTGTTTCACACTTTTCGCTGTAGCAATTGGATAAGGTGAGTCAATATCCAATTTAAAATCAGAGATAATCTGTAGGTGATCCCACAGTTTATGTTTAAAATCAGACACGTCTCTCAAATGTGGGTTCAATACCCCCATCATATCGATTACAATCTGCGCATGTTTATTTCTTTCTTCCTTTGTGGGTAAAGTACAGATGTAATCTACCATATTTTGCACATTGCGACCATATTCTGCAAGGATCAATTTTGGTCTAGTGCTGTTGTAGTCAAAGTTCATATAGCTAATATAAGTACCTAATTAAACGATCAAGATGCCGTTTTGGTATTTTATTATTGAATTATTCTAAGTTTTGCAAATTTAAGCAACAATTGTTTCTGTCCCAACTCTTTAAAGAAAATAGTTGCTTTTATATCTCCTTTGTTTCCTTCGAGATTAACTACTTTCCCAAATCCAAAACGTTCATGTTCAACTTCCATGCCGACTTGAAGATTTGATGTATCTGAAGGAGCAAAACCCGCAGTAGGTTTGTGGGCTTTCGGTAGTATTGATGTCGTTTTAACCATCGGCTTAGGCTTAGGTTTAGAAAACGTATCATCACTATCCTTTTGTTGCCATGCAATTCGTTCGCCTTGAAAACTTCCGGCTGAGGCAGAAGTTTGTCGTGGTTTAAAATCCAATGCAAGACATGCCGGATTCAATTCATCCAAGAAGCGACTGGGTTCGCAGTTATTCAGCGTTCCCCAACGATATCGCGAAGTAGCATACGAAAGTAGTAATTTTTTTTCAGCTCTCGTAACAGCGACATAAAAAAGTCTTCGTTCCTCTTCCAATTCCGACCTGGAATTCAACGACAACTGGGAAGGAAATAGGTTTTCTTCTAAGCCTACAATGAAAACAATCGGAAATTCCAATCCTTTGGAAGAGTGAATGGTCATCAATGATACAGTATCAGCATTTGGATCTTTATCATTATCGTCGTTTGTCAACAGCGCGATATCCTGCATATAGACATCAAGTCCACGCTCTTCGATATCTTCCCGTTCCGAAAATTCCTTGATACCATTGAGGAGTTCCTGGATATTTTCGTAACGCGCCAACCCCTCTACCGATTTGTCTTCATACAATTCTTTCAGAATACCACAGTGCTGCGCAATATGCATTGCCGTATCAAATGCGTTATTGTTTTTGGCAAGAGCCTGAAAACTCTGTATCATCTGTGCAAAACCACCGACGGAAGTTGCACTACGTCCGTCTAGAAACTGGGCTGCATTTGCAACAACATCCCATATACGGTATTGATTCTGATCTGCAGCGATCATGATCTTCTCTATCGTCGTATCCCCGATCCCTCTACGTGGATAATTGATAACACGCTTTAGTGCTTCCTCATCATTTGGGTTGAAGGTAAGTCTGAAATACGCGATCAGATCTTTAATTTCTTTCCGTTGATAGAAAGAAGTACCCCCGTATATTTTATAGGGGATATTAATTTTGCGTAAGGCCTCCTCCATTGCCCTGGATTGGGCGTTGGTACGATACAGAATAGCAAAATCTTTATAATTAAGTCCTTTTAACGATTTCTCTTCAATGATCTGGTCAGCAACGATCTTACCTTCCTCATTGTCAGAGAAAGCACGTGAAACCTTGATCTTTTCGCCCTCTTCATTATCCGAGAAAACATTTTTTTCCAATTGATTCTGATTATTCGCAATCACCGAATTGGCCGCATTCACGATCATCTTAGTCGATCGATAATTCTGCTCCAGTTTAAAGATCTTCACATCTGGATAATCCTTTTGGAAATTCAGGATATTCTGAATATTTGCACCACGAAATGCATAGATCGATTGTGCATCATCCCCAACCACGCAGATATTTTCGTTGACTGCTGCCAGGCGTTTGACAATAAGGTATTGGGAGAAGTTGGTATCCTGGTACTCATCGACCATCAGATAGCGAAATTGATGCTGATATTTATGCAATACCTCTGGATGCTTGTTTAACAAGACATTTGTTTTAAACAAGAGGTCATCAAAATCCATTGCTCCAGCACGGTAACAGCGTTGTGCATAGGTCATATAAATCTGCCCCAATTGACCACGACCATTGGAAATATCTTCGGCCAGTATGGCTTCATTCTTATTATATTCCTGCGGTGAGATCAAGTTGTTTTTTGCCTGTGAGATACGTCCATACACATGATTGACATTATACAGCTTATCATCGAGATTCATTTCCTTTAAAATGGCACGCAACAAACTTTTGGTATCGTCCGTATCGTAGATGGTAAAGTTTCTGGGATAACCGATCAATTCTGCTTCGACACGGAGTATCTTTGCGAATACCGAGTGGAATGTTCCCATCCAAATATTTTTCGCTTCGCTTCCAACAACAGAAACGATACGTGCGCGCATCTCTTTGGCGGCCTTGTTGGTAAATGTTAATACCAAGATATTGAATGGATCAACACCTTTTCGAATCAAGTGTGCTACACGATAGGTAATTACCCGTGTTTTTCCTGAACCAGCTCCCGCAACAATCATCACAGGACCTTCTGTTTGCTCTACGGCTCCTCGTTGTGAAGGGTTTAAACCCGCTAAATAATCCAAATTAACTCCTTAAATTTTAAAACCTGAGAATAGGGTATAAAAGTACAAATTTCCTATTGATCACTGGGGCTATCTTGCTAATATTTTTACACAAAAAAAACCGATAATCAAGATTATCGGTTTTTATATCATCCAAGCAACATCTAGCCTCTGCTGTTATAATTTGGTGCTTCCTTCGTAATGGAAATATTATGTGGATGGGACTCTCTCAACCCTGCTCCTGTAATACGGACAAATTGTGCTTCCTGTAATTTTTCAATTGTTGCAGCACCACAGTATCCCATAGAAGCGCGTAATCCGCCAATATATTGATAAACGACCTCAGCCAATGTACCTTTGTAAGGAACACGCCCAACGATACCTTCAGGAACCAATTTTTTGATATCATCTTCTACGTCTTGGAAATAACGATCTTTAGATCCTTTTTCCATGGCTTCAATTGAGCCCATACCGCGGTAAGATTTAAACTTACGTCCCTCATAGATAATTGTTTCACCCGGAGCTTCTTCCACACCAGCGAATAAAGAGCCAGCCATAATTGTACTTGCCCCGGCTGCAATTGCTTTTGCAATATCACCGGTTTGTTTGATACCACCATCTGCGATCAATGGCACGCCAGTTCCTTTAAGTGCTTTGGCAACTTCATATACAGCATAAAGCTGAGGAACACCAACACCAGCAATAATACGGGTTGTACAAATTGAGCCCGGTCCGATACCTACTTTTACGGCATCTGCACCTGCTTCAGCCAAAGCTGTTGCTGCTGCACCGGTCGCAATATTTCCAACGATTACCTGTAGCTCAGGGAACTGCGATTTCACCAATTTCAACTTATCGATTACACCTTTAGAATGCCCGTGTGCCGTATCGATTGTAACCACATCCACACCTGCTTTCACCAAAGCCTCAACGCGGTCAAGGGTATCTGGTGTAACACCTACTGCCGCACCAACCAATAAACGGCCATGGCTATCTTTGGCAGCATTGGGATAATGTTTATATTTTTGGATATCTTTAAAGGTAATCAAGCCTTTCAAAATACCTTCTTCATTAACTACAGGAAGTTTTTCGATTTTTTCGTTTTGAAGAATCTCTTCCGCTTTCACCAAATCCGTTCCTTCGGGAGCAACAACAAGATTTTCCTTGGTCATCAATTCGTTGATTGGACGACTCATATCTTTTTGGAAACGAAGATCACGATTCGTTACAATACCAACCAATTGGCCTTTTTCGTTCACAACAGGAATTCCACCGATTTTGTGCTCCTTCATAATATTGAAGGCATCACCCACAGTTGCTGTTGCCAATAACGTTACTGGATCCTGAATCATTCCGCTCTCCGAACGTTTTACTTTGCGTACTTCAGCAGCTTGTTCTGCAATCGTCATGTTCTTATGTAACATACCAATACCGCCAGCTTGAGCAATCGCAATCGCCAAATCAGCACCGGTTACCGTATCCATTGCTGCAGAAACCAATGGAATATTTAATTTGATTTTTTTTGTTAGCGAAGTGCTCGTATCAACGTCACGGGGTAAAATTTCAGAATAAGCTGGAATTAATAAGACGTCGTCGTAAGTGAGACCTTCTGCTACGAATTTTTGTGGATCTAATTGCATGGCAAATATGTATTGGGTTTTCTATTTGCCAGGCAAATTTAAGAAAAATAAGCAATAATAAAAAATAAAAGATACAAATTACAATCGGAAGACAAATTAGAAACGTGATGAATTAAGCATTCAGTTCGGGTACGTCCCAGCCTTTATCATTTTTTGGCAGGCTATTTGCTTTTGGTAACACGAAAAGTTATTTTAATTAATGAAAATATAAAGATAAGATAATTATGAAAAAGACATTACTCTCATTAGCTGCCGTTGCAGCATTAGCATTTGGCGCACAGGAAGCGAAAGCTCAGTCTCCGCAACGCGCTGCAATCGGTGTAGTTTTCGACGGATCAATTGGAGACCTCTGGGGGGTTCAATACAAACAATCTATGGGTGGCGCAAACAATGGTCAAGCGCAGGTAATGTTTGATGACCACGTCGTTGCTGTAGGGGCTGACTGGCAACATGCTAGACCGTTCCGTGGAGCTCCTGGATTAGGCTGGTATGCTGGTGTTGGTGCACAATTGACATTTGTTGACGCTGGAGATAACATTACGTATGTAGGGTTGAGACCGCAGTTGGGTCTTGAGTTTAAAATTCCATCGGCTCCTATCGGTCTTCATGCCGATTGGAAACCAAACTGGACGTTAAATCATGGTTCTGATTTTGACGCATCTACATTCTCATTCGGTATCAAATACACATTGAGATAAGATAAACAACTAAACAGTAAAAGGTCCTTCTCTATTTTGAGCAGGGCCTTTTTTTATAAATAAAATCAATAAATATTTCTTTTTTTGCTCAATTCTCCTATTTTTATGCCGTTGACCTGATTGGCGTAAATAAAACTTTTCATTCTACAAAAATTTTATACCTTTGCCATTCTTGGTAAAATGTGATTTAACGAGAACTAATTATCAATTACATAAACAGTATTTAACATTAAAATTAATACAATTATAACAGACGATGCAAGGTAAAGGGCTGATTAAACTTTTAGTGATAGTGGTGTCATTAGCGTGTCTATACTCCCTATCATTTACTTGGGTGACCCGCAATGTGGAGCGAGATGCTGAGAATTTTGCCAAAGGAGACTTGGCGAAAGAGAAGAGCTATCTCGACTCAATGGCCGGTGAAGTAGTGTACAATTTAGGTTTTGCAAAATACACCTATCGGGAAGCCAAAGCAAATGAACTCGCTTTGGGATTGGATTTGAAAGGTGGTATGAACGTGACCATGGAAATCTCATTGGACGAATTGATCCGCAATTTGGCGAATAATCCAAAAGATGAGAAATTCAACAAAGCGTTGGAGCAAGCAGTAGCAAAAAGCAAAACGAGTGCAAAAACAGTCGTTGCTTTATTTATGGAAGAATACAAATCCATCGGTGCTACAACTCCGCTTTCGACATTCTTTTCAACAAAAGATAACGCTGCTCTAATTAAACCTGGTGATTCAGACTCCAAAGTTGAATCATTCCTTCAAAAAGAAGCAGACAATGCCATCCAAAACTCATACAAAGTACTTCGTACACGTATCGATAAATTTGGCGTTGCATCTCCAAACATTCAAATTCAACAAGGTACAAACCGTATTTTGATCGAATTACCTGGTGTGAAAGATGAAAGCCGTGTTCGTAACCTATTACAAGGTTCAGCTAAATTGGAATTCTACGAAACATATACAAACCAGGAAGTTTATCCAATACTGGAAAATATCGACAAAACTTTAGCATCAACGTTAAAAGCTGCTCCAGCTGCTACGACAAATGCTGCTGCAGATACAAGCAAAAAATCAGATGATTTATTGTCTAATCTAACCGGTGGTAAAAAAGATGCTAAGAAAGACAGTGCTGCTGTAAATCTAGGTCAGAAAAATCCATTATTTGAAGTATTACGTCCAGCTGTTTACATGGGCGAAAACCAACAAATGGCACTTATGCCAGGTTCAATGGTCGGTATTGCTTCATTAAAAGATACGGCAAAAGTAAATGCTTACTTGCAACGTCCTGAGGTGAAATCAATACTTCCTGGAAACTTAAAGCTTTTATGGTCTGTTAAACCAGAGCAAAAAACACCTGAGCAACTATCATTATACGCCATTAAAGGGTCTGGACAGGACAATGGTGCTGTATTGACGGGTGATGTGATCACTGACGCAACAGCAAACTTTGATGAGAAAAATCAACCTGTGGTTGGTATGCAAATGAACAGTGAAGGTGCTCATCAATGGAAGAAAATTACAGCAAAAGCAGCTCAAAACAGAGATGCGATTGCTATCGTTCTTGATAATGTAGTTTATTCTGCTCCTTCTGTAAACGGTGAAATTCCAAATGGTAGCTCATCAATATCTGGATCCTTTACGGTAGAAGATACCAAAGATTTGGCGAACGTATTGAAGGCAGGTCGTCTTCCTACAACGGCTAAAATCGTTGAAGAAGCTGTTGTGGGTCCTACTTTGGGTCAGGCTGCCATCGATGCCGGTGTAAATTCTGCTGTTATCGGTATTATCGTGGTAATGATCTTTATGATCGCTTACTACAATACGGCGGGTATCGTAGCAAACATCGCGGTATTGTTAAACGTATTTATCATTATGGGGGTATTGGCATCCTTAAATGCTGTACTGACCCTACCTGGTATTGCCGGTATCGTATTGACAATGGGTACTGCTGTCGATGCAAACGTTTTGATTTATGAACGTATCCGTGAAGAACTGGGCTTAGGAAAATCGATCCGTCAGGCTGTTGCTGATGGTTACAAACATGCTTTACCGTCCATCCTGGATTCGCAGATCACAACCTTCTTAATTGGTATTATCCTATTTTTATTTGGTAGTGGTCCGATCTTAGGTTTCGCAACAACGTTAATGGTGGGTATTATTACTTCATTGTTTACTGCGATCTTAGTTACACGTGTTATCTTTGAATGGATGTTGGCGAAAGATTTCAAAATCAAAGTCTCTTTCCCTTGGTCTGCAAACACTTTGCATAACGCAAACTTCAAATTCGTGCAGAAACGTAAAATCTTTTACGCGATTTCAATCGTTGCTGTGTTAATTTCTGCTGCATCAATTTTCACAAAAGGATTCAGTTTAGGTGTGGATTTCCAAGGTGGACGTACTTATACTGTTCGTTATGATAAACCTGTGGACTTAGAAGCTGTACGTACAAACTTGGACGATATCTTCAAGAAAACAACAGAGGTAAAAGTATTCGGTGCAGCCAATCAATTGCGTATTACAACAACTTACCATATTGAAGAAACTTCGGACACTGCTGATAAAGAAGTATTGGACAAATTAAACCAAGGTCTATCGAAAGTAGATGCTTCCAATAAACATGAGATTCTTTCGTCTCAAAAAGTTGGACCAAGTATCGCTACCGATATCAAATCTAGAGCAACCAGCTCAGCAATTTTCTCCATCATCATTGTTGCAGCTTACATCTTGATCCGTTTCCATAAATGGGAATATTCAGTTGGAGCAGCTATTGCAACAATTCACGATGCGATCATTTTATTGGGATTATTCTCTATCTTGGATGGTATCGTACCATTCTCACTTGATATTGACCAACACTTTGTAGCAGCGATATTAACTGTAATTGCTTACTCGGTGAATGATACAGTGGTTGTATTTGACCGTTTACGTGAATTCGTATCGAAACCAAATGCACATAATGAAGATCTTGGCGATGTCGTAAACCATGCGATCAACTCGACATTAAGTAGAACAATTATCACATCATTGACAATCGTGTTTGTTCTTGCTGTATTGTTTATCTTTGGTGGTGAAGTTATCCGTGGATTCTCATTCGCGATCTTAATCGGTGTTATCGTAGGTACATATTCATCTATTATCTTAGCTGCACCTTCAGTATATGACTTACGTAAAGGGAAGCATTTGGCAGAAGGTAATACTGCTAAAAAAGCTGAAGTCGTAAGACCATAATAGCTGATATTGATAAAATAAAAAAGGGCGTTCAAATGAACGCCCTTTTTTATTGCATTCAAATTACTTGTCACACTAAATATTTTAAATATATTTGTTGCACTAAATATTTGTATGCTAAACGAAAAATTTGACCGCTACTCCTTCATCTTGGATCAAACAGCCAAGAAAGTAAAACAGTTCGCCCAATCTTCTTTTGCCGAGAAAGGATTTGATATTACTGTAGACCAATGGACCGTTTTAAAGGCTTTATACGAAACAGATCAACTTTCACAAAAAGAACTGGCAAAGCGCTGCGGAAAAGACCAGCCCACACTGACACGGATCGTAGATATCCTTCTTAAAAAGAATCTGGCTGAGCGGATCACTGACGAAACAGACCGTCGGAGTCTATACCTCCATTTGACAGAAGAAGGAAAATTAAAAGTAGCATCGCTTACGCCAATTGTTACGGAGATTCGTATGAAGGCCTGGGAAAATCTAGCGGACGAAGATTTCGAAGCTTTCACAAGAATTTTGAATACAATATATAACAATTTAAATATAGAATAGCTATGATAAATACGGATATCTGTATCATCGGAGCAGGACCTGTTGGCCTATTCGCAGTTTTTGAAGCTGGGCTTTTAAAAATGCGCTGCCATTTGATTGATGTGTTACCCCAAGTGGGCGGTCAACTTTCGGAGATCTACCCCCATAAGCCTATCTACGACATTCCTGGTTATCCAAGTATCACTGCGCAGGAATTGATCGATAAACAGCTTGAACAGATTAAACCCTTTGACCCCACATTCACCTTAGGCGAGCGTGTGGAACATATAACAAAACAGGACGACGGTTCTTTTATTGTAGAAACCAATGATCATACGATGGTTCATACACAGGTCATTGTCATCGCCGGGGGCTTAGGTTGCTTTGAACCACGCAAGCCCGAAATTCCGAATCTTCATCTCTTTGAAGGAAAAGGCGTAGATTATATGGTAAAAGACCCAGCCAAGTACCGGGATAAAAAAATCGTCATTGCAGGTGGCGGTGATTCCGCGCTCGATTGGACCTTCCATCTCGCAGATATTGCGCAACAGGTCACTTTAATCCACCGAAGTGACTCCTTCAGAGGCGCTCCGGATTCGGCTGAGAAGGTTTTCAAATTGGCCCAACAGGGTAAGATCAACTTATTATTGTCCCACAATCTGACCAATATTCATGGCAATGACTACTTGTCCCATGTTGAAACAACAAATAAAGAAAAAGAAGTCACGGCAACAGATGCAGACTATTTTATTCCTTTATATGGTCTTACGCCGAAGCTTGGTCCAATCGCAGATTGGGGATTAAATATCGATAAAAATGCGATAGAGGTCAATACGTTTGATTACTCAACCAATATCGAGCGGATCTATGCTATTGGAGACATCAACACCTATCCAGGCAAACTGAAACTCATTCTTTGCGGGTACCATGAGGCTGCCCTGATGTGTCAGAGTGCTTTTAAATTTGTCTACCCAGATCAAAAATTGACATTCAAATACACCACTGTAAACGGTATAAATACATTCTAGCCATGGACGATAATTTAATTCAAGTCACTGTTATTGATCGTGATGGGACCGAAAATACAATGGAAGTTCCCACCGATATCAATCTTTCACTCATGGAGATTTTAAAGGCATCCGAATATGAAATTCTGGCCACTTGTGGAGGTATGGCGCTGTGCGCCACCTGTCATGTCGAAGTTGTCGAAGGCCTAGATACGCTTCTTTCAGCGAGTGATCAGGAGCTCGACATGCTGGACACGCTTCCGGATGCCGATGATCAAAGCCGCCTTGCCTGTCAGCTTTATCTGCACAATAACAACAACGGTATGAAAATCAAGATAAAAGGCGCGCTACAATAGTGTTATCATTGTGTATAAAATACACAATGATAACACTATTAATCGATTTTTTTTTGAGATAGCAATATCCACCATAAAGAACTAAAAATCAAATAAGTACAAAACATATTATTGAAAGAATTAGCTACTTTACAATAAAATTCACAACATATCAGCACAATAAATAAATATTTTTTAGCTTTTTGAGTCAAAATTTAAGATATTTGCAGCTTAATTCGATTGTACCGAATTTTTACAACAAACTATTAAAAATATGCCAAGCAATAGTTCAAATAGAAAATTCCCAAGAGTAATCATTATTGGTGCTGGATTTGGAGGAATTGAAGTTGCTAAAAAGCTTAAAAATAAGGAAGTTGAAGTTCTGTTGCTGGACAGAAATAACTTTCATACTTTTCAACCATTGATGTACCAAGTTGCCACGGGTACTCTTTCAGCGGACTCTATCTCCTTCCCTGTCCGCAAAATGTTCAAAGGCCAAGACAACTTTCATTTTAGACTTGCTGACGTAAAAAGCGTTGACAACGAGGCTAAGATTGTAAGAACAGATGTTGGTGATTTTGACTATGATTATTTAATTGTTGCTACAGGTGCTACGACGAACTTCTTCGGCAATCAACAAATCACAAAATATGCTTTGCCGATGAAAAACATACAAGAAGCATTAAATATTCGAAGCTATGTTTTACAGAACCTCGAAGAAGCAGTACGTATAGAAAACCCTGCTGATCGTAAAGCTAATTTGAATTTTGTAATTGTTGGGGGTGGTCCAACAGGTGTAGAACTTTCGGGGGCAATCGCAGAGATCAAAAACAATGTTCTTGAGAAGGATTATCCAGAATTGAAAAAATCTGAGATGTCGGTTTACCTGGTTGAAGGACTTCCAAAAGTGTTGGCTAACTTATCTGAAAAATCTTCTAAAGATTCAGAAAAGTACCTCAAAGATTTAGGTGTAGAAGTATTATTGAATGTTCAGGTAACAGGATATGATGGCAATTCAATTACTTTCGCCGATGGCAGAAGCATTGAAACAAAAACGGTTATCTGGGGAGCAGGTGTAGCTGGTCAATATCCAAATGGTTTCAAAAAGGAGATTATCCAACGTGGTAACCGTATACAGACAGACGATCAATGTCGTGTTATCGATATGCCAGGTGTTTATGCCATTGGTGATGTTTCGGCATTTATCACAGATGACCTTCCTCGCGGCTTACCTGGTGTTGCACCGGTAGCGCAACAGCAGGGGGCATATGTTGCCAAACACATTCTTCAAACAATGTCCAATCAACCAACAGAGAAATTCAACTATTTCGACAAAGGATCCATGGCTACGGTAGGTCGTAATAAAGCTGTCGTTGACATGGGAAAAATCCATTTCAATGGATTCTTTGGCTGGATGACCTGGATGTTTGTCCACTTGATGTCCATCTATGGATTCAGAAATAAATTGATCACATTCGTAAACTGGTCGGTCAAATTTTTCACCAAAAACAGTGGTGTGCGTTTGATCTTCCACAAATATGATGAGCCGACTCCGGAAGAACAACAGGCTGAAACAGCCCAATAACTTTCAATTGGAGTTTAGATAAACTATTTCAATACCCCGACAGCGCCATTATCCCAAACGATAATGGCGCTGTTTTTTTCCCCCTATTTTACCTGTTTAATCCACTCGCTAAAAACATGTAATAACAGACTGTAGAAACACTTCGAAACAACAGCCCTCTCCAGATAGTTGTCAAAACCACCTTTTCCCGATTGGATTCTTTCTTCTCGCGGTCAATGATTTCAAAAACACCGGCTTAATTCTTTTTTAACACCGTATCCAATTAAAAATAACTTCACCTGGGACGTAAGAATTACAGATTATATTCGTTAAATTTAAAGACAGTTTTTTCCAGATAGAATTTACTTTCAGAATGTAGTTTTTTTTTGATGTATAACCTCAAAAAGATTAATTTTTTTTGTGTAGGTTTGCATATTATTTTAAAATAGCTTAAGGATTAGCAGATGGGCTTATTTAATTGGTTTACGCAAGAAGTTGCGATTGACTTGGGTACTGCAAATACCCTAATAATTCATAATGACAAAGTAGTAGTGGATGAACCTTCTATTGTTGCATTTGACCGCACCACAAACAAAGTGATCGCCATTGGTCGCCAGGCCATGCAAATGGAGGGTAAAACACACGACAATATAAAGACAGTACGTCCTTTACGTGATGGAGTAATCGCTGATTTTACGGCAGCTGAACACCTTATCAGAGGTATGGTAAAATTGGTAAACAATGGTAAGAGCTGGTTTTTCCCTTCCCTACGTATGGTTGTTTGTATTCCTTCCGGTATTACGGAAGTAGAGAAAAGAGCTGTCCGCGATTCAGCAGAAATTGCGGGTGCCAAAGAAGTCTATTTAATTCACGAACCCATGGCTGCTGCTGTAGGAATCGGAATTGATGTGGAAGAACCAATGGGTAATATGATTATCGATATCGGTGGTGGTACCACTGAAATTGCTGTCATCGCTTTATCGGGTATTGTATGTGACCAGTCCATTCGTGTTGCTGGTGATAACTTCGACTCTGACATCGTTCAATACATCAGAAGACAACATAACATCATGATCGGTGAACGTACGGCTGAAAAAATCAAAATTGAAGTGGGTGCTGCTCTACCAGAGTTGCAGGAACCACCGGCAGATTTCGCTGTTCAAGGCCGTGATTTGATGACAGGTGTTCCTAAGCAAATTACTGTTTCTTACACCGAAATAGCACATTGTCTAGATAAGTCCATTTCAAAAATTGAAGAGGCGATCTTAAAAGCACTTGAAATCACTCCACCAGAATTATCAGCGGATATTTATCAAACAGGTATTTATCTTACCGGTGGTGGTGCGTTATTGCGCGGTTTGGACCGTCGTATACAAGCGAAAACTAAACTTCCAGTACATATTGCCGAAGATCCATTACGTGCTGTCGTAAGAGGAACTGGTATTGCACTTAAGAATATTGGACGATTTAAATTCTTGATGCAATCATAACGTTCGATAATTAATAACAATATTTTATTAAAGAGCGATATAATATGCAAAACTATTATATCGCTTGCTTATTAAATACCCACATTAAAAAATGAGAAACCTTTGGTTATTCCTGAGACGATACAATGCATTCTTCTGGTTTATCCTATTTTTTGGATTCTCGTTATTTTTGGTGATCACCAACAATTCTTTCCAACGTAATTCTGTTTTAAATTCTTCAAATAGTATCATCGGAGGCCTGTATGCAAAGGTCAATTCCTGGAAAAGCTATCTGCACCTCGGGGAGACTAATGATGCACTTGCAAAGGAAAATGCACAATTAAGAAAGGACTTACAAGCCTATCGATCAACTGACAGCATCAAGATTGGTCCTGTCCCAGCAATCGATAGCAGTGAGTTTGGGCGTTACGAATTTATTATTGCGAATGTCATCAACAATAGCATTCACCAAAAGGCAAATACGATTACACTCGATAAAGGCAGTAAAGATGGTATAGAGCGAGGTATGGGTGTTATCGCTCCCAACGGGGTAGTTGGTATTGTATTGAATGTTTCCCCTAACTTCTCTACCGTTCAATCCCTATTGCATCCAGATACGCGTATATCCGTTACACTGGGCCACACCGAGGTCTTCGGCTCGTTGGTATGGGGCAATAGCATGGATTACCGCGCGGCAATGGTCAAGGAAATTCCAAACCACATCAAAGTCAACAAAGGAGATAAAGTGTATACCTCCGGATATTCAGGACATTTTCCAAAAGGAATTTTTGTCGGAACGGTCATTCAGACAGGTATTTCTTCAGGAGATGCTTTTTTGGATCTTAGATTATTGTTGAGCACCAATTTCTCCAATTTGCAACATGTCTACGTTGTAAAAGACCTGTTAAATAAAGAATTAAAGACACTAGAAGAATCGACAAAGGACAATGGCTAGGATTTTAATATTTAATATTATTCGATTTATCGTTTTGATAGGCATGCAAGTTTTCCTATTTCAAAATATCGGTTATTACAATCTGGTCGCTGCATTTCCTTATATCTTATTTATTTTTTTACTTCCGACAGGAACACCTAATTTCCTGGTGTATTTGATCGCATTTCTTACGGGGCTTACCGTAGATTCATTTTATGATACCCTTGGTGTCAATACCGCAGCCTGTGTTGCATTGGCCGCCTTCCGTATTTTCTTCATGAAAATTACGCTCGAAGTTGAAGAACGTGAATCTTTTTTTACCCCGATGTTGGGGTTCATGAATATTCGCTGGTTCTTTTCCTACATCTTTTTCGGAACATTGATCCATCATACATTTTTGTATCTCTTGGAATCTTTTTCCTTCCAGCACATCCAATACACCTTATTGAGTATAGTTTTAAGTTGTATATTTACAGTAATTATCATGCTATTATTTAGCATATTATTCTACAAAAAGAAAGATCGGTTGTAGTAGATCGATGGATAGAAATTCATTTCTATGAACAGTTTTTTTGCGCGTAAGTACGTCGTTTCGGGAATCTTTATTGCTATCACATTGACCTTGGTGGCCCGCTTATTCTATTTACAGATCATAGACGATTCCTATATACATTCCGCAAACAGCAATGTCATGCGCAAGGTCATTGTGTACCCGGCCAGAGGGGTTATATTGGACCGAAAGGGAAAGGTATTAGTTCAAAACGAACCGGTATATGACCTTATGGTTACTCCACGTGAGGTGAAAGAAATCGACACCGCTTTGTTTTGCAAATTGATAGACATTGACAAGGAAGGCTTTATTAAACGGATGGAAAAGGCAAGAGTACACTCCCCTTACCGTGCATCCATTTTTGAAAAACAGCTTTCTGTACGGACATGGGCCCAATATCAGGAATACCAATATCAATTTCGTGGTTTCTATGTCCAAAAAAGAACAATCAGAAGTTATCCCGATAGCATAGCGGCTCAATTTTTGGGTTATGTAAGTGAGGTAAATGATAAAGATATTGAACGCTCCAACGGGTTTTATCGTAGTGGTGACTATATTGGTCGCAGTGGTGTAGAACGTTCTTATGAAGACCTTATTCGCGGAAAACGTGGTGTCAACAACTTAATGGTTGATGCGCTGAACCGCCCGAAAGGGGTATTTATGGAGGGGAAATACGATACACTTGCTGTCGCAGGGGAAGGACTGGTTTCCTCTTTGGATAAGGACCTCCAGATTCTAGGGGAAAACCTCATGAAAAATAAATTGGGGTCCATTGTCGCTATTGAACCTGCAACAGGTGAAATATTGGCATATGTAAGTAGCCCGAGTTACAATCCAAACATGATGGTCGGCAGACAGTCTGGCAATAATTATATGAAATTATTGAAAGACGACACCAAACCGCTTTTTAACCGTCCTATTCAAGCCTCTTACCCCCCAGGCTCTGTATTTAAGGTTGTTTCAGCACTGACTGCGCAGCAGGCTGGTGTTATTGATCGCAATACGGTATTTTTCTGCCCGCATGGATATAGCTATGGTGGTGGACGCGGCTGGATGGGCTGTACGCACTATCATGGATCAACTACATTACAGCGATCTGTAGCTGTATCATGTAATACCTACTATGGATTTACCTATGCTAAGATGATCGACGGACGTGGGCTTTCGGGACCTAAGGCCTACGATCTATGGCGCAATGCAGTAACACAGTTTGGAATTGGCCATAAACTAGGCATTGATCTGCCGGGTGAAAAACCAGGTTTACTACCTACATCAGATTTTTATACCAAACGCTATGGTAACGATAAATGGCGTTCAAGTTTCAATATCTCCTTATCTATTGGACAAGGAGAAATGGGTATAACGCCCTTGCAAATGGCCAATATTATGGCTATCGTTGCCAACAAAGGTTTTTATTACAGACCTCATCTGATTAAAGGTATTGGCGCACAGAAAATTGCCAAGAAGGAATTCACCGAAAAAGTCAGTGCCGGCGTGGATGAGCGGTATTATCCTGTTGTTATCCAAGGGATGAGTGATGCTGTCAATACACCCGAAGGTACCGCTTGGGCCAATCGTATCCCAGGCATCGAAATGTGCGGAAAAACAGGTACAGCACAAAACCCACACGGAGAAAACCATGCCGTTTTCTTTGCTTTTGCACCTCGAGAAAATCCTAAAATTGCCATTGCTGTCTTTGTTGAAAATGCTGGTTACGGTGGAACCTGGGCAGGACCTATCGCAAGTATGATGGTTGAGAAATACCTCAAAGACACGATAACTGCACCAAAATATATTCAGGACCGCATTTATAAAGCGAATTTTCTTCCTGCACCAAAAAAGGTTGTCGATCCAAAGGCTAAAGATGTAAAAAAGACGGACTCGGTCAAATCTAAAACCGACACGTTAAAATCGAAACGTCAGTTGGCAGCCTTAACAAAACCAAAGGAAACAATTGTTCACCATAGCGAGATAAAGAGAAGATATGAATAATCAAAAAACTAGTTTCTTTGGAAAGATAGACTGGCTAACCATCACGCTTTGGCTTGCGCTATGCTTAATTGGCTTATTCAATATCCGTGCGGCTGTATTCAATCCTGATCTACCCAATTTCTTTACCTTAGGAACCAATTATGGAAAACAGTCTTTATATCTTGTTTCCGCAATTATTCTAGGGGTATCCATTCTGATCATAGACGCGAAATTTTTCAGTTCCGCCTCACCGATATTTTATGGTATAACAGCTGTCCTGCTTGTCATTGTGCTCGTTGTAGGGCGAAATGTCGGCGGAAACCAGGCCTGGATTGACTTAGGTTTTTTCCGCTTACAGCCTTCCGAATTTGCAAAACTTTCAACCTGTCTGCTCTTGGCTAACTTTCTAAGTTCTCAAAGTAACAAAGCGCCGACCATGCAGACACTGGCCATGGGTGCCGGTATTGTCTTATTTCCTGTATTTTTGGTTATGTTACAACCCGATACGGGATCTGCCCTTGCCTTCTTTTCGTTGATTTTTGTATTCTACCGCGAGGGCTATGTTAATAATGAACTGCTTATATTTGGCGGGCTATGCATTTTACTTTTTGTTCTTTCTTTATTGGTCAATCCTTGGATTCTTATCTTGATTTTAGCATTGCTCATTGGCCTTGTCATGTGGAACTACCGTAAGAGAAGAAAATACATTATCAATCTAAGTATACTTTTTGCAGCCTGTGCGGTATTTGTTCTCTGTGTGGACTTGGTTTATGCACATGTGCTACAACCCCATCAACGTGACCGTATTGACATTATCCTAGGCAAAATGGAAGACCCTAAAGGCAAAGGATATAATTTGAATCAGTCGAAGATTGCAATTGGATCGGGGCAGCTTCTCGGCAAAGGCTACCTACAAGGAACGCAGACAAAATACAACTTTGTACCTGAGCAGAGTACGGACTTTATTTTCTGCACCGTTGGAGAAGAGTGGGGATTTGTTGGATCGGTTACTTTATTACTTATCTATCTCATCCTACTGCTACGTATTATTCATATCGCCGAACGACAGCGTTCAGCCTTCGCCAGGATATATGCATACGGTGTCGCGTCCATCCTCTTTTTTCACTTATTTATCAATATCGGTATGACAATAGGTATTGTTCCGGTTATCGGGATTCCGCTGCCTTTTATCAGTTACGGTGGTTCATCCTTATGGAGTTTCACCATTTTACTGTTTATCATGCTTAAATTTGATTCAAATAGAAAAGGAGTTGTCTAAAAACAACTGCTTTTCTATTTGTACCCCTATTTAGTTCTTCTCAACTCTTTTACTGCATCAATTGAGAAAAAAAACAAAGACTCCCTTGCCTAGCACAGACAAACGGTTAAATACGCTCCAAAACGAGCTGTATAGCTTTATCAACAACTTCTTCAGGTGCGGAAGAAAACCGACCATCTACCCTACTTGCCAAAATTGCATTGATGGATAAAGCCTGATGTCCAAACATGTTAGCCAATGCATAAATACCAGCTGTTTCCATTTCCAAATTGGTGAAACGCTGATCTTTATATTGAAAGGACTTTATCAAGTCTATAAAATTGGGAATCGTATTAGTTGATCGGACAGTCCTTCCCTGTGGAGCATAAAATCCGGGCGCAGTCAACGTGACTCCCTTCGGTAAATCAAAGGCAATTCGATCCAGAAGGCTTGCGCCAGCTTTTGCAACGTAGGGCTTTAAGTTTAATGCGGAAAAATATTCGGCTAGCTCAACCTGAAGCGCCTGCTCCTTGCCGTCGTAAGATCCCTGATAATAGTTCATCAATGCATCAAGACCTATTCCATACGCAGAGGCCAAAATAGTTCCCATCTCAACATCTTGTTGTACCGCTCCAGAAGTTCCAATGCGAATAATATCCAATGAAGTCAGCGAAGTCTTTACGGTTCTATTGGCAAAATCAATATTCGCCAGCGCATCCAGTTCATTCAATACAATATCTATATTATCAGTACCTATACCTGTTGAGATTACCGTCAACCGTTTATTTCCCAGATAGCCGGTATGCGTAATAAACTCACGCTTCCCTTTTTTGAGTTCAATACGATCAAAGTGTTTCGAGACTTTCGCTACACGGTCTGGATCACCGACCGTAATTACTGTACTTGCCAGATCTTCCGGCAACAAATTCAGATGATATATACTGCCATCTGCGTTTAAAATCAATTCCGATTCGTTGATCATATCGTATATAAATAAGTTAACTGACAACCTTCTATTTTGGAAAACCGATCAACAACTCGATTGACTTGCATTTTTCGGACTTCAAACTCCAAATAACACTGATTATCAAATTCCTGCTTTTCAACTTCGACGCCCTCTTCCTTTATGATCCGCATAATATCATTCATATGGAGGTAATCGAAGGTAATACCATAATGGTCATTCACTGTACGCTCGATAATTTCTGCTTGGGTCAAAGCATCTTGGGTTGCTGATTTGTAGGCATTAATCAAGCCTGGGACACCCAATAATGTACCACCGAAATAGCGAACGACAATCACGATAACATTGGTTACATCCATCGACAGGAGAACGTTCAAAATTGGGCGTCCTGCTGTCCCCGACGGTTCTCCATCATCATTCACACGAAAAACAGCACGATCTGGCGTGAGACGATAAGCCCAACAATGGTGTCTAGCTTTCGGATGAATCGCTTTCACTTCCAAGATCAGATCTTTTAATTGGTCTTCGGATTTAAATGGAAAAGCATAAGCAATAAATTTACTGCCCTTATCCCTAAAAATTCCCTCGTATTTTGCATCAATAGTCCGGTAAGTATCTTCAAATAAACTCATAGATATGCTATGATTAAAACTGAAACAATAGAAAGCGCTATGCCTAAATAATTCAATAATGATAACCTTTCTTTAAAAAATAAGACGCCAATTAGAGCGCCCAATGAGATCACACCAATATTCATCCCAGTAAATACGACTGATGGATTGTCTGGTAGGGCACGATGTGCTTTCATATAGAATAGGATATTACAGAAGTTAAATACTCCCAAAACCAATCCATATCCCACAGCTTGCCTTGAAAAACGTTGCTTTTCCACAAAAAGGAAATACAGCAATAGCACCATTGCAATAAACATCGCCATCACAAAGATAATAAACATGGAACTGATATAAGGTATAATAACATGCAAGGCGACCTGTTTGAAGAGGATATCAATTATACCCATACCGATAAATACCAATAATGGATAAAGCGCTTTATAACGACTATCAGCCATCGAGCTATTGTGCTGATTTTTTTGCCAGCCAATAGAACATAAGATGGCTAATAAACCAAGGGCTATTCCGAGCATCTTATGTCCCTCCATTTTTTCATGAAAGAAGAAAAATGATGCAAGCAGGGGAATAAACAACGATAGGCGTTGTGCAATCTCTGTCTTGACCAAACCACTATAGCGAATGGACAAAGCTATAAAAACAAACATCCCTGGAAGTAGTATCGCCAGACTCGTATACAACGCAACCGGCATAGCATCCCAAACGAGCGATTTTAGATCTGGTTGCAATACAAAATAGGTCAGTGCAACCGCCATGGGGTAATTCCAAACGATAACTTGTTTGGTTTCGACTCCATTTTGTTTTGCCAATTTTAATAAAACAGCAACGGTTACGCTGCAGATGACACTTAATAAAACAAAAATCATGATTCAAAATTCATTTATTTCCAAAGGCCACGTTTCTCCTGACGAGCCTGACGTTCCAATTTTACAAATAAATCTGCATATTGTACATTTGGTGCTAGCGTATAGGATACTGCATAACCCTGTTCAACCAAATCCCGATTGACGAATTTCTTTCCAATATACACATAGGCAAGAAGTCTTCCATACCGATCCCGTTTTCCAACGTCAAAGACTAACTTTACACTTTTTCCATTCAACATTGCCGTTAAGTACTGCTTTGCTTCTTGACCATAGTAACCGATTTCCTTACGTGCTGTCCGTCTCGTTTCCGGGGCATCTACCCCTATCAACCTAACTTTCTCCCCTTTTGAGGTTCCATTTTCAATGACAAAGGTATCACCATCGATAACGCGCTTTACCTTCGCGTCTTTTTCCTCTCCTTTAAAAGTAAAACCTGTCAATAAAAAACAGATCATACATACACATACATAAAAATTACTTCGTTTTAGCATAAAATCCAGCGTTTGCCCAAAGGTAGTAAAATACTTTTTTAACAAAACAGTCAAAAAAAACGGAAATATTAATACTAAAAACACATAAATTTAATATAAAAAAACAGTAAAAAAACCACATAAAAATACAGCTATTTTCAACATAAAAAATAACACTAAAACATAATTTATTATAAAAGAAAAACAACAAAACAAAAACTTAAATAACTAAACAACAACATAATACCAACATTAAAGCAAAATAAACACTTTAAAAACATTACAAATAAATCACTAAAAATTAATCAAAAAAATCACATAAAAACACATAAAAAAATCATTAAATTAACTCAATATTTATAATAAAAAATTATTTTTTCCTTTGATATTTCAAAAACATTCGTACATTTGAAATGTCAAACAACAACAGGATGAACAGAACGTATACATATTTCTATTTTAACTTCTTTTATTTTAAAAATAAGAGCCGGGACTAGATTGTGTATAAATCATAAAAAATACAAACAAGAAGAGTCCCGGTTCAAATGATCGGGACTCTTTTTTTTGGAGACAACATAGCGAACAAAAAAACAATGAGTTTAAAAATTGCAATACAGGGAGCAAAGGCTTCATTTCATGAAGAGGCCGCATTTAAATTTTTCGGAAGAGAAGTTGAAATTGTAGAATGTGATTCATTTAAAAAAACTTGTGAATTGCTGAAGCAAAGAAAAGTCGACTATATCGTTATGGCGATCGAAAATTCAATTGCGGGAAGTCTATTACCGAATTATAATTTATTAAGAGATTACAAGTTCCATATCACTGGGGAAGTTTACCTAAACATCCAACAGAATCTCATGGTACTGCCAGGCGTTAAATTAAAGGATATTAAACACATCGAATCGCATCCAATTGCCATTCGCCAATGTGAAGAATTTCTTTCTGAACTTGAAGGTGTACGTATAACCGAGGGATCTGATACCGCTGCAACTGCAAAAATGATTGCGGAGCGAAAATTAACGGATACTGCCGCAATTGCTGGGACATTGGCCGCTGAAATCTATGGTCTTGAAATATTAGAAAAGAGAATCGAAACCAATAAAAAGAACGCAACGCGTTTCCTCGTATTATCTAATGAAGTTGTCGAACATAAGAATGCCAATAAAGCATCATTATCATTCCAAACAGGAAATACAGTAGGATCTCTGGCGACTATTTTACAATGCTTTGCCGAACAGAATATCAATTTGAGCAAAATTCAGTCAATGCCGGTAATCGGAAAACGCAATGAATATGATTTTTTCGTTGACGTAGAATGGAAAAAACAAACAGACTACGAAGCAGCAATACGTAAAGTACTCAAACATAGTGTCAATTTCAATATTATGGGCGAGTATGTCAAAAACGAAAAACTATAATTAACAATTTACGCATACAATATTAAAATAGATAATCAAACTTAACATGAAAAATACATTAGACATCACTCCTTTAAAATCTTGGTTGGACACAGGAGACAAACCTTTAATTATCGCAGGCCCTTGTAGTGCAGAAACAGAAGAGCAGCTGGTATCGACAGCACATTTGTTGGCAAATACCGGAAAAGTAAATATTTTACGTGCTGGTATCTGGAAGCCACGTACTCGTCCGGGAGAATTTGAAGGTATCGGTTCAATTGGTTTGGAGTGGTTGAAAAGAGCGAAAGAAGAAACAGGTTTATTAACAGCTACTGAAGTTGCTACTGCAAAACACGTGGAAGAAGCTTTGGCTGCTGGTGTGGATGTACTATGGGTAGGTGCACGTTCAACTGCCAATCCATTTACCGTGCAAGAAATTGCTGATGCTTTACAAGGTGTAGATATTCCAGTATTTGTTAAAAACCCTGTAAACCCAGATTTATCGTTGTGGATCGGTGCATTGGAACGTATCAACCGTGCTGGTATCAAAAAATTAGGTGCTATTCATAGAGGTTTCTCTTCTTACGAGAAAACAGCATTCCGTAATGAACCGATGTGGGATTTAGCGATTCAGTTAAAAACTGCTTGTCCTAATCTACCGATCATCAACGACCCAAGTCACATTTGTGGAAACCGCGAATTGTTACCATACATCGCACAAAAAGCAATGGATATGGATATGCAAGGATTGATTATCGAATCACATATTGATCCATCTGTCGCTTGGACTGACGCAAAACAACAAGTAACGCCAGCTGCATTGGCCGAGTTGATCGACCACTTGACGTTACGTAAAGCAGCTTCTGACAATCCTTCATTCGAAGATAAATTAGCAGAATTGCGTAGCAACATCGACAAATTAGATGATTTGATCATCCAAAAAATTGGTGAACGCATGAAAATAGCTGAGAAAATTGGGGAATACAAACGCGATAACAACGTGACAATTTTGCAAGTTAACCGTTGGGATGAAATTGTTCAAAAACGCACAAAATTAGCGGAAGCGCTTTCTTTGGGTAGCGAATTTGCGACGAAATTCCTGGAATTAATTCACAACGAATCTATCCGCAAACAAAATGCGGTCATGAATACTCAGGAGCAACCAACAGCAGAAGCATAATGAATCAACAAGTCATCACGCTGACGCATCCTTCAAAAAAGATACAGGGCACGGTCCAACTCACAGGTTCAAAATCTGAGAGCAACCGTGCTCTTATTATCCAATCGTTAAGTAAAGGACAAGTTGAAATAGCCAACCTCTCTGAGGCTGCAGATACAGTTACCCTAAACCGCGTATTGCAAATCGCATCAGAACCGCAACCCGGTTATAATACGATTGACATAGGTCCTGCGGGAACGGCAATGCGCTTCCTTACAGCTTACCTCAACCTTGTTAAAGGCAATTTCATCCTGACGGGGACAGAGCGTATGCAACAGCGTCCAATCGGAATATTGGTTGATGCCATGAAAGAAATTGGCGCCGAAATCCATTATGAAAAAAAGGCAGGGTACCCTCCTTTGAAGATTGAAGGTGGATTATTTCAAGGAAAAGACCGTGTTAAGATCAAAGGAAATATCAGCAGTCAATACATATCGGCCTTGCTATTAATTGCTCCGGCATTAAAAAAGGGACTTACGTTAGAGATTGAAGGCGAATTAACTTCCAGACCTTATGTATCCATGACCTTAGATATGCTTAAAAGTGTCGGGATCCAACATGAATGGACGGAGAACGCGATTAAAATTGCACCGCAAGAATTTGAAAAGCAAACCATATATGTCGAGCCAGATTGGAGCGCAGCATCCTACTGGTATGCTATTGTAGCACTTGCCGATGCAACTGCATCGATTGTATTGCCCGGACTAAGACAACATAGTTTACAGGGCGATATTGCCATCACAGACATTATGGCGCATTTTGGTGTTTATTCGAGCTTTGAATCGGATGGATTGCATTTAAATAAAAAAGAAATCAATTCAGACAAAACGTTGTTCGACTTTAAAGAATGTCCTGATCTCGCGCAAACAGTAGTCGTTGTCGCAGCGGCTTTAAAACGTGATGTTTCCTTTACAGGCCTAGAAACCCTAAAGATTAAGGAGACCGACCGTATCGCTGCGTTACAGACAGAAATCGCAAAGTTCGGTGCTGAATTGATCGAAGATGGTGATACTTATCACCTGAAAACAGCACAGGTATATCAGCCTGAAGATGTGACCTTCGACACTTACGAGGATCACCGTATGGCGATGGCATTTGCGCCGCTGGCTTTAGTTTTTGACCAAATCAAGATTGCTGAACCTCAAGTTGTAGAAAAATCATATCCTGATTTTTGGAAACATTTACAAGCGCAAGCTTTTGTAATTGACTAACATATTAAAAACAGGGATTAACATTAACATTAATCTCTGTTTTATTATTCAATCTCCCAGATAGCCTTTAGCCTGGGACAGAAAATTGTGATGTAATCTATTAGGCCATATACGAGTTACAGATCCATAAATTTGTAGTCAGTCTGGTGCTTTAGAATTGCATTTAAAGGCAAATTTATCTAAGTTTATTGAAATTTAATTTTTATGGCAGGAAATTCATTTGGCGATTTATTCAGAATTAGCACTTTTGGCGAATCACACGGCAAAGCTATAGGTGTAATTATTGATGGTTGCCCTTCAAATATAACAATAGACGAGGAATTTATCCAGTCTGAGCTCGATAAACGTAAACCAGGTCAATCTAAGATCACGACACAAAGAAAAGAAAGTGATACCGCACAGATTTTATCTGGCGTATTCGAGGGGAAATCAACGGGAACACCAATAGCAATTGTTATTCCAAATGAAGACCAGCGTTCGAAAGATTACACACATATCAAAGATATCTTCAGACCTTCCCATGCTGATTTCACCTATCAGATGAAATATGGTATCCGTGACTATCGAGGTGGTGGACGGTCTTCGGCGAGGGAAACCGCTGCCCGTGTTGCTGCAGGTGCAGTAGCAAAAAGCTTCCTGAATCAATTTGGCATAGAAATCTTTGCCCACGTTTCGGGGGTAGGCACCATCGAGGCACCAAATGTAGATACCAAAGATCTAAAAGCTTTGCTTGAATTACGGGAAGCTAACATTGCACGTTGTGCAGATCCAGCAACAGCAAATGAAATGGTTGAGTTTATCGACTCGGTCAGAAAAGCGGGTGACACGGTTGGCGGACGTATTTCGGCTGTCATCAGACATGTCCCTGTTGGTTTAGGCGACCCGGTCTTTGATAAGCTCCATGCAGACCTTGCAAAAGCAATGATGAGCATCAATGCTGTACATGGTTTTGAATATGGTTCAGGTTTTGCAGGTTCGGAGTTGCGAGGTTCCGAACATAATGATATATTTGTAGCAGATGACCATGATTTAAATCGAGTGCACACACATACCAACTTCTCTGGAGGGATTCAGGGAGGGATTTCAAATGGTATGGATATTACTTTTAAAGTAGCATTTAAGCCTGTTGCCACTATCATGAGAGATCAAGAAACAGTGGATATCCATGGCAACCCTGCTATTGCAAGTGGCAAGGGAAGACATGACCCTTGTGTTGTTTCGAGAGCAGTAATTATTGTGGAAGCTATGGCAGCACTTGTAATCGCGGATCATCTACTTAAAAATCAAAGTTACAAACATGCTGCAAGATAATTATGTCGTAGGTGTTGATATTGGAGGCACACATATTTCTGCCTGTATCATTGACACAAAACAATGGAATATATACTTAGAAAACGTGGCCAGAAACCACGTTTTTTCTCAAGGAGATGCTAAAACGATTTTACAAACCTGGGCATCAGCTATACGCGATATCATCGCCACTTCTCCTGCTCCAATTCAGTTCATCGGCATTGCTATGCCGGGCCCCTTTGACTACGAAAATGGAATATCTAAAATACAGGGACAAAGCAAGTACGACAATCTTTACAATAAAGATGTCAAAACTCTTTTAGCTGAAGAATTGGGACTTTCGCCTACGTCTATTCACTTTATCAATGACGCAGCAGCCTTCCTACAAGGTGAAATATTCGTACAGAACTTGCAAACAAACAACCGGATATTAGGAATTACGTTGGGTACTGGACTTGGATCTGCGGTATGGAATAAAGGTGAGAAGGCCTTTGATGCCGCCCTATGGAACAGCCCTTATGAAGATTGTATTTTCGAAGAATTTCTTGTCACACGGTGGTTCGTCAAACGTTTCAAAGAAGTAGCAGGAAAAGATGTTACGGGACTTAAGGAGATTTTAGATAATCATCGGGAAACTGAGGAATTTCAAGTCATCAAAGATGAGTATGCTAAACATCTCTTTGATTTTATGCAGTTCTTCGCAGAGAAACATTCTTCTGAAATATTTATAATCGGTGGCAATATCGCTAAGGCGCTACCTATTTTCATTGGTGACCGAAAAGAATTTGAAAGATTTCAAATTTACACCGCAATACTTGGTGAAAAAGCAGCTATGATTGGTGCTGCGAGTATATTCAATTAAGAAAAGAATCATCCCACCCGTTGGAATATTTAGCTTAGTCAAGCAAAAAAGTATCCATCTATTAAAACATAGATGGATATTTTTCTGGATTAGCTTCATGCATAATTGCATACACTGTCTCGACAACATCGTCAGAAGATGGCTTCGAGAAATAATCCCCGTCGGAACCATATGGTGGGCGATGTGCTTTTGCAGTCAGTGTTCTCGGCTGACTATCCAATAGATAGTAGCCATTTTGTTTCTCTAAGATCTCTTGTAAGATGAAAGCTGAAGCCCCACCAGGTACATCCTCATCTACAATAAGTAGTTTATTTGTTTTCTTCAGCGATTCGGCGCAAAGTTTTCCTTTGTCAAAAGGCTGCAATGTCTGTGCATCAATAATTTCGATGAATATCCCCAAGCGCTCCAGTTCCACAGCCGCTTCTTCAACAACACGTAACGTTGAACCATAGGATACTACAGTAATATCGCTTCCCTCTTTAACACATTCGGCATAACCGATTGGTACCGTAAATTCACCGACGTTTTCTGGTAGACGCTCTTTTAGACGATACCCATTCAGACATTCGACAACAATAGCCGGTTCGTCAGAGCGGAACAACGTATTATACATGCCTGCTGCCTGTGTCATATTACGCGGCACACATACATGCAAACCTCTCAAGGATCCTAAAATTACCGACATAGGTGAGCCCGAATGCCATATACCTTCCAATCGATGGCCACGTGTACGAATAATTAATGGTGCTTTCTGACCAGCAAAGGTGCGGTAACTTAAACTTGCCAAATCATCACTTGCTACCGTAATTCCATAGATTAGGTAATCCAGGTATTGGATCTCAGCAATTGGACGAAGTCCACGGATTGCCAAACCCAATCCTTTTCCTATAATTGAATTCTCCCGAATACCGGTATCAAACACGCGATGCACACCAAGCTTTTCTTGTAAACCTGCAAAACCTTGATTCACATCTCCAATCTTACCGACATCCTCTCCAAATGCTAATAGTCTTTCGTCACGTCTAAAGTTCTCTTCAAAACATAGATTCAAAACCTCACGTCCATCGACCACTTTAGCTTCTTCACTATAGACTGCAGGTACGACCGTCACATGAGCAGGTGAATCTACACCATCTGTAAATAATTTCGAATTATAACGTTTCTCATTCAGTTCCTGCTTCTCTTTATACCAATTTAACAATTGCTGGCGCCCATCACTATGCTGACCTTTAAGCTCGTGCAATACCTTGCGAACCTGGCCGTAAACCTCTTTCAAAGAAGGCTCAACCATCGATTGTAATTTCTTTGACGCAAAATCAGCCCGCTCATTTGGAATACCCTGAAGTAAATCAATGGCTTCCCTAGCTTCAATACTCAACGTTTTAATATAATCGGCCCAAGCTCGTTTTTGTTCTTGACGAACATGGTCTTTGGCATGTTGATCCAATTGATCCAATTCCTCTATGGTAGCAATACCAGAACTTAAGATCCATTCTTTCATTTTCGCTAGACAATCGAAGTCAGTTTCCCATTGTAATCTATCTTGCGATTTATACCGTTCGTGTGAACCTGAAGAAGAATGTCCTTGAGGCTGCGTCAATTCGGTCACATGAATCAAACATGGAATATGTTTCTCGCGCGCAATATGGGCAGCCTGTTCGTACGTTTCACATAAACCCGCATAATCCCATCCTCTCACTTTGAATATCTCAATTCCGTTTGTCAGTTCTTCCTTCTGAAAACCTTTGAGGACTTCTGAGATATCTCCCTTTGTTGTCTGAATTTCATTGGGCACAGATATCCCATATCCATCATCCCAAATAGAAATCACTGTTGGAATCTGGTGAACACCTACGGCATTAATAACTTCAAAAAATACACCTTCAGAAGTCGCTGCATTTCCGATAGTGCAGAATGCAACTTCATTTCCTCTATTTGAAAAATAAGATAGGTAGTCTAAATTTCTATTCTGCTTATACAACTTAGAAGCCAAGCCCAAGCCCAGCAATCTTGCCATCTGACCACCGGTGGTCGAAATATCTGAAAACGAGTTTTTCTGAACCATTTGATCCAACCAGTTCCCTTGGTCGTCCACAACACGAGTCGAAAAATGGCAGTTCATTTGCCTTCCTGCAGAAGAAGGATCTGCCTCGACATCGGGATGGGCATATAATTGAGAGAAAAAATGGTAGACATCACTGATGCCAGAAGCAAATATAAATGTTTGGTCACGGTAATATCCCGACCGCCAGTCCCCATTTCTGAAAACTTTAGCCATCGCGATTTGTGCCAATTCTTTTCCATCGCCAAAAATACCAAACTTAGCCTTACCTGTAAGCACTTCTTTACGTCCCAATAAACTCACGTAACGACTTTCTAAGGCAGTTCGATAATCATTCACAATAATCTTTTTGAACTCGTCAAAGCTCAAAGTGGAAATAGATTCATTGTTTTGGTCAAATGCAGTATCAAACATATTCTTTTTTGTTTCAACAAATTTAACAAAAATATTATTCTATATAATTGGTGTTTATCAAATAAATTGATAATCAATAACTCAGATTTGAAATAGAATATTCTAATTTCTCAAATTAGTACTTTTTGACAAAAAATCCTAATTTTTACAGATTTTTAATTCCTATAAGCAGGCAAAAACACCATTGTCCTTTTAAATTTTTATTTTTGGGTTTTACATTCATTATTTTGAATTTTTCAGCACTTAAACTCGATAAAATCCTTGTCGCTAATCTTGAAAAACAAAAGCTTTCTTCGCTTACACCTATTCAAGAAATAGCTATCCCTGCCATTTTGGATGGTAGAGACTGTTTGGCGATTGCCCCAACCGGCACGGGTAAAACGGAGGCTTTCGCCATCCCTATTATTCAGCGCTTACGAACCAAGATTACCGCAGACCACTTATCGGTCCTTATACTCCTTCCTACACGGGAACTCTGTATACAGACCAAACAGCGCATATCAGGCCTTATCGATGGTATGGATTTGACTATCGCTAGTTTCTATGGTGGGGGAACTTATGAAAGTCAACTTGAAGTTTATCCGAAAGCCCAGATGATCCTCGCTACTCCAGGACGCTTGTTGGATTTTATTGAACAAGGTATTATCGATCTAAAAACGATAGATACATTGGTGATCGACGAATTCGATCAATTGTTGGATCTCGGTTTCACGAAAGAACTCAATAAAATTATCGGCACATTGCCCGCTGAGAGACAAACCATTTTCAGTTCGGCAACGAAAACCCTGGAAATCGAAAAAATTGTTCGAAAGAGATTAAGTAACCCTGTCGAGATCAACCTAGAAGCAAAGACCAAAAAAGGCCAAATAGAAGAATCTGTACTCTATGTCGATAAAAATGATAAAAAGAATCTTCTCCGTTATCTCCTTGAGAACCGTGTCTCGTGGCAGGTAATTGTTTTCACGCGAACAGTTCATGCAGTAGAACGGATCGCAACAGATCTAGATCGACACGGCATTTCTTGCTCGGCATTATATGGCGATAAATCACAGCAAAAACGAGAAGAGATTATTGATAAGTTCAGACAAAAAGAGATACGTGTATTAATTGCGACGGACCTCTTGGCTCGAGGTGTAGATTTTCCAGACCTAGAGGCTATCATAAACTACGAGATTCCGGATAGCCCTGAGCTCTATACGCATCGAATTGGGCGAACAGGCCGTTCGGAAGCGACGGGAAAGGCGTTTACCTTTTGCGATGCAGAGGACAATGAAAAGTGGATAAAATTACAGTTATCCTTAAAACGGCAAATTAAAATTGATGATCAACATCCTTATTTATTGAGCTGGGAGAAAATGCTTTCCAGTAGCCAAAACAATCAACGAAAAGGTGCCTCGAAATCTAGAAAACGTCGTTAATTAATAAATATTCTTTTACTTTTACCAGCAAATCAAAAAATCACAATCCGAGATGAATACAATACATTTATTTGACGATAGCAACAATGCGAATGATAATCGATTGGGAGACCTTGAAAAAACGATTATAATAAATAGCCTGATGGAAGTTCCCTTTGAAGAGCGGAATGAAGAGTGGCGTGATATATTTCTGGCTAATATTGCTGAATGTACCTTAAAATTAGCAGAAACAGAAGTGGTTGTTGGGCCTGACGGATTTCCCTATTTTCAACTTGAAAGTGTTCCGAAGGATCAGAACTTTCAGGCTTTTGTCATTAAAAATCGGCTAAAGGATTTCGTGTTGCCAAAAGGTTTTGGTATTGCTATCAATACACAAAATGAAAACCCAGATTGGGTATTCACCTATGGCGACTTAGTTAACTACTTTTTAAACGGAGAGTTTTATACAGATGATAGTGTTTTCTCTAAGAAAAATGAACAGACGATTATCGGCAAAGATGAAGAAATATTAGTGGGGCAACCTGCCGAGACAATTCTTCCACAGGCTGTCCGCACCCAATTACGTGAATTTTTGGATTATTATGGCGTAAAGAACACAAAGGTTATGCTCCTAGCCCGTAATTATAAAGATGAAGAAAATGCTTCACAAGATTTGGCATTCAATATCGTTGCAAATCAATTCAGGACTGAAAAAGAATTTACCAATATCATGGAAGCAATAGGCTGGTTTCTTCCCAGACATTATTCCTATATCGGATTGGATGAATTTGCAGTAGACAATGGTTTTATGCCACTGTAAAAAAACAGAAACTAAATATATACAAACATAATTAACCCATGTTTCCATTTAACGTAAGAGTGTACGGAATATTGATCAATGAAAATCAAGAGGTATTGATCAGCGACGAAAGAACGGAAAATGTTTCATTTACCAAATTCCCTGGTGGGGGCTTAGAATACGGGGAAGGCTTATTGGATGCTTTGATCCGGGAGTATCAGGAAGAATGTGATTTTGACATTGCTGTGGTTAAACATATTTATACCACAGACTTTTATGAGAAATCAAGCTTTAACGATAGCCAAATCATATCGATTTACTATCAGGTAAAGAATACCTCAGCTATTCAGATCAGAACGACTACCAAAGCTTTTGATTTCGATCCTGATCAGAGACCTGAAGATAATAAGCTCCAATCTTTTCGATGGGTACCAATTGAATCGGTTTTAACGGCAGATTTGACCTTCAAAACAGATCAAATCGCCTGGGAAGAATTCTTAAAAACAGTCAAATAATAATAATTTTTCAATTTTCATCATTTTTATTTGTATTTAAAAAATAAAGACATATCTTTACGTAAACCAATGGAAATACTTGATTTTTTTAAAGTATTGACCTTAATAATTACATTTTATTATTTATTTGACATCTCGCATGTGACGAGGAATAAAAGTAGAGAAGCGTGGGATGGATACATACATTGGTTTATTGAATTTGTAAATTCCTAGTCCTATAGGTTTTTTAATAGTTAGTGTGATTTTATGGCGATACTCCCCGTATCGCCTTATTTATTTGACACTCGTTTTCCAGCCCCTATTTGAATCCCATATAAGAAGCAAAACAAAGATTTTTGTGTAGAACATCAACATTTTTAAAGCCAACTTGTGTCAATAAGTTTAGTTGATAGATCAGCGATCTTGGTGTATCCTCGTGTTCGATATAGTCAAAAACATGATCACGATACTGCTCATCCTTAAGGTTAGTTAAGTATTCACCATATTTTTCCCTGTAAATTAATTTTTGAAGCTGTTCATTATTTTGCTCAATCAAATCAAAAATCCACAGACTTCCTCCGGTTCTTAATAAGCGGAACAGCTTGCTAAACGCATTTTCCCAATCTTTATCATCTCGAAGATGATGTAAAACGGATGTTGCGATAATGACATCAAATTTGTTTTCCTCTAAAGCTGCGGCACGAAAGTCGCCTTTAATCAACTGAATTTCTCCCTTGGTTAATTTTCCAACGCGTTCCCTTGCTCTATTTAACATTGGCTGGCTCAGGTCCAACAGACTAACATTTGGATTAGACTCCAATTTTTGCAATAGTTTTACGTCGTAATTGCCAGCTCCGCATCCAATGTCCAATATATTTTGAGCGTTTGGATAAAGACTGACAATGGCATCCGTAATAAGCTCCATGTTCCATACCGCATCCAATGTGGTTGCTTGACCTGTTTCTAAATTTGAGAACCGCTCGACATCGTTGTCAAACCGTGTTTCAATCTCTTGTAGCGTCGCTTTGTTCATCTGTAAATTGTTTATTCTCTAAAGTTCAGATAGATTCCCCCGCACAGCAGTATCTTAAACTGTCTGATCGGCGGTATTTCATCCATTAATTTTTAATAATTTAAAGGTAGGACTAACTGGAATTCATTAAAAATATTTATTTTGTCATCAATTCATACCAAAAAAGTATCGATGGAAATCCGACATCTCATTTATTTCAAAACAGTAGCCGAAGAGCTTCATTTTGGCCGAGCAGCAGAACGCTTATTTATGTCCCAGCCCCCATTAAGCCGGCAGATTAAAGATCTAGAAGACGAATTAGGTGTTATTCTTTTCTTCCGAACCAACAAACGCGTCGAGCTAACGGAAGCAGGTAAATACTTTTTGGAGGAGGTTGTGGAGATCCTACAAAATATCGAACACAGCAAAACGATCACCAAACAGATCCACAACAATATCTCAGGAGAATTCAAACTGGGCTATATTAGTTCGACACCTAAGAAAATGCTTGCTACGGTATTAAAGCAAATTCAATTGAAATTTCCATACTTAAGAGTTAGTCTTTTCGAAACATCGACGCAGAAACAAAAATTAGCACTCGAAAACGGAAAATTGGATCTGGGTATTATGCGTGCTCCAATTTATTCAAGTGAATTGCTTACCACTCCCCTTTTCGAAGACCCTATGGTTATTGTAGGTCATTCACAGGTGAAATTTAATGCGATCAACTTTTTTAATGAAAGTTTCATTTCTTTCAATCAGAAATACGCATCGGAATATCACCGACTTGTTATTAATACCTGTAACCGCATGGGATTCGAACCCAAAATTGTACATCAGAGCAATTCGATGTCTTCCATCCTTGAGTTGGTGTCACAAGGCTTGGGCATGGCAGTCGTCCCTGCGTCCACTATCAAACAATACCCGCATTTAAACCTAAAAATCATGAAGCTTGAGGATATGGATAGCAAAACAGAAGTGATCCTGGTCTCTAATATAAAAAGTAAAAACAGTGCATTAGGCGAATTTATAGCCTGTATCCAGAAAGAGTATCTTGATTTTAATGCGTCCTAAAGTGGCATCGATTGAAATTCCAGTATAAAAAAACGGAGTCAGCATGTTGCTGACTCCGTTTTTTTATGGGTTGAAGAGCGATATTACCTCTTCTCAAATTTATACGCTAAAGTTGCCATAAAACTACGCGGTGGAATCGGATTCACACTATAGTTTTCATGGATATAATAGTTAAACGCGTTGGTGATATTGGATAATTTACCCAAAATACTCCAGTTTTTATAAGCATAACCAGCGGAGAAATCTATGGTTGTAAATGGACTAACGGAGATCAGACGATTAAGACCATCGCGTACGTTGATCTTTGTATTATTCCAACCTGCATTACGTCTACCTGTATAAAATGCGGAAAAACCTAACTTCAGCCCCTTAACAGCCCCGTTTTGAATGGTATAAAACACGGTTCCATTAGCCGTATGTGCTGTAGTTCCTACCAAACGTACATTTTCTTCGTTTCCAGAGATTTCAGTCACTTTCTCCTTACCATCAACGATGGTTGTATAACTTGAAATTGGATTGGTTTCGGTATAACGCATATAATTATAGGAATAACCGGCGATAACATTCAATCCTGGAAGTAAAGTTCCGGTAACATCAACTTCCAATCCGCTTGAAGCCGTCTTTCCAGAAAATTCTTTCATATTTGCATCGCTATTGCTTGTTCCACCCGGGAGTACCAATAATTGTTGGGCAAAGCGATTGTTATTAATTCTATACCAAGCAACATTTGCGGATAACCTACCATTGAAAAAGTCATTTTTCACACCTGCTTCGTACTGATCGATGATGGAGGGAGCCAAGGGTTGATAATTTACATCGTATCCCGAATTCGATGTAAAGTTATTTGCATAAGTAACATAGACACTTGATGAGCGGATCGGCTGATAGATCAATCCAAATTTAGGTGACCATGCTTTGTCCACTTTTGCGCCGATCGGATTTTTCTGACCATCTAGATTAATAATCTCTTCCGATTGATTCGTCGCATAAGTATACTTTTCCGAATTCGGTGTACGCTGATACGTATAGCGAATCCCAGCCAATACTTTAAATTGTTCAGTAACTTCTATTAAGTCCTGAAAAAAAGCACCATAACGGAAGATATCCGTTGTTGTTTTGGTCAATAAATCCGCTTGTGGCATATCTGTTCGAAGTCCATTTCCCGAAACCAAATGCTGCGCAGTTTGTGAGGGATTAAAGACATAAATAGAATCGTATACACCGCCCACATTTTTAGATGCATCAATTTTATAGGCATACGCATTTGAATGCGATTGATCGGCATCTGCTCCCACCAGGATCTTATGCTTGATGGATCCTGTTTTTACAGTTCCCGTTAGATTCAATTGCTGGTTGGCCGTAAACTCATTTGATTTGGATCGGGTTAAACTCCGCGGAGCAATTCCATTTTTATTCGCTTGAATCCGATCTGATCCATAATAATCACGATCGTACGTTTGGTAACTTGCTATTGCGTTTAAATTCCATGAATCATTAAACTTATGGTTCAAATTGATCTGGCCGTTTGAGGTATTTGTTCTGTTGAAAGCAAAAGGCACATTCATAAAAGTGTTTCTGCCAACTTCATTGTTCAACTTTCCATCCACGGTCCCCATTCCAAAGTCTGGAGTAAAATCACTTTTTAAGTAATCGAATGTAAAGTTGAGATCAGTTTTATCAGATATTTTATATAAAACAGAAGGATTTACATAAGTACGTTTTGATGTGACTTGATCCCTAAAGCTACCCGCTTTTTCATAAGTTCCGATAACGCGGAATGCAACCTTATTGGAAATTGGACCATACACATCCACTGTTGGTTTATAGAAGTCATAACTTCCTACGCGCATTGAAGCCTCGCCTCCATAATAAAATTTAGGCTTTTTCGTAACCAGATTTACAACGGCCCCACCAGATACACCGCCATATAACAAAGCAGAACTTCCTTTTAAAATCTCTACAGATTCCAAGGTGCTCGCCTCAATCGAACCTCCATTGTTGGTTCGCGCACCATTTTTAAATATATTATTCCCGCCTAAGCTATAGCCCCTTGCGTAAAAATTTTCGTTGACCCCACCGCGATTCGCTCCCATAGCGACACCGTTTGCATTTTTTAGCGCATCACTCAGGCGATTAACCTGTTGATCTGCAATAACCTGTTCGTTTATAATTTGTACACTCTGCGGCAAATCCCGATCAATAATACCTGCTTTACCGACATTAACTGTTTTACTGTTATGCGAGTTGTAGCCCACCACTTCCACTTGTTCCAATTGAGATTCAGAAATATTCAAAGAAACATTAATGGCTGTCGCCTTTCCATTTTTAACCTCGATGGTACGCTCCTCAGCTCCATTTCCGATACTTTTAATCCGAATAGTATAGGTTCCATCTGGAAGATTAGAAAAATGGAAGCTTCCATCACCGGAAGTCGAAGTAGACCTACCTAAAGAAACTATGGTTACTGTTGCCGATTCAATTGGTGCACCATCTTTGGTTTTAACACGGCCATGTATCCCCTTACTTTGCGCCGATGCATCCAAATGAATTGCTCCTACCAATCCCAGACTTAAAACAAGTCCCAGAAAAGTTCTTTTCATGTTAATAAATTGTGAGTTCGTAAAAATTATTTGTCGGCGCAAACATACGATATTATTTTATTGTTTAGAATAGTTTTAAATAAAAATAGCTTATTATAATAGATGAATGATTCAACTTCGTAGCATCTATTATATGTTGCAAGGATTCACTGTAACTATTTCTATTAATCGTAAGGATTTCCTTACATTTATGCCATAACTAACATCCTAACTAATCAATTCAATGAGAACGCATAAGCTCCTACTCTCCGCTTTTATTTTTTTATTCTTTCCCACATTTTTGTTGGGTCAGCAAACACAGGTTGATCATGATCTCACAGCAATTATGCGTCGGTATAATGCTGTCGGGCTCAGTGTGGTCGTCGTCAAAAACAATAAAATTGAGTATCACAAAAATTATGGTTACAAAAACTTGGAAACCAAAACGGCTCTCGGAGAGAATGACCTCTTTAGAATTGCTTCTATTTCAAAGTCATTCACTGCAACATCATTAATGCAATTAATAGCAGATGGCCGATGCAAGTTAGACGACGACTTCGGAGATCTGATCGGTTTTCCAATCAGAAACCCCAATTATCCAGGAAAAAAAATAACACTCCGGATGATCCTTTCGCATACGTCCAGCGTCAATGATAAAAACGGTTACTTCAACCTAGATGTCATCAATCCATCCAAAAACCCAAACTGGAAAGATTCATACAATCTTTATGAACCCGGCACACAATACCAATATTGTAATCTCAACTTTAATATGGCCGGTGCCGTTCTCGAGAAACTGACCAATACACGTGTCGACAGCTACATTGTTAACCATATCCTCAAACCGCTCAACTTATATGGTGGTTACTGTATAGACTCCTTGGATCAGAAAAGATTGGTTTCGTTATACGCCTTTGATGAAAAGGGAAATCCCCATGAAGAGCCCAGTGCCTATAATCCACGTCGGGAAGAACTCAATCAATACATCCTGGGCTATAGCACTCCTGTGCTTTCTCCGACAGGTGGAATGAAAATATCTGCCTTAGATTTAGCCAGATACATGATGATGCACATGAACTACGGCCATAGTCAGGGAAAAAACATCATCAGTAAAAAATATGCGAAGATTATGCAGACGGCTGTAAATAAAGAATCAGGCTATGGATTAGCGATTATGAACAATGCAAAAATTGTCCCCGGTGTTAACCTGACAGGACATACCGGTTCGGCATATGGGCTTTATAGTGCGCTGTTTTTCAATCCAAAGAAAAAATATGGGTTTATTGTGATAACCAATGGCTGCAATATTCCCGATAGCGATGACTTCAACCCTTTGCTTAAAGATTGTATAGGAGCCTTGTACGATGCATATATCAAATAGGTAACAGCTTACATCAAGTAAACAAAAGCCAACCCATAAACTATAACCTTGTCGCTAAGCTTTATGGGAAAACCAGAGGCCCTCGGATCGACTGGACAATAAACAAAATAAAAAAGCTGCAGATTTTGCAGCTTTTTTATTTTGTTATTTTTACTATTTCTTGTTTTCTACCCAGTTTACAATAGCCGGATCCAGCGGATTGGTCGCTGAACGGAAACGATGTACAAGTTTACCGTTCTCATCAATCAAAAACTTTTCAAAGTTCCATTTGATTTCACCTTTAAAATCGGGGTTCTCCTGAGCGGTCAAATACTTAAACAAGGGTGATATTTGATCTCCTTTTACATCGATCTTTTCGGCCATTAGAAAATCAACACCATAATTTTGTTCACAAAACTCTTGAATCTGCGCATTTGAACCCGGTTCCTGTTGTCCAAAATTATTTGCCGGAAAGCCAATAATGATGAGCTTATCGCCAAAGGTTTTGTGCAATTCCTCCAGATCTTTGTACTGTTTTGTGAAACCGCATTTTGAGGCAGTATTCACGATCAATATTTTCTTTCCCTTGAAATCGGACATTTTCACTTCTTGCCCATCAAGTGTCGTAAACTTAAAATCATAAAAATTGGGATTGCCAAATAACATTGACATATACACCATAATAGTTGCAATAATCATATCTAATTATTTTAAAGACTTAACAATGAATTACTCTCTCTTTCCAGTACCGCATCAAAAAGCTCGTTGATAGGAGATTTTAAAATAGTACCTACCTTTATCTGATGTGTTTCACAGACTTCCCGTAAAATTAAATCAAAACTATAAGCAATAGAACCTACAAAGTGACATGCATATTTATTATAGTCCGGATAGGTCAAAATCGAAGCTTGAACAAATTCTTCGAATCCACTCTTTACCAGATCAATAATAAAGGGATGGGTAATATTATCGGACATGAACGGCGCAAACGATGCTAAGAAAGCATTGGGACGTTCTTTTTGATAAACATTTTTGATGACGATCTCTTTATTTATTCTGTATTTGTTCGCAAATTTTTCATTCAGATCTTTCGGCATACGGCCATATAGAAAAAGTCTAACAAGATTTTTCCCGAAATATGCCCCTGACCCCTCATCACCTAATACATAGCCATTTCCATTATGCGATGGCATCAGCTCCTCTCCGTCAAAAAAACTCAAATCAGACCCTGTCCCTAATGTCGCTACATAACCTTTTTTATTACCACAGGTCGCTAAGGCACTACCAAAAAGATCATTCTCAACAGAAATGTAAGCATTTTCGAATAAGGGTGTCAATGCATTTGAAACCATTTCCCGACGATCAGGCGTAATGCATCCTGCACCAAAAAAATACAACTCAGTAACTTCATCGGCGTAGGGAATAATTTCGGGTATCTCCTTAATAACACGTGTGATTTCCTTTTCATTCACAAAAAAAGGATTGAGTCCATTTGTACTGAATGAGATAGGCGCACTATCTGGCAATTCCAACTTCCAATCCGACTTTGAAGAGCCGCTATCAACAACTAAGATCATACAAATTCTTGATTATTTTCCCCCTATAAACTACTGTATCAAACTTAGCAAAAATTCTGATAAAAAACAGATTTTTTGCTTCATCTCCCCAGCCCAATAAAAACGGGTATTTCATCCAAAGCAGCTATTATGCCTATCGATTTACACCTCATTTCTTAAATAAATTTATGTATATTGGAGGGTACTATTAGCTGCTTCCCGTCATTGTTCTTTTTCTACTGAAGGAACAATGATGGGGCACGCTGATTCATAATTGTAGAACCAACAATCTATTTTTTTGTTTGGTTAAGCGTACGATACTTTTAATTTTGTAAGCTCATACTAAAATCATCTTTCATGGACAGTGACCATTTCAGTATACCCGAAATACATTTTGAGGTATCATTTTCAGAAGCACAAGCTCATTATATCGAAGTAAAAATGAGCATCGCAAAGCTCAACCAGCCTTATGTCGATCTAAAAATGCCGGTCTGGTCTCCTGGATCTTATTTAATTCGTGAATATGCTAAAAACGTTGAACGATTCCGATCATTTGACAAAGCAGGAAATACAATTGCCTACCAGAAAGTTTCAAAGAACACCTGGCGAATACCCACAGAATCTTTGGATCAGATCGAAGTAATCTACGCCATATACGGTTTTGAAGTTTCTGTGCGTACCAACTTTTTCGATAGTGACCATGCTTTTATTGTACCTACGGCAACTTTCTTTCATATCGATGGCCGTATAAACAATCCTTCGACAATCAGCATAGCACTAAAAGATTCTTGGGCAAGTATATCAACTGGACTCGAACAAATTGGAGAATGCAAGTTTTATGCGCCAAATTTTGACGTATTATACGATACGCCCATCGAAGCTGGTAATCAGGATGTCTGGAAATTCCAGGCTGCCGGTGTCGAACATGAATGCGCCATGGTCGGAGGTGGCAGCTATGATAAAGAACGCCTGACGAAAGATATCACACGTATCGTCGAAGAAGAAACCCGCATCTGGGGTTCGAACCCCAATGAGCGATATGTCATTATTACCCACAACTACCAATCTGGAGGTGGAGGTCTAGAACATCTCAATTCAACAGTATTGGGAGCCTCGAGAAATGCCTATCTAAATGAGACCAGCTACAAAAACTATTTGAGTCTCGTTGCACATGAGTATTTTCACCTATGGAATGTGAAACGCTTACGTCCAAAAGCATTAGGACCGTTTAATTACGATGCCGAAAACTATACCACAGGCCTCTGGATCATGGAAGGATTCACTTCGTACTATGATAATTTAATTATTAAACGCTGTGGATTCTATGATGAAAAAGAGTATCTCGCTTTGCTAGCTAACGATTTCAACATTGTATTAAACCGTCCAGGGCATACGATACAGTCTGCAGCAGCCTCAAGTTTCGATACCTGGATTAAATATTATCGGCCTGATGAAAATTCGATGAATTCAGGAATTTCCTATTACAACAAAGGTGCAATGCTGACAGCATTGTTGGATATTAAAATTATTGCCGCTACAGAAGGTAGGCTAAAATTGGATGATGTTATCCGCGAGGCTTATGAGGAGTTCTACCTAAAACTTGATCGTGGATTTGAAGAAAACGAATTGAGAAGCCTTGCTGAACGTATCGCAGGCACTTCGCTGGATGATATTTTCAATGCTGCTCATCAGGACGGAGAACTGGAATACAACGATTATTTTAATCTCGTTGGTTATGAAATTGTTGATACCAATGTTAATAACAACACGTTGACACTAGGCATTACAACCAATAAAGTGGATGGGCTAATTTCGGTAGCGACAGTGGAAAAAGATTCTGGTGCATATGATGCCGGATTAAGTGTAAAAGACGAACTGATTGCAATTAATAGTAACAGGCTCGATGTTAAGGACAAGGAAATTGATTTCATTGTTCAACATGCCAAAGAGGGGGAGATATTAAACTTCCTGGTGGCACGAGATGGTTTAGTGCGGGAAATCCCTGTTCAAATCAAAAAGAGCAATAAAAAGATATACGAAATCCGTCCGCTCAAAGAACAAACCTTTCTACAGGAATTGCTAGGTAAAATCTGGATGGCTTAACACGGAAGTATTATCATTAAAAAAAGAATAGCGGGAAATCCCGCTATTCTTTTTTTAAAATTTATATCTTACCGAAAAACCGATCGGATCAAATAATTTGATACTGGATTCGTTTAGAAAATCGAAATAAGGTTTTACATCCAATGAGATTTGAAACGGTGCCTGCGGAATATTATATTCAATACCTACGATACCGTCAATACTCAGATTAAGCTGTGAATCAAATGAATGACGCTGACCCTCGATAATTTTGTCTTTCTCCTTATAAGAACCGATACTACCACCAAAACCATAATACCAATTAAACCCAGCAGTCAATGGTTTATAGATTTCATATAAGCCCACAACGCGGAAACGGCGAAAATCAGAATTGCTCTGAATACTCATAATTCCTTCCAATGCATGGTCCGAGTTAAGCGTGTGACGATATGTAATTCCCTGAGCAGACCCGAAACGTCCACCAATAGCACCCCTATTGTCCAACTGAGCCATAGCTCTATTGGATAATGCTCCAAACATCAGCATTCCACCGACAGCCAAAAATATTTTTTTCATAAAAATCGTACGCTTTTTTTGCTTTACATTTTTCCAAACATAGATAAATTGCTTTTTATATGCAATATAATTGCAGTGCACATAAAAAACTATTTACCAGAACTTCCCCTACGAAGGACCTTTTCGATAGGGTAAATATCCATTACAGCTATAACGAAACAATGTTTAATTTGTTATGACAATAATCCCAAATTATCCAACTTTATTTCTGTATATTTAGGTCAATACAGCATGTAGTAGTAACCAAATAAACTCAAGTGATATGGGCAGAATTTTTGACTTTATAACCTTATATAAAGAAAAATACGCAAAGGACATCATGGTGGCAGGGCGAGATGGAAATGGCCAGTGGAAGACATATTCTACCAAAGAATACACCGACGCAATTGACACCTTAAGCAGGGCGTTACTGCAATTAGGCCTCAAAAAAGGTGATCGGGTAGGAATCATGTCCGGCAACAGACCCGAGTGGAATTTAGTTGATTTTGCCTGCAATCAAATCGGTCTTGCAACTGTTCCCCTCTATCCCACTTTATCCGCACAGGATCTTTCGTTTATTGTAAATGACTCGGATGTCAACGTACTATTTGTCAGCAACAGAGAATTGACGGACCGTATTGAACAAGCCATCAAGGAACACGGTATAAACCCACAACTGTATACATTTGATGCCATTGAAAATTATACGCAGCTAAAAACATTCATCGAAACAGCAAAAGATGACACAACCGACCTGGCTCCACTTCGAGAGGCTGTTACAGAAGAAGATCTATTAACACTGATCTACACTTCAGGTACAACAGGGCGCCCTAAAGGCGTATACCTGTCTCACAAAAACGTATACAGCAACGTCTTGGCATGCAATCATCTCATCCGATCGGATTTCAAAACGGCACTTAGCTTTCTTCCGCTATGCCATATTTTTGAACGCATGGTGGTATATATGTACTATTCGAAAGGAATCCAGATCTATTTTTCAGAGACCTTAGACAATGTTGTTGCCGATATCAACGATGTCAAACCGGATGTATTCACCACCGTACCCCGTGTCCTGGAGAAAGTATACGATAAGATTATTGAAAAAGGGAAAGCCTTAACTGGATTAAAAAAGAAAATTTTCTTCTGGGCTGTTGATCTTGGCTTGAAATTTCAAGAACCAGCGCATAATGGACCACTTTACAATCTAAAACTTGCGATCGCTAGAAAACTGATATTTTCGAAATGGCAAGAAGCTCTTGGCGGAAATATTAAGATCATTGTATCCGGTGGTGCAGCTCTTCAAGAGCGTTTAGCGCGTGTATTCTGGGCCGCTGGACTTAAAGTACTTGAGGGGTACGGCCTGACTGAAACATCTCCGGTTATTGCTGTAAACTCCTACTTACCCAATGGGTTGAAATTTGGGACTGTAGGCAAACCCCTGAAAAACTTAGAAGTTAAAATTGCTTCAGACGGTGAGATTCTTGTCAAGGGCCCTAGTATCACGACAGGCTATTATAAAAATGAAGAAGCCACAAAAGAAGCTTTTGACGATAATGGTTTTTTCAAGACGGGCGATATTGGAGAAATTACATCCGATGGTTTCCTAAAAATAACCGATCGAAAAAAGGAAATGTTTAAGACTGCAGGTGGTAAATATATCGCGCCCCAATCCATTGAAAACAAACTCATGGAGTCTACATTAATCGGACAGGTCATGGTTTTTGGAGAAAATAGAAAATTTCCCGGCGCCTTGATTGTTCCTGCATTTGATGTGCTGTCCAAATGGGCAAACCAAAAAGGTATTACCGGCGGTTCAAACGAAGAAATCATCAAAAATCCGGAAGTAATCCAAAAATATCAAGAAGAAATTAACCGATTATCCACTAACTTTGGACATTGGGAAATTGTCAAGAAATTTATTCTTCTTCCAAAGGAATGGACAATCAACGACGGTCAATTGACGCCAAAATTGAGTCTAAAACGAAAAATTATTTTAAAAGAGAACGAAGCCGCAATCGACAAATTGTATCAGGAACAAAACCAAGAGTAACAATTTGCACGATTATTGGAGCTGATCATCTTATTATGAAGCACGTTACATTACGAGATTTATTTACACTCGCCTACTGGAAAAACGTTTGGCATGTCTTAGTTGATGCCTTTAATGGATTCAATGATGACAAATGTATGAAGAAGAGTGCTTCATTGGCTTATTATACCGTCTTCTCCATCGGCCCACTTCTTATGATTGTTATCTGGTGTATCGGATTTTTCTATGGAGAACATCTTCAAAGTGGATCTTCAGCGCAGGATCAGGTGCTGGAGGAAGTCATGGTTCTTTTTGGTCAGGATGTAACCACACAGATCCAGTCCTATCTTCAAAAAATAACTTTCGAGAATAAATCTAATATGGGGATCACGATTGGTATCGTTACATTGATTCTATCCTCCACAACCTTATTCGTTGATATACAGGACTCAATAAACAATATCTGGAAAGTAAAACCGAAACCAAAAAAGGGATGGCTAAAATTAATCATCAACAGGCTGATTTCTTTTTCCATCGTGATTGCCCTTGGTTTTTTGCTAATTGCCTCACTCATGATCAACGGAGTTATTGTTGCCGTGACCAATTTAGTCATGACTTATTTTCCTTTTATTCCGATTGCACTCATTTCATGGGTGAATACGGGCATCACATTTTCGGTCATTGTCATTTTATTTGGCTTTATCTTTTCCTTCCTTCCGGATGCTAAAGTAAAATTCAGGGACATGCTTGGCGGAGCTATCTTTACAGGCTTACTCTTTATGTTAGGCAGGTACGGCATTTCAATCTATCTGAATCTTTCCTCCACAGCCAGCTTTTACGGAGCTGCGGGATCAATAATTGTTATGTTATTATGGATCTACTATTCGGCTGCAATATTGTATTTTGGCGCAGAATTCACCAAATTTTATGCGATCAAATTTGGTGCAGGCATTATTCCGTCCACATTTGCAGTAGCGGTTGAACAAACGGAAAAAGTTAAAAAAACAGGCAGCGACGCCGAAGCACATGTTGGAGACACCATTCAGGTCTTAAAATAAGCCGTCTATTTTTTCTCTTTTTTACCGCTAATGTAACCATCGATGCCAATGACATTGATGACTTTATCCCCAATTTGTGTAATATCGGATTTTAATCCAACCATGACGGTAAAAATATTCACAGGAGTGTCCTGAATCTTCCTAAAATTATGGAGATAACCAAGCTCAAGCCCTAAAAAGAAACCGTTAAATTTATAATCTGCCCCAGCACCTATTTTGCTGGAGAAATTCAGGTGATTTTTATTTTCCATCTTAATAAGCTTTTGGTCTGCGAGTACATTCGCCCTTGGCTCACTCGTCAATCCTACACCGGGACCTACAAAACCATAGATATTCAATAATCGCATCTGCTTCCTAATGCCCCCCGAAAATGAAAGGGTATAGAAATTGGTATTTGCATCTTCGATACGATACTCAAAATTCGGATTGACCAATCGCTGCTTATACTTGAATGAAAGTGTATAAAGTGTGGGGGATACGAAAAACATTGGATTTTTCAGGGAGATATCCAAACCAATACTACCAGAAAACTTTGGCGAAAGTATATCTTTGGTTTTTCCGATCGGAAAGCCCATTCCCGTTGTACCCCAATAGTAAACTTTTCGATAATGTATCGTATCAACACCGCCCTGAGCCCGCGCGAAAGTCCAACACAAAGAAAAAAGAAGAAAAGTAAAAAAGAAATGTTTCATTTAAATGCGTTCAATATTGAATAACAACAATATTAAACGCATTTTGTTCAAAAAAACCGTCAGGCTACAGGTAACTTTTTGATTGTGGTCCTTGATTGAATAGCAAATCAATAATGCTTAAATCGGGATAAAAGCCATTTTTATCAGAAAAAACCTGATAATATTCTTTTGGATCACGCAATACACTTTCTTTTTTAGGATGAATCAGGTTACGGAAATCGATCATTTCCGAAGGCGCAGCAACATACTCTTCTGTAAACCCTATTGCTCGTTTAAGTTTGATCGATTTTAGAATGAGTTCTAACTGAGCAACATTAAAGTCTACCAAATACGCAAACTTTTCCTCATAGAACCGTATAAAATCATCTTCATAATATTCAAAATATGCAGAGCTACGGTAAGCTGTCTGAATACTTAGCCAATGTAAACGCTGCCAGTCAAACTCATAGCTTATCCGAATATCTTTCATAGGAACACGTTCTTTATTGCCATGTTGAATGGGTACGATCAAATCCTGCACACCATTTGCTGAAGCAATGCGTGCTCGCGTACGATAACTCTGCTTTTGAAAATGCTCATATTTCTCGATGACCAAAGGAAGATTATGCTCTTGTATCGTATGAAAATAGGATATTGGTGGAAGATAACATGCCGGAAGTAATAACTGCGATTCCATAAAAACTGATGATTTTTGTTATAAGTGACGCAAAAATAACTTAAATTAAGGATATTTGTAAAGAACACTGGGAATTTTAGCTATAGCATGAAACAAAAAGCGTTAAACGCATTAATCTATATCATCTCTCTTCTCCCCTATTGGTTTCTATATTTGATCTCCGATGGGCTTTATTACATACTCTACTATATTATTGGATATAGGAAGAATATTGTATTTCAGAACTTAAAAAATGCTTTTCCAGAAAAAACGGATAAAGAACGTCTGGTAATTGCCAAAAAGTTTTATCGTTTTTTCCCGGATCTCCTTGTCGAATCGATCAAATTGAAAACGATTACAGCTGAGGAAGTCAAGAAAAAGATGACTTTGGAAAATGTAGAAGAATTGACTAAACACCTCGAAGCGGGCAAAAACGTAATCGGGGTGACCTCACATTATGCCAATTGGGAGCTGGGTATTCACCGTTTGAGCTTAATTACAAACTTTCCTACGCTGATTGTATACAAACCACTCAATAACAAAGATATTGACACAGTGTACAATGATATGCGAGGAAGGTTTGGCGCCGAAATGGTACCAATGAAACAAATACTCCGCCATATCGTAAAGTTGAAAGGCCAGCCCAATATCAGTATACTCGTTGCCGATCAAACACCGCTGTATTCGGATTCCGATTATTTTATTAATTGGCTAAATCAGGAAACATTGGTCTATACAGGAGCTGAAAGACTGTCTAGAATAAGTAAAGCGCCTGTGGTCTATTGCTATATCGGAAGAAAGCCCAAAAGAGGGCAATATTTCTGTAAATTCGTTACTTTAATCGAAGATCCAAGTGGCTTTGGAGAGCATGAAATTACCGATATACACAATCAATTTGCGGAACAGCTTATTCGTGAAAACCCAGAATATTGGCTATGGTCACATAATCGTTGGAAAAGAAAACGTAGAAAATGAGTAAATTACCAAAAGTAGCTGTCGTTATCCTCAATTGGAATGGCCGATTTTTCCTGGAAAAATTTTTACCATCCGTATATAACAGTTCGTATCCGAATGTCGAATTTGTCATTGGAGACAATGCCTCCGATGATGATTCAATTTCATTTGTGAAACAGTACTATCCGACGATTACTATCCTTGAAAATGACAAAAACTATGGCTTCGCGGGAGGTTATAACAAAATACTGCAGCGTGTAGATGCTGATTACTATGTACTTCTCAATTCGGATGTTGAAGTGAGCCAAAACTGGATTGAGCCAGTGATTGAATACTTGGAAAGAAACCCTTCCCTGGCAGCAGCACAGCCCAAAATACGTTCATTTCATGACAAGCAGAAGTTCGAACATGCCGGAGCGGCCGGTGGGTATCTGGATTACTTTGGCTTTCCTTTCTGTAAAGGTAGAATCTTACATGAAGTAGAAGATGATGCGGGACAGTACGATAATGAATCCGAGATTTTCTGGGCATCTGGAGCGGCACTTTTTATTCGCTCTGACGCCTGGAAAGAGGCAGATGGCCTTGACGAAGATTTCTTTGCTCATATGGAGGAAATCGATCTATGTTGGCGATTAAAGAAAATGGGCTATGGCATAGGCTATTGTCCTAAATCTATTGTTTATCATGTTGGTGGGGGAACCCTCAATGCAAGTAATCCCAAAAAGACTTACCTCAATTTTAGGAATAACATGGTCATGCTGCAAAAAAACCTGCCGCTAGGCAAAGCAATATGGATTATTTTCATCAGGCTTTGGTTTGACCTTGCAGCCCTTGCTAAGTTTCTGATCGACAGGAAACCCAAGGATGCCTGGGCAATCAGTCGTGCACATCAGTATTTCTTCTTGAATATTTTCAAAAATGCTAAAAAACGAAAAAAATACAAGGTGAAAGAAAATACAAAAGGACAGTACACAAAATCGATTATCATTGATTTTTACACAAATAACAAACATAAATTTTCTCAGCTAAATCCAGAGGATTTCAAATAGCGTATTATTTCCCTGTAACATAAAATGCAGAAAAACGCATTTTCAAAATAAAGCAGTCATTACGACAAGATTCTTTATTTATTTTATTTAAACGTACTTTTTATTTGTAATTTTGCAAAATGTTGGTGATGGATATTGAAAAAAAGATAAAAGACTTAACGGCAGAGCTCAACCATTATAACTATCAATACTATGTATTGGCGAACAGTGTTATTTCGGACTACGACTTCGACCTTAAATTAAAGGAACTCGAAGCGCTGGAAGCTCAATATCCCAACTTTGCCGACCCCAACTCCCCTACACAGCGTGTTGGTGGAGACATTACCTCCCGATTTCAAACGGAAAAGCACCGCTGGCCAATGCTTTCATTGGGCAACACATACAATCAGGAGGAGTTACTTGACTTCGACCAGCGAATCCGCAAAATCATCGGCGATCAGTTCGAATATGTTTGTGAATTAAAATTTGACGGTTTATCCATCAGCTTGACTTATGAAAATGGCCTACTAAGTAAAGCCGTTACGCGCGGTGATGGTACACAAGGCGATGTTGTCACAAACAATGTTAAAACCATTCGTTCTATCCCGATCAAACTCAAAGAAGGAGATTATCCAGATCAATTCGAAATACGAGGTGAAATATTTATGCACAAATCAGCTTTTCTCCGCCTGAATAAGGAACGAGCCGATAATGAGGAGCAAACTTATGCCAACCCAAGAAATTTCGCTTCTGGAACCATCAAACTCCAAGATTCTGCTGAAGTTGCAAAACGCCCATTGGACTGTTTCCTTTACTTTTTGTACTGCGACAACAGAACAAATCTATTTCACGACCATTGGAATAGCTTAAACCATGTCAAAGACTGGGGATTTCACGTCAGCGAGCATAGCAGAAAATGCAGCACATTAACCGATGTTTTTGCATTTATTGACTACTGGGATGTCGAACGTCATAACCTAGGTTATGAAATTGATGGAATTGTTATTAAAGTAAATGATTACGCACAACAGGAGGAACTTGGCTTTACTGCCAAAAATCCACGTTGGGCAATATCCTATAAATTCAAAGCAGAGCGTGTAGAAACCACATTGAACTCGATTAGTTATCAAGTTGGACGTACCGGCGCTGTTACACCTGTTGCCAATCTTCAACCTGTACAACTGGCAGGCACAACGGTAAAACGCGCTTCTTTACACAATGCAAATGAAATCGCACGTCTCGACCTACACGAAGATGACACTGTCTTTGTAGAAAAAGGGGGCGAAATTATACCTAAAATAATTGGGGTAAACCTCGAGAAAAGATTAGCAGGATCGACAAGTTTTGTCTACCCCACATCTTGTCCGGAATGCGACACAGCACTTATACGACAAGAAGGGGAAGCCGTACACTATTGCCCTAATGAAACTGGATGCCCGCCACAAATTGTTGGCAAAATGCAGCATTTTATCGGACGAAAAATGATGGACATCGAGGGAATGGGGGACGAGACCGTGGATACTTTCTTCAAGAAAGGTTTGTTACGCAATATCGTTGACATCTATGGCCTAAAAGACCATCAAGATGACCTGCAACAACTGGAACGTTTCGGTCAAAAATCAATCGATAACATGCTCAACGGCATCGAAAAATCCAAAGAAAAACCTTTTGAAAAAGTCTTATTTTCGCTTGGAATACGTCATGTCGGCGAGACGATTGCAAAAAAATTAGCCCAGCATTTCAAAAATATTGATGCACTCGCACAAGCCTCGACAGAGGAAATCGAAGGAGTACAAGACATTGGACGCCGTATTGCGGAGAGTGTCAAAGAATACTTAGACAATCCAATTCATCAACAACAGATTGTTGCACTGAGAAATTATGGCTTAAATTTCGAAATTGAGGAAAAGGAGATCATCCTTGCGAGCAATTCACTTGAAGGGAAAACCTTCCTGATTTCTGGTGTATTTGCAGACCATTCACGTGAAGAGCTAGCAGCAGTAATTGAAAGCAATGGCGGAAAGATGTTATCTTCCATTTCTGCCAAATTAAGCTACCTCGTAGCGGGAGATAAAATGGGACCGTCCAAACTAGCGAAGGCAGAAAAATTGGGTATCCCGATGATTAATGATAAAGAACTATTTGAACTCATTAATCCCAAGTAAGTTTTTTTAATTAAATTTATATAAATACAAAAACAAGATGAACGAGCTTCACGGCGCAGGAGTAGCATTGGTCACTCCTTTTAACTCAGATGAATCTGTTGATTTCGAAGCATTAGGTCAGCTAATTGACTTGCAAATCAACGAAGGTATGGATTATTTGGTTTCTTTAGGTACAACTGGAGAAGTTGCCACTTTAACCAATGATGAACGAAAGCGTATCTGGGATTTTACTGTCAAGCGCGTGAACGGTAGACTTCCTTTGGTTGCTGGAATTGGCGGTAATAATACAGCCGAAATTGTGGAACAAATTAAAAACTTTAATCCAACAGGCTTCTGTGCAATTCTATCTGTATCTCCTTATTATAACAAACCAACACAAGAAGGCATTTACCAGCATTACAAGGCTGTTTCAAACGCCTCTCCACTTCCGGTTATTTTATACAATGTGCCTGGGCGTACGGGCAGCAATATAACAGCACAGACAACATTACGACTAGCCAATGATTTTTCCAATATCGTAGCCATCAAAGAAGCTTCTGGAAATTTTGCGCAATTCAGCGAAATTCTACGGGATAAACCTACGGGATTTCTATTGATCTCCGGAGATGATCCGGTTACCTTGCCGATGATGTCTCTTGGAGCTGCTGGTATCATTTCAGTGATCGGAAACGCATTACCGAAAAAGGTTGCCACATTAGCTAAGTTATGCGCTGAAGGCAATTATGCGGAAGCTAGATCGATCCATAATGAACTCCTTGACATTACAGATCTGTGTTTTATTGAAGGAAACCCTGCTGGTGTAAAATATATTTTACAGGAATTGGGGATCGGAAAAGATCAATTACGACTTCCTTTAGTCCCTGTTAGCGAGAAAATACAGGCAGCTATCAAAGAAGAATTAAAGAAATTGAACTAAAATATAGCCTAGTTCGGTTGAGAAAAGTTTAGATCCCTCCAAAGGATCTAAACTTTTTTATTTCAAAGCTTTGCAACATAACAATATAATAACTACCTTTGCACTTCCACAAAAGTGGAATTTTAAATAACAAAATTAATTAACACAATGCAACAGTACGAATCTGTAATCGTTCTTACCCCGTTGCTTTCTGATGATGCTGCGAAAGAAGTAATCGCAAAATTCAAAAACATCTTAACAGAAGGCGGAGCCGAGATTGTCGCTGAAGACAATTGGGGTTTGAAAAAATTAGCGTATCCAATCCAGAAAAAAACTACTGGATTTTATCACTTAACTGAATTCAAGGCTCCAGGTGAATTAATCAATAAATTAGAGGTTGAATACAAACGTGATGAGCGCATTATGCGTTTCTTGACTGTAAGCTTAGACAAACATGCTAAAGCATACAACGAGAAAAAACGTAGCGGTGCATTCAACAAAAAAGCTGAAACTAAAACTGAGGAGGGCGCAAACTAATGGCTAACGAAAATATCCAATACGTAACTGCTCCTAAAGTAGAGGACAACCGTAAAAAATACTGTCGTTTCAAAAAGAATGGTATCAAATATATCGATTATAAAGATGCTAACTTCTTGATGAAATTTGTAAATGATCAAGGTAAAATCTTACCTCGTCGTTTAACTGGTACATCTTTGAAATTTCAACGTAAAGTAGCTCAAGCTGTTAAACGTGCTCGTCACATCGGCTTATTACCTTACTTAGCTGATGCAATTAAATAAGGAGGACGATAGAAAATGGAAGTAATTTTAAAACAAGATATCAAAGGCTTAGGTGAGCAAAACGATATCGTTAATGTAAAGCCAGGTTTCGGTCGTAACTACTTAATCCCGCAAGGATTTGCTATCCAAGCGACTGAATCTGCAAAGAAAGTTTTAGCTGAGAACATCAAACAAGCTCAGTTCAAACAAGAAAAAATCAAAAAAGACGCTACTGAATTAGCTGGTAAATTGGAAGCTATTAAACTTTCAATCGGTGCTAAAGCAGGTGAATCTGGTAAAATCTTTGGTAAAGTAAACAGCATTCAAATTGCTGATGCGTTGAAAGCAAAAGGTTTTGATGTAGATCGTCGTCGTATCACTTTCGAAGTAGAACCTAAAGAATTAGGTGAATACATCGCAAACTTAAACTTACACAAAGAAGTGAAAGTTCAAGTTCCTTTCGAAGTAATTGCTGAATAATTCAGTTTATTTAGTCAATAATAAAAAGCGGCTATCCTTTCGGATAGCCGCTTTTGTTTTTACCCATACTTTAGCCAAAAAAAAACTCGCGTTACGGAGAGCAACGCGAGGCATAATCTAGGGTATTTGAAAGGGAAAATCTTTGTCAATTTCTATTTTTTTTCAAAAAAATAACTCCTAAATCATCGAGTCAAAAAAAACAATATCAAAATCAAAAAAATCGAAACAAATTCTTTTCGAAAACCAATTTCAATACTCAAAAGAAGCAAAAAATATTGGTTTTTGCAAATAAAATTGATTTTTTATAAAAAATTAAACACAAATACATAAAAACTAACAATAAAACCATATTAAAACACAAAAACACAAAAAATACAACACATTAAACTACTAAAAAACAAAACAAAAGCATAAAATACACCAAAATAAATAAAATATAGAAACAAAACACATCAAAACAAATAAAATATATACACAAAACAACTAAAAGTCGAAATAAAATCAAAAAAATTGGATTTTAAAAACAAAAAAAGCCTGAAATAGAATATTCCAGGCTTTTTTTGTCATTTAACTAAGTTATGCTAATTGTTTTTCTAATTTCTCGTTCAATACTGATTTTGGAACAGCTCCAATTTGTTTATCAACAATTTCTCCATTTTTAAAGAACAATAAAGCTGGAATATTACGAATGCCATAACGAACAGAAATCTCTGGATTTTCATCCACATTTACTTTTCCTACAACAGCTTTACCTTCATAATCCTTAGCCAGTTCTTCAACCACAGGACCTACCATACGGCAAGGACCACACCATTCTGCCCAAAAATCAATTAATACTGGTTTGTCTGCTTTTAAGACAACTTCTTCAAAGTTGCTATCTGTAATTTCTAATGCCATAATCTTTTAATTTTATAAACCGAAGTTATATCTTTAATACTATTTAATTGCTAAAATCAATAAACAAAGATAGTAACAACTACCAATGTATTTGTAATCTTAATTACACAAATTCCAATCCAAACTAATTCAATCGGTAATTTATCCCTTCAAACTTATCTATACAGTCCAAAAATTCATTTGTTAGGTTTATTTTCAGACTTTTAGCTGGCATTTCGACAGATATTTCATCTTGGGGATCCCAAATTTTAAACTTTAATTGACAATTTGGCACAACCCCCTCAATCTCATTTTGCGCCAGTATATCTTTGATTCCGTCAAGAAATGCTTCATTCAACTTAGGTAAAGGAATATTGATCGTAAAACTCTTCGCCATCTTCTCACGAAGATCCGAAAGTAACTGTACACTGCGCAGCTCAAAGCCCCAATTTCCAACCTGCCTGAAACGCTCCTGTACCAAACCCCGCAATTGTACAAAATAGCCTTCTTGCAAATAGCCCTTTAACTTGACGTACTCTTCGCCAAAAACTGCCATATCATAAGAATCACTATAATCTTCTATGATAAACGACGCAAAAGGTTTACCAGTCTTCGTTAATCGATGGTTTGCCGATGCGATAATACCACCGATCACCAATTCTTTATTCTTGATTCGATTAAACTCAAGCAAAGTCTCTTCATCGACCTCTGCCGCCTTAACTTTGTTGATCAATGCCAAATCCGAAACCGAATTCTGACAAAAATGTTCTATCTCAAAGCGGTATGTATCTAAGGGGTGACTGGTCAAATAAATACCGATAACATCTTTTTCATATTTAAGCTTTTCAATCAATCCCCATTGCGGACAGGGTGCCAAAACAGGTTCCGGCAATTCTGCAGCACCACCTACACCAAACAAGCTCGCCTGGGCCGAACTTTCATTTTCTTTAAAACGCTGGCCGAATCGTATCGCCTTTTCCATTCCTGTAGAACTTTCATCCGAATGAAAATACTGTGCACGATGCGTATTATCGAAACTATCAAAACCACCAGCATAAGCCAGACTCTCGAAAGCTTTCTTATTGACCGCACGAAGATCAATCCGTTTGGCCATATCGAAAACAGATTTATACAATCCTGATTGTCGAGTTTGCACGATAGCATCTACTGCTCCTGCCCCGACACCTTTAACTGCACCTATCCCAAAACGAATAGCTCCAGACTCATTTACCGTAAACTTATAATAGGATTCATTCACATCAGGACCAAGCACCTCTAGTCCCATACGCTTACATTCCTCCATAAAGAACGTCACCTGCTTGATGTCATTCATATTGTTAGAAAGTACCGCAGCCATATATTCCGCTGGAAAATGCGCTTTCAAATAGGCTGTTTGATAAGCAACCCAAGCATAACAGGTAGAATGGGATTTATTAAATGCATAACTTGCAAAAGCTTCCCAGTCGGTCCAGATCTTCTCCAAAACTTTTGCATTATGTCCTTTCTCCTCTGCCTGTGAAACAAACTTAGGCTTCATCTTATCCAGTACCGCCTTTTGCTTCTTACCCATAGCCTTACGCAAAACGTCGGCATCACCTTTCGAAAATCCAGCTAACTTTTGAGACAAAAGCATTACCTGCTCCTGGTATACCGTAATTCCATACGTTTCTTTCAAATATTCCTCACAGGCATCCAAATCGTAAACAATAGGATCTATACCATGCTTACGCTTAATAAAACTTGGAATATACTCTATTGGACCCGGGCGATAAAGTGCATTCATCGCAATCAAATCGGCAAATACCGTCGGCTTAAGGTCCCGCATGTATTTCTGCATTCCAGGAGATTCATACTGAAACACCCCGATGGTCTCTCCACGTTGAAAGAGCTCATAAGTAAGCTCATCGTCGATCGGAAATTGATCCGGATCCAGCACGATACCATGGCTTAATTTGACATTTTCGACTGTATCTTTAATCAGTGTAAGTGTCTTTAAACCCAAAAAGTCCATTTTCAGCAAACCGGCACTTTCAACAACGTGGTTATCGAACTGCGTCACATAAAGATCCGAGTCTTTTGCCAAAGAAACAGGAACGAAATTAGTAATATCGTCTGGCGTAATAATAACACCACAGGCATGGATACCTGTATTTCGGACAGAACCCTCCAAAACCCGGGCCTGTCTGATCGTTTCAGCCTCCAATCCAGCACCATCAGCAATAGATTTCAACCGATTAACAGCTTCAATTTCCTCAGTTCTCAGCTTTTCCTTTAAGCCGGCATCATCTAAAGTAAAAATCTTGGATAATTTAAGATTCGGAATCAGCTTGGCAATCTCATTGGCATCACCCAAAGGTAAGTCCAATACACGCGCTGTATCTTTGATGGATGACTTCGCTGCCATTGTACCATAGGTAATAATCTGGGCAACCTGACTAGCGCCATATTTATTGATTACATATTGCATGACACGACCACGCCCCTCGTCATCAAAATCGATATCGATATCCGGCATTGACACACGGTCGGGATTCAAGAAACGCTCAAAAAGCAAGTCATATTTAATCGGATCGATATTGGTAATTCCCAAACAATAGGCTACCGCCGAACCAGCAGCAGATCCCCGTCCTGGCCCCACGGAAACTCCCATATCTCGGGCTGCCGCAATAAAATCTTGAACAATCAAAAAGTAACCCGGATACCCCGTTTTCTCGATGGTAGCCAACTCAAAGTCTAGGCGCTCCCGAATATCAGTCGTAATTTCTTCATAGCGTTTCTCCGCCCCCACATAACAAAGATGGGCCAGGTATTTATTTTCACCACGTTTTCCACCATCTTCAAGATCGGCTTCCACCTGAAATTCTTCGGGTATATCAAATTTAGGCAAAAGGACATCGCGGTTTAACTTAAATATCTCTACCTTATCGACAATCTCCTGAATATTTAGAATCGCTTCAGGCAGATCATTAAACAAAGTCTTCATTTCGTCTGAAGACTTGAAATAATACTCCTGATTCGGTAAACCAAAACGAAACCCTCGTCCCCTACCTTTAGGCGTTGAGAGCTTCTCACCATCTTTCACACACAGCAAAATATCATGTGCATGCGCATCGCCTTTCTTCTCATAATATGTATTATTGGTCGCAACAACTTTAACCTCATATTTACGGGAAAACTTCAGCAACGTTTGGTTCACACGATCCTCATCTTCCTGACCATGACGCATCAATTCCAGGTAAAAATCATCCCCAAATTGTTCTTTCCACCACAGCAAAGCTTCTTCGGCCTGGCTCTCACCAATATTCAGTATTTTATTCGGCACCTCCCCCTGTAAGTTACCTGACAGCGCAATAACATCTTCCTTGTATTGAAGAATAAGATCTTTATCAATCCGCGGAACATAATAGAACCCAGACGTATAAGCAAAAGAAGCCAGTTTAGCCAGATTATGGTACCCGCGTTTATTTTTCGCCAATAACACAATCTGATAACCATTATCCTTCCTGGACTTATCTTTGTGGTTTTCACAAACAAAAAACTCACAACCAACAATTGGCTTTAAAAGCTGACCAGTAGGCTCCTCTCCATTCTCAACTGCCTCCGCATTTTGTGCTTCAACTTCTTTATTATGGCCTATAACACGAGAAACAAACTCAAAAGCCCCCATCATATTTCCGTGATCCGTTAACGCAACAGCAGGCATATTATCCTTGACCGCTGCCGAAACTAACTTATCGTACGACATCGTCGACTGCAGGATCGAAAACTGAGAGTGGTTATGTAAATGGGCAAATTTGGCATCCTTTAAAGCTGCTAACGCGTCCGCATCAACGACAACCTTGACTTCATCTGGCTGAGACCGTTTTCTAATTTCATCAGAAGCTGCTTTTAGGTTGATATGTTTCAGTCCAACAGTGGGTATAGGCCCCGGGTTGTTGGTTTTAAAATCGACAAAGTAGCCCGTATCGACCTGAAGTTCTTCGGCAGTGAATACCTCTCTTCTGACAAGCTCCAGAAAACAACGTGTTGTCGCCTCAACGTCGGCTGTTGCATTATGTGCCTCAGCAAACGGCACCCCGAATAAATAAGAATGCAGCTCGGTCAAATTGGGTAATTTAAAACGCCCACCGCGACCGCCTGGAATTTTCAGCAGTTCAGCTGTTACTTCCGTACAGGTATCCAATACAGGCATATTAGCCATATTGGACGCAACACCATAACGGTAAAATTCACAGCCCATGATATTCAAATCAAAACCAATATTTTGTCCAACAACAAACTTGGCTTTATTCAATGCCACATTAAATTTCTCTAGGACCTCCTGAAGCGGCAATCCCTGTTCTTCGGCCAATGCAGTCGATATGCCGTGTATTTTTTCAGAGTCATAGGGTATATCAAATCCATCTGGCTTAATCAAGAAATCGTGATGTTCGACCAAATTTCCCATCTCATCATGGATCTGCCAAGCCAATTGAATACAGCGAGGCCAATTGTCCGTATCGGTAATTGGTGCGTCCCAACGCTTAGGCAAACCCGTCGTTTCCGTATCGAAAATAATATACATAAAATTCTAACCCTCTTTAATACAATACATTAAATGCAAGACAATTTACATTTTTTTGAACTTGAAATTTACGAAATTATTAGAGAAGATTGTGTCAGATTTTTGCGAAAATCCACTAAAGAAAATCTGGCGTTACACGATATCTTGCAGTTGTTTCGCTTTAACAAGAAACAGTATCATAAACTCCTTTATCTTTCTCTTTTTATTTGCATCGAAAAAGTCAATATCAGGCCAAATCATCAAGCCCTCGAGCTCTTTTTTATCATGTATATCAAAAGATCTAACAGTATACCAACTTCAAATTACCAGTTTTTTTAACACGTACTTCATAGGGACTTTATAGGGACCTCATTCGGACCTCATTCGGATGAACCCCTATAATCTCCCTATTAATCCCCTTGTATCTCCGATTTTATTTCCTTCTAATTATGCGGTTGATATTTATTGCTCTCTCCCCAGTGTGGTAAAAATTCTCATCTAAAACCGCAACTTAGCATCTACAGACCGACTGTTTTCCATTTGGGCATACTTATCCTCAATACAATTAAAAACGAGATAAGCCTATGGGCGATAAAACACCTCAAATTTAATATTGTAATAGTTACACTATCCCAAGTATTTAGTATATTTGATTTTGACCCAAAAATCCATGATTAAAGCTATCTTTTTTGACATCGATGGAACTTTGCTAAGTTTCAAAACACATCAAGTTCCCGAATCTACTCAACAAGCATTTCAATTATTAAAAGAAAAAAACATCAAGGTATTTGTTTCAACAGGAAGATCCTACAATCAGCTGGGGCATATTCGTTACCTCGATTTTGATGGATATATCACCTTCAATGGCGGGTATTGCGTCACGAAGGAACAGGACGTAATTTATAAAAATAACATTCCTCAAAAAGACATTCGCTCCTTATTGGATTATGCTAAAAAGCGTGAAGACCTGACTTTTTCATTCATGTCTGAAAAAGAAATTTCCTTGAACCAGGTTACACCGGAGGTATTCCAAATGTACCAGCAGGTCAATGTCCCCACCCCACCAGTTCGGGATTACGAAAAGGATTTTGATCTTGACTCAGTTATGCAGGTCAATGTTTTCATCAATCCTGAAGAAGAAGCTGAATTTATGGAAAATGTGATGCCAAATTCAGTTGCGTCGAGATGGACGCCCGTTTTTGCTGATGTCAATCCGATGGGGCAAAGCAAAAAAATTGGAATAGATGTTTTTTTAGATCATTTCAACTTCAGCTTGGAAGAAACCATGTCATTTGGCGACGGCGGAAATGATATTACAATGCTAGCGCACACCCATATTGGAATTGCTATGGGTAATGCAAATCCCGAGGTAAAAGAAATTGCAGATTATATAACAGACAGCGTTGATGAAAATGGTATCTGGAATGCATTAAAACACTTCAATATCATCTAAAGTTGGATAGTTAAAGTTATTCGAGAAGTATTGCTGTTGCTATTCATCAGCAAATTATGTTTTTCCGGAAAAAGATAGTCCAATCGGTGTCGAAAATCACGTATCAATGTGCTACTAAACTGACTTTCCAGGTAATGGTTCACGCGATAGCTAACTTCCAGCATAATCAGTTTGGATGAGCCCGATAACCGGATCCGAACTGGATGAGAAGACATCGTATTATAACCATTTTCAACAGCATGCTGTACCACAGGAAAAAGAATAAGCGACGGCAACATAATTTCATCCTGAAACTGTAGCTTATTTTCCCATTTGACTGAAAAACCTGCTGGAAGAAAACGCTCAGCCAACTGCAAATATTGGTTCAACAAGTTAAGCTCCACCTGCATAGCCTCAAATCGGTCAACATGAAGCTTAAGCAACTGCTCTTGAAAAGCAAAATAGTCCGCTGAATCTATTTTGTCACGTTGTATAAAATGCCCTATCAAAAAACTGTCCAGCTGACTGTTCCTAAAAGACAACCTATCCGCCAGTGCTAAAAGCTCTTCATTTCTTACACTCTTTTTACCCAAAAAACGATTGATTATACTCGACATTTCTTAAATTGCTGTAGATTAGAAACACAAAAATAAGGAAACATTATGTCAAATATTGCAATAGTTATTGAAGAAAGAGCCGCTGACATAGGCAATTTCTTAGTTGGGCGACTTCTGCCTTTCAGGCAGAAACGTATGGTCGGCCCTTTTATTTTTATCGACCACATGGGACCTGATAACATTGCCGAACCGCACTTTATGGATATTGCACCACATCCGCATATCGGGTTATCCACATTGACTTATCTATTCGAAGGTAGCATTATGCACCGTGACAGCTTAGGAAATGCCGTGGAGATCAAACCTGGAGCAGTCAATTGGATGACGGCAGGTAAGGGTGTCACACATTCCGAAAGAACTCCCGAACAGCTGAGATCTACCCCGCACGACCTACATGGGCTGCAGATTTGGGTGGCCCTACCAAAAGAACTCGAAAAAATGGAACCTAATTTTGTTCACATAGAAGAACCACAGCTTCCACATTGGACCGAAGAGGGTGTATCTTATCGTTTAATTGCAGGTGAAATTAAAAACCATCGTTCCGAGGTTCCGGTATATAGTCCATTATATCTTATTGAAATCAAAGCAGAACAAGATGCGACCATCAAACTGGGCGATTACCTATATGGCGAAAGTGGATTATATATCCTTCATGGAACTGTTCATGCGGAAGGCCAGGAATTCGGTCCAAAACAGATTTTAGTTGCCAAGGATGCAAAACTATGTGAATTCGAAATGAAGGCGGGTACTTCAGTTTACATTTTTGGTGGTGAACCTTTTCCTGAACAACGATATATCGACTGGAACTTCGTCGCTTCAGACATTGAAACTTTAAAAATAGCGCGCGAAAAATGGGAAAATCACGAATTTCCAAAAGTACCTGGCGATGACGGCTATATTCCAATCCCACCAGTAAATCCGACTTTAGGACAGAAAAAAAATCAATAACAATATCCTGAACCGATAACAACGTGGACGTATAAATTGAAAAAGTCGCACACGTTGAAAGACACAATAGGCAAAAATAAAAATGCTGGAAATCATACAACGACTTCCAGCATTTTTACTTAACCGATATGAAAGCCGACTAATGGGCTATCCCGCTCACACCACCGGAAACAACGAGTTTCATGGCATCTGTTGGAGACATATCTAATTTTTTCACCTTATCTGCACTGATAATGACAACCTGCCCTGCAAAAGAGTAGGAATATGGAAAATACACCATAACTTCTTCTTCAAGCCCAATGCTTTTTAAATCATGCTGCGTTAAGAAACCTATCTTTTTCAGACCAAACTCATTCACCGTCACCAGGACAGGTTCATTAAATTTCTTTGCATCACCAACAAAGGCCTCCGTAAAATCTTTAATCGAAGAATATAATGTATTTAAAAGTGGAATCCGCTGGATCTGATGATTAATCCACACTTTAATGGGGTCTGTCACAAAATTTGTAAAAATAAGCCCCGCCAGAACCAATACCAAAATAACGGTCAGAATACCTATTCCTGGAATATACAAGGGGTGCCCCCTATCATCCTCCAAAAAATGTTCAGTTAGATTCAATGCCGAATCAACTGATGCAACAATCCAAACTATTAAAAAAATTGCACCAGCTAGAGGAACCACTACCAGGACACCTCGTATCAAATAATTAATAAATCCTCTGATTAATTTGCTAAACATGAATTGAAAATCAAATATTATTCAAAAATGCAGAATATCCTTTATTATTCATAAAAATATACTCTTTTTACGCGTTGGGAAATACTCGTCAGCAGTTCATAGGGAATCGTCCCTATAGTCTTCGCCGCTGACTTTATATCAGGGTAAACGATAACTTCATCTTCCTCTCCAACTTCCACATCCGTTACGTCCAACATACACATATCCATACATATATCACCTATAGTAGGGACTAAAAAACCGTTTATCAACATTTTACCGACACCGTTACCAAAACGCCTATCGTAACCGTCTGCATAACCAATTTTAATTGTCGCAATCTTACTGTCTCTATACAGGACGCCGTGCCTATTATAACCTACGGTTTCACCTGCTGGGAGGTATTTAATTTGTGTCACATTCGTTTTCAAGGTACTCGCCTCCCTAATGGGTAAATCATGGCGCTCAATATCGATACCATAGAGACCTATCCCCAACCTCACCATATCAAAATACGCATTCGGCCACAATTCAATACCCGATGTTGCTGCAATATGACGTAGAAAAGAATATCCTATACCACTTTCGAGACGCTTTGTAAACTCATCCAGCAGATCAATTTGTCGCTGTGTAAATTCCCGATCCTTTTCATTACCTGCAGACGCTAAGTGGGAAAATGCAGATTTAACCTCTAAAACCGCTTCCGCACCTAACACAGCTATTAAACGATCGACCTCGTCAGGCATAAAACCCAACCGATGCATACCTGTATCTATCTTAATATGAATCGGAAAAGAAGCTATTTGTTTCGTTTTCAGAAAATTCAAAAAGGAGAACAATATTCTAAAGCTATAAATTTCCGGTTCAAGGTTATACTGAACAATGGACTCAAAAGAACTTTCATCAGGACTCATCACTACAATAGGTAATTTTATGCCTGCACCACGCAAATCAACTCCCTCATCCGCAAAAGCAACCGTCAGATAATCCACCCGATTGAATTGCAAAAGATTTGCGATCTCGAAGCTTCCACTACCATAAGAAAAAGCTTTGACCATGGTCATCAGTTTCACTTGTTTCGGCAGGAGCTGTCGATATACGTTCAAATTATTCTCGAGTGCATTCAAATTGATTTCAAGCACGGTATCATGCGATTTTGCAACTAAAAGCTGACTGATACGTTCAAAATGAAACTCACGTCCTCCTTTCAATAATACCGTGGCATTTTCAAAAGAAAGCGACCTAATATCGGCCAAGAAAGCAGTTGTATCGCTATATGAAATAGAAGGCACTTCAAATTGTGCTGCCACTTTAGGCAACACTTCACCTATCAATATCAATTTATCCAAACGATACTCACGAAGCAAACGTTTCAGCTTGGACAAACTTTTTTCATCTTCGATATGGACACCAGGGATATCCGACAATATCAACATCTTGAACGGATGCTGTCCTTGCTGATTTAAAAACTCCAGGGCTATCTGCAGCGCATCTAGATCATTACTATACGAGTCATCGATAATTGAGCTATTCTTTTTTCCTTTTTTTAACTCAAGACGCATCGCCACTGGCTGCAACTCTTTAATCCTCGATGCGATCACTTCATTTTCATAACCAAAACGTAGCATCACCGCTACACAATTTATCGCGTTCTCAACATTTCCTTTATCCACAAACGGCACTTCAACAGCAAAGGTGCGACCGGTATAATAGAACGTGACCATAGTAAATCGGTCGTTAACCTGTTTGATGGAATACACTTCCAAAGAAAGGCCCTCATCAAGCCCCCAAGAAAATTTTCGTGGCCTATAAGGCAATTGAATATTTTCGAGGTAACTGTTTGGAAAAATCATGGTTTCAACATTTTTAAAAAGCTCGAGCTTTTCATAAATCTTTTCCTCCTTAGATTTAAAACCAGCTTTATGGGCAACACCGATGTTGGTCAATAGTCCTATAGTTGGTTTTATCATCTGCTCAAGGCGCAGCATTTCCCCCTTTTCTGAAATCCCCGCTTCGATTAGCGCAAGATTATACTGATCGGATAACCCCCACAAGGACAACGCCACACCAAGTTGAGAATTATAGCTCTTAGGACTTCGGTAAATCTTATATTCAGGAGACATAAGCTGGAAAAGCCACTCTTTTACAATCGTTTTGCCATTGCTCCCAGTAATTCCAATGACAGGAGAATCAAATTTCTGACGATGAAAAGTTGCCAGCTCCTGCATAGCAACTAAACTATCCGCTACCCAAAGAATATTAGCTTCCAAAAGCTCCATTTCCTGTCCCTCATCGGCCTGAAGCACAAAATTACGAACTCCTTTTTCGTAGGCTTCCCGGATATACCGATGACCATCTCTGTTCTTCTGAAGTGCAAAAAAAATCCCGTTGTCCGCCTGAGCAATTTTACGGCTGTCATAAAATAAATGCTGGACAAAAGAATTGGGATCCGTGATAAATGTGCGATTGGGATGTAAAATCTGGGCGATTTCCGATATTTTGTACATTCTCCTGATATATTTTGATTGTGTCAAAACTGAACATTTTTTTAGTTATTTCATATTATTTTTGAAATTTTGACAATATGTTTGACGAAGAAAAAAGAAACAAGAAGATATTAACGCAGCATCAGGCGCAGTTGAAAGCGGAAAGCTATTGCGTCTATCAAGAACGCGCACAGCAAGAAGTACGCGATAAGCTCTACAGCTGGGGACTGAATGAAGTAGAAGTCGAAAATGTATTGGCCAATTTGATCAGCGATAATTTTTTAAATGAAGAACGCTTTGCTATTGCCTACTGTAACGGAAAACTCCGCATGAAAGGCTGGGGTAAAGTAAAAATCAAGCAGGCACTCAAAGCAAAAAGGGTATCCGAACAATTGATAAAAATTGCATTTAAGCAAATCGATCCAGATGAATATGAACAAATCTTAAATCATATCATTGACAAAAAACTCCGTGAAATTAGTGGTAAGAACCACTATGCAGTTAAAAACAAAGTTTATCAGTTTGCACTATCCCGCGGATTTGAAAGTGATTTAATTTTTTCTACACTGAATTCAAAGGAGTTATAAAAAACACAGAAAGAAAGTAAATAAATATTTTGCAATATTGAATTTTCGCTCTATATTTGCATCACCAAAAAGGAACGCAAGGTTCTTTTAAAAATTGAAATAAAATTCCAATGCGAAAATAGCTCAGCTGGTAGAGCACAACCTTGCCAAGGTTGGGGTCGCGAGTTCGAATCTCGTTTTTCGCTCACCTGCCTAGGTGGTGGAACTGGTAGACACGCAGGACTTAAAATCCTGTTCCCGTTAAGGGAGTGCGGGTTCGATTCCCGCCCTAGGTACAAGAAAGCTCATCTAACGATGGGCTTTTCTTGTTTATGCGCGTATATTACCTCGAATGGCCCTATCAAATTCACAAAACGCCCTTCAATCTTTAATAAACTTGCTTGCGAAGCTCATCAGCCAATGGACATTTTATTTTATCGCCATAAAAATAAGAGAAAGCCGTAGGCCAAACTCAACAATATAAGTTTCAACATGCCTATTTTATACTTGAATAAAAGAAAAAGTGAAAATAGCACCCAAACCAGAGCCATCGGCTCAATGGCATACCAAGAACTGACACCACTTGGAAATAGAATCCCTATACCTAAATAACAGGCTAAATTAACGATTACACCAACTACGGATGCAGTCACTAAAGATAGGATAAATTGTATACATGTATTTTTTTGGGTCCGTTCAATCAGTGGTGCCCCAACAAAAATCAAGGCAAAGTTTGGCAAAAAGGTAAAATATGCTGTAGTGATCAAACCTATTGCGGCCATGGAATAGGACTGATGAAAATGATTGAAGCCAGCCATAAAACCAACATAGGCCAAAACAACCACTAAAGGCCCCGGGGTCGTCTCTGCAAGAGCAAATCCATCGATCATCTGGCTCTTCGAAAGCCAAAACAATTTCTCTGTCACAAGAGCTGCAACATAGGGAATGACTGTATAAGAACCTCCAATCGTCAAATACGCAGACTTTGTAAATAAAAAAGAAAGTGTCTTCCAAAATTCCGTGTCGATGGTAAAAAACAGCAAAATGCTCAACGGAATCAACCATAGTAAGAAAAACAGCAACACCTGAAGAGAAATACGACGGTAGGATACCGAAGGAAGTGTTTCGAGCGTATTGACATAATAAGTAGATTCGAACTGCTTGTCTTCATTTTCACGATTAGCATCAATTTTGGAAGTTTTTGACAAGATTGCATATAGTAATAGACCAACAGCGATCACACCCATAATAATCCAGGGCATTGGAACCCCAGCAAAATACGATAGAAGAAAAGCGGCCAATGCTACCAAATAATGCCATGTACTGACAAGAGATTTCTGCCCCACCCGAAAGGTTGCAAATATAATGATCGCAAGAACTGCAGGTTTTAAACCCGAAAATAAAGCAATAAGCAATGCGGTGTTGCCATAGTGCGCATATAGTGTACTGAGTCCGCATATAATAAGAAGTGAGGGAACAATAAAAAATACCCCGGCCAACACACCACCTTTTATGCCGTGCAACTTCCATCCTAAATAAATCGTCAATTGATGCGCTTCCGGTCCCGGCAACAACATACATGCATTAAGTGCCTGAAAAAACTTCCTGTTACTTACCCATCTTTTTTTTTCGACCAAAAAATCGTGCATAATGGTCACATGGCCGGTTGTTCCACCAAAACTTATCCAACCTAACTCAAACCAAAACCACATGGCTTCCCGAAAAATTGGCTTCTGTCTATTATTTTCTTCCTCTAAATTCATCTTTTTCAACGCTATTTGTCTTAGGCCCGGATTTTATCGAAAACAATTTCTGCAGAACAGGCCCCATTCCGATGTCTCCTGTTTTAAAACACCTTGTTTTGGGAGACCATATACAGCGGTGTAAAACCGCCATATAACTGCATAAAAAAAGCGAGATATCTTAAATATCTCGCTTTTTTTATATTAAGAATTGGTCTGATAAACTATTTTTTATCTAAAATAGTAACTTCCACTCTTCTATTTTTTTGACGTCCTTCCGGACTTTTATTATCTCCAACTGGATTTGATTGACCGAAACCTTTTGCCGTGATGCGCGATTCAGCAACCCCAGAATCTACCAAGAACTTCTTAACAGACGCCGCTCTTTTATCGGAAAGCCACTGATTATACTCAACAGTACCTGTAGCATCAGTATACCCATCAACTTTGATCTTATTATTACTTTCCTTCAAGATCAACGCCAATTTACTAACTTCAGTTTTTGCCTTCTCAGATAGGTAAGAAGAGTTTGTTGGAAACAATAAATCAGACGATATACTAAACTTAATCCCTTCATCAGTTCTTTTCGCGTCATTAAAATCCTTCTTCACATTTTTCAAACCATCATCAGTTCCATCTTTTGTTACAACTGCACCTGGATTGACTACAATAGCTTGTTGTTTACAGGAAAATAACGATAAACTTGCACATAAGGTTAAAATTCCCAAATTAATTTTTCTAAGCATGTCGTTTCTAACGTATTTAATATCGATTTAAGCAAGTAAATATAGCGAAAAAAGTCCAATATGACATCCCTTCTACGTCATATCTAACGTAACAAATCTATTTCTTGGTATATACTTTTTCTAAAGTCTTTTTTACCTCAGGAATATTCTCATACAATTTCCAAATCATGCCTGAATTTGCATTCTCGATCATCACAGCAATCGTTGCCTGATTCCTCGCACGATAACTTTCAGAAACATCGTTGTTTTTAATATCAATCCAGCTTCTGAAACCATATTGTGTAAATAACACATCAGCGTATTCTTCGTAAAATTTACGTAATGCTTTTAGACCAATCTCCTTTTCAAATGGGTAAGCTGCAATAGCTATTGCAGGATTCACCAAATACCCCTGATAGGTATCTTCCACATTTTCCACTCCCCAAATATCGGTAAATCGTGTCCCTATACTCATTTCATTATCTCTCCGTTTATAGGCAAGAATATAATTCGATAAATATTTTTTGTAATCTACAAAGTCATCTACTTTCCCTTTAGGATCCATAATCAAAAAGGGACGATAGACAGACATCAATGATTCATTTAAACTGCCGCCTGCAATACTCTTGGCAAAAATAACTTTGTCGTCGGAGTAGATCGAAATTCCGGCATTTCCCCTATCGCCAATTAAAGGGTTTGCACTTATTGAAAGCGCCAAAGAATCATTTAATTTCATTTTGAGTTCAGGAGCCAAATCACTGGAGTCATCCCCAAAATACAATTCGTTGCCTTGATGTTTGGTTGCAAATCCATTGATATAAGCTGAAATAGCTAAAGGGTGGGTAGGTGAAGACATCGCTAGTAAATAGGTACCCAAACTCTCGTTAAATCCCCCCAAAGGCCTCGATCTAGCTGTACTGTCTACAGGCGACCACTTATTCCAGAGTACATCAGGATTCTGTGCGTCGGTAAAATAGTTCCAATTTATGCGTTCCCAGAGCTTCGTAATATTATTTCTCAACGTCTGTTCCTCGGGATCTTCTTTAGAAAAATATTGCCGGGCGATTAAAAGCGATTCCATGATATGGGAGGTTCCGCGCAAATCGTACGTTGGAATTGAATCGCGATAATAAGGCACCCCCGACCGGCCATCGTAAAGCGCTGTAAAGACCCCTTGATGTTGTTGTGCACTGCTCAAAAATTTTACAATCCGTGTTAACCTGACTAAAAGAGCTTGTCGCGAGATCAAGTTATTCTCTCCTGCCACAAGTAGGCCCAAGATCGCATAGCCAGTTTCATTTGTAGATACAATAGCCTGCCTATTGCCTCGATCAGGCAGAAACATACCACTATTCACATCATAGTTGTCTATAAAATAATTTACATGAGCATTCCGGATAAAATTCAACATCTCCGTATCCGTACCTTTTTTTGTCTGTACCTCCCTAACCTCAGAAAAAGGAGATTCAACATAATTATAGTCTACCCAAGCGATCTTATAATAATAAGATTTGTTATATTCATTTACCCTATCTAGCGACTTCTGTACATAGATGGGTAAAATTGCTATCGGCTGAAAATTGAGTTTATCTTCCGAACGATAGATTTTCACGTAGCGAATACTTGGTGTTAGCGGCAATTGCCAGACCAACTCGACTTGTTTATCCACGGAACTGATCTTAGATAAGATAGCTGCTGATGACAGTCTTACCTTTGGATAGTTTTTGGGCAAAAACTCTATTTGATCGATAAATAATTGATTTGTCTGCAGTGCAGTTCCATTCTGTTCAAGAATTAAAGCCGAAACAGGCTTCCCTAATGAAATTCCTACACATTTGGCGACTGGAATGGAAACATTAAGCCAGGTATCATAAGCAAAATCATCGATATAATTTGCGATATCCACAGCATTTGTCCTTGTATCATTTTGCTGTAAGGTGACTTTTGGCAATTGTCCCTTTTCAGTATTGCTTTGAATAAAAAGCTTAAAAGTTAGCTGATCATCCTTAGCAATTAAATAGGGAAATTTCTGTTTATCGTTTAAAATACTTGCCTCCCATTTACCATTAGGAGAAGAAACGTACCGCAAAGAAAGCGAATTGCCTGGCGTAAAAAACAAACTATCGGAAACCGGTAGGCTATAGCTCACATTTTGGATCCATGATTCACCAGTATAATGAGCGATACTCTTAGCATAACTCCCGTTGATAACACTATTGTCAAATAAAACCTCAGGATAACTTTCTGATCGAACAAGTGTAGGTAAGATCAGTAACAAAAGAAAGTAAAAATATTTTTTCAGCATAAGTCAACATTTTTCACAGGCCTACAATCAAAAACTAAGCCACCAGTACGATTATAACGCAAATGTAACAAAGGAATTCCAATGATATTATCCTCCCTAATTTTAATTTCAGAAAAAATGCGCTAAATTAGCCCTCTGAATATTTTCATAAAATAGATATATGAAAACCACGTTTGATTTTGAAAAGCCAATTGCAGACTTGCAATTGCAAATTGAAAAGGTAACTCAAGTTGCCGAAAAAACTCAAGTTGACATGAGCGCAACCGTTCGTGAGCTTGAAGAAAAGCTTGCTTCTACTGAAAAAGAAATATACGGCAATTTAACAGGCTGGCAGAACGTTCAAATGTCACGCCATCCGGATCGCCCTCAGACTTATGATTATATAGAAGCTATCTGCGACGAATTTATCGAGTTGCATGGTGACAGAACCGTTAAGGATGATAAAGCGATTGTCGGTGGTATGGCTTCTATTGATGGTAATGCCGTTATGATCATCGGTCATCAAAAAGGTAAAAACACCAAAGAGCGTCAATACCACAACTTTGGAATGGCCAATCCTGAAGGCTACCGAAAGGCCCTACGTTTAATGAAAATGGCTGAAAAGTTCAATAAACCTGTGATCACTTTAATTGATACGATGGGTGCTTATCCAGGACTTGAAGCTGAAGAACGCGGACAGGGTGAAGCGATTGCACGCAACCTCATGGAGATGGCTGTATTGAAAGTTCCAATCATTTGCGTTGTTATTGGTGAAGGAGCTTCAGGTGGAGCTTTGGGTATTGGCGTTGGAAACAGAGTCTACATGATGGAACATACCTGGTATTCGGTCATATCGCCTGAATCTTGTTCTTCTATCCTATGGAGAAGCTGGGATCATAAAGAAAAAGCCGCTGAGGCATTAAAATTGACTTCAGAAGACATGTTGGGCAACGGCTTGATTGATGGTATTATCCCTGAACCGCTAGGTGGTGCTCACCAAGATCCCGCGGCAGCAGCGGCTAATCTAAAAAGCCAGCTGTTGAAAGATCTTGCTGAATTGACGGCTAAAGATAGCGATACATTAGTTACTGAAAGAATTGATAAGTTTAGCAAAATGGGTGTGGTAACTGAATAATGTTAGCAATACAACCCTAAAAAATAAAAAAGTCAGCAGTTAGCTGACTTTTTTTATGGTTATCCTGCATTAAAAATACACCTCCTCGTTCCAAAAAACAGCCTCCATACAAATCAATCCTATCCACAAGTTTCTAAAAGACTTTTTTAATAAAAAATAATTCGGTAATTTTTAAATAGTTACAACTTTAATCAATAAAAAAGACAAAAACATTTTGCGCAAATAACTTATTTTTCTACCTTTGCATCACTTTCAAAAACAGAAAGGATTCCGTAGCTCAGCTGGTAGAGCAATACACTTTTAATGTATGGGTCCTGGGTTCGAATCCCAGCGGGATCACAAAAGAAAAGCTAATCTTACGATTAGCTTTTTTTGCTTTATCGGTATTTGAACCCGAAAGAAGTGTAGATAGGGTTTGATCGGAACATGTTAATCTACATCCCAAAATGTTCTATTACCCCACAATAACGATCGTTTTGTTATCTAAGCGTAGTCCTTTTCTTTTTTAATTTTTAGCTGCACAAATTAGGATCAAGTAGGGACGAAATTCGCTTTTATTACAGTGCTTGTTCAGTGCTCGTTCAGTGATTGCTCAGTGATAGTTCAGTATAGACTGAATAATCACTGAGCAATCACTGTCTAAAAATTGATTGAAAATTGTTATTAGGTATAAGTTGGTATGCGAGACTTAGAGGAAATTAAACCGAGATAGATTTAAACAAAGGATCGACAGATGCTCACCGATCTCAATACAAATTATTCGGGCAGTAATATGACTTCCAAAAACTTCACCATTTCGCCCCCCGCTATAGTATGGGCACGTAATTCAATCACTTGCTTGCCCTTTGGTAATAGCACCGTACCCAATTCAAGTTGATTGTCATGCAAACTGACAGCAGACGACGGATCTATTGTAAAATCCGTATTCTTCCCCCCTAAATTTAAGCCGAGCTTCCCTCCCGTACCTGCAACATCTTTCACATACCGGATAGCCACCTTGAAGCGTCCGCCATTTAACACATTCGTTTCCCATCTCAAACCCTGATTTAAACTAGTCCACCCCGTCACATAGTAGCGATTCCTTTTACCATCTCCAAACTTCATCGGACTACCTATCTGTTTTGCATAAAAGGTCAGTAGCCGGTTTTTATTGATATTATGATCCACATACATTAAATCAGGATTTATTGGATTCGTTATCGTATCCTTCAATTGCACCACCACAACCAGGTCATCCTCCTGAGACGTAATTTGATCTATAGGAATATGCAGTCCATCTTTTTCGGATCTGTATTTTCTGATCGTTTCTCCCGACAGTAACGAAACAGAATTAACCTTAGCAATCAGTCCGCCGACAATAAGATCATTCCGTAGAGGACGTTCGAAAACGTGTAAATACAGGGTATTTTTACGCTGTGTAATGACTCCCCAGGGCTGACGAGGTAAACGAGATGGTCCAACAGCAATGACACTTTCACTACTCCCCCGCATCCAGTGACCTAACCTCTTTAAAATTGCGACGTCAGCACTGTCGATGCTTCCGTCACCTTTTGGGCCAATATTCATTAGAATATTCCCACCCATGGCCCTAGCCTTCGCTAAGAGTTTGATAAAATGAGCGGTCGGTTTATGGCTCTTATCGGTCGACGAATAGCCATAAGATTCATTTGTAGTTGGTATGGCCTCCCAATAAGCGCCAGAAGCAACTGGATAATACTCCTCAGGTCGATCTGCCGTATTCAGATAATCGCCATAATTCTTTTCCTCTGTACGGGCCAATCGACCATTGACTATGATATTCGGATCTGCTGTTCGAATAGCTTTTAAAATTCTCAGGTTTTCAGATAGCGGCAACTTATGAGGTGTATCAAACCACAACAAATCCGGATGATAGCGCTGAATAAGCTCCTCAATCTGTGGAATCGCCTTTTGATCCACATAATGCCTGGCCTTTGTCAACCATTCGGGATGTTTGTCAAACCAATTTGTACCACCCAACAATTTATCCCCACCTGGATTACTGTAATCCCAGTCATTGCCCGGAGCATCCGGATGCTCCCAATCAAAAGCATGCGAGTAATAGAATCCAAACAAAAGCCCATGTTTATGGCAGGCTACTGCTAATTCCGCCAATGGGTCCCTTTTAAATGCGGTGCTTGACAATGAATAATCACTTGAAAATGCGGAAGGGTACATCGCAAAGCCATCATGATGCTTAGCCGTGATGATAAAATATCTCATCCCTGCATTTTTTGCCAACAATACCCATTCCTCTGCATCAAACTTTAAAGGATTAAATCTACGTGCAGAATCAAGGTATTCAGTACGTGGGATTTTCATCACACGCATCAGATGCTCCGCATAGCCCCCTCCCGGCCTCCCCTTCCAAATATTTCCATATTGAGAATAAACACCCCAATGAACAAACATCCCAAATGAGGCTACCTTCCATTTTTCTAGGCGTTGTTCACGAGTTAATGCAGCTTGTTTCCACCAACCAGTTTCTGCTTCAACAATCGCATTTTTATCACGTGCTGTCGCATCATTAAACATATTTGAAGCCTCATTGCCCTCATTTACATTTTTAATCTGTGCGCTCGAAAACAATATTCCCGAAGAAAGTATAAAAAGAAAAAAACACTTGATTTTAAACATAACTTTGGTTTTATGAAGATGGCAAATCCAACCTGAAAGATTTCAGACAGACACCCTTTCTAAATTTATTGAATTATCGTTCCTGGCGACCTAATGGAAGGAATATAGGATCGATTTTAACTATAATCAAAAATAATCTAAAACTACATTTTATAAGTGTACAATTCGTTCGTTTTAGGGGAAATATTGATCCGAGTCCCAAAAAAGAAAACCTATTCTTTAATAGGATGTTTATATCGTATATACATCTTAAAATAAATAAACAGTGATCTAAGCAATAGATTGCTCCATGGTCACCAAAAGATCTTTTAATATTTTTAACAAAATCAGATACAAGCTATCTGTATTTATTGAATATTTGTCTAAAACTTTAAATTAATATGGAAAAACTAACCGCCAAAGCCAGCATCCAAATTCAGAAACCAATCAACGAAGTTTTTGAGGCCATTGTAGATCCTAATAAAATGAATCACTATTTTATAAAATCTTCAACTGGACGTCTAGAGACAGATAAAACGGTAGAATGGACATTTCCAGAATTTCCCGACAGTTTTCCCGTGACAGGAAAAACCATCAGCCCCAATTCTTATATCTCTTTTGACTGGAGCGGGGGACTTCCCAATCAACTGGTAGAAATCACACTATCCACATTCGGAGAAAACGCGACGGTCATAAAGATTACAGAACACGAAATGAACAACGATGCAGATGGAATTCTGATTATGATGCGACAAACAGAAGGTTGGGCCAACTTTTTAGCGTGTATGAAAGCCTATCTAGAATATGATATCAATCTGAGAACTGGAGCTTTCGATTTTATGTTCCAAAAATAGTGCTATCTAAAAATAGCTGCTCATCGAATTACTTCAAACACAATATATTCCAATTAAAGTTATCCGAATATCCGGCAAAGACTTCAACTATACATGGCAAAAAATAAAACGGCATATACCGAAGCATCTGTCCAAGACTTTATAAAAACAGTTGACGACCCACAAAAACAAATCGATAGTGCAACACTAATACAACTTATGGAAACCACAACGGGTGAGCCGGCTAAAATGTACGGACCAACTATCATCGGATTTGGAAACTATCATTATACCTATGCAAGTGGGCATGAAGGCTATGCTCCTTTGATCGGATTTAGTCCCCGAAAATCAGCAATCTCCCTTTATGTATTTACCGGCGCCGATGAGCACCGACATTTGGTCGATCAGCTAGGGAAATTCAAAATAGGCAAAGCCTGCATATACATCAAGAAATTAAGCGACATCAATATCGAGATACTCCATCAGCTTATGTCCGAAACGATACAGTTTATTGAAAATAAGTATACGAGAATCAAAGAATAACACAAATTATGGCAACGAGCATCGCAACAATAGACGAATATATCAATCAATTTGAAGAGGAGAAAAAAGAATATCTGATCAAGGTGAGACAGCTTATTGCTGGCTTAGTCCCTCCTTCTGCAGATGAAACGATCTCTTATCAAATGCCGACCTTCAGATACAAGGGTAATATCATCCATTTTGCGATGAACAAAAACCATTTGGGCCTCTATCCAGGACCAGCTGCTATTGCACACTTCGCTACAGAACTCAAAAATTTTAAAACCACAAAAGGTGCGATACAAATCCCCTTGGATCAACCGATTCCAACACAAATAATTACCGATATTGTCAATTTTAATATTGATAAGCTTAAAGACAAACAAGGCCCTAACTGGTACCAAAGCCGAGGGAACTGGCAGGAGGCCGAAGAACTCATGCAGCAAATCATCCGGCAAACTTCCTTAAAAAAGGAATTCAAATGGGGGAGTTACATCTATACTCATAAAGGAAAAAATGTCATCGGTTGGGGCGGCTTTAAAAATTTCTTTTCCCTTTGGTTTTATAATGGTGTATTCTTAGCCGATCAGGATAAACATCTCATCAGTGCTTCCGAAGGAAAAACGAAAGCATTACGACAATGGCGCTTTGAAGACGTTATGGATATGGATGTCGAAAAAATAGCCGCCTATATCCAAGAATCCATCCAAACCATTGACGAGGGAAAAGAGCTCAAACCAACGAAATCTCCAGCGAAGCCCCCCACTGGCCTATTATTAGAAGCGCTACAGGCAGATCCGACCTTCGGGGAAAGTTTCCGGGCTTTAACACCAGGAAAACAGAAAGAATACATCGCGTACATCGATGAGGCCAAGCAAGAAAAAACGAAAGAATCCCGTCTTGAAAAAATTAAGCCGTTGGTCCTCGCTAAAAAGGGCTTGAACGACAAATACAAATAGGTGAACGCTAAAACAAAAAGAAAATGATGAATAATTCAATTATCCCATCCATTTGGTTCAATCAAAACGCGCAGGAAGCCTTTGATCTTTACTGTCGTATCTTCCCCGAAAGCCGTATTAGTAATAGCTCTCCCATCGTTGTTGAAGCTGTCCTAAACGGTGTAAAATTTATTGGAATAAATGGAGGTCCCATATTCAAACCCAACCCCTCCATATCATTTATGGCCATTTGCGAAAGCAAAGAGGAAATTGACCGTATCTGGAATTCACTTTCTGAGGGCGGCAATACCTTAATGCCACTAAACTCCTACCCTTGGAGCCCTTACTACGGCTGGCTGGCCGACAAGTTTGGTGTCAATTGGCAATTATACCTCGGTAAACTAAGCGACACCAACCAACAGGCAATTGTACCAACCTTAATGTATTGCGGAGAGCAACAGGGAAATTGCGAACAGGCTTTAGCATTTTATGCAGAATTATTTCATGATTTTCGAAGCAATGGTATCATGAAATACACAGCAGGTGAATATATCGGATCAATCCAACATACCCAATTTTTAGTCCGGGATTTTACGCTCATGGCAATGGATAGCGGAGTTCCTCAAACTTTCACGTTTAACGAAGGTATTTCACTCACTATCCTCTGTAAAGATCAGCAGGAAATTGATTATTTCTGGAATAATATCACGAAAAAAGGTAAAGAGAGCATGTGTGGCTGGTGTAAAGACGAATTCGGCGTAAGCTGGCAGATCGTACCCGAACAAATTGCAACATTACTACAGCGACCGGGGGCGAATGAAGCGCTCATGAAAATGAAAAAAATCATTATTCAGGAGCTCATAGGATAATTTCAAGAGGAACCTCAAGCTGAGGATAAGAGCTATGTAAAATAGTATTAAGAAAAGGGGATGAATAATCCCCTTTTAAGCTTTCACTTGCAATGCCAATGCGTACAATTTCATCTGTTTAATCATGGATAGCAAACCATTTGCCCTTGTCGGTGACAAATGTTCTTTTAACCCTATTTTATCTACAAAATATAAATCGGCATCAACGATCTCCTTGGCGCTATGTCCAGATAGCACTTTGACCATTAAACTCACCAAGCCTTTTGTGATAATCGCATCGCTATCTGCCGTAAAATACACTTTTCCGTCCTTTATTTCCGGGAAAAGCCATACTTTGGACTGACATCCTTTGATGATATATTCATCTGTTTTGTATTGTTCATCAATTAGAGGCACTTCTTTTCCCAGCTGGATGATGTACTCATATTTTTCCATCCAATCCGTAAAGAAAGCAAAATCCTCAATTAATTCATCCTGTATTTCATTAATGGTCATACCTATTTTTTATTAAACCAACATATTGACCGCGCGTTGGATACCGGCGACCAAAATATCTATTTCCTCTTTTGTATTATATACGGCTAAAGAAGCACGAATAGTTCCCGGGATACCGAACCTATCCATGACAGGTTGGGCACAATGGTGGCCTGTACGCACAGCGATTCCTAATTTATCCAAGATCACACCAACGTCATAAGGATGCGTGCCGTCAATTACAAATGAAATAACGGAACATTTCTTCTCGGCCGTTCCGATAAACCGCATACCTGGAATTTCAGCCAACTTCTCCGTAGCGTACTGCAACAAATCGTGTTCGTAGGCCTCGATATTTTCCAGACCTATTGAATTGATATAATCGATAGCCTCGTTCAAACAGATACCGGCCTCAATATTGGGCGTACCGGCTTCAAATTTAAAGGGCAGTTCGTTATAGGTCGTTTTTTCAAAAGTAACCTCTTTAATCATATCTCCACCCCCCTGATAAGGCGGCATCGCGTTCAATAAGTCCTCTTTACCGTATAACACCCCAACTCCAGTAGGGCCGTACATTTTATGCCCGGAGAATACCAAAAAATCTACATCAAGCTTTTGAACATCAATCTGTATATGTTGAACCGCCTGTGCAGCATCAACTAACACAACAGCACCATGTCGGTGAGCAATTGAAATCATCTCGCTCACAGGATTGATTGTCCCGAGGGAGTTTGAAACATAGGTTACAGCAACTAATTTGGTTTTCTCATTAAACAAATTGCTGTAGGCATCCATATCGAGCTCACCTTTATCATTCATCGGAATAACCCGAATTTTACAGCCCTTTTCATCACAAAGCATCTGCCAAGGCACAATATTAGAATGGTGTTCCATCGCTGAGATAATAATCTCATCACCTTCGTGGATAAAAGCTCTGCCATAACAAGTTGCAATCAGATTAATTCCATCTGTTGTTCCTTTGGTGATAATGATTTCCTTATCTTCAGCAGCATTGATGAAAGCCTGAACTTTTTTCCGAGTCACCTCAAAAGCGTCCGTCGATATCTGACTAAGATAATGTACGCCCCGATGCACATTACTATTCATATCTGTATAATAATGTACAATCGAATTGATAACAGAACTCGGCTTCTGTGTTGTCGCGCCGTTATCCAAATAAACCAATGGTTTACCATTGACCTCTCTCTTCAGAATCGGAAAATCGGCACGTATTTTATCTATATTAAATTTTTCCAACGTCGTCTAAATAATTTATACAAAGTTAATAGTATTTTATCGAATACAGGCTGGCCAATCTGTTTTTTATGTCATTATCAATGTCGGTTTTCCAAGGTATCCTCAGCCAAAAAAGTAATTTTTGGCATTTTAAACAATTATAGTTCGCTTTTATAATTTATTGATGCTATTTAGTTACCTTTGTAATGATATGCAAGAATTACCTCTAAATTTACCAGAAGGCTCACGTAAAGAAGTGATGGCCTATTTGGAACCGTTCATGCTCAATGAGATGAGCGAATACCTGAAGCCTGTTGAAGATATGTGGCAACCTGCCGATTTTCTTCCAGATTCTTCTAGGGACACTTTTTTTGAGGAAGTAAAAGAGTTGCAGGAAAGTGCAAAAGAACTCTCTTATGATTTGGTCGCAGTATTAGTTGGAGACACCATCACCGAAGAGGCCCTTCCAACGTACGAATCATGGTTGACCATGGTAGAAGATGTTGACAAAAACGAACAAGGTGGATGGATGAAATGGGTACGCGCTTGGACGGCTGAAGAAAACCGCCACGGTGACCTGTTGAACAAATACCTTTATTTGTCAGGTAGAATAGACATGCGTCAATTTGAAATGTCTACGCAATATCTTATTCAAGACGGTTTTGATATCGGTACTGGTGCAGACCCTTACCGGAATTTTATTTATACTTCATTCCAGGAATTGGCAACCAACGTTTCCCACCGTCGTGTATCTGGGCTTTCTAAAAAAAGCGGTGATAAACTTTTGGCAAAAATGTGTGGTGTCATCGCATCTGATGAAGCACGCCATGCCAAAGCCTATATGTCTTTTATTTCAAAAGCAATCACAGTAGACCCGAGTGAAGTCATGATTGCATTTGAGGATATGATGCGTAAAAAAATCGTTATGCCAGCCCAGTTCTTAAGAGAAGCAGGCGAGCCCCAAGGAGAAGCATTTGCACATTTCTCGGACGCGGCACAACGATTGGGAGTATATACTGCTTTGGACTACGTGGATATCTTGAAAGAGCTGAATAGTGAGTGGAAAATAGATCAAGTTACTGGCCTGAATGATAAAGGCGAGAAAGCGAGAGATTATCTACTAAAACTACCCGATCGTTTGGCTAGACTGGCTGATCGGATGAAGGTTCCAGAAAAAGATTATAAATTCAAATGGATTTATTGATATAAAAAAAAGCTTGATTTAATAATCAAGCTTTTTTTATGTTGAAAGAATAACTTTACTGTGTCAAAATTATTAACGCTTATTTCACGTTACCCATCAATTTACGCACAACAGGCGACAAGGCTATAAGCACCACACCAGCAATCAAAGAATATAAGCCTAATTGTTTATAACTCTCCGTATAAGTCACCAATTTATCCGCCAATGAACTTCCTTCCTTAGCTTCGGCCATACTAGCCCCGATCAAACCTGCTACATACTGACCGTAAGCACTCGCCAAGAACCACATTCCCATCATGATACCTTGCAATCTCGCCGGAGACAATTTCGTCATAATGGAAAGACCAATTGGTGATAGACAAAGCTCCCCAACGGTAATAACAAGCAGCGCAAGGGTAAAGACATCCAATGAGGTCATACCATCGTGAGCGAATAAACGCGTAGCAAATAGAACATAATAACCTAATCCCAAGAAAACAAAACCAAGACCAAACTTAATAATGGTATTTGGCTCAAGTTTACGCTTGCCCAGCCAAATCCAAAAAAGGCCAAAAAGAGGTGCTAATGCAATAATAAATAACGCTCCACCTGAATTGTTAACACCATTTGGATCGAGCGTCATAACGCCCAATAAAGAATCATTCAAATGCTTAGCAGCAAAGATGCTTAAGGAACCGCCACTTTGCTCATATATTCCCCAAAAGATAATCGAGAAAAGAATAAACACCAGGGCAGCAATTAATTTCTTCCGCTCTTCAGCAGTCACTTTAGACATTTCATAGAAAAGATACAACAGCGTCAATGGGCCAATTGTGTACATAAAATAGTCTGTATACTGCGTTTTTGACACCATGATCTGAATAATAGGGATAAAAATCAACGTGGCAATATATACAGCATATTCTACCCATTTTGGTAATGCCTTTGTTTTTACAATCGCATCAGGGTTACCCGGCTGAAGTCCAATTGGCCCCAAATGTCTTTTAGTGAAATGAAAATTCACCAAACTAACCAACATTCCTACCGCCGCCAGACCAAAAGCAACATTCCAACGCTGTGCCTCTGAAATAATTGACGTCAGCATATATCCTTTACCGATCGCAACACAGATATATCCGCCTAAGAATGCACCTAAATTTATTCCCGCATAAAACAACGAAAAACCACCATCACGACGAACATCACCTTTTTTATACAGCTCGCCTACCATCGTCGATATGTTGGGTTTAAAAAAACCGGTACCTATTATGATAAATGATAAACCAAAAAAGAAATACTTATGCGGATCTGCAGCAAGAAATAAGCTCCCTACGATCATCAATAAGCCACCCCAAAATAAAGATTTTCTAAAACCAAGAATTTTGTCTGCAAACAGCCCACCTATGAATGTAAACGCATAAACAAATGCCTGTGTCGCTCCATATTGTAAATTGGCATCCTTTTCAGCAAAGTTTAATTGTGTGATCATAAAGAACACCAACATACCGCGCATACCATAGAAACAGAATCTTTCCCACATCTCGGAAAAAAACAAACTCCAGATTTGCTTTGGGTACTTTCCGTCAAAATTTTGAATCTCTTCTAGCGATTCCCTTGTACTAACCTCCATACTAATTTATATTAATCAAAAAAGCTTCTTTCGTAAAAGAAGCTTATATATTTGTTATTTAATTCCGTGCATCAATCGTTTAATCAATGGATTAAACAGCATTACTAACAGGCCTGCTAAGGCAGGAATTGCTGTAAATAAGAAGAAGAAGTAACTCAAGGAGTGTTCCTCTTGAATGGTCTCCACTTGTCCCCCCAATACCGCTGCAACCTTCTGTGCAATAGCAATCGCCAAATACCAGATTCCAAACATAAATGCGAGCATGCGAGCCGGCACCAATTTCGATACATAAGAGAGGCCTACAGGTGAAATAAATAATTCACCCAATGTATGGAACAAATAGGTCAGCACCAAAAATACCATCGAGATTTTAGCACCCTGGCTTATTCCTATTGATCCTAATCCAATAATGAAAAATCCTATCGCAACCAAAATCAGACCAAAGCCATATTTAAAGGCTGCTGATGGATTATACTTCGACTCCCAAATTTTGGATACCGAAGAGGCAAGTGCAATAATAAAAAATGAGTTTAAGATAGAGAACCAAGAAACTTTGATTTCTGATGCTTCTTTATTGAACTCATTGTACAACATCCAGATTACTGCTCCCCAAATCAACCCAAAACAGATAAATAATACGATATTTGAAATGGCAATTTTGTTCCAGGTTACTTTTGCCAATTTAATCAGAACCCAAGAAATAATCGAAAGCGGTACAATCGTCAATAAACCATTTACCACATTAAAGGTTGTTAATGCAGCACCAGTAAGTGATCTGTCAATATTATCTCTAGCCACAAGAACTAATGAAGTTGCCCCCTGCTCAAAGCTCATAAAAAAGAAGACCAAGAAAAAAGCCAACAGCACAACTGCGAACATCCGATCCCTTACAACCTTATCATAACGCATAATCCGTGTAACAATAAGATATATGAAAAGAATCAACGCCACAATGACCATTATATACTGCCCTCTTAGAAATGGCGTATCCAAACGAGAAAATACATCAACAATACCATTCTTCGATAAAGGGTCATTAAAAGCGTATACAAAACCAATAATAGAAACTATCGCGATCAATACATAATCCCGTATGGTAAATGGATTCCTTGTATCCGTATCCTCAGCGATAACTTTATGCTCCCCAGAGGTGGACTTATTTAAAACACCAAGATTTCCCATGAGTGGTTTTGCAAAAACAAACTGCAGTGTTCCCAAAAGCATAAAGATACCAGCCAAACCGAATCCCCAATGCCAGCCATAAGTTTCGGCAATATATCCACATAGCATCATACCAAAGAAAGCGCCGGCATTGACCCCCATATAAAATATGGTATAAGCGCCGTCCTTTTTTTCTGGCAGATCTTTATACATCTCACCTAAGATAGATGGCATGTTAGGCTTGAAGAAACCCGTTCCGATAACTAGACACACTAAACCAAGGAAAAACATAATCGAAGTATCAAAGGCCATGGCAGCATGGCCAAGCGTCATAATCGCCGAACCGATGATCACAGCTTTACGTGATCCAATATATTTATCCGCTATAATCCCTCCTATAATAGGAGTTAAATAGAGCATCATGGCATAGGTACCATAAAGTGCTCCAGCTTGTTGTGCAGTCCAGGACCATCCCGAGAAAGGACTACCTTGAATAACTGCAGCAGTTAAAAACTGCATTAAGAGTACACGCATCCCGTAGAACGAAAAACGTTCCCACATTTCAGTAAAGAAAAGGACAAAGAGCCCTGAACGCTGTCCCAATACATTTGACTTAAAAAAATCAGTCGACGGGCTAGTCGTAATATCCCCGTTTAATCTCCCCATAAATAATCAACCTTTATTTTTTTGATAAAATACTTACAAAGAAACAAAAACAAAATCACTTTTGACCAAAATAAAGTTGCATAAACAAAAAAAGGCAACCCTTTGGATTGCCTTTTCGGTAACAATTTTAATATGCCTTATCTTTTGTGCAATTGCTCATAAAGATCAATAACCTTTTTCTGCAATTCAATTACTTCGCTATCGCGTTGTTGTAATTTTTGCGTCAAAGCATTCACCTCATTTACATACTCTTTGTCTTCTTCAGAATCAGAAGTAGATAAAAGTTGAACAACTGTCAAATTGAATAATTTTGAGATTTGATTCAGGCGAGACAAATTCACATCTGTAATCCCTGTTTCAATTTTAGAAAATGCTGGGATTGAGATATCCAATCGTTTTGCAACATCCTCTTGACTCCACCCCTTTTGGTGTCTAAGTAATCTGATTTTTTTTCCTAATGCATTCATCTGGTAGATATTTTAAACAAAAATAATAAATTACAATTTAATTTACATTAAATTATAATTTTTTCTCTAAAAATCTCTAAAAAACCGATCAGCCAGCACGGACAAATTAACCCCATTATAATTATTTAAACTCATAAGAAGTAAATTGTAGCCCTTTGATTTGACACCATCTAAAAATGAATAGAGTCCGTCTAAACTTACAACAACCTCTAAATCAGGATTATTAAAATTATCCTTAATATTATTTGGGACACTTTCGATATCTTTATTAAGTTCTTTACAAGAATTTATATTCACGTAGACCACAGATACATCCGACTCTTTCATCGAGTTTGCATATTGTAACAAAAAGGAAGAATCTAAACTATCATACGAGTTTAATTCGATAATTGTGACCAATTTCTGATTAGGAAATTGCTCTTTCACGGCGTGAATACTTGACTTCACTTTATCCGCATTACAAGCATAATCCTGATAAACTACCGATCCTTCCGAGCTTGCAACAAACTCCAAATAACGAATCGAAGTATTAAAACTTTTTATAGCCTCAAAGAACTCTTTCTTTTTGATCCCCAACCATTCGCAGATCGTATAGGCTCCAGCAATATTAGATAGGTTGTGCTTACCAAACACTTGCAAAGGAACATCTCCATCCGGTGTATTGATATAGGTTACCCCCTTATTAATTGTATAATCAGGAATCTTATAGCCATGTCTATTGATCTTACAATCTTTCGTATCTTGGAGAACCTTCTGTAACACAACATCTTCCTTATTATAAATTAAGGTACCTTTTGGCGGAATTGAGTCAATAAAATCTTCAAATTGTTTAATATATTCCTCTTGTGATATTTTCGAGTTAAACTCATTCCATACAATACCCGAAATTAAGGCTATATTCGGTTTATAATACAAAAACTTAGACTTCGGATCAATCTTGGATGAAACATATTCATCTCCTTCGATAATAATAATCTTATTATGCTTAGTAATATCGACCAACTTATCAAAGCCTCTTAATTGAGCCCCTACCAAATAGTCAAATTCTTTTCCTAGAAATCGCATAACATGCATCACCATGCTCGTTATGGTCGTCTTACCGTAACTTCCAGCAATAACCACCCGGATTTTATCCTGCGAAAGCTCTTGTATAAATTCTGGAAAAGAATAAATTTTAAGACCTAATTCCTGCGCCCGCCTTAATTCAGGATTATCTACCTGGGCATGAGCACCCAAGATCACAGCATCAATATCCTCCGTAACTTTTTCCTCAAACCAGCCCAATTGATTAGGAAGCAAGCCTGCTTCAATCAAATGAGAACGGGAAGGTTCTACGATCTGATCGTCAGAACCTGTCACTTGATGCCCTTGTTTTGCCAATGAAATAGCAAGGTTATGCATCACACTACCACCTATTGCTATAAAATGAATCCGCATAGCTAAATTATCGCTTCACAAACTTGGCTGCACACCAATTATTTAAAACTTTATTGGAGATAAACTCAAAACCTAATGACGTCGCCGCATCGCTTAAGATTGCTAAATCTTCCTGCTCATAGAAACCACTTAGGTACAGCTCACCCCCTGTACGAATGCTCGATGCATACTGAGGTAATTGTTCTAAAAGAATGTTACGATTAATATTTGCCAAAATCACATCAAAGCCCCGACCTGTTAACACTTCATAAGATCCACAGAGCGTCTCAATATGCTCAACATGATTGAGCACTCTATTTTCGATCACACTTTCGACACATATTTCATCATAATCCACAGCCAACACAGTATTCGCACGTTTTTTTGATGCCAAAATGGCTAGAATCCCTGTACCGCAGCCCATGTCTAAAACCTGCTTGCCATTAAAATCATTCTCCAAGATATACTGAAGCATCATCGAAGTTGTTTGATGATGGCCAGTGCCAAAAGACATCTTCGGATCTATAATGATTTCATAGGGAAACTCAGGTTTTGCCTCATGAAAAGTTGCACGCACATAGCATTGCCCCCCCACCTCAATTGGGTTGAAATTACTTTCCCACAATTTATTCCAATTCTGGTTTTCTATTTCCTGTATCTTATAATCGACCTCTAGGCCTTCATAAGGTTGAAGCATCAAAGTTTCTAATGCTTGCAAGTCAAGATTTGCAGCTGAAATATAAGCTGCAAATCCAGATTCGGTATCCTCAAAAGTATCAAAGCCAATATCAGCCAAATCAGATATCAACAAATCCTTCTGCCATTCTTCACCTGATCGCATTTGAAAGATAACCTCTACGTATTTCATTTCTAAAAATTAGCCGTTAAATACTTTAGCGATATCAATAAAATCTCTCGATTTTAAAGAAGCCCCTCCTATCAAACCACCATCAATGTCGGCTTGAGCAAACAAATCTTTTGCATTACCTGGATTACAAGACCCTCCATATAGAATACTTGTATTATCAGCAATCTCGTGACCATATTGATCAGCTAGCACCTCGCGGATAAATTTATGAACCTCCTGTGCTTGCTCTGGGCTAGCTGTCAAGCCAGTACCAATTGCCCAAACTGGTTCATATGCCAATACTACAGATGCAAAAGCTTCTTTAGACAAGTGGAACAATCCATCTGTCAATTGTGTTTTGATCACATCAAAGAAAGCCCCAGATTCGCGTTCTTCTCTTGTTTCTCCAATACAGAATATTGGTGTTAAATCATGTTTTAATGCAATATCCACTTTAGATGCCAACAATGCATCAGTCTCACCAAAATAAGCACGTCTTTCAGAGTGCCCCAAAATAACATGTGAAGCACCTACTGATTTCACTTGTGAAGCCGAAATCTCACCTGTATAGGCTCCGGACTCAGCTTGGTGAATATTCTGTGCACCGATATTTACATTTGCAACATTTTTCGACAATTGCCCAAGGCTTGACAAATGAATAAATGGGCTACAAACAACCAATTCTTGGTTTCCAATCACTTCATCTTTGGCCATATTGATAATTTCAGAAAACAAGCTCAATCCTGATTGATAGTCTAAATTCATTTTCCAATTACCAGCTACGATTTTTTTACGCATGATTTTACGATTTAATTATATTTTTTGTTAAGTTGATTCAATTTATCTTTAATCTGCTCCGTGAGCTCTTCCCCTTTTGACGCATACAGCGTCTCCAAATATGCCATAAACTTATCAAATTCATAAGTTTGCACACCTCCGTCGAACACCCAAGCAAATGACGGTACAAATTTAGCATAAAAACTTGTATCTGCTAGCATGCTTGCAATTCCAATTACCGTCCCTGTATTTAAAGCCGAATTGATACCAAGGCGTGTATAGTCTCCAATAAAGGCCCCGCATTTTAACAGACCTGTATCCCGAACACCATCCAATGCATAATCGTAAATTGAAACGGTCTTTAAGTTATTCTTCAAATTGGAGTTAGAGGTACCAGCCCCTAAGTTACACCAATCCCCTATCACTGAACACCCTAGATAACCATGATGCCCCTTGGCCGAAAAATCACCAATGACCGAATTTCCGATCTCTCCCCCAATGACACTCTGCTTGCCTATCGAAACATTGCCATAAATCGTGGCGCCCATTTTCACAACGGCACCCTTACCAAGGTATAATGGACCACGCAAATGCGCTCCCTCCATAATTGTAACATCTTCATCGATATATATGGGGCCTTGTAGAGTATTGATCGTAGCACATTCCACGCTAACACGAGCGCCTACATAAAGGTCATTTCCTAACAATTGATTCGTCACAGATATACTGGACGACTGAACATCTTGTACCAGAAGATTGAAATCACGTGTTATTTCAGCTCCTGTAAGCAAAAACAGATCTTCTACCCCCTTTAGTAGATCCACTGACGTATCAATCTCTTGTACACGATAAGAGCCCATACGCGCATAACAACAAGCGATAACGTATCCGCGCTGTAAAATAACCTCTCCTACACCCAAGCGCTGTATAGCCTGCAATAATACTACTGACGGGATAACGTTCTCAGACAACCAAATAATCCCCTCCTCGTTCGAATGAGCGGCAATATAGTGTACATCAAATGCTAAAGCTAATTTTAGCCATTTCTCCCGTAAAGTCAGTATACCAACCCGAAGGTCCAAGCAAGATTTCACGAAAGTAAATGGATAAAGACTCTTTCTATCAAAAGTAGTTAATGGGGAGCTAAGCTTATCCAACAATTGGATCGAATCAAAGCAATCTGTAAAGAAGATTTTCACAAATTAAAAATAACAAAAAAAACTCGACAAATTATATTTATCGAGTTCTTAATATTGTAATATACAGATCTGCTACAATTATTTTTTGTTGTAACGGTTACGGAATTTGTCGATACGACCAGCAGTATCAACCAATTTCATTTTACCTGTATAGAAAGGGTGTGATGTATGAGAGATCTCTAGTTTTACAACTGGATACTCATTACCATCTTCCCATGTGATAGTTTCTTTAGTATCAACACAAGATTTTGTAATAAAAGCATAGTCATTTGACATATCTTTAAATACAACTAATCTGTAATTTGAAGGATGCAAATCTTTTTTCATTATTATTATGATTACGTATATTCAATTATTGAGGTGCAAAGATAACTTATAAAAATGTAACTTACAACAATTACGAAGAATAATTAGTTGAAATTTTCCACATTTTAGTTAACAGCACTTATCAAGGGTACAAATGTAACAATCTTTATCCTAACCCAAAGAATAATTTTGTTTATCGACTTTTTTACCTAACTTAACTAACTACAATTAAATCACTTACATAATTATGAGCAAATTAGATGAAAAAATTGCTGCATATGTTGCAGAATCAAAAAAGCTAGGCTTATCATTAGATGAAGCATTTATTGCAAAAGTAACAAAAGGAATAGGACCTTCCATTTACAATGCAGACTCCGAAACCGTCGCTGCATCAGATCCCGAAGAACTGAACCGTGTCAAACAAAATTTTTTGATCAAAAAATTAGGCCTAAAAGATGGGCCCGATTTAGACAAGGCACTAGAGGAAGTGATTACCGCTATTGGCAAATCCAATAAAAATAAATACCGTGTATTAGTATATGCTTTATTGGCAAAGAAATTCAAAAAAGAATCTGTTTACCAATAAGCATCAACTTTTTTACTCAACTCCTAACCAAAGACCATTTCTCCAAAAAACTCGGGGAGATGGAAGTTAGGAGTTGGGTTTTCTATTTTATTCCAAGATATAAAATGTGGTTGTTTGAGATGATCACCACATTTATAAAAATTCCCATGTATCAGTTTACCCTTCAGCTCTACAAGATCGTCAAACTGAAATACAGCAAATGGAATTACCTCAATCATACTCCATCTCTTATCTGAACCATTACGCTCAATTAAAGAGTAAGTACGCACCTGTTCTATCGTTGTACTATCCAACCGATTTCGACTCGCCTTTTCGGCAGGGCCATAACCGATCAAGCCCGTTCCAATTAGATTAAATTCAAGGTTATAATAATGTTTGCGTCCATCAAATGAAATAAAGAACTCCACACAACTATCTTCCCATACATTTTGATTTGTATCGGAATAATTACCCCGAAGTTGTTCTTCGACGACATCGTACTGCAACACTAGATACTCCCGGGTGTAGCCAATCTTAAATTGTACCTCAGGTTTATACGGGAAAGATTCGCTCCAATTATTAAACTCCAAAGAATGCGATTCAAGATTGCTCAAGAGCTTCGACAAAGTATGATAATCTAGTGTATTGGCCAGCTCCGCTGCGATAGGCAAAATGGTTAGTTTTTTCATTCGAATATTTTTTTTTACAGAAAAAAGAAGCTTCATCTACGCGATGGAAGCTTCTCAATATGATTAAAGGTATAAAATTGTTAAATGCAATCAAAAACTACCTTCCGCATAAATGCTTCATTCTTTTCCATCTCTTCAACCAATTTCAGTTGCGTATTTGTACGCACCAGATTATGGTCCTCATATTTAGTCTTGTAGTAATGATCTCCTTCCAAATAGTCCGTTAAGAAACGTACTCCTTGCATATATGGCAATAAGAAGGCTCCATCTACTAATGTTTCTTTCTCCAAAGTTGTCAAGAAGTCATTAGCTTCCTCCAAATAACCTTCGGCATATGCCTTATATAAAGCAAGATTTAGCAGAATTTTCGAAACATCCTTCTCATCCTCGGCAACGGGGTTAATAATCGTCCGAATAGCATCCCCAAAATCATATGCCACATAACCCGGCATGACAGTATCTAAATCGATGACACATTGCATCTTATCGTGGCGATCTAAGAGCACATTATTAAACTTTGTATCATTATGTGTAATACGCAGCGGAAGCTCACCCTTACTACCAAGTTCAAGAATGGTTTTCATTCGATCTTCACGACTAAAGATAAAATCCAATTTGTCTTTCACCGACGCTACGCGTTGACAGACATCTTTAGCGATTGCTTTTCGAAGATTTTCGAGTCTAAACTCTATATTATGAAAGTTAGGAAGTACCTCAACGATCGATGAAGCATCTAAATCCGAGAGCTGCTTTTGAAACAAACCAAAAGCGCGACCACCCTCAGCTGCCTGTACCTCAGTCTCTACAATATCATAGCTTTTAGTATCCTCTATGAGGATAAACATGCGCCAATAATTATCCTGACTATCTTTTATATATAATTTCCCATCTTTTGTAGGAACAATTGTCAATACATGATCGCTGATTCTTTTTCCTTCAGCGACTTTAACTTTCTTACTAAGATGCTTGGTGACAATCTCAATATTATGCATTAATCCATCCACGTTCGGAAAAACATGGTGGTTAATACGTTGTAATAAATGCGATATACCGCTATCTACAGTAGTAACTACACGATAAGTATCATTGATATGACCAGAACCAAACGGTTGCACTGAAATGATATCTCCTTCTAATGTGAATTGTTTTGCTGCGCTCTCTACTACTAATTGGTTAAAATCAGACATTAAACTATGTTTTTTAAATCATCAATGTGCTTGCAATATCACAAATTGAATTAATAAATGATAATTTTTATTTCAATCAAACGTTTGCATGAAATTTAATAAAATTAAGCAAACGTTTGCACTTTCATTTATCCCAAATGAAATAATATATTTGTTAATAGTAGCCAGTCTTAAGGACTGTTTTCAAACAAGTAAATAACTAATATACAAACTCCTTATATCTCAAAACAATGGATAGAAGAAATTTCATAAAATCGACTGCCATCACTACAGCTGGAATCGGTGTCCTTTCAAGTACAGAATTATTTGCTCAAACAAATGGGAAAATAAAAATCGGTTTTATTGGCGTAGGCCTTAGAGGACGTAATCACGTTCAAATTGCCCTAAACAGAGATGATCTAGAAATTGTGGCTGTCTGTGACACCCAGGAAGAATCTCTAGCACAATGCCGTAAACAATTCAATGCAAAAGGCACCAAACTTCCAAAAGAGTATACTGGTGGAGTTGATGCTTACAAAAAGATGTTAAGCAATGAAAAATTAGATGCTGTCATTATTGCAACGCCTTGGCAATTCCACAAAAACCAAGCTATTGACGCAATGAAAGCTGGTCTATACGTGGGTTGCGAGGTTATTGCAGGTTTAACGCTACAAGATCACTGGGATATTGTGAAAGCATCCGAAGAAACTGGAAAACCTTACATGACCCTAGAAAATGTTGCATTCCGTCGTGATGTACTTGCTGTATTGAATATGCACAGACAAGGACTATTTGGTGAATTGTTGCACCTGGAAGGCGGTTATCAACACGATTTACGCGAGGTATTATTCAATGACGGAAAAGCCTATTATGGCCATGGCGTTGAATATGGTCCGAAAGCAATTTCTGAGGCACAATGGCGTACACAGTTCAATATCGACCAAGATGGTGATCTATACCCTACACACGGTTTAGGTCCAATTATGCAATTTGCAGATATCAACAAGGGGAACAGATTCACTCATATCACTTCGTACTCAAGTAAAGCCCGTGGATTGGCAGCCTATGTCAATAAAGTTTCCCCGGGACATCCTAACGGTAAGATCAATTACAAAAATGGTGATATCACTCAAACGATGTTACAATGTGCGAATGGAGAAACCATGTTATTAACGCATGATACACACTTACCAAGACCTTACTCTATCGGTTTCCGCGTACAGGGAACAGACGGTATTTGGATGGATGTTGCCAAAGGTATTCACATCGAGGGTAAATCCAAACCACACACTTGGGATTCTGCAGACGAATGGGTAAAGAAATACGATCACCCAATTTGGCAAAAATATGAGGAGGTAGCAAACGGTTCTGGCCATGGTGGCATGGACTGGTTTGTATTCAATGCGTTCATTCAAGCTGTAAAACAAAAAGTACAGACTCCAATTGACGTGTATGATTCAGTAACCATGAGCGCTGTATTCCCATTATCTACCGAGTCTATTGCAAAAGGAAATAAAACGTTGGAATTCCCTGATTTCACAAAAGGAAAATGGAAAACCAAGAAAAATACCTTTATGTTAGATGACAGTGGAATGTAATTGAAAAAACACGCTTATTATCATAAAAGCCGTATTGAAAGATATACGGCTTTTTTTATGAATGCCTGACATAATCATAATAATCCTACTATTTGGCCGGTCTTTTCCGTAAATTAGCCTAGCAAACAACTTTTTCAACTCATTATGCTTACCGAAGCAATTATTATTTTAGTCCTGATTATTCTAAACGGAATACTGTCGGCATCAGAAATATCCATCGTGTCCAGCAGAAAGGCAAGGCTACAGGCTGAAAGCGATAAAAACAATGCCGCTGCAAAAATAGCGCTAAACCTAAAAGAATCGCCCAACAGCTTTCTATCCACTGTACAAATAGGCATTACCCTTATTGGCATCTTAACCGGATTCTTTTCTGGCGGCAGTATTTCATCTTACCTGGTAGAGATCTTTAATAAATCTAGTATCATAGCCCCCTATAGCGAACAGCTCGCCGTCATCATTGTCGTCTTTATCATCACCTACTTTTCGTTGGTGCTTGGTGAACTGGTCCCCAAACGTATCGGTATGGCTATTCCGGAGAAGTACGCCATGCTGATTGCTTACCCGATGAACCTGCTTAGCAAAATCGTTCGGCCATTTGTATGGCTACTCAGTATGTCGACGGAGTTTATTGTCAAAATACTCAATATCAAGAGCAGCGGCAATAGTGTCACAGAAGAAGAAATTAAGGCATTAGTAGACGAAGGTGTTGACAGTGGCGTCATCGAAGGTATTGAGCACGATATCGTCGACCGTTTGTTGAGTTTAGGGGACAAAAAAGCGGTCAACCTAATGACTCACCGCAAAAACATTGTTTTTTTGGATCTGGAAGATTCCTTTGAAGAAAACAGAAAGATCATTTTGGACAACGATCATTCCATCTACCCAGTTTGTGAAGGTGGTCTCGACAATATCAAAGGTGTTGTTCATGTAAAATCATTACTCCGTCAATGCCTCCAGAACGAAGCATTTGATCTCAGAACACTTATGTTACCGATCAAATTTGTTAATGAATTCAGTTCATCTTATAGCATTATGAATACCTTGCGTACCTCCAGTATACATCAGGCGGTTGTCATTGATGAGTATGGCTCACCACAGGGAATTATTACGTTACGGGATATCGTTGGCGATTTGGTCGGCAACATCACAGAAAGCGACCTAAGTGCCCGTCCGACAATACGTCAATTGGAAAACGGCGATTATGTTGTCGACGGACAATATCAGATCGAGGATCTTTTGGATGAATTTGAAATCGGTCTTTCTGAAGAAGACGAAGATGAGATCAATAACGTAACCACCGTAGGAGGCCTCGTGTTCCTAAGATTAGATCACGTACCCGAAGAAGGTGAACGCGTGCGATTTAAAAACCTAATTTTTGAGGTGCTCGATATGGATGGACACCGCATCGATAAATTGCTTTTAAAAATTGAAGAATAAACATAGATAAGTATCAACAATAAAGTATAAAAAAATAAGGGCTAAACATACACTGATTAGCCCTTATTTTTATGATACTATCCGATCTTGATTAGTTGATCCCATGCATCATTTTTTTCAATATTGGATTGAAGACAATTAATAGCAATGCCGTAACCCCAGGAACTATTGCAAATATCATAAAGAAATAGGACATCGAATGTTCTTCTGTAATGCGATCAATGTATGAGCCTAAAAATCCACCGATAAAATTGGCAATTGCCGAAGCACAGAACCAGCAACCGAAAAGAAGCCCTAAAAATTTCTTTGGGGAAAGCTTACTAACATAAGACAAGCCAACAGGTGAAAGACAAAGCTCCCCTGCTGAATGAAAGAAATAGGCGATCACCAACCAAATCATACTCACAGACGCTGTCTTTGCTCCTTGAGGAATCTCGCTCGCCCCATAGGCTAATGCTGCAAATCCAATTCCCACCAATATTAAACCTAGTGCAAACTTAACTGGTCCCGAAGGATTCCAGACCTTCTCCCAGAATTTGCTAAATGACGATGCAAGTGAAATAATAAAAAATGCATTCAATATTTGAAACCATGAGGCTCCAACTTCCGATCCGGTTATTCCAATTTCTCGAAATACTTTCCATAAGCCTAAGCACCAAATGATACCAAATGAGACAGCGGTAAATAAAATAGTCAATGGATACTGTTTATATATTTTTCTAGCCAATGCTGTTAAAACGATCGTCACAATAACGATAGGCACAATAGTCAAAATAGTATCAATCCATTTAAATGTCACTGCTGAACTTCCAGACAGGACCCTTTGTGTATAATCCTTTGCAAAGATAGACATGGATCCGCCCGCCTGTTCAAAAGACAGAAAGAAAACCACACTAGCCAACATAAATATGGTGACAACGATTAACCTATCACGGACAACATGTGCAGGAATGACCTCTTCCTCCTCTTCGTGATTTTTGATCTTTTTTTCATGGTAAGCCTGAAGTGCTTTGGGTGAATCTCCGATAATTCCAAAGATCTTTTGTCCAAAATAGAATTGCAACATACCAAAGAACATAAATACTCCGGCAAGCCCGAAACCATAATGCCAACCAATTTTTTCGCCGATATACCCACATAGAAGCATTCCCAAAAATGACCCGGCATTGATGCCCATGTAGAATATGGTATACCCTGCATCTTTTTTAGGACTTTGATCTGGATAAAGATTTCCCACCATAGAAGAAATATTAGGCTTAAACATCCCGTTACCCAAAATCATTAACACAAGACCCAGATAAAAGAAATTGGAATTCACACCCTCAAATGCCATAGACAGGTGCCCCAATGTCATTACCAAAGCGCCTATCAAAATCGCCTTCTTAAAACCGGTTAGCTTATCCGCAATCATTCCACCGATCAATGGTGTTAAATAGACAAAACCAGTATACAAACCGTAAAGTTTCATGGCACGTTCGTTACTCCATTCCCATCCCCCATCAGCAAGGGAACTTATTAAAAATAAGGTCAACAATGCCCGCATACCATAGTAACTAAACCGCTCCCACATCTCTGTAAAGAATAGCACAAATAATCCGGCAGGATGCCCATTTACCATCTTTTCATCGATCCCCTGCTTAGCAAGATGTGCTACAAGAACTTGATCTTTTTCTTGATTCATATAATTTCAATAATTGTTTTATAACTCAGGTTTTGTTTTTATTTTGATAAAAATCGCTTGAAGATACACTATTTTTCTATGAATTAATCAATTCCATGCATCATCTTTTTTATTTTTTTGTTGGCCAGAATAAGAAATACAGCAGCCACCATAGGAATTACTGTAAATACAGCAAAGAAATATGACATCGAATGAGATTCTGTAATCTTATCAATATATGACCCAATAAAGCCCCCTATAAAATTAGCTATGGCATTGGCACAAAACCAAAAACCAAACAATAACCCCAGGAATTTTTTTGGCGATAGTTTACTGACATAAGAAAGTCCGACCGGACCAATACATAATTCGCCCACTGTATGAAAAAAGTACGCCAATACCAGCCAGATCATACTAACAGAGGCCGTCTTTGCACCGGTAGGAATCTCAGAGCTTCCAATAGATAAAGCTGCAAAACCGACTCCAACCAATGTCAGTCCCATTGCAAACTTAATCGGACCAGAAGGATTCCACACTTTCTCCCATATCTTACTAAATGATGTGGCCAGGGTAATGATAAAGAAAGAATTTAACATCGGAAACCAGGATACCGTAACTTCGGAATTCATACCATAATATTCCCGATAAACTTTCCAAAGACACAAAGACCAAATGATCACAAAAGAAATACTCGAAAAAAGTATAATCATAGGGTATTTTAGTATGATTTTCTTCGCTAAAACAAACAGTACGCCAGTAATTACCACAATCGGCAAAACCGTCAATGCAGCGTCCAACCATTTAAATAAAACCGCCACTTCTCCACTCAATACCCGTTGTGTATAATTTTTTGCAAAGATCGTCATCGAACCACCTGCTTGCTCAAAAGCTAAATGGAAAACAATACTTGACAACATAAAAATGGCTATTACCAGCAAACGATCACGAACAATATGCTTTGGATTTTCTTCTTGACCGGCCGCAATATCGGTTAACTCGTCTTGTTTCTCGGGTGTATTTCCAATTTTTCCGAAAATGGGTTGTGCAAAATAGAACTGCAACATTCCCAAAAACATAAATACTCCGGCAAGCCCAAAGCCATAATGCCAGCCGATCTTCTCACCAATATAACCGCACAGCATCATTCCTAAAAACGCTCCCCCGTTGATGCCCATATAAAAGATGGTATAACCAGCATCCTTTTTTCCTCCTTTATCCGGATATAATTTCCCTACCATCGAAGAAATATTGGGTTTGAACAATCCATTTCCCAAAACAATCAGCACCAAACCCGCCAAAAAGAAGCTTTTATTAAATCCCTCTAAAGCCATAGCGATATGTCCCAGCGTCATAATTATAGCTCCGACCATAATGGATTTTTTATATCCTGTTAGGCGATCGGCTATAATCCCACCGAACAGTGGCGTTAAAAACACCATCCCGGTGTACAAACCATAAAGCTTCATGGCCTCGGAGTTGGTCCAACCCCATCCTTGTTGGGCAATGGTAGAAACCAAAAAATTTACCAACAGCGCCCGCATACCATAATAGCTAAAACGCTCCCACATCTCTGTGAAGAATAATACAAACAAGCCGGCAGGATGCCCTTGTACCAATACATGTTCAGCCCCTACTTTTTGCAAATGGGTTTCAAGAACAGCATTTTTTTCAAAATTCATGTTTTTTTTTTAGTCGTTATTTTTCAAAATAAGGTAGTGCGATTTCCATTTATAAAATATACCATCGGTAAACGGAAAAATCCGATGATCCTCTACACAAAGAAAGAGGTTGTTCACCCGTCTTCATATACTCAAGCAAGATAGTGAAGATTTTAATAGGTTTCTAACGAATGGACTGCAGTTTTTTTCGTTGTTGCATCCGAGCAATACTTCAATTAAAACCTATTTAACTAGTCGAGTTCCTTCCATTTCCTGAAAAGAACTCGACTAGTTAAATATTAGATCAAAGGGCGCAAACGTTCCAGTAATTTTTTAGTAGCAAAAATACCCTCTTCTTCGCTCAACTTACTTCCCTCATATTCAATCCCCACATAACCTTTGAATTTTGCTTTTTTAACAATCTTCAACATACGCTCATAGTCAATTTGCGTTTCATTTCCATTAGCATCAAAATCATGTGTTTTGGCACTCACACCATGTGCATAAGGCATTAGATCCGTCACACCTTGATAACGATCATACTCATAGAAATTACCAAGATCAGGTAAACTTCCACAATATTTACTACCCACTGCTTTTAATGTATTAGCCAACCAGTCACCATGTGAAGAGATACCACCATGGTTTTCTACAATAATGCTAATCCCCGCTTTTTTACCAATATCAGATAGCGCTGTTAAACTTTCGACAACACGTTTACTAACTTCCTCAGGAGTCCCTTTTCCAGCCGCATTGACACGGATTGCATGACAACCTAAGAAATTAGCTGCAGAAATCCACTTATAATGGTTTTGCACGGCTTGTTTTCTCTTTGTTTCATCTTCATCACCGAGATTTCCCTCACCATCAATCATAATGAGTACATTACGTACACCATTATCTTTTGCACGCATATTTAGCTCAGTAAGGTAGTTATTATCATTAGCCTTATCCTTAAAAAACTGATTCACATATTCCACCCCATAGATACCGTATTTTTTGGCAGCTAATACCGGAAAATCCAAATTGTTCAAATCTCCCTTGAACAAGGATTTATGCAATGACCATTCAGCCAAGGAAATGTCAAACCAATCTTTCTTTGCTGCCGCAAAACTCTCCAAAGAGGGAGCTAATGCTATACCAGCAGACGCTAGTGCAAGGTTTTTAAGAAAATCTCTTCTTGAATTCATGTGTTTAGATTTAATGTGTTATTTAAATATTTCCCCAGCCAGTAGTCAACACATCAACGAGGTGCATCGTCTGAATGGGTAATTTATGTTTATCGATATAAGATTGAAGCTGTAGCAAACAAGATGAATCCGTGGAAATAATATAATCCGCATTCAGATCAAGTGCATTGCGCACTTTTTGCTCAGCCATTGCCGCGGATATTCCTTCGAATTTAACGGCAAAACTACCCCCAAACCCACAACATGTCTCGCTATCTTTCACCTCCACCATCTCCAAACCTAAGACCTTACTCAATAATTTCCGTGGTTCCTCTTTTATCTTGCACTCCCGCAAAGCCGAACAAGAATCGTGGTACACCGCAACACCCTCAAGCTCAGCTCCAAAATACTCTTTTTTTAGCACGTTTACTAAAAAATCAGAGATTTCCATAACCTGTTGCTGTATTTTATGGCATTGATGGGAATCTGCCGAATTTGCGAATAAATCATTATAAGCATGTCGTACCATACCAGTACAAGACGCAGAAGGAGAAATAATCACATGATCTCCCGAGAAATCACCTAAAAACTTCCGTCCGACCTGTTTTGCATCATCCCAAAATCCAGCATTATAGGCAGGCTGGCCACAGCATGTCTGCTCAGGATTATAGACAACCTCGCAGCCGACCTTTTCTAATAAACGAACCGTATTAAAAGCGGTCTCAGGGTAAAGCTGATCTATAAAACAAGGAACAAAAAGTTCTACTTTCATATGCAATTCAATCAATAAAATTAAGATTTATTGGATACTAATATCCGGATCAAAAGTAACAATCCAATTACAAAAAATAAAGAAAGAACCAATGCCGAATATCGAATATTATGTGTAACCTGTTCTATAAACCCGAATGAGAATAATCCAATGACAATGGCAACTTTTTCTGTGACGTCATAAAAAGAGAAAAAAGCAGTCGTATCTTTGATATCCGTCGGAATTAATTTAGAATAGGTCGAACGCGATAAGGACTGAATCCCGCCCATAACTAAACCGACCAATGCAGCAATGATATAAAACTGAAGTGGGGTAGATAAATAAAAGGCCGAAATACAGATGACGATCCAGATCATCACCACAACGATCAACACCTTGATATTCCCAAAAAGCGTAGATAAATAAGACATTAAAAATGCACCTAAGATAGCTACAAGTTGAATGAGAAGAATGGTAGCTATCAACCTTTCTGCGCCTAAATGCAAAATTTTCTCCCCAAAAGAAGAGGCGACAATCATCAAAGTCTGAACACCAATTGCATAAAAGAAAAAAGCCGGCAAAAACTGTTTTATTTCAGGAATACCTTTGATCTTTTGGATAACATGGCCGAATTCATCCCGTACATTCTGAACAAAACTCTTACCTGTGTTATTCTCGGTTGCATCGATTTTAGGCAGGTATTTAAAAGGAATCATTGAAAACCCAAGCCACCACAATCCGACCATTAGAAACGATATACGGGCCGGTAGTGAAGCATCTGTAATACCAAACCATTCAGGTTTAAGCACCACTATAAAACAAAGAATCTGTAAAGTGACACAGCCAATATAACCATAAGCAAAACCTTGCGCACTCACCTTATCTTGCTGATCGACAGTCGCCAAAAGCGGCAAATAGGAATTATTAAACAAAACACCGCCAATATACCCCATCGCTGCAAGTACAAAACAGATGATACCAATTTCCAAAGTTTCAAGCTTGAAGAAAAATAAGCACATACATGCAACTGCTCCAACATAAGTGAAGAATTTCATAATCTGTTTCTTTTTTCCTTTTGCATCAGCGTACGAAGAAATAAAGGGCAAAGAAAAAGACATCAACAGATAGGCAAAGGCCAAAGAAAAATTGGAAAGTGCGGTATTGACAACTTCAATCCCAAAGAAACTAACAACATCACCATGCTCTTTTGTTGTAGTAATTGCGGTATAGTAAACAGGGAATATCGTGGAAGTAATAACAAGGTTGTAAGCAGAATTGGCCCAATCGAACATGGCCCAAGAACGAATCAATTTTTTATTGTTTTTTACAATTGCTTCCATTTAAATTGGCTTAATAAGTTTGACGAATATAAGTAATTATTTTAGCCATTTCTTTACGAATTGCACTTGCTCGATCATCTATATAATTATTGTTCATAAAAGAAAATGCCAAGCGCCTTCCTGTCCGTGTGATCAAATAACCACTTTGATTGTAGACAGATGTAATCGTTCCTGTTTTAGCAAAAACAAACGGTTCTCCGAGATCTTTGCTATAGGTACGTTTCAGAGTACCATCTACACCTCCGGCCGGAAAAAGACGAAAACGTTCCTTCTCATCCGGCAACTTATTTTTCAAGACGACCAATAGATCGACATTATTTTGCGGAGTCACCTTGTTATAGGACGACAAGCCCGATCCATCAAAAATGGCAACCTCAGCTGAAAAGTATTTATAAACGTTATTCTTCATCCAATCCCGCACCAAGTAAGTATCAAATTGGCCGAATTGTTTCCACGAACACATCATTAAAAACTGTTCAGCAATAAAATTATCACTTGGCAACATCATTTCACGGATTAAATTTTTGGTACTGCCAGAATAGAGTATCTTGGTATTGCTTGGTTTTTGATAAGACAATAAGGTCACGGATTTACCTAGACTATCCGACAATAATTTAATAAATAAGCTATCAGAATAGATAAATGGGACTTCATTGACATAACCGCTCGGAACGGGACGTTTGGACATCCAAAAGGAATTTGCACGAAATGAACGGGAAAGTTCAAAATCACCTACCTTAGGTTCCGGCAAAAAATCCAGTGAATTTTGAAAACTCGCTGGAGAGGTTGATAAATAATTATAACCTTTTTGTCGAAAGGTGACCACATTACCATAAATAGGAAATGTACTGATTTCAGGCTGATAGTAAGCTTCAAAATCTTCCATAGCCCAACCATGTGCAAAGAACTTATTCTTCATTGTCCCTGGCACAACAAAAATGCGTTTATTCGTATTTTTCAAAAAGTTATACACCACCCGGGTATCTAACCGATTATGCAGAAACGTCGGATCACCTGTCCCCCAGATAAGCAGCGAGTCTCCGCGTTCCACATACTCCAAACCAGGTATTGAATCCCCCAATAGCGCTAGAGCAGCATAGGTGGTATACATTTTTGTATTGGAAGCCGGTGTAAAATGCTTATTGCCGTTTATGTCCATCACATATTTATTGGCATTTAGGTCATACAAAGAAAACCCAACAAAATGATCATTTAATATTTTAGATTCTTGAAATAGCTGATAAACATCCTCAAAGCTCTGAGCCTTCGCTACAAAAGTAGCCGCCGGCACAAACCAAAGCAGCAACAATGCACTTAAAATTTTTTCCATCAGTTCAAACATACAAAAAACTGCAAGAACTCCCTTTCGTCTATTGCCAAAATTCAGATACAAATCCTATAAAAAGGAAAGGGAGAGACATTGTCTCTCCCTTTCCTTTTTAAACTATCAAAAATTAATATCCTTGATTTTGTGTCAGAGCTCCACCACTTCTGTCAATCTGCGATTGTGGAATTGGGAAGTAATCATTTTGAGGTTTATAGTTTAAGCCTTTATAGCGAGCCATAAAACCGCCTTCAAACGTTGCGTAGCTTTCCAATACAGTTTTCGCCTCCCCCCAACGCACAAGGTCATAGAAACGATGTCCTTCCATCGCTAATTCTAAACGACGTTCAAAACGAACAGCTTTGCGCGCATAATTTTGGTCTGGGAAAGAAGTATAAGGTTTAACAACATATACCGCCGCTGCTACATTATCGCCAGTCGTTTTAGGAGGTAATTTTGCCGCACGCTCACGAACTGCATTTACCAGATTCATTGCTGCACCTAAATCGCCTAATTCAACCTGACATTCAGCTGCCATTAAAACAACATCAGCTAAACGAATAATATTAACATCCAAGTCAGTAATATATGCCGCTCCTGACGCAGTATGTGTTGCATGCAAACTCTTCGGAATCATTGTTTTTATACCAACAAATGGTCCACCCGAGCTCACCTCACGAATCCATGCATCACCTGGCATGACACCATAATCATAGAAATTCACACCTCTACGGCCAACCGTATAATCTAAACGTGGGTCAAAACGAAGCGTAACATCAAGTTTATATGTTTTCTTTGCGTCATCGGACAAACCGAAATCTGATTTATATGGATTATTTCGATAAGAACCATCTAACAATGGTAATCCATTTGCATCGACTTTATAGGCATTAACCAAATCAATGGTCGGCTGATAGAAACCACAACAACCTACAGGATTACTTCCATTTAATCCAGACAACATATCACCAACATTGGCATTATCACCAGATCCATCTGGATTAATCACATGCTTCGATACCAATAATGCCTCTGGGCCGTCTTTTGTAAGTACATCAAAGTTATTTTGGTACGGCATCGTACGTAGATCCTTTGCACCTATAACTTCCTTAAACAAAACTAACGCATCCGCATATTTTTTCTGGTAGAGGTAAACTTTACCCAAATAAGCTTTCGCGATATTCTGATCCATACGTCCGGCCTGGCTATTGATTTTTGTCGCTGGCAAATTCGCTATTCCTGCTTTTAAATCGTCAATAATCTTCGGAAGTACATCATCCTTATTCGGTTTCGTTTTAGCCTCATCATCTGTTGTGTTCTCATCAACATACGCTAGATTTTTGAAAACACGCCATAAATAAAAATAATAATGCGCTCGCAATACTCGGGCCTCACCTTCTATTTCCTTCGCACGTGCAGCCGTTACCGTTTTTTCACCTGCTTGGTCAGCCTTCAGAATACGCAACGTATTATTTGCCCTTAATACGCCCTCATAATAAACTTCCCACATTTGACTCAGGTTGTCGTTCGAACTATTTGGCGTATGAAATTCGATCATATTCATGTTCGGTTGATCGGTTGCCTCAGATCCTTTATGTGCATTATCTCCAGCAACTTCACCAAACAACCATTGGCTAGGCGCCGAAGAGTAATTCCCCCAGGTACCGTTGACATTGCCGTTTAATATTCCATACGCCCCGATAAGAGAGGCCTCTATACCTTTTGAATTTACAATCTGAGACTCAGGCAATTCAGCTTGCGGATCACGCTCCAAAAAAGATTTCCCACAAGAGGCTAATAAAGTCAATGATATACCTAAAACTGTAATTATATTTCTTTTTTTCATTTCAATCAAATTTTAACTTAAATCACTAAACCCTTAAAATCCTAGACTAACACCCAACATATATTGACGAGCCTGTGGATACACACCAAAATCTACACCCAAGGCTGGGTAAGTCGACGGAGTAGCCGTAACTTCTGGATCAAGCCCCTCATATTTAGTAATCGTAAACAGATTTGTTACCCCCACATAAGCACGGAGTTTCTTGATACCGGTATTATTACCAAAAACACGATTGGTATCGAAGTTATAGCCAACTTGAAGATTTTTCAATTTCAAGAAACTTGCATCCTGTACATAATAGCTCGAAGAAGCATACTCATAGGGTGAAGCATTTCTCACTTGAGAAGGGATCATGCTACCGCTATTCGTTGGACTCCATTCTTCCAATACGCGTGTACTTTTTTGACCTCTAAACACACCAAAATCTGTAAAGTATCTCGTAGCTTCATAGTTTTGATTACCCTTTGAACCATAGAAGTAGGCCATAAAATCAAAGTTTTTATAAGCCGCATTGATATTGAATGAATACACAAAGTCAGGATGTGGGCTACCTATAACGGTACGGTCACTTGCATCAATTTTGCCGTCACCATTGACATCCTCAAATTTAAGTCCACCAGCTCTCGACTTTCCATCCTCATATTTAGCGACACTTGCATTGTTCATATCCGCTTCCGAATAAATACCAATTACTTTATAGCCATAGAAAGCACCAAGAGGTTCTCCAGGTTTTAAGATGGAGGTTTCCATACTTCTAAAACTACCGTACACTTGTTGGGTTACTGATGGTGCCAAAGAAACAATCTTGTTCACGTTACGTGAAATAGTAGCGGACAGATCCAATTTAAATGCACTTTCTTGACGTCTACCGTAATGATAATTCAATGAAAACTCGATACCTTTATTTTGCATATCACCAATATTTACATAAGGCGATCCGGCCCGGCCTGCGGCAACAGCAGGTAAAGGCAATAGGTACAGCATGTCTTTCGTCTTTTTATTGTACCAATCAAAAGATCCATCAAAATCACCTTGTGCCAGGGTAAAATCCACCCCAATGTTTAATGCAGATACTTGTTCCCATTTTACGTCCGGATTACTGTAGGCATTGTGCCACATACCGGAAGTCAAGCTTCCGTCAATAGGATATGAAGATGAATTAATCGCGACCTGATAGCGATTCAGATATTGATTGGCTGGAATACGTTGGTTCCCCGTCACCCCATAACCCGCTCTGATTTTTAGGTCCGAGATCCATGACACACCTTTCATGAATTCTTCCTCCGACAAACGCCAGGCAGCACTCGCTCCAGGGAATGTTCCATATTTATTGTTCGGCCCAAAATTAGAAGAACCGTCACGACGCACTGTTGCGCTTAAGATATACCGATCTTTGTAGGAATAATCAACCTTTCCAAACACCGAAAACAAGGAGCCTACAGAACCGCTACCTTCACTGACGCGACCAGTTGAAGCGGCATCCAAGTAAAGGTAATCAAGCGATGACATTGTAAAAAAGCCATTTCCTTTTCCCCTTATTTGCCTATTTCTATTCTGAATAGCTTCCGTACCAGCAAGAATGCTCAACGTATGTGCCTCATTAAATGTTTTTTTATAATTTAAAGTATTTGTCCAAGTCCATTCTTTATTCAGTCCAAAAAATTCATTAATTCCATTGTTAAAACTTCCTTCTGTAAACTCAGGGTTTGGATAGGTATAAGATACACCATTGTAGTTTTCATACTTCATACCAAAACTGCTACGGAAGGTTAATCCTGAGACAATATCAAATTCTCCAAAGACATTCCCGAAAAACATATTGCTCTTATTTTTATTATCCTTGGCACGATAGGCGATAGCAACAGGATTTTCTCCATTACCATACTGTCCGCCAACAGATCCTGCAAAATTTCCGCCCTCATCATATACAGGAATGATATTATGAATACGATACGCAAAACCTAAAGCACTACCTTCACCGATATAGTCCCCGGCAGTATTGGTATTTACTCCCATACCAAATCCTTCCGTAAAACTATATTGCATATTTTCGCCGAAACGTAGTTTATTATTAAAGGCAGAGAAGCGTGTGTTTGAACGAAGATTATATTTTTCAAAACCGGTATGAATAATCGTTCCTTTTTGTTTCAGATAACCACCCGAAATCGCATAGGAAGCATCTTCACCACCTCCTAAAACGCTAAGTTGGTGCGACTGAGTAGGGGCATTTTGGGATAAAGCATCAAACCAGTTGGTTCCGGCCTTATTTGCTTTGGTAATTTGATAAAAATCGCTTCGGCTACTCGCATCGTACTTATATTTTGACATATCCACGTCTGCAGCTGTAATCACATCTTTCCCGCCCACTTTAGGTCCAGCGATAAGGTAATCAGGCATCACATTGTTTGTGCCGTCCAATCTGTTTTCAATATCCAATGTTTGTTGCGGAGACAACATTTTTGGAAAACGCCCACTGTTTGGAACCTGCACACCATAATAAGAGTCAAGGCTAAATTGAGGTTTTCCGCTTTTACCTATTTTTGTGGTAATGATGACAACACCATTATTTGCACGTGAACCATAAATTGAAGCTGCTGATGCATCTTTTAAGACCTGCATCGTCTCAATATCATTTTGATTCAACCAGCTTAACTTTCCTTCATAAGGCACTCCATCAATGATGTAAAGCGGCTCGTTGTTGTTGATCGTACTGTAACCACGAATTTTGATCTGTGGTGTAGAACCAGGGGCACCATCTACTACGATCTGAACCCCTGTTGCCCGCCCTTGCAACGCCTCAACAGCACTCGCTGCCGGGGTAGTTTTCAATTCCTTCACATTGACAACGGCAACAGCACCAGTTAAATCTTTCTTACGCTGCGCCGAATAACCTGTGACAACAACCTCTTCCAAGGCATCTTCTGAACCGCTTAAGGAAATTGCAAGATCAGCTTTCGAAGAAACAGCAACTTCAGTACTTTTGTACCCAATATAACTGATAATCAACACATCGCCCACTTTTGCTTGAATGGTAAATGCACCATTCTCGCCGGTCGACGTCCCGTTACTGCTCCCTTTGACTTTCACAGATACACCAGTAATACCTTGACCTGTAGCAGCATCCTTCACAACCCCTTTGATAGGCGTCTGTTGTACGCTCCTTGTTTTGATTAATGAAACGACTTCAACTTTGCCATGGCTAGTTAATCCACTGGCAAATCCATGAGTGGTCATTCCTCCTCCAATGAGAAGAGAACTCATAATCAGAAACCTCTTATTGAACTTTTGGCCCAATATGAGATCAAAACAGCAATTTTTGTCCGTTTTTTTCATCATAATTTTACTAAATAGGTGGTTTAAAAAAATTTATGTTTATGCTTTAGTTGTTTTAGTTGATATTGGTTGTTATTTAAGTTTTTGGTCATTTTTTTAGGTCTGACGACAACAATGCTATATTATTGGCAGGTTCAGGCCCCTTGGTTATTCATTTTTTTCTAATTTGGTTATTTTTCCAGAAATGTTAAAATCTGTTAAATAAATGTAAAGAATAATAAATGTAAAAAAAAAGGAAAAATCTTAATTAATTCACAAAGCGCTATAAATCAAGTTATTGTATTTTATACACTAAGCTAAAATGCAATACTATTGTTACACAAGTACATCCTTTTGTTTTTTATATCAGGAACGTTTCCCAAAATTCAGTGTGCATTGTCAAATATTCCGCAAATAGGTCCAAATAAGCTAAAAGCTCCTTATATTTGTTGTTGATGAATGTAAGTAATTTATTAGAACGGGCGCTCCGATTTGAGTTCCTATCCAAGGAAGAGGGTGTTTTTTTATATCAAAATGCACCTACAGCTGATTTGACTTTCGTAGCCAATGAATTGCGTAAGATACAAGTGCCACATGGTAAAGTAACCTGGCAGATCGACAGAAATGTCAATACCACCAATGTGTGTATTGCAAATTGCAAATTTTGCAACTTTTTCCGTCGCCCTGGTCATGAAGATAGCTACATTACCGATATTGAAAGCTACAAACAAAAGATAGAGGAAACTTTTAAATACGGTGGCGATCAACTGCTGCTGCAAGGTGGCCATCACCCGGATTTAGGTATTGAGTTTTACAAAAACCTTTACAAGCAATTAAAGGAACTTTATCCTACGCTAAAACTACATTCTCTCGGTCCACCTGAAATTGCGCATATTTCCAAATTGGAGAACATGAGCCATATTGAAGTTTTGACGCAATTGAAAGAAGCAGGACTAGACTCGCTACCTGGAGCGGGAGCTGAAATTCTCAATGATCGTGTGAGACGTCTTATATCAAAAGGAAAATGCGGTGGTAAAGAATGGCTAGATGTTATGCGGGCAGCCCATAAAATTTATTTACCAACTTCTGCCACCATGATGTTTGGCCATATCGAAACGATAGAAGAACGTTTTGAACATTTGGTATGGATTCGCGAAGTACAGGATGAAAAACCTCAGGAATCCCATGGATTTATTGCGTTTATCCCTTGGCCTTTCCAAGATGATGGTACCTTATTGAAAAGACTGCGCGGTATTACCAATAATGTAACGAGCGAAGAATATATTCGCATGATTGCCTTAAGTCGCATCATGCTTCCTAATATTAAAAATATACAAGCTTCCTGGCTCACCGTCGGAAAGCGGACAGCGCAATTATGTCTGCACGCTGGAGCGAACGACTTCGGCTCAATTATGATTGAAGAAAATGTCGTTTCGGCAGCTGGTGCACCACATCGGTTTACATCAAAATCTATACAGGAAGCTATTTTGGAAGCTGGATTCAGCCCACAACTGCGAACACAAAAGTATGAGTTCCGCGAGCTACCAGCCCATATGGTCGAACAGGTCATTAACTATTAATACGATACATTGAAAGACGTCATAAGAAATATTGAAGCAATTATATTTGCTTCTGCGGAAGGAATAGATCTTGCCGATATTAAACAGATTTTGCAGGAATCCTTAGCCATCGAAGTATCCAGGGAAGAGCTACGTGAGTTGATTAAAAAAATTGAAACGAAGTACCAGGACGAAGACTATGTACTCGAATTACGCTATATCAACAACGCCTATCAGTTTTTGACAAAAGCTGTTTACCATGAATCGATACAACAGCTCCAAAATCACAATAACAAGCGAAAACTAAGTCAATCAGCGCTAGAAACCCTCGCAATCATTGCCTACAGACAACCGATAACAAAATTAGAAGTGGAGCAGATTAGAGGTGTCAGCTGCGATTACTCTATTCAACGGTTACTGGAAAAGAAGCTGATCAAAATTGCGGGAAAAGCAGATAGTATCGGAAAACCATTACTTTATGCAACAAGCCAGCAGTTCATGGATCACTTCGGAATCAATGGTGTGAGAGATCTCCCTCAATTGAAAGACATCGTTACCGAGGACAATGCGATTGGTGAAACAAATGAATAAATAAAATAAAATAAATTTTTATTTTCAAAATACAATTCAACATACTGATTAACAGAAAAATAAAGCTTAATATTTTTTTTAAAAAAAGTTTTAAAAAATAGTTTTCTTCTCTAATTTTACAACATTGAATAAGAAACAATAAAGTATTATTTTATGAACACGGCAACTTTAGCTAACGAAGATCTTGAAGAAGTAAAATTCGCATCTTTCAACGGTCCTGATGACGATGATGATGATTTCGATGATGATTTCGATTTACCTGAAATCGACTCGATTGGAGGATTGGATGACTTCGATGATGACGATGAATTTTAATATTTTAGTGCGATATAACACTACCTATTAAAACACCAGAGTATCATTAAAAAATAAGGCGTTCAATTTGATTGAACGCCTTATTTTTTACTTTACTTGATCGATCAATTTATGTAATTCCATCTTGGGAATCATGCCGCTTTGTCGCCATACCTGTTGGCCATTTTTGAACAACACGAAAGTAGGCACGCCACTTACCTTATAAATCGAAGCAATTTTTGGATTCTTATCCACGTCAATCTTAATGATAGACAAATCTTCTTGATAAAATTCCTTTACATCCTGTAAAATCGGTGCCATAGTCTGGCAGGGACCGCACCACGTCGCAAAAAAATCCACCAAAACCAGCGAATTTGATTGAATAATCTGGTCAAAAGTAGCCATTATTGATTCTCCTTTACTTCTTCTTGCAATGCCTTATACCCACCTTGGATATTGCATATATGTTTAAATCCTTTAGCACTCAAAATAGATACAGCTACTGCACTCCTATAACCTGATTGACAGTGTACATACAGCAGTTGATTGTCTTTTTTAAGCGTAGAACCAAAATTAACGAAATCTGTTAGTGGAATATTCATTGCATTGTCAATATGTCCATTACCAAATTCTTTATCTGTTCTTACATCCACAATATGACCTTGATCTGATCTTTTCCTGAATTCTCCTGCACTGATATTACGCAACGAGACTACATCTTCACTAGCTTTCCAAGTTTCAATGCCGCCTTCCAAAACCCCAATGACATGGGTATAACCCAGCTTTAATAAATGATGATAAACCGTATCTTGACTATCTATATCTGTAATCAATAAAAGCTTTTGGGCTTTATTGGGAAACACTTGCGCCAAAAAGTGATCAAAAGAACCTTTAAAGCCTATATTTATTGATTTAGGTACAAATCCTCGTACGAATATATCGCCAGATCGCGTATCAAGAACTTGAATAGCTGTTTCACGACGCAATTTTTTAAATTCTTTCAATGTTAATCGTGGTAAATCTGAAGCGGGTTGCGACATCTCGACCCGATGACTCTTCGATGCTGCATACAATTGCATTTGACCATTGAACAGAGCAATACAGACTCCACATAATGTGATAAAAACTCTACGCATATATTTTACTATTTAAAAGGAATAAGCAGCTTTTCCAATTCCTCAATTTTACCATTGTATATATTTAAGTCCACATTGCCCTGAATCCCTCTGACAGTACCTTTTTCAGAAAATTGCCAAAAAGCCCAATGGTCTTTGGGGTTCTCAACCCAAAAGTTATAATTTGCAATCCACAACGTATAAGCTGCAAATTCCTTTTCCAAAAAGTCACTATAAAACTTATCTCCGGAGTAAAGAATGGGTTTTACTTTGTAGTGGGCTTCGACTTCTTCAAGCCAACGTTTTAGCCCGACTTTCAAGCTATCCATCGATTGTTGTTTTGGATGCTCCTCAATATCCAAGACCGGTGGAAGATCGCCAGACTGTAATTTAACCTTCCGAATAAAATTCTTCGCTTGCTTGACCGAGTTCTCATTGGGTCTAAAATAATGGTAGGCGCCTCTCAAAACTGCCCTATTTTCCGTTTTACTCCAATTTCGACTAAACTTATCATCAATTCCTTTTTCACCCATTGTCGCCCTGATAAACACAAAATCTATCGGAAAATGATCATTGATTGTGCTTACCTTTTGCCAATCTATTTCTTCCTGATAGGTAGACACGTCTATGCCAAACACCTTATCATCGTGCTTGCTCATAATCTCAATATTACGAATATCATATTTAGCTTCCTTCGTCAGAGACTTGTCTTTGGAGGTAGCCACGCGAAAATAGTATATAATTCCAGCCCGATAATGCCACACAACAAGACAGAGGAAAAGCACCAGCATTCCTGCTATCATCCAAATCCACTTTGTTCCACGAACCTGACTTCCTTTTGTACTTGTTTTCTTTCTTTTTGATCGCTGTTGTGCCATAGCACGATGAAGTTACGGCAATAGCAATTAACTCGCAAAATTTTCGCAACAATTTATATTTTTGTGTATGATCGTATACAACCCCAAAGACTGGCTTTCGGCAACTTTCAAATTGCATAAATCAGATACCTTCAAAAAGTTACTGCCATTTCTTGTTTTGATAGCGTTTTATTCCTGGATGATTGCCTTTCTTGAATTGGAATACCTCAAACTAAATGAAAAGAGCTGGGTCAAAAACATTACCATTGTCCACAACCTACTCGGTTTTGTTATATCGCTTTTACTGGTATTCCGAACAAACACGGCCTATGACCGCTGGTGGGAAGCCCGAAAACAATGGGGTACATTGACCAATGTTAGTAGAGCATTTTCGTACAAACTAAATGCCATGCTGGATGTAGATGACAAAGTGAATCGTAGTTTTTTCAGAAAGGCAATCCCCCTATTCGCAGAGACACTATACGATTTTTTAAGATCGGATTACACCAAGTTTATGCTCGACGAAAACGAACACCCTGAGTTAAAGGCTTTGGACAATAAAAAACATGGTCCGAACCAAGTTTCCACCATGATCTTCCACAAAATCAATGATCTATATAAAGAAGGAACTATAAGTGGTGATCAGCTTATTATCCTTAATGAGGAAATTATTACCATGACACATGTTTGTGGAGCTTGTGAGCGTATTAAAAACACCCCAATACCATTAGCATATAGTGCATTTATCAAGAAGTTCATTATATTCTATACCATGACCCTTCCAGTAGGTTACGTTTTTTCCATCGGTTACTTTGTTGTGATTGCTGTACCATTTATCTTATATGTTTTAGCATCTCTTGAATTAATTGGTGAGTCCATTGAAGAGCCATTTGGTATCGACCAGGACGATTTACCGATCGACAAAATTGCGGCCAACATCAGGAAACACTGCCATGAGATTATCCCTGCATAGACTTTTTTAAAAACAATCTAGCTCATTTTCAAACGCTAAGACTAGCTTTAGAAAATAAGTTTTGTAAATCTATTCGAAATTTCTACTTTTGTCGCGGAGAGTTGGCAGAGTGGTCGAATGCGGCGGTCTTGAAAACCGTTAACTGTCACAGGTTCGGGGGTTCGAATCCCTCACTCTCCGCAGAAAAAGCCTTTCAGAAATGAAAGGCTTTTTGCTTTTGCCCCTTAATTCTCTCCCATCAAAAGATCAATTTTCTTATAGTACCATTCCATTCGAATTATCAGAGCGTTACCTACAAGAAAACAACATTTCACACAACTCTTCCTGGACACATGCACTCTTTTTCACTTTTTTCATTCTTTTATGTAATAATCTGTAATTCATAACATCTAACAGGCAGAATATTCTAGAAAACCATAATTACTAATTTTAAATTCAATGCTTATGAAAACTATTGTTCTTCGTATCAATAAAGATCTACCGAACTATTTATGCCATTTCACCAAAGTCGGTATTTCAATACTTTTACTTATGATTTACGGATCGGCATTTGCACAAAAAAAATATGATTTTCGGGTCAGTATCTATGGAAAAGGAACACCGATCATTCTTATTCCAGGATATAGTTGTAGTGGAACCGTATGGGCAGAAACTGTAAATCATTTAAAAGATAAATACGAATGTCACGTGCTTACACTTCCTGGCTTCGCAGGACAAGTAGCTATTAAAGAAGCATTGCTTGAGACTATGCGCAATGAAATCATAGCATATACAAAGGCAAACAAATTGCAAAATCCGATTCTTCTAGGCCATAGTTTAGGCGGCTTTTTGAGTCTCTGGATCGCAAGCACTGCCCCCTCCCTATTTCAAAAAGTTATCGTTGTGGACGGAGTACCGTTCTACCCGGGCATGCAGAACCCAAATACAAGTGTAGAGGAAGTGAAAAAGTTTGTCGATAAAGATGCACTTATCGCACAATTTACTTCGATGGGAAACCAACAACTTAGTGCGTATGCTGAAAATATAGCACGACAGCTGGTAACTGATTCTATAAAAGCCAAAACAATAGCCGAATGGCAAGTACAAAGCGATAGAGTTACATTAGCATCTGCGTTTTATGAAATGATGACGACGGATATCCGCCAGGATCTTGCTAAAATTACGATACCCGTTTTGGTGCTAGGTAGTAAGTACGAAACGCTGGAAAAATCACAACAGATTCTTTCCGAGCAATATAAGTATGTAAAAAAGCTAACTTTACACAATACCAACAGTAAGCATTTTATTATGTATGATCAGCCAATTTGGTTTTTTAAAGAACTAGACACATTTTTAAAATAACCCGATGACCAACAAAGAAAACTTTGAGATTATTTACAAAGAATATGCGCCGGCCATCCGCAAGTTATGCCTCAGTTATACCGGAGACCGAGATAATGCAGAAGATTTAATCCAAGAGACCTTCATTACTGTATGGAAAAAACTCGACAGTTTTCGCAACGATGCCAAATTAAGCACCTGGATCTACAGAATAGCGATCAATAATTGCTTGACGAGTATGCGAAAAAAACATCAGCATTTAAAAAAAATGACCGACACAAGCTGCATCGATATACCAGAGGATTCATCGAATGAAAAAATACAGCAGATTGATCTGCTGTACAAATGTATCAGCAAGCTGAAAGAAGCTGATAGAGTACTGATCACATTGGTATTAGATGAAAAACCTTATGAGCAAATAGCAGAAATTACGGGAATTACAGAGAATAATCTCCGTGTAAAAATCCATAGAATTAAAAAGGAATTAACCGAAATTTTCCATAAATATGCAAGACTTTAACGATTTACAACATCTTTGGAAACAGGATAGCAAACAAAATATCTTGCCCCCAAAACACCTGAATAAGGCCAAAAACTTTCGTCAAGAATTAATAAGGAAAGAAATAGCCGGTGCTGTTTTATTGCTTGCAACAGGATTAATTATTCTTGCTCTGGCATATTTCCTTGATTTTAGGCATAAAACGCTCACATTGTACACAGCGATGTTTATCGTATCGTTCCTTTGTTTTATACAGGCATACTTAATGTTGACCACTGCACGTAAAGTCAAACAGATCAACGAAGCAGCTTTACCTACCGAGCATTTACAACAGTGGCAAGAGTTTGACTCCTTTCGAAAGAAAAGAATTCATTGGAATATGCCGATTTATCATCTACTTCTCGGTATAGCGATCTCGATCTATCTTCGGGAAATCCTAGCGGGTGCTAGTTTCCACTATTATTTACTGACTTACCTTCCAACCTATAGCTGGATTCTATTTTCCTACTTTTATCTGGGTAAAAGACAACTCGCTAAAATTGACCGATCAATCAACGAAGTTATTTTTGAATTACAGGAGTTAGAACGACAGTTCGGGAATTGAAAAATCGGATCATGTTTGCTCCTTAAGAATACGTTCATGATTACATTTTTAATTGCAATAAATAACCTAAAACAAGATTATGATCCCATCTAAAGCGGACATATCGTCCAGGGCAGAGTCCGCTATCTCCAATATGACATCGGAAGATGGTCAACCCCTAAAAATAACCAACTGGTATTCAGCTACATTTCTATTTAAGAGTGCTAAAACTGCTTTTAAACAAAGAAAAATGTAAAATAAGTTTTGTAATTCTACACAAAATTTCTACTTTTGTCGCGGAGAGTTGGCAGAGTGGTCGAATGCGGCGGTCTTGAAAACCGTTAACTGTCACAGGTTCGGGGGTTCGAATCCCTCACTCTCCGCAGAAAAAGCCTTTCAGAAATGAAAGGCTTTTTGCATTTTAGCCAAATTTATCTCCTTACTCTTCTTAAGAACTTACCTCAAGTTTATATCCTTTACCACGTATAACCGTAATTTTGATATTCGGATCAAACTCCAATTTTTTTCTAAGTTTTGATATAAACATATCTAAACTGCGTCCAACAATAATTCCCTCATCTTCCCAAATTTCTTTTTGCAGCCGTGTTCGCGCTATCGTTTGGTTAGGAGACAAGGCGAAAATATGTAACAAACGGGTTTCCGTTCCAGTGAGATCTATGGTGTTTTCATTAATGATCATTTCTCGCTCCTGCGGATTAAACAAAACGGCCCCAAAGGTTAAAATACTGTTATTTTGATCGTCTAACACAATGCTTCGCCTCCGATCCGATTTCAAAAAAAAGAATCCAGCAAATGCTAAAAACAACACGATACCAAGAAAATAGTTATTCGCTGCTGTATTTATCCCGCTCGGTTTAAATTTAATATTGATCATGTAACATCCTTTAGGTTGCACTCTACCTCTACAAGCAATAATATCATCTTTTTTATTATGGGAAATAGCATATCCATAAGCTACACTCGAATTGCCACAGTTGAGTACATTAACGACATAATCACGGGCAAGAGGATCATTGACCAACAGCCGCTGAATAGTACTCACCAATGAGTCTGGTTTAAAGGTGATTTCATTCTCAAACCTGATCCGATATTCATTTTCTTGAATCTTTTCTACCGGAAGTACCCTTGATCTACTGTCTCCCGACTGCGTAAGCAGTTCATCTCCTATCCTCCTAAGCAAAACTTCCCTCCTAGCGCTATCAAAATCGTCTGTGCCAGTCATATCAAAAGCAACAAAGGCCATCGCAATAAACAAGAGTATTATGCCGCCATACAAGTACTTGCGGTTCCCTGAGAAAATATTTCGGCTTTCAGACATACGATTTACAATTTATTTACAAAGATTACATCACTATTTACAATCTAAACACCTCTATATAAGTATCATAAAAGTAATTTTGTTACATCACTCTAAAACAGATACGAGAAAAAAAGTTTGAACGGATCTAATTTACTGGGATAAATCTAATGTTCATTAAACTTTTAAAAATATGAAAAAAATTATCTACGTATTGGTTTTACCGCTCGCTATAGGAAGCGGCTTGGCCTTTGCCAATCGCGAAATCAAAAATGAAACCTTAAAAAAAACGGCCCCGAATTCACGCACTCCTACTGAAATGACCGCCGAAATAAATAAATGGGAAGCGAGCCCCAATGGTATAAAATTCAAAAAATGGAAAGAATCTTCCGGAGGGATAAAAGTACTTGACAATGCTGGGAAAATAAAGAATCAAATAAAGAATTCTACCGACATAGAGGCGGTTGTAACTTCTCTTTACCTTCCACTAGGTGCACAGTTAGGTTTCGGAGTAATGGTTAGGATTAATCGTGAAGACTATATTCTAAGTTTTGGTCTGGAAAATTCTAATGAATTTCAACAATTGAAAAGTCTGAAGGTAAACGACAAAATAACGATAAAAGGTCGTAGTGTCATGTACGCACCTAAGTATTCGTACCCAATAGTAGCGGGCGACTATGTACAAAGAGATAACAAAATAATTTATAAACGCATCCCTAGCCAAGGCGGTTGCTAAGTAACTTACCCACCACTCCGCAAGAAAAGCCTTTCAGCATTGAAGGGCTTTTTTGCACACCATTAGAAAAACTTCTACAGCCTAGCAAGCGCCCTAAATTGATTGAAAGGACAAAATGACCAGTGAATTGGTCAAATCGGATAAACAACGAACAAACTAAAACATAACGTAAAAAAACTGATTATCAACAATTAAGAAAAAAACACAGAAAATACTTGAGAAAAACCGCAGTTTTAAAAAAAATACTGTGGAATCCATTCTTCTCTGACATCATAATAGTGAGTAACAACAACGTGTTAACCTAAAAATGACGATCATGGCAGAATTAAACCAAAAAACGCAAGAAACGGGAAAGAAAAAAATAAGAAGCAGAAAAATGGCTCCTAAAGTAGATTTAACAGCCATGGTAGACCTCGCATTTCTTCTCATTACATTCTTTATGTTGACCACAACATTAAATAAACCATCTGCAATGGATATCGCCATGCCGGACAAAAGTAAATCAGATGTAGAAAGTTCGGTTCTTATTGATGAAAACCGCACGGCGACGCTCATTCTTGGCGAAGGAAAATTCATGTGGTATCATGGGGATTTCAAAAAACCGATCAGCTCTTCAAAAGTACCGGTAGATATCGAGAAAGGGCTCTCAGGCGTTATTGCACAGTTAAAAGCTAAGATAAGCACTATGCCCAATACAAAGGACATGATTGTACTGATCAAGCCTAGCAAAGAAGCGCGCACAAAAGATATTATTCAGACGATAGATCAAATGAAGGGCCAACATATCGCACGTTATGTGATCAGTAAAACGCAAATCGAAGAAGAAAAGCAATTGCTCGCTATAATCCAGTAACATTGATTTGAGCGATGCCCTATCCATACATTGTAACAACCTATTGAACGAGCTTTTCATAGGTAAAATCAATTATTGTCATCAAAAAACATGGGAATGATTTCTATCTGATGAAAATAGACAGTAACAAGTTTACCGAAAGGTCGTATGATCGATCTTTCGGTAGATTCCAGCCCAGTACGGTAAATTATCTTTTATCCAGATTGTTCCAATAACGTTCCACATTTTCTTTTACCTCAACCGGTAGGGACGCATAATTATCGGAAAACGTTGTTTGACTATAACCATCTACTTCCTCCGCACGGAGACGGTAAAACTTATTCTTATAAAGAACTAGACCAATACAGCTAAGCTGCTTTTTTAGGTCATCCTTGGGATGCCTTGAATAGATAAATAATGCATCCAATTTACCATCCTTATCGGCATCAAAAAATGCCTTTCGAGATTCCCAAATCGACGTAACGATCCCTTCTTCGGATATCAATTCATCAGCCACAAGCTGCCACATTCCTTCGATCTGCTGAAATTGTTGTACATAAAGTTTGTCGGGATCGGCACCCCGTTCCTCTTTTGAAAACACTATATAATTATCTTCTTTTGGAGTTTGAATGCGTTCCACTTGTAACACACGCTTCCCCTTAAATGGAAAACCAGAAGATTGAAAATTTTCCTTATTGATCGAAATTGTTGTAACCTGCGCCTCAACAGCATAAAATCCCATCGATAATAGGATTAAAAGAACGTATTTTCCCATATGTTTTTCCCTTAGTATTGAGTCAATTTACTGACAATAAAAGAGAATTACAATATTTCAACGAGACATCTTTACATCCAAGTGATGCGATTCTCCATAAATGTCACTACATTTAATCTAGATAAACATCATGAAGAAGCTTTTGATTCAGCTATAGGTCTTTATTCATGAGCTTAGATCATACGCGATGAAACAAGATATTCAAACACTCGATGACATTAAAGTATTAGTAGATCAATTTTATACGACGATACGTAACGATACTTTGCTCGGACCTATTTTTAAAGAAAGAATCCAAGACAATTGGGCAATGCATCTTGAAAAGATGTATAGTTTCTGGCAGACTATCCTACTGGATGAACATCGTTATTTTGGCAGCCCCTTTCCACCTCATATTAATTTACCCATTGATGCGCAACATTTTGGTCAATGGCTCAAATTATTCGAAGCAACAGTAGATGGCTTATACAGTGGACAAAAGGCCGAAGAAGCCAAATGGCGTGCGCAGAAAATGGCCCAAATGTTTCAGTTCAAACTGGAATATCTGCACGCCAACCCCAACAAGAAACCATTGATCTAAAGTTAGTCTACAAAATCTACTTGATGGCATTGTTAAATAAAAAGAAAAATTAATCCATAAAAAAAGCCCTTGGAAACTTCCAGGGCTTTTTTAGTTGATGTGATTCAATTTATGCTTTTTCTTCCTTTAAGGAAGTAGAATCTTTTTTGGATTCCTTTTCTTCGAAACCTGAGCGTAAAATTTCATCCCATAAGGATGAACTCACTCCAAAACCCTTTTCTGGATCAGAATAATGGTGCAACATATGGTGCTGCTTGATCCGTTTGAAAATACCGCTTTTAAAATTAGCATGGTGCATCGCATAATGACATTCGTCATAGATCAAATACCCAACCATAAAACCTGAGAAAAAACAGGCTAAGATAAACTCATTCGAAAAAAACAATGTAAAACCAAGATAGACCAAAAGAGCTAGTGGAATACTCGCTGACAACGGCATCACCAAACGCATACGGTCTCTTGGGTAATCATGATGCACACCATGGAAAATAAAAGCGATTCGCTTTCCCCATTCCGATGTCGGATGAAAATGAAACACCCAACGATGTAACGCATATTCAAAAGCAGTCCAAAAAGCTAAACCAAAAATAAAATACCCAATGTAGGTTAAAAAGGAAATGTCTCCCCAAACTAGCGCTTTATACGAAAAGAAAACAACCACGGGTACATAGAAAATCAAAGGTACACTCCAATGCACTTTCGTCAAAGACTCTAAAAAGTCATTCTTGAACATGCGCGTAGATTCCGTAGAATTTGAAACATAATTACGCTTTGCCATAATACTATTTTTATTATTCCCTCACAAAAATAAGTATTTTAAGCACAAATGAAGAAGGTTTCTGATGAGAAAAACAAAATAACTGACCTTTTTAATAAAAAGGTTAAACAATAATCATTACCCCAATCAAGCTAAACCCTTTTTATTTCATCTATTACCTCAAATTTCCACTCTTTTCTATAAAATCAACTAAAATGAACTCGCACTAAAATTGACAAATCCAAGACAGTTTACTTATTTAAAGTTGACTGTTCCTCCGGCCATTTTCTTTTCTACACGTTGTTCTGGTTTTCCATAGACATCAATGACACCGCCACCACGTGTTTTGGTTTCGATGGAATCAGTAACATAAACATCTGCTTTACCGCCACCATTCACAGTGACCGTCGTGATACTCGTCTTAAAATCTTTTCCTTCATATTTGCCGCCAAAGTTTGAAATGATCTCCTGTTTATTTGCCTTTCCATACAAAGCGATTGTAGCCCCTGAGGTCACTTTAATTTCAGCTGTTTTTACCGCTGTATAGAGATCGACCAGACCACCTTCTGAAGCATAAACTTTTAAGTGGTCAGCAGCAACTGGATTATTTGTAGTTGCAAATACCTTGGCTCCTTTTTTTGCTTCTACATTGTTCAAACTCTTGTAATATACCTTCACAGAGATATTCCCCCCTTGCAGCATATTCAACGTATTCATTTTCAAAACCAACGATCCATTTGTGTTGACGACCTTAACATTCTCATGGTTCTGTCCTTCAAACGTCACCAAGGACTCGTCGGATTTAATCAGCTCCACCTGAATCTTGTCCGTCGCTACAACCGAAGAAAAATCGCCAACATTTTGCTTCACCTGCCCAAACCCCATTTGGGCAATTAATAAAAGAATTACACTGACTCCTAAAAATTTCATATTTACTTGACTTTTTATTGTAGTTCGTCAAAAAATAAGCCAATTCCTATTAAGAACAATATTTTTAACCTATTTTGACATAAAAAAGGCGCCCTATCTAAGGGCGCCTTTATGATCTATTTTTTCAACCTATGCTTATAGTTTGCTATTAACGTCTACTGCATTCAAATCAGCGAATGCTTCTTTCAGACGAGCAACAAACGTTTCTTCACCTTTACGTAACCAAACGCGTGGATCGTAATATTTTTTATTTGGAGAATCAGCTCCTTCTGGATTACCGATCTGACCTTGCAAATAATCATGGTTTTTCGCTTCATAAGCTCTTACACCATCCCAGAAAGCCCATTGCATATCCGTATCAATGTTCATTTTGATCGCACCGTATGAAATCGCTTCTGCAATTTCTTCCGGAGAAGAACCAGAACCACCGTGGAATACGAAGTTTACGGGCTTCTCAGCAGTAAGATTATATTTCTCACGAATATATTCTTGAGAATTATGTAATATAACTGGTTGCAATTTCACATTACCTGGTTTGTAAACACCATGAACATTACCAAATGCAGCTGCCACTGTAAATTTGTCAGATACTTTAGACAATTCTTCAAAAGCGTAGGCAACCTCTTCTGGTTGGGTATACAGTTTTGAGCTATCCACATCCGAGTTGTCAACACCGTCTTCTTCACCACCTGTAACACCCAGCTCGATCTCCACTGTCATACCAAGTGGTTTCATACGCGCTAAGTATTTAGCGGAAATCTCAATATTTTCTTCAATTGGCTCTTCCGATAAATCCAACATGTGAGAAGAGAACAATGGTTTTCCATGTTGCGCAAAGAATTTCTCGCCAGCGTCCAACAAACCGTCGATCCAAGGTAAAAGTTTCTTAGCTGCGTGATCTGTATGCAGAATAACTGCTACACCATAATGCTCAGCTAATAAATGAACATGTTGTGCTGCAGATACCGCTCCCAATACGCAAGCTTGTAAATTATCGTTGTTCAAGGTTTTACCAGCGTAGAATTGCGCTCCACCATTTGACAATTGAATAATTACAGGAGAATTTACTGCTTTCGCAGTTTCCATAACCGCATTGATAGAGTTTGTTCCGATAATGTTTACCGCAGGCAAAGCAAACTTATGTTTCTTCGCAACCTCAAACAACTCTTGTACTTGATCTCCTGTCAATACACCTTTAAAATCTTTTAGGCTCATATTTCTGTTATTGATTTATTTTAATCTTTCATTAAACTTGAAGCTACTAAATTATTAAAAATTATTATTACTTCCTAATTTTTATAGTGTACTAAATACACTATCATTTCACATGGGATATAGAATGTTAACAAATCATAAAACCCTGATTGTTCAATTGAATAGGAACTTCCGATTACTCCTTTTTTCAATGGCATTGACAACAAAATATCCACAATTATCCTTAAATCACAGATAAGACACCATAGAAATATGAATTATTTTAAAAATTGTATCGGGATTGATTAAATTTGGATTCACCAAATTGTCACTATTATGCTACAGGTATACGGTATCAAAAATTGTAACACAGTAAAAAAAGCACTTACATGGTTGGAAGACAATAATGTTCCCTTTCAATTTCATGACTTCAAAAAAGAAGGCGTCAGTGTGGATAAATTAAAAGAATGGGAAAAACAAGTAGACTGGCAGGCTCTAGTGAATAAAAAGGGAACTACATGGAAAAAGTTATCTCCGGAAACTCAAGAGCAAGTCATTGACAGTGATAGTGCCAATAAAGTACTTCAGGAAAATACAAGTATGATTAAACGTCCTGTTATTGAATACAACAAAGGTATATTACTCGGTTTTAATGAAGCAGAGTACGTAACAAATTTAAAATAGTTCCACAATGCTTCCCGGAATGGAGGTTCTAAAAAGCCTCCAATTATCCAAAATAAACCTTTAAGGTCACTTTCTATCCCTTTTATTATAAAACGTCGTTTGCGTTTTTTTTGGCTCAATGTACTTTTCATTGTATATTGGAGCAAATAAACATAATTTAAGTAGACGTATGATGAAAAGAATTGCACTGGCTTCTTTAAGCCTTGTTGCGTTGAGCTATGCTTACCCAGCCTTTGCACAGGAGAAAACATCCAATTACAGCTATACAGAGGCCTTTGCACCCTTGTTTTTTAAAAATAATGGCAATGAATATCGTTCCGCAGCCGGAAAACCGGGCCCTGCCTACTGGCAAAATGCAGCCGACTATAAAATTCAGGCTTCCCTGAACGATCAAAATGATCAAATTACAGGATCTGTCGAGATTACCTATAGCAACAATAGTCCAGACAATATGAACTATCTGTGGTTACAATTAGATCAAAATATGTTTTCACAACATGGCCGCGGTCAATTGATCTCCCCCTTGACCAACAGCCGTTACGGTGATGGCAACTCAACTTTTGATGGTGGATATCAGATACAATCTGTTACGGATGTAAACGGAAATACGATCGAACATATTATTAACGATACCCGCATGCAGCTTCGACTTCCTGCTGCGTTAAAGAGCAAGGGCGGAAAAATAACTTTTAAGATTAAATACCAATACACAGTTCCTAAATACGGTGCGGACCGTACAGGTATACTTGACACAAAAAACGGAAAAATCTATGCCATTGCACAATGGTTCCCAAGACTGTGTGTCTATGACGACATTAGAGGTTGGAATACCCTTCCTTATACAGGGCCGGGAGAATTCTATCGTGAATTCGGAAATTACCAGGTTGAGATCACTACTCCGGCAAACCACATGGTTGTATTGGGTGGCGAATTGTTAAACCCACAGGAAGTATTTACAGCTGAACAACTCAAGCGATATCAACAGGCACAACGCAGCGACGAAACCGTGATCATCCGCTCCGCCGAAGAAGTTAACGCAAAAAACTCCAGGCCTGACAAGAAAACCTTAACCTGGAAATATCAACTTAATAATGCGCAAGACATTGCTTGGGCATCCTCTACGGCATTTATATTAGATGGCGCGAAGATCAATCTACCGAGTGGAAAAAAATCCCTCGCTTTGTCTGCCTATCCAATTGAAAGTAACAGTAACAATGCCTGGGAACGCTCGACAGAATACACCAAAGCTGCAATTGAAATCTATTCAAAAAGCTGGTTTGAGTATCCTTACCCTGTAGCGGTCAATGTAGCCTCCAATGTCGGTGGAATGGAATATCCAGCTTTGTCGTTCTGTGGCAATCAGGCCAAAGCAGGATCTCTTTGGGGTGTTACCAACCACGAGTTTGGTCACAATTGGTTCCCAATGATTGTCGCATCCAACGAACGTGAATATGGCTGGATGGATGAAGGGTTCAATACATTTATTAACGAACTCGCAACAAAAGAATTCAACAATGGCGAATATTACCGTAATCAGGCGAGCAGATCGTACATCTTTACTGCCCGTAATCTTGAACCGATCATGAGTACCCCGCAAAACATGAAAGAACGTAATATTGGTGCTTTGGTCTACTATAAGCCAGCTTATGGACTGAAATTATTGCGAAACGAAATCATCGGTCCTGAACGTTTCGATTACGCCTTTAAAAAGTATATCCAAGAATGGGCTTACAAACACCCTACTCCGGAGGATTTCTTCAAAGCCATTGAAAATGGTGCTGGTGAAAACCTAAACTGGTTCTGGCGCGGGTGGTTTGTCAACAACTGGCAAATGGACCAAGGTATAAAATCAGTATCCTATGTCAACAACGAGCCAAAATTTGGCGCACTTGTCACCGTGGAAAATCTCGAAAAATTACCGATGCCAGTTATTGTTGAAGCTACAACCGTATCGGGCAAGAAGATTCGAAAAAAACTACCAGTGGAAATCTGGGAAAGAAACGACGTATGGCAATTTAAAATTCCGACCACAGAGCCACTGCAATCTGTACAGTTAGATCCTGACATGGTCATGCCGGACAAGAACCCAGACAATAATTCGTGGAAAGCAAATTAGCAGATTTTCAAAATCTATTCGTTATTTTTGGCTAGAGAACGATCATGAACGTACGGCGTAAACAAAACGGCAAATACCCTGTTCATTCATAGATTGAAAATACATAACTATATTTATTCACATGAAAATCTTACAAACGATTCTAAGCTGCTTACTTATTACACTAATGAGTGGACATCTTGTTGCACAGGAAAAAACCAAGGGGATTATTATGGAACTTGTCAGCGGTGAGAAAATTGAGGCTGCACAAATTCAAAATTTAAGAACCAAGGCTGAAGTACAGACCAATAGAGATGGCTCCTTTGCAATTGACGCCAATGTTAACGACCTTTTGTTAATCAAGGCTGTGGGATATGAACAAGATACTGTTTTCATTTATGATACGAGCTTACGCAGAATCTATTTGAACAGAATGAATAATGTTATCGAACTCAGTGAAGTTGTCGTAGAAAGGATGACAGACAGTAGACTTGCTGCTGAAATCCAGCGCGAGAAGACTTTAGGAAAGTATTCCGACGCAAGTCAAAACCGCGGCGGAGTACGAATTTCTCCAAGCCGTATATTTAGCAAAGAGGGAAAACAAGCACGTTCAAATTATAAACTCTTAGTCGATGAACGTGAGAAAAGAGCAGTTGATCGCAAATTCACCGAAAATCTGATCAAAGAATTGACTCCGCTCAATGGTTCGGATCTAGCCCTGTTTAAGGAAAGATTTAGACCTTCCTATAAATTTATTCAAAACAGCAGCCAAGAGACTCTGAAAGTCTATATCATGGATAGCTATAAAAAATTTAACGAGAAAAAATAAAAAACAAACACTTTTATCACGTGATTGTCAGAAGGTTTTAAACTGTAATAATTTTTATTTCAGTTTAAAACCTTTTCTGTTACTTTGTGTTATAATTTAGAAAAATCAGCAGAGGATGTTACACAACTTGAGGTTCGCAACAGCATTACACATTATGGTTCTGGCACAGTTAGAAGAGTCAAATCAATGGCTTTCTTCTGAATATATTGCGTCAAGCATCCAAGTCAATGCAAGTGTGGTTCGCAAAGAAATTGCATCTCTCAAAACAGCATCTTTACTAACGAGTAAAGAAGGTAAGGGCGGCGGTATTCGTATAAATCCCGAGAATCCAACGATTACCTTGGCTGATATTTATATCAGCACCAAGCAAACCGATTTCGGCGGGAAATTTAACAGTCCCAATCCTGCCTGTGTTGTTGGCAAAAATATCAACTCCAAACTCCAGGATCTGTATCAGGAAGTCGACACTGATATTGTACAGCGTTTGGAAAAGATAACCCTGGCTGATTTTAGCAAAACATTTAATTAAAGGAAGCATGAAAGTAGCAGTAATTGGATCCACAGGATACGTAGGATCTCATCTCGTAAAAGAATTGGTAGACCGTAACTATGACGTAGTCGCCATCGCCCGCCACATCGAAAATATTCCATCGAGTGAAAAAGTAACCAAACTCCAAGTAGATATCAATGATAATAATCAATTGGTTTCTGCCCTAAAAGGTGTTGATGTTGTTGTTTCAGCTTTTAATGCCGGATGGACCAACCCTAATCTTTATGAGGATTTTACAAAAGGTGCATTGGCCATCCAACAGGCTGTTAAAGATGCCGGTATCAATCGTTTCATTGTTATTGGTGGTGCAGGAAGTTTATTGATTGATGGAAATAGACTGGTCGATTCACCGGATTTTCCCAAAGAAATTAAACCTGGGGCATTAGCTGCAGCAGATTATCTGAATACCATCCAGAAAGAAGATCAACTTACCTGGACCATGTTTAGTCCCGCTATAGAAATGAATTCCCATGCTGGTGGAACACGTACCGGAAAATACCGCACAGGCCTTGATGCTCCCGTATTTGATCAGGAAGGTCGTTCTAGATTATCAGTAGAGGATCTTGCTGTAGCAATAGCAGACGAAATTGAGAACAAACAATTCCTCAATAAACGCTTTACAGCAGCGTATTAGTACCCAAACAAGCATTTGATTCAGATTTTATTACAAAAGGGAGGAGCAATCTTCCCTTTTTTCATTGAGATCATTTATATTTGACATTAATTAAACAATTGAAAAGCTAAATAATCGTAAAGAATTAATCCTATGCTATTTAAAAAATCGATTCCTCAACTCATTGCTGAAGCAAATGAAAATGGAGAACACACGCTAAAGAGGACACTGTCCAGCTCGGGCCTTATCGCCCTCGGGGTCGGGGCCATCATTGGGGCAGGACTTTTCTCCCTAACAGGGATTGCTGCTGCTGAAAATGCAGGGCCAGCTGTTATCCTATCTTTCATTATCGCAGCAGTAGGCTGTGGGTTCGCAGGTCTTTGTTATGCCGAATTTGCCTCTATGATTCCTGTTGCCGGAAGTGCTTACACATATTCCTACGCCACAATGGGTGAATTTGTCGCCTGGATTATCGGCTGGGATCTCGTCCTAGAATACGCACTGGCAGGAGCTACAGTAGCCGTCAGCTGGTCCCAATATTTCAACCAGCTCCTGATGATATTCCATATCCAGCTCCCCGATACCCTACTCAAAGGCCCTTGGGAAGGTGGAGTGGTCAACTTACCTGCTATCATTATTGTTTGTTTACTGTCGCTATTGCTCATGCGTGGTACACAGGAATCATCCCGTGTAAACAATATATTGGTTATCCTAAAAGTCGGTGTTGTATTGATTTTTATCGCCTTGGGATGGAGCTTTATCAATCCTGCAAACCACGATCCATTTATCCCTGTAAATGCAGGTGAAGAGCTTGTAAAAAGTGGACAACAAAGCTTCTGGTCATTTTTAAAGAGTGATGACTTCGGTCACTTTGGTATCAGTGGTGTATTGCGCGCTGCTGGGGTTGTCTTTTTTGCATTCATCGGCTTTGACGCAGTGAGTACAGCTGCCCAGGAAGCGAAAGATCCAAAAAAAGGTATGCCAATCGGTATCATCGGCTCGTTAATAATCTGTACACTTTTGTACGTTTTATTCTCTTACGTAATGACAGGCATCGAAAACTATACGATGTTCAAAGGTGACGCAAAACCTGTTGCGACAGCTTTTGCAAAAACTGGATATCATTTCTTAAATACAGCGTTGATTATTACGATTATTGCAGGATACACTTCAGTTATTCTCGTGATGTTACTTGGTCAGAGCCGCGTATTTTATTCGATGAGTAAAGATGGTTTGCTTCCAAAGATATTTTCAGACTTATCCAAAAGACAGACTCCTTGGAAAACAAATGCTATTTTCATGGTATTTGTAAGTATATTCGCAGGTTTCGTTCCAGTTTCTGACCTTGGCCATATGGTAAGTATTGGTACCCTATTTGCCTTCACTCTCGTATGTGTAGGTATTCTAGTACTGCGTAAAACAGATCCTAATTTGGAACGCCCATTTAAAACACCATTGGTTCCTTTCGTTCCAATCATGGGTATCTTGGTCTGTATTTTAATGATGGCTTCATTGCCAATTGAAAGCTGGGAGCGTTTAGCCGTCTGGCTTGCTATAGGCTTATTGATTTACTTTGTATACGGCAAAAAACATAGTGTCATTAGAAAACAACATCAGAACCAACAAAAGGTTGGTTAAACATAAAAAAGGCTTCTTAATAAAGAAGCCTTTTTTATGTTTAAGAAATCCAATAACACATTCTTATTACAGCGCATTCAGTTTAAAATATCCATTCGCAATGGTATCTTCTTCTAGACCGATCTTTGGCGTAATTTGAATACTATACAGCTCTTTATCATGAGGTAATAGCAAATCTTCTATCTCATAAATATCATCAACATCCAAACCGTACTTATCATCGATATGTGCCGAACTGTGGTGCTTCCAAAAAACAGTGCGTTTTGCCTTTTCAGTCGCCTTGGCCAAACTAGATGCTACAATAAGTTCTTTGTAATGGAACTCGTCAAATTCATTCGGTTTGTAGCCACCTAAATTGACAAAAAACAACTTCAATTCCGAATCAATAGCCTGTTCATTCCCCCTTTCAGTAACCTTGATCTCATATTCCCCAATCTTATGGACAATACGGTACGCATCAATGTGAATTTTACCGTCAGCCTCTGGCCAAAAATCTTTAATGGGATCGACAAAATCCTTGAGCTCATTACCAATACCAAAGAAAATGTCATGCTGTTCTGTCCGTCTATTTTTCGGTTTACAACCGATCAAAATCATAAATAATTTCATAGTCAAAAATCAGTCATTCAATGTCCGTGCTAGAATATCCAGTTTATTTTTCATCGATGTCTGTGCGTACGAATCATGGATATTTCATAACTTAAGCCCTATAAACAATAAAAATAACTATTATCCACCACATTTAACATATATTATATCTTCACAATGCACAAAATATTCCTATCATTTGCGTTACTATTCTTATCATTAACATCCTTTGGTCAAAAAGCCACTACCGATAAAAAACTCGAATCACAGATTAAACAGCTGATTCAGGGTTTTCAAGGCGATGTCGGCATTTATGTACACCATCTCAAAAAAAACAAAGAAGTCAACATCCAGGGCGACAGCATTTTCCCGACGGCAAGCATTGTCAAAATACCCATTTTAGTCGGCATCTTTGATAAAATTGAAAAAGGTGAACTACAACTTGATCAGCAACTGCTCTACCGTGCTAGTCAACGATATGGCGGCTCAGGGCTGATGCAATTTTTTAAGGACAGTACACAAGTTGATCTGAAAACCTTGGTTGCGCTTATGCTATCTTATAGTGATAATGTAACCAGCATTTGGAATCAAAAACTTGCGGGAGGAGGTGTCGCGATCAATAAATTAATGAGCGATCTTCAACTGGCCCAGACGCGTGTCAACTCGCAGACAGAGGGACGGAAGCCAGATTGGGAAAGATATGGTTGGGGCCAGACTACACCGAAAGAGATGGCCGACTTGGTCACACTGATCCGACAAGGCAAAGTTGTATCCCCAAAATCTTCGGATCAGATGTATCGTTTTATGGGCAACATGTTCTATGATGAAAGAGGGCTATCGCAAATCCCATCCACTGTCAAAACAGCTTCAAAAACAGGTTCTTTAGATGACGTACGCAATGAGGTCATTTTGGTCAATGCGCCGAAAGGAGATTACGTTTTCAGTATTTTCACCAAGAACAATGTAGACAAAAGCTGGGGTAAAACAAATGAAGCAGAGGAACTTACCCGTAAGCTTTCCAAATTGTTATGGGATTATTACCAATAAACCTATTTAAGTCAATGATATAAAGATGTGATATAAAAAAGGGGGGCACTCAAAAAAGTGCTCCCCTTCCCTATCGTTCAAATGAAATACGTCAACTAATTTTTCAACGCTTCACCTACATTTTTAGCTTTCCGACTAATATCGTCACCTACTTTTTTGGAAGCATCTTTTACATCTTTAGCAGCCTCCTTGGTTCCGGTAGCAACATCATTTGCAACTTTCTTCGTACCTTCAGCGACATTTTTTGCAGCATCTTTTGTTTTATCAACAGCCGTGTTTGTCGCATCCACTGTCGCATCTTTTGCGTCTTTCAATCCCTCTTTTACATCCTCTCCAGCATTACGCAATGCATCTTTTGTTTTTTCCCAGGCAGTATTGGCTTCTTCAGAGGCAACGCGAGCTTTTTCTTCAGCGGCTTTATCGCCTTTCGCGATAGCTTCATCCAAATCCTTTTTCGCTTGTTCTGCTTTCAAACGAGCATTTTCTTCCGCATTTTTTAAATCTGCGATTGCGGCATCTACATGCTCACCGACTGTTTTTGCCGAATCTGTCGCTGTAGTGTCTTTTTTCTCCGAATTGTTGCAAGAAGACATGACCAATGCTCCTGCTACGACTGCTAAAAGTGCAATTTTCTTCATTATAAATTGATTTATGAGTGTAGTTTTCAACGGCCCATCAGAGCACGCATACATCAATTTACAACTTCTATGCCAAATAGACAAAATTATTGCTTCGGATAGATCGTTCCTTTCGCAGCTTCCAGTGTATTTTTCAACAAACCGACGATCGTCATTAAACCAACCCCCCCCGGTACAGGTGTAATCCAGGATGCTTTAGGAGCAACATTTTCAAAATCAACATCCCCATATAGCTTAAAACCAGATTTCGTTGCTGTAGAAGTTTCTCTATTAATACCGACATCAATTACTACTGCCCCATCTTTAACCATGTCTGCTGTAACAAAATTTTTCTTCCCGATTGCCGCAACAACGATATCACCACGCAAAACCTCTGTTTTAAGGTCTTTTGTGCGACTATGTGTTAATGTCACAGTACAATTACCTGGATTGGAATTACGAGCCAGTAAGATACTCATTGGCGATCCTACGATATTGCTTCTTCCAACCACTACGGCGTGCTTGCCTGCTGTATCGATCTTATAATAATCCAACATCAACATAATACCATATGGCGTAGCTGGAATAAAACAAGGAAGATTACGTTGCATACGTCCGAGGTTGATCGGATGGAAACCATCCACATCTTTGCGGTAATCAATTGCTTCGGTAACTTTATCCGGATCAATATGTTTTGGTAAAGGCAACTGCACAATCAAACCATCGATAGACTCATCCTGATTGATTTCTTTGACCTTAGCGATCAATTCATCCTCTGTTATGTTTTCATCATAACGAATGTTTGTTGATTCAAAGCCAACCAGTTGACAGTTGCGCATTTTGCTAGCTACATAGGTTTCGCTACCACCATCATTCCCCACAAGGATAGCAACCAGATGAGGCTTACGACCAGTCTGTGTAGTAAATTCAGCCGCATCTAACGCAATTTGCTCTTTAATTTTTTCGGAAACTAGTTTACCATCTAATAGATTCATGTTTAGGAGATTTTATTGTATTTAAAAGGAGCCCAAGAGCTCCTTTATTATTGTGTTATTTTGATTAATCTAATTTCAATACCGCCATAAATGCAGATTGCGGAATCTCTACGTTCCCAACCTGACGCATGCGTTTCTTACCTTTCTTTTGTTTTTCCAAAAGCTTACGCTTCCGGGAGATATCACCACCATAACATTTTGCCGTAACATCTTTACGTAAAGCTGAGATCGTCTCCCGGGCAATAATCTTTGCACCGATTGACGCCTGGATACGAATTTCAAATTGTTGACGTGGTAATAGTTCTTTTAGTTTTTCACAGATCTTTTTACCAAAATCATACGCGTTGCTCCGATGTATCAACGATGATAAGGCATCTACAGGTTCATCGTTCAATCGAATATCCAGTTTTACCAAATCTGACTTGCGATAACCAATCTGGTGGTAATCAAATGAAGCGTATCCTTTAGAGATTGTTTTCAATTTATCATAAAAGTCAAATACAATTTCTCCCATTGGCATTTCAAAAACCAATTCAACACGATCTGAAGTCAAATAATGCTGGTTCATGATCGTACCGCGTTTCTGGATACAAAGTGACATAATTGGTCCAACGAAATCCGATTTCGTAATAATATTAGCTTTGATATATGGCTCTTCGATTGAATCCAATTTACTTGGATCCGGTAGATCTGAAGGATTATGTACGATCACTTCCTCTTTATCTTTGGTCAAATAGGCCTTATAGGATACGTTGGGAACTGTCGTGATCACCGTCATATCAAACTCGCGCTCTAGGCGCTCTTGAATAATCTCCATGTGAAGCATACCCAAGAAACCACAACGGAAACCGAAACCCAAGGCTGCCGACGACTCTGGTTCAAACACCAAAGAAGCATCGTTTAGCTGCAAACGGTGCATCGATTCACGCAACTCCTCGTAATCCTCCGTATCTACAGGATAAATACCCGCAAAGACCATCGGTTTCACCTCTTCAAACCCTTGGATAGCCTCAGAACAAGGACGATCTTTATGCGTAATGGTATCTCCTACTTTCACTTCACGTGCCTCCTTGATACCAGAGATAATATAACCTACATCACCGGTCTTAATGACTTCTTTGGGTACTTGATTCAACTTCAGTGTACCAATTTCATCGGCAAAATATTCTTTCCCAGTAGCAACAAATTTCACGCGGTCGCCTTTGCGGATTTCACCATTTTCAACTTTAAAATAAGCCATGATACCACGGAATGAGTTGAAAACAGAGTCAAAAATCAAGGCTTGCAAAGGTCCATCAGGATCACCCACTGGATGTGGAATACGGTCCACAATAGCTTCCAAAATATCTGGAACACCAAGACCTGTTTTACCAGATGCAGGAATAATCGCATTGCGGTCACCACCGATCAAATCCACAATCTGATCTTTGACTTCTTCCGGCATAGCACCAGGAAGGTCCATTTTGTTAAGAATTGGGATGATTTCCAAATCATGTTCCAACGCTAGATATAAATTTGAAATCGTTTGCGCCTGAATACCTTGAGATGCATCAACGATCAATAAAGCGCCCTCGCAGGCAGCAATTGAACGCGACACCTCATAAGAAAAATCCACGTGTCCCGGGGTATCAATCAGGTTCAAGATATATTCTTGACCATCTCTTTTATAATTCATTTGGATGGCGTGACTCTTGATCGTAATACCACGTTCACGTTCCAAATCCATATTATCAAGTAATTGTGCCTGTGCCTCACGCTGACTGATGGTATTGGTATACTCTAAAAGGCGGTCTGCCAAAGTACTTTTGCCATGGTCAATATGCGCAATAATACAGAAATTACGAATGTGCTTCATATAGGATTTTTAAACTCTTTTGCTAAAAGGCAAAGATACCTTTTTTTATATATATTTATATAAACTAGCTTTTTTTTAGTTTACTATACGCGAAGAAATCAGACTAGACACTATTCCTGTTAAGAACGGTAGAAACTGCATTCGCTATTCAGCAATAGCATATAAAAAATGTTTCTGATTTCGTGTAACATTGTCTGTGTCCCAAGAAATTCGTTCCCGAAATTGCTCCGAACGAATTGGACAATTGCCGACCTGACAATATTGGCAGCACTGTGGAAGACAAGGATCCGCATGAACGAAAAATTCGGTCCGTACCGACATTTCCTTATTGACAATCTTATCTACAGCAGAAATTTCATCATGCACCTGGATCAAGTCAAGGTAACGGGGTAGTGTGAGATGGCAATCTACATGGAGTTCGTTCCCATAGCGCTGTACACGAAGATTATGAACATCAATCCATTCATCTTTCCGATTGCGCTCCAAGATTTCGACGACATCCTGTACGAGCGCTGTATCCGATTCATCCATCAATCCACCGATCGATTGGCGAAGTAGCTTATAACCATTGAAGAGGATAAAAAGCCCCAGTACAATTGAAATGACCACATCGATCCATTGGAAACCTGTCAGTCTCATCAATAATAAACCCAGTATCAATCCGACCGTACTATAGGCATCTACCTGCAGATGTTTTCCATCCGCCACCAAGGTAATAGACCCCAATGCACGTCCACGCTTCATGATATAGAATCCTACTGCAAAATTTATCACAGATGTAATACCGATCAGATAAATCCCTTGTTCAAGGTGTGTTAACGCTGCAGGAAAGAAAAGATTGTAACAAGCCTTGGCTAAGATAATGGCGCCAGCAATAAAAATAAGTCCACCTTCTAAAAACACCGAAAAGAATTCCACTTTACCATGCCCGTAGGGATGATTCTCATCCTTAGGCTGCGCCGAAAGATAAATACTATAAAATGCAAAACCCGAAGCAATCACATTAACGATACTCTCTGCCGCATCTGTAAAGATTGCACTGGAGTCCGTTAAAAAGTAGGCAAAAAACTTCACAATCATCAAACCTATTCCCGTAAAAAGCGATAATAAAACCAATCTTCTTTGTCTTGACATGATGCTTATCTTCTATATGAAACCTTCTATGAGCTAATGATGAAATGAGGACTAGCCAGCATTTTTGTGAGCGCAAAGGTAAAGATATAACGACAAATCAGAACGATTAGTTTTGAACATCCAACGTCAGGGATCAATTAAATAACTGTGCTAAATCGCTTCAACAGCCCTTTTATTAAAAAAGCTCAATAAAAGAGCTACTTTTCTTTGTAAATTCTCAAAAATAAAGAAGATTATTTGCAACGTATATAATATCTTTGTCTTACCATGAGCACATCATCATACTTATCAGACAGGATAAATAATTTGTCCGAATCGGCTACACTTAAAATGACCAAGTTGGGCCGCGAATTAGCAGCAAAAGGCGTTAATGTAATTAGCCTTAGCGTAGGTGAACCTGATTTCAACACCCCTGAGCATGTAAAAGATGCAGCGAAGAAAGCCCTAGATGAAAACTGGACGCGTTATTCGCCGGTACCGGGATACCCTGAATTGCGCCAGGCAATTGTAAACAAGTTGAAGACAGAAAACAATTTAGATTATGATATTTCTCAAATTGTTGTTTCTACAGGTGCGAAACAATCCCTGTCTAATGTAATTTTGACTTTGATCAACCCGGGTGATGAGGTAATTATCCCAACACCATATTGGGTATCATACTCCGAAATGGTCGTTTTAGCGGAAGGAAAATCGGTATTTATCAATACAGAGATCGACAATAACTTTAAGATTACACCAGCACAATTGGAAGCGGCAATTACACCAAAAACCAAATTGTTTATGTTCTCTTCGCCAAACAACCCCACAGGAACAGTTTACAGCAAAGATGAATTGGCTGCATTAGCTGAAGTTTTCGAAAAACATCCACAGGTATTTATCTTATCCGATGAAATCTACGAACATATCAATTTTGTAGACAAACACGAATCCATCGCACAATTTGAAAGCATCAAAGATAGAGTAATTATCATCAATGGCTTTTCAAAAGCATTTGCAATGACGGGATGGCGTTTAGGTTATATCGCTGCCAACAAAACCATTGCTGCCGCGAATGATAAATTACAAGGACAGACAACCTCAGGTACATGTTCAATTTCTCAACGTGCGGGTATCGTCGCTTATGAACAAGGATTAGAATCTGTCAACAAAATGAAAGAAGCTTTCGCTCGTCGTCGCCAATTGGTATACGATCTATTGACTGAAATCCCTGGCGTAAGAACAAATCTTCCAGAGGGTGCATTCTATTTCTTCCCAGAAATCTCTTCGTTCTTTGGTAAAAAAGACCAAGATGGTAATGTCATTAAAAACTCATCTGATTTGGCATTGTACTTATTGAATGTTGGTCACGTAGCTACAGTAGGTGGAGATTCATTCGGTAACGACAATTACATCCGCTTGTCTTATGCAGCCTCAGACGAAAGTTTGATCGAAGCTTTAAAAAGAATCAAAGAAGCATTAGGAAAACTGGCCTAATCTCTTATCCAAATATAAAAAAGAGCTCCTCTGAGCTCTTTTTTTATGCAGTTCTAATTTTCCTCCTAAATTTTCGGCGCAGTCTAAACGCCTATTCGGTCAAATATCATCTCAGCCCCATAATTTAAGCAGATGTTATCGCTTGAAATAAATATTTATTACATTTACTCCTATGAGTATTTTAACAGAAAAATTTAAAACGCAGCACGACACGGCTCCGTTTTCACAGATAAAAAACGAAGATTATATTCCCGCATTTGATGAAGCTATTCAGAAGACAAAAGATGAAGTCGATGCTATCGTCAACAATCCCGAAACGGCAACTTTCGACAATACCATCGCTGCTATGTCCTACTCTGGACAGACACTAGATCGTTTGTCCAATATCTTTTTCAATCTCCATTCCGCTGAAACCAATGCTGATCTCGAAAAGATCGCACAGGACGTCGCCCCAAAACTATCTGCTTTAGGCAATGATATCACCTTAAATTTCGATCTTTTCAAAAGGGTTAAGGCTGTATACGATCAGAAGGATCAACTGACATTGACGGCAGAGCAAACCACCTTATTGGAAAAATCCTATAAGGATTTTGTACGCAACGGCGCACTTTTAAATGATGAACAGAAAGAAAAGCTCCGCGAAATAGATGCCGAGCTATCACTTTTAAAATTGAAATTCGGGGAGAATGTCCTGGCCGAAACCAATGCCTATCAGCTGTTGGTAACAGACGAAAAAGATCTTGCCGGACTTCCAGAGGGTGCTGTAGAAGCTGCACATGCTTTGGCTAAAGCCAACGAAAAAGAAGGCTGGCTTTTTACTCTGGATTTCCCGAGCTATCTTCCTTTTGTCACTTATGCCGACAATCGAGAACTTCGCAAAGAAATTACCCTCGCCGCAGGCCGTAAAGCTTTTCAGGACAACGAGCACAACAACGTGGACAATGTCCTTAAAATTGTAAAACTTCGCTTCGAACGGGCCAAATTATTAGGATACGCCACCCATGCAGACTTTGTCCTTGCCGAACGTATGGCACAAAATCCAAGCAAAGTCACCGAATTCCTAAACGACCTACTTGGAAAAGCGAAACCAGCAGCAGTGAAAGAATTTGCAGAATTATCCCAATTTGCAAAAAATATGCATGGCATAGACCAATTGGAAAAATGGGATGGCGCCTATTATGCCGAAAAGCTGAAACAAGAACGCTTTAATCTGGACGATGAAAAGCTCAAACCTTATTTCAAACTTGAAAATGTCTTACAAGGTGCATTTGAAGTAGCCCATCGCTTGTTTGGCATCAACTTCAAGGCAGTTGATACAATAGATACCTACCACGAAGAAGTACAAACATTTGAGGTCAGTAAAGACAACGGTGAATTAGTCGCTATCTTCTATGCCGATTTCTTCCCGCGTAAAGGAAAGAGAAATGGGGCCTGGATGACCTCTTTCAAACCACAGTACATTCAACAGGGTAAACAAGAACGTCCGCATGTCTCCATTGTTTGCAATTTTACGCGTCCTACAGCTTCAAAACCTTCGCTGTTGACCTTTCAGGAAGTGACCACATTATTTCACGAATTTGGACATGCCCTACATGGTATGTTGGCTGATAGCACTTATCCTACACTATCTGGAACCTCTGTATATTGGGATTTTGTCGAGCTACCGAGTCAAGTGATGGAAAACTGGTGCTACGAAAAAGAAGCTCTTGAGCTATTTGCCAAACACTATGAAACTGGCGAAGTGATCCCGATTGAACTTGTCGAAAAGATCCGCGAAAGCGCTTCATTTCTTGAGGGTATGGCAACAATGCGCCAATTGAGCTTTGGTCTATTGGATATGGGCTGGCATGGACAGGATCCAACCGCGATCTCGGATCTGAAAGCATTCGAAGATGAACAGTTTGCCTCGACAAAACTCTATCCTGATGTCAAGGAAAATGCCATGAGCACAGCCTTCTCCCATATTTTCAATGGCGGTTATTCTTCGGGCTATTACAGCTACAAATGGGCCGAAGTACTGGATGCCGATGCATTTGACTACTTTAAACAAAACGGCATCTTCAACAAGGAGATCGCGGCCAAATTCAAGGATAATATACTTTCAAAAGGTGGTACCGAACATCCAATGGTCCTTTACAAACGTTTCCGCGGACAAGAACCTTCGGTAGAACCTTTGTTGAAAAGAGCTGGATTGATCAAATAATTGGATTGATCAAATAATAAAAAAGCTGGATTTTATATCCAGCTTTTTTTCAACCATAACTTTGTTGTTCACCGATAAATTTCTGTGCAAACAATTAGGTGCAAACAGTTATTTGAATGTACCTCTGGTTTGGACGCTATCATGAACTTTTGCCATTCTCATGCTTTCATCAGGCAAATACAGAAACTATCTCATTTGTTTCCAACCAAATAGCGAGACATTAGGTCAGAACACGACACATCTTGCTGATTAAGCAAAAAAATAGTACCTTTGTAAGACATAATTGGGGTTGACCGGAATTGACAGGATGGAGACGGTTATGTAAGCATGTAGTGCGTTGTTAGTAGAGCACTTTAATCTGAACTTTCAGAATTATAACTGGCGAAGAAAACTACGCCTTAGCTGCTTAAGTTAGACTTAACATAGCTATTTGTCCCGTTAGATCCTGTTCTTTGGTTTAACATTCGGGGCATCGAACAATAGAACTGGCAAGTGTGATGTTGCTAAGCACTTGTGAGAAACAGCAACTACGGCGTACGGTATAGGTAAGCGACTCACCTTCCCTCGCTCGACAATTAAAGAGAAGCTAAACATGTAGAAAGCGTATACAGTACCATGACTGGACGAGAGTTCGAATCTCTCCAGCTCCACAAACAAAAAAGCCTAACGTGAGTTAGGCTTTTTTGTTTATTCTAGAATACCTTTGTAGACGGCATCCCGTAAGACACCTCCTGCTGTATCTCCCGCATATTCCCAGTACATCGCACCGAGTAGTCCTGTCGTGTGTACATAATCGCATTTAAGTGCAATCGATTCTGGCGTTTCATAAGTCAGTACAAAATCCCCTTTATCGTTGACAAGATAATGCGCTTTAGCCTCATCGTCCCATTTCTGCTCAAAGCCCTGAAGTGAAAGCAGATCTTTATAATCGATAAAACCCTTGACTTCAGTTTTATTACCTCGACCATAGAATGGAATTCCCAGCACCAATTTTTCAACAGGCATACCGCCTTCGATATGAGCCTTAACGGCCTCCACACAAGTTGTATGTCCAGATAAAGGTGAACGGTGCAAACTCGCGTGATGATAAGGCGGATGACCCGAATCATAAGTCATAATATTCACAAAATCCACATCATTCTTAATCTTGTCAAAAGCAATATACTTACCGTTCGCAACAGAAGCCAAAGTCAACAGTTTCTTCTTACCAATAGCCTTGCGGATATCGTGCATGAGCAAGGTGAAATTCTCCGTATCCGCTAAAGAAGACGAGATCCCTGCAGAAGAATTCGTTGGATATTCCCAGTCGATATCAATACCATCAAGATTAAACTCCCTCATCACACGCCAGCAGTCTTTGGCAAACTTTTGCCGATTAGATTCATTAGCAGCCATTTCGCTAAACCGACCGCTTCCCCAGCCGCCAACGGACAGCAATACCTTGAGATGTGGATGTGTTTTCTTAAGATCCGTAATAGCCTTCAATCTGGATTCATTATCTATACGTAGGCCGTCAAAGCTGTCGCTGACATGTGCAAAAGCATAATTGATATGCGTCAGATAAGTCGGATCAGGCATCACTTTAGACCAGGAAGTGACATAGGCGATAACAACTTTTTTGTTTTTCGCTCGTGCACAACTTACACTAGGATACAACAATAAAGTCAATAACAGAACAGTGAAGGTCTGACTAAATATTGATTTCAATTTACATTCCATAATAGCTTCTTATTTTGTTTCTAGATGATATTGATCGTCCTAAAATATAATCCGTAAAGCATTCACATTTGATGCTTACTCGCTAACTAAAGTTTCAGATAAATATGTAGCTTCTTTAGCAAGATTGCATACCACAACATGGCTAAAGCCCAAAACAATGAACCGGCAATAGCTAAGCTCATATAATCCGATTGCTTATAAAAGAACAGTGGAAGATGAAAACCCCAACAGACAAAGTAGATCAGATCAGGAGCAAGATAGGTCGTTAATGAGTTCTTTCCGGCCTCCTCAAACAATCTTATCCCGCGATGGTAGCCTTTCACATCAATGAAATAATAAAGTGGTATCAAAAGCAATACGCTAATCCCGCAACAAACCAATGCCCAGCTCGGCGTACCATGGATTTTGGATAAAATAAACCAAAAACGCAATACAAAACCTGCAACTAGCCAAATCAAACCAATAATCAGCAAAAAACGCAACAATATCCGCGGATTTGCCGCATAACGTTTCATAAGCATCCCTATGGTTGTTCCGGACAGCACAATACAGGGTATATTGCCAGCTAGAAGAACATGTAAATATCTTCCGGCACCAGGGAATTCAACTTTAAATCCCATTTGGCTCAGCATATTGAGTACCAAAAACACCAACCAACCACATACAACCACAATTATCTTTCCCCTGCTCAATAAGAAAATAGAAGCCGCGGCAAAATATCCCCATCCAATCAGCCCTAAAATCCCCCACCACCCTACTTCCAAGCCTTTTCCATCCGACGCTTTGAAAATATACAGGAGATAAATGATCCCCATGATACCAACTGCACGCAGCCCCTTATAAATGGACTGATATTGCATGTCCTTCGGATAATGATTCCAAATCAGAAAAACGAATACATATAGCAGTGCCAACCACAACAAATGTGACATCCCCGTCAGCTGTGGATCAACTCGCGAACCATTCAATATCAATACACCAATAAGCAATAAACTCAATGTTCTGAACAGAATATGAACAAAAATGACCTTTGTCGATGAACCCATCTTTTCCCTGGCCGCAACAGCATAAGGCACTGCCATTCCAACCATAAAAAGAAATCCCGGAAATACCCAATCCGCCAATCCCATTCCGTCCTCTTCTGCTTCCGAATGAACCAGCCATTTAGGTACACCTGGAATAAACAAGTCATTGACAAATAGCATCAAGAACAGCGTGAAACCACGCATAACATCCATTGAACGGATTCGGATTTTAGGTACAGCTTGCAATGCGTTCATAATTGATTCGTTGTATTCAAAAAAGTAGCTAACAGCATAGCTGCTAGCCAATCTCTTCCCTAGATCCTTCTTAGCTAATTTTTTAGTGATTTTATGGCGACCGGAACTCGGTGAAAAATTCCTGCTTAGAAAAGTTCCTGTATAACTAAACGAAAAGACAAGCTATTTCGCTAAGATCTATCATCAATAACGCTGATGTCTCTTCGTTGAATGATCTAAGATGAGAAAAAAATAACACTATATAGTGAAATATTTGTTCAAATTAGTGTAAATTTTACTCATAAAACACAGAAATCGTGTAATTTACCCCTGTGATCGATATAAACCAGCCAGAAGCACAACAAGAAATGTCTCACATGTATGAATTGTTACCTTTATGAAGGGTAATTGTATTGCATATAAAAAGCAATTTATCTAAGTTTGACAAAAACAGATTTAATACATAGCCGATCGCCATGAAATTCATTCTTTTTATCTGCTTGCTATTCGCAACACAAGCTATCTTCGGGCAGCATATCAGAGTCGTCCAAACAACAATTAAACAGTACAAACCATGAATCAATTAAAATTTCGCGACGCAGCACAACATGATTTACCACGCATAGTAGAAATATACAACTCTACAATAGCCTCCCGCATGGTTACTGCAGACACTGCCCCGGTATCTGTTACCAGTAGACAAAAATGGTTTGACGAACATAACGCTTCGAAAAGACCTCTGTGGCTGATAGAAGATGAAAATAACCAGATACTTGGTTGGGTAAGTTTTCAATCTTTCTATGGTCGTCCAGCTTATGACGCAACAGTAGAAATCAGTATCTATTTGGATGAACAGCAGCGTGGTCGAGGCCTGGGTAAACAGATTCTCCAGTACTGCATTGATAAAGCTCCAGATTTAGGCGTACATACCTTATTGGGATTTATCTTTGCACACAATCTTCCAAGCATTGCATTATTTGAAAAAATGGGTTTCACGGAATGGGCTAACCTACCCAATATAGCAACCTTAGATCAGGAAGAACGTAGTCTAAAAATATTAGGTATACGAATTAAATAATAGCATGACTACCTAAGCTGTCGCCAAAAATAAAATTGTTAAATTAAAGTATTAACTTGATAAGATCTATAATTCGGTAATATGAAACATTTAATCCAATTCTCCTTGATGTTGATTGCTTATGTATTTATTTTTTCCAGCCCCCTGTTGGCACAAAATCCAGACCGTACTAAAACTATCCCGATCGCAAGTGATTCGGCATACAGCAAGATAATACAAGTGCTTCAGGATGGTGGTTATTTTATTGTACAGCTCGATCGGCCTTCGGGATTTATTCAAACCAGTACATATCTTGAAAACAATAATCTCCTAAGCAATAAAGAAGGAGAAAAATTAATTTTCAACTTCCTGATCAGCCCTTTACAAGCTAAAAGATCAAAAATAGTTCTAAATATATTTTCAATACAAAGGCGTAAAGGCGGGAGTTTTGACGCACCTAATTATTATGATGAAGATAAGGGAATCGTCCGGAACAATAAAGCCTACCAGCAAATTTGGGATAAGATACTCCCGCTATTTCAATAAGTACAATCAAGATAAAGCCCAGTTGATCTCAGCTCACCTGGGCTTTTATAGTTAAAAAGAATTAGATCGAGATTGTCAGCAAAGGAACATCCAGCCCCGAGGCCATCATACGCGTCTTACTTCGATGGGTCAATGAGCTCCAAAAACCGTACCTATAGGGGATCATAACCAACAGATCCGTACTGCTTTCTTTTACCTCGTCCCGGATAGCTTTTACGACCTCATTGGACGTTACATTTTTGTAGTAATAACTTACGATTCCCATCACGTCGTTGATGGTTTCCCGTGTTTCTTTTCCTTTTTCCTCATTTAGCTGCTCCACTGTCTTACGAATGTTGAGAACCTCTAATACCGCATCAAATTCAGCTGCAAAATCCTTTACTTTTTCAAGAATTTCCTTTTGCACACCACGAACAATATCACAGGCAAAAAGAATATGCTCCAAACCCGTAAATTTTGCGCCAAGCGGAACTGAAAGGATTGGTATTTTTAACTTACTAATGGCTGCCGTGGTCGTATTGCCAAGCATATCTTGGTCAAAGGAACGTTTGGCCATTCCCATCACCAACAAATCGGCATTCGTCTCATGGATGCACTTGGTAATCTGATCATAAAACAAGCCTGCTGCCAGATAAGGAATAGTCAAAACACCACTTTCGGCAGTAATAGCCTCGGCTTTACGTCGTAAAACCTTACTTTGATGTTCAAAAATCTTGAACATAGAATCGGGAGAAAGTCGAGCGTTCATCGCATGGATGGAAGGATTTTGAAGAGAAAATAAAACGAGCTCGTATTCTTTTCCTGCGAAAACTTCCATAATAAACTTTAAGGCATGTTCGGCCTCTTCAGCATAGTCTGTGGCAACAATAATCCGTTTCATATGGTCTAATTTAATTCAATAAAAAATCCCTTTTTATTACATTCAAGTTAACGAAAAATAATAAATCTATCAAACGGAGAATTGTCTCAACTGGGTCAATTTTCTCCCGATTTCGGGCTATTTTAAGTAGCTAGCCTTTACAAAAGAAGCTTTTTTTAGATAATCAATGCTTTGTTGTAAACCGGTGTAAATATCGTTACGTGTTTCTTCCAGCTCAACAAAAATATATTGCAGGCCAGCAACTTTTGAATTGTTAAAAATTGCATCAAAACCGACCATACCACTTTGACCAATCTCACGATGATCCTTAATGTGCAAAGCCTTGAATCTGCCGGCATATTTATTGAAATAATCAACAGGACTAACTTGTCCCATTACGGCCCAATACACATCCATCTCAAAAAATACATGCTCAGGATTTGTATGCTCTATCATATAATCGTACATCACTTTATCTTCCACTTTTCTAAACTCATGCGAGTGGTTGTGGTATCCGTATACGATTCCTTGCTGACGGCATTTCGCACCCACAGCATCAAGGTAGCGACATTGCGTTTCCAGATCCTTAAGTGTTTTAGGCACATCCATCCACGGCGTAACAATATATTTCATTCCCGCTGCCTTATGTGTAGCAATACATTCGTCCCACCATTTTAGCGATTCCGTAAAATCTCCAGAGGCAAGCTCCTTTTCTGATAAAGTCTTCGTTGCGTGTGATGAAATTACTTTCATTCCAGCTTTTTCTACTTTTGCCTTAAACTCTTGTGGGCTCAGGTTATATAATTTACCATCCTTGTATCCAGCGGCTTCTACTCCTGTATAACCCAATGCTGAGATCTTTTGTAGAATCTGGTCGAAATTCGGGTTTTTCCCGATTTCTTCACGTACAGAATATAACTGTAGACCAATTTCCTTTTTTGCAGCTTTCTGTTGTGCAAATGTTGGATTAACAGCCAACATCATACATCCAGCTACCAATGTTCCGATAAGAGTTCTTCTTTTCATTTAGTGCTCAATTATTTATTATAGACTTCGTTCAACGCAAAATTATTTGTAAACGCAGCGTTTACAGGTTGTTTAGGTTTATCGCGTTAAATATAGCCGCAATGTATGCAAATACTCGAAAAAACACAATGCTTTACCGTTTTATTTATTCACATCGCGCGCTCAGTGCCACAAAACAGGTCTTTTATATGAATTAAAAATTGGCCTAACTCAACGATTTACAGTCCACCGCTGTTCTACTTATGATAACAAACAAATTGAATCATGGAAAATAAATATGACATCCCCGAGCATAACGACCAAAAACAGGAGGAGAAATTACCTGAGGTTGCCATTGAGGAAAAAGATGATGAACCCGCTGGACGAAATTTAAAACGTACACTTATCATCGCAGTCTGTGTATTGATCGTATTTTATCTGATTTATTATTTTATGAGTGGACGATAATATGCAACTCACCACAGCTCCGGCGGAACTTGACGGATTCTTGGAAACCGAAGCTGGGCAAGCCGACTTGTTTCGCCATACACGATCTGGTAGAAACTGACCATAGAACTGGCCATCGTGCTGACGTGCTATGCCATTTACCTTAGCTCCGGTGGAACTTGACGGATTCTTGGAAACCGAAGCCAGGCCAAATGACACTATGCTCTTAAATTATTTTGTTTTTCATTTGCCCATGTTTATATGATGAATGATCATTTTGGTTATTTTACACAGGACGGTGACGTAGAGTCTATTTACTAATCGAGAGAAAGATTTATTCCTATCCGATATTTAAACCAATATAGACTTTCACGAAACATACCTTATTCCAGATTAAAAATATCTGTTAAAACAAATATAAAACAAAAAACAACAAACACAAATTTTTAAATAAAATAATAAACTATATTTTGCGCAAATTGTCATTCAATTCGTTGTATGACGGATGAAGACAAAGCATTACTGGAAACAATTGGTTTACGCTTTCGCGCGAAACGAAATGATCTATATTATTCATTGCGGGATCTATCCCATCTAACGGGCATTTCAACAGGAACACTCAATGGCATAGAAAAGGGAAAAGACTTAACGCTCACAAATTTTTTAACCCTATGTCGTAGCCTGGAAATTCAACCAACGATATTTTTTCAGCATGATATTGTCTTTAATTCTCCTTACTCCCTACCTCCCGATGCACAGGAAAGAATCACGCTAAGCAAAAAACTGGATGACCTCGTCTATCATTCGGATTTTTTCTACTCAGCACGACGTGTTTCGGAGGTATTGGTCCAATTGGGTATTGACAAGAGCCAAAGCAATAAATTCTCTGTTTACCTATCAAACTATTGTGAAGAAGGAACTCTTGTCTATCAGCAGCACGGTAACTATAAAACCTATCGTAAAAAAAGGTAAAAAAATTATTAAACTTTTTTGTTGGAAAGTTCACGAAAACGGTTTGCCCTTCTAAATGTTCCCAAATCATTAAAACGAACCCCATACTTCCGTAAGATTTCTTGTGCTTTCTTACGACCCATATGACGTACGTAAAATGTTTCATTGACAACAAAATGATGGATGCTATGTGTCCAGCCAAAAAAGAAACAAAACAATTGCATCGGAAAAGTCCACCAAACTGTCAATACCTGCGTTTGCTCAATAACATTTCCAGCTTCGACATCGCCAAAATAATGCATGTTTGACGTAATAAAATGTAAACAAAATTGGCGTAATAAGTTTGGTAATAGAATAACATAAATGATCCAACGCAAACTTATCAACATGTTATCAACATAGTGTGGAAAACTCAAATTCACTCCAAAAACCACTCTTAACCAATCAAATAATAGGTCTGCAAAGAAGAAATATAAGATCACATGTGCAAAAATAGTCACTGGAACAATGCTTAAAAACATAATCCGTTTTAGTTTTGAAGAAGTCTCCAATTTTAGATTCCCATTTTTCACCTCTTTGTCCATATCATTAAACATACGATGCAGCCGAAAGAGCCCGCCCAATACAACATCGGCCGTTGTTACCAAACGTTTGATCGACCACTGCTCGCCATTCGTCACACTGCGTTCCTCAACATCATGTAATGTACCCGAAAATTTATGATGATGATGATGCAAGGTCCTGCGTATCCAGGGATTGACAGTCAGTGGGCGTAATATCCATACACTAAAAAGCATAAAATGATGAACCACTTTTTGTCTTTTAAAATAAAGCCAATGAATCAGATCATGTTCTATTTCATGTAAAACACCCATAAAAAAGGCATTACTGACAATCATAAGCCAAGCCGGAACAAGAGCGCGAGACCAAGCTATCGATACAACAACAATGGCCAGGATCGCTAGTGCAAATATGGCCATTCCGATACTGTTCTGACTTTTTAAGATGGGGTACATTCCTTTAAGCTGTTGATAGGAAAGATTTATTTCCCTCCTAATCTGGCTCGACTTTTCCTGATGTGTCAATTCGATGTGATTTTATCGGTAAAAATAAGGATTTTTTCGCAGACATCTAACATGTTAGGTAGAATGCCCCTACCTACCAATAACCATAATAAGCTCTAAAAATATTTCCAAAAGCTGTAACAAAACGAACGGGCCCCAAAATATGTGATCCCACTATTTACCGTACTACTAGGTTAACGCAGCAGCCAACTTCTAATATATATCAGTCAAAGCAGATCACTCCTCGGATCTGCTTTTTTTGTGCAAACCATTAAGTAAGCAACAAGCGATCTCATCTCAAAAAAATAATTCTCTAAAAGGGATTTGATAGGGACTTTATAGGGACCTTATAGGGACCTCATTCGGATAAAGCCGTCTTAACTGCCTATTAGTCCCCTATCATGTAACATGTTATTTACAATTATTCCATGTATTAAACTAAACTTATCTATTCGTTCTGTGTTAGTAGCCCTACACATTTAATTTGATATTATGGCAAATGTAACACAGGGTGTAAACGGTCCTCCCTCAGGCAAAGTGGGACCAGTAGTTTTTTGTAAGTGGAAAGAGATCAATTATGTTAGATCTCTTCCGAGAGTGAATAAAAAAAGAGCACTTTCTGAAAAGGAAGTAAACAACCGAAACAAATTTGGACTTATGCAACAATTCTTAAGCCCTTACACGAAAGTCATACGGCTCGGCTTTTCAACCTACACCAAGAATATGACAGCTTATAATGCTGCAATGTCCTACAACCTTCACCATGCCATGCAAAAAGACGATGAAGGTTTTCATATCGATTATGAAAAGATTGCCCTAAGCCGAGGGTTGGACGAAGAGATTACAGGGGCAACATTTCAATTGTTGAACGAAACTATCCATATCACTTGGGAACTTAAAAACTCCGAAAAACTCTTGCATGAAGATCTGACAGATTTCCGAACCTTGGTACTTCTCATTCCTGAGAATCCAATAAACGCTTCACAAGGTGTTTTACTTAATAATTACATTATGGATTTACAAGAATCTATTCAAATACCGAACCTAACCCAAAGTGATACATATCATCTATATCTAGGTTTTATTGCAGCTGACGGGACTAATCGAAGCATGAATAGCAGCTATCTCGGAAATATAAGCTTGGAAAGAGGATGAAGGTGCTCCTGGGAAATAAATTCATCAAAAGGAGAAATAAGGTCACTCGAAAACAAGTACACAACACACTTAATTACAATAAGATAACAACATTTTAACCCTGAATTTATGTAAACACCTTAAATTAGTATAAACGATGTGATTTACAATCGATGGTTTCAACAGCCACATCAATTTCGGCCATGAAGCCAATCGTCTTTATATCTAGTAGGCATTTGGTTACCCCCTCAGCAATCCTCAACACATATCCATGTGCAAGCCCTACTACTTTCTCTATTCAGTTCGGCAAGCTCATACCTTGCCGAACATTCTATTACCGATCGGATCAGCTCGGCTATATGACTTAACTACCAAAAGGATCGGTCTTTTTTTCGGTTTTTACGATTTTAATCAGATGCTCCAACGCATTTTTCAGACGTTTGGCATCTTCTTCCGTCTGGATTGCCCATAAAATTTCATCCGTACTTGGCGAGGACTTAAATCGAATTTGATAACCTGATTTTACTCTTGCGATGACAAGTACATCTGATTTGGCAATATCACTTCGAAAATGCTGGCCACTGGAAAGAAAGACTGTTAACACTTTCCCGTCTACTGTCACCGTATCAATTTTTGTATCCTTATAATGGTAAGCAACCTTATATAGCTTATTAATATAAGCCATGGTCTGTTGTTTATTCAAGCTCGCATTTTGGGCTACCGATGGTACTGTAATACCAATAGCCAAAAGAAAGCACAAGAAAAAATTCTTCATTTATCTAGCATTTTTTATTTCCATACACCGCAACAACCTATCGCTCGGATTGTACTTACTTACCAAATATCACGTAACGACAATCAGCAGAAGCAAAATACGTTCCTTTTATTGATGACCTAAAAATATAGATTTTATTTACTTTTTTGGCTATTGTTCCACAAACTAAACTATTTCCAGCAGCAGCATTTCGATTGCTGCTACAGAAAATCCTTATTTAGTCATTTTTATTTATTCTTTCGATCTCGATAAATCCCGGGCATTTTCTGCAATACGGATAAATTCAGCACGATAACCTTCCTCATCTTTGCCTTTAGAAGCTTTTGCTCGCGCTATGAGCTGATCAAAATTGGCCTTTTGCTTAAAATCAGAATCACGAAGTAATAGACCTAGTTCCGCTACCGCAGTTACGAATCGTAAATCTTCACTCACACTGTTCAATTCCGTAACAGAAGTTCCAACCACCTTTTGCTGCAACTTGCTTTTCTCCCGTTCAGGCTCCTTATACCGAAATTTAACTGTTGCCAGTTCAGCATTTCTCCGTCCGGCTGCCTGATCCGCTTGCTGTTGATATTTTAAGGGATCTACCGTCCCGATCCCCCCCGACGCTACACCGACGGGTACAATTTCATATAAGGCTGTCACCACATGTCCTACGCCCATGTCACCACCCATCTTTTGATCATTATTAAAATCCTCAGCCTCCAGCAAGCGGTTTTCGTATCCCACTAAACGGTATGCCTGCACATAACTGGGATTAAATTCGACCTGAATCTTGACATCTTTAGCAACGGTAAACAAAGTTCCCCCAAATTCGGTTACCATCGCTTTTCGTGCTTCAGAAATATTGTCTATATAGGCATAATTCCCATGCCCTTTGTCGGCAAGGATTTCCATCTTACTGTCCTTCAGATTTCCCATGCCATACCCCAATACTGTGAGGAAAACCCCCGATTTACTTTCTTTGGAAATTAATTCTTCCATCGATTCGTCACTACTCTCCCCAACATTGAAATCGCCGTCACTAGCCAAAATGATCCGGTTGTTTCCTCCTTTGATAAATTGTTGCTTCGCAATTTCATAAGCCTTCTTAATTCCTGCAGCACCGGCGGTACTTCCACCGGCTTCCAGCTCCTCAATAGCCGATTTTATTTTCATCTTTTCATCACCGGGCGTACTCTCCAGTTTTACCCCTGCCGATCCAGCATAGGTTACAATGGCTACATGGTCCACAGCACGAAGCTGATCGACCAACATTTTCAGCGAAGCTTTCACCAAAGGTAGACGCCCCGGTCCCATCATTGATCCCGACACATCGATCAAAAACACCAAATTGGAAGCTTTAAGATTCTCCGTCGGAATATCTTTCGCCTTTAACGTGACGCGCATGAGCTGATGCGTTGTATTCCAGGGTGCCTTCGTCAATTCGGTGACGATATTTACAGGTTCACCATTTTTAGGTCCAGCCACTTGATACTGAAAGTAATTGATCATCTCTTCAACCCGTACTGCGTCTTTTTCAGGCAGAGTTCCCGAATTGATAAATCGACGCACATTACTATAGGAAGCAGCATCAACATCGGCTGCAAAGGTCGATAAAGGCTCTTTACGTGGATTGATAAAGCTATTTTCCTTCAACTTTTGATAAGATTCTTGGTTCTGATTAGGCACATACGCCGTTCCTCTAATATACAAACCCGATACTTGCCCAGACAAAGCTGCATTAACATTCATCACCGATGCCGTCTGACGCTTCGCCTTGTGCTCATATCCGGTCACCACAACCTCATCCAGCGCATTATTTTGCTGCACCAACGCCACATCAACCTTTGACCGATGGTTGACCGCTATCCGCTGCTCAAGATATCCGATATAACTAAAAATCAAGATGTTTTTACCATCAAGGACTTGAATACGATAGTTTCCCTTGTCATCGGTCTGCACATGTGCTTTGGTTGCAGCATTGTTCACCTGTACCCCCACAATTGCCATTCCTGTATTCGCATCGACAACCTTCCCCCTAACCTCATATCCTTGCTTGGCATATCCGCCTAAGGATAGCAACAAGCCTATTACAAAAAGTATTGCTCTCATATCTTTTACATTTTTGCCAAGGGATGCCTCAAATATTAAATTTCCATAAACCAGAAAAAAAAAATATTTTTAACCAATAAAATGTTCGCATTCAAGTCGTCAAAAATAGATACAGCACAAGACCACGAGCTCTTGCTGCACTACCAGGAGTCTAAGGAGCTCCAGGTATTGGGTGATCTATACCAACGACATACGGAGATGGTATACTATGTTTGCTTACGGTATCTCCAAGATTCCGAATTGAGTAAAGATGCTGTCATGAATATCTTTGAAGAATTAATATACAAAGTCAACAAACAAGAAATCAAGGACTTCCCAAGGTGGCTTTATGTATTAAGCAAGAACCATTGTCTGATGTATTTGAGGTCTCAAAAGAACAAAACTCAAATTTCTTTGGATGAATTTGTGAAATTTCCGGGAGACATGCATCAGTATGAACAATATGATGAAAAAGAAGAACAGCTAACAGCCATGGAAGGCTGTCTGGGAAAATTGCCAGACAAACAGCAACAGTCGGTTAGACTCTTCTTTTTGGAAGAAAAATGTTACAAAGAGATTAGTGAATCTACCGGTTATAGCTTGAACGAAGTAAAAAGCTATATTCAGAATGGAAAACGGAATTTAAAAAATTGCATGGAGGCTTGGAATGAGCAACAGTAATTACGACATAGCATACTTAAAGAAATACGTCAACGGCGAACTATCTCCTACGGAGATGTATGCGCTTGAACGGGAGGCGCAACGTGACCCCATGTTGGCGGATATTCTTATAGGTATTGAAATGGATCAGAATAAAACCGTAATTACAACAATCAACAACCAAATTGCGCAACGTATTGAAAAAGACAATTCCGCTAAAATAAAGGTCTTTGATTGGAAGAGACTTAGCATCGCTGCAGCAGCAGTGATCGTGTTGGGGGTTGGTCTTCTTCTTTACCGTCAACAGGACAAAAATTCATCCGAAGCGAGGCGTACCGCTGAAGTAAGTGTTACACAGGAAAAACCCAAAACAAAGGTTACAGCAGCAGATTCTATCATTCCTTCAGATGATATTGCATCAAAAATAGGATCTCAAGATCATTCGCCACAATTAGCAGATAATAACAGACCGCGGCTTCATGAACAGCACCCACTGGAAGAGGTGACCGTTTTATCCCAGGAACCCTCCCTACGTGTAAAATCACTGGAAGAAATGAAGGAAGGTCTCAATAATAATCGCCCTGTATTTGGATTAAGACCTACAGACAGTACAATTGTTATCGGTTATGCGCCAATGGCAAAGAAAAAAGATGCTTCCCAAACGATTATGATTCGAGGAACCTCAAGTTTAAACAATGCACTTGCAGGCAGGGCTCCAGGTATTTCGATCCCACAACAACAAGGTACACCGCTACAACTTACGATTCGGGACAAAGAGACAGGCTTACCTATTTCGGGAGTGACAATCATTCAACCCAATAGCAAGTTTGCTACGAATACCGACGCACAGGGACAAGCGACCATCCAAGCCAGTACAATGGATTCACTCGTCGACATCATGGCGCTGGGCTACAACTCGGTTGCATTGAATATGCGTCGCAGCAAAAATACAACGATCAAACTGCAACCTTCCGGCGCCACACTTGATGAAGTCGTCGTCACAACGATGTCTTCACGCAAATCAAAAAGTGCCGAACCGATCTGGGGCTGGAGATCGTTCAACAATTACATCAAGAAAAAAACAGCTAAAAGCCGTTATGAGGGCACTGTCCGTTTAAGCTTCTATATCGATAAAGATGGATTCCCAACAAATATCAGCGTTCTCCAAAGTGCAAATGATTACCTCGATGCCAAAGCCAAAGAAATCCTACTTTCGGGATCAAAATGGAGAGGCGAAGACTACCGCTATGTCACGTTAAGCTTCGAATTCACCTTGTAAATACGCTATCTTTACGCATCTCATCAAACTACAACACAAGTTTATCTCGCTATCTGGACAAATAAGCAGTCGAAATTTATCGATCCATTTATCTTTTCAATCAATTTTATTTATAAGGGTTTGGATTTAAAATTATTTCATACTTTAGTGTTATAATTCTTAACCATACAGTCATTTTTTATGAAAAGTTTTTTCACTGGCCTCCTCTTGCTTAGTGGTATATCCCTACAAGCACAAGATTTTTCGTTCGGTAAAATAAAAAAGGAAGATTTTGCCATTACTGTTGACAAAATAGATACAGCAGCAAATGCCTTTGTCTTACGTGAATATGGATCAGCCGAAGTTAGTTATGATAAAAACAAAGGTCCGGTTGTTCAATTTTTCAGACACGTCCGCATTAAAATATTAAATAAGGAAGCTTATGATTACGCTAATTTCAGCATCCCTTTATATAAAAGTGGGAACGAACGCGAAGTCCTTATGGACATCAAGGGAGCATCCTATCACCTCGTCGGTGATAAGGTCGTGGAAACAGAGATGACGAAAGCGAATATTTTTAACGAAAACGCCTCAGAAAACTATGCGGTAACAAAAGCGGCCATTCCGCAGGTCCAAGAAGGTACAATTATTGAATACCGTTACCGTACAGAATCTCCATTTATCTTTAACCTAAATGCTTGGGAATTTCAGGAAGATCTCCCGAAACTTTATAGCCAATACGTCACCCGTATTCCCGAAGTTTTTCATTATAAAGCCAATTTAAAGGGGGGATTAGCCGTCAGTGACCGAAAGGTTGAAAATTACAACACGGGGCTAAATTCTCAAGTTGGAGAAGTCTTAGGCAATAAAACCATTTATACCATGGAAAATATCCCGGCTTTCCATACCGAAGATTACATGACTTCTTCTAAAAATTTTAGATCAATCATTTTCTTCGAACTTGGTCGGTACAGCATTCCAATGGGACCGACAAAAGACTTCTCGCTCACGTGGGAAAATGTCAGGGATAAACTCGTACAGGACGAAAGTTTTGGTGGACAAGTAAAGCGAAAAACGGCACTGAAGGAATTCATAGAACCCGTCTTGCAGGATTCAAAAGATGATCTGGAAAAAGCGGTACGGCTGTATACCTATTTTCAGAAACAAATAAAATGGAATAACCGCCATTCAATCTACGCAAAAAATATCAAAGAAGCCATCGAAAAAAGAACAGGCAATAGCGCCGATATTAACCTTGGACTGGTCAATGCCCTACGTTATGCGAAGCTAGATGCCATCCCTGTTATTTTATCGACACGTGAGAATGGCTATGCAGGACTCTATGCACCAGCGATATCAGAGTTCAATCACGTTATTGCCCGGGTAAAAATAGGTGAAAACTACTACCTGCTCGATGCAACCTCTCCCTATGAGATGTTTGGAAATATCCCGATGAAATGTGTCAATTTTCAGGGAAGATCAATTCCCCTCGAAGGCGAATCTGACTGGGTAAAACTCGAGGCAAATCTTTCATCTAGTTATAGTAATTTCTTCTATGGTGAACTGTCGGAAGATGGTGCATTAAAAGGAAAATGGATTACCTCACGTAACGGTTATGGCGCTTCCAAAATGCGTGAGCGCCTTCAAGGAAGTAATTCTGAAGAAGAATTCTATGAAAAAATAGATGAAGAAAACAATCGCATCAAAATCAACAGTTTTAAAGTATCGAATCGGGAATCTCTTGACAAACCACTAACGGAGGAGTTTGAAATTGAGATTAAGAATTTTGCAACCCTACAAAATGACCAACTTCTATTCAATCCTTATATTGACACCAAAATGTCCAAGAACCCCTTCAACCTAACGGAGCGGAATTACCCAATCGACTTTGGTTCTTTAGTCCAAGAAGAGTGCTACATTGAAATCAAACTACCAAAAGGCTATGCATATCCAACGGAAGGAAAGTTAAAAAATATCAGTATGGCTCTTCCTGAACGTGCGGCACGGTATATCTTCAAAATCAATAATACAACACCGGACGTTCTGATAATAGAATCTGCAACACAATTAAACAAACCCTTGTTTATGCCGGAAGAGTATTTTGATTTAAAAGAGTTTTTCAGCCGAATCATCCAGGCAGAAAAATTAGATGTTGTACTCAAAAAAATATAACAATATCGCTTAACACAAACTTCATTTTATATTGACGATTAGCTTAAATAAGGGTGATAACTTTGAATATCAAAAAAATAGTAAAATGATTAAAGATTCAGATTTATTCGAACTAGAGAATACCTTCCTTGGTGAAGGTTTCGAATTAGATGGTGATGATATTATCACCGATGAAGACTAGGTCTTCACTTTTTTAGCAAGTATTATTCCCCTTATATAATCTCAAAGCCCAGACATTCTTTGCTGGGCTTTTTCTTTGCTCCGTTCTTCACCAATTTGGCCAAAACTTATTATTTCCCTATCTTTATGTTATCCTGACAATCCGATATTGAGCTAACCCAGCTCCTATTTTACGGGAACACAAGCAACAGGTTTAAAGCAAATAACACACACATGAGAAAGATAATATTGGATCTGGCCATGACCCTAGATGGCTTTATTGAGGGTTCACAGGGAGAGGTTGACTGGTGTATTATGGATGATGACATGGATTTCGATGGCTTTTTGGCTTCGATCGATACCATCTTTTATGGCCGCGTGAGCTATGATGCCTGGGGTAATTTCCAGCCGCACGCTACGGCCGATGAAACAGAAATAAATCTTTGGAAAAATGTCCATGCGAAGAAAAAATATGTTTTTTCTAGTCAGGCAAGGCAAGATGAAAACGCTACTTTCATCCAGACTGACATCGCAAAACAAGTTCAGGAAATAAAAGCACAGCCCGGAAAGGATATTTGGCTATATGGTGGAGCGCGTCTAATTAAAACATTCATTCAAGCTAACCTTGTTGACGTCTATCGCATTTCCGTTCACCCTATTGCCCTGGGAAGTGGCAAGCCTTTATTCGAAAACTTACCTGAACGACTATCCCTAAAACTTGTTCAAAGCGTCACATTCAAATCGGGAGTTGTTCAGTTAATCTATACCCCCCAACATGAATCTTAACGATCAGGCAACCCCACAGATCGCCGATCATATGATCAGGAAAGCGATAGATCAACTCGAAAGCATACTTATGCTCCATTGCTCTAACCTATCACAAGATCAAACAGGTAGGGCCTATTATGGTGTTAATTTTCAACTGGGCAACAAACACTTCAAATTTAGAAAGGCCAAGATAACACCAAAAAAAGTAGGATTATTCGTTGCACTCTGGAAACGCAACACCGATGGCCAGACCATACCTTTTACTGCAGATGATCATTTCGATTATTATCTTATTTCGGTTGAACAGGAACAGCATTGCGGCCTATTTGTCTTTCCAAAACAGGCGTTAGTTGAACATACAATCCTCACAGCGGGTTCTCAAATGGGCAAACGCGGATTCCGTATTTATCCAGATTGGAGCATCCCAACAAACAAACAGGCTACCAAAAGTAAACAATGGCAGCACAGATACTTTGTGGATTTCTGTGGTCCCCACCAAGAAGCCAAAAACAAATTGACCCATATACTGCAAAGCAGCTAGTCGATATTTTCGACCAAATCGGCATAAGCTGCACGCAACAAAGAAATTGCCGCCACCATACTTTGTTCGTCAAGATGAGCAAACCCCAACCGCAATGCAGTGACCGTTTTATTTTGATAAAGGCAATTACTCGGCAACAACAGTCCCTGCGACCGCACTTTCTCCTGCAAGGCTGTCAGCGAAACAACTGTATTAAACTGTATCCAAAAAGCCAGTCCCGAAGCCGGGACGTCAAATCTGATTTTATCTTCAAAATGCCGTAACAGCAATTGTGCAAACAATTCTTTTCGCTCTGCAATTGTTTTCTGAAATTTACGCTGATACCGAAAGATATCACCCTGGTGGATAATCTCGCCCAATGTCTTCTCGATCATAAAATTCGGCTTTCCGAAGATGTTCAAATACTTTTTTCCCTCTTCCAACAGATCCTGAGGTGCGATCAAAAAATTCATTTGGAAACCAGGGTCAAAGAAACTACCGAAAGCACCTGTATAAATCACACGGTTGCCGCCATTTTTCCGGAAAAGTGATTCACCTTTCTCCTTAAAAAAGGAAGACTCAAAATCCACATCATCCTCAATAATGATAAAGTTATACTGCTCGGCCAACTGTAACAGTTGAATTTTCCTTCGCTCGGAAAGGTTAACCGTCGTTGGATACTGACACCTGGTATTGAGGTAAACACACCTGATTTCTCCGGGTCTAAATTGGTCTCCGATCTTATCTACAATCATCCCCTCCGCATCTACGGGAATGGTTTTTAGCTTGGCCCCAGCTTGACTAAAGATCATGTTAGGTAAAAAATAACTTAAATTTTCTACCAATACAATATCGTCGGGCCGGATCAATAATCGGGATAAAATTGAAAAAATCTGTTCCCGGCTGGCAATCGGCAACACGAAATTCCGGGAAAGATGAAACCCTCTTGTTAAATTCAGATAATAGCTTAACTGATCCCTAAAAAACAAATTTCCTTCAGTCGTCGTCGGAAAATCATCACTTTTCTTTTTCCGTTTCACCATGGATGCATAAAAACGCACCAGTTCCTCCGCTCCAATGACATTATAATCCGGTGTTCCATCCGTAAAATAGTACCTTTCGGGAACCTCTGAAATAGGCATATCCAATATGAGTTCCTTTCTAAAAAAGTAAGGTGCAAAATCAGGTGGCTGTCTAAATGCTTCAATCGCCGACCCGGAAGTACCGATAAGCTCGGGATTTTTCACAAAAGTCCCGCGATTAGCCAAAATTTTCACCCAGCCCTGTTCCTGCAATTCCGCTAAAGCGGCTACAATGGTTTTTCGGTGCACGTTCAGTTCTTCAGCAATTTTCCGGCTTCCGGGCAACAGATCCCCTTCTTCCAATAGATTTCGCTTGACAGCATGGATAAATTGATAAACGATCTGTAGATAGATGGCATCTTCCTTCCGGCGATCTATCTTAATAATGGAATGAAAACCTATACTAACCGGACTACTCATTATGTTTATTTCGGACTACCAAAGTTATCATTTAAACTATAATCTTTGCAATCATCATGAAAAAATAATCGCATTGAATTACGAAATCCGAATGGTCATTAAGTAAAATAGATTTGATTTTAGCATAAAAACTTAGCATTAATATGGAAACAAAACCAAAATGGACGCAGGAAGAAGTTGTCGCTTTATACAACAAACCAATAATGGACCTGCTTTATGATGCGGCATCAATACATCGGAAATATCACGACCCCAACAAAGTACAAGTGTCCACATTGATATCAATAAAAACAGGTGGGTGCCCCGAAGACTGTGCCTATTGTCCCCAGGCTGCACGTTACCATACGAATGTAAAAGCGGAAGGCTTGATGAGCTTAGAGCAGGTAACAGAGCAGGCACTGGCAGCCAAAGCTGGAGGTAGCTCAAGGATCTGTATGGGGGCCGCCTGGCGCAATGTTAAAGATGGCCCTGAGTTTGACCATGTACTTGATATGGTCCGAACACTGAATAGACTTGACATGGAAGTCTGCTGCACGCTAGGAATGCTGACCGAAAACCAAGCACAACGCCTTTCAGAAGCTGGACTATACGCCTACAACCACAACCTCGATTCCTCTGCCGATTACTATAAGGAAATTATCTCGACCAGAAGCTATGATGATCGCCTTCAAACGATCGAAAATGTACGTAAAACAAACATAACCGTATGTAGTGGTGGTATTATTGGAATGGGAGAAAGTATAGACGACCGTGCCGCGATGTTGATCACACTTGCTTCACTCATTCCACAACCCGAATCGGTACCGATCAATGCGCTCGTTCCTGTAAGCGGTACTCCAATGGAAGTCATGGAAACAGTTTCGATATGGGAAATGGTACGCATGGTGGCTACAGCCCGAATTTTATTGCCCACCACACAAGTTCGCCTTTCTGCAGGACGTACCAACATGAGTAAAGAAGGGCAAGCTTTATGCTTTTTCGCAGGAGCTAACTCGATTTTCTCAGGCGACAAACTCCTCACCACGCCCAATCCCGATGTCAATGAAGACATGGACATGTTTAAAACATTAGGTTTGGTGCCACAACAGCCATTCGAGAAAAAAAATCAACCCGAAACCATCGCAACTGAGATGGCGCATTACCATGATCTTGGTGAAAGACCAAAATGGTCAAGACCCGAACATAAAATCCAGCGCAATATCGCTAAGCAGCAAAACAAATAACAAAAATAATTCGGCAGACCATCATGGAAAGAGAAGAAATCAACCATCACGACCTTATCGATGATTTTGATAAAAAGCATCTATGGCATCCGTATACCACCATGACAAATCCCTTACCTGCCTACAAGGTTAAACGGGCAGATGGTTGTATAATCGAGTTGGAAAATGGACAGCAGCTTATAGATGGTATGTCCTCTTGGTGGTGCGCCATCCATGGTTACAATCACCCCGTCCTTAACGCTGCGGTCACAGCACAGCTCAGCAGCATGTCACACATGATGTTTGGTGGACTTACGCACGAACCAGCAATTGCTCTCGGTAAAATACTACTTGACATCACCCCTACTTCACTCAACAAAATATTTTATGCCGATTCGGGTTCTGTTGCGGTAGAAGTTGCACTTAAAATGGCTATTCAATACTGGGTCTCACAAAAAAAGACCAATAAGAAAAACTTTGTCACGATTCGTTCGGGGTACCATGGTGATACCTGGAACGCGATGTCGGTCTGTGACCCCATTACTGGCATGCACCGCATCTTTGACAATGCTTTACCCAAACGCTATTTTGCCCCTGCCCCAAAAATAGCGTTTGAGCAAGAATGGGATGCCAATGACATCCAACCCTTGGCAGACCTGATCTGCTCACACAAGGACGAATTGGCCGCTCTCATCCTTGAACCTATCGTCCAGGGAGCCGGTGGCATGCGTTTTTACCATCCGGAGTACTTGCGTCAGGCAGCACATCTCTGCAAAGAAAATCAACTTCTTTTAATCTTTGATGAGATTGCTACCGGATTTGGGCGCACGGGCAAGCTCTTTGCCTGGGAGCATGCCGGAATAGTGCCCGATATCATGTGTATCGGCAAAGCCTTGACCGGTGGCTACATGACGCTATCCGCCGTGATCACCTCAGATCATGTTGCGAATACAATCTCCAACGGTACACCAGGTACGTTTATGCACGGGCCAACTTTTATGGCAAACCCCTTGGCTTGCGCAGTAGCCCACGCTTCCATCAAATTACTATTGGCAACGGACTGGAAAGCGAAAGTAACGTTAATCGAAGAACAATTGAGACGGGAACTTAGCGCTGCAACAGCGCTGCCCCAAGTCGAGGAGCTCAGAATTCTAGGTGCAATTGCAGTCATCGAGATGAAAAACTCCGTCGATCTCTCCAGCATACAACAGCGGTTTATCGAAGAGGGAATTTGGGTAAGGCCATTCGGAAAACTGATTTATATCATGCCCCCTTTTATCATAAATGAAGGTGAGCTTCACAAGTTAACACAGGCATTGCTAGCCGTAATCAGCACAGTCCAATGATTGAAAATAGTCTAATCCAGCGCATTGAAGATGAATTATTCGCCCTTGAAAAACAAGGGAATAAACGAAAACTTCTCCTTATCACACAACAGGATAACACAGCACAGGAGCATGTTAAAGAGCATTACAACCTCTCATCGAACGATTATCTTGGACTTGCGACAGATCAGATACTTCGTCAAGAATTCCTAAACTCGGTGACAAAGGATAATGCTGTATTCAGCGCTTCCTCTTCGCGTCTACTCACAGGAAACCATGCACGCTATACGCAATTGGAAACAAAGCTGTGCCGAATGTTCGGTACGGAGAGTGCATTGGTCTTTAACAGCGGCTACCACATGAATGTAGGCATACTTCCTGCAGTTTGTGATACACAGACATTAATTCTCGCCGATAAGGGTGTGCACGCAAGCCTAATTGATGGCATCCGACTATCCAATGCAGCCTGCTACAGGTACCGGCATTCCGATTATACGCACTTAACGCAATTATTGACAAAATATGCCCATCGCTTCACATGCGTCATCATCGTTACAGAAAGTATTTTTAGCATGGATGGTGATTGCACGGACCTCAACTATCTGGTCAGTCTAAAACAACGTTTCCCCAATACCTTACTTTATGTCGATGAAGCTCACGCCGTAGGGGTACGCGGAATACAGGGACTTGGTTGCGCAGAAGAACAGCAATGTATTGCCGATATTGATTTCCTGACAGGCACTTTCGGAAAAGCTTTAGCATCGGTTGGTGGCTACCTGCTATGTAAGGAACCAATCCGAAATTATTTGATCAATAAGGCACGTACACTACTTTTTACAACAGCGTTGCCTCCAATCAATCTATTATGGACTGTGTTTATTTTGGAACGCTTAAGTGACTTTACAGACCGGCGCCAACAGCTGCACAAAAATAGCCTATTGCTCAAACAGCACATAATTGCCAAAGGCTTTAATTGTCCGTCAGAGAGTCATATTCTACCGGTCATTATCGGTAATAACAAGGAAACGGTACTGAAAGCAGAAGACCTGCAGCGAAAGGGATTTTACGTGCTTCCCATACGCCCGCCCACAGTACCAGAAGGAACGTCAAGAATCCGAATTTCATTGACAGCAACAATGACATCGTCCATGATCAAACAACTCGCAGCAAGCTTATGATACTTAAAAGAATCGCTCCTAAAAGAGTCACTCCGGTCGATAACTTGCCAGGGCAGCATCTTCAGGTAAAATCCAACGAAAAACTACTGTTATTCTTTGCAGGCTGGGGCATGGATGAACATCCTTTTTTGCACTATTCCCCAGTCGGCAAAGATCTTATTGTTGCCCATAGTTATTCGGATTTACTGTTAGACAAAAGTCTACTGGCAGGTTACCAGGAAATTGAGGTTTTCGCCTGGTCTATGGGGGTATGGGCGGCATCAATGGTACTGCCCGAACTTCAAAACAGCAATTACCCCATCAGCACATGTACTGCAATCAATGGAACACCATTTCCAATAGATGACGAAAAAGGAATTCCTAGCCAGTTATTTAAAGGAACATTGGATACACTGAGCAATAAAACGTTGGAAAAATTCAGATTACGCATGTGTGGTTCCAAGGCCCTTTTTAACTACTTTCTTGAAAGAGCCCCCCAACGCGACATCGAAGACCTCCGTTCAGAGCTCATCGCGATTGAAAAAACAGCTGGTGCAAAATCAGCAGCAGCATTCCAATGGCATCAGATATATATTGGCAAAGAAGATCGAATCTTCAACTTAGAGAATCAAAAATGCGCCTGGCCCGGTACTGCATATACGATAATCGATGCTACTCATTATCCCGAACAATTATTTAAGCACCTTTTAAGATGATCATCATGATGGACAAACAAAGGATTAGGTCCCGTTTCGCTAAAGCGGCATCTAACTATCAGTCGGCAGCGATCGCCCAATACGAAATAGCAAAAAAAATGATCAGGTTGATGCAGGAGAACATACAGCTAAGACCACAAAAAGTATTGGAAATTGGCTGTGGAACAGGGCTTTTTTCGCGGTTAATCTTACAGCATATCAAACCAAAAAAAATGGTTTTAAATGATATCTGTCCAGAAATGATGCCCCAAGTAATGGATATTTTGACATCGTCGCACACGTTCATCTGTGCTGATGCAGAAACTCATGCTTTTCCCAAAGACATCAATCTAATCGCGTCCTGTTCTACGATTCAGTGGTTCAACAATCCTCGCGCTTTCTTTGAAAGCTGTTATGGATCCCTTCCGGATTCCGGTATCCTTGCCTTCAGCACTTTTGGACATGACAATATGCACGAGGTCAATGCAACGGCACATGTTGGACTAACCTATCGATCCAAATCGGAACTTATCGCAGAACTTTTAGCGTTGAATTATAAGATCCTCGTTGCACAAGAAGAACATTTGAAACTGAACTTTGAAAGCCCACTACAAGTTCTTGTTCACCTGAAACAAACAGGGGTAACGGGAATAAAAAATCACCGGTGGACAAAAGGCAAACTTCGGGCTTTCTGTGATAAGTATACATCGCACTATGGGACAGAAGAGGGCGTATCCCTAACCTACCATCCCATCTATATTATTGCAAAAAAATAACAGCTGAGCACTCGAATTACAAACAATCGAACAACCTACAAAAGAAATACAGCGATGAATGAAAATATCTATTTTGTTTCCGGCATAGATACCGGGATCGGAAAAAGTTATGCGACTGGCCTCCTCGCGAAAAAATGGAATACAAGCGGTATACGCACCATTACCCAAAAGCTTGTACAAACTGGAAATACAACTATTTCTGAAGACATCGTCCTCCATCGCCAACTCATGGAAATCCCATTAACAGCAGAAGATCACCAGAAAATTACGATGCCGGAGATTTTCACCTACCCCGCCTCCCCTCATCTAGCAGCACGTCTCGATAATCGTGAAATTGACTTTAAAAAGATCAGACAGGCTAGCTTAACATTAAGCCAACGCTACGACGCTGTTCTTATTGAGGGTGCAGGTGGATTGATGGTTCCATTAAGAGAAGATTATCTGATTATCGATTACATCCAAGAAATGCAGTATCCACTTATTTTTGTCACCTCTGGAAAATTAGGGAGTATCAATCATACCTTACTTAGTCTGGAAGCGATCACCAGGCGCAAGATCAATCTACATACCTTGGTTTACAATACATTCCCCGTTCATAAAGACTGCACCATAAGTACTGATACGGAGTTGTATCTTCGTCGTTATATAGAAACAAACTATCCGGAGACCTTATTTGTTCGCGTGTAAATAAGGTCAAGCGGATACTATTGATAGATATATAGCAACAGCAGGGAACCCATTCAATAAGAATTGACCGCCATCCTTGCTGAAACAGTACAGATTATGCTAATAATGGATCAGTTGTACACTCAACACCTGTTTCCAATCGCCCTGCGAGCTGAATGACGAAACTGCTGTCTCCCTTGATTCGTACAGCAATATCATACCAATTTCCTTGACTTTCAACATCCAGGATCAATGGAACTTCTTCGGCAGGAGCTATTTCTTTCGTTATGGCATATTTTCCATAGCTAAGGCTCTCGACAACTACCGTTACCCGCTGGTCACTCTTGTTCCTGAGTCTCAGCTGCAATTTCCCTGTCGCTGCCTGAGTTAGCGCTTTCAGTTCCGGAGAAACGGTAGCCTCTAGTGCTGCTGTTCCTTTTTGTCCAGAAAATTTTCGATAAAAACCATTTGGACCGTGCAATTCAAACGCATAGCGATCTCCTTCAAATCGTGCCAGGTCCCACTGATATGCCAAACGATCACCGGCCTTCACCGCAAAATTCCAATTACGGTAAGTTTCACTTTGCCCCTGTTCATCACGATATTCCAACGGACTATAAACGTTGAAGGCTGTACCTGCGGTCCTTTTTCCGAAAAACTTGCTGTCTACAGTCATCGTTAGATGAAACACGCCGTCTTTCACAAAGCCCACCGCATCATGCGCATAAGGCAATGGCAAAGATTTACGAATCCCCCGCTCCTGTATTCGGTCAAATCCCGGAATCCATCCGTTTTTAGTCGCGAGATCAGGATCTTTGACCTCAACAAAGCCTCGCGGATCATCTTTGAACTGCGCATTGTATATCGTTTCGATATACTGATTCCTATCAAGAAAAGGGAGTTGTTCCTTTTGCTGAGTAAAAGGTGTAAAAGCGGTTGTCAAATCACCACAGATTGTTCTACGCCATGCACTGATGTTTTCCAAATGCATATTCTTGTTCAGCTTTTTGTTAAAGAAAGATTCCAAAAATTGCAAAGTAGACGTATGATCAAATACCTGAGAGCAGACCTTACCACCTCGTGACCAAGGCGACGCAATATACATGGGAACACGAAAACCTAGGCCCACAGCCCCTTCGCGTGCCTGTTTTTTAGGAATCCCCTGTTTTAGCTCATTTTCTAAACGAACCATCTCCACCTCCGTATCGATCCCAGGAGAACATGCCCCTGTATCTTTCTTCTTTAAATCAGGTACAAGGAAAGGTTTAACATGATCATAGTAACCATCGTTTTCATCATAGGTAATGATAAAAATAGTTTTTTTCCAAACCTCAGGGTTCTTTGTTAAGATATCTAAAACTTCAGATACATACCAAGCTCCATACCAGGGCGCACTCGGGTGGTCCGAGAAATTCTGTGGGCCGGCCAACCAGGATACCTCAGGCAATTTACCAGTATCAACGTCTTTGCGAAATTGATAAAGAATATCGCCTTTTGGGACTTCCAGCGCAGCTTTTTTCCCCTGTGCCTTAAAATGTAACGTATCAAGCGACCTGTAATTGTTGTCCCCTTTGTTTACCGTAAACGCCCGCTCATTTAATGATTTCGTAAAATCACTTAGCTTTTTATAATTGTTTGGATTGAATTCCTTTAGTTCGGTCTCCGCTCGCTCAAGTGCCTCACTTTTTTTGCGAATATCAGCGCGTATCTTTTCGGCTTGTTCTTCGGAAGAAGGAGACTTCTCTTCCAACTTGGAAATCTGCATGGGCAAATCCCGAACCTGTGTTTCTAGGCTTTTGATATAGTTCTCCTTAAATTTAACTTGATAAGCCTGAAAAAACTCCAGCAGATTACACCCAAAATTGGATAGCCATGCCCTTTCCTGTCCGGAAAACCCGCCGCCACAGCTTGTCTCATTTTGATAAAAACGCCAGTTAATGCCATTCTTTTCAAGCAATTCCGGAAAAGTTTCCCAGGTCATTTTACCATAGCCAAAGTCATCATTCCGAATATTCGCTTTTTGCAGACCATCTTTCATCTCTGTAATCTTACCCGTCCAGAAAAAGGAACGGTTAGGCGTAGTGCTGGTCATACCCGAGCAAAAATTCTGATCACATACTGTAAAAGCATCCGCTAAGGCGTAATGAAAAGGCAAATCTTCGCGTGTAAAATACCCCAATGTTAAGGGCATAGCCGCATATTGTTTATTCCCTGATTGCTTCGATAACAGCCAATGATCGTAACGACCTTGGTTAAAGGCATCCACCTGGCTTGCACGACTATGTGGAAGAGAACCCATCCAGGTCACTTTACTTTCCTTCAGGTTTAATCGGAAAGGAGCATACGTTTTTCCCTCTTTATCCGTTTGATACCATACGGGTAAACCGTTCGGTAAACGTATCGAACGTGGATCATTGAAACCCCGAACTCCCGAAAGACTACCTAGCGTATGATCAAAGGATCGGTTCTCCTGCATCAGGATGACGATATGTTCGGCATCTAAAAAACTACTTCCTGGGTCAGGGTCTATGGCAAAGGCTTTCTGGATCGATGCGGGCATGAAGCTGGCAATACCTGCTGCTCCTGAAAATAGTAGGGTCTTTCGTAAGAATTCTCTTCTGGTTTCCATAACACTTATTTATAATTTCGATTTGAATCTACTTAGATTTCTTTTTGTTTCATATTTCTTCGTGTAAATCTTATGTTACCAAATTAAGTACGAAGAAAACATCTCTTTGATTGGATGACAAAAATTTGTTTATTTTTACGAAAAGACAACAGATATAAATATGGTGGACATTTTGCTGCTCGAAGACGACAAGGTACTCTCTAAAGAGATCCGATCTTTTCTATTAAGCCAGGGCTTTACCTGTGATCAAGCCTTTGATGGAATCGATTTTTTGGCCAAAACACACCAGAAGAAATATGGTTTTTATCTATTGGACATCAATGTCCCCAAAATCAATGGATTGGAAATCTGTAAAAAGATAAGAAGCCATGACGCCTTTACACCAATTATTATTCTCTCGGCATACGATGATATAGATGATAAAAAGGAGGCATTTCTACGGGCTGCTGATGACTATTTGGTTAAACCTTTCGTCTTAGATGAATTGCTGATGCGCATCTATTCCCTATTGCGTCGGCAACAACATAGCGAAAGCAATGAAACAAAAACACTGGTAGTCGATGATCTGATCATTTATCCTGATGAGGCCCGTGTATTACGTGCAAATGAAGAAATTAATCTTACTCAAAAGGAATTTCAGCTGCTGCTTATCTTAGCACAGGCAAAGGGCCGCCCCCTGTCCAAGCAACATATATCGGAGGAAGTATGGCAAAATCAATTTCAGACAACACAGAATACAATTGAAGTTTATATCAACTTTTTGCGTAAGAAGATTGATAAAAACTTTGAGAATAAACTGATCCATACAAGACCTGGCTTTGGTTATTACCTATCGGCAGAAAAATGAATTTAAAGAAGAAAATAGCGATTAGCTTTAGCATTGCATTCTCCGTCCTTTTCGGTATGGCGATGTTGATTATCTACTATGCTAGTTTCGATTTTCGGAAAGATCAATTTCGCCAGCGACTGATTGATAAATTGGACAATATTTCCCATTATATCGCCAGTAACCCCTATTTCAACCGCCAGTCTTACAAAAACTATTTTCACGATGACGAAGATGGCCTTTTCTATGAAGATGTTATCATCCTTGACAAAAACAAACAGCTCGTCTTCAGTACCGTAAAGGATCAGACCATTACCTGGAATGCTTCGATTGTCAATCGGCTAAATCAGGAAAAACAGATCTTCTACTATCAGGACCAATATGAAACACTGGCCAAATATTATCGCATCAACGGTTTACCTTATTATATTATCGTAAAAGCACAGGATTACTCCGGAAATGAAAAAATGGACCATCTAGCGCTCGTCCTAACGATATTATTTGTCCTGAGCGCTGTTCTGGTCTGGATATTTAGTTATAACCTCATCCAGCGCCTATTGATCCCACTCGATAAATTAAAAGATAATATTACGCAGATTAATGCTAGTAAACTTACCAAACCCGTCGAGTATACCGGTCATACCGATGAGATTGCTGTACTAACCCGAGCATTTAATACCATGCTGCTGCGACTTTCGGCTGCTTTCGAATCGCAGAAAGAATTTAATTCCAGCGCCTCCCACGAGCTGCGAACACCGCTTGCCCGAATGTCCTTTCAGCTGGAGAACCTTTATCATCAAAATCAGCTGAGTGAAGACGTAAAGCAGGTTTTACGTAACATATCCAAGGAAACCTTACATCTTTCGGAGGTAACCGATTCGCTGATGTTACTTTCAAAGTTCGACTCCGAGCGTTTGAAAATGACCTATAAGGAAGAGCGGATCGATGAAATTATCTTTATGGCCTATGAAAAAGTAGCCAAGGTATTCCCCGACCTGCAACTGGATTTTTCAATTGGTGGGATCGAAGATCCAAAACTTAGTATTTTCTGTTCCGCACAATTGATTGAAATTGCTTTTGTGAATTTATTTAAAAATGCCGCGCTCTACTCCGATACCAGGGAGGTAAAAGTGATGATTCTAGAATCAACCTTCGAACTCAAGGTACTTGTCAGCAATACTGGCCCGGCTTTAAGTACAATCGACCAAAAGCGGATTTTTGATGCGTTCAGCCGCGGTGAAAATGCAAATGAAACAACAGGATCAGGCTTAGGGCTACGTATCGTTCAGCGTATCATGCAATCGCATCAAGCAACAATAGCATATCAGGCAGATCTAAAACAATCTACGCATACTTTTGTATTATTATTTAAATTGTTTCCTAACCGCGAAGTATAGTTACCTGATTTAGACAGACTATGTCAAGTCTCTTAGCAACAAGAACATATATTTACTATACCCATTAATACCTATCCACCCATCTGACAAACATGCTTTTTTAAGCTTTTTTTAAGCATTTATTAAGGGGTCTTTAATCTTAGACCAGTTATTTTGTTACATAAGATTTGAAACATATGACAAAGACACCCCTTATATTTTTATTGCTTTTCAATAGCATGACTTTTGCTCAACAAAAACCACCACAAGCTGTTTATACGAGCATTCATGAAAGTACATTTGGGACTAAGCAAAGTGAGATCTTGGGACAACAGATGACCCTGCAGGAATGCGAAGAAGCCTTTATCAAAAGTAACCTCTCCTTGCTCGCGCAACAATATGACATCAGCCAAGCAGAGGCTGACGTTATACAGGCCAAAATATGGGATCTACCACAGTTGCAGCTGTCTGCCAATGCCTATGACCCACAGAACAAACAAACATTTCATATTGGTCAATCCAAGGAAGCAAGCGTATCCCAATTGATTTATCTCGGTGGAAAAAAGAAGAATGAAGTGGAATTTGCCAAATCAAATGTTGAACTTGCTAAGTTGCAGTTCAGTCAATTACTGGCGAGCCTTCGCGCGCAACTGCGTACAACCTTCTATTCTCTTTACTTTGAGCAACATAAGTTGGCAGATATTAAAATTCAGTTGGATTACCTAAATAATCTGCTTGCAGCTTATAAAGAGCAAGGAAAAAAGGGGAACGTTTCTTTGAAAGATCAAGTTCGTCTTCAAACAATGGCCATCGATCTCAACAACGAAAAAACGACAGCGATCAATAATAGCATCAATCTACAGCAGCAATTACGTGTGCTTATTTCCAGTCAGGAAGATGTATTACCGAAGTTAACAGATCGAGAAGCAGATCAGGAACTTGCCGTAAAACCAACAATGCCTTTGGACAAAATCTATCAATTGGCCTTGGAAAACAATGCCGATTATCAATTTGCCTTAAAGACTGCTGAAAGCTCACAGTTATTTACAAAATGGCAACAGTCTTTAAATACACCTGATATTAACCTTGGCCTTTCCTACAGCCAGAACGGGGGGGTATTCCACAATGAAGTCAATGTTACAGCCGCCATTCCGATCCCGTTGTGGAAACAAAATAAAGGAAATGTTATCAAAGCGAAATACGCCGAAGAAGAGGCAAAGAAAAATATTGAAGTCCAACGGCAGCTATTGGAGTCACAGATCCGTTCCAACTATCAGTCATGGGAAAATCAATATAATCAATATTTTACCATTACTTCAGACGACCTTCACAACATCGCTGTGGTCTATGATGGCATATTCAATAATTTTAAAAAAGGGAATATTTCTTTAGTTGAGTTCACTGATTTTATGGACAGCTATCGCATATCTATTCTTAAGTTATACGATATGAAAAAGGAAATTATTCTCAACGCCGAACAATTAAACTACCTGGCTCAAACTTCTCTATTCAATTCAACTCATGTCAACTAAAAAATTTCTTATAGCCACTGTGGCAATAGTGCTACTTTACTCTTGCCAAAATCATAAAGAAACAGATAATGCAACCATTGTCAAAGGTTTCGAAATTAGTGAGACGATGCTTAAATCGACAAGTTTTGCTACGGTAAAAAAAGAAAATGTGACCGAAGAACTCAACTTTTTTGGAAAGATATCGGCCGATCAAAACAATTACATCGATATTTTCCCACTCGTTGGAGGGAATGTTGTCTCCGTGAATGTTTCTTTGGGTGATTATGTCCATAAAGGTCAGGTATTGGCAACAATCAGAAGTACGGAAGTCGCTGGTATACAAAAGGATCTTTCGGATGCCAAAACCGATGTATTACTCGCCGAGAAAAACTACCGTGTAGCTGAAGATATGTATAACGGAAAATTGAGCACAGATAAAGACATGCTGGAGGCAAAAGGACAATTAACCAAAGCCAAAGAGCAGCTACGCCGTTCAGAGGCTGTCAGTCAGATTTACAATGTCCGTACAGGCAATATTTATTCGGTCGTATCTCCAATCGATGGTTACATCGTCCAAAAGAACATCAATAAGGACATGCAGTTGCGTAGTGACCGCAGCGACAACATCTTTGATGTGGCCAATACAAAAGATGTATGGGCAATTCTTAATGTCAACGAAACGGATATCGACAAGATTAGTATGGGTATGCCCGCTATGGTGTCTACCCTGAGCTACCCGGACAAAAAATTCCAGGGCAGTATCGATAAAATCTTTAAGATCATCGATCCGCAGACGAATTCAATGCAGGCACGGGTGGTGCTAGACAATAAGGATGGTTTACTTATTCCGGATAGTAAAGCGACCATTAAAGTATTGCATCGCTCCAATACGGAAGCACTCGCAGTTCCTTCTGATGCGGTTATTTTCGATCAAAACAAATATTTCGTATTAATCTATAAATCCCAAAATGATATTAAGATTCGCGAAATACTGCCGATCAAACAAAACGAAGGAACAACCTATATGGCTACGGGACTACAGGAAGGTGAAAAAGTTGTTGTCAACAATAAACTTTTGATCTATAGAGCACTGAATAATTAATCCGTCTTAGCATTTACACGAATGAACAAATTCATTAAAAATATCATTGCCTTTTCCATTAAAAATAAAGCATTTACCTTTATTTGGGTCGGTATTTTGGCTATTGCTGGTTTCATTAGCTTTAAAAGCATGCCTATTGAGGCATTTCCTGATGTAACCAATACACAAATAACCATCATTACCCAATGGAATGGAAGAAGTGCCGAGGAAGTCGAACGTTTTGTAACGACACCAATCGAACTAGGCATGAGTCCAGTTCAAAAGAGAACAAGTATACGGAGCACCACCATGTTTGGCCTCTCCATTGTTAAAATCATCTTTGATGATGGTGTTGACGACACTTTTGCCCGCAACCAGGTCAACAACCTCATGCGATCTGTAAGCTTGCCCGACAATGTCGACCCTGAAGTACAGCCCCCTTATGGCCCTACAGGAGAGATATTCCGTTATACATTACATAGCGATCAACGTAATTCACGCGACCTCCTTACTTTGCAGACCTGGGTCATTGACCGCGCTTTACGCGGTGTTCCAGGTGTAGCAGATATCAACGTTTTTGGCGGACAGGATTTGGTTTACGAAATCAGTACTGACCCTATCAAACTAGACAAATTTAATCTGACCCCTTTGCAGGTATTTGATGCTGTCAGCAAAAGTAACCTGAATGTCGGTGGAGATGTCATCGAAAAAAGTGGCCAGTCCTACGTCGTACGCGGTATTGGTTTGGTCAACTCAATCAATGATATCGAAAACATCACTGTAATCAACCAAAAAGGAAATCCTGTCTTTGTTAAAAATGTAGCCGAAGTAAGAGAAAGCGCGATGCCCCGCGTGGGCCAAGCCGGTTTTGGTAAAAATGATGATGTGGTAGCAGGAACCATCGTAATGCGGAAAGGCGAAAATCCAAGAGAGGTTTTAACTGCTGTAAAAGCGAAAATAGACGAGCTTAACAACAAAATCCTTCCCAAGGATGTCAAAATGCAAACCTTCTATGACCGTGACAATCTCATGGATTTCACGACCCATACCGTTATGCATAACTTAATTGAGGGTATTGTGCTCGTCACCTTAATGGTATTGCTTTTTATGGCAGATTGGCGCACTACGGTCATCGTTTCCATTATCATACCGCTCGCATTACTTTTTGCCTTTCTATGCCTTAAACTAGCAGGCATGAGTGCCAACTTGCTTTCTCTAGGCGCTGTAGACTTTGGTATTATCATCGACGGTGCAGTCGTCATGGTTGAAGGGATATTTGTCATGTTGGACCACCAAGCCCATAAGCTGGGCATGGAGAAATTCAACAAAATGGCCAAAGCAGGTTGGATCAAACAGACAGGAACAGGCTTGGGGAAAGCAATCTTTTTCTCCAAGCTGATTATCATCACCTCATTGATGCCCATATTCTCCTTCCAAAAAGTAGAAGGAAAAATGTTCTCTCCACTGGCCTTTACCCTGGGTTTTGCTTTACTGGGTGCATTACTGTTTACCTTGACACTCGTTCCCGCTTTATCGCATATTCTGCTCAATAAAAATGTGAAAGAAAGACACAATCCATTTGTTGAATTCTGGAATAGAATTGTCGCCAAGGGTTTTGGATTTACATTCCGAAACAAGCGTCTGAGTATGATCGTTGCGATTACTTTACTAGCTGCAGTCTTATTTTCTGCAAAATTTTTAGGAACAGAATTTTTACCGACATTAAATGAAGGGTCTCTTTGGGTTACTGCCGAGATGCCTATGAGCACTTCTTTACGTGAATCGGTTAAAACAACCAAACTGTTAAAGAGTACTTTGGAAACCTTTCCTGAAGTCACCGGCGTACTGTCGCAAACAGGACGGAGCAACGATGGTACCGACCCCAATGGCTTTGGCTTTGTTCAGTTTGCTGTGGCCCTAAAACCTAAAGAGGAATGGACCCGTAAAATCACCATGGATCAGCTGATCGAAGAGATGGACCATAAACTCAAACAATTTCAGGGTATTACCTATAACTATTCACAGCCTATTTCGGATAATGTTGCCGAAGCAGTTGCTGGTTTCAAAGCCGAAAACGGCATCAAGATCTTTGGCGATAACCTCGCAACCTTAGACCGCCTGGCGAAAGAAGTTTATGCACAGGTCAAAGGTATTCAAGGCATTAAAGAACCTGGTATTATTCTCAATATTGGTCAGCCCGAAGTGAGTGTGGTATTGGACCGGACCCGTATGGCAGCTTTCAACGTTCTACCGGCAGATGCACAGGCGGTACTCGAAATGGCCTTCGGCGGAAAGACCGCTTCCATTTTGTACGATGGTGAACGCAAATTTAACATTCGCCTACGCTATGCACCCGAATATCGGAAAACAGAAAAAGATATTGCACAGCTGATGGTTCCATGTGGTGATGGTACATTAATCCCTTTGAAAAGTATCGCGACCATTGAAAAAGATAATGGTGCTGCTTTTATCTATCGCGACAACATCAAACGCTATATCGGCATCAAATTTTCCATCCGCGACCGTGACTTAGGAAGCACCATTGCTGAAGCACAACAAAAAGTAAGTAAAATTAAGCTTCCGGAAGGATATTCCATTGGCTGGACTGGACAATTTGAAAATCAGCAGCGTGCTACACACCGTTTAGCACAGGTGGTACCAATCAGTTTGATCGTCATCTTCTTCCTATTGTTTATTCTATTCGGGAATATCAAGGATTCGCTGCTCGTATTGGCCAACGTTCCTTTTGCACTTATCGGTGGAATTATTGCCTTACACGTTACAGGTATGAATTTTGGAATTTCGGCTGGAGTAGGTATGATTGCATTATTCGGGATATGTATCCAGAATGGAGTTATCCTGATCTCGGAATTCCATCAGAACAAGAAGGAAGGTCTACCCAATGACCAATCAATTTATAAAGGTGTAAAATCGCGAACACGACCTGTGGTCATGACAGCTCTAATGGCTTCCATCGGATTATTGCCGGCTGCATTATCGACCGGTATAGGTTCGGAATCACAAAAACCTTTGGCGATCGTCATCATTGGCGGACTAATCTCAGCGACGATATTAACGTTGTTGGTATTTCCAATCATCTACGATATCTTCAACAGAAAAGAAAAGGTACAACAAACAATCGCTGAATAATGTTGTCCATATTTTATATACGATATACTTAGACCATTAAAAGGTCATCGATACTGCCCCACGCTGAGAAGCGGCAGGGCAGTATCATTTTTTTGATGATACTTTTGATGTAACATTTGTATCTATTCCGGCTTAAAAATTTCAAAAACAATAAAAAGCCCTTAAGTTTACAACAAATTACCTTCCATTAAGCGGAAGCTGCTTTTTGGATCACACAAACAAACAAATATTTATGACTATTCTCACCTTTACAATCATCCTTCTCCTGGGTGCTTTTGTAGCAGGACTCTTAGGATCTCTGACAGGCTTAGGCGGAGGGGTCGTTGTCATCCCTTTATTGACTCTGCTGTTTCATGTCGACATCCGTTATGCCATTGGAGCTGCCTTGCTGGCTTCCATAGCGACTTCATCCGGTGCAGCTACAGCCTACGTCAAGGAAGGCATCACCAACATCCGGCTCGGGATGTTTCTTGAAATTGCAACTACCATTGGAGCAGTGATCGGCGCTGTTATTGCCATTTATATGCCTACGAATACCATTGCAATCATCTTTGGTGTTGTACTTATCTTCTCTGCGGCTATGACGGTACGTAAGAAAAACGAACACGCACTTTCCGGCGGTTCGGTCCTGGCAGAAAAATTGAAGCTGAACAGTACCTATCCTGCTGATGGCAAATTAATTCCATACAAACTTACCAACATAGCCGGAGGCTTCTCTTTGATGGGGGTTGCAGGAATACTTTCTGGATTATTGGGCATTGGTTCCGGTTCCCTTAAAGTACTAGCAATGGACAGCATGATGAAAATTCCATTTAAAGTCAGTACCACAACAAGCAACTTTATGATCGGTGTCACCGCAGCGGCTTCTGCAGTGGTCTATTTACAAAGAGGCTATATGGATCCAGGTATTGCTTTTCCAGTTATCCTAGGCGTATTATGCGGCGCCATTACCGGATCCAAGCTCTTAAAACGCATGAATCCGAAGACTTTACGCATTATTTTCGCCGTCGCCATTACATTGGTGGCCTTGGAAATGATCTTCAACGGATTCCAGCATAAATTCTAAAAACGGTAGTTTACACGATTTAGAATTTTAGGTTTGTAACGTCCTTCCGCTAGACGATGAAGGACATAACTACTCAAAATGAAACAAGTATTTTCGAAACACTATTGGGGAGACAAGGACATCTCACTTTTGGTAGGGCAAATTTTACGTATTGGCGTTATACTCGCCTCCTCTATTCTTATCCTTGGCGGTATCTTCTACCTCATTGTTCATGGACAGGATACCGTACCGAATTACAGAGATTTTGTCGGTGAGGGGAATTCCAACACAACAATTACCGGAATTATTACCGGGGCCTTTAGCCGAAATATTCCACAGGTTATACAGTTAGGTGTACTTCTATTGATTTGCACCCCTATTGTACGCGTGATCGGCTCGTTATTTGGGTTTGTCATCGAGAAGGACAGGCTTTACATTATTATCACATTGATTGTATTAACAGTCATTATAGGCAGTATACTCAGCGGAATCAAGGGATAATAAGGCTTTATCTCTTGATTCGCCGCCAGGCCGATTTTTCCAGTGCGTATTCAAAATTTTTACGTTCAGGTTCGTTCACATAGCTGACCATCTTTTCAGCCACTTTAATTGCGCCCAAGCGCTCAACTGCTGTCTGAGAACGATAATTTTCAGCCCCCACATGCAGGTAAATTCGATCCACAAAATTGAAGGCAAAATCAAACATCATCTCTTTGACCAATGGATTGATGCCTGCACCCCAATATGCACGGGCATAAAACGTATACCCAACAAAAATCGATTTTTCCGCCTCATCAAGGCCATAATACCGCGTACTACCGATGCAGGCACCACTTTCCTTATCCAAGATCAGATAAGCAGACTTACTTGCTAAGGCGCCTTCAAAAAATTGGCGAAAAACATCTTCCTTCCAGCGGTCCTTATTGGGATGCTGTTCCCAGATCAAGGGATCTCTGGCAACTTGATATAGCGTATCAAAATCCGCTGGTTCTATGATTCGTAATACAACCTTATCGTTTTCCAGAGTATTGGGTGCAACAAACTTCATGAGATATATTTATAGTTTTAGCAATCAAATTATTTTAAATCCTACAGAAGATACCAATTATTGATGAAACTATTTGAATTACGGCAATATCCAGTCAAATATTACACCAAAATGTTGATTTCATCACTGTTTTGATCAAATTGAATAAAAGCAATAGCCAGCAACTGAATTATTTTAACTTAGGATTGACAGGAATCAAACAGCTTGTTAAATTAGCATTGCAAAATTTCGTATTTTACAGCCAAATGGAACAATTCAAGGAATTTGTAAAACAACGCATTGATGTCACTGAGGAAGAACTGAATGACATCGTTTCACGTTATCAGGTAAGGAAAATAAAGAAAAAAGAATACTTTCTCCGGGCCGGAGAGGTGTGCCACCATGAAGCATACGTGATCAGCGGTTTATTTAAATCATTCTATGTCACCGCGGATGGGATCGAACACATTCTACAGTTTGCAATTGAAGATTGGTGGATCGGCGATATTGCCAGCTTTAATTATCAGGAGCCAGCGCTTCAAAATATCCAAGCTTTGGAAAACGCTGTGGTACTTACACTGTCAAAAAAAAATAAAGACAAACTTTACGAAGATCATCCAATCTTTGAGAAACTCTCCAGGATAATGGCCCAACGTGCCCAAATAGCATCGCAGCACCGTATTATCTCGAGCATAGGTTTTACAGCACAAGAGCGGTATCTGGATTTCATCAAAAGGTATCCTAAAATCTATCCGCGGATCTCCAATATGCAATTAGCATCCTATCTTGGCGTCACGCAAGAGTTTTTAAGCCGTCTAAAAAGACAAATATTAAAGCCGAATCGAAATTCTTGACCTACATCAATTTTTTCGTTGTTAGTTTATCCCACCTTTGCAGAAGCTTGTTCAAACAAACATTTTGAACTTTTGAAGGTTAGATAAATAAAAAGAAAACACATGAATAAATTTTTCCAAATTTTGGCTGTAGCAGTATTAATGGTTAATGTTGCTGTAGCACAAGTAAAATGGTCTGCAGACCCTGCGCATACAAATGCAAGATTCGATGTAAAACACCTTGGAATCAGCTTTGTTGATGGTGAATTCACAAAGGTAGAAGGTACAGTTGAAACTGCAACAGGAACAGGCTTTAACAATGCTAAAGTTAATTTTTCTATCGACGTCAACAGCATCGATACACGTATAGCTGCCCGTGACAATCATTTGAAGACCGATGATTTCTTTGCTGCGGAAAAATTCCCTAAAATGACATTAAAGTCTATCAGTTTTAAAAATGCGAAAGTAAAAGGAAAATATATTATGATAGCAGATTTGACTATTCGTGATGTAACGAAAAAAGTAACTTTCGATGTGACTCAAAATGGCGGAATCATTACGGATCCTTGGGGAAAAACACGTGCTGGATTTACAGCTAAAACAAAAATTAACCGTCAGGATTTCGGCATGAAATACAATGATAAATTACCTTCAGGTGTAGAAGCGGTTGCTTCTGATGTCGACATCATTGTCAACACCGAATTGGTGTTGAACTAATTGAAAATAATAAATCACACTAACATTAAGGGGTGTCCAAACAGATTGGACACCCCTTTTTATGCAATTTTATACCGAGCTCTGGCTACAGCAATCAGCTATGGAATGCTCAAATCAAGGGCTTTGACCTGACGTAATTGAGCAACTCATTTTTTATAAGCCTTTTAACATCCCGCCGTCCAGAGGAATATTGGCTCCAGTCAGATAACTTGCATATTCGGAGCAAAGGAAAGCGACGAGATAACCGTATTCTTCAGGTTTACCCAGACGCTGCGCAGGAACCTGTTTCAACCGCAATTGTAGCGCTTCCTCGTAGGATATACCCATACGTTGAGCGTCAAGGTTGGTTAGCGACTGGATACGGTCCGTATCAAAAAGGCCTGTCAAGATGCTATTGACCGTCACCCCTTCTTTAGCGACATCCGTTGCCAGCGATTTACTCCAGCTAAGCAATGCTGTACGGATCGTATTAGACAACACTAAATTAGATACCGGTTCTTTCACAGTTGAAGAAGACACATTAATAATACGTCCGTATCGATTTGCCAACATATAAGGCAGCGCACATGAGGTCGTGTAACAGTGATTTTGAAATAAGAGTTCAAAAGCATGCTGGTAATCCGCCAGATTTTTTTGGTCTATGGTTCCTGCTTGAGGCCCATTCGAATTGTTGATTAAAATATCCACCTTATTCGACTCAAAATAATGTGTTATCTGCTTTTTGTATGCTTCGTGATCATTGTAGTCCACTACGATATATTGGTGCACCTGTCCTTTGGAGGTATCAAGACCTTCACATGTACGTTGTAGCTTTTCCTCCTGTCGGGAAGCCAATGTTACAGATACGCCACATGAGGCAAGCACTTGGGCAATACCTGCACCTATACCAGCAGAGCTCGCTCCGATCAGGGCTTTTTTCCCATTTAGATTGATTTCCATATCTTTTTATTTTTTATTTTATAGCGTGTATGTATGCATAGCCAATCATCATGGCTGAAAATGCGTTCTAACCCCGGTTAATCGTTGTCCTTTGCTCGGATCATAGCAACAAATAAATATATGGCAAAGACCCATGCTGAGCCAAGGCATATCCAGGCAAAAATGGGAATTCCCCACCACTGTGGTTCTACGCGTGCGACAATAATCATCCCACCTAGTAAATTGAGTGACATAAACATAATTCCGATGACAATACGATTGACCCCCTTGCGTAAAATAGCATTAAAAGATCGCGCACTGATCAATCGATGGTTGAGTGTAAAATTTCCTGTTCGAAATAAGCGCACAAGGGCGCGCATATCTTCAGGAAGTTTTTCGACATCGCGCGCAAAAGATTCAACTTTATGTTTTCCTTTTTTGAAGATTGCCTCTGGAGAGAGCCGCTCCATCATAATCCTACGTGCAAAGGGCTTGATACTCTCCATAATATTAAGATCGGGATATAACTGGCGTCCAATACCTTCCATCAACGAAATGCCCCGCATCAACTGATAAATATATTCCGGAAAATACAAGCGGTTGTCACCAATGATGTTCCACAATTTATTGAACAATAAATCTAAGCTAAGATCCCCGAGAGATACATTATCAATCATATCGAAAATCTCATATAGGGATCTTTCAAACCGGTTACGATCCGGAATATGGCTCACCACGGCAACGTCTTCAATTACGTCAGCAAGCCGGACAGCATCTTCGGAAATAGCCGATTGAATAAACTCTTCAAGCTGCCTACGGTCTATCCCCAATAATTTACCCATATTTCCGAAATCCAAAAAAGCAATCCGTCCATCCGGCATCACCATCATATTGCCGGGATGGGGGTCGCCATGAAAGAAACCATGAATAATCACTTGCTCAAGGTATAAATTGATCCCATTTTTGACCAGCGTTTGGACATCCATTCCCCGACGTTTAATTTCAACGGCATCAGTTACCTTGAAACCATCGAGATATTCCATGCAAAGAACATGGTCCGACGAGAGTTCAGGATAAACACGGGGTACCTTGATCAGTTTATTTCCTTTAAAGTTCTTTGTGAAGCGTTCGATGTTATGCCGCTCAATCACCAGGGACATCTCTTCCTGCATGGTCGTAGCGAAAGATTCAACAATCAGCAGAAGGTTAAGGTTTTCCAGTACATCATTGTACATGGTTAGGATTTTGGCAATATCACGCATGAGTGCTAGATCACAGCGCATAACCTCATCGATACCGGGACGTCGGACTTTTAAAACGACTTGGGTTCCATCTTTTAAGATTGCGCGATATACCTGTGCGATAGAGGCCGCAGCAAAAGGTTCGGCAGTAATCTCCTGGAAATGCCCATCAATATCCAGCTCAAGTTCTTCTTTGAGATAAGATTTAATATCCACTTCAAAAGGGGGAACATTATCCTCAAGGCGCTTAAGTTCATCTACGAGATCTTTGGGCAACAATCCTTCCCGGGTCGAAGCAGATTGTCCAAGCTTGATAAAAGCCGGACCGAGCTCCTCAAGCGCCATGCGAATACGGGCATAAACACTGATCTCATCGACATCTATAGGATGTTCTATGGCTGATCTGGGTCCTTTCCACGGCAATCGAGCGATTGCATCTTTAAAACCATATTTGGCCAATATACTTAAGATCTGAGAACTGCGCTGTAACTTCTTTGTCGGATTATACATAATGGACAATGATTTTCGATAACAATATACGAAATATCCTCGCGCTATAAACACGAACACCTGTAAAACAAAGTAGATATTTCATATGGTCGCTCTATTCCGTTTCCATTTGATCCAATTTCTCCTTGATCTCCGTGATATACCTACTGTAGTAGCAACGAATCATAATTTCTGTCAGGCCAACAACAAGGACGATAGACACAATTGCCGAAAGAATCATCCATACAATAAAGTTCGGTTCCTCTTGGAAAGTTTCCTTGAAATGGTACAACCGATCAAACCACACCGTTGTCTTATTCTGTGCTATCATAATAAGATATAGAAACAAAGCTTGTGGAATCATCACATAGGCCGCAATACGATAAGTCTCTACGGCATACTTCAAATCGTAATACAACTTGAGCAAGTGTTCTTTAGAAGCCAACAACTCGATCTTTTTCGTGCTCTTTACCAAATAAAAGAACCTCCGGTAATATAAAAGACTTGATAATGATATCTGTACGATAAAAAAGTAATAGGCAAATGCCGCATAACCTTCAATCTTATACATTGGCAAGATAGGCACCAAAAACAAAAAGCCCATACAAACGACCCAGGAGATAAACTCGCGTTTGATATTCTTGCGCAACTTGCCCATGATATTGCCAACTTCCTTATAGTATTTGAGATTTGGATTCTGTAAATCCTCATCTGTAGGCTGTTCCTGCCAAGATTTCTTTAACTCATCAAAATTCATACTTGTATTTTTTAATGATTTGTTGAATTCGCTCCTTCGTGCGGTTTAATTTTACGCGGGCGTTGACTTCCGATATACCCAGATTCTCTGCAATCTCGCGATGACTTTGACCTTCCAAAAACAAAAATATCAGGGCTTTTTCAATTGCATTGAGCTCTTGAACGGCCTGGTAAAAGACTTTCAGTTGCTCATCTTTATCGGTATCGTAAGCTTCTTCTGCAAAATCATGTCGCTCCTCTAACGCATCATAAATCTGATGCTTCTTTTCTTTTTTTAAGAATACCATTGCGGTATTGAGGGCAACACGGTACATCCACGTTGAAAATTTACTCTGTTGCTTAAATGTCGCATAGGATTTCCACAGCTGATACACGATTTCCTGATACAGATCTTGCCGCCCCTCATGATCATCCATATACATACGGCTCACCTTAACGAGAATACCTTTATTCTCGTCAATCAGTCGAAGAAATTCTATTTCCGATGGGTTCACCTAGCGATTTTTCTTTAAATATATTTAGGTAATAAGTATAGCAAACAAACAAAGTGTTACAGCTTTATTTAAAATTATGTAAATTGTTATTAAAATAGAGACTAATCGCTGAAGATTATGGAGAATATATTTTATCAAGGTCAAATTATATGGGCGCAGATCGACGCAAATAGGCATATGCGGCATTCTGCTTACGCAGACATATGCGCTCAGGCCCGTAGTAATATGTTGAACAAAATGGGTTTTTCACTGGATAAATTTGCCGAATTTCATATCGGTCCGATTTTATTCAGGGAAGAACTTATCTATTTTAAAGAAGTACATTTGGATGAATATGTACAGGTAAAAGTAGAACTGACGAAATACAACAAAACAAATAGTCGTTTTTCATTTATACATCAGGTTTTTCGTCATGACGGAGTTTTGTGCTGTACCGTTAACGTCGATGGAGCCTGGCTGGACCTTCAAAAGCGGAAATTAACCAAATTACCAGAAGAGATGGAGCCTTATCTCGCCAAAATTCCCCGATCTGAAAACTATACGGAAACGGAATAGTCTTTTCATCATGTCAAGATCATCCTTATAAAAGAAAAATCCCTCGGAACACAAACGGAACTCCGAGGGATTAAAACATAAACTAAACCTAAAAACTATTGCCTTTTATTCATCTTTTGGTCATTCCCAAAATGAACTATTTCCTGTGTATTGCTGAATTATTTAACTTCAATCAAACGTTTTGCAATGATTGCATCTTCTTTCTTGCCAACAGTCAAAATTAATATCCCACCTTCATAGGCAGCATCGATATTGCTGTAATCTACGGTCTCTGGCAATGTAAATGATCTTGAGAACGAAGAGTAATTGAATTCTTTTTTGCTGTATAATTTTTCTTCACTAACACTTTCCTCTTTTTTCTCAGCTGAAATCGTAATTAGATTTTTATCTACATTGATCTTAAAATCAGATTTATCCAATCCGGGCGCTGCCATTTCAACTTTAAATGATTTTTCGGATTCCGATATATTGACTGCCGGCACACGGGATACCAAACGATCTGAGATGAAGTTATCATTGAATAAATTGTCAAATACAGTGTTTACAAATGGATTTACTGCATCAGTGTTTAAACTTTTTGTAGGGAATTTAATTAATGCCATTTTTTGTCCTCCTAATTTTTTGTTTTATTGTTAAGCTTTTTTGTTCTAACTATTTGAAGAGAATTATTCAATTTGCGTACCAGCAGCTTTTAAAAGACAAAATGTCATTTTAAAATGAAAATAAATGCCATTTTGACTCATTCACAAATTATTGTTAGCGACTTAGCGATCAATCTGTCATCGACACCCCGTCCTATCCTAAATTATCCCCATATACAAACTAACGTATAGGAGACAAAACAGTTTATCAGAAGGTGTTATTTTTTTATTAAGCATCTGAAGCGGAGCGTTCAACTAACAGACTCACGTAGAAGAGAAAAACAGTTTATCAGAGGGTGTTATTTTTTTATTAAGTATTTCAAGCGGAGCGTTCAAAAAAATCATTAAGGTTGATTTTGTTCCAATGTAGCAATCAATAAGAATTTGACGGCATCGTAAATATAGTCCTTAGCCTCTGCATAGGAGATCCCATAGCGTCGAGGTACGACATCAGCATAATGCGAAAATGGTGTAAATAATTTATCATAATAAGCATCCAACTGCACCATTGTCGGCAACTCAAAAGCCAAACGAAGCTGAAACCGACGGATAATGGCTGTATCCAATATTTCGGGATGGTTGGTTGCTGCAATCAATACCGCTTCAGCAGGAAAATAATCGATCAACTGTATAATGGTATTCACGAGACGACGCATTTCCCCCACATCCTTTTCTTCACTAATTCGTGCCTTTCCTATCTGATCGAATTCATCTAAAAACAGAACTGCTTTTTCACGCCCAGCTTTATCAAAGACCTGTTTAATGTGCTGCGAGGTTTCACCAATACGAGAAGAAATGAGGTTGCTCAGATTCAACACATAAATTGGTTTTTCGAGCGCTGTGGCCAAGGCTTTCGCCGTTGTTGTTTTTCCGCAACCAGAATAACCGTGCAGTAAAATCTTATTGCTAACCGGCAGACCATATTGTGAAAGCTCTTTAATATAACGATGCTCTTTAATCAGCTGATGGAGCTTCTGACGGCTCTCCTCTTCCAAGAAGACATCTTCTAAAGCTATCCTTTCCTTATCGGCAATTACAAGATCGTAAATATTCATAATGTTAATTTAAGACTATCAGATAACAGTTGGCAAAACTAAATCTTTCAGCCAGCATATCGCTGATCCAGTTTCAATTTAATCCTTGAAATATTTAAGGCTAACTTGGGAGCAGGAAAGATCTCCACCAAAGGGAGGGTTCGATTTACGTATCACCACTTCGATCGTCACAGCATCGGCCACCCGCAGCCCAATCTGATCTAGTATTTCTGAAGCTGCAGATTCGAGCAATTTTCGTTTAGGCTGCATAACGCTAGCGGTAATCTGATAGAGTTCTTCGTAATTGAGCGTATTTTTTAAGTTCTCTGTCTCCGTATTCAAAAAGGGAAAACATACATCAATAGAAACAAAAAACTCATTGCCAAGCACCTGTTCTTCTTCATAGTAACCTATTGGTGCATAGAATCGGGCTTCTTTCAACGATACTGTTTGTAAAATGGTTGCCATGTACAAACCTAAGGAAATTGTTCCATACAAATGGGATTATTTGTATATTTAGCCATACCAAAAACCCAACAGATGAACTTTTTTTTATCATCAGCACTAGCAACAACGCTCTTATTTGGTGCCACAGCACTGCAGGCCCAAACCAATATGAAAGCCAGTGACACGGAATATTATAGTCCTGTCCCCCCTACATTAACAATCGATCATGGTATTCCAAGCGATGCAATTGTCCTTTTTGACGGGAAGGATCTCAGTAAGTGGAAAAGTGAAAAAGGAAAAGCCAATTGGACTGTAGCCAACAACGTGCTCGAAGTAAAACCGGGAGCTGGAGCCATTGAGACTAACGAACATTTTACCGATTTTCAACTGCATGTTGAATGGAAAAGCCCCGAAGTAATCAAAGGTGAAGGCCAAGGACGCGGCAATAGTGGAATTTTCCTACAGGGGCATTATGAAATTCAGGTATTAGACAACAATAACAACCCAACCTATGTCAATGGTGGAGCGGGTAGTCTGTATAAACAACGTCCACCATTGGCGCAAGTAATTGCACCGGACAAATGGCATGTATATGATATTATTTATAAGGCTCCTCAATTCAGTAAAGATGGAATATTGACCGCTAAAGGAACAGTAACAGTCTTACATAATGGAGTCGTTGTACAAAACAATACCCAAATCGACGGTACCACAGAATATATAGGACTACCTAAGCAGATAAGCCATGGCCCAGGCCCAATTATACTGCAGGATCACGGTGATTTGGTCCAGTTCAGAAACATCTGGTTACGTAAACTATAGGTTTGCAGCAAACAATTTTAGTTAGAAAAGCAACAATTCTGTATTAGGTTTTATAGGGCTATTTCCCTAATTTAGCCCTATAAAATTTAAAAACAAACGGAATGTAATGAGCTCCTTGCGCCATTAATTTCTTACCGCAATAGACTTAGAAGCCTGATGTGAGTGGATTAATGACACGCAAATAACCACTGGAATGGGCTCACTTATGCCGTTGAGTATAAACATTCACACAATATTACAGTTTAATGAAAAGAATTGCGCTATTCTTCTTGTTGGCAAGCTCCATCAGCAGCTATGCACAACGTAACCTCAATTTAGAAGAAACAGTATTTGGCCCCCGAACTTATGCCCCAACATCGATAGCCGGAGCATCGTGGATCCCAAAATCAAACAACCTCTCCTATCTCGATAAATCGTACCAGAACCTATTATCCAAAAGCGCTTCCAATAACTGGAGCGAAACAAATCTCGTATCTAAAACAGATCTCGAAAAAGCACTAAAAACAGCTATCCCGAACGAAACATTTAGTTTGCGCGTATTTCCTTACGACTACAAATGGCGCGACGGAAATGCACTATTACTGCAAGTTGAAGGAAAAGATAAAACCTATACGGTAGCTTACAACATTAAATCAAAAAATATTGAAAGTTTTATCGGTAATGACAACAAGGGAGCTAATCGCGAAGTCAGTTCGGATTTTTCAAAAATCGCCTATTTAGTAGACAACAACATCGCAATTGTTGACAAAAACGGCAAAATTACCGCTGTAACCAACGATACAGACAAAGGGATTGTCAATGGAAGCGATTATACCCACCGTCAAGAATTTGGCATCAAGAAAGGAATGTGGTGGAACAATCAAAATGACAAACTGCTGTACTACCACAAAGACGAAACGATGGTTGCCAATTATCCATTACCGCAATGGAGTCCCAAAATTGCGGATATCAAATGGATCAAATACCCCATGACAGGCCAAAAATCAGAAGAAGTTTCTTTGATCGTTTACAATACCACCACAGGGCAAAAGGTAACCCTTCAAACCGGCGAGCATTCAGAGCAATATTTAACCATGGTTACATGGGATCCTTCTGGTAAATACATCTACGTCGGAGTACTTAACCGTGGGCAAAATGATCTTAAAGTCAACAAATATAATGCAGAAAACGGCTCCTTGGTCAAAACCCTGTTCGAAGAAACTGCGACAACCTGGGTTGAGCCAGAAAACCCATTGACATTTTTACCAAACAAACCGGATCAATTCCTTTATCAATCGGATAAAGATGGCTATAATCAACTTTACCTCTATAACACGGAAGGTAATTTGATCAAAAAATTAGGCTATAAAGATATTGTCATGGAAGCATTCCTTGACTTTTCGGCTGATGGCAACAAAGTAAGTTACACGGGAGTCACCAACAACGGTTTAGATCGCCAATTATTTGAAGTCGACCTAAAATCAGGGAAAACGGTTCAACTAACGAATGAATCGGGCATGCACCATGCTGCGCTAAGCAGCGATGGCAAGTACATCTACGATCAGTATAGTAATTTAAAAACACCAAATAAAATTCAGATCAAAGACGTTAAATCTGCTAAAGAAACAACCTTAGTCAATGCAGAGAACCCTTTTGCCGGAAAAATAAATGATCCTAAAATCGAATTTGTACAGTTGACATCTGCAGATGGAAAATACCCATTGACAGGACGTATCATTTATCCCAACGATTTTGATCCTGCAAAAAAATACCCCGTCATGTACTATTTATACGGCGGATCACATTCGCAGCTTGTTTCTAACAAATGGCTAGGAGGGGCCGGTTATTTTGATATGTATATGGCCCAACAAGGATATATCGTGTTCACCATGGACAATCGCGGCACAAATTACAGAGGCCGGGATTTCTATACGGCCACGCACCGCAACCTCGGTCAAAACGAAATGGCCGACCAGATGAAAGGAATTGAGTTCCTTAAATCAAAATCTTTTGTTGACCAACAACGCATGGGTATTTTCGGGTGGAGCTTCGGTGGTTTTATGACGACTTCCTTCATGCTACATCATAACGATATTTTCAAGGCTGCTGTAGCCGGAGGCCCTGTAATCGACTGGAAATTTTATGAGGTTATGTATGGCGAACGCTACATGGACACTCCACAAGAAAATCCCGAAGGTTATAAATTGACATCTCTGCTCACTAAAGCCGATCAACTGAAAGGAAGACTATTGATTATTCATGGCGCACAAGACCCTGTCGTTGTACAGCAAAACAGCATGGAGTTTTTAGAAGCCTGTATTAAAGCCGGAAAGCAAGTAGATTATTTTCTATACCCGACTCATGAACACAATGTGATGGGGAAAGACCGTATTCATATGTACGAAAAAATTGCAGACTACTTTAATCAACACCTCAAAAATCCATCGTAAAACTTAGGCAAGCTAGAAAAACAAAAAAGGCACCTTTCAATATAAAAGATGCCTTTTTTGTTTTATCATGTACAATACGTATCTTTAATGACAACGCTTTAACCGATTATCCGCAGGCTTTGAAAAAGAACATTCCTTTTACACTTATTATACTGCGCCTTGTCTTAGGCCTGCTGCTGTTGCTCTTTTACTGGCTCAAAGTGGATCATTTTAAATGGTATGCAATTTCATTTCTTGTAATCGGATTATTAAGCGACATATTTGACGGCATTATTGCCCGTAAGCTAGCTGTTTCTACCACGCTGTTACGCAGATGGGACTCCAGTGTCGATCTCCTGTTTTTTGCCTGTATTTCACTGGTAACTTACCTGAGCTGTCCACAATTTTTTAAGGATAATGCTACATTGATTTTGATCTTGGTAGGATCAGAGATATTAACCTACATCATTAGCTTTGCAAAATTTAAAAAGGAAATTGCAACACACTCCATTGGAGCGAAGATCTGGACGCTGTTTTTATTCGCCCTTTTAGTCGAATTACTGCTACATTGCCAATCAACAATCTTATTTCAGTTAACGGTCTGGTTAGGCCTTCTTACACGTTTGGAAATTATTGCTATTATCCTCACGCTCAAAAACTGGTCTAACGACATCCCAAGTATCTATCACGCTATCCAGCTACGCAAAGGAAAGGCGATCCTTAAAAACAAGTTGTTCAATAGTTAATGCGGCTCCTCATCCAAACCTTCAGATAAACTATATAATGTCCAATGTTTTGTTTTTATTGACTGAGATTCTGTCCGAAGCAATTGGATAAAATCCTGCACACCGAGTTCTTCATTCCCATTACCATGAATCAGAACAATACTTCCATTCTTGGCTTGCTGCCCTTTAGCCAACCATGCATCCGAGCCAACTGCAATAAGACCATAAGACAACAGCCGTTCAATAATATTTCGATCTGAAACTAGGCCCGGACAACGAAAAAAAACGGAAGGCATAAGCCCATTTTTTAGCATCAATTTTTCATTCTCCAATACCTCATAATTTAGATTCGTATTTTTAGACAGCAGAAAATTGGACGTTAAAGGGTTATTATTAAAAACATGGTCGTACGTATGATTGATCCAGGTAATCTTTACACCTTTTGTATCCAATGACTTTAGCCATTCCAGATCTGCAGCATGATTTAGCATCCATTTGCCCGAAACAGAAACGGCCAGTGGCAGGGTGCTATCAATTCCCTTAAACGCAACGAGAAGATCCTCAAAAATAGCTTTGTCCAAAGGTTTGTGTGAAGGACATAGATCGATCGTCAAATTAATACCCGCCTCTTTGGGAAGTCTAAAATTCAGTCCCGCATCCTGTAAGTTATTTGCAGTTTTTCTGACCAAGGAAAAACAACTTTCATATACCGAACCAATTAGACTTTTCGTAACCTGAGCCGCATCTTTGTACAGAACGCTTACTGATCGATCTCCTACTACACGCGTTTGCAATGTAGTAGGATCTACCGTTAAATAATATTTTACAGCATTTTTCGTGAAACTACGGATCCCCACCAAGGAATTATTATTTTCACGAAGGATTAACCACTCTGTTCTGTAGTTTTCCAAATTAGCATATGAAGCCTGTCCATAAGAGAATAGGACGCATACCAAAAATAGACAAACAAAAATGAGCTGTTTCATCATCAATTACCACTTGTTCTTTTTGACTGTAGATTTGTTGGCCATACCGTCTGCTTGCCATCTTTATCGATTGGCAATATGATCTTTTCCCGGGAGACCAAAGTTGGTTCTTCACAGGCTAGGTAAGTTAAAATCGCAACGATAATGGCGTTTTGTTTCACCTCATCAAACACAATCTTATCGTAGGTATCGCGATTGGTATGCCAGGTCACTTTACCATAATCCCAGGAAGTGGAAGAGAGCCCAAAGGCTGGAATTCCTTTTTGGACGAAAGAAGAGTGATCACTCCCTCCCGTCCCCGGCATGCCCGGAAAACTGGTTTGGATTTCATTACGGAACTCTTCAGGCAAATATTGCACCCAGCGGCTAATGTATTCGTAGGACTTTTCAAAACCACTCCCCCCGATACGGACAATTCGCCCCGTCCCGTTATCCTGATTCCATACCACCTGTATATTTTTAGCGATCTCGGGATGATCCTCGACAAATGCGGAAGAACCGTTCAGCCCCTGTTCCTCACTTCCCCAGTTACCGACCAAAATCGTTCTTTTATTTTCCGGATAAACCTTTCTTAAAATACGGACTGCCTCCATCATTGTAATCACCCCGGTAGCATTGTCTGTCGCACCCGAAGCGCCGTCCCAAGAATCCAGATGTGCAGAAAGCACAACATATTCGTCCGGTTTTTCTTTTCCTTTGATCTCCGCAATACTATTATAGGTTTTTGATATCCCAAGCTCCTTTGAATTTCCCTGTAGTGATACCCGAGGTTTGACCCCATGTTCTGCCATGCGGTATAACAGACCATAATCTTCCAATCCGACATTAAATACCGGAATCTGTTTGGACTTCGCATCAAAAATCCGTGTGATGCCTGGCAGCTCCGTCCAGTAGGAATCAATAACACCAACGGCTCCCGCATTCTCCAGGGCCAATGGCAATGTCCGACGGGTGCTTCCCGTGTAGGACATGCTGCCTTCCCATTTTTTCAACTGATCATTCTTTAAGGTTTGATATTTTTCATAACCTTTCGGGGAAGCAGACTCCTTCCAGTTGGCATCAGATCTCCCCGACAGTGGATTCATCCCAATCAATACAATCTTGCCTTTAACTGTTTTAAGCCAGGACTGAAAATCAGATTGGGAGCTAAACAAAGGCATAGCGACCACTTCTGCCTCGATCCCTTTCTCCTTCGTCATAGGACTAAAAGCCAACTGTGTACCTTCTAAAGACTTTATTCTCGGATAAGTCATCGTCACTTGAGAAGTTCCCCGTTCCCAGGAACGCCATTCACCATAAGGCTCATTACGAGCCTGTGCTCCAAGCGCATTATAATTTTTGACAACCCAATCGTGCGCCTGTTGCATTTGTGGACTCCCGACAAGACGGGGGCCAATCATATCGACAAGCTCAAACGCATACTTCTCCAATTGTGAATTTGCATTTGCCTCCTGCACAATTGACGAAACCATCGCGTCTTTATTTTGCGCAAAAATAGTTGGAGCGCTCAATAATAGAAGTGCCAGCCCCAAAGATTTCATTCCATGGTATTTCATTGAATCTATCTTCATCTTTATATCATTATTTATAATTAATTGTTAACCAGCGAACACGATCATCTGGAATATATTGAATTGTACATTCACGTTCCTATTTTGTTCACCTATAGCTAATTCAGAAACTCAACGTTTCCTGTGATTGGTTTTTCCGAAAATTACTAAAGAATATTTAAAAAAACACATTCATTTTTAATCAATTAAATAATATGCCCTTATTTAGTTAAAAAGAGAACATAAAAAAGCCTGAAAAGAATCTTTCCAGGCTTTACTAAATATAGATATGAGGGTTGATTAGTTACACTGCTTCCACTTTGGATTTCTCGTAGCTCTCTTGGTGGACTGAGGCTACAGCTCTTCCAGATGGATCATTCAGATGCTGGAAAGAAGCATCCCAAGCCAAGGCCTCTGGTGTACTGCATGCGACAGATTTTACCGAAGGAACAGTTTGTGCCGCCGCTGTTGAAGGAAAATGGGACTCGAAAATTGTCCGATATAAAAACTCTTCCTTATTTTTCGGTGTGTTTATCGGGAAGCGCGTTGAAGCCTCTGCAAATTCCTGATCAGAAACTTTATTTTCAGCCTGCTCTTTCAAGGTATCGATCCAGCTATAGCCTACACCATCAGAAAATTGCTCTTTCTGGCGCCATGCGATGCTCTCCGGCAAGTAGTCTTCAAATGCCTTACGTACAACCCATTTCTCCATTCTTCCTTCGCGAATCATTTTATCGGAAGGATTGATGCGCATAGCAATATCCATAAATTCTTTATCCAAGAAAGGTACACGTCCTTCTACTCCCCAGGCCGCAAGTGATTTATTTGCCCGCAGACAATCGTACAGATAGAGCTTTTTCAGCTTGCGTACAGTTTCTTCATGAAATTCCTGTGCATTAGGTGCTTTATGAAAATAAAGATACCCACCAAAAAGCTCGTCTGAACCTTCACCCGACAATACCATTTTGATGCCCATTGATTTGATTACACGAGCTAATAAATACATTGGTGTAGAAGCACGTACCGTTGTGACGTCATAAGTTTCCAGGTGATAGATCACATCACGAATAGCATCTAATCCTTCTTGGATTGTAAAGTTGATCTCGTGGTGTATCGTTCCGATATGATCTGCAGCTTTTTGTGCTGCAATTAGATCCGGTGCACCCTTCAGTCCCACCGCAAATGAATGCAATTGAGGATACCAAGCATCTTCTTTATCGTCACTCTCGATGCGTTTAGATGCAAATTTCTTCGTTACCGCCGCAATAACGGATGAATCCAATCCTCCGGACAGCAGTACACCGTAAGGTACATCTGACATCAATTGACGATGTACCGCATCTTCCAAAGCTTTGCGTAAAACGGCGATATCGGTCTCGTTGTCTTTTACGACATCGTAACTTTCCCAATCACGTTGGTACCAGCGCTGCGGAGTTTTCCCAGCTTCGCTATACAAGTAATGTCCCGGAGGAAATTGTTCAATCGTCGTACAGAAACCTTCCAGTGATTTTAATTCAGATGCAACAAACAACTGTCCCTGTTCATCTTCACCGTAATATAAAGGGATAATACCCATATGATCACGTGCAACAAAAAAGGAATCATCACGCGAATCATATAGAGCAAATCCAAAAATACCATTTAATTCATCCACAAATGAGGGACCTTTTGCTAAATATAAAGCCAAAACAACTTCAGAGTCACTTTGTGTAGAAAACTCATAATCAGGAAGGCTATTTCTTAATTCATGGTGGTTATAGATCTCGCCATTAACTGCTAGTACAACTTTACCATCCGGACTGTACAAAGGTTGACTTCCCGATTTGGGATCAACGATAGCTAATCTCTCGTGTGCCAACAAAGCTTTCTCACCAGTGAATATACCCGACCAATCGGGACCACGGTGACGAATACGTTTTGACATTTCTAATACTTGAGATCTCAATGAGCTTGCAGGTTGCTTTAATTCAAAAGCGCCAATAATTCCACACATATTATGAAAATTTTAAATATTTCGTTTTTACATTATGTTATTGACACAAAGTAAAACAATTAAAAACTAAATTCATAATGTTTTTTAATTTTTATTGTGTTTTTATTAAAAATAGATTCATAAACAAACAAAATTATCAACGAAACACTTATTTGTTTACAATAATCACACAATAGATTAACAATTGATCTGCGGATTTATCGTTAAATTGACGTCATAATCAAATAACCAGGACATGGATCTAATTAGAACCTTCTATCGTGAGCTTGCGCTCACACCACAGGAATTAACGGCCATCACGGAGAAACACGAAGCCATAACCGTCAAAAAGGGCGATTTTATATTGACCAAGGGACAGGTTTCAAATGCTTACTACTTGATTGAGTACGGACTTACACGCTCCTTTTTACATGATTATGAAGGCAATGAAGTTACCATCGGCTTCTGTAGTGACAATGATGTTGTCATTGAAGTGGCTTCTTTTTTTCAACGCAATCCAACGGTGGAAAATATTCAGGCGCTCATGGAAACCCGTCTCTGGAAAATAAAATTTGAAGATTTCCAGGAACTCTTTCATCAGATACCTGAATTTAGGGAATGGGGCCGTTCCTGGATGGCTAAAGAACTTGTTCACAGTAAAAATAGAGCTATTGCCATGATTACAGAACCTGCTACTGCCCGTTATCTACGCCTGATTAAGGAAAAACCAATATTGATACAGCAAGCCCCCTTAAAACATATCGCATCTTATCTAGGTATCACCGACACTTCCCTAAGCCGTATTCGAAAGGAAATTGTCCATGGAAATTAGTCCTTTTTAATGAATAAAGAACTACTTTTTTAAATCTTGCCTTAAGGCAAGATTTTTAAGAAAACTTCAGTTTAATTTTACGAATGTACTCCCAAGCTATTTATTGTAGTCCCCAGGGAAGAATAATTGAGAAAAAGAACGAAAAGAAGTAATCATTATATTCAAAAATTAGAAATCATGGCAAAATTACACGCTTATCTAAATTTCAACGGAAACTGTGAAGAAGCATTCGATTTTTATGAAAAAGTCTTCAACACAAAGAACCCAGGCTACATGCGTTACGGAGATATCCCCGCTGATCCACAAATGCCACCTGTTCCAGACGAAGCAAAAAACAAAATCTGTCATACAGCAATTTCGATCAATGGAGACAGCATGTTGATGGGTGCCGATGTCATTCCTGCTTTTGGTCAACAATACATTCAAGGAAACAACAGCTATGTTATGCTGATGTGTGAAAGCACCACAGAGGCAAAAACATTGTATGATGCATTAAGCACCAATGCAAAGGCTGTTGAAATGCCGCTCGGCGAAACATTCTTTGCCGAACTATACAGCGCTTTTCAAGATCAATTTGGAATTTGCTGGATGGTATATTTTGGCGGAAATAAAGAAGAAGATTGCGAAAGTAAGCCTTAAGCCAGCGAAACAGTCCGCAATATATTTGGCAAAAAAGGGCGATAACAACAGTTTACCGCCCTTTCTTTTTTGGGTGACTTTTGCCTATTTTATGCGATCTCAATCGAAACTGTCGCTACAGCAAGTGCATCCCTATTCCACCGTAAGCTCCCCTTAAAGCTGAACGTATTATTTCTTTACCAATACCTCTTGCTCAAACAGGATCCCATCCCAGCCATTTGTCCTAAATTGACGAATGTTCTGATGTCCCTCTCCCTCAGGATTATCGAGTACATTCTGATAATGCTCGGCAAAAAGGCGCAAGGTATCCTCCTGCGAAAGACCATTCAACTGTGCAAAATAGAAAACTTTTGCACTGCCTTGATTTTCTTCTTTCGAATTTTTCAACGTCCCATTCTGAAATGCACTGGGACTATAGCTGTAATGATCGGCAATATGAGCCAATACTTCCTGAAACTGTAATTCGCTTCCTTTTGATTTAATCAATAATTCTGCTGTATTCATCTTGATGTTATACCTTTTAAAATCTATTCTAATTTAATTTCTCAACCATAAACCTGAATGAACAGGCATTAAGCGCTCTTAAATAACTCCATGCAGCGAGCCTCCCTTTGCAGCAAGCTGATCCACACGTCTTTCCACCGCTTCATCTTTAATCAAAGCCGGGGCATGGTGGGGTTTTGTTCGCGCATCAATAATCAGAGGACCTTCACAACCCCAATGTTTAAATGCTGTAAAACTATTTATTCCATAAATATCATACGCAGGGTTACTCCGGGTAAACGTTGTCCAAACAAAGTTATTGACAGTAGCAGCGGTAAAGTTAGCATCATCACATAAAACAATCAACGGAAAACCTTCCCAGAAACTTGCTGCGGCAGCGCGGCACCATTCCGCCATAATTTTCGATTCATGCTCGTATGTGGAGAATGCCTGTCCATCTATCGCAATCACACCTGGTATGACAAATTTTGCCTGATTAAAAGGTCGTGGCAGCTCAAAATTGGCTGGCAATTCACGGCCCAATGTTCTTTTCTTTGTACCGGCGGCAGCAAAAACCACCTTTGAACCAGCATTTAATCCATCTCCAGAATAATCTAGGGTATCAATAGTCGTATTGGTCTGAAAATGAACATCTCGAGAAAGGTCTATGCGTTCAAGGATATGCCCCAAAAAAGCCGGAATATCATAAATATCCAATTGCGGATTATCTTCATGTGCTGAAATAAACAAATATTTAGCAAGGCTGAGCTGGTTTTTACCCAGTATCTGATTGGCTATTGTTAAAATTTCCTGCGGTCGATCGACACGCTGATAAGGCGTATACCGTTCAGACCCTATTGCAAAAAGCAAGGGATGTACACCAGCCGCATCAACAGCATTAACGGCATGGAGACCCGAAATCTCCTTTGGAATAGCCGCACCCGTAATTTCATGGATTAAAGCACCAAAGCTAGTATCTTCCTGCGGGGGTCGCCCCACAACCGTAAAAGACCAAATTGGATTTTTCTTGTGGTACACATTATGCACCTTCATCAAAGGAAACGGATGAGTTAAGCTATAATAGCCGATATGGTCCCCAAAAGGACCTTCCGGTTTATTTTCGTTGGGATAAACGGTACCTGTAATAACAAAGTCCGCATCCGCAGAGATACAAAAGCCTTCATCATCATAAAAATAGCGAAATCTTCTATTTCCCAATGCTCCAGCAAAGATCATCTCGGAGAGTCCTTCCGGTAGTGGCATTACTGCAGACAAGGGGTGGGCTGGAGGTCCGCCGACAAAAATACTCACCTTTAAAGGTTTACCGAGCGCGTTTGCCTTAGTTTGATGAACCCCGATACCACGATGTAATTGATAATGTAAACCAATCTCCTGATCGGGCAGATAATCATTCCCGGAAAGCTGAATGCGATACATCCCCAAATTAGCCTGCATAATACCAGGTTTGGCAATATCTTCGGTATATACCTGCGGCATCGTCACAAAAGCGCCACCGTCCATTGGCCAGTTGACAATCTGCGGAAGTTTACTAATTGATGTTTTTCCGTGAAGTATGGGAGCCCCCGACTTTTTTTTCCAGGGCAAAGCTCCTAGGGCGGTCATCGATGAACCAATATATTGAAAGGGATTTTTCAGCACTGCGGCAGGATTCATCTTAACATCCACCAATTTCTTCAGGTGATCCAACGAATCCCGAAACATAAACTTCGAACGATCCAGCGTTCCAAATAAATTAGATACAGCTGGAAACTCCGAACCTTTGATATTTTCAAAATACAATGCCGGTCCTTCAACATCAAATACCCGCATATGAATTGCAGCCATTTCCAGATACGGATCGACCTCCTCTTTGATCCGAATTAAATGGCCATGTTTTTCAAGATCCGCAACACATGCTTCTAAACTATTGTATCCCATATATTAAATCTGCTTCAACACGTTAATCCACAAATTTAACAGAATAATTTATTAAACAGGATATAAAGAAAAAACCTTTAGCGATCTTCGATCTTGCTCCCCTACCATCGGATACAACCGACATAAGATGGCCAAAACACCCTAAAAGCAACGTTCAAACAAAACAAGCACATCGCGCAAGGGCTTCAGTAGCCCACTAGGTATCCATGCAGACATAGGATTTCAAAGGAGTAAATTCAAATGCCTGCACCCGCTGCCAAGTTGAATTATCTACATTTTTCTCATAATAAAGTACTCTTCTAAATTCGTCGATATCTTCTTTATTGATATCATTCAACCTTGTCAGCAAAAGTTTAGCAAAGAATTTATTGACGCTAATTTCTCTCTTTTGACTCTCGGAAGTGCACTTAAGGAAATGGTAAAATAAGCCTCTAAATGTCATTTCTTCATTGCCGCCGAGGTAAATAACTTCTGATATAAAATTATTTTCCCAAGGCATTTCCCGCAGCCAGCGGTATACATCGAGCAAAGGCAGCGGTCGAAACTTCAGTGAAGCCACCCAGTTCCAATAAAATATGGTCTGCCGTTTGGCGAGTTTCGCAAATATCCGGTTTAAAACACTCTCTTTCCCGATCACACTACTTTTAATCACAATGGTATATTGGACACGTAAGTTCTCCAGTAGATCACGTACAGGCTCCAAGAAATGTTCATCCATTAGCCTTGCGACATAAATGACACGATTATTTCCGCCACGTTTACAAATTTCCACGAAATTGCGCAGACCAAGCAATTCAAGCTGAAGCTGTATATCGTTATCGAGTGAAGGAACTTGTGTAAAATAAATCCCAAAATTGAGATCAGCAATTTGAAAACGCTCGAAAGCTTCTCCTTTCCGTAGCAGGTCCAATTCAAAAAGCTTTGCCGTTACCTTTTCTTTCACTATTTTATTAAAAAGGGATAAGTTGCGCACTAATCCCGTCACATCAAAATCGCTGGATTGCAAATAACAGGATGCCCGTCGTCCCAAATAGGTATTTAGCCCGCTGATTAAAACCTTTTTCATTCGTATTCTCTATTTTTATGGCTATGAAACCATCGCGATTTAATGATTCGTTCTCACGATTGTGAGCCATTAAATAAGATCGTTTCTTCCTAGTACGCTGTATTTATGTATTACCCTTTTAATCTCTTAAACGAACAAAATCCCTAGGATGGTTTCATTGGTGATGCAGCTATTTTTTCCATGTTTTTCTTACGCTTTTAATCTGTTACTCCGATCGTCTTAAGAGCAACGGCAATGACCTACAAATATCATAATTCCCTGATTTTAGAACAGAGAAACATCAAATAAGTTTAATACTATTTTTATTTTTTCCTAACCAAAATATAGTAAACCATTCAAAAAAGTACCGTCATTGTCCTTTTTTTGTCAATTCGCGCATAAATACTTTCAGGAACACAATATCCTTATATATTTGTAAATCTTCTGAAAATAGGCTGCACTAAAAAGTATTTATCTTCACCTCTATGGACAAAAGGGCTACAATGATCTGGTTTAGAAATGATTTAAGACTTCATGACAATGAAGTATTTTATCAAGCTTCTGAAAAAAGTTCATTTATCATCCCGGTATACTGTTTTGATCCCCGATATTTCGACCGCAATCAATTTGGCACCTTAAATACCGGTGTTTTACGGGCGGCCTTTGTTATCGAAGCCGTGACCGCTTTAAAAGAAAAATTAAAGAGCCATGGTAGCGACTTATTAACTTATATTGGCAAGCCTGAAGATATTATCCCAAGAATAGCACAAAAATACCAAGTCAACGAAGTTTATCACCACCGCGAAGTGGCACTTCGGGAGACTTCTATATCGGAAAAAGTAGAAAGTGAGCTTTGGAGCAGCAAAATAAATTTGCGTCATTTCATTGGCCATACCCTGTACCACAAGGAAGACCTCCCTTTCCCTATTAAAGATATACCCAATGGTTTTTCTATTTTCAAGAAAAAAGTTGAGCGGGAAAGTCTAGTTCGGCAACCAATCCCATTTCCGACCAATTTCCTTACCCCTCCCCATCTCGAGGACACCAAAATCCCTTCATTAAAAGATTTAGGCTATTCAGAGGAGGAGATCAAATCTGTTGATGACATCTATATTCTCGGTGGCGAAGACACAGCGCTTAGTATTATGCATGCGGTATTGTCAACCTATCCGGAAACGGACCAGGACCCCTTGATTCTAGGGCCTTTTATAGCTTCAGGTGCCTTGTCACCTATTTTACTCTATAACAATATCAAAAAACTTGGTGAAGGTAAAAAGGACAAACGATTTGAAAAAATTGTCGACATTCTTCTCTGGCGCGATTATTTTAGGTTTATGCTTAAAAAATATCCGAATATATTTTTTAAGCCACAGGGTACTAAAAACAGCTCCCATCAGGATCATCCGACCTTAGAAGGAAATGAGGAATTATTTGAAAAATGGAAATCGGGCCATACAGAACATGATTTTATAAACAGTGTGATGGTCCAATTACAGAAGACCGGCTATATCCCCTATCAAGCACGCCTAATCGCGGCCAGCTATTTAGTTCATGAGTATCAGGTAAACTGGCTTCGTGGCGCCTCCTGGTATGAGGAACATCTATTAGACTATTCTCCGGCAACTGTTTATGGACAGTGGTCTCATATTGCCGGGGTTGGGACAAGTGAAAAAGACAATAAAGCACTGGATTGGCAAAAATTGATCAAAACTCATTTCCCAAATGGACTTCCAAAACTGGAGGAAATACTGGTTAAATAAATCTTCGGCAGAAATAAATAATTCCAATAGAAAATAAATTTGTAGTACGCTAGAAGCCCTTTTTAAATCATGCTAAAAATGTTAAGAATTGGATAGATTTATTGATTAAATTATTCAATTTCAGTATTAGAAACTCTTTTTTTATTCATAACTTTGACAAATTTCATAGTTTTAATTGTAAATGGACAATCTGACATATTTGAGTAATGCTGATTCGGCTTATGTCGATGGCTTATATCAATCGTACAAGCAAGATCCCCAATCGGTAGATTTCGGATGGCAAAAATTCTTTGAAGGTTTTGATTTCGGTCAAAATGCTGGTGGAACAACAAGTTCAGTAGGCGAAGCTACTCCTGAGCACGTATTGAAAGAAATCAATGTGCTGAACATGATCAATGGCTACCGTGACCGTGGCCACCTATTCACACACACTAACCCTGTTCGTGAGAGACGTAAATACTATCCTGGCAAGGAATTAGAAACGTTTGGTCTTGCTGAAGCAGACATGAACACCGTTTTTAATGCAGGTGTTGAAGTCGGTTTAGGTCCAGCAACATTAAAAGACATCCGTCAATTGGTGGAGGATACTTACTGCCGTTCTATTGGTGCAGAATTCAAATATATCCGTAACCCAGAAAAAATTAAATGGTTACAGGACCGTATGGAAGCGGACCGTAACATGCCAAAATTCTCTTTGGACACAAAAAAGAGAATTTTAAACAAATTAAACCACGCCGTTGTATTCGAAAACTTTTTAGGCACTAAGTTTTTAGGTCAAAAACGTTTCTCATTGGAAGGCGCAGAAAGTTTAATCCCAGCATTAGATTCAGTCATTGAAAAAGGTGCAGAAATCGGTATCCAGGAATTTGTTATCGGTATGGCTCACCGTGGCCGTCTGAATGTATTGACTAATATCATGGGTAAATCTTACAAATCAGTATTCTCTGAATTTGAAGGTAAGACTTACGCTGATGATCCTGAAGTAAACTTTGGTGGTGACGTAAAATACCATTTGGGCTTTTCATCTGAGGTCAAAACAAACGATGGCAAATCTGTCCACTTAAGTTTGGCTCCGAACCCTTCGCATTTGGAAACTGTAGATCCAATCGTTGAAGGTATGGTCCGTTCTAAGATTGATTTCAAATACGAAGGCGACTCTTCTAAAATTGCACCGATCATCATTCATGGTGACGCAGCAATTGCTGGACAAGGTGTAGTTTACGAAGTAACCCAAATGTCCAAACTCGATGGTTACAAAACTGGCGGTACGGTACATATTGTCATCAACAACCAGATTGGATTTACAACGAACTACAAGGATGCGCGTTCTGGAACATACTGTACAGACGTAGCAAAAATCACTTCTTCACCTGTGTTCCATGTGAACGGTGATGATGCTGAAGCGGTAGTTTATGCGATTAATTTAGCGGTTGAATACCGTCAAAAATATAAAACAGACGTATTTATCGATCTGTTATGTTATAGAAGATTTGGACACAATGAGGCTGATGAACCAAAATTCACGCAACCATTGTTGTATAAAATCATCGAAAAACATCCGAACCCGAAAGAAGTTTACGCTAAAAAATTAATTACTGAAGGAAGTATTGACGAGGCGTATTCTAAAAATATCGAGAAAGAATTTAAAGCTGAATTGCAAACTAAATTTGAGGAATCTAAAACAGTTGAGGTATTGACTGAAGAGATCCCGATGTTTAAAGGTGCATGGGAAGGATTGCGTCCTGCTAAAAAAGGTGAAGTATTAACAACCTCGGATAAAACGAAAGTTGCAAAAGATCTATTCTTAAAATTAGCAAAAGAAATCACAACCTTACCTTCGGACAAAAAATTCTTCCGTAAGATTACACGTTTGTTTGAAGATCGCGCCAAAATGATCACTGCTGATTCATACGATTGGGCAATGGGCGAATTGATGGCTTACGCGACATTATTGGATCAAGGTAACCGTGTACGTATCTCGGGGCAGGATGTACAACGTGGAACATTCTCACACCGTCATGCGGTATTGACGCTTGAAGATTCGGAAGAGAAATATGTTCCTTTAGCCAATATTAAAGGTGGCGATAAATTCTCTATCTACAATTCGTTACTGTCAGAATATGCTGTTTTGGGATTTGAATATGGTTATGCATCTTCTAATCCAAATTCGTTGACAATCTGGGAAGCTCAATTCGGAGATTTCTATAACGGTGCTCAAATCATCGTTGATCAATATTTATCGAGTGCAGAGACAAAATGGAAACGTTCTAACGGTTTAGTTATGATGCTTCCTCATGGTATGGAAGGTCAAGGTCCTGAGCACTCTTCAGCACGTATCGAAAGATTCTTAGAGTTATGTGCGGATGAGAATATGATCTTAGCAAACTGTACTACTCCAGCTAACTATTTCCACTTGTTGCGTCGTCAACTTGTACGTGAGTTCCGTAAACCATTGGTTGTATTTACGCCAAAATCATTGTTGCGCCACCCTAAAGTGGTATCACCGTTGAAAGATTTTACAGAAGCTGCTTTCCAAGAGGTAATTGATGATGCAAATGTTGCGGCAAAAGACGTTAAACGCGTGTTATTCTGTTCGGGTAAAGTTTACTACGACTTATTAGAAAAACAAGAAACGGACAAACGCAAAGATATCGCTATCGTCAGATTGGAACAATTATTCCCAATTCCTACAGAGCAATTGAAAGCAATCCGTAAAAAATACAACAAGGCAAAAGAATTTGTTTGGGTTCAGGAAGAAAATGAGAACATGGGAGCATGGTCTTACTACTGCCGTAAACTAATGGGTACTGAGATTGCATTTACAGGTTTTGTTGCCCGTAAAGAAAGTGGAAGTACAGCTACGGGTTACATGAAACAACACGTTGCGCAACAAGCAGAAATCTTAAATAAATCATTCGAATAAAAACAATTTAAAATCAATTGCGTCTTATCTATAGGACGCAATTGTCAATAAAGAACATTATATATGAGCTTAGAAATTAAAGTACCAACCGTAGGTGAATCAATCACGGAGGTAACCTTATCACAATGGTTGAAACAAGATGGCGATTATGTGGAGATGGATGAAAACATCGCCGAACTGGAATCAGACAAAGCAACGTTTGAATTACCAGCTGAAAAAGCGGGTATCTTAAGAATCATTGCACAAGAAGGTGATACTTTAGAAATCGGTGCTGTTGTTTGTACAATTGAAGAAGGTGCTGCTCCTGCCGGTGGTTCAGCTCCAGCTGCTGCCCCTGCTGCAGAAGCGTCAAATGCAGCTCCAGTTGCGGCTGCCGCTGCAAAAGATGAAGATCCAGATAGCTATGCTGCTGGCACAGCTTCTCCCGCTGCTGCAAAAATCTTAAGAGAAAAAGGAATTGATCCTTCTACAATAAAAGGAACAGGTAAAGAAGGTCGCATCACAAAAGAAGATGCCGAAAAAGCTCAACCTGTTGCTAAAGCAGCTGCACCAGCAGCAAAACCTGCCGCTCCAGCTGCAACAGTTGCTCCTGTAGTGGGCTCTAGAAACGAACGTCGTGAGAAATTATCTTCATTACGTAAAACAATCGCAAAACGCTTAGTTGCCGTTAAAAACGAAACGGCCATGTTGACAACATTCAATGAAGTCAATATGCAGCCGATCATGGATCTTCGTGCTAAATATAAAGATACCTTTAAAGAGAAATTTGGAATCGGTCTTGGCTTCATGTCATTCTTTACAAAAGCTGTAACAACTGCATTAGCTGAATGGCCTGCTGTGAATGCACGTATCGAAGATAACGAGATTGTATATTCTGATTTCGCAGATATTTCAATCGCGGTTTCTGCCCCTAAAGGTTTAGTTGTTCCGATTATCCGTAACGCTGATGCAATGTCATTGGAACAAATCGAGAAAGCAATCGCTGCACTTGCCGTTAAAGCACGTGACAACAAATTAACGATTGACGAGATGACCGGTGGTACATTTACAATTACCAACGGTGGTGTATTCGGATCAATGATGTCTACGCCAATCATCAATGCTCCACAATCCGCAATCTTGGGTATGCACAACATTATCCAACGTCCTATTGCTGAAAATGGTCAGGTGGTAATCCGTCCAATGATGTATATCGCACTTTCTTATGATCACCGCATCATCGATGGCCGTGAATCAGTAAGCTTCTTGGTTCGTGTAAAACAATTATTAGAAGATCCAGCTCGTTTATTGTTGGGTGTTTAAACCTCAATAAAATTGGAAATATAAAAGACCTATGCTTTGCGGCATGGGTCTTTTTTTTCTGAAAGAGTCTCCTATTATTGGCCAGAAATAACCTTCAGTTCGCTTCCATTGCTGTGGGTGCCTGCGAAATCATGAAGTTTTTTATTGACATCGGAATAGAAGCAATATACTTGACAAATATGAATCGGAGATAGACGAATATAAATCGCCTTTTTAATTTCTCCTTTTTAATTTTTACTTTCATCTTGTTAAAGATCAAGCATATCCTAATATACAACCGACACTGTCATTTAAAGGCCGGCATACGAATATGAAACTTGATGTTAAGCAAACAATATCAAGCAAATGAAGTATAAAATTCTACTAACAACTGTATATCTATTACTCGCTGTAATGACATTGTTTGCCAACATGGCAAATCCAATGAGCCCCCATAGCATAACAGGACAGCTTGTTCCTGCCGCAAAGCTAAAAGTTACCAATGAGCGTATTGACATTCATCTTTTGGCAGACACTGCTGATTATAATTCGGACTATCGCAGTCACTTCAGCATTGTCTATAACATCCATGCAGAAGAGGCTATCGAATTACCACTGGTATTTCTCGCTTTAAATATGGACGGATTGGATCGCATCCTTGTCAATCAGAACGAAATTGAAGGAAAAAAAATGGATCAGCCCGGTTCAAAATTTCCCTTTTTACGTTTAAAGGATGGCTATTATGAAATCAGCTACGACAGCGATGAATGGAAACGTATTTCGCTGAATGATGCATTTCATTTTACCGCTAAGCTTCACAAAGGTGATAACAGCATTCAGGTTCAATACAGCGCTTATATGGGCTATGACCGACGGGATATTCGGACCAGATACCAAATTGACTACCTCCTATTCCCTTCCAGGTACTGGTCGTCTTTTGGCCCGATTGAACTGTATCTGCACCTCGACGGGAAGATGGATGTACTTACACAGGATCTGGGAACAGCCAAATTACAGACAGATTCCATTGTTCACTGGAGAATTGATCAGGTAGAAAAGAAAGAGAGTTTTCATATTGAAGTTGGCTTAAAAATCTCTTTGTTAGCACAAGCAATTCTTTGGGTACATCCCGAGCTGCTCGCCCTGATCGGCTCAATATGCCTGCTCTGCCTGCATATCCGCTGTATTTATCTAAAATACAAAACTGGCCGATACCGCTATGCACTCCTACTTGGAAATCTAATCATTCCAAGCTCTTTCTACTTTTTTATCTGGTTTTGGTCCAGTCTGGCCAACTATCTTGTCAATGGAGTCTTTGACGAAAAGTCCCGCGGTTTTATCCTGTTGGTCATCTTTACCTTACCCTTGATCTACCTCGTCTATGATTTGGTTTTGTTTATTATCGATAGAAGCATTCGCGCTAAATTGAACAGGTAGAAAACCGGCTGCTATTTTTTATAGGTCAGCTTGTTTTCAATCATACGGTTGTTATATTGCTGGATAAAGGCTTTCATCTTGGTCTCCATCGTATCCAATACCGCTGGATGTTGTTTTAACAGATCCTGTTTCATCAAGCGGTCCTTCTTAAGATCATAAAATGAAGTCACTTTCAGTCCATCATAAGACATCATATAATCTTTATAGTAGAGATTATAGCTCCCTGAGTTATTATTAAGCACAAAATTATCCTTACCCGGTTTGAAGGCATCTGAACCAAAGGCAAAATAAGGCTCATCATAGTGCAGATAATTCAACACTGTCGGCATAATATCTATTTGCTGTACCAATTTATCCGCTTTGCCAACTAGATTATCACCAGGTGCATAAAATATAATAGGGATTTGGAAGCCCCCTGCTGCCGTTTGATATTCCGGCAGGTAGCTTACAGTAGCATGGTCCGCACAGATAACAAATACGGTATTCTTGTACCAGGGCATTTTCGATGCTGTTGCAAAAAATTCACGCAGTGCATTATCGGTATATCCAATGGGTTCCTGTACCGGCAAAGGTCCTTTAGGAAATTTCCCCTGATACTTTTCAGGCACCTTAAATGGGTGATGCGAAGATAAAGAGAAGAAACTAGCGAAAAATGGCTGATGAAACGTGTTGATCTTATTCGCTACAAATTGCAAAAACGGTTCATCCCAGATTCCCCATATACCATCAAAGTCAGCGTCATTGTTATATTCGTTTTTACCAAAATAATGCTGGATACCCGCCAGTTTCATATAAGCGGAGAAGCCCATGCTGCCATTGGGTGCTCCGTGGAAAAAAGCAGTCTCATATCCCTTTTTCCCTAAAAGCTTCGCTAAGCTTGTGGTTTCATTTCCAGAATATATCGAAAGCACAAAAGGCTCACCAATGGAAGGAATGCCGGTAATGACTGATGGTAAAGCATCAATTGATTTACGGCCATTGGCATAAGTATCTGTAAATGTGTAAGCATTGCGGATTAATGAATCCAAAAAAGGCGTGTAACCTTTGTATTTTCCACCTTGGATATCTTTATTCAACTCACCAAAATGTTCTTTTGCAAAACTCTCTAAAATCAGAACGACGACATTTTTCTTCGCAAAGGGCTGGTCTGATTGCGGTACATGAATAGGGTTGTATAATTGCTCAAGCTCTTGTTCGGAATAATAATGGATAGGTTTAAGATTGACAGCCTTTAAAGTTTTCAATATACTGAATGGCGTATTCAGCACAATATTCATTTCTTCCGGTGTCTCCACATAATCCCCCGCGTTACTTAATGTAATTGGACGGGTACTATGGGCCCAACCGCCACGCACACCACCTATGAAAAGAAAAGCAGTCAGTAAAAATAAAGGCAATTGGATCAAAAATGACTTCCAGCTATATTTCGTAGTCCTTTCAATCTGAATAAGCTTATACGATTTAATCAAACCATACACAACCAGTACCAACACTATAATGAGATACCAATAATCCAAACAGAAATCAAAAGCCAGCTTCATCAGGTTGGATTCATTGGAAAATTGGTCAATTACCGTTCCTGTCGTCCTTTTTAGGGTAAATGGATAGTAGGCAAAATCAATCAGATTTAACGCTATACCAATTGAATTGGTCACGACAAAGATCCATTTTGCAACTTTTTGATAGATTTTATTCGATTTAAACGGACCTGGAACAGTCAGCATCACAATATAAAGAATATTAAAATACAGTAGGGCTACAATGTCGAATCGTATACCACCCGCAAACATCACCAAGAGCTTACCTGCATCGACATGAGGAAATAAGGAAGCATTGACGCCATAAAACCCCAATCGCAATAACGCATAGATGACTAAAAGAAAGATAAAACGAATTGCGACAGCAAAATAAGGTGCAAATACTCCTCTTAATTTCATAGCTCTAATATTTTAAAAATTCACGATATACGTCTTGATAATACGCTTTGCCAATATTCAATAAGCTGTCTGTTTTGCCAGCAGGATATTCCTTGTTGGATCTGTAATTGATAATTCTGCCTACATTATCGAAAGAAACCGCCTGTTGTGGGGTAATCACACCAAAGGCATCCTTCGAATTGTAAAATGCAATTTGAGGCGTCGTCGGATTAAAAAGATCCCGGCTCCAATGATAACGATCTGTTGGGAGCTTCAATTGTGTCAATAAAGTCGCCGCCAAATCCGTTTGATTGCCGATTCTATTAAATATTTTCCCACGATATTCAGGTTTTATAACATCACCGAAAAAGATCAGCGGAATATGAAAGCGATTGGGGTGAAATAGTTCCCACCTTTCTGAAGGAAGGCGATGTCCATGATCAGCCACAATTACGAAAAGGGTATTTTTATACCAAGCTTCCTTTTTAGCTTTATTGATAAAATCAAAAACAGCTGAATCCGTATAATTTGCTGTACTTCGGAATTTATCCGCATTGGTAGCGTTGCCAAATTTATAGCCGTGTTTTAACTCAAATGGTTCGTGATTAATTAAGGTAAAGATCGTCGAAAAGAAAGGTTGTTTTTCTTTTCTAAAATCCTTGATCATCTGATTAAAGACCACATGGTCATATACACCCCATGAGGCACGTTCGGCATCCAATCCAAAATTGGCGTTATCCACCACCCTAGACATCCCATGCGTCAGCATATACGATTTAAAATTGTAAAACTCGCTCTGACCACCATGATAAAATGATGTTTCATAGCCGGCATGATCGAACTCCTGTCCAATGGCAGGCATATTTTCATGTTTGTCGATATACTTGATAATACTCTCGGGTCCTTGTGCCGGAAAACCGCTCAAAACCGCTACCATGCCCTTATCGGATCGATCAGCAGCAGAATAAATATGGTCAAACAAAATACCGCCTTTAATCAACTCTTCCATGTGTGGCGTAATTCCCTTTTCCCCGCCAAGAGACTGAATGAGATCGCCGACAAAACTTTCCAACATAATAATAACGACATTCGGACGAGTCGTTGACAATACCTCAACGGCAGAATCAGGTTGGCTTTGAAAGGCGGGTCGTAGCTTGTCCTGAATATCCTTCTGATCCGCGTAATAATTATAGGGGTTTTTCAGTTTGGTACTTTCGGCAAAGAAATCCCGTAAAAAAGACCATTGGGTATTAACCGCTGCATGATTATAAAACGTTTCCTCGGAATAATAGGCTTTACTAGGGTTTAGTGTCGCTCTCCCATAACCACCGCGGATAAACGTGAAAAGTACAAAGACTCCGATTGCCAGTTTGAAAAAATTACCTACAGGAGATTTGATATTGAAAAAAGAGACTTTTTTAAACATCCAACGGTACAGAAAATAACCACAGAATATACCGATCAACATCCCAACGATGGGGAGAAACACCGGCGTGGACTCAGCCGAAGCTACGGCTCCCGAAGGTGAGGCAAAAAATGCATCGATGGCACGTTTAGAAATTTTGTCACCCCATTCCCGGTAGATGTTAACATTGATAAAGCTTGTCACAAAGAACAATACCAGGACAATAATGGTATAGATATCCAGGATCAGCCGTTTGGGTTTCAGTTTTGGGAAAAAACTTAACATGCAATACACAAGAAACGGCAGCGCACATATATAGGAAACAGCAGAAAAATCCAGGTTCAAACCGTGGTAATAAATTCTGAAAATCTCCGTAAAATTCGAAAAACCTATTTTCTCAAAAAAAGCAGTAACAAAAATCAATCTATCTATAAAACAGATAATTAACCAGAACAGAAAATACTGTGTTAAAGCTCTAAGCTCATTAGCAAATCGTTGCATCCCTTCGTGTAAAAATAAAACAGGCAAATTTACATTAATTTACATGAAATACGGGCTAATTACTTAGTAATATGAAGAAAAGATTAAAAAAGTATAAATCCTGCATTATGCTTTACCCCACTGCAATAACCACCTCTTCTGCTTAGGAGAATCTTCAATAAACTTATTGCTTAGCCTTTATTCATAACTTCTTTTTGTTTGAGAACAAGATCAATGGATTACTAAGGAAAATAACATAGAATTCCTTACTTTTGTGTTCCTTAAAAGTTTGAATACAAAAATTTAAAATGAGCATAGCGAAAACTTACAATCCAAAAGAAGCTGAAGAAAAATGGTACAGCTATTGGAAAGCGAATGGATTTTTCCGTTCCACCCCGGACGAACGTGAACCTTACACGATTGTGATGCCTCCTCCGAATGTCACGGGAGTATTGCACATGGGGCATATGCTGAATAATACCATTCAAGACGTTTTGATTCGCCGCGCACGTATGCAGGGAAAAAACGCTTGTTGGGTACCGGGGACCGATCACGCCTCCATTGCCACTGAAGCTAAGGTCGTCGCTATGTTGAAAGAACAGGGAATTGACAAACGATCTTTATCGCGTGAAGATTTCTTAAAACATGCTTGGGAATGGAAGGAAAAATACGGTGGTATTATTCTAAAACAACTCGAAAAACTTGGCGCTTCCTGTGACTGGGATCGTACACGTTTTACCATGGATCCGGAGTTATATCAATCTGTTATCCGCGTATTCGTCGATCTTTATCATAAAGGATTGATTTATCGTGGTTACCGCATGGTCAACTGGGATCCTGAAGCAAAAACAAATATCTCAGACGAAGAGGTTATTTATAAAGAGAAAAACGGCAAATTATACCACCTGAAATATCAGGTTGAGGGAACAGATCAATATATTGTTGTGGCGACTACCCGTCCTGAAACCATCTTTGGTGACACAGCCGTGTGTATCAATCCCAATGATGAGCGCTACACCTGGTTAAAAGGAAAGCAAGTCATTGTGCCGATCGTTGGTAGAAAAGTGAACATCATTGAAGATGAATATGTCGATTTGGAGTTTGGTACAGGATGCCTTAAAGTTACTCCAGCGCACGATGTGAATGACTACGCACTAGGTAAAAAGCACAACCTGGAATTTGTCGACATCTTTACCGACGAAGCAAAACTAAACGACAATGGCCTGCATTACGCCGGTATGGATCGTTTTAAAGTCCGCAAGGAAATCGAGAAAGAGCTGGAGGAAAAAGGATTATTGGAGCAAGTTGAAAACTATACCAATAATGTTGGAACTTCAGAGCGAACAGGTGCTGTTATTGAGCCTAAAATCTCTAATCAGTGGTTCCTTAAAATGGAAGACTTGGCAAAACCTGCATTGGATAACGTCATGGACGATACCATTAAATTTCATCCGACGAAATTCAAAAATATTTACCGCAATTGGATGGAGAATGTTACCGACTGGAATATCTCAAGACAATTGTGGTGGGGGCACCAAATACCGGCTTATTTCTATGGCGATGGAAACGAAGACTTTGTGGTTGCACAAACGGTTGAAGAAGCCCTTGTTTTAGCGCAGGAAAAATCAGGTAATACAACGCTTCAATTGACCGATCTACGTCAAGATGAGGATGTGCTTGATACCTGGTTTTCAGCTTGGCTATGGCCAATTTCGGTTTTCAATGGCATCAACGAACCGGAAAATGCAGAAATCAACTACTATTACCCTACGCAAGATTTAGTCACTGCCCCAGACATCATTTTCTTTTGGGTAGCACGTATGATCGTTTCAGGATATGAATTCCGCGGACAATTGCCTTTTGAAAATGTTTATTTCACGGGTATTGTACGCGACAAACTGGGCCGTAAAATGTCTAAATCACTGGGCAACTCTCCTGATCCGATTGATTTAATGAATGAATATGGTGCAGATGCTACGCGGATGGGAATGTTATTGACTGCTCCAGCAGGTAATGACCTTCCTTTTGATGTAGAACTTTGTGTACAGGGCCGTAATTTTGCCAATAAGATCTGGAATGCATTCCGCTTGGTTAAAGGCTGGGAAATTACAGCTACTCCAGCTTCGGATTCAGATAAGATTTCGGCATCTTGGTTTGAAGCAAGGTTAAATCAAGCCTTGGTCGATATCGAAGAAAACTTCAAACACTATCGTTTATCAGATGCATTGATGACAACCTACAAATTGGTATGGGATGACTTCTGTGCCTGGTACCTTGAATTAGTGAAACCGGCTTATGGCTCCCCTATTTCTAGCGAAACCTTAGCAACAGTAAAATCTTTTTTCCAACGTATACTCACTTTAGTACATCCTTTCATGCCTTTCCTAACAGAAGAATTGTGGCATGACGAACTGTTCGGTGTGAAAGACGAGAAAGATTGCATTATCGTAGCCCCTTATCTTACAGCGAATGATTTTGATGAGCAGCTTATAAAAGATTTCGCTATCGCTCAACAGATTATTTCGGAAGTTCGGAATATTCGCAATTCTAAAGGTATCTCCCCTAAAGTTGCTTTACCATTAGCGATCAATCAACAATCGGACGTCAACCTGGAGCAATATATTGATATCATCACCAAGATTGCAAACTTGGAAGGCGTAACTTTTGTTTCTGAGAAAGTAGCTGGTGCCGCAAGTTTCCTTGCTGGCAAAGACGAATGTTATGTTACGTTGGAAAATAATATTGATGCGGATGCTGAACGTGAGCGTATCGAGAAAGAATTGGAATACCTAAAAGGCTTCCTTGTATCTGTAGACAAAAAGCTTTCCAATGAACGGTTTGTGCAAAATGCTAAACCTGAAATTGTTGAAAACGAAAAAAGTAAAAAGGCTGATGCCGAAGCGAAGATTAAAATTCTTCAAGAAAGCTTAACAGCATTAGGTTAACAGCTACGCTATAAATCTCGAAAAGTCCCGTGCAATGCACGGGACTTTTTTTATGTTTAACGAGCGGTCAAATTCGGAGATCATTCGGTGCTTGTTCGGTACTTCTTCGGAGCTCGTTCGGTGCTTCTTCGGTGCTTCTTCGGTTGCCAGCGAATAAGCTCCGTTAAATATCCGAAGTATATCCGATAAAAAAACGTATTAAGAGCGAATTTGATTGACAATTGTACCCCACGAAGAGCACGAGCTTTCACGAAAGAGCCCAACAGACGACTCAAGTAAATTTTGATCCGTCATGCACAGGCAATATATAGGACAAGGATATACGATAAAAACTTTTGAAACAAGAAGCAAAGCGCTTTGCCCTATTCCAAAATAACCCTACAGTTTATAATTAACCAAAGATCAACCATGCTGATAACTTTATATAAATTCCTGTAAAAAAATGAATAACTTTATAGGAGCGAACTTAAATTATATCATTATGGGATTCAAAGAGACATTTCAGATTAACGGTGAAAACCTTTTACAAAAGATCAAAGAAATCATTGCTGAGGGCAATGTGAGCAAAATCAGCATTTCGGACAAACATGGCAAAGAAATCATGAGCTTTCCAGTAACTGTTGGTGCCATAGGCTTGATCTTAGCACCTGTTTTTGCTGCAATCGGTGCTGTAGCCGCATTGCTTACAGAATGTACGATCACCGTAGAACGAAATACAAACAAGGAAGAAAAAGACAAAGAAGATAACAGCACTGATCCCCCTACAACGATAACCGTAAAATAATCAATTTAAAATTGACCGTTATGAAGATCTTTAAAAATATACTTTGTATTTTATTTGCCTTGCTATTCATCAATGCAGGGCTGGATAAACTTTTTCATTATATGCCTACGCCACCAATGGATATGGACATGAAAAAAGTATTTGAGGCTTTTGCCACGATCAAATGGCTAATGCCACTGGTTGGAATCATCGAACTCTTGGGCGGTTTATTGTTTATTTTCCCAAAAACGAGAACACTGGGTGCACTGGTCATCTTCCCCATACTCATTGGTATTTTTACCCACAACATGATTTTTTACAGCCAAATGGGACTAATTATTTGGGCTGTACTTTTCATTATTTGGCTATGGGTGGTATTCGAAAACTGGGGCAAGTATAAAAAACTGATGGAATAATTGCTTATATTCTTCTCCAAACGAATATCGAGCAGGATAATGCATCTATTAAATACCTATTACTTTGACAAATTGATAGGTATTTAATGTTTTTATTAACATAAAATTAAAAAACAAAAAACTTTGTACGACTAGAATGGTTTGGTCAATTATTTGATGTGTTTTTAGAACATTCCCACGATAAAATGATTTTATACAAGGGAAATGAAGAGCTGTCTAATATTTGCTAGCAAGTATAGTACATAAATTAAACTTGCATTTACACGCAAATTTACCTTAGTTTGCTGAAATCGTGGCGATATACGTTATATATCTGAAAACTTAGCAAACTTTTTTCCGTTTTAATTTTTATTAATAGATACTTAAATCAAATTATACGTTGAACAGATTTACCCGAATTGCTTTCAAAACAATATTGTGGATTATTGGAGTAATAATTGCGCTGGCTATTTTAATCGTATTTTTAATCAGAATACCCTCCGTTCAGAATTATATTGCTGGAAAAGTAACACACTATGTGGAAGGTAAGATCGGTACCCCCGTTAAAATTGGCTACATTAATATTGATTTCCCTAAAAAACTGGTTTTAGAGGACATCTATTTAGCTGACCAAAGCAAGGATACCTTAGTAGCAGGAAAAAGCATAGCTGTCGATATCAACATGCTAAAACTTCTGAAAAATACCGTTGAAATTCAAAGCATTGAAGCAGAAGGAATCACCGCAAAAATCCGCCGTACATTGCCGGACAGTTCATTCAACTTTGATTATATTGTTAAAGCTTTCGCTTCTCAAAAGGAAAGCAAACCGACTGCAGACAGCAGTTCAGCCCTTCTATTTAACCTTGATAAGGTCAAATTTGATAAATTTCATATTGTCTATGCCGATGATGTTATTGGAACGAGTGCTGATGTTTACCTGAACAGCCTAAATACCAACGTCAAGAAGTTCGACCTCACAAAAAACATGGCTTTCAATCTGCCCAAAGTGAAGATAGATGGTCTGAGTGCCACAGTGAAACAATGGCGACCAGTTGTTGATGGCACGGCACCCACGGTCAAAGATTTTGGCATTACAGATAAAACGGCACAAGTAACCACCTTGCTTCCCGATGTCGGTATACAGATTGCTGACCTGACCAATATCTTAGTGCGCTATGAGGATCAATCCAGTCTGCTGAATACAAAATTTTATATCAAAAATCTTCATGCAGACATTAACAAGATCGACCTTAACAAAGAACTTGTCGATATTCAAACGATCAATCTTGACGGTTCAGACAATAATGTGCTCTTTGGAAAGATCCAGAAAAAAGTAAACACAGAAGCGAAAAACACCGCGGATACCACCAAAATAAACTGGGTTGTCTCAGCCAAAGAAATCCAAATCAACAATACAAGCTTAGCGTATAGAGACAACAATCAGGCCCGTATGAAAGGCTTTGATTACTTCAATATTAAGATCCCTGGAATGAAAACCAGTTTAAATGATCTTTACTATAGCGCCGATTCGATCAGCGGATCATTAAAAGAGCTTGTAGCCTCTGATCATTCCGGGTTTGTGATCAAGCAATTGAAAGGGGATTTTAAGTATACAAATACCGGCGCGGAGATCAAAAACCTGTACGCAGAAACACCACGTACCCTACTGCGTGATTACTTAAAAGTAACCTATCCATCTTTGGATATTATTGCCCAAAAGCCAGAGCTGATCTATGTCAATGCAACGATCAAAAAGAGCCACGTAGATATGCGCGACATCTACTATTTTGCTCCTTTTTTGGATACCATGCAGGTGATGAAACCATTGATGGACAAAAAGTTTAATATTGATGGTCGCGTTGTGGGTAAGGTAAATGATTTAAATATTCCGGCAATTGATTTCCAAACCCTGTCCAATACACGTGTCATTGCAAGTCTGCATTTAAAGGGTCTACCCAACGTCGATAAAATGTCAATGGATCTTAATTTAAAGAAATTGACCACAGGACGTTCGGATATCGAAAAGCTGGTTTCAAAAAAAATGCTTCCTAGCGGAATAGAGTTGCCCAATACGATCGGCCTTACCGGAACTTTTAATGGTGGGATGAATGCCTTTAACACCAATCTTTCGCTGGTAACAGAGAAAGGAACAGCCAAGTTCAATGGTAAAGTAGGCATGATAGGTCGCGATACAACCTATGATGCATTTGTGAGTATTCGTGATTTTGACATTGGTAAGATCATGAAAATGGACAGTACATTAGGCATACTTTCATTTGAGGGAAAAATCAAAGGTCATGGAACAGATCCGAAGAAACTTGTCGCCAATTTTGATGGCAAAGTAAATCGAATGGATGCGATGGGTTATCGTTATCAGAATATTGATATGAATCTCACTGCCGATAAAGGTGATATCAAAGCCTCTGTGGTTAGTCCCGACCCTAATATTCAATTGAAGTTAAATGCAACGGCCAACATGAAGTCCAAATATCCGCAGGTGGATTTTGAGCTTATGGTAGATACCATTAATCTTAAAAACTTAAAATTAATGGACGACGATCTCAAATACCACGGTAAACTTGTGGGCAATTTCAGTTCAGCCGATCCGAATTTTTTAAATGGGGAGTCACATATCACCAATTCATCCATTCTTTACAACGACGCATATTATACTTTAGACAGCATTTCACTTGTTGCAAAAGCCGATACCAGCCGCAATTTGCTGCTACTCAAATCAGACTTTTTGAATGCCCATTTGGTCGGAAAATACAAAATTTTAGAGTTGCAGAATGCCATTCAAGACATTTTACAGGTATACTACCAGCCGGGAAAAGGTGTTAAAGTTCCCAAATATGAGCCTCAGAATATTGAGTTTTCCGCCCAATTGACCAGGACTAAATTTGTAAAGGATTTTCTTCCAGAATTAACGGAAATGTCTGATATTACGTTGGATGGTATGTTCAATAGTCAGTCAAAAACTATTCTTGCGAAATTGGATGCCCCTAAAATCACCTATAGTGGCACCGAAATCAATAACGTCACCTTGGATATTAATACCTTGGACAGTACACTTTACTACTCGGCCTTGATCAATAAAATCAAGGTGAGCAATATCGAACTGGTGAATACAGTCTTCAGTGGTAAAGTCATTCAAAACAATTTGGATTTTGGCCTTTGGATTAAAGACAAGAAAGAGAAAGAGCAGTATCATTTGGGCGCCAATATGCGCGTTGATAATGGAGCGTTTGTTTTTAGCCTACTTCAGGATGGCCTTATGCTGAACTACGACAAGTGGACGATAAATCCAAACAACGTGCTCAAATTTGGAAGCACGGGTATTCAGGCCAATGACTTTATCTTAAGTAATAAAGGACAAGAGCTGAGTATATCATCGCAGGATAGTGTGCTCAATTCGCCACTCAACATTGCCTTTAAAAATTTCCGCATTGAGACATTAAGTAAAATGCTTGAAAGTGAAACAGTCGATCTTGGCGGCGGGATTAATGGTCAGGCAACCATATCACGTTTGGAAAGTAGCCCTGTATTTGTATCCGATCTTACGATCGACAAATTCTATATTGGACAAGATACTGTCGGTAATGTCAACATAAAAGTTAACAATGAAAAGGAAAACACCTATAATGCGAATATCAGTATCAGTGAAAATGGCAATAATGTCGTATTAAGTGGTGATTTTATCAATCCTCCAAAGGGAGAAGCAACCCTGGATTTCACCTTGGATATTGCGCCACTCTCCATGCAGACAGTTCAGGCATTCAGTTTGGGTTATCTAAAAGACTCGAAAGGAAATCTTGAAGGCCAGTTAAAAATAACGGGATCGCCATCCAAACCACTCATTAACGGCGATGTGAAGTTTAAAGATGCACAATTCAATATTGCTATGTTGAATGCACTTTTCAAAGCTAAAGATGAAACCATTCATTTGGATGAAAGGGGTATTACTTTCCCTAAATTTGCATTAGAAGACAAGAAAGGAAATATTGCCAAGGTAACAGGATCCATAGAAACCAAAACGTATACTGATTTTGATTTTAATCTCAATATCAATACGGACAATTTTGAGGTGCTCAATTCAACACAAAGCGACAACGATATGTTCTATGGTAAAATGTATCTTACCTCGAACCTTCGCATTCGGGGAAATCTTGATAAGCCTATCGTTGATGGTACAATCAAGGTATTAGATGATACCGATTTCACCTTTGTTATGCCAAACGAAGATCCCGGGATGGCCGATCGTAAAGGTGTTGTCGAATTTGTTGATAAGAGTGATACCACAAGAGCCAACGTATTTGCTAAATTAGATTCGATGACCGTAACCCGTCTGACGGGAATCGACGTAGATCTGAATCTTCAAACGGATAAAGATGCCAAATTTAAAATCCTCTTGGATGCCGGTTCACAGGATGCACTGAATATCCAAGGAGAAGCGGAACTGAACGCAGGCATTGATGCGAGCAGCAAAATTACCTTGTCAGGTACATTTACCGTAGACAAAGGGAGCTATTCATTCAGTTTTGGTCCCGTAAAAAAAGATTTTACATTCCGAAAAGGAAGTACGATCACCTGGAACGGAGATCCCTTGGATGCGCAGCTTAATATCACAGCGGCATACACAACCAAAGCTCCAACGCTGGAGCTTGTAGCGACGCAACTGGGATCAGAAAACGCTAATTTATACAAGCAACGTATTCCTTTCAATGTCTTGTTGAAGATTACAGACAAATTGTTCCAACCGCAACTGAATTTTGATATCGACTTGGACGAAAACAACTCCGTTGTTTCCCAAGATGTGATCAGCAAAGTAAATAACGCATTGACCACCTTGCGTGAAAATCCATCTGAACTGAACAAGCAGGTCTTTTCACTCATCGTTTTAGGACGCTTTATGTCGACCAATCCATTTGAAAGTTTATCCGGTGGGGGCGGCACAGAAGCCATTGTCAGAAATAGCATCAGTTCATTCCTGAGCGGTCAATTGAACCGCCTTGCCTCCGAGCTTATCACCGGAGTAGAACTGGATTTCAACTTAACTTCGGAGGAAGATTATGCTACTGGAGCGGGCCAAACCCGAACAGATCTGAATATCGGTGTATCTAAAATGCTTTTAAATGATCGTCTAAAAATTACCGTTGGTTCTAATTTTGAGGTTGAAGGAAATACACGTCCGGGAGAAACCGCCAACAATATTGCTGGGGATATCCAATTGGATTATCAACTTTCGCAAGATGGCCGTTATTTTGCACGGGTATATCGTAAAAATCAATATCAGGTTACGCTCCAAGGCCAATATGTAGAAACAGGTATCGGATTTATCATCAATATGGATTACAACAGGTTCCGGGAAATCTGGATGAGTTCGAAAAAACTCAAAGCGTACTATGACACGAATAGCAAAGGTTTCAGAAAACGTTTTGATGTGGAACGTATGGAAACCGATTCAGTGTATCGTGATAGCGTACGCACAGTCATCAGAGATAGTTTGATGACCCATAGCCCTGAGTACAGAAAACGTATGGAGGAAAGAGAACAAGAGAAACGTAAACAACAGTTGGACTCCAGTAAAAACACGCCGAAAAGCGATAGTCCAAAATCAACTATAGATACCATCAGAACGACAGCTATAAAAAATGAAGATGAGGAAAGGAGTTATCATGCAAGCTAAACTAAAGTATATTGTTGGAATAGTTTCATGCGCTGCATTTCTAGCATCCTGTTCTTCAACCAAGAATCTGAAAGAAGGAGAAAGCTTATATGTTAAAGGCAACGTGATAGTCGATTCGGACACCATCTCCAAGGAAAACAAGGAAAAGATTGCGACGCATTTAGAAGCGGCATTGATGCCCAAACCCAATAAACGTCTAGCTGGCGTACCATTCAAGTTGTACTTCAACAATATGGCCGGCGATTCTGTAGGGAATAATATCATTAAAAAATTTTTCAAGAAAATTGGTGAGAAACCGGTATTGTTGAGCGATGTCAATCGCGAGTACAATGAAAATCTACTGCGTAATCGTCTGGAGAATTTTGGTTTCTTTAATGCTGAAGTAAAATCCGACACTTTAGTTGAAAACAAAAAAGCAACGGTTAATTATACGGCCAAGCCAAATTTTATCTACCGAATAAGATCTGTTCAATTTGATATTGACAGCACCACACAGCTGGGTAAAGATATTCGTTCGAGCTCCGATCAAAGTCTCTTACAGGTGGGCAAAAATTATAGCCTTGATGTTATCCTAAATGAGCGTGACCGCATCGACAATGACCTCAAAAATAAAGGGTATTATTATTTCAGCCCTGATTACATCCTGGTTCAGGTAGACAGTTCACACCGGAACAACAAGGTCGACATGTATGTTACTGTAAAGAAGGAAACACCGGCACAGGCGAGGGTACCGTCAAAGATCAATAAAATCTACGTTTACCCGAACTACACGGAAACAAGCACCGGTTATCAGCGATCCACCCGTAACGCGGAACTATATGATAGCAGCTACTATTTTATAGACCGCCAGCATCTTTATAGAAAGCCTGTTATCGCGAATCATATCTTCTTCCACCCCGGCGACGTCTACAACCGTAATGCCCACAACCAAACCATCAGCCATCTGGTGAATCTCAATAGCTGGAAATTTGTCAAAAATAACTTTGTTGACAGCAAAGAAGTTCCCAATGCACTAGACGTCTACTACTACTTAACCCCATTGCCAAAAAAATCACTCCGTGTGGAACTTTTGGGAAAAATGGCTTCGGTATACAATGGTACAGAAGTTAATGTCAACTGGACTTTACGCAACGCATTTAAAGGCGCAGAGCAGTTAAGTTTTAATGTATTCGGTGGTTATGAAACCCAGACCGGTGGATCAGCTGACCTCAATTCGAGTTATTACCGTTACGGGATGGAGGCTACACTGACTTTCCCGCGGATATTGTCCCCTTTTGGAAGGATTTCTCCTACGCGACGTTTTATTCCGAAGACTTATGTCAAAGGCCGCTATGAATTTTTAAATCGCCGCAAAGCATATACCTTAAATTCCATCGCATTGGATTACGGTTATATCTGGCAGGAGTCTGAAGAGAAGCAGCACGATCTTGCGTTAATGGAGATTACCTATGTTCAGCCTAAAGGTATTTCTGAAAACTACCAAAAACAAATGGATACTATTCCGGCGTTAAGGCACGCAATAGATCCACAATTTACGATTGGCCCAAATTATAACTTCACGTTTCAAAATACGATGAAGCAGCATTTGAAAAATACATTTTATTTCAAAGGCAACCTGGACCTCTCGGGGAATATACTCGGTTTGATAAAAGGAGCTGATTTCAATAAAGGGAAAACGTTCAAATTGTTCGATGCTTATTTCTCCCAATATATCAAGATCAGTGGCGATGGCAGACACTATCTCAAATTGTCGGAGAATTCGCAGCTTGCTTCTCGGGTCAGTTTAGGATTAAGCTATTCCTATGGTAACTCTCGGTCACTTCCCTATTTAAAACAATATTATGTGGGTGGACCTAACAGTATCCGTGCATTTGGTGCTCGTGCAATTGGACCAGGAACAGTTGCCCCTGAAAAATTAAGCAACGGCCTCTTCTATGCCGACCAGACCGGTGATATCAAATTGGAACTTAACACAGAATACAGAGCTAAATTAGCAGGCTTTGTTCATTGGGCAGCATTCATTGATGCCGGGAACGTGTGGTTGCAACGGGATGATGTCAACAAGCCGGGTGGTAAGTTCAGCAAGAACTTTTTAAATGAATTAGCCGTCGGCGGTGGAGCTGGATTACGCTTCGACTTTACGTTTTTGATCATTCGTACAGATATGTCCATACCTTTCCGCATTCCCTATCTTCCAAAAGGAGAACGTTGGGTATTTAAGGATATCGACTTTGGAAGTTCAAAATGGAGAAAGGATAATTTGATGTTCAACCTAGCCATCGGCTATCCGTTCTAGGATTTCAAATTTGATTTTACACGATAGAAATAACAGGCTTGAACGAATTTCAGGCCTGTTATTTTTTTTTGCTATTTTATAAAAGTCATCGATTTTGGAGGGGTCTATTTCTTATGTCAAAAAACAAGTTATTCCCGCTAAATACATTGATTTACTGACAATAATTGATTAAATTCAAGAATTATTTAATAATCCACATAAATGCTCATGAAATATCCATATAAAAAAAGTACAAGCATTCGTGAAGATGGACCGGGTATGCGATGTGGCATAAAAACCGCCGAAGGCAGCTATATAATTAAAAGGCAGATGTATATACTTAAGCGGACAATTAGCTCATGAATAAACAAATAATTTACATATGAAAGTAACTATTGTTGGTGCTGGAGCTGTAGGCGCAACTACAGCGGACAATTTAATCCGTCGAAATGTCGCAGAGGAGATTGTATTATTGGATATTAAAGAAGGTTTTGCAGAAGGCAAAGCGCAAGATATGGCACAAACTGCCGCATTATTGGGTTTTGAATCAAAAATCAAGGGGGTAACCAATGATTATCTGTCAACTGCAGGTTCAACTGTTGCCGTTATTACGTCGGGGATTCCACGTAAACCTGGAATGACACGCGAAGAATTGATTGGGACAAATGCCAATATTGTCAAGTCGGTTGTCGAAAACTTAGTAAAACATTCTCCGGATATTATCATTGTTATCGTATCTAATCCCATGGATACCATGACCTATCTAGCACTTAAATCAAGTGGATTGCCTAAGAATAGAATTATTGGAATGGGCGGTACATTGGATTCAGCACGATTCAAATATCAACTGAGTGAAAAACTGAATGCTTCTGCGGCCGATCTCAATGCCATTGTCATTGGCGGTCATGGAGATACAACAATGATACCACTCATCAAGCACTCCACGTGGAACAGTATTCCAGTCACTGATTTCCTTACCCCGGAAGAGCAAGGCGAAATTGTACACAAAACTATGGTTGGTGGAGCAACATTAACCAGCCTAATCGGCACCTCAGCCTGGTATGCTCCGGGAGCCGCAACAGCTGCAGTCGTCGAAAGTATCGTACGTGATCAAGGAAAATTATTTACAGCATCCGTTTATTTGGAAGGTGAATTTGGTCAAGAAGATATCAATCTGGGCGTACCGGTTATCATCAATAAAAAAGGATGGGATCGCATCGTCCCCATTCAACTCGATGACGAGGACAAAGAAAAATTCAATAAAAGTGCAGAAGCAGTACGTACAATGAATAATGTACTGAAAGAAATAAAAGCGCTGTAGCTCATAAACAATAAAAAGATAAGCTGTAGCTTATAAACTATCAAGAGATAAAAAGCTGTTATTCTATCAATAACAGCTTTTTTTATGAACGTTCAACACGCACTGCGGGTTTTAAAATTTCTTTTTTAAGGGAATTTTTGGGTATGTTTGGCTATATGACAACAGTACCATTTCAATTATTGGATTTACAAGGCCAGGGCACACACATTTTAGTCGATGTAGAAATATATAATCGTTCGTTCAAGATGGTAGTTGATACTGGCGCATCTAAAACTGTATTTGATAAAACGCAATTGGGGCATCTTTTGGATGACCAATTGCAGCTTGAACCTTCAGAAACATTATCAACAGGACTTGGCACCAATTCAATGGAGAGTTTCAATATAAAAATTCCGAGTCTGACATTAGGTGAATGGCAGATAAAAAACTTAAATACTGCGGTATTGGATTTAAGCTCGATCAATTATGCCTATCAGCAGATGGATCTCGAACCAGTGATCGGCGTATTGGGTGGAGATATTTTTGCAGACTATGGCGCTGTCATTGATTATGCAAAGCGCACCTTAAAATTAAGAACCCGGAAATTAAAACTTAAATAGACGTTTGTGGATATGGAGCCGGAGATAGCTATAGTACACAATTGCAATCAATATCCCCAGTCCCCCCATGACGTATAATGTCGTTCGAAGCCCACAGTAACTGGCTAAGGAACCTATCATCAATGTACCAATGGGAAATATCCCCTGAAAAGCCATGACGTAATACGAGATTGCCCGAGCACGATAGATCGGTATGGCATGCGTCTGAATATATGTATTGATACTTGAGTTTTGCATCATCATGGCAAAGGATACCAACATCACATAGACGAGTGCCATCTGCAGCATACTCGAATGCGCCAAAAACAATAATGCAACTCCCATAAGCGCAGCAGCCCCCATCACCTGATAGCGCAAATTGGTACCCGATTTTAAACGGGCCATATTAAAAGCACCAATCATGGCACCCAGGCCGGCCGCACTTTCAAACCAGGAGAACGTACGTTCATCACCATGAAACATTTCTTTTGCTATGGCAGGCAGCAACGAGGTATACGGAATAACGATCAAGCTGGAGAATGTCATGATAATAATCAGCGAGGAGATGTGCGGTGAACGTTTGAGGTAACGAAAGCCTTCGACCAAGCCTTCCCAATTGCTTCCCTTGCTCAGTTGAACATGTGTTTCATCGACCTTCATCATCAATAATGTAATAATAACCGGAACAAAACTGATAAAATTCAGGGCAAAACAGACGAGTTCACCGTATGTACTCAGTAAAATACCGCCTATAGCAGGGCCCAACATTCGTGCGCCATTGAAAATTGTTGAATTCAGCGCTATGGCATTCGGCAGATCTTTACGGTCCCCAACCAAATACATCATGAGCGACTGACGCCCCAAAACATCGAAGGAATTAATAACTCCTTGTATAAGACCTAAGATGGAAAGCCATAAGACACTCTCCCATTTCAGATAAACGACCAAGGTCAAGATCCCAGCCTGTATCATCAAACCAATTTGGGTTATCAGAACCAATTTATACTTTTTATGCTTATCGACAAAACTGCCGATAAATGGAGACAGGACCAAAGAAGGCAATAGGGAGATAAACTGCACAAAACCAAGCCAAAACACAGATCCGGTCAATTCATAGACTAACCAACTGATGGCTATCCGCTGCATCCAAGTTCCCATAAGGGAAATTGCTTGACCTATAACATGTAACCGGAAATTTCTATAATGGAGCGAACGAAAAACCTGCATATGTAAAGATAATACTATATTAAAAGTATAACAAAAAATTAGGAGAAGAGATTCCTTTTTGCTAAAATAAAGATACAATAGGTGAAAATCAATGCTTCAATACTGGAATATAATCAATAACTTTGCATCATTATTTCGAACTTTAGAATAATCAAATAATTATCATTCAATAACATATACAATGAAATTTTTTATTGACACAGCGAACCTAGAGCAAATCAAAGAAGCCCAAGACTTAGGCGTATTAGACGGGGTAACAACCAATCCAAGTTTAATGGCTAAAGAAGGTATTAGCGGTGATGAAAACGTAATCAACCATTATAAAGCGATCTGTGCAATCGTTGATGGCGATGTCAGTGCTGAAGTTATTTCTACAAATTATGAAGAAATGATCAAAGAAGGAGAAGCGTTAGCAGCTCTTGACAGCAAGATAGTTGTTAAAGTCCCTATGATCAAAGATGGCGTAAAAGCAATTAAATATTTCAGCAAAAAAGGTATTAAAACAAATTGTACATTGGTATTTACAGCTGGTCAGGCACTATTGGCTGCTAAAGCTGGAGCAACCTATGTATCTCCTTTTATCGGTCGTTTGGATGATATCTCTACAGATGGATTAGCGTTGATCGAAGATATTCGTTTAATCTATGATAACTACAACTATCCTACACAAATTTTAGCTGCTTCTGTACGTCACAGTGCACACATTTTAGGATGTGCTAAAATCGGTGCTGATGTTATGACAGGTCCTTTATCAGCGATCCTAGCGTTATTGAAACACCCATTGACAGACAGCGGTCTAGCGACATTCTTAGCTGATCACGCTAAAGCTGCAGGCAAATAAGATTCCTATATTTCGATATAGTAACGAAAACCGATAAGTAAGATGACACGAATCTTAAACTTATCGGTTTTCTTATTTTTAATAGATTCCGTATTTTTGTACTGTCAAAAGCATCTTTGAGAAAGGAAATGGCCCATTTCTGTTCGTTAATGGTCTATGCAAAGGAAAAAATACGATGAATAAATTCGTCGGATAGTTTTTAAACTTGCAAATAAAAGTAAATTTCTCTTAGTTTGTATTTGATCTAAGGCTTAACGAAGAAATCCATGGAAGATTCCAACACTGTATATCCAGAAATTCTCAAACGAAATAGTTTAAAAGTTACCCAACCCCGGTTGAAGGTACTTGAAATTATTTCGAGGAAAGAGTCTGCAATTTCGCAGCCGGAACTGGAAAAATTACTGGGCAAGGATATTGACCGTGTCACATTATACCGGGTATTGGCCAGCTTTGAAGAGAAAGGGATTATCCATAAAATCTTTGATCTACACGGTACAGCTACTTACGCCATGTGTTCGACAAACTGTTCAGAACATGATCATCATGACCAACACGTACATTTTATTTGCCGGGTATGCAATTCTGTGTACTGTCTGGAAGATATGATCTTACCAAAAGTATCGATCCCAGAAGGCTTCAGTCTCGAAGCGATAGCCGTAAATGCACTTGGTGTGTGCAATCATTGCAAAAAGTAAATCAGGCTGTACGAATCCAAAACTATTTTTCGGCTGAACTGTCTATACATTGGCTATCGGAAGATGCTCCGTTTAGCTCGTTATTGTCGTTTCAAATGCTGTTTTTTTCGTACATTGTAGTGGCATCGATCTTGATGTACGGCTCGCTCATGATCTATTGTATCGGCTGAATTTACAAATTCGCTATCACAGCCATTTCGCTGCAATAGGAAGACTGCCGCAAATCGATGCAAATGAATAATTAACAAATAATAATTGGATGAAAACAAGAAAAGAAAATCCATATAAAGAGGTCTTAACACAACTGATTATCGATATCTTCGAAAAATCGGGTAATAAGCCGCTCAACTATAAACAAGTTTCGTCAAAATTGAATCTTACCGATAACGACTCAAAAGTCGCTATAGCCGATATTTTACATGATAATGTAAGAAATGGGCTTTTTATTGAGGTCGAGCGCGGCAAATTTAATCTGAAACAACTTAAAGTTTATGTCACAGGAAAAGTAGATATGACTGCAGACGGTTCTGCCTATGTAATTCCTGATGACGAATTTGAAAATGACATCTATATCGCTCCACGGAAACTTAGACAGGCACTCCATGGCGATATTGTGAAGGTCCATACCTTCGAAAAAAGAAAAGGTGGCCGTAAGAAAGAGGGTGAAGTCGTTGAAATCCTGCAAAGGGCCAAGACTGATTTCACGGGAACGATCAGCATCTCCAACAATTTTGCTTTTTTTATTGCGGATGACCGCAAGATGTTACACGACATTTTTATCCCTTTGGACAATCTGAATGGAGCCAAGGATAAGGAAAAAGTGGTCGTTTCGATTATCGACTGGCCAAGCGGGAGCAAAAATCCTGTCGGAACGGTAAAACATGTTTTGGGTACCAAGGGGGAAAATAACACCGAGATGAACGCTATTTTGGCCGACTATGGTTTCCCATTGGAGTTCCCTAAAAAAGTTGAAGCTGAAGCCAATCAGATTTCGGAAAAAATAAGCGCGGAAGAAATTGCAAAGCGGCGTGATTTTAGAAACGTTACGACCTTTACCATTGACCCAGCGGATGCAAAAGATTTCGATGACGCCATCTCCTTTCAAAAATTAGAGAATGGCAATTATGAAATCGGTGTTCATATTGCGGATGTTTCGCATTTTGTCATACCCGACACAGAATTGGACAAAGAAGCATTCAACCGCGGCACATCCGTCTATCTGGTTGACCGCGTTATTCCGATGCTTCCGGAGCGTCTTTCCAATGGTGTCTGTTCGCTACGTCCGCATGAAGATAAACTTTGTTTTTCGGCTGTTTTTGAATTGGACGAAAAAGCCAATGTGCATGATCAATGGTTCGGCCGTACGATTATCCATTCGGACCGACGTTTCAGTTATGAAGAAGCACAGGAGGTGATCGAAACGAAATCGGGTGATTTCAGTGAAGAGATCCTGAAATTAAATGAACTGGCTTATATTCTGCGGGAGCGTAAGTTCAAAAATGGTGCAATAGCCTTTGAAAGTGAAGAGGTAAAATTCACCTTGGATGAAAATGGCAAACCTACAGGGGTATATACCAAAGTCCGTAAAGATGCGCACAAGCTGATTGAAGATTTTATGTTATTGGCGAATCGTAAGGTTGCCGAGTTTATTGGCAAACAAGGCCGTGGAAAAAACAAGCTTACTTTTGTATACCGGTTCCACGATGTACCTAATCCGGAGACGCTGACAACTTTCTCTCAATTTGCAGCGCGGTTTGGTCATAAATTGACCATCAAAACGGATAAGGAAACAGCGAAATCTTTAAATGCGCTGATGACGAAGATAGAAGGTAGCAAAGAGCAAAATATGCTGACTTCACTTGCGGTACGTTCGATGGCCAAAGCGATCTATACGACAAAGAAGACAAGTCACTATGGACTTGCATTTGATTATTACACCCATTTCACCTCTCCTATCCGTCGTTATCCCGATGTGATGGTACACCGTCTTTTACAATTCTATCTGGAGGGCGGTACCAAGATCAATGCAGAGCATTACGAAAAAATGGCCGAGCATTCTTCCCAAATGGAGAAAAAAGCCGCTGAGGCCGAACGTGCATCGATTAAGTACAAACAGGCCGAATACTTGCAGGATCAGATTGGTACGGAATATACGGGTATTGTCTCGGGTGTTACCGAATGGGGGATGTATGTGGAGATTGAGGAAAACAAATGTGAGGGTATGGTCAGGTTGCGGGATATCACCGATGACTTTTACGTACTTGACGAGAAGAACTATGCGATCATTGGCCAACGGAAGAAAAAGAAATTCCAGCTGGGTGATGAGGTTCAAATCCGCGTAAAGAAAGTGGATCTGGATAAAAGGCAGATTGATTTTACGTTGTTGAGTTAAGAATAAAAAAAGAGCGTTATTATTCAAAATTAACGCTCTTTTTCTTAAAAAATTGATTGTAAAAAACCTGAGTTTGTATTAAAAAAATAAAACAATTTAGTTTCTACAGACACATCTCGAAAATACTAACATACTAATATGTTAATGAGACTGATATAGGAGTTACTCCAGATTTAATTTCCTGAGATTTCTCAACAATTACTTTCCCTCCCTGCTCAACCTTGTATGTAAGTGTAAATGGTTGCTTAATTGTAAATGCAGAAATATTTACACTAGCAGTCAAATAATTAGCCGGTGATTCCAAAACAGCAGTTTTACCTCCTTGAAAATACTCTTTTTCAACTGAATATAACACTTGACCTGTTGTCCCTGCAGCTCCATTAACAGTCCACGTTTGTGGCTTAGCATCGCCTCCCGCAGACCCACAAGATACAGACACATCTCCACCGTCAACAGTGAAAGATGAAGAAGTTGTAACTGTAACCTTAAGAGCCCCTTTGTTCTCTGATGGTACAGTATTATCGTCGTCCTTTGAGCATCCAACAAAAGCGAAGGTTACCAAGGCCAGTACCACTGCATACATTAATTTCATTTTGATTTTCATAACTTGAATACATTAATTTGTTTCTACTAAATATTTACACGTGTTTATCAAACACTTTGCCAAACAGAACGCAAAAACATGCAGGAGGTGCAATATACCTGAAAACCAGTAGAAGAATATTTTCGAAAGAATACCATTATTTAAAGGGTACTGCACAGCGAAAGAACAACTTAGAGTGCTTACAAGAAGAAACCTATATTACATAGCTTTTTGCCGTTTTGCTACCCTATAATCGTCCATATTCGTGTACAACAAACCATCAGGAGTTGAATAGTTATTGTCGAAAAGGATATAGAATCTACCCATCGTTGCCTAAACGAGGATATTCAGCTTGCTTGCAGATAGTTTCCTGAATCAAAGCTACAAATGACTAAAAATACTAAACGGTTCGCTTAACACACTGCAATAGGAAAAAAGGGATAGTCAGGATCAGAGAATACGAAAGAAGCCAATTGATAATAAAGAAACGAGTAGCACCAATTCAAAAAATAATCTAAATTTTATACACTAACTATTTCATATTCAAAAGGGAATCAGTATCTTTGCGAACTTAAAATATTTAAGGTAAAAAAATTTATAAACAAAAACAGGTAAATGCCTACTATTCAACAATTAGTTAGAAAAGGTAGAGTAGCTCTGGTTGATAAGAGTAAGTCACCAGCGTTGGACTCATGTCCACAGCGAAGAGGTGTATGTACACGTGTATATACTACTACCCCTAAAAAACCAAACTCAGCAATGCGTAAAGTAGCTCGTGTACGTTTAACAAACGGTAAAGAGGTCAACGCTTACATCCCTGGAGAAGGTCACAACTTACAAGAGCACTCGATCGTATTGATCCGTGGTGGTCGTGTTAAGGATTTACCAGGTGTACGTTACCACATCATCCGCGGTGCATTAGATACTTCAGGTGTAGCAGGTCGTAACCAACGTCGTTCTAAATATGGAACTAAGCGTCCTAAACCAGGACAAGCAGCTGCAGCTCCAGCAAAAGGTAAAAAGAAATAATTAAACGGAGGAAAGAAAAATGAGAAAATCAAAACCGAAAAAGAGAATCATTTTACCTGATCCAAAGTTTAATGACGTTCAGGTAACACGTTTCGTAAACAATATGATGGTAGATGGTAAAAAATCTATCGCTTATTCTATTTTTTACGACGCAGTAGAATTAGTAGAACAAAAAACACAAGAAAGCGGTTTAGAAGCTTGGAAAAAAGCTTTGAACAACGTTATGCCTGCTGTTGAAGTTAAATCACGCCGTGTTGGTGGTGCTAACTTCCAAGTTCCTATGGAAGTTCGTCCAGATCGTAAAATCGCTTTGGGTATGAAATGGTTAATTTCATACGCTCGTAAACGTGGTGAAAAAACAATGTTCGAAAAATTAGCAGGAGAAATCATTTCAGCTTCTAAAGGTGAAGGTGCTGCTGTTAAGAAGAAAGAAGATACGCACAAAATGGCGGAAGCTAACAAAGCGTTCTCACACTTCAGATTCTAATTTTGAAGACATTCAAAAAAATATGATTACACCGACCTCCGATAAAAACAATCTTTTATCAAGGTCGGTGTACTTATTTAACATTACATTTAAACACATAAGACCATTAAGGTCCGCTGCTTAAAAATATTATGGCAAGAGATTTAAAATTCACTAGAAATATCGGTATCGCTGCCCACATCGATGCTGGTAAAACTACAACAACTGAGCGTATCCTTTACTACTCAGGTGTAAACCACAAAATTGGTGAAGTTCACGAAGGTGCTTCTACAATGGACTGGATGGAGCAAGAAGCTGAACGTGGTATCACAATTACTTCTGCTGCTACAACCGTTTTCTGGAACTACCGTAACAACAAATACCAAGTAAACGTAATCGATACTCCTGGACACGTGGATTTCACGGTTGAGGTAAACCGTTCGTTACGTGTACTAGACGGATTAGTTTTCTTATTCTCTGCGGTTGATGGTGTTGAGCCTCAATCTGAGACTAACTGGAGACTAGCTGATGGATATAAAGTACCTCGTATTGGTTTCGTTAATAAAATGGACCGTTCAGGTGCTGACTTCTTAAAAGTTGTTGGCCAAGTAAAATCAATGCTAGGTTCCGATGCAGTAGCTTTACAATTGCCTATCGGTGCTGAAGATACATTCAAAGGTGTAGTTGACTTGATCAACAACCGTGGTATCGTATGGAATGAGCATGATAAAGGAATGACCTTTACAGAAGTTCCAATTCCAGAAGATATGTTGGATGAAGTTGCTGAATACCGTGAGAAATTATTGGAAGCAGTAGCTGGTTATGATGAGACTTTGATGGAGAAATTCTTCGAAGATCCAAATTCATTGACTGAGCGTGAAATCTTAGATGCTTTACGTAAAGCGGTATTAGATAATGCAATTGTTCCTATGGTATGTGGTTCATCTTTCAAAAACAAAGGTGTTCAAACCATGTTGGATCTAGTAATGGAATTATTGCCTTCACCTCTTGATATCGATGCTGTAAAAGGTACTAACCCTGATACAGGTGAAGAAATTTTACGTAAACCATCTGTAAACGAGCCTTTCGCAGCTTTAGGTTTTAAAATTGCGACTGACCCATTTGTAGGTCGTCTATGTTTTATCCGTGCTTACTCGGGTAAGTTAGATGCTGGTTCTTATGTATTGAACACTCGTTCAGGAAACAAAGAGCGTATCTCTCGTATCTTCCAAATGCACGCGAACAAACAAAACCCTATCCCTTTCATCGAGGCTGGTGATATCGGTGCTGTTGTAGGTTTCAAAGACATCAAAACTGGTGATACACTTTGTGACGAAAAAGCACCTATCATTCTTGAGTCTATGACTTTCCCTGAGCCAGTAATTGGTTTGGCGATTGAGCCTAAAACTCAAGCTGACGTTGATAGATTAGGTATTGGTCTTGGTAAATTGGCTGAAGAGGATCCTACATTCGTTGTAAAAACTGACGAAGAAACTGGTCAAACAGTTATCTCTGGTATGGGTGAGCTTCACTTAGAGATCTTGATCGACCGTTTGAAACGTGAATTTAAAGTAGAGGTTAACCAAGGTGCTCCTCAAGTATCATACAAAGAGTCTATCAACGGTACTACTGAGCACCGTGAGGTATTCAAAAAACAATCAGGTGGTCGTGGTAAATTCGCGGATATCAAAGTTGTTATTTCTCCAGCGGATGAAGATTTCGATTTATCAAAATCACCACTTCAATTCGTTAATGAAATTGTTGGTGGTAAAATTCCTAAAGAGTTTATCCCTTCAGTTCAAAAAGGATTTGAAACTTCAATGAAAAATGGTGTATTAGCAGGATTCCCATTATCAGGAATGAAAGTTCGTTTGATTGATGGTTCATTCCACGCTGTCGATTCAGATTCATTGTCTTTCGAATTAGCTGCTCGTCAAGCATACCGTGAAGGATTACCTAAATGTTCTCCAGTGTTAATGGAACCAATTATGAAAATAGAGGTTTTAACACCAGAAGAAAACATGGGTGATGTAATGGGTGACTTAAACCGTCGTCGTGGTCAAATGCAAGGTTTGGATTCACGTAACGGTGTACAGGTAATCAAAGCATTGGTTCCACTTTCTGAAATGTTCGGTTACGTAACGCAATTACGTACAATCACTTCAGGTCGTGCAACATCGACAATGGAATTTGATCACTTTGAAGAAGCCCCTCGTAACGTTGCTGAAGAGGTGATTGCAAAATCAAAAGGTAAAATCAAAGGTTCTGTAGAATAATATAGAACTCAAAAATAAACCGACCGCTGGTTGTTAATAGCTCTAATCAGCGGTCATTTTTAAATAATATCATATACTATGAGCCAAAGAATCAGAATTAAATTGAAATCTTACGATTACAATTTGGTTGACAAATCAGCTGAAAAAATCGTAAAAACAGTAAAACCTACAGGTGCAGTTGTTAGTGGTCCTATTCCATTGCCTACTGAGAAAAAAATCTATACGGTATTACGTTCACCACACGTTAACAAAAAAGCACGTGAGCAATTCCAATTGTGTGCTTACAAAAGATTGTTGGATATCTATTCATCAAACGCTAAAACTGTTGACGCATTGATGAAACTTGAATTGCCTTCAGGTGTTGAAGTAGAAATCAAAGTGTGATAGATTTCAGTCACTGAAAAAAGAAGGGCCTTTCGTAAGAAAAGCCCTTTTTTTGTGAATGTGTCTGATATTATTAGCTAGAAAGAAACCTTCAGTCGGCTTCCATTGCTGTTGCTGTCTGCCGAATCATGAAGGTTTTGTTTGCGCAAATATTCCTCATGAAACTAATAAATCCAAAACATGAGGATGAAAGACATTTTTCGAGCAACTAAAATTATAGCTGATAACCAAGTCCGATTGAAAATACACGATTATAGGTATCAATCTTATCATCTAGCTTGATATTTAAAAGCCCTAACGCATATCCGCCATGCACCGAAAAGCCATTTGTTAATTTAAATCCCGCTAAAAAATTTAATCCAGCATCATATTTTTTCATCTCATTGCTATTTTTTCTAGTCCCAAACTGAATTTCTTCTACAGTCCTAGAAAATTTCTCTTTCCCAGAGATTGCAACGCTTGTATATGGTCCCCCAGCTAGAAAAAATTGACCAAAATTATTTTGAGGAAAATAATACATTAAGTTTAAAGGGACTTCAAGATATTGTACCTTACGCCAGCCATCCATCAAAATTTCACCATTTTGCGAACCTGTACTCATTTTGGACCCTGTCTGTTGAAGAGCCACACCAGGTTGCAAGGCAAAATTATTACGCAATGGAAGCTCTACGTATGCTTCTATATGCAATCTTGTGATGGCAGGATAGGCCGAGCTTCCATAGCTTGAATATCTCATTTCCTTTGCAAAATTGGCCGCCGTACGAAGGCCGAAAGATATTTGAGCCTGAAGCCCGGTTGTCATTCCCACAATGGCTAATGTGGTTAATAATATTCTCTTCATATAATTACTTTTATTCGTTATGTTTGAGATAGCGGGCAAAAGTAATAAAAAAACTATTCGGCTTCTTTATCAATTTCAGTCGAAGGGGGAAGTTCATGGTGCAAGGTCGCGTACATATCATTGTAAACGTCATCCTTACTATCTTCTTCCCCTAAAAGAAATCCCCAAGGTTTTAACTCCTTAATGCGGTCCATTATAATTTTGACAATCGCCAAAATAGGAATCGCCAAAAACATACCGGAAATACCCCATACCATTTCGCCAATAATAATGGAGAGCATAGCAAACAACGAATTAACTTTCACCTTAGAACCCACAATCTTAGGAACAATAAAATTACTGTCGATCATATGTATAATAATGAGGGCGATAATGACCAGGACGACATGAGTAAAAGAAGATGTCGCAAATGTCAGAATGGCAATGATGAGCATGGAAGAGAAAATACCAACATAAGGTAGCACATTGAATACCCCGGTGATTAATGCCAAAAGCAGACTATATTTTACCCCAATCAACGAAAGGACAATAAAGACCAAAAGGGAAACCAAGCTCATTTGGATCAGTAGTCCGATCAGATATTTTTTGACGACATACTGAACCTGTTGAACCACGTCCAGAACAATCGGTCGGTCCTCTACACGATTGACAAATAAAAGAAACTTGACAATATGTCCCCTATATATCAGTAAGAAGAATGTGTAAAGAAAGGTAAAGACAAACAGAATAAACATCGACGACAGGGAAACCAATGCAGTACCTAAAAATAAAGTTCCCGAATCAACGGATTTTGATGCTGTTTTATTAATAAAATCAATCTGATCTTTATGCTGGATTCCAAACTGTTGGCTCACCCAGGTCTGTAGATTACCCACGCCATCCATAATCTGTTGCTTAAAAGCCGGGAAATCTTCTTTAAGGAGTGTAAGCTGTGAGGCCAATAGAAAAAGTCCGTACCCCAAAACACCGAAAAATAAAATAACGCTCAATATGCCGGCCAGTGTCCTTGGAAAATGTAGCTTCCGTTCCATAAAATTACTTAGCGGAATCAGCAGCAGCGAAAACAACAAGCCCAAAATCATGGGAATAAGTATGGTATCTCCGATCTTTGCCAAATATCCCAATAAAAGTATACTGATCAATACACAGGCAAGTTTGACATAAAAGGGTAAAGGAAGAAATCTTTTCATGCAGCAATCTTTTGAATAAAAATAACAATTTCGGTTGACTAAAGTTTAATCCAATAAAAAAGTCCCCACAAATGCAGGGACTCTTTCCTCATAATAAGTTTAAGTACTTATATTTCTTATAGTCCGAAACCGATACCAACAGACCAAATACGATTTTTAGCCATATCACCTGACCCTGGAGCTAAGTTGGTTAAACCTAAACCATAACCAGCATTGATCTGAAAACCATTAGTCAATTGGTAACCAGCTAAGAAATTGATACCAAAATCGGTACGTTTAAGATCATCATTTTCATTGCTACCAAAATTTAGATCACGTTCAATTTTCACATTTCCCTCGCCTAACTCTCCTTTACGTTTACCACTTAATCCGAATCCAACATAAGGTCCTGCACCAATAAAAAAGTTACCAGAATCTCCTGTAGGTAATTTAGCCACTAGGTTTACTGGAATATCAAGTGACATTACACTCTCTTTAATTTCAGAAGCTGAACCTGGTGTCCACTTTCCACCTTTATTTTGCAAAGACAATCCCGGCTGAATAGAAAAATAAGGCGAAACGGGAGCGTCCAAATAACCCGTTACAAAAAATCCTGTATTTGATTGTGTGCTTTCATTACTTAAAGAATATTTAGGAATATTTACACCCGCACGGAGACCATATCCCAATCCACCTTGTGCAAAAGCTCCTAACGAACCAAATAAAATTGCTGCAGATAATAATAGTTTTTTCATGTTTCCTAATTTAATTTACTTTCTTCTTTTATCACTTAATCTCATAATTTCCTGTATGAGATTTATTACATTTCCATTTGCAATATCTATTCCAAAATCCATAAGCCTTTAATTTACAAAGTAAAACATCACAAAAAAGTATCTTTTCACGATTTAGCATTGTCCTTTAAAAGATACAGTGATTGGCGTATTATTTCAATCTGATGGCGAGCTGCAAGGGGTTCGGTGTTTGATTTTACCGAGGAAAGTGCTTTGTCAAAAACGTCTTGGTTATCCCAAGCTGAAAACCCTCCGATATGTTGCTGCTGACTATCGCTCAAAGGATCACACAGCAAAATACAAGCTTGGTTTTCAGACGGATGCTTAAAAACATAAAAGTTTTATCATAAAGATTTTTTAATTCCAATTATAAGTTTTATTTTTGCAGACCTTCAAAAGGAAAAAAATAGGGTCGGATGGCCGAGTGGCTAGGCTGAGGTCTGCAAAACCTCCTACAGCGGTTCGAATCCGCTTCCGACCTCGTTTTATTTTAAACAATAAAAATATTATCAAAATGGGAGTTACACGTTTAAAAAGAAAAGATAGAAGAAATAAAACTGTTTCACGTGTTGAAGTTCAGTTTTTGAAATTAGGAACTAACGTAGAGTTAGGTTCTAGATCAAAAATGAAAGCTAGCAACCAAATCGTTAAAAACGATGCTATCTTAAATCAATTAGCTTCAGAAGCTAAATAGTAAGAAGAATTTAATAGCCTTTAAAGTACTACTTTAAAGGCTTTTTAATAGGTCCACCATTTGGTGGACTTTTTCTTTTGAGCTCATCCACTGTGCCTCATCCATTCCATTGACCTGACTCTGGTTAAACCTCATCTTCGACACATGCAATTCTTTCGCTGAGCTATGTATTGCAACTGCACCAGTTTGCGCTAAAATATGAACTATATTAGCTGCATCTACACCTGCACCAGGCATAATCACAATACGGCCATTTGCTTGTTGAACTAACTGTTTGAGTAGTGGAGCTCCAGCTAAAGCAGAATTTTGCAGACCAGATGTCAAAATACGATCTATCCCCAGTTCGATGACATCTTCTAATGCCTGAAAAGGATCTTCCACGCGATCAAAAGCACGATGAAAGGTAACATGCATGGGACGCGCAGCTTCCACCAATCGCAAAGTATTCACTTTATCCACCGTACCATCTGCGTTCAGCATACCTATTACAACACCATCTATCCCCAATTCCTTGCACAACTGAATATCTGCTATCATTTCTAAGATCTCGGTCTCTGTATAAAGAAAATCACCTCCACGCGGTCTGATAAGCACATGAATACCAATATTCACCAGTTCCCGCACTAACTGCAACTGACCAAACGAAGGTGTAGTCCCTCCATTTTCCAAATTTTGACAAAACTCTACCCGGGTCGCACCTCCTTGTTCGGCTTCAATTGCTGATGCTACGGAATTTGAACAGATTTCTAATTGGTAATTTCCAATTGCCTTTTCCTTCATTATATTATATCTTAAGCTATTTTTCGTTTACGCGAATAACGTAAAAAAAAAGGAAATAACCTACTCCCCTACTTATGGTCAAACTAGTATAAGCTTTAGAAAAGACTACAGTTAAAAAGATACTTTACCTTCATGGTAAATTTTGCTTCTAGACAAAGATCTACAACTTTAGCTTATAATGATGTACCTCTACTTTTTTCCACTTCCAATCTGGTCCTTTTGAGGTACTCATGCCACCTGACATCTCCCTTGAAGAAGGAGGGTCTAAGAAACGCTCCCGTTTAATATAAGTTGGCAATTGGAAGCCAGGCGATGTATTTAGCGTTTCAAAACATTCCCGCGCGAGTTTCATGATGTCATTCCGATTTTCTGCATTGCTTTCAATTCGACTTCCTATATAAGATGTCGGACCATACAATTGCTCATAAATAGCTGAATCTTCAAAAGGTTTGAATTTCAGACGCATCATTATTTGTACCAATAGAGCATACAGATCATTGTCCGTTGGCGCCAGAACCAACTTATCCAACACCTTTGGTATCAACTCCCACATCATCAATTCAACCGCTAAATCTTTGGTATTCTCACCAATGAAATCGAGTGTAGGCCACATCTGGTCCACATATCGTACAACAGAATCTCTACTTCCATGCAAAGCAACCAACTGTCTATTGCTCCAATATTCCAGCGGTATGTCCCCTCGATAATAGACTCCAAATATGTATTGACCTTTCAAGCGCCCCAAGGAACCACAATTTTGCATCTCAAACTCAGGTGCAAGCATACAGTAACTAAACATATCACGCGTATTTAGCGTTTTAAATGTTTGTACCGAAAGAGGATTCCATAAAGCAGGATAACGTTCCCTATCCAAACTATCTTCTCCTGATACCAATCTATACACGTAATAGTCTTTCAGTAATATTCGCAAGATTGCTTCACGACCACCAAGGGGATAATTTCTAGACTTAATCTTCCCCATTCTTCCGAGATACCTGGGCAACTGATCGTTTATAAATTTTGTAGAATCTTTCAGCTTATATTGGCCATGACACATGGGTAAGCTGCATACCAATAGCAATGCTAAAAAAAGGACATAGTACCTCCTCTTCTTAAAGAAATCAACAAAACTAGATGCTAACATAGTTAATACATTTTCAGTGCATTGGCTGCAATACAGCATATTAAATATACTTAAAATTAAATAGTATTAAATAAATTAGGTTTCAAAAAAAATCTACGATTTGAAAACGGGACCAAAAACCAAAAAAACTCAGTTCCGTTTTAAGCTCAGTCTCTTCTTTTATATACAAAAATCATAACCGAATTTTAGACATGTAAAACATTCGGCTGAACTATTTGTATATACCTTACATGCTTTTATTTAAATAACTAAAAACCAAGCGCATACATTTTTAAGTAAAATATCATGGCAATTATATCAAAAAACATGGAGACCCAAGAAAAGATCATCAGTACTTTTGAAGAGCTCCAAAAAGCTATATATGACCTGAAACATCAAATTGTTGAATTTGAATTGCTTTTTAATCAGGCTTGCAACAGACATATTGACTCCAATTTCCAAAAGGAATGGTTGCTGGACCGAATATCTTCACGTCATGATATGATTACACTTCGACATGATGCCATGCTGCTTATTCGAGACACTGTCTCTGCGTTCCGGGATTTCGACGGTTATTTTCTAGATCTCAAACAGCTACTCCAATCGATCGAGTTACTTATGCTCAACCATGCCGATGAGGAAGAGTATGAAATTGCAGCTATTATCAAAAAATGGTATGAAAAATTTGCCCAAGCGATTGATTTCGTTGGTGACTTAACCTATTAAGTCGCTGTTTTATTATACTTTTGCAGCATTGTAAAATATTGAGAAATGCACAAACCACCAGCTATCGTAGACTTACACACCGATACTTTCCTTGAAGATTGGGAAGATTATTCGCCAGAGGAGCTCTTACAAGAATCCATTGATTTTATGCGATCTAATCTAGATGCAGCTATTTATTGGGAAATGAACGAAATAAAGTTTATTCATGGCAAGGGAAAAGGAATGTTAAAAAAAATGGTTTTTGAAGAGTTGCAAGAGTACAAAGCTCACGGCTCCATTGAACGCTATTACACCTCCTACCAGAATGAAGATATTGTAGTCGTTGTCATAGGGATTTAAAAAGGCTACCTTTTCAGATAGCCTTTGTATCATGTTATGCTATTTAATAGCTGGAGTAATAATCACTTTTCGGAATTCCACGGGACCATGATCCCCTTGGAAATAAATTGGTCCCGGCTCTGCCTCTTTACTATCCAAAGCACCGCCCGTTATACCAGGGATTTCTTGGTTACTGATAACAGTCTTTCCGTTTGCCACAACCGTCACTAGACGTCCTACCAATGTAATATCATAGGTTTGCCATTCTCCGGCTCCTTTATTGACCATTTCATTTGCAGCTAAGAAGCCGTATACCCCTGCGAAAAGCACAGCATTAGGATGTGCATCCTTGGGGCTATCTTCTATCTGAACCTCATAACGGCCCCTTAAGTAGACACCACTATTACTTCCTGCTGGAATTTTAAATTCAACATGTAATTTAAAATCTTCAAATTTTTGCTCAGAGACCAAATTAGAACCAGATTGCGGGCTAGTCAAAATTCCGTTTTTCACCACCCACTGATTCGTTTTACCGGTAGCTTTCCATCCTGACAGATCCTTGCCGTTGAACAGCTGAATGGGCTTACCCCATTTTACTGCAGCTGTTCGCTTCAGCTCCGGAGCACGAACACCTTTAAAGCGATATGTTTTCCCATCAGGCTCTGTTATTGTCCCTTGCAATACACCGTTTACAATCTCTCCTTCAACACTTAGATTCATCTTTCCGCCTTCCCATTGAGGTGGGATGGCAAATCTAAACTTTCCTTTCTCATAAAACACCTGCGAAACTGGCCGAGCACTTCCGGAAGTACTCACATAATGACCGACTAAAGTTCTATAGCCCGACAATTTTACCTCCAACCAGGATGGTGCAGGGGTACCATTAATATCAACTTCGATGTCCCATCGACCAATCAGCTCTTTGCCTTCTACGTCTTGTTGATAATGACTGGATTCTCCGATTGAATGTTTAGCAAAGGTTACTTGCGGTAATGCACAAGAGGCCAAAATTCCTAAAAGAAATGCCGCTTTTCTGTTCATATTATTTATGTTTATATTCTAATTGACAATAAATTTCAAGCAATTTAACTGTTTAACAGCGGGTTTACAAGGATATAATGTTAAAAAATGCGAAGAATGCACCCGGCCGTAAGTTCGCCTTAATGCCCTGAAACAAAAAAAGCCCTAACTTTCGTTAGAGCTTTTCTCGTCGGGGTGGCAGGATTCGAACCTACGACCTCCACATCCCAAATGTGGCGCGATACCGGGCTACGCTACACCCCGAAAAGGTATCACCTTTGTTTTGTGTGGCACAAAAGTAAATTAAAAATATGTTTTTTTCAAAAATATTCTCTACATAACACCTAACAAGCTGACTTATTGTAAAATAATTTACAAAACATTTAAAACACATATCGATTTCGATCCAAAATAATTTTAAAAACCAGCATGACTGCCCTGAATAGCGAAGTTAACGCTTAGCTAGCTGAAATAGTGGGATTGGCAGGCCCTGACTGAGTCTCCTCCGGATCAAACTCAATAATATCCTAAGGCTGTAGGTTCGCCTTCTTGCCCCAAAACGAAAAAAGCCCTAACTTTCGTTAGAGCTTTTCTAGTCGGGGTGGCAGGATTCGAACCTACGACCTCCACATCCCAAATGTGGCGCGATACCGGGCTACGCTACACCCCGAAAAGGTATCACCTTTGTTTTGTGTGGCACAAATATACGCTTCTTACAAATTATTTGCAAATGAAAAACATAAAATAAAACTAACAAGTTGTTATATTGCGACATACTCTTTGCCCTGACGATACATAGCTCCCCTTTATACATCAAATCTAATGCTATTTCGAATATTTGTCACTTCGATCAAGCGCTCACCTGTCAATTAAAATCTTTTTGACCTCCCAACTGTAGCCTGTTCGAATATGAACATGAAGTGTTCGAATCCAAACACTTTAACCACAAAAAGAAAGAATACAATCTATTGACTAAAAACACTTTAGCCCTTTGGCCGCTTTTTTGAAATTGACTCATTGCACATTTTTTCAAAAATAGAAATCAACCTATCCTTCAACGGGATTGATTACCATAAGTTCAGAATGAACACTTATAACAAAAAGTATGATAAAGACCTATTTCCAAATCGCCTGGAGAAACCTTATTAAGAACAAGGTTTTTTCCTTTATCAATATCCTTGGCTTAACAATAGGCATCACCGTCTGCGCAATGATATTCCTGTTTATCGCCAATCAGTTTAGCTTTGACAAGTTTCACAGCCAAGGTGACCGGATCTATCGGGTCATGCGTGGCTTTGACAACACCAAAGACCGCGCTCCTTATTTATCTGCACCCTATGCCACCGCCTTAATAACCGATTATCCGGATGATATCAAAAAAGCTGTACGGGTAATGCCTGCCAATGGGTTATTCTCTTTTGGCAATATCGCATTCAATGAAAAGAAACTCTTTATTGCAGATGACGATTTCTTTGAACTATTTAGTTTTCCGCTCATCAAGGGAAATCCAATGACTGTTTTAAAAAATCCAACAAGTGTTGTATTAACGGAAAAAACTGCGAAAAAATATTTTGGAGATGAGAATCCCATCGGTAAAATACTACAGCTTGATAAAACGAAACAATTAACCGTTACCGGGATTGCAAAAGATCTTCCGGTCAATTCGCATCTGGAATTTGATCTTATCATTCCATTATCCAATTATATCAATACCGAACCGTTCAAAGCTTGGCAAAACAACAATTTATTCACTTACATCCTACTTGACGAACATAAAGATGTTAGGCAACTGGAAAAGCAATTTCCCGATTTCATGAATAGGCATATGAAAGCAGTTTCTACCAATATGGGTATCCATTTTGATCTTGCCCTTACACCGCTAAAAGATGTCTATCTTGAATCCCACAGCGCATTTGACAGCGCAAAACATGGTGACAAGAAAGTTATTTACATTTTTCTCTCCATCGCCATCCTTATATTGATTATCGCCTGCATCAATTTCATGAATCTCTCGACAATACGTGCAGTTGACCGATCAAAAGAAGTTGGTTTAAGAAAGGTACTTGGAGCACAACGTCTTCAATTAATGGGGCAGTTTATCGGAGAATCCATTTTATTAACCACCATATCCTGCATACTCGCCATATGTCTACTGCAACTACTCATGCCTGTATATAATCAACTATTGGGATACACCCTAACGGTCCCATGGAATTCATGGCCAATCTATATTTTTTTGATTGCAATTATTGTCATAGTAGGGCTATTAGCCGGAAGTTACCCTGCCTTATACCTTTCAACCTTCTCCCCTATACAGGCATTAAAAGGTAAATTGCGCTTGGGCAAGGGCGGCACACTGTTCCGACATACGCTGGTTGTGTTCCAATTCAGCATATCCATTTTACTTATCATCGGTACACTGATTATCTCCAAGCAGATGAAATATGTGAAAGAACTAGGACTCGGCTACGACAACCAACAGACTGTGGTTATTCCAATAGACAATGAAGAACTGTACAACAACCTTCGTACATTCAAAAACGAATTATCTGTGAGCAGTGATATTGCATCGGTCTCCTTTATGTCGGGTGAACCAGGAGGCTTCTTCGATAGCCATACGTTTGAAGTGGAGAGTAAAAATGGGGAGAAGTGGAGATCAAGGACGGAATTCACCGATTTCGACTATGTAAGCACGCTGAACCTCAAAATAATTGCAGGCCGAAACTTTTCAGCGCAATACCCCACCGACTCCACTAGCGCTGTATTAGTTAACCGTACTGCAACATCGATGCTCGGATTTACCCCCGAACAGGCCATTGGAAAATGGATAAAAAATACGATCCGCGATCAATCCCCCAGAAAAATCATTGGTGTAATAGATGATTTTAACTTCCTATCTCTAAAAGAAAACATGGATGCATTAGTTATTGCTCCTTCTGATGATCTAAGGGTAACCCTCATTCGCTTAAACACAAAAGATTTCCCTGCAGCGCTAAAAACTATTAAAACTGCATTTGGGAAAGTAGCTCCTTTATACCCTTTTGAATACAGCTTTTTGGACCAGAAATTCGACACGCTATACAAAACCGATCTGAGGCAACAACGTATACTCAGTCTTTTTTCCGGATTGGCCATATTTATCGCTTGCCTGGGCCTATATGGTTTAGCCTCTTTTACGGCCGCCAAACGAAACAAAGAGATTGGAATCCGAAAAGTGCTGGGCGCTTCGGTATCGGGCGTTACTACTTTATTGTCCAGAGATTTTATAAAACCCGTATTAGTTGCCTTGATAATTGCCTCGCCGATTGCCTGGCTAGTCATGAACAAATGGTTGGAAGACTTTGCCTACCGCATCCAAATCCAATGGTGGATGTTTGTGCTCGCAGGACTGGTAACAATAGGTATCGCATTGATTACGGTAAGCTGGCAGGCCATTCGAGCAGCCGTAGCTAATCCTGTAAACAGCTTGCGGGACGAATAAAAGGAAGGAAACAAAAAAAGCTCTAACGTTCGTTAGAGCTTTTAAGTCGGGGTGGCAGGATTCGAACCTACGACCTCCACATCCCAAATGTGGCGCGATACCGGGCTACGCTACACCCCGAAAAGGTATCACCTTTGTTTTGTGTGGCACAAATATCGAATCATTTTTTGACTTTGTCAACACCCTGCAGAAAATTAATCACTAAATAGCTGATTGATTGCACAATATTTTTACACAAAGCACATATTCTATTGAATTTAGTAATTAAAAACCCTCTCCATATAGCCTACAAAGGAATATTCAAAATATCTTTAGATTATCCATTTCATTTTCATATCTTTGCATCCGATTTGAATATCAGTCAATAGTTTTTTAAAAAAGTATTTTTATATTCAGAAAATAAGTCGTAATATTGCATTCCGATTTTTACAGGATATAAATCGTTAATAATTACTCGAAATCATGGATTTAGTAAAATTTGTAGAAGAACAAGCGGTAGTAAAGAATGAAATTCCCGCTTTCAAAGCTGGAGATACCGTCAGCGTTCATTATAAAATTCGCGAAGGAAATAAAGAGCGTGTACAGGTGTACCAAGGTGTAGTAATTCAATTAAACAGCGAAGGTGCTAACGCTACTTTTACCGTTCGTAAAATCTCAAACGGTGTAGGTGTTGAACGTATTTTCCCTGTAAACTCACCAAACATTGAAAAAATTGAAGTAAACAGCTACGGTAAAGTTCGTCGCGCGAAATTATTCTATTTACGCGGCCTTACTGGTAAAGCTGCTCGTATTAAATCGAAAAGAATCTAATTACGACTATTACAGCATAAAAAAAGGCTTTGAATATATTCAAAGCCTTTTTTTATTGACTATATTGCCCTGGCTTCTCAAACGCAGACAGCACAACCAACTTCCTTCTGTAATAAATTTAGGACAATTAGATAATGTCCTTCAAAATTCCAACCCTCTTTTTGCCGCGCTAAAACATTTTACTTACTTTTAGCACCGTATCTGAAAGGTAGAATCGTAGATGATTACAATAGCGGAAAACAAACTGGTATTGTTTCATCCCAACTTGGCTACCGCTAAAAATCAAACTGTATCTTGATGAGAACTATAGCTTTTATCCTTACTTTTATCATCTATCCGACCTTTATTTTTGCACAACGAAATCTGAATGAATTTCTTCAGCTACAGTCGCGCCCTCAAACGTATTATGTACTTCCAGTAACAGATGCGATCACGATTGACGGAAAGGACAGTGAAGCTTCCTGGTCAAAAGCGATATGGACAGATTCTTTTAAGGATATTGAGGGATCAAATAAACCTGCCCCTACTTTTAAGACACAAGTCAAGATGCTTTGGGACAAAGAAAATCTTTACATTTTTGCTAAGCTTCAAGAACCTCATATCAAAGGATATTTAAGACAAAAAGATACAATCATCTATCATGACAATGATTTTGAGATCTTTCTCAAGCCAAATCTGTTATCTCCAGAATATATAGAGATTGAAATAAACGCATTAAATACCGTAATGGATCTTTTGATGACTAAACCTTATCGCTTTGGCGGCAGAGCTAATCTAAATTGGGACACAAAAGATATGGAAAGTGCAGTCTATCATGCTGGGTCCATCAACGATCCTCAAGACAAGGATGAATTTTGGACTGTGGAAATGAAAATACCTGTAAAAAGTCTAAAATACTTTGGCGAAGGAAATCAGATTAAAGCAAATGAAACCTGGAAGATAAACTTCTCACGTGTTCAGTGGCATTATGACAACACCGAAACAACCTACAGCAAGAGAAAAGACAACACGGGTAAGACGCTCGCTGAAGAGAACTGGGTATGGTCTCCAATCGGCCTCGTTAATATGCATTACCCTGAGCGATGGGGACATATAAAATTTGTTAACGACACAGACCATCAACCTATCGATGAGCAATTCCTCGCACTCGAAAAAGTTACCTGGAATATCTTTTACCTGCAACAGATCTATAGAAAGGATAAAAAACGCTATGCAACGTCAATTCAGGAGCTAAGCAAATTATATCCTGAAATTATAAATGAGCACAAAAATTATGAGATTGTATTTTCAAACAGTAATAATTTCTATCGCATTGAAATCAAGTCAAAAGCACAGCCTACATTAAAGACAACAATAGATAGCCAAGGTAATATCTATTTTTAATTTAATTAATCGAGCCATCTTCAATTCTGATTTTGAATAAAAATTGCTATCTTTGTATCCCGTACATAGAGCAACTATTATTGGTCATTTTGACCACATAAAATTGAAAATCCTTTAATTGTTATGACTAAATATATTTTTGTTACGGGCGGCGTTACTTCGTCGTTGGGGAAAGGTATTATTGCTGCCTCCCTTGCTAAACTTCTCCAAGCGCGTGGCTATAAAGTTACCATTCAAAAATTCGACCCTTACATTAACATCGATCCAGGAACATTAAATCCATATGAACATGGAGAATGTTATGTTACAGAAGATGGCGCTGAAACAGACCTTGACTTAGGTCATTACGAGCGCTTCCTGAATGTCCCTACCTCACAAGCAAATAACGTCACGACAGGCCGCATCTATCAACACGTTATCCAACAAGAACGTGAAGGTGCATATTTAGGAAAAACCGTTCAAGTGATTCCCCATATCACCGATGAGATAAAACGCAGAATGCAACTGTTGGGTGAGTCCGGCAAATATGACATTATCATCACTGAATTGGGCGGAACTGTAGGCGATATTGAGTCCTTACCGTTTGTGGAGGCCGTAAGACAGCTTCGCTGGGAATTAGGAGCCAATAATTCGCTGGTTATCCATTTGACTTTAGTCCCTTATTTGGCTGCTGCTGGTGAGCTTAAAACAAAACCTACCCAGCATTCCGTAAAAACATTATTGGAATATGGTGTACAACCTGATATTCTAGTATGTCGTACTGAACATAAATTATCGCAAGAAATCCGTAAAAAATTAGCGCAATTCTGTAATGTCAACATCAACGCCGTCGTAGAATCTATCGATGCGTCGACGATTTATGATGTCCCATTATTGATGTTGAAGGAGAATCTTGATAAAACAGCATTAACAAAGCTAAAACTTTCCAACAAAAATGAGCCTGATCTAGAAAACTGGAAAAACTTTTTAGGTAAGCTCAAAAACCCGACAAGTGAAGTTAATATTGCTTTGGTCGGAAAATATGTTGAGCTTCCAGATGCTTACAAGTCCATTATCGAAGGATTTATTCATGCGGGCGCAACAAACGAATGTAAAGTAAAAGTGAGCTATATTGCTGCTGAAAGTGTTACAAAAGAAAATGTTGCTGAAAAGCTGAAAGGTATGGATGGAGTTTTGGTTGCTCCGGGTTTCGGTGAACGCGGCTTGGATGGTAAGCTAAATGCTATTCAGTATGTTCGTGAAAATAATATTCCGTTCTTTGGTATCTGCTTAGGTATGCAATGTTCGGTTATCGAATTCGGAAGAAACGTATTGGGATTAAAAGATGCCAACAGTTTTGAAATGGATGCCAACACCAGCAATCCGGTCATCAATTTGATGGAAGAGCAAAAAAATATTACCAATATGGGCGGTACAATGCGTTTAGGTGCTTACGACTGTGAAATTAAAAAAGGAACTAAGGCCTTTGCCATCTATGGTAAAACAAAAATTTCTGAAAGACACCGTCACCGTTATGAGTTTAACAATGACTATTTAAAACAATATGAAGCAGCTGGAATGATTGCTTCAGGATTCAATCCGGAGACTGGATTAGTTGAAATTGTCGAATTGAAAAACCATCCATTTTTCGTTGCCGGACAATTTCATCCAGAATTAAAGTCAACTGTTGCAAATCCTCACCCACTTTTTGTTAGCTTTGTAGCCGCTGCTTTGGCCAACAAAAAATCAAAGTAGTAATAGAAGGATACAATTAATTAAGTTTAATTATTAAAAATGGATAGAAATACCCTAATTGGTTTGGTCCTGATGTTTGCTATCATCACTGGTTCATTTTACCTGATGAAGCCTTCAGAATCGGAAATCAAACAAGAACAAGCGAGACAAGAGGCTAAAGCGCGCACAGAAAAAGGACTGCCTGCCGAAAGTGACTCTACCGCTAAAACCAAAGCAGCACAAACAGCAGTGATTGCTGATTCGGCGGAATTGAAAAAGCCTTTTGGTGCGACAAAATTTGGAACGGAGAAAGTCATTACGATTGAAAACGAGAAAATCATTGCCAAAATCAGTACAAAAGGTGGTAAGGTTAAATCTGTAGAACTAAAAGGCGAAAAGAATTTCAATGGAAAACCTTTGATGCTTTTTGATGGTGAAGACAATAAGTTTGGTTTTCAATTTAACGCAGCTGGTCAAAACGTATCAACAAATGATTTATACTTCAATACAGAATCTTCGGATATCCAAGTTTCTGGTGAAGGTAAACAATCTGTAAAATTCCGACTAAATTACAGTGCCGAACAGTATATTGAATATGTGTACTCGATTGCTGGTAAAGGCTATAATGTTGGACTGGATATTAACACAAAAGGGATACAGAATTTAATTCCGCAGAGTCAAAAAACGTTGACCCTTAACTGGAACACCGCGTTGAGACAAAAAGAGCAAAACATAGAATCTGAAAGACAGAAATCTACACTTTATTATAAAGAAGATAATAAAGTAGATCATCTTTCAGAATCAAAAGATGCGGATGAAGCATTGGAGAAAAAAGTACAATGGATTGCATTCAAGCAGCATTACTTCTCTAGTATCCTCAGCACTAAAGATGGCTTTGTCAATGCAAAAGTGGATGTAAAACATGCTTCAGAAACCGACATCGTCAAATTCTATAATACAAACGCAGAATTGGCATTTGATAATCATAAGGACAATAACTATTCCTTAAACTTCTTCTTTGGACCAAATCAATACAATGTATTGAAGGCCGAGGGTAATGACTACCAATCGATCATCAATATGGGTTGGGGCCCTATGCGTTGGATCAACCAATGGATTACAGTACCTGTATTTAACTTCCTGGATGGTTTCCATATGAGCTACGGTATCGTTATCCTTTTATTGACATTGATGTTGAAGCTGATTCTTTCACCAATGACCTACAAGTCTTATGTCTCTATGGCAAAAATGCGTGTATTAAAACCGCAGCTGGATGAGATCAAAGCAAAAGTGGGTGAAGATAATCAAATGTTGATGCAGCAGGAGCAAATGAAATTGTACAAACAGGTTGGTGTAAATCCACTTGGTGGATGTCTTCCGCTTGTCCTACAAATGCCATTTACAATTGCGTTCTTCTACTTCTTTCCAAATTTATTTGAATTGAGAGGACAAAGCTTCTTGTTTATGAAGGATATGTCAACCTATGATACACTGTTTACATTTGCACCTATTTTTGGATCATTCAACCACATCTCTTTGATGTGTATCTTGATGACATTGACAACATTGTTGACGACTTGGTATAACAACGCTACATCTGGTGCTACAGGACAAATGAAATACATGGGCTATATCATGCCTTTGATTTTCTTCTTTGTTTTGAATAGCTTCCCAGCAGGTTTGAACTACTACTATTTCTTAAGTGCATTATTTACGTTCTTGACTCAGTTGGTTATTCGCACCATGGTGAATGATGAGAAAATCTTAGCTAAATTGGAGGAAAATAAAAAGAATCCAAAAGCAGATAAAAAATCGAGCTTCCAAACGAAAATGGAAGAGATGATGCGTGCACAACAACAAGCACAACAAAATAAAAACAAATCGTAAGATTTATCATACTGATAAAGAAGGCTTCCAAATTGGAAGCCTTCTTTGTTTGTGAACTTTTGTAGCATTTCGTCAAACCAAACGTTAAAAAGGGTGTTAATAGGTTAAAATTTAGAATATGAACTTTAAAAACATCGCCATATTGGCCATCTTAATCGTTAGTCTTGGAAGTTGCTCTGTGATCAAGAAGAACGCGAATGAGCAGAACACAGACAGTAGCATGTCGTCAGTAATTGGAAAAAAATGGCAATTGATTGAAATCAATGGACAGCCTGTAGCGGATCAGATCAACGGCAAAATGCCTTACCTCCAGCTGGACGAAAAAAGTTACAGTGCAAGTGGCGGATGTAATGGCATCGGTGGAGAATTGACATTATCAAAAAATGGAAAGATTAAATTTGCTCAGGGCATGTCTACGATGATGGCCTGTCCGGATATGTCTATTGAACAAGCTTTATCCAAAAACCTGACTGCTGCAGATAATTATACGGTTAAGGATGGCATTCTTAGCCTGAACAAAGCTAAGATGGCTCCCCTGGCAAAATTTAAGTTAATTCAGAACAATAAACAAGAACTTAGTGGAACTTGGGAACTTGATTATATATCCGGCCCACGGATCGCTTTCGATGGTCTATATCCCAATCGTAAACCAACAATGACATTTGATGCTGCCAGTGGTAAAGTAAACGGAAATAGTAGCTGCAATAACTACAATACGACTTTTAAAACCAATGGAAATACCATTAATTTTGGCCCGATTATGTCAACGAAAATGGCCTGCGAAGGTAATGGTGAAGCAACTTTCTTTTCGACATTGGAAAAGGTAAACACCTATAGTGTAAGCGAGAATACCTTGACATTTATCATGGGAGATATTGCTATTATGCGATTTAAACGGAAATAGAAAATTGCTTTTTTGCTCCAACTGAAGTAAAAAGGGCATTGTTTAAAAAACAACGCCCTTTTTATGTATTAAGCGATATTTGGCAACAGGAAGTCAAAAACCAGCCGGATCTCGCCTAAACAAAGGCACTAAATCCAGTTATACTTCTACCAACTATGAGTGAATTGATTTCTTTTGTCCCCTCATAGGAATAAATTGCTTCGGCATCGGCCAAAAACCGTGCGACATTATACTCCAACAGAATACCGTTTCCACCCATGACCTCTCGAGCCTTGGAAACAATATCTCTCGTACGTAAAGAACAGAAGACTTTAGCCAGCGAGGCATGTTCATCTTTTAGTTCACCTTTATCCTGTAATTCAGATAATCTGAAGACAAGCGTTTGCATAGCTGTTAAATTGGACAACATTTCAACCAGGTGATTTTGAATAAGTTGAAAAGAAGCGATTGGTTTACCAAATTGCTTCCTTTTACGCGTGTAATCCAAGGCATTTTCATAAGCACCCCGCGCACATCCTACGGCCATCCAAGCGACACCTGCTCGCGTCATCTGAAGAACCTTTCCTGTATCTTTAAAGGAATTCGCATTTTGCAGGCGATCACTTTCTGGAACGATACAATTCGCTAAAGTAATAAGGCCATTCTGCACAATGCGCAAAGCCATCTTATCTTTAATTTTTTCAACTGAAAAACCTGGATTATCCTTTCGTACAATAAACCCCTTAACTTCGCCATCATCAAGATCCCTTGCCCATACGATTGTGATATCGGAAAAGGTGGAATTCCCGATCCATTTTTTTTGACCATTTAAGACCCAACCTTCAGCTGTCTTCCTACAGGTCGTTGTCAATCCGCCTGCTGCTCCCGACCCTACTTCGGGCTCTGTTAAACCAAAAGCACCAATCACTTGCATCTGCTGCATTTTGGGCAGCCACTCTTGTTTTTGCTCTTCGGATCCGCAAATATAAATTGATCCCATGGCTAAACCACTCTGTACGCCAAAGAAAGTCGCTACAGAAGCATCTACCCGTGCTATCTCCGCCGCTATGATCCCTTCCATTAATGAACTTCCCCCCATACAACCATACCCATCGTAGGTATAGCCACAAATATTTAAAGCTGCTAGTTTCGGTACTATTTCAAAAGGGAACTCATCTCTTAACCAATATTTATTGACGATTGGCTTAACTTCGGTCTCCATAAACTCCCTTACCTTCAATTGCAATGCACGATCTGAATCGTTTAATTTGCTATCCATAGCATAGAAATCACCATTAATAGGCGGTAATTCCTTTTTTTCTTTTCCTGCACTTAGCATTTTCATTAAACCATGAAGCTGCTTATCATCCATTTTTGATACGGCATCCATGACTGCTCCCAAATCCACTTTCTTCGATATTTCTTCCAATTTGCCAAAGTCTATTGATTTTGCCAAATCCATTATATTCTTTACTTTATCAAACATAACTGCAATTTCTTTTTAAGTGTTTACTTCTTAAAATAAGAAAAATAATCCAAAATTGTTTGGAAATGACATGATACAAATTGACAAGATGGAATTATCCGGTAAACAAACGAATGGACAATATCTTACCTTATATCGCCCAATCCCCTATCAATAAAATAGTGGAATCAGGAATGTTTTGAATAAAACATAGAATTATAAATAAATGAAAAACAATGTGTTAAAAATATTTTTAAAAAAACATCATTTTTTGGGTTACCTTTTTTGGTTACGTGTATTAAGAGATGAAAAAGAAAATTATTTCAATTTAAATTAGAAAATTAGAAAATGAAAAACGCATTAAAATTCGGTTTCTTAGGTTTAGCTTTAACTGTAGCTTTCGCATCTTGTAACAATTCAGAGAAAAAAGCTGAAGGTGCTGCAGATTCAGCTTCTGCTTTAGTTGATTCAGCTGCTAACACATTAGATTCAGCTGCTACTAAAGTTGATTCAGCTGCTGCTAAAGTTGATTCAGCTGCTGCTAAAGTTGATTCAGCTGCTACTAAATAATTCAGGACTGAATAAAGCTTTTGGAAGGCCTTTTTTACGAAAGGCCTTTCTTTTTTTATAAAAAATAAATACAGGGGTTACCTTTTTGGTTTAATGGTATTAACTCCTAAATAACAAGATTTAAAAATATTTTAATTTTAATAAAATGAAAAACGCATTCAAATTCGGTTTCTTAGGTTTAGCTTTAACATTGGCTTTCGCATCATGTGGTGAAACAGCTAAAAAAACTGACGCTGCTACTGATTCAGCTAACGTTGCTTTAGATTCAGCTAACACGCAATTGGATTCAGCAAAAACTGCTGTAGATTCAGCTGCTGCTAAAGTTGATTCAACTAAAGCTGCTCACTAATTCTCTGAAAAAGAATTTACACCGTATAAAAAGCTTCCTTCAACAAGGAGGCTTTTTTTATATCTACACCAATTAAATTGCTAAGCTCCAAGCATTTTTTTACCTTTGCCAAAAATCATTCAATCTATGGCTTTATCATCTTTAACAGCAGTTACGCCTATTGACGGACGCTATTACAATAATACTAATGAACTTTCAGCATTTTTTTCCGAATTTGCTTTAATAAAATATCGTGTACGCGTAGAGGTCGAATATTTTATTGCATTAAGTGAATCCGGTATTGCTCAATTACAACAGTTTGACAAAACACTCAATGAAAAATTGCGGGATATCTACAGGAATTTTTCTGAAGAAGATGCCATTTGGATCAAAAACACAGAAAAAGTTACGAACCATGATGTTAAAGCAGTTGAATATTTTCTAAAAGATCAATTTGAAAAATTAGGATTACAGGACTACCTTGAATTCATCCATTTTGGTTTGACTTCACAAGATATCAATAACACAGCGATTCCACTTTCCTGGAAAGAAGCCATTAAAGAAAGTTATACACCGGCAATAGAAGAGTTGCTTCATGAGTTAAAATCATTAGCAACGTCATGGTCAGACATCCCGATGTTGGCACGTACCCATGGACAACCGGCATCTCCAACTCGTTTGGGTAAAGAGTTTTATGTTTTTATCGAACGCATAGAACGTCAATTGCAACTATTACATCAAGTACCGTATTCCGCTAAATTTGGTGGCGCAACTGGTAATTTTAATGCGCATCACGTTGCATATCCAGCGACAAATTGGATCAATTTTGGGAATAATTTTGTAAACAATATCTTGGGGTTAGACCGTTCACAAACGACCACACAGATTGAGCATTACGATAACTTTGCAGCGAGCTGTGATGCCTTAAAACGGATAAACAATATTGTCATCGATTTATGCCGTGACATTTGGACATATATTTCGATGGAATATTTTAAACAAAAAATCACTGCTGGTCAAATCGGTTCTTCGGCTATGCCACATAAAGTCAACCCGATTGACTTTGAAAATGCAGAAGGAAATTTAGGTATTGCAAATGCCATTTTTGAGCACCTTGCGGCTAAGTTACCAGTTTCCCGCCTTCAACGAGATTTAACAGATTCTACGGTATTACGTAATATTGGTGTTCCGTTTGCACATACCCTAATTGCTATTAAATCGACTTTGAGAGGGTTACGCAAATTGATTTTAAACGAACAGGCGTTGGCCAATGATCTTGAAAATAATTGGGCTGTTGTTGCGGAGGCACTACAAACTATATTGAGAAGGGAAGGCTATCCAAAGCCGTATGAAGCTTTAAAAGACCTAACACGTACCAACACACATGTTACAAAAGAAACGATAGCAACATTTGTTGATAATCTAAATGTATCAGCGGAAGTTAAAGAGGAACTGAAAGCGATCAGTCCTTCTAACTACACAGGTGTCACTTTATAAGCTTTTACTTATAGATGACCTTAACAAAGCTTCATTTGACCTATATTTGCTTCGAATAAAAATAGATACTACATGGCTACGATTAACGTATATACAGAGTCTACACCCAACCCTTCTACAATGAAGTTCTTGGTCAATAAATTGTTGATCAACGGTAGTGTGGATTTTCCAAATAAAGAAGCAGCACAAGATTCACCGTTTGCACTTGAATTATTCAAATTTAACTTTGTAAATGGGGTATTTTTTGCAAGTAACTTCGTGACCATTACCAAAACTGAAGATGCGGAATGGGAAGACATTGAAGCCTTGCTAAAAGACTTTGTAAAAGGTGCTGTAGAGTCTGAACTTGCTGTAAAAACGGTACACCACGATACAGAGGTTAATTTTGAAGGTACTGAAACTGAAGTGAAGATACAACAAGTATTACATGATTATGTAAGACCTGCTGTTGAACAAGATGGTGGAGCAATCCATTATAAATCCTTCAACGAAGGTATTGTGACAGTTGAACTAAAAGGTTCTTGCAGTGGTTGTCCATCTTCGACAATCACATTAAAAGCAGGAATTGAGGGATTGTTGAAACGCATGGTTCCAGAAGTGACTGAAGTTGTCGCTGAGGCCATGTAATCACAGCTATTCGATACAATAAAAAAAGGATTCAGTAATTAATTTTGCTGAATCCTTTTTTTATTCACTAGTCTTAAGAAGAAATAATCGCTATCCACCATCTGCTTGGTATAGCATTTTTTAACCTAATTGACTACTTCAAATGAATCTTTAAGCGGAAGATTAACAGAAGAATTACCGATAAATAGTTCAAATTTGCCGGGTTCAACTGTCCAGTTATTGTGCTGATCCAAAAGTTCCAGGTGGGCAGGTAAGATCGTAAACTGTAAGGTCTTCTTTTCCCCTGGATTAAGTTCAACTTTTTCGAATCCACGCAAATCCATCTCATATGTCGTTACCGAAGACAGCACGTCTTTGATATAAAGCTGAACAACTTCGGCGCCTTTCCTCTTCCCTATGTTTTCAATATCAACCGTAACTGTAAGGGAATCCGTTGGTCTGATCTGTTTCTTAGCGAGTTGTAAATTTGAAAAACTAAAATCTGTGTAGCTTAATCCATATCCAAAAGGGTATAAGAATCCAACAACCCGACTATTGCCCCACCCATTGGGTCCGACCCCAGGTTGCCCCGCCTGTGCAGCGGGCTTGGTCGGAAAATTCATTTCAACCTGTCCGACGGACTTCGGAAATGAAATGGGCAATTTTCCACTAGGGCTATACCCTCCAAACAGCATTTCGGCAAGAACATTTCCCGACTGATTGCTAAGAAACCAACTCTCCACAATTGCAGGTAGATATTTGTTTTCCCAATTGACAGTAAGTGGACGACCATTGACAAGTACCAGCACAATAGGTTTACCTGTTTCCTTCAATTTCATTAAATAGTCGCGTTGCTTGCCTGGCAAATTTAGATCTGATCGCGATCGACTTTCACCGACTTCCCGTTCCGACTCGCCCATTACCGCTATGATTAGGTCAGATTCTTTACCGAGACGAACACCTTCGGCCATCTTTTCCAGCTCCTCGCCGGACAAGTCTGTTGGAATAATCTCACTCTCAGGCCAGTTTTTATCCACGACATCTACCCCTTTTGCATAATCAACCCGAAGTGCCTTTGTTTTTCCATAGTTTATAATCCCATCTTTGATGGTGGTGATCGGATTATTGGAAGGTCCATAGCGACTTGTCGTATAATTTGTTGCTTCTGCCATTGGTCCCGTAACCAAAATTCGTTTGTATTTATTCACGTCTATTGGGAGAAGATTCTGTTCATTTTTCAACAGAACAATAGACTCCTTATTCATTTGAAGTGATACTTCTTCATCTGCGGGGGTATGCACCTTTTTATCGGCTATCGCTATATCTTCTCTCAATGGATGATCAAATAAACCCAGTTTAAACTTCACGGTCAGGACTTCGCGAACCCGCTGATCCAATATTTTGATATCCAGCCCTCCTTCTTCTATTAGTTCCATTAGTGGCGTTAGATATGTACTCGGTGGATCAAAATTTGTCCGCACATTCAAACCCGCCTCTAATGCCTGTTTAATAGCATCTTTATAGTTTGCAGCAACATGGTGTTTGTTGTAAATAAACTCTAGAGCCTCACTGTCGGACACCACATACCCTTCAAAACCATACTCTTTTCGGAGTAAGTCCTGTAAAAAATAGCTGCTGGCAGATACAGGCACGCCATCATAATCATTATAACTACTCATGACTCCCAAGGGTTTGGCTTCCTTTATGACCCTTTTAAATGGATAGAGGTGAAGCGAATGCATCTCACGAAAGCCAACATGAGGATCCGTACGTGCATTGCCATCTCTTCCCCCTTTGGGCACAGAATAGACCGCATAATGTTTCAATGTGGATGCGACTCCATTTTGTTGAATCCCTAAAACAACTTGTTTCCCCATTTCAGCAATATGAAACGGATCTTCGCCATAGGTTTCAACCACTCTTCCCCAGCGCGGATCTCTAGAAACATCAAGAATAGGCGTATAGACATTGGTATAGCCCAGATATTTGGCTTCCCTACCAATTATATCGCCAGCTTTACGTACCAGTGAAGTATTCCATGTACTTCCAATATTGATTGGTGCCGGCAGGGAAGTAGCGCGATCATGGTTGAGTCCATGAATCCCCTCATTGGTAAAATCAACGGGAATACCAAGTCGTGTGTTTTCCACAAACCATTTTTGAACATTATTTAAGGCTTGAGCATGGCGGCTGAAGGGATACGAAAATGAACTTTTTGCCGACTTATTATAAGCCAAGCTATTCAACATTTCGTCGATATTGGCCAAGCCGTGTTTCCAAATCTCTTTGTCCCAAGCGGCAGTGGGCTGCTCATCTTTCAAAACCCGCCCATAACCGTAGAGTGTAACCGTCTGATTGGCCTTTTCTTGAACAGTCATTTGACGCAACAGATCCTCCACGCGACTGGCTATTTTCTGTTTGGGGTCTTCATAAATATCCTTTTTCCCATTTTTGTTAAAATCGATCCAATCCTTATGGTAAATGTTGATGTGCTGGGCAGAAGAATGCAAATAAAGGGCTGAGAGCGCTGAAATAATAAGGCTGCTTTTGAGTTGATTAGGCATTATGCTGAAAATTGTTGGTTTTATAAAGTGAAGCAAGGTACAAAAAAAATAAAAATCCGCAGATCAAACACATCGTCGATCTGGGATAAGTCAATATAAATTCATTTTTTAACAAGCATCTAGCTTAAAAATAGTTAACTTTACGACCAATTGTGAAACCAACAAAAAAAATGAGTGCAGATATTAACAAACTAGAACAAATTGCATCACAGGTAAGACGTGATATCGTACGTATGGTACACGCTTGTCAATCAGGACACCCAGGTGGTTCGTTAGGTTGTACAGATTACTTTGTGGCGCTTTATTTCAATGCAATGAAACGCAATCCTTCCTTTGACATGGATGGAAAAGGAGAAGATTTATTCTTCCTGTCAAATGGACACATCTCTCCTGTATTTTACAGTACATTGGCGCATGCGGGATATTTTGAAGTGAGCGAATTAGCAACGTTCAGAAAAATCAATTCCAGACTTCAAGGTCATCCAACAACACACGAAGGCCTTCCGGGTATTCGTATTGCTTCGGGATCATTGGGCCAAGGATTATCTGTTGCAATTGGAGCCGCACAGGCAAAAAAATTGAATAAAGACAATAATCTAGTTTATGTATTAATGGGTGATGGCGAATTGCAGGAGGGCCAAGTTTGGGAAGCTGCAATGTACGCACCACACAACAAAATCGACAATTTAATTGCTACTGTTGACTATAACAAAGCACAAATTGACGGATCTACAGATCAAGTATTATCTCTTGGTGATCTTCGTGCAAAATGGGAAGCATTTGGCTGGGATGTGATGGAAATTGCTAAAGGCAATGACATGAATGCTGTTGTTGCAGGTTTAGCAGAAGCTAAATCACGCACAGGAAAAGGTAAACCGGTTATTATTCTGATGCATACTGAAATGGGTAGCGGTGTTGATTTTATGATGGGTTCTCATAAATGGCATGGTGTTGCTCCAAATGACGAACAATTGGCGTCGGCGTTGAATCAGCTTACAGAAACTTTAGGAGATTACTAGAATGAAAAAATATACTTATACAGAGTCAAAAGATACACGCTCAGGATTTGGTGCGGGCTTACTAGAAGCAGGAAAGCAAGATGAGAATGTAGTTGCATTATGTGCTGATTTAATCGGTTCGTTAAAAATGAACGATTTTATCAAAGAATTTCCTGAGCGCTTTTTCCAAATCGGTATTGCGGAAGCAAACATGATGGGTATTGCTGCCGGACTTACGATCGGTGGTAAAATCCCATTCACAGGTACATTTGCAAATTTTTCGACAGGCCGTGTTTATGATCAGATTCGCCAATCGATTGCATACTCGGACAAAAATGTAAAGATTGCCGCGTCACATGCTGGTCTAACCTTAGGTGAAGATGGTGCAACTCACCAAATCTTAGAAGATATCGGTTTGATGAAAATGTTGCCTGGAATGACAGTGATCAATCCTTGTGATTTCAATCAAACAAAAGCCGCTACGATTGCTGCAGCCAAATATGATGGACCGGTTTATTTGCGTTTTGGCCGTCCTGTAGTTCCTAACTTCACTCCTGCTGATCAGGAATTTGTGATTGGTAAGGCGGTATTATTAAATGAAGGAACGGATGTTACGATCATTGCTACAGGTCATCTGGTATGGGAAGCTATCCAAGCTGGTGAGCAATTAGCTGAGTTGGGCATCAACGCTGAGATTATCAATATCCATACAATCAAACCTTTGGATGAAGAAGCTATTTTAAAATCTGTTGCTAAAACCAAATGTGTCGTAACGGCGGAAGAGCATAATCGTCTTGGCGGTTTAGGTGATAGCGTTGCTCAGGTATTAACAAGAGAGTTGCCTACTCCACAAGAATACGTTGCTGTAAATGATAGTTTTGGAGAATCAGGTACTCCTGCTCAATTGATGGAAAAATACGGTCTGAATGCAGCGGCTATTGTTGCAGCGGCTCAAAAAGTAATCAAAAGAAAATAACAAAACTACGCAAGTCAATATATGGATGACGCTTTAATTATAGCAAAATTCGCCGAAGAGAGTACGCGAGAAGAAGCTTTCCGTTTATTGTTGAAGAAATATCAACAGAAGATTTATTGGCATGTGCGAAGAATGGTCATCGATCATGACGATGCGGACGATGTTGTACAAGATATTTTTGTGAAAGTATGGAAGAACCTTGGGAACTTCCGGGAAGACTCACAGTTATACACGTGGCTTTATCGTATTGCAACAAATGAATGTATTACCTTCTTAAATAAGAAAAAGCAAAAGCAGAACGTGTCGTTGGATGACGACACGACTGCTTATCTGGCAGAAACGCTTGCTGATGGCAATTATTTCAATGGTGATAGAGCTCAAATGAAGTTACAACAGGCTTTGTTGACCTTGCCAGAGAAGCAAAAATTGGTCTTCAATATGAAATATTTTGAAGACATGAAATATGAAGAGATTTCAGAAGTCCTCGGAACAAGTGTTGGAGCGCTTAAAGCCTCTTATCATTTGGCCGTCAAAAAAATAGAGGCATTTTTTAACAACAACGATTAAACCTTTTAGCGAAATTAGGTTCTAACAAATACTATGAAGGAAAATGGCACATATCATGATGGGCTGGAGCCTACAAATCTTCCAGCATCGTTGCGTGAAAATCCATTTGGCTTACCTGAAAATTATTTCAGTGATTTAGAATCAAAAATAATTACGCAAGTCAAATTGATTGAATGCAAGGAAGAATCCATCTTTGAGGTTCCAGAAGGATATTTTGATAGCCTATCTGAGGCCATTATGTGTAAAGTAGCAGAAGACAATTTAAAAAATCAAGTTGCTACTGACGGCTTTGAAATTCCTGAAAATTATGCTTCCGAACTATCTTCAACTATCCTCAACCGAATTTTAGAAGACAAATTAAAAGAAACGATTGCATCTGATGGCTTTACAATGCCTTCTGCTTATAATCAAACGCTTGAAGATTCCATCTTCGCCCGTTTAGCTGAACAGGAATTGAAGAAAACAGTTCCTACAGATGGTTTCTCTGTTCCGGTCGGCTATGAAGAAACAGTTGAATCGACTATTTTTGCTCGTATCGCTGAAGAAAAACTCAAAGAAACGGTTGTGACTGCAGGCTTTGATGTACCACAACATTATTTTGAGACTCTTTCCGAAAGTATTATTAATGCTGTGCAGGAGCCTGAAAAAGATCATACACCTATCCATCAAATAGGAAGACCGAAAAAATGGTATGCACGCTATGCTGTTGCAGCATCTTTTGCCGCCATGTTGAGCATAGGAGGATATTGGGGGTATCAGTATCAACAACAAAATGCAGCTCCCGTAGAAACAGTTGCAGAAGAGCAGTTGAGCCAACATTTGTCAGAAATTCCTAAGCAGGAAATTATTAATTACCTTGCGGCTTCAGCTTCTGGTGATGATATGATCTATATGTCCCAGTATACCGATGAAGCGAATCTCCCTACCAAGGGATTTGGGAGTAATATATCTAAACAAGAAATAGAAGATTATCTAAACTATACCTTATAATGATGTTCGATAAAAAATACATATGGATAACATTGTTCTTTAGTATATTTTCTATTGCCTTGGGCTTTGCACAAGACAAAAATCGATTTCAAGCTATAGAAAATGAAAAAATAGCTTACATTACTAAAGAACTAGATTTAACGCCAAGAGAGGCTCAGCAATTCTTTCCGCTCTATAATGAGTATAGCCAAACACTTTGGGATATCAGAAAAGAAAAATTGAATGGTGCTCCCAAAAATAGTTTTAGAGGTGGTTCCAGAGATGTCTTACAGTATGATGTTAAAGAAGTGGAGATCAAAAAAGAATACCGGGTCAAATTTGCCAAAGTTATTGGCAATGCGCGGGCATCGCAATTTTTTGAAGTAGAACAGGAATTCAGAGAACATCTATACAAATCCCTGCAGAATAGAAGAAAATAATCTCGAAAATAAAAAAGAAGTCTTGAAGACTTCTTTTTTATTTTCGGACATTTGTAAGATCATGTTAAGCAACAGAGAATTATTTTTAATGAATACTGCTCAAACATCTAGCTCACCTAGATTGGTTGAAGTAGTTAAGGCTGAAGGTGTCTACCTTTATGGCCCCAATGGAGAAGAATATATGGATTTGGTCTCCGGCTTCAATGTCAGCAATATAGGCCATCGTCATCCGAAGGTTTTAGAGGCTATAAAATCACAATTGGAGCAGTACTTACATGTCACCGTTTATGGTGAATTTGTGCAGGCGCCACAGGTGCAATTTGCTACAGAATTACTAGCAGAACTTCCCGCTAATTTTCAATCAGTCTACCTCACCAACAGTGGAACGGAAGCCGTAGAGGGATCTATGAAAATAGCAAAGAAATATACTGGTCGCAGGCAGATTATCGCTGCAAAAAAAGCGTACCACGGCAGCACACAAGGCGCGCTCAGTCTGATCGGAAACGATGAGTATCGCAAAGCGTATGCCCCCCTCCTTCCCGAAATAGATTTTATCGGGTTTAATGACATGGAAGATCTCACAAAGATTACGGAACAAACTGCTGCTGTCATCCTCGAAGCTATTCAGGGAGAAGCTGGTGTCCGAGTCCCGGATATCGCTTACATGCAAGCTGTTAGAAAACGCTGTAATGAAACAGGTACTTTACTGATCTTTGATGAAATTCAAACAGGTTTCGGTCGAACAGGCCGTCTTTTCGCCTTCGAACATTTTGCTATTGTTCCAGATATCCTGATGCTTGCCAAAGGCATCGGAGGCGGTATGCCCTTGGGTGCATTTGTTGCAGCCAAAGAAGTGATGGACGTTATTAAGGATAATCCCATGCTTGGGCACATCACAACTTTCGGGGGGCATCCTGTGAGTTGTGCCGCAGCGCGGGCTTCACTAGCTGTTATCAAGGAAGAAAAATTAGTCGAACAGGTTGAGCGAAAATCGCTTTTATTTAAAGAAAAACTCAGGCATCCTGCAATTAAAGAAATTCGAGGACTAGGCCTTATGATGTGTCTGCAACTGGCTTCTTTTGATCAAGTTTACAATGTGAGTAAGTATTGTGCTGAAAAAGGGGTTATGATCGATTGGTATCTGCATTGTGAAACGGCACTCCGTGTCGCCCCACCATTGACTATTACAAATCTAGAAATTGAAAAAGCTTGTAACATCATTATAAAAGGTTTGGAAAAGTATGCCTAAAGTATGTAACTTTAAACATAACAAAAACCTAATAATGAACACAAACCGCAGATCATTTATCAAAAAAAGCATTATTGGCACCGGTCTATTGACTGGCGCCGATTTACTGAGAAACGATGTATTCGCACACGAATCAACAGTCGGTTCCTCAAAAATCACTTTAAATAACGACGACATCATTTTATTTCAGGGCGATTCCATTACGGATGTGGGCCGAGATAGAAATAACAAAAATGCCAATGACACCGCAGCGCTGGGGCATGGTTATGCTTTATTGGCTGCCAGCCAACTCTTAAATAAATATCCAGCAAAGAGACTAAAGGTATATAATACAGGTATTAGCGGAAATCGTGTACCCGATCTTCAAAAGCGCTGGCAGGAGGATACTCTGGCAATTAACCCTACTGTATTGAGTATTTTGATTGGTGTGAACGATTTCTGGCGGACAATCGATCGAGGAGCACAGACTACGGTTGAAGAGTATAAATCCCAGTACAAACAGCTATTGCAGGAGACATTACAAAAGCTTCCAAATGTCAAATTGATTATTGGAGAGCCTTTTGCAGTAAAGGGTGTAGGTCACATTACTGAAGCTTGGTATCCAAAATTTTTGGCTTATCAAGAATCCGCTCGTGAGATCGCCAAAGAATTTGGAGCAATTCTTATCCCCTATCAAAAAATATTCGACAATGCTCAAAAGAACGCCCCTGGTGCCTATTGGGCTGCGGACGGCGTACATCCCACGCTTGCTGGGGCACAAATGATGGCCTCAGCCTGGATGGACTGCCTCAAGTAATAAAAGAAAAGAGCGGATACTTTATTGAAATCCGCTCTTTCTTTTTTAACATATGCCTATATGTTAAATCTAAATTTCTTTATAAGGTGTTTTTTGTAGATTGGGAAGAAAATAAGCCACAATACCGATCAATGGCAGATAGGAACATAAGTGATAAATAAACTCGATGGAAGTATGATCTGCCTGCCAGCCAAGTACAGCGGATCCAATCCCCCCCATTCCAAATGCAAAGCCGTAAAATAAACCTGAAACCATACCCAACTTTTTAGGCAATAGTTCTTGTGCATAAACAATAATTGCTGGAAAAGCTGATGATAAAATCAACCCAATAATCACGATTAATATCCCCGTCATCGTAAGTCCAACATAGGGTAATGCCAATGCAAATGGCGCAACGCCCAAGACGGAGAACCAGATGACATATTTGCGACCAAATCGATCGCCGAATGCTCCTCCAAGTAGGGTTCCCACCGCAACGGCTATCAGAAAATAAAATAGATAGACTTGTGCTTCCACTTCATTGATTCCGAATTTCTTGATTGTATAAAACTGGAAGTAGTTTGTGATACTTGCTATATAGAAGTATTTTGAAACAATCAGTAATAGGAGTATAATAACCGTCACGACGATTCTGCTATTGGGTAGATCAGGTACGCGTATTGTTCTCTTCGTTGATTTAGCGGAGCTTTGAAGCCTCTTTTTATACCAACTACCGATATAATAAGATATAAATTGGCCGAGAATGGTAAATAAGCACATCCAAGCGATCGCCTGTTGCCCTCTCGGTAAAACCAAAAAAGCGACAATGATTGGAGCCATTGCGGTCCCTGCATTGCCTCCGATCTGAAAAATAGATTGTGCCATACTTCTTCTTCCTCCCGACGCCATATAAGCTACACGAGAAGATTCAGGGTGAAAGATTGAAGATCCAATCCCGACCAGAAAAACAGAAAATAAGATCCATTCATAACTATGTGCTTTCGAAAACAAAAACATACCGAGAAGTGAAAAAGACATCCCTATAATCTGGGAGTACGGTACAGGATGTTTATCCGTAAATGAGCCTACAACAGGCTGGAATATTGAAGCTGCTATCTGATAAACCATTGTAATCATCCCAACCTGAGAAAAGCTTAGATGATGCTCTTCTTTGAGCAAGGGATAGGTTGCCGGTATCACTCCCTGAATCATATCGTTCAGAAGATGCACCATACTCACGGCAAACAAAATAGAAAAAATAGGTCTACCCGCCTTCTCTTGTATCATGACGTCTTTCAAAAATTAAAAAGGTTGATTTTAACAAACCAACCTAAACTACCTTCATATAATAATTACAATACGCGTACCAACAATCCTTTCAGATATTCACCTTCGGGGAACGAGGCCCGGACAGGATGGTCTTCAGGTTGATGAAATTGTCTGATAAACTGAATTTCCTTACCGGCATCCAGTGCAGCCCAAGCGAGCACTTGTTTGAACGTATCCATATCCATCGCACCTGAACAAGAAAATGTCGCTAATAAACCACCGCTATTTAACAACATCAATCCGCGGCGATTCAGGTCTTTATACGCCCTTGATGCTCTTTCCAATGCAGATCGAGAGGGTGCATATTTCGGTGGATCCAGGACAATCAGATCAAATTTTTCCCCTTCATCAATGAATTTACGCAATTGCTTGTTTACATCAGACAATATTGCTTTATGTCGACTAGGTTCAAAACCATTTTCAACAATATTCTTTTCCAGGGTTTCAATAGCCAGTGCAGAACTATCTACAGATATGACTTCTGCAGCGCCACTTTTCAAACTATTTAACGTAAAACCACCGGAATAGCAGAAACAATCTAGGACTCGTTTATTCAAAACGTAGTTGGCCGTTAGCTGGCGATTTTCACGTTGGTCGCAATAAAATCCCGATTTTTGCCCATCAATAATGTTAACCTTATAATGAATGCCATTTTCGATAACGTCGACAAATTCAGATGGAAGTTCTCCAAACAAAAGTCCATTGGTATCGGGTAATCCTTCATGTTCGCGGGATTTCAGATCACTGCGCTCATAAATTCCTTTGGGTTGCAGCAAAGCATTCAATTCATCTATAATAATGGATTTGACTTTTTCCACCCCAACTGAATGAATCTGAATGGATATAAAATCTGCGTATTTATCTGCAATAAGTCCAGGAAGAAAATCTGCTTCAGCAAAGATTAAACGAACTGTATTGGTAACGCCTTCTTGCAACAGATGCTGTCTTGCTGCAACAGCCTTCTGAACTCGGGCACGCCACCAATCTGCATCAATCTGTGCTTGAGGGTTCCACTCCAATAAACGAATGGCTACACGCGAGCTATTGTGAAATAGACCATAGGCAATAAATTCACGTTCAGCATTGTAAACGCCAACAACTTCGCCATCTTCAATTTTATCGGACAATGATTTAATTGCTCCAGAAAATACCCAAGGATGCAATTGCCAGGCAGCTTTATCCTTACCCTTATTCAAATAAACTGATTTCATTGTTGCAAAATTAACTTATTAATTCGACATCCTGATGAAACTTTCCGGATAAAACAATCTAACATCCTCAATACATTATATATTTCCCAAAAATCCTTTTAATCCAAAAAACTCAACTATTTCTGAATAAAAATAAAAGGGCTCCTAAGGAGCCCTCAACGTTTAGTTATGGTTGATTAAATATTTTTTGAAGGCTTCAAAATCAACTTTCAAAGATTCTGCTAATTTCTCTTTTCCTTGCAATGTTTCTGCGCCGACAGGCAAAACTATTTTTTCGAATACATCTGCGGCTATTGCATCCGGGAATTTGCAGGGATGTGCTGTCGATAAGAAAACTGAAGCATACGGACCGGGGTACTCATTTGCATAAGCACGAGCGCCAAGCCAGGCAATTGCTGTATGCGGACAGGCGATATAATCCGATTCTTCAAGTAATTTCTGCATTCCTTCTTTTGTTTCTTCATCTGTAAATGTATAAGAAGAAAGCATATTTTTTAATTCAGCCACATTTCCGCCAAAGAGATCCTGTATACGTACCCAGTTGCTTGGATTTCCCACATCCATGGCATTGCTTAGGGTTTGAACAGAAGGCAGTGGCTCATATTTACCTGAAGAAAGGAATCTAGGAACGGTATCATTGACGTTTGTTGCTGCTACAAAATGTTTCACTGGAAGTCCCATTTTATAAGCCAATAAACCAGCTCCAATATTACCAAAATTACCACTCGGCACTGTAAATACGACCTCATTGACTCCTTGTGACTTCAATTGTGCATACGCATAAAAATAATAAAATGTCTGTGGGATCAACCGTGCTATATTGATTGAATTAGCGGAAGTCAAACGCAATATAGCATTAAGTTCGGCATCACTAAAGGCTTGTTTTACCAATGCCTGACAATCGTCAAAGGTTCCTTCTACCTCAATAGCACGAATATTTTGTCCATTAGTGGTCAGTTGTAATTCCTGAACCTCCGAGACTTTACCTTTAGGATATAGTATCGTCACACGTGTTCCTTCTACTCCCAAAAAGCCCAAGGCAACAGCTCCACCGGTATCGCCTGATGTCGCAACAAGTACGTCCAGTAATTTATCGTCAGTCTTTGAAAAATAGCCCATGACCCTACTCATAAAGCGAGCCCCAAAATCCTTAAAGGCATAAGATGGCCCATGAAATAGTTCAAGCACAGCGGTGCTGTCGGTCAAGAATTTTACAGGAGCATCAAAATTGATGGCATCGTTCACAATCTGTTTTAAATCGTCTTTGGGAATATCATTTCCCAATAGTGTAGAAGCTACTTCAAAAGCAATCTCCTGCAAGGAATACTGTTGAATATTCTTAATAAACAGCGGATCCAATTGTGGTATCTCTTCAGGCATATACAATCCTTTGTCTGCAGGGAGAGAATTGAAGACCGCATCTTTGAAGGAGACTTCTAATGTTTTATTATTTGTACTATAAAATTTCATATGTAAATAATCTTTTTGTAAAGGCCGATAAAACATCCTGTTATTTTCATTCGTGTTGACTTTAGAATGTGGATATTTCATTTTATTATCTTTTCTGAGGCAATGATCAATTAACCTAAGATTTTATAAACCTCGTTTCTGTCCTTAAATAATTTTTAATCTAATATTCTGGGTCCTTCCACATTGACACGGGAAACATAGCCAAAACTATCAATTTCATTTTCTTTGAGATGAGTTTGTATTTTGTCGGCAATATCCTTTGCTATTTTTTCATCCCGTGTTATTGCAACGACGGAAGGTCCTGAGCCAGAAATACCAAAACTCAAGGCGCCATTTTTCAAGGCAATCTCTTTCATTTCATAAAACTGAGGAATTAAAATTGCACGGGTTGGTTCAATAAGAATATCTTTCATGCTTCGCGCAATAAGATCATAATCTTCCTTGAACAACGCGGCAACCAATCCCGCGATATTACCCCATTGTGTCACGGCGTCTTTTAACAGCACTTTATCTTTTATAAGTTGTCTTGCGTCACGTGTGGGAACATCGACCTGTGGAAAAACGACCGCTGCTACAAGCTCTTTTGGTGAAGGGATGGAAATAACATCCAAAGGTTCATTTCCCCGAATTAATGTTATGCCTCCATAAAGCGCCGGGGCAACATTATCGGCATGGCCCGTACCGCAAGCCAAACGCTCACCTTCAACACAAAATGGCAGTAATTCTTCTTTTGTCAAAGGGTTTCCAAGCATGGTATTGATGGCAAAAAGCCCAGCCACGGTACTTGCTGCACTGGAGCCAAGTCCCGATCCAATTGGCATATGTTTATGCAATTCAATTTCGACACCTACCTTTGAAGAGATATTCAAGGCTTGTAATAGATATTGAACACAGGCAGATACCGTATTCTTACCGGGATCGAGTGGTAGTCTTCCATCGTCGCCAGTTATTTCCCGAATCGTTACTCCAGGTTGTTGCGTGCGCCGCATAACCACCTCATCACCGGGTTCCTCGACAGCAAAACCCAATATATCAAAACCACAGATCATATTTGCGACAGTTGCAGGCGCAAAAACACGAACTTCCGACAGCATACTGTCTAAATTTATCACCTTATCCTTGAGATACTCCACATTTAAATTATTGGCCATCACGTAATTTTTATTTTCCTTGAATAGTTTTTATGCTCCAACATTTACCAAATCTGCAAATACACCGGCAGCTGTCACCTCAGCCCCCGCACCAGGACCTTTTACTACGAGGGGACGTTCTTTATAGCGCTCTGTTGTAAACGATATAATGTTATCGCTGCCTGATAAAGCATAAAAAGGATGGTTTTCATCAACAAACTGAATCGCAATGGATACTTTTCCATTTTCCAATTTCCCGATATAACGGATTACTTTATTTTCATTAGCAGCTTTCTTCTTCATTGCTTCGAAATATTCGTTTTCTTGCTGCAATTCTGTATAAAAAGAATCTACAGTATCTGCTTTCAAACATGCTGGAGGTAATATTGCGCCGAGGTCTACGTCTTCGGCCTCAACAGCATACCCGGCATCTCTTGCCAAGATGAGCATTTTACGCATAAAATCTATACCACCTAAATCATCTCTTGGATCTGGCTCGGTATATCCAAGCTCCTGAGCCTGTTTGACGACATCATAGAAAGAAGCATCTGCTTTAAAATTGTTAAAAATATAGGAGATTGTCCCTGAAAGAATAGCCTCTATCTTCACGATACGGTCACCACTCAACATCAAGTCTTTAAGCACCCTGACGATAGGCAATCCAGCACCTACATTTGTTTCATAAAAGAAATCTACACCGTGTCGATGAGCAGTATCACGGAGTGTTTTATATTGCTCGTATTTACCTGAATTCGCAATTTTATTGCAAGTGACGATCGAAATATTGGATTTAAAGATATCTTCGTAGTAGGTCGCCGGTAATTTGCTTGCAGTATTATCGATAAATACACAGTTCGGTAAATTCAGTGCCTTCATTCGATCAATAAACAATGCCAGGTCTGATTCAGTTCCATTTTTAGCAAGTTCATCGGACCAATTATTTAAATCAACACCTTCGGTATTAAAAAGCATTTTACGGCTATTGGAGATTCCAACAACCTTAATTTCAATATCATTTTTATCCAAAAGGAATTCATGCTGATTTTCCAATTGTTTAAATAAAGTTGCACCAATGTTACCGGTACCGATATTAAATACATGCAAAGTTTTCTTCAGCTCTGCGAAAAACGCGTCATGTACCGCATTAAGTGCCTTTGCTAAATCTTCCTTACCAATAATTACAGATATATTGTATTCAGATGAGCCCTGCGCAATAGCCCGGACGTTAATACCGTTCCGTCCTAGCGCTGCAAATAACCGACCGGACATACCGGGAGTTTTTTTCATATTTTCACCAACGATGGCTAATACAGACAGGTTTTCTTCAATCGCAGGAACGACCAGTTTATTCGCCTGGATTTCAAGCTCAAACTCCACTTCGATCAATTGTATAGCACGTTTGGCATCTGATGGATTGACAGCAAATGTAATGCTATGTTCGGAAGAAGACTGAGTGATTAGCACAACATTGATCTGCTCTCTAGCCAATAGCGTAAAAAGCCGTCCGCTAAAACCCGACTTACCGATCATCCCTGATCCACTCAGATTGATGACAGAAATATCGGAGATCGAAGAAATTCCCTTGATTGGCAGAGCGGTTTTTCCACTATCAAACTGAATCACAGTCCCTGAGAAATCAGGTTCAAAAGTATTTCGAATAACAATCGGTATTTTCTTTAAGAAAGCCGGAATCATCGTAGGAGGATAAATCACCTTAGCACCGAAGTAAGATAATTCCATTGCCTCTGTATATGATAATACAGGCAGGGAAAAAGCTTTCTTCACAATACGTGGGTCGGCGGTTAACATCCCATTCACATCTGTCCAAATTTCAATGGCTGTTGCGTCCAGTATTGAGCCGAAGATCGCTGCAGTATAATCTGATCCACCTCTTCCCAAGGTGGTAATACGCCCATTTTCATTACTTCCGATAAAACCTGTAACAAACAGCAGCTTATCACGATGCGTTATGTACAAGGATTTGACCAATTGCTCGGTTAGCATTTCATTTAAATGAGCATTACCGAAATTTGAATCTGTTTTCACATAATGGGATGCATCTACAAATAGAGATTCAGGAATATATTGTTCCATCACCTTAGATACCATATAATTTGAGCAACGCTCACCGTAACTAAGGATCAAATCTTTACTTTGATTGCTCAGCTCCTTTAGCGCAAAAATTCCTTGGAGGAGATCTTCTATCTCATTAAAAAACAACTTTAGCTTTGTAAATACAGGATTTTGATATTTCACAGCCAGAAGCTCTTTAACAACCGTAAAATGCTTATCTTCCAGGGACTTTAGGCCATCTGAAAAGGACTTTCCTTCTGCAGCGTCCTCAGCCAACTGGGTAAGCAAGTTCGTTACACCAGACATAGCTGATAACACAACCAATGGCTTTTCCTTTGCATCATAAGATTTTTTTACAATACTTAAGACCGCCTTTAGACTTTCTACCGTACCGACCGATGTGCCTCCAAATTTTAAAACTTTCATACTATTTTATACTGTTTGTTTAGATTGATGATTTTTGTGTTAAAAAAAGAAGCGCTTTCCTTTGTCGAGGAAAGCGCTTCTAAATATTGTGTCTACAATTATATACAACGAAACTACTTCCTCCTGAGTTTTATCCCGGTGGTAATAATAATCGATGTAATAATTGTATTTGTGTTCATTGCTATTGCTTATGTTTTGTAAATATAGAACAAATATTATCACTTTACCAAAGAAAATTAATATTTTTTTTAAGATTCACAATGGGAACCCAAATAGAGTGGTATTCTATCAGATAGACATTTTTTTTAAGTGTAGCAAACAATCTACTTTATGTAGCCGACGATTGACAGAACCATTAATTTTCAATAAGTCCAGGTGGGTCCGATAAAGATGTTAAAATTGTTAAAATTTCGTTAAATACCTTAAAATAAATTTGACCTTAAACTGATATTGTATTATATTCGCAACAGTGCTGTCCAAAATAGATGACAGTGTTGAATTTTTAAAAGTTAAATGTTGTACAAAAAAGCGATTTAATGAAAACAAAGAAATTTATAGCGTCAATGCTATTTATCGGCTTATGTCTAGTGTCGCAGGCACAAACCAACAGAAACTCCAAACCAGAATCAGATCCTGATAACCTAGCGAAAGAATACTTTTCACAAATTATGGGAGTTGCAGTCTCAGCAACAACAAATACCAAACTTTATCAATTTGTTTACGAATGGTTGGGTACTCCATACCGTCTAGGAGGAGATTCAAAAAGAGGCATTGATTGTTCTAAATTTTCTTATGAATTATACGACAAAGTATTTAATACTTCGTTAGGATATAATAGCAGAAATCAATATTCTCAAGTCAAAACTGTCGAAAAAAATGAGCTAAAAGCAGGTGATTTGGTATTCTTCAAAATTAGAAGTAAAAGTATCACCCATGTCGGTGTTTATATTGGCGACAATAAATTTGCACATGCCTCATCTAGCAAAGGAGTTATGATCAGCAATTTAGATGAACCATACTGGAGACGTTATTATTACAATGGCGGTCGCTTACCAGAAGATAATAGATCGCTTACTGCAGAAATATTAAAAGCAGAAAAAGATAATAAATTGAATTAATAAGATCGGTTCGATCTAGGAAAGTCCAAAGCGTTTAACTCGTTTTGGACTTTTTTTATACAATATAATATCCTATTTTTACCCTATAATCATTGGAATACTATTATGTCTTCAAAGAAAACGCTCATCTTAAATAAAGAACAAATAAAACAAAAATCTATTCGGATTGCCTATCAAATTTTGGAAGACAATTTTGAAGATGAAACACTTGTATTAGTAGGAATTGCCGACCGGGGTTATGTATTTGCGCAACGCCTTCAAGCAATTTTACAGGAGATTTCAACGAAAGAAATTCTGCTGATTAAAGTTACCATGAAGAAAACGAGTAGATCACTGAGTGCAAGCACAGACATACCTGTTGATATTGCAAAAGACAAGACCATCATCTTGGTTGATGATGTGTTGAATAGTGGTAGAGCCTTAGCTTATGGACTGGGTGTATTTTTGAACGTTCCACTGAAGAAAATGAGAACGGCTGTATTAATTGATAGAAGCCACCATAAGTTCCCTATATTTAGTGACTACTATGGCACGAAGCTTTCAACGATATTAAGAGAACATGTTACCGTTACTCTTGAAGAATTTGATAAAGAAGAAGATGCAGCATGGTTAATTTAAACCATGCTGTTATTTCTTTGAGACTTTCAATTTCATCCCCGGTTTTATCCGGCTTCCGTTTAAATCATTTTCACTTTTAAGTCGACCGACTGATGTACCATTTTTATCTGCGATATCAGATAAAGTATCGCCTTTCTTCACGACATAGTAAGCTGTACGTGTAGCGCTAGCGGCATGCTGTTGATTCTTCTTTGAAGATCTTTCTGTATTACGAGCTAATTTCGCGTTTACGAAATCATCCTCCTTTTTTATCAGTAAGTTTTGTCCAGGGACAATTTGATTGCCGCGCAGGTTATTCCACGATTTTATATCCTGTACTGTTACTTCAAACTTGTCAGCAATGGAAGCGAATGTCTCACCAACTTTCACTTTATATTTGCCATTTTGTAAAGGTTCACTCAAATTTTCCGTCTGACTAAGAGTTGCGGAAGATATTGGTGTGTTGAGAGCTGCATACAATTCTTCTGAGGCAATCTTTTTATCCAAGACAGGTAACACCAATCGCAATGGAGACTCTTCGGTACCATTTAATACATTTCTTTTAAAACTAGGATTCAATGCACGTAATGTCTCTTTTGAGACATGTAAAGCATCCGCTATTTGGTTCAATGAAATCCGTTTATTGATATCTAATGCTTGAGTTCTTAGTGAAAGTTCAGTATCCGCAGCATTGATATCATTTTCGTCCGCGTATTTCATCGCATATGTCATTGCGATGAACTTAGGGATATAGTTTTGGGTCTGTTGTGTTAGATATGGTGCGATATCCCAAAAAGTAGCATTCTCTTTTCCGGAACGTTGGATCGCACGGCTAACCGCTCCTTTACCACCATTATAGGATGCTATCGCTAATAGCCAATCGCCATATTCATCGTAAGCTTCTTTTAAGATTTTTGCGATGGCATAACTAGAAGCAATCGGATCCATACGTTGGTCGGTATAACTGTCCACTGTAAGATGATAAGTTTTGGCTTCATAATACATCAATTGCCATAAGCCTGTTGCTCCGGCACTGGAGATATCGCGTGGATTTAATGATGATTCGACTACACTTAGATATTTGAGTTCCCGTGGCACTCCAACTTCATCCATGATTTTATCAAACAATGGGAAATAGTATTGCCCTAGTCCCATCATCCTACACATATAAGGGTTATAATTATCCGACGTATATTTAGCAACCAGATCTTTCACTCGCGGTGAGTAGTCCAATGGAACCTCACGTTCTATTGCTTTCAGTTTCCGCACGAGCTGTATATCTTCATCTGTAATTTCAGCATCATGCTTCCCGTTATTTCCGGAAGATTTTATACTGTCAAGGTATTGGTAAATCTCTTGTTTTTCTTTTTCGATACTTTTTTGAAAGAAGGTATGGGCGGCTTCTTTCATGCCTTCTACAGCGCTTTCTTGGGCCATGAGTGGTAGTACATAGCATACCCCTCCTAGTATTGAAATTAACGTCTGTTTTCCGATCATAAATTTACTGTTAAATCCGAGTTTGATTCATCTGCTGAAAAATCAACAATAATCTAAACGTTTAGAAATGGATTTTAGTATAAAAATGGTTTTCGCCCTATTTAGCTGTAGGTCGAGTATAAAACAAAATACGATTTTGTTCCTCACAAAATCGTATCCATGCTATATGGGATCAAAACCTCCCTTATTTGTTATCTTCTATTTCAGATTTTTTTTCAGGTGAAGACTCATCTTTTTGGCCTTCTTTAAATTCCTTAACTCCTTTACCCAATCCGCGCATCAATTCAGGAATCTTCTTGCCACCAAATAATAGTAACAATATTACTACAATGACAATTAACTCTTGCCCCCCGATTCCCATGATTAATAATGATGTTGACATAACTATAATTTCTTGTTTTTCAATTCTTTTAAACTAAAACTTTTCTCTCTCTTTACAAATGTAATGATAATTATTAAATATAGTAATTATTTCTTATCTCGCCAACCATGACATCGGATTCAGCGGTGTTGTTCCTTGTAGCACAGAAAATTCTACCATCGGAACTCCCGTATCCGAGTCCACATCAGCCGTTCCTATAGTTTGGCCCGTGCTTACTTTTTGCCCTTTTGAAACACTTACACCAGCCAAATTCATATACACAGTAAAGTATTCACCGTGTTTAATCATGACAATACGCTGCCCCATCATCGATACTATACTCAAAACTTCTCCATTAAATACTGCTTTCACAGCCGAACCGCTTGATGTTTGTATTTTAACAGTTTCGTGATCCCAATTGACATTTCTACCGACACTTTCCGAACCAAACTCTTGCATAATCTTCGCATTAGAAACAGGCCAAGGTAAACTACCGCGATTAGATCTGAAGTCATTTGAAAGTTTGACTGCTTCCGGTGTGCTACGTAAGACTTCAGAATCTGATTTTCGAGTAGTATTACTGCCTTTCGAACTTGTATTGTTCTTACCTTTTGTAGTTGATGTAGACTCATTCGCTTTGCGGTTACGCTCAGCAGCCGCTTCTGCCGCACGACGTGCCGCCTCAGCCCGTCGACGTTCAGCCTCAATTTCTCTTCTAATGATCTCCTTAATGGCCGCATTAATACGACGCTCCTCTTTTTGCTTTTGGGTAATATCTTTCTTGACACCGCGCTCTGTAACAATCAATTCACTCAATTGTCCAGAATAAACAGATCGCTGTTGAGATATTGTTCTTTTCTCATTTTCCTGCTCTTTCATCAAGGCAACCTGTTTGTTTCGGTCCGCCTGCAATTGAGCTATTTTTTGTTCAATCTGTTTCTTGGTATTTTCGATATCAGCAGCTTTCAGCTTTCTAGAATCATTAAACTGTTGTAAGTACTTAACCCGTCGGAACCCCTGATTAAAATCCTTTGATGCAAAAATAAACATCAATTTATTATAGGCATTTCGGTTTCTGAACGCAAACATCACCATCTTTTCATAGTCACGTTTCATCTTCTCCAATTCAGCCTTCAACTTATTTACGGCAGCGGTATTGGCATTGATATGTTTGTTGATTACAGCGACTTCCGAAGTAATGGTATTTATCTTCTGCTCGCGCAAATTAATCTGCTTACTCAATGCTGTCACTTGTTGTTGGGTCAGTGATTTTTCCTTTGCAATCTCTTTGACCGTATTTTGTAATTCAGCAATTTCGCGGTTGAGTTTCTCACGCTGTTTTTCAAGTTCAGCCCTAGTCTGCGCCGATGAAATCCCAATCATGAATAGGAAAGCAGCTATACCAAGTATTGTCTTTTTAAAGTTCATTTACAGTACTATTTTTTTGTGTTTGCCATCTTTCTATCCTATCAATTCACCCTATACTTTAGCAAACTAATTGCGAAAGTAATAAATCTAAAGGAAATAGACAGCTTCTCATCGGATTACTTTATAACGTGACGATACTGAAAAAGGCATTTCGACCGGTTCATTAAAAGTCACTTTGTTAAAATTTATCTCTGTTTTTATCTCTTGACGACCATCAGAAATGATCATTTTTAAAAGCATAGGAAATTCCTGCCCAGAAGCCATGGCATATTCGCCGTAATTGGCTTCCAACAACTGTTTCTTTGAAAGTTGCGCTAATCTAAATTGATAAGGCCTATTGTTATTATTTAATTTATATAAAAAATCTAGTTCATTCAGTTTGCCATCTAACTGGACAGACATCGAATCCTGCTTAAAATTAACCTGATCAATATCGGACAATAGATTCACCGAAAGATTTGCAAGCAACAAATCTTGTAGGTTCCCGAAAGTTAAATCCGGGCTGGCAAAACGATATAGATAGTCAAATGGCTTAACCATATATTCGCTCTGAAATTTATTTAAGATTTGTACACTGTCTGGAGTTATCAATACCCGGGCAACTTCTATACCCAGTGTGGCAGAAATGGAAATCCAAATCCTTTTATCTTTCTCTATTCTAATAGTGGAAGTGACATCATAATTATCCTTCCCAAGATCGAGACGCATTTTTGCTTTTCCAGAAAAAGTAGAATAATTCAAATTAGTCAAAAAAAGATTACGTAAGCTATTTTTCTTTGCTTCCCTTGTATTATCTTTTATCGTCAACTCATTTTCAGCTTTCAGATCAGCACCTTTTAGTAGCTTCTTCTTAGAACTACAAGAAGAAAGCAGCAACACAACAGCACTAACCCAAACAATTTTATTCCACATAGCTTTTAGTCTCAATCTTCTTTTTCAATTTCAGCTTACTCTCCTCCGTATCAGTCCCCTTTTCTAAAGCCAGGTTCCACTGCTTAACGGCATCTGTTGTTTTCCCTAACTTACTAAGAATGTCGCCGTAATGCTCCAGCAATACAGACGTTTGCGGATTTGTATTTTTTAACGCTTTTTGAATCCACACCAGCGCATCATCATATTTTCCGTTTGCGAAAAGTACCCAAGCATAGGTATCTTCAAAAGTTCCATTATTGGGCTGCAATTTCGTCGCCATTGCTGCATACTTTGTAGCATCATCAAGTCGTTCTTTTCTTAACGACAAATAGTATGCTAAATTGTTCATGGCCGTCACATTTGTACTATCCAATCGAATAGCTTCGATATAAGCCGCATCAGAGGCTTTATACATCTTAAGTGAATTATAAATATCACCTAATCCGCCATAAATATTTGCCTGTAGAAAAGGTGATTCATCCTGTGCATTATTAAGTGCGGCTTCCATAAACTTCCGGCTATTCTCCATGTCTTTCTTCATCAAATAGGCCATGCTTGTAAAATAGAGTATGGTTGCATTATTGGCCACATAGTGTAGCGCTTCCCCACCATGTGCAATGGCTTGATCAAATTCGCCTTTGTCCATATCCAAACTCATCAGCATCCGCCAAGCATCAATTTGATAAGGGTTCATACTCACTGCAACTGCTAGCGAACTTTGAGCGGCTGACTTATCGTCTCTCAACCATAACACTTGTCCCTTTGCCATATGGCTTTCGGCAATACGTGGATGAACTTCAACCAAGATATTGACCAGTTCCAAAAGTTGGTCTTTTGAATAGGGGCCCTTCGGATTCAACAAGGTCATTATAATCCGATTCTTATCTGCAAAGTCAACTTTCTTAGATTGAAATCCTTGTTTAAGTGCATCGAAAGATAATTTCATCTTTTTATCAAATCGATAGAGATCAGCCAAATCGAAATAAAGAAAATCCTCTTTTGTTGTCTGAATTCCTTTATTAATATAGTCCAATGCAAGCTTCGAGTTTTTGGAAAGATTATAAGCTTGTGCTAATTGACCATATACTTGAGCCAGCGAAGTTCCTTTGTCTGCCCAGGGTTTCAAAAGATCAATGACCGCTTTATAATTACCAGCATCATTTAACAAGACACTACCAACCATGTCCAATGTATCAGAAGCGACTGCAATCTCTTTGGTTTTATAGAAATACTCCAAAGCCACATCCTTGTATCCGCCATTGAAAAGGAGCATGATACGCTCCCGTTTTAGTGAGGCTGTATTATTGTCATCTTGATCTATCAACTTATCGAGATAGATTAAAGCACTATCCGCCTCGTTTTTACTTTTAAACGCATCTACGGCAAAACTTAGATATTCAGGCTTAGACTGAATATTCAACGCTTCTTTTATGGCTTCGATTGCTCCATCTTGATTTCTCATCTGTGCAAGAAGGATTGCCTTTGTAAAATAGATATCATCTGCTTGTGGGTAATCCGCGAGTATGGCGTCCAAAGAATCCATCCCTGGACCAATTTTCCCTTGCTTCAATATTTCCTGTACGTTTTTGAATCGTGCATCGTAAGGTTTAGGTTTTTTATCCGAAGATTGTGCCTTTAATGAACCCAGTGCTATTAGAAATACACCAATAAAACTTAAAAAAAATCGTTTATCTAAAAAATTCAATCTCATCTACTTCCGCTATAATAATTTAAAAATTCTTCCTGCAATATACTAACTAATGTAACAATATTCATTCGAGGAAGTTGTAAAAATATTGAGATTAGTGGGGCTCGTTTGAAATTCAACTCGTTTTCAACAAAATAAGCAAAATAGATTTTAAAATATAGAATAATAGATGTACCTTTGCAGACCCTTGAGATAAGGGAAGGAAAAATATTTTAATAAATTATTTAAACAAAAGCAAGTGAATACGTTAAGTTACAAAACTGTCTCTGCCAACAAGAACACCGTTAACAAAGAGTGGATCGTTGTTGACGCTGAAGGAGAGATTTTGGGGCGCTTGGCGAGCAACATCGCGAAAGTAATTCGTGGTAAGCATAAGCCTACATTCACCCCTCACGTAGACTGCGGAGATAACGTGATCGTTATCAATGCGGACAAAATCAAATTGACAGGAAACAAATTAGGCGACAAAGTTTACGTTCGCTACACTGGATACCCAGGTGGTCAACGCTTTGTTTCTCCAAAAGAGTTAATGGCTAAATTCCCTGAACGCATCATTGAAAAAGCTGTTCGTGGTATGCTTCCTAAAAACCGTTTAGGTCGTCAATTGTTTAAAAACCTTTACGTTTATGCTGGTACTGAGCACAAGCATGAAGCACAAAATCCAAAACCAGTTAAATTTTAAGGAGAATCGTCATGTCAACAACTAACACTTCAGGAAGAAGAAAAACTGCTGTTGCCCGCATTTACTTAACTGCTGGTAGCGGAAACATTATCATAAACGGTAAAGACTACAAAGAGTATTTCCCAACATTACCTTTGCAATACATCGCTACACAGTCATTGAACGTAGCTGGTGAATTAGCAAACTTTGATGTAAAAGTAAACGTTAACGGAGGTGGTGTTAAAGGTCAAGCAGAAGCTGTTCGCTTAGCGATCGCAAAAGCTTTGGTTGAACTTAACCCAGAAGTTAAACCTGCATTACGCGCTAAAGGTTTAGTAACACGTGATGACCGTATGGTTGAACGTAAGAAACCAGGACGTCGTAAAGCTCGTAGAAGATTCCAATTCAGTAAACGTTAATCAAAGGAGGATCAAAAAATGGCAAGAACTACTTATCAAGATTTATTGGATGCAGGTGTGCACTTTGGTCACCTTACACGTAAATGGGATCCGAAAATGGCTAAGTACATTTTCATGGAACGTAACGGTATCCACATCATTGACTTGAACAAAACTCTTACGAAATTAGAAGAAGCTGCTTCAGCTATCAAACAAATCGTAAAATCAGGTCGCAAAGTTTTATTCGTTGCAACGAAAAAACAAGCAAAAGAGATCATCGCACAACAAGCAAAAGAGGTTAATATGCCTTTTGTAACTGAGCGTTGGTTAGGTGGTATGCTTACAAACTTCGCTACAGTTCGTAAGTCTATCAAAAAAATGTCTAACATTGACAAAATGCAAAAAGATGGTACATACGATGTATTGTCTAAAAAAGAGAAGTTGATGATTCAACGTGAGCGTATCAAATTAGAAAACCTTTTAGGAGGTATCGCTGATTTGAACCGTTTACCAGCTGCTTTATTCATCATCGATGTGAAAAAAGAACACATCGCTGTTTCTGAAGCAATGAAATTGAACATCCCTACTTTTGCAATGGTAGATACAAACTCTGATCCTTCAAATATTGATTTCCCAATCCCAGCAAATGATGACGCTAGTAAATCTATTAGCTTAATCGCCGGTATCATTGGTCAAGCAATCCAAGAAGGTTTGGACGAGCGCAAACGCGACAAAGAAGAAGAAGCTGAAAAAGATGCTGCTGCTGCTAAAGCAAAAGCTGATAATGGTGAAGCTTCAGAAGCTAAACGTCCTCGCAAAGCGAAAGACGGAGAATAATATTTTTATTCCAAACCGGATGGCGTAGCGTTAGTTTCTGGAAAAGTTTACTTTTCTTGAACTAGCCTCTCTGTCCGGTTTTTTGGTTTAACAACACTTGTTTATCAAGGAATGTTAAACTTCATATTAGCTTAACATGTTTTAAGTTAATATTGTACAAATTTCAGTCGTAAATAATAATAAAAAGAAATAAACATGTCAGTACAAATTTCTGCATCAGATGTAAACAAATTGCGTCAACAAACTGGCGCTGGTATGATGGATTGTAAAAAAGCTTTGGTTGAGTCTAATGGTGACTTTGAAGCTGCTGTAGATTACTTGCGTAAAAAAGGCGCTAAAGTAGCTGCTAGCCGTCAAGATCGCGACTCTAACGAAGGTGTTATCATCGCTAAAGCGACTGCTGATGGTAAATCAGGTATCGTAGTTGAAGTTAACTGTGAAACTGACTTCGTAGCTAAAAACGCAGACTTCGTAGCTTTCGCTGAAAAAATTGCAGATCTTGCATTAAACAATAAACCTGCTTCTTTGGAAGAATTAAAAGGTTTGGAACTTGATGGCAAAAACATCGCTGATTCTTTAATCGAGCAAACTGGTGTAATTGGTGAGAAAATTGACGTTTCTAAATACGAAACTATCACTGCTGAAAAAGTTATTGCTTATATCCATGGGAACTACCGTCTAGGTGTATTAGTAGGTCTTTCTGCTGATGCAGCTGGCGCTGAAGAAGCTGGTAAAGATGTAGCAATGCAAATTGCTGCAATGAACCCAATTGCAATTGACAAAGATGGTGTTGATCAAAACACAATCGAGCGTGAAATTGCCATTGCTAAAGAACAAATCATCGCTGAAGGAAAACCAGCTGAAATGGCTGAGAAAATTGCGCAAGGTAAATTGAACAAATTCTTCAAAGATACAACTTTGTTAAATCAAGAATTCGTAAAAGATTCTTCTAAAAACATCGCTCAATTCTTAGATTCTGTTTCTAAAGGATTGACTGTAACTGCTTTCAAACGCGTACAATTAGGCGCATAAGCATACTTCCATTCCCATTCAGAATGGAAATTTTAAAGCAGGAGCTATTCGATGAATAGCTCCTGCTTTTGTTTATATCTCTACCTCCATTTATTCCTGAACTATTTTTATCCGCTCCACCGTAGCTTTTATTTTATCCCAAATTTGTGTAACTTAAGGATACATAAAAACTGGACAGCATATGGGCATGTTAAAGGAAAACGCGTTAAAAGGAAAACGAATTTTGATTACGGGTGGTGGTACAGGTCTAGGGAAAGCCATGACAGATTACTTTCTCGAGCTTGGCGCCTCTTGCCTGATCACAAGCCGTAAAGATTATGTTATACAACATACAGCAAACGAATTATCGGAAAAACATCAGGCAAAATGTCTTGCAGTAGCTGGAGACGTGCGAAATTATGAAAATGTCGAACGCGTCGTTTCCTATGGATATGAACATTTTGGGGGGATAGATATCCTCATAAACAATGCTGCTGGAAATTTTATCTCGCCTACCGAACGTTTAAGCCACCGAGCTTTCGAATCTGTTATTGGTATCGTGCTCCAAGGGAGTATAAACTATACCCTAGCGCTGGGCAAACGATGGATTGAGGCAAATGAACAGAATAAAGCTATACTCAGTATCGTAACAACTTATGCTTGGACGGGTTCGGGATATGTTGTTCCTTCTGCAACTGCTAAAGCCGGAGTTCTTGCGCTAACCAGATCTCTAGCTGTAGAATGGGGAAAAAAAGGAATAAGACTCAACGCTATAGCTCCTGGTCCATTCCAAACTTCGGGCGCCATGGAACGGTTACTCCCGGGCGAGTTAGGCGAACTCCTCTCACCTACCAAACGTATCCCCTTAGGCCGCTTGGGCAAACTGGAGGAATTAGCTAACCTCGCGGCCTATCTGGTATCCGATTATGCGAGTTATATCAACGGAGATGTTATCACGATAGATGGTGGCGAATGGCTTAAGGGGGCTGGAGAGTTCAATGGATTAGATATTATTCCTGAAGATCAATGGGATACTATTGAAAAAATGACCAGAAATGCAAAAAGCACTTGATAACCGTTTAAAACAACGAATGATTTATATTTTATTGTGAATACATAACTGTAATCCATGTAGATTTAAGCGAGGAAAAAGTAAAGTCTTTAATTCATTTTTCTTAGGTTTGTAGCGATTATTTTCCAATAGGGTCTGTACATATGATGAATTTATCTTTCGAATCTCAAAAAATCAAACACAAACAAAAATTAGAACTAAACAAAACAGGTTTTGATTTTGCGTTAGTTTATATATCCGAAGGCACACTCGTATCGAAAGGAAATAACTTAAAATTTTCAAAAGAGAATTTACTTTTTTTGAATAAAGATTTCGAAACACTTGAGACAAAAAAGGATACAACCGCATTTGTACTCTATTTCTCAAACTCCTATTTTAAAGACCTGCACTTTATACAACAAAATTTCAGACTTTCACACAATCCTATTGATATCTTCAACTCGAAGACTTTATTAAATAAAAGCCTATCGCTTAAAAAGGAAAATAAAAAACTAATCGAGCGGGTAATATCTCTGATTCAACAATATGAGTGTGAAGATACAGCAGAATCAATTTTTATATTCCACCAGATAATGTCCCTCTTCGCTTTAGTCGAAAATATATTGAAGGATCTGGAGCTACCTATTAACGAGTCATATGAAATGTCTCAAGAAATCGATCAATACATACAGCAAAATATTTATTTCCCGGATAAATTGCAAATCAGGTCAATCGCAGATCAGTTCCAAATTTCAGCAAATTATTTTGGGGCATTTTTTAAAAAAAGATATTCAAAAAGCTACAAAGTATATATAGATGATATTCGTATTAAACTAATTGAAGAGAGATTAGCATCCAACAGATACACAATGAAACAAATTGTAGAAGAATTAGGATTTAATGATGAAAGTCACCTAACCAATTTCTATAAGAAGAAAAGAAACATTACACCCAGCTCTTATAAAAGAACTAAAAATAGTGCTTAATTGTCAAGCTGGATTATACCATTAAGATCATGATTTAAGGAGCGTTGAATGGCCTCATCCAAAATAAGAATCTTTTTTCCTTGAAAGGTATCTGCATCATCACTTTCAAAATTTGAGGTACTGGAATTAAAAGAATCCAATTTCATCGGGAAATAAATTGGGTTCTCGTCTTCAGCTCGACCAATGGTCAATAAAATATTGTAGCCTTGTAGGCGTAAACTCTGTAAAGTCTGATAATTTAAACGCTTGAAGATCATAGTCCCTATTTTAAGATAGAACAAACATATAATTACATTGTTTTAATGCTTTAATCATTTTTTGTGTTTTTATCTTTCAGAAGGATATTCGAACCCAGAATCTCTTAATACTTTTGGAATAATAGTTTTGCCGAATAAATTCAAAACTTTTTTTTTTGAGAACTGTTTTACAAATGAATAACATGAGTAGGATTATGTCAAAAAAAGAGCATAAAAATGGGAAAGTCGAAGAAGACTATTCCGATATGGATCAGGACCTTGCTTTCAATGAAGAGCTTGACAGTTATGAAATGGATGTCGATGATAATGACCCAGATTATGACCACCCCGCCGACTATGATACAGTAGCTGAGGGCTCAATTGATGATGATTCAACATACGATGATTCTAATCCATTTGTCGGAGATGAATATGCAACACAAGATGAGCTCGAAGAAGAAGATCTAGATAAAGCTAACATGCGAATTGAGACTTTTAAACATGAACGGCTATCCCCTTTGGACAAGAAATTAGCCGAGAACGAAGAAGATCTGAGAGATGATCTTGATGAAGAGGGATATCCCAAAAACAACAGGTAGTTTTTCCGAAAATAACATAGTTTTGAAGGGACCAAAAGGTCCCTTTTCTATTGATTAAAATAGAGATATTCTTCTCAAGAGTATTAAATATATACTTTTCAATTGGAAACTATAACTCCAATTTTTTATGTAAGTTTACTTTGAAGATTATAATCATATGGAAAGTATATTACCTCTCATCCGTATTGTTGACCTAAAAAAATCATACGGAGTAAAAGAAATATTGAAAGGAATCAACCTTGACATATTCCCAGGTCAAGTTATCGGGTATATTGGCCCAAATGGTGCTGGCAAATCCACTACCGTTAAAATATTAACAGGACTAATCGAAGATTTCACAGGCACTGTAGAAGTTAATGGCATCAATATTCAAGAAGATCCACTTGCAGTAAAAGCACTATTGGGATATGTTCCCGAGAACGCAGAATTATATGACGTCCTGACTCCCATGGAATACTTGGATTTTATAGGTAAACTCTATGGAATGGAAGATAATTTGATTTTAGAACGTTCCTTAAAACTGCTAACAGCCTTCGGTCTTGAATCTAATGCAAATAATAGGATGGATACCTTCTCCAAAGGAATGCGTCAAAAAGTACTTTTAATTTCAGGAATTATTCATAACCCACAAATCATCGTACTGGATGAACCATTGTCTGGACTCGATGCCAATGCTGTTATCTTTGTCAAAGAACTTATCTCATTACTTGCAAAAGAAGGGAAAACAATTTTCTATTGTTCACATATGATGGACGTTGTTGAAAAAGTATCTGATCGGATTTTACTGATAAATCAGGGCAGCATCATTGCGGATGGTACGATTGAGGAACTAAAAACAGATCCTAACGAATCATTGGAGCATATATTTGCTAAATTAACCAATACAGGCAACAGTGCATTAGACGCTTCCAATATCATTACAGCAATTCAATAACATGGAAAAATTTATCTTAAAATTTATCCTTCTTTTTCGTGGGGTTTGGAAAGGCTTGGGCATCAATTATGAACAGTTTAAGATCATCTTAGAAACCAAAGTAATCTTAGAGAACAGAAAGCCGATTAGCTTTAGGAAACGTAGCTCAGGGAAATCCTCTTCTTCGTCATCGATTTTACAATTCTTATTGTATCTCATCTTTGGCCTGATATTCATGGTAATTATTTTTTCTATTCCAGATAGGTACTTAGCCGTTTCGATTATGCTACTCAGTTTCATTAGCATGTTAAGCATTACGTTGGTATCCGATTTTTCTCCCATATTATTAGATACCCGGGATCAGTATATCATTATGCCTAGACCAGTTAATGACAAGACTTTAGCTATTTCCCGAATAACTTTTATTGCAATCAAGCTTTTTAATCAAGTAATTGCGTTGACCTTACCTGTGCTTATTTATGCATTATTCAATTGGGATATCGTCTCCGTCTTTCTTTTATGCCTGCAGCTTATACTAAGCACTTTAATCGCGCTGATATTTGTCAATGGATTTTATCTGATTAGCATCAAATATCTCCCCATCCAAAAGTTTAAAGATGTAATTACTTATATACAGATCGGTCTCTCACTGGTTCTTTTTCTATCCTATTATGTTGGCCCAAATTTGATCCAATCTATTGTGGAATCTCATTTAACGATGGAACAGCTCAGATTTCTTTGGATATTCCCAAGTACCTGGATTGCATCATTCCAACCATTACTTTTTGGTAACCACAATGTACATTTAGTCATCTTATCAACACTGGGAATACTAACTCCCTTTGCTGGTATCTACGCTTGTGCTAAGCTGTTTTCAAGTGGATTTAATACAAAAATAGCTGCACTAGCAAGTGCCGATAACCTCCCTAGTGAAACTTCACAATTAACCCGAGATAATCCCTCCAAATTACCGCTATATAAAAGGATCTCTTCGAGCGTTTGCTCATCCCCTGTTGAAGAGGCTGGATTTGGCATTGTATGGCTGATAAGTTCTAAAACGAGAGAATTTAAGCAACAGCTATACCCTTCGTTGGCTTATCTACCTATTTATTTTGTCTTTTTATTTCTACGTACAGGAGATGATCTCCCAATAGCTGGCAAAATCGCGAAACTTCGGGATTCGGGCTTGTATATCATTATGTTTTATCTTTCGTTATTGACCATATTAACCGTTTTCCAGCTTATCACGCAAAGTAATAAATATAAAGCGGCCTGGGTCTACCATGTGACGCCGATACAAAAACCGGGACAACTGATGACTGGAGTTCTCAAAGCATGTCTTATTAAATATGTTTTACCGTTCAACATACTGTTTCTTTCTATCTGTGTACCGCTATTTGGTCTCAGTTCTATTAATGATCTGCTATTATCTTCCGCGGTCGGCGGTATCGAAAGTATTCTGATTATGCTTTTTATTGTCAAAAACTATCCGTTTTCTAAGGCTAGTCAATCCAATTCAAAAGCAATAAATAATCTACTGATATTAGGCCTATTAGGTATTTTGGGATACTTACATAAAACAATTTTCCACTATGAAACTCTAATTTGGATCTTAGCCGGACTTGCATGGGTCGTATTCTTTTTTATGCTGAAGTACCTACAGAGAGAAGACTGGAAAGGCTTAGCTTACGACGACAATTGATTAAACAGATAAAAAAGCTCCATTAATGGAGCTTTTTTATCTGTTTAATCAAAATCTAAGCACAAAATATCTTCGTGCTTTTCTTTATCCGCTTATCTTTTATTTATCCGTCCTTTAAATCGGCTCATACCATCCATCAGAACTTCAACGATTATTCTTCCTGGAGGTAGGTGGCTCAGATCAAAGCTCAGGACAGCTTGTTGAATGGATTTGTATTCATGTTTTTGCCACAAAACGCCATCAACCATAAAAAGCACTATCATCTCACTCTGTTTATTGGACAATACGCTCAGTTGCGTCTTATCCACAACCGACCTTGGATAAAGTGAGAAGGCATATTGCGTTGAAATTGTGTTCATCTCAAATTCACTTTTGGCATTGAAACTAAACATTTCGCCATTTCCACAATCGCTTTCAAAAGCATGAATAAGGTTTCCTTTCAGATCGAAAATCCGTAAATGACCATCACCATTTTCAGGTTGTGCCCAAAACTGCAGTCCGTTACCTGCAGTATCAACCAAAGAGAGTGAGTGATTTCCCTCATTAAGATGTAAAGTATCTCTATACATTGTTGCCGCAGCCAGTTGAGAGCCTGTCTTACAAAAGACCGTATCCTGCTTTGCATTAATTAGAAATATACGATTATCCGCTGGTTTATTATTGGTCGTAAACTCCAAAATAAAATCAGTGGGAAATTTCTGCAGAGCTGTAAAGACGCTTTCCGCCTTATTGTCTGTGGGCCATGCATCCGGCTTTCCATTAGGCTTAAGAAGTGACACCGTGAATACATTCTCCCGATCTTTTTCCTGTATTTCTCCGGGTAGTATAACTTCTGCAACTTGATTAAAAGAAAGATTACCTTTCCAATGGAAAGTTTTGACAGGAAATCCCTTCGTGCCATAAACAATTTCTAGGGATCGAATCGGGTCAGCACCTAAATTTCTGAAAGAGATCCTTGGGCCAGCACTCGCCGGATTTAATCTAGAGAAACGCTGTTCATCACTTGGAACCATTATTGACTCGACTGCAACATCTACCTTTTGTTTAGGGGCTGAATATTGAAACAAGTAAGCCGATATATTTTCGACAGCCTGTACATTGTCTGTCGCTGTATAGGGTTCCATCTGTAAGGCAACTTGATGAGTGCCAACTCTAGTAAATACATCAATAAAATCAGGCTGCTGTAAATCTCCAGGACACCAATATGCGCGGTCATGTACCCAGGTACCGCCTTGTGGATAAAGTGGATTACCTCCACATTTCTTCCACATATCACGTCTGTCTACAGTCTTTCCATCGAAGGTGAGTTCGCGCCATCGGCTACAGAATTCACTACAGCCACGTGGTTTATCCATACCATGCCCTGTATGCTGAATACGTATTCGGCTCAATGCTGCTCCCGGACTCGAGGTATATGTTATTGGTAGTAGATTTTCTGCTATCTTTTCGTTAACATCCCCATATTTATATGCTTTATTCCACAGCGCTGTTATTCCCAATGGGGTAACGACTGGTGGACCTGATAAAATTTCAAAATCTACAGTAAGTGCCCACCCTACAGTCTTGTCCTCAAAACCAGAATGAGTATAGACAATTTCCACGCTATCCCTTAAGAAAGGAGCAAAATCAGTTACATCGACCTGCCATTTCCAACTCCATCCTTTATTGTAGATACTACCATATGGCGTAAGCATTCTTCCTAATTCATAATTTAGCACAGCTCCATTTTTTCCTCCTTTACGACGCAATACGATGTGATCCAAATAATCCCAATGCGCTGTGCGCAAACTATCTGGGCTCCCAAGGGTAACAAACATAGTAACCTTTCTTACAGGATAGTTTTCTTTCGGAAATACCCCCCAAGCTGGATAGGAATTCTCCCCTTTCTGTGCATCACATAGAATGGTTTTCCGTTGATGTGTAACGACATGGCTTATTGTGCCTTCTTGTGCAAAAACATGATAGCAGATAAAAAAGTAGAATAGGGTTAGTATAGGTCTTATATTCATTATTTAAATATTATCCATAAAACAATACAAAGATAGATGTACTCTTGTGGGCGGCGAAAAAAAGGTAATGCGATAAAAAGGAAATACATACAATCATAAAAAAAGCATCAATCTTAACAGACTGATGCTTTTGGTAGCGGGGAGCAGAATCGAACTGCCGACCTTTGGGTTATGAATCCAACGCTCTAACCATCTGAGCTACCCCGCCGTTTCGGTATGCAAATATACCACTTCGTATGTCAATTCAAAAGATTTTTTTATTTTTTTACCAATTCTGACCTATTTAAAACTCGCATTAAACGCAACAAACTCATTTTTAACTCAATAAATTTATCATTGAAAAATAGAAACAGTAGTTGAAAAAATTGATAGTCCTAAAAACAACATGTTTATCAAAAAACAGGGGCAACTTTTTACAAAAAAACTTGCAATAACAAAATAAATATGTATTATTACAAATAATAAGTTGATGCAGTAAAAAGCAATTTTGGAAGAGATTTGTAGCGGGGAGCAGAATCGAACTGCCGACCTTTGGGTTATGAATCCAACGCTCTAACCATCTGAGCTACCCCGCCATTTTGGGAATGCAAATATAGCTTATTTTTGATTTAAACAAACTAAAATTTAAAAAAACATTTTTATGGCAGATAAAATAAAATTCCAACTAGAATATATCATCAACTCTTCACCTAGAATTTTATTTCCGTATTTGCAAGAACCAAACGAATTGGCACAATGGTTTGCAGATGATGTAAACTATAAAGACACCGTTTATACTTTCATTTGGGATGATGAACCTCACCGAGCAAAAATTGTAGCATCGAGAGAAAATAAATCTGTACGCTTTAAATGGCTCGATGATGATCCCTATTATTTCGATCTGGAGATCGATCAAGACGAACTAACAAATGATGTTGCTCTTAAAATAACAGATTACGCTAAAGAAGAAGACCTTGAAAATAGAAAGTTAATTTGGAAAAATTCAATAGTCTATCTTCAAAGTGTTATAGGTGCATAAAAAAGCCTATCTTTGCAATATATTTCCACTAAGAGCTCCAGCTGGAACTCTTAGTTGGAAGATGCCTTAATGTAAAGGCATCAATTTGCTTTGCGTCACGGATGAAAAAGGTTCATTTACTTATTCTTCAAGCTTTCATAAAACCATTTATTGTCACATTCTTTATTGTGATGTTTGTCTTATTGATGCTTTTCCTATTCAAGTACATTGATGATTTGATTGGAAAAGGATTTGAATGGTATACGATCATGGAGCTAATTGGATATCAATGCGTTGTTCAAATCCAAATGGCAATGCCTTTATCCATGCTCCTTTCCTCCATTATGACTTTCGGAAATCTGGGTGAAAGCTATGAATTAGTTGCGATCAAAGCTGCAGGCGTATCTTTACGTAAAGCGATGACCCCACTATTTATACTCGTTGCAATTTTCGCAACAAGTTCTTTTCTGTTCTCCGACTATATTCTCCCCGTAGTGAATCTAAAAATGGGTACGCTACTTACTGATGTACGTAATAAAAAGGCAGATTTCCTCATCAAACCCGGAATCTTTAACAACACCATCCCAGGTTACTCGATCCGCGCTAGAGGAAAAAATAAAGCGGGAACAATTCTCTATGACTTGATGATTTATGATCATCGTGGCGGTAACACAGCCAATAATGTACTTATGGCGAAAGAAGGGTATATCTATAACTCTCCTGACAACAATTATATGATCCTAAAACTTAAGGATGGTATCCGCTATGAGGAAGCACGGACTAAAAACTCCAAAACCTACGATCCACGTCAGCAATTTACGCGATTTAAGTTCAAGGAAACAGAGCAAAAGTTTGATATGGGAAGTTTTCAACAAGGTAAAACGGATGAAAATCTCTTCAAGAGCCACCACGCCATGTTAAACCTGAAACAGTTAGACATGTACATCGATTCCAACCATATTAAGATAGACAGTATGGGAAAAGCGATCGTCCGTACATTAGACACCCGATATAATATCTATTCGAAATATTTTAGTGCGAATCAACCTGGACAGCCAAAGGTCAAAGAAACTAAGATCAAACCTTTTAAAAATTTGCTTACCGATCTGGTTCCCCAAGAACAACGGGCACAGATCACCATGAATGCATTAAACCAATTGAATTATTTAAAGGAAGATCTGAATGGACGTACACTTGAGTTTAAAGATTACAAATCGAAAGATATACGCTATCGGATTGAATGGCATCGCAAGTTTACCCTAGCTGTCTCCTGTCTTTTACTATTTGCAATCGGAGCTCCACTAGGAGCCATTATCAGAAAAGGTGGACTTGGTCTTCCGGTCGTGATGGCTATCATTTTCTTTCTGATCTATCACATTATCTCTACAGTAGCAGAAAAAACAGCGAAAGATGGTGCTATATCATCAGCCGTAGGCATGTGGATGGCCATTATTGTCTTAACACCATTAGCCGCTTTTCTAACGTACAAGTCGACGACTGATTCTGCCTTATTTGATATTGATCAATATAAATTAAAAGTAGAAGCCGCTTGGAAGTGGATTAAGGAAAAGCTTGCAAAAAAGAACAAATTAAAAGAATCACATTAGATTGTGACAACGCTATTATAAATAAATTTAGATTCTACACTAACTTTGTACCAATTACAATATATCAATAAATGGATTTCAAATTAAACACGATCGAAGAAGCGATCGCTGATATACAAGCAGGAAAAGTAGTAATCGTCGTGGATGACGAAGATCGCGAAAATGAAGGAGACTTTGTCACTGCTGCCCGCAACGCAACTCCCGAAATCATCAACTTTATGGCGACTCACGGTCGTGGACTAGTATGTGCCCCAATTACAAAAGAAAGAGCAGATGCATTACACCTTGACTTAATGGTGGGACAGAATACAGCGGTGTATGAAACGAACTTTACAGTTTCCATTGACTTACAGGGATATGGTTGTACAACCGGTATTTCTGCATCGGACCGTTCGAAAACAATTAAAGCAATGATCGATCCTAATATACATTATGAAGAATTAGGTAGACCAGGACATATTTTCCCACTCATAGCGAAAGATGGTGGTGTATTACGTCGTACAGGACATACTGAAGCTACAGTTGACCTCGCTCGATTAGCAGGATTTGAACCAGCGGGTGTATTGGTTGAGATTCTAAAAGAAGATGGTGAAATGGCCAGACTTCCGGAACTAATGGAAGTTGCTAAAAAATTTGATTTAAAGATCGTTAGTATTGAAGATCTAATTGAATACCGTCTTAAGCACGACTCTTTAATCAATGAAGAAGTCACTGTTAATATGCCAACGCAATATGGTGATTTTAAAATGAAAGCCTTTACACAAAAGGACACTGGCGAACAACATTTAGCGCTTTACAAAGGCGAGTGGAATGAAGATGAACCTATTTTAGTACGGGTGCACAGCTCTTGTGTTACGGGTGATATTTTTGGTTCTTGCCGTTGTGACTGTGGCCCTCAATTGCACAAAGCAATGGAAATGATCCAGCAAGAAGGTAAAGGTGTTATTGTCTATATGAATCAAGAAGGTCGCGGTATTGGACTGATCAATAAGCTACATGCTTACAAATTACAAGAAAATGGTTTGGATACGGTAGACGCCAATGTGCAATTAGGGTTCAAGGCAGATTTAAGAGACTACGGTGTAGGAGCCCAGATTCTTAGAAATCTTGGTGTCACAAAAATGCGTCTTATGTCAAATAATCCGACAAAACGTGCTGGCCTAGTAGGTTATGGTCTTGAAATCATAGAAAATGTACCTATTGAAATAACGGCAAATCCCTTTAATGAAGAGTACTTAAAAACTAAAAGAGATCGTATGGGACATACAATCATGAAAAATCTATAAAAAGGAAGTAAAAAAGGCGGTATTTCTATTGGAAACACCGCCTTTTTTAACATAGAGAATTAAACCCCAATGATGATAAAATCGCTTCCATTTATGATCTTGTTATGGCAGTACTTTCAATAAATAGAAGTAACTTTATAATATGGAACAACAAGGGAGATATATCATCTTTTTCGATGGTGATTGCTTGATCTGTAATCACTTTGTTCAACTATTATTAAGGATCGATCGCAGAAAGAAATTCTTATTTAGTTCCTTGCAGTCTGAATTTGCCCGGACCGCGCTAACAAATATTCCCAAAAATACTGATTCCATCGTCTTCCTATCTCCAGCTGGTACCTATCTCAAAAGTGAAGCTATTTTAAAGATTTGTAAGCAATTGGGCTTCCCTTACATTACATGTTATTTACTAAAGATTTTACCACTTTCGTGGAGAGATGCGCTTTATGATTATTTTGCTAAAAACCGCTATCGATGGTTTGGAAAAAATGAATTTTGTACGATACCTTCAAAATCTGAGCGAGAAAGATTCATTTGAACAAACAGTAATCTTATTGAAGTGAAGTTTAGTTCAGAAATCTTCTAATTATACTTGTGACAATTAAATTTACATCGATGAAAAATACACTTTTAATTGACAGTGCCTATATCAATGGGAAATTTATCAAGTCAAAACACACATTTGATGTGGTAAATCCTGCAACAGGAAAAGTTATTGCTTCGTTGCCAGATTTAAAAGTAGTTGACTGTACTAAAGCCATAATTGATGCTGACAAGGCATGGAAAAGCTGGAAAAACACAACGGTACTGGAACGTTGCAACATCGTCCGCAAATGGTACGATCTTATTCAACACTATAAAGACGATCTTGCGGAAATCATGACCCTAGAAAGCGGCAAACCGCTAAGCGAATCGAGGGTAGAGGTTGACTACGGTAGTTCTTTCGTAGAATGGTTTTCAGAAGAAGGAAAAAGAGCCTATGGTGAAACCATACCTACCCATAAAAAAGGAAGTAGAATGATAACGATTAGGCAAGGTGTAGGTGTCGTAGCCGCAATTACACCCTGGAATTTTCCTTTAGCGATGATCACCCGAAAGGTTGCTCCAGCTTTGGTGGCTGGTTGTACCGTTGTGCTAAAACCGGCCTCCCAAACCCCATTTTCTGCTATAGCATTGGCTAAACTGGCTGAAGATGCAGGGATTCCGAAGGGTGTTTTTAACGTAATTACAGGAAAAGATAGTGTTGGTATCGGCAAAGAACTAGCTACAAACGACCTGATAAGAAAACTATCTTTCACAGGCTCTACCGAAGTCGGAAAAACACTCATAGAACAATCAGCCTCTAACATTAAAAAAGTATCTATGGAGCTCGGTGGTAATGCTCCCTTTTTGGTTTTTAACGATGCGGATATTGCTGCTGCTGTCGAAGGAGCCATTGCCGGAAAATTTAGAAACTCAGGGCAAACTTGCGTTTCCATCAATAGGTTTTTAATCCAAGAAGATGTCTATGATGAATTTTCGATGAAACTTAGCCATGCTGTCAGTAAATTGAAAGTAGGTAATGGACTTGACAAAGGCGTCCAGGTAGGCCCCTTAATCAATGCAAAAGGGCTAGAGAAAGTACAGCATCATGTACAAGATGCATTAAATCATGGTGCCGAATTGGCTACTGGAGGAAAGGTTATCAAAGATCTATTTTTCCAGCCAACTGTGCTGACCAACGTTCCGAAAGAAGCGCTTATATTCCGCGAGGAGACTTTTGGTCCGATCTGCGCCCTTTTCAGTTTCAAAACAGAAGAAGAGGGAATTGCAATGGCCAATACGACTGAATTTGGACTAGCCTCCTATTTCTATAGTACAAATATAAATCGCTGTTTTCGTGTTGCTGAACAGCTAGAAGCTGGCATGGTAGGTGTCAATACAGGCCTTATTTCAAATGCAGCAGCTCCTTTTGGTGGAGTAAAACAATCTGGTGTAGGTCGTGAAGGATCTAAATACGGTTTGGATGAATATATGGAATTAAAATATATCTGCTTTGGCGGTGAATAAAAAAGGAGCAAAATGCTCCTTTTATTTTTTCAAAAAATCCACTAGCTTTTCCCTTGTTGAACTGAACGATAAGGCGTCCCCTACTTTCTCATAATTCTGTTTATCCACACAGGTTGGATAAGCATATTTGGCAAAGGCCAGTTTATTATCATCTCGTATAAAAAGTTCCATTAAATCAACAATTTCACCAACACTTAGGCGCATACTTTTTAATTCCTGAGCAGCTACAGCAAGTCTATCCTGATCGTTTTCCTTCTGATTTAATAGATCGTTCAATCGATTGGAATTCGTCTTATTCATTACTCCGGCATCAGACAGATCATTATCTTCATTTTCAGCATATCCTCCTTGATTCGCTACACCGTTACGATAAACCTTAGCGTCTTCTGACTGCCTATATTGATCATTATTATATCCCCCACGATTATTGTTTGGCAAATCATCACGATCTTCCGATTGTCTGTATCGCTCATTACCTTGTTCATTACTATATCCATCCTGGTTATTATACGGTAAATCCTCACGATAATTACCGTTGTTATACCGATCAACAGGATTCATGGATTCCAGGATAATCCCCCTATTTCCGCCTCTGCTACTGACAGAAAATACCACATTCATATACTGTCCATTTCTATTGACAAGTTGCACACCACTGCCATTCAATGTGCGTTGCTGTCTGTCAGCAAATACAATACGCAAATCATAACGACGACTCGTCAAATTGGATACCCTAATATCCGTGGAAGCCCTATTATTATACAAAACGTTGTTGATATAAAGAAAAAATGGGACATCTGTAGAATAGATGTTTAATGCCCCTCCAAAAGGTCTGTATCGCTGCGCAAACCCAGCCGTTGCGACAATAAGCAACGAGACCATAACCAAAATTTTCCTGTACATAATCCGATTCAATTTATAATCCTTCGACTACACAGAATAAAAAAGGATTAAGAAACCAAAGAATTTAACATTTTCTTATGCTTTCTTGTTCCGGTACTTCTTATAAAGTTTTACGGCCATCATTAAAGCAATGGATAAAATTAAGAGTCCCAAAACGCCAAATATCCAGTTCAGTGCCGATTTTAAGACAACAGTAAAAACAATAGCGAATAATAAAACTGTTGCGACTTCATTAAACAAACGGAGATTTGTTGAAGTTAATTTGGATTCTTGACGACTCAATTTGAACATAATCTTCTGGCAGGTAAAATGATAGATAATCATACCCAGAACGAATGTCAGTTTTACATGCATCCACCCCATGGATAATAAACCAGGGGAATAGCATAACATAACTAGTGCAGAAAAGACTGTGATGTACATCGCAGGAGTAGTAATAACCCACCACAGTAATTTTTCCATCTTACTGAATTCTTTATGCAAAACATCAAACGCTTCTTGACTCTTGTCCTTAGCTTCTGTATGATATATAAAGAGTCGAGGCATATAAAACAGACCTGACATCCAACAAATCACAAAGATAATATGAACTGCTTTTGCATATAAATAGACCATAGTTACAAAAATAAGAAAAGTTAATAGCATTCAATACGTCCAAACATCAATTGCGCAAATCTTACATCCAATATACAAAAGTGCTATATCAACCGAAATAGATTAAATATAGGGCAAACAAAAACGACCTGCGAAAGGCAAGTCGTTTTTGTTTTTGAAGTAGATAGCAAACTAATAGCTAAATTCCTTTACAACCTCAATGGCATATTTTACATTATCAAAAGGAATATCTGGCATGATACCATGTCCCAAGTTAAAGATAAAACCATTTTCACCTCTCATGCGCTCAAATAATTCGATAATCTTCTTCTTGATAACAGGTTTATCTGCATACAAAACAAATGGATCCAAATTTCCTTGAACAGCAATACCCTGTGGCAGAGATTGTTTAATATTTTTTAAATCTGCATTCCAATCGATAGAAACAACATCAGGTTGCGCTTCGACCATCATTGGTGCAAAAACAGAAGATCCTTTACAAAAGGAAATGACAGGAATATCCTTACGGTTCAACTTAGCGATAATCTGCTTATTATAATAATGCGAAAAATCACGGTAATCATTCCAGGATAAAGCCAGGGCCCAGCTATCAAATAATTGAATTGCATTTACTCCAGCTGCGATCTGCATGTTAAGATATTCAACCGTTACATCTGCGATCTTTTGAAGGATCATATGTGCCAACTCAGGCTGATTATTCAACATCAACTTCGTTAACTTAAAATCTTTTGAAGATCCACCTTCAACCAAATAACTTAAAATTGTAAATGGTGCTCCCGCGAAACCAATCAAAGGGATACGGCTGTCAAGACGTTGTTGAATGACCTTGATTGCATCAGCAACATACTGTAATTTATCCAAACAGTTGGTAGACAAATCTTCAGCATCCTTTACAGAACGAACAGGATTAGAAAAACGAGGCCCTACACCTTGTTCAAAGGACAAATCCCCTCCCATGGCTTCAGCTGTAACTAAAATATCAGAAAATAAAATAGCTGCATCAATGCCTAACAAATCTACCGGAAGCATAGTGACATCCGCAGCAATTTCTGGTGTTTTGCACATCTCCAAAAAGGAATATTTATTCTTGATATCCCAATATTCCTTCATAAAGCGTCCAGCTTGACGCATCATCCACACAGGAGGTCTTTCCGTTTGCTGCGAAAATGCAGCTTTAATCAATAAGTCGTTTTGTAAAGTAGTACTCACTATAAATGTTTTGAAATTTCGTTTTCTATTTTTGTAATAATGCTGTTCTGTCTAGCCGTCAGATGTAACTTATTGGCAACATCTGTATAAGCTCTCGCTCTTTCATAATCCAACTTTCGCAGCGCTATATTTGCCAGATTAATCATCACCATACCCTTTTCATTATCTTTTTTCCAAGGCAGACGTGAAGCTAGCTGAAAATGATATTCGGCCTCATCGACACGTTCCTCTTTAAGCGCAATATTTCCCATCATAAATTCATAGAAATTACGTCTGCCTTTACGAAGTGCGTCCGGATTCTTTATCTCAGCTAGCAAATTTTTTGTCTTTTCATAATCTTGCCTATGAAAAGCCTGCGTTGCCAAAAAAACGGACCCTTCTCTAAAATGACTCCAAATCAAGTAGCCTATTCCGCCTGCTATCAGTACAGCAGTTTGATAATGCCCTTGGTATAAGCCATAGCCCAAAAATAATGCAGCAATAAAAATAACGGCTATTCTAGCCCTGATTGTCATCATCTCTTTCTACCTATGCGTTATTGTCGGTAAACTTATAACCAACACCTCTGATAGAATGGAAATAAATCGGATGCTTTTGATCTGGTTCGAAATATTTCCGGAAGGTTAAGATAAAATTGTCGATGGTACGTGTAGATGGGTAAACATCGTAATTCCATACGGTCTCCAATATTTGTTCCCGGGATACGGCCTCATTCCGTCGTTCAATCAACAGTTTCAACAGCATGGTTTCCTTCTTTGTCAACGAAGTGATCGTGCCATCTGCATGATGTAGCTCATACGAATTAAAATAGATCGTTTTATCACCAATTTGATAAGAATTTAGTTCTTTCAAATCGTCTGGTTTCATGCCACGACGCACCAAATTTCCAACACGAAGAATCAATTCTTCTAAGTTGAAAGGTTTTACCAGATAATCATCCGCCCCTTTCTTAAGACCCGTAATTCGATCCTCACTGCTATTTTTCGCAGTTAAAAACATGATAGGAACCTCAGTGTTTTGCAGTCGAATAGTTTCAGCCACTTGGAATCCATCAATTTCGGGAATCATCACATCCAAAACCACCAAGTTGAAACGTTCCTCCTTGAAGACTTTTAGTGCTTTTTTTCCATCGGTAGCCGTAGTAACACGGTAGCCTTCCATTTCGAGATTCAACTTGATAGCTTCTAACAAGTGTTCTTCATCTTCGACAAGTAATATTCTTTGTTTACTTTGCATTTCTTTCAAATGTTACTTCAAAAATACTCCCTTTAGGAGTGTTATCTTTAACTTTTATGGTCGCGTCGTGCTTCTGCAATACGGTTTTCACGATATATAACCCCAAACCTGTGCCTTTGGTTTTTCGTGTTGCCTCACTTCCCACGCGATAAAACTTATTAAAGATAAGTTTTTTCTCTTCATCACTGATACCGATACCATGGTCAGCAACAGAAAAAATTATTTTATTATTCTCCGTATATAATTTCACATCCACCATAGCACATGCCGGCGAATACTTAATTGCATTTTCTATCAGATTAGTAACCACATTACTAATCGCAAACTTATCTGCATGAATAATGATATCCGCTTCCAAATAAGGTTTCAAAACTTGTGAACTACAGGAATTCTTCTGAAGCCTATCTACAACCTGTTCTACCAAAGCAGTAAAATTAAAATCCTCCTTCGGCATACTGTAATTTCGGCTGTCCAACTTGGTTGTCATCAATACATTTTCCACCAGATCATCCAAACGCTCGATATCCTTCAGCGAGTTTCTCAAGAACGTTTGTTGTTGCTCTTTGTCAAGATCACGCCTCAAAATAGTTTGAATATACAATTTGACGGAAGCCAATGGCGATTTAAGTTCATGCGTAATAGCCAAAAGAAAGTTCTGCTGTTGTTGAAGCAGTTTCTGCTCCCTCTCAACCAGCCGCTTCAACCGCCATGCACCCCACAAGAAAATAATCAAGAAGAATATTCCCTCTCCTATGATCATGTTCTTTTTACTCGGATCAAAACGGATAAACATCACCCCCCACCATATCAGTTGCATAACCGCATAGAACAATAGAAAATAAAAGAGTAACAGCGCTTTCTTCATGTGACAAAAATAGGTATTCACCCATGTATTCGGAAATATCCGAAGGATTATGACACAAAGAAGAAAATTAACCGATTCGCAATAAGACTAAAATCACCAAACAGTATATAAACCATCGGAAACCCGATATCGATAAAAGTGACCTTTAATTTCATTACTAGATAACCTAACTGACTTGGAATTTCAGGTTAATTTGTTTTAATTTTGCATATGTTTAATCACGAGAAAAAAGACATTTTCTTCGACCTAGATCATACCATATGGGATTTTGATAAAAATGCCGAAGAAAGTCTGCACGAGCTATATTTTAAATACAAGTTTGATCACTTGTTTAATCAAGAGTCATCCACTCGTTTTATAGAAACTTATACAGTTAACAATCATCGACTTTGGGGACTCTATCATCACGGAAAGATTTCAAAACCAGAACTCAGGAAAGCTCGCTTTGCAGATACCTTTACCGAGCTCGGTGTGGATCCAGAGTTGTTTCCTGAAGAATTCGAACTGGATTATCTCGCTATCTGTCCAAAAAAAACAAACCTGTTTCCCCATGCACATGAAACCTTGGCTTATTTGGGTGACAGATACAATCTTCACCTGATATCTAATGGTTTTAAAGAGGCCTGTGAGACCAAACTGGAAAAGAGCAACCTAAACAAATACTTCAAACATATTTTTATTTCAGAAGTCATCGGTGTGAATAAACCGGATCCCCGAATATTTGAGTTTGCTATGACGACTGCTCAAGCGCAAGCCCAGCAATCACTGATGATCGGAGATAACCTTGACGCCGACATCCGTGGAGCCGTAAATGTAGGCATGGACGCCATTTTCTTTAACCCAAATGTTATTGAAAAACCAGACGATGTATCACATATGATTATCGACTTGAAAGAATTACAATCGATACTATAGAAAATAGAAAAAGCAGCTTAAAGCTACTTTTTCTATTTTAGAACCTTAACGGTAATATTCTTAAACCATACATCATTTCCATGATCCTGAAGACCGATAAGCCCCGATTTGCTATCGCCACCAACATGGCTCAACAATTCAAAAGCCAAAGGCCATTTTTCCTCACTGAATTTACTTTTTTGCAATAAATCAATCCAGGACTTATCCCATAATGTATATTCAACAACCTTTACACCATTTTGAAAATGCTCTACCTTGCCATTGTTTACTCTGATCTTAACTTTATTCCACTCGCCATACGGTTTACCATTCTGAGGCTTAGCAGGGATCATATCGTACAATGATGTCGATTTACGGTTTCCATCTACACCCATTTTAGCATCAGGATGGTTCTCATTGTCCAAAACCTGACATTCTGGAGACGAGATATAAATCGGTTGTCCTTCCACTTCCTTCGCTAAAAAGAAGATACCTGAATTTGCTCCTTTAGCAACTTTCCATTCCATCTCCAATTCGAAATTCTTGAAATCATGAGCAAAGACCAAGTCACCACCTTCTTCTTTACCAACATTGGCTTGACTATCAAATTTGATCGCTCCCTCATTAATTACCCATCTTTTTGGCACTACTGTCTTATCATATCCTCTCCAGCCTTCCATGGAAGTACCATCAAAAATAACATAGGCCCCAGCTTTATTCTTTTTAAATTTCTTGATATCTACACGGGGTAAATCTAAGATTTTGTAAGCAGGAACCTCTTTTTTTGCTTGCGCTACGGCAGTATTAAGATGTGCTGAAAAAGCAATCACCGATACCGCAAGAACTGTTTTTAATAACTTCATTCTTTTTAGTTTTAGGTTTGTTTTAAAATTAAATTTAAGCATTTGAGTGTATAAAGAGGAATATTTTTTAATATTCCTCTCCGCCACCCATTTCATTTGTATTCGACACTTTTTTCTTTGATTTGTTTAAATCTTGGCTACCAAACCGATAGGAAAGTGATAAGGTTACCATCCTCTTCATCCAACGGTGCTCAAAATCTGATATAAGTTGAGCAGTCTCCGTCACACCATTCATTTTTCGCGAATTAAATACATCTCTCACATTCAACATAATTGAAGCTTTCTTCTTGAACACATCTTTTTTTAAGGCTAGATCCATACCTTTCATGGCATTCATCTGCCCCTGAGCCATTACACGCGAAGAATTATACTCGCCTCTCATTTGAGCAGAAAACGTTGGTGTAAAACGATAATTAGCGGTCAGATTAGCATTATAAGCGAAATCCTTTCGTTCTTTAATATCGTAGTCCGGGTTTGCATTATACTGAATGTGGATCAAATTGAGATTAAATGTAAAGTCAAAATCCTTCGTTGCGTTGACTTTTGAAATAAACTCAAAACCCGAAAGATTACGACTGGTCATATTCTCCCATCTACTGTATGTTCTTCCATCCTCTATCTTGTAAACAAATGGCTGAATAACCTCACTTGCGTGATTGAAATAGGCAGAAGATATGAGGTTTACTTTACCAAAGGTTTTGGCAAAGCTCATTTCCAAACTGTGTACATCTTCCGGTTTCAGATTCGGATTTCCCTGACGATAATTCAAATCATCGGATACGTTTAAAAATGGGTTAACTTGCCAACCACGAGCCCGTTGAACACGGCGCGAGTAGCTAAATTGAACTTTATCCCCATTTTCACCAACATCGTAGGTTAAAAACAGTGTTGGATATAACCTGAAAAATTTCTGTTTAGCATTGGATTCCATTTCCACTGCAGCTGGATCCTTGGAGAAATAGGTGGACTTGAGTTCAAATTGCTCTCCCCGGAGTCCAATTTGATAGCCAATTTTATCTGTTAATTTATTTTGATAATTCGCATAAATCGCATGGACAGTACTCGTAAAATCAAAATCGTTGCTGATTCTATAATCCGGCACATAATTACCTAAAGAATCGAGTGATCTGGAAAATTGTGTATCAAATGACTTTCTGATTTGAGACCTGTAGCCTGCCTCGAATTTGCTTACCTCGGAGAAAGGTAAAACATAATCCAATTGAAGATTGATATTCTTACCATCCTCAGACGTAACATTCTTCCGTGAGGTGGCCTTCCGCCCATCGGTGTAATTTTGAGAAAAATCATTTGTACCATCTTCCTTATCTCTCCCATAACTTGCATTCCCCGTCAACTCCTCTCCTTCTCGCTTAAATTGATGTCTAAAATCGGTGTTTAATTCATAACCAAGATCATCTTCAAATTGTGTTGAATTTCGAACACTCGTTCCTGTCATCTGCGATTGCTTAAAGAACTCGTAATTCAAGTCTTCTATTCGCTTGTTATCACGTATACTTAAATTACCCGAAAAACTCAATGAAGTACGGTCTGACATATTATAATCAAACCCAGCTTTTACCGTATGGCTATTGCCCTTTCTTGACGATTCGGATTCGCTATAATTACGCGTGCTATCCCCAAAAAACCTGTTGTCCGTTTTCCCACTTCCCAACATGTTTCGTTTATTGAAGTTATAGGATCCGAAGTAATTGAATTTCCGATCACGATAATTCAATGTTATACCAGCCATATAATTATCATAAGAACCAGCGGATGTATTTATCGATCCGTTCAGCCCTGTTCGAATATTTTTCTTTAAAACGATATTGATAATCCCAGTTTGGCCCTCTGCATCATATTTAGAGGATGGATTTGTGATGACTTCAACTTTTTCAATTGAATTGGCAGGTAGACTCTGAAGCAAAGAAGTTACATCATTTCCTGCTAAGGCAGACTCCCGTCCGTCGATTAAAATCTTCACACTACTTGATCCACGCAAACTGACCGATCCATCCTGATCAACTTGCAAAGTGGGGACATTCGCAAGCACATCGGTCGCTGTTCCACCCGCGCTGACCAAACTCTCGCCAACATTGAAGGTTTTACGGTCTATACCAATTTGCATGGCAGGAGCTCTTCCTTCAATAACAACTTCGTTCAACATATTACCTGTAGATTTCAAAGCAATTCGACCTAAGTCCTTGCTTTTACTTCCTAAGACCTCTATACTATCAATGGTTTGTGTCTCGTAGCCAACATAAGTAATACGGACATTATATTTACCAGGTTTAATATCAGACAACAAAAGGAATCCTTGGGATACAGACTGTCCCCCCTTAACAAAGACGTTACTATAGGCGTCCAAGAGCGCGACACTAGCCGATGAAATAGGTTTAGAAGTTTCGCTATCGACTAAAATAGCTTTGATTTGACCTGTTTGAGCAAAAAGAACAACAGGTAAAAAGAATACAAATAAGAAAGATTTAAACGATTTAGCGTAAAAAAACATGCTTCAGCTTAGTTTATAAGTTATAGTGCAAAGAAAACTAAAACTTACAGACAAAATTGAAGCGTAACCATATTATTACGGTAACAAAAGAATAGCAAATTACTCCACAGAAACAGTCAATCCCTCGGCTTTCAGAATTTTACGATAGATCTCCATCTCCGTATAAGTACCCTCCAGTACAGCACATTTCCCCTCAGTATGTACTTTCCAGGCAATCTTCTCAGCTTGCTTCTCGGTATATTGTAAATGATAGATGAGACAATGAATCACATGTTCAAACGTATTGGTTTCATCATTCCACAAAATGAGGCGATTAGACTCTTTCACAGAGGCTAATATCTCTTCTAACGTAAAGGTTTCTTCAGCAGTTTGGGTACCCATGCTGCAAAAATAGAATATTTTTTTCTAAATTAACGATAATATAAAAGGGAAGAATACAATCAATTAGAGGAATTTATTATGTTACAGTCAAAAATTGCAGGAATTGGCTATTACGTCCCAAAAAACGTATATACCAATAATGACCTAACACGCTTTATGGATACCAGTGACGAATGGATTCAAGAACGAACTGGCATTAAAGAACGTAGATATGCAGACCGAATAGGCGAAACCACCACCACTATGGGGGTCGAAGCAGCTAAAATTGCCATCGAACGAGCCCATATTACACCTGAAGATGTCGACTTCATCATCTTTGCCACCTTATCGCCAGATTATTATTTCCCGGGCTGCGCCGTTCTACTGCAACGGGAAATGAAGATGAAGGAGATCGGGGCACTGGATATTAGAAACCAATGTTCTGGTTTTATATATGCGCTTTCTATTGCCGATCAATTTGTCAAAACAGGGATGTACAAAAATGTGCTAGTGGTTGGTTCGGAGAAACACTCTTTTGCGCTTGACTTTTCTACGAGAGGACGAGCCGTTTCCGTGATTTTCGGAGATGGTGCCGGAGCAGTAGTTGTGCAGCCTACAACCGAAAATGGCAAAGGAATCCTGAGCACGCACTTACATTCAGATGGAGCCGAAGCCGAAAAGCTAGCGATGTATTACCCCGGAGCTTCCAGTGGAATTTGGTTAGATAAAATGCCCAATTGGCCGGATCAGGAATTGGGCGGATTATTAATGACCAAAGAGATGCTCGAAGATGGAACTGCGTTTCCAAATATGGATGGCCAGGCCGTCTTCAAAAAAGCTGTTGTCAAATTTCCGGAGGTCATTCATGAAGCGCTGGCAAAAAATAATTTAAAAACCAGTGATATCGATTTATTGATTCCACACCAGGCCAATCTTCGCATTTCGCAATTTGTACAGAAAACTCTTGGATTAAGGGAAGATCAGGTATTCAACAATATTCAGAAATACGGGAATACCACTGCGGCTTCTGTACCGATAGCACTATGCGAGGCTTGGGAAGAAGGAAAGATTAAAGACGGTGATCTCGTATGTTTGGCAGCTTTTGGAGCAGGATTTACCTGGGGTTCAGCCTTAATTCGATGGTAGATAATAGCGTATATAGAAAAAGGGCTGATCATGTGTGATTAGCCCTTTTTCTATATATTTCGGAATAAAAAAATTATCCGTTTGATAATGCTGCTGCACCAGATACGATCTCCGTCAATTCTGTTGTAATTGCAGCTTGACGTGCCTGGTTGTAAGATAGCTTAAGTGATTTGATTAAGTCACCAGCATTCTCTGTAGCTTTATCCATTGCCGTCATACGTGCTCCATGTTCAGAGGCATTCGAATCTAAAACAGCTTTGTATAATTGAATCTTGATTGCTTTAGGAATCAACTCCTCGATAATCTTCTCTTTGGAAGGCTCGATGATATAATCCACCTCAGCTTCTATTTTTGCTTTATGCGTATGTTGTTTGTTTTCCTCCGCAGGTAATAATGGTAAAATCTGCTCTGCAGTCAACTCTTGAACTGCTGCATTTTTGAACTGATTATAGATCACTTCAACACGATCAAAATTACCTTCTTTGAATTGTTCCATGATAAATTCAGTCACCACAGATACAGAACCAAAATTTAAATCAGAAAACAAATCAGAGTGATTAGCTACCATATTGAAGTTACGTTTCGAGTAGAAGTCATAACCCTTTTTACCAATACCAATGATACTCAAATTACCCTTTGCATGTTGCTCGGCATATTTGTTAAAGATCAAGTTATTAGTCGCTTTGATAACATTTGCGTTGAATGCTCCAGCCAAACCTCTGTTCGAAGAAACAACAACGATCAACACCTTATTTGGCTCGCGGTCTACTGTAAAAGGAGAGTTACTTCCCTCAACACTCGCAGAAACATCCGCCAAAATATCTCTTAGTTTATTCGCATATGGGCGCAATTGTAAGATAGCGTTAGTAGCGCGCTTCAATTTAGCAGCCGAAACCATTTTCATAGCTTTCGTGATCTGCTGTGTTGATGATACCGAGGTAATCCGGTTTCTTACTTCTTTTAAATTTGCCATATTTGTTTTAAGTATTAAGTACCTAGTATTGAGTATCGAGCCTTGTCGATAGACTCAATACCAAATACTCATTACTATTAATATTTTGATGCTAAATCCTTAGCTACTGTTTCTAATACTGCAGTTAATTCATCGGAGAACTTATTCGCTTTAAAAGCTGACAATACTTCTGGATGACGTTGTTCCAATTGAGTCAAGAATTCTTCTTCAAATTCTCTCACTTTATTTACAGGAACATTACGCAATAAACCTTTAGTTCCGATATAAATGATCGCCACTTGCTTCTCAACAGAAACCGGAGAGTATTGACCTTGTTTCAAGATCTCAACGTTACGAACACCTTTATCCAAGACAGATTTAGTAGCAGCATCTAGATCAGAACCGAATTTCGCAAAAGCTTCCAATTCACGGTACTGAGCTTGATCCAACTTTAATGTACCGGATACCTTTTTCATCGGTTTGATCTGCGCATTACCACCTACACGAGATACAGAGATACCTACGTTGATCGCTGGACGGATACCTGCGTTAAACAAGTTAGACTCCAAGAAGATCTGACCATCTGTAATTGAAATTACGTTGGTTGGGATATACGCTGAAACGTCACCAGCTTGGGTTTCAATGATCGGAAGCGCAGTTAATGAACCACCACCTTTCACCAAGTGTTTGATCGATTCAGGTAGATCATTCATGTTGCGTGCGATATCATCTGAAGAGTTGATTTTCGCTGCACGCTCCAACAAACGGCTGTGTAGATAAAATACGTCACCTGGGTATGCTTCGCGGCCCGGTGGACGACGTAACAATAATGAAACCTCACGGTAAGCTACCGCTTGTTTAGACAAATCATCATAAACGATCAATGCTGGACGGCCTGTATCACGGAAAAACTCTCCGATAGCAGCACCTGCCATTGGCGCATAGAACTGAAGTGGAGCAGGATCAGCAGCAGATGCAGCAACAACTACTGTATAAGCCATAGCACCTCTTTCCTCCAATGTACGCACGATATTCGCAACTGTAGAATTTTTTTGACCTACGGCAACGTAGATACAAAATACAGGTTCTCCTGCATCATAGAATTCTTTTTGGTTCAAGATTGTATCGATACAAACAGCTGTTTTACCTGTTTGACGGTCACCAATAACCAACTCACGTTGACCACGACCAACTGGAATCATCGCATCGATCGCTTTGATACCTGTTTGTAATGGCTCAGTTACCGGTTGACGGTAGATAACACCTGGAGCTTTACGCTCGATAGGCATTTCATACAAATCACCTTGAATAGGTCCTTTACCATCGATTGGTTGACCTAAAGTATTTACAACACGTCCCAACAAGCCTTCACCAACTTTGATGGATGCAATACGGTTGGTACGTTTAATAGTATCTCCTTCTTTGATCTCATCAGAAGGACCTAAAAGTACAACACCAACGTTGTCTTCTTCTAAGTTTAATACAATACCTTGTAATCCGTTATCAAATTCAACCAACTCACCGGACTGAACTTTAGTTAAGCCGTAAATACGAGCAATACCGTCACCCACAGCAAGTACGGTACCCACTTCCTCTAGTTCGGCTTCTGATTTAAAGCCCGACAATTGCTCTCTTAGAATTGCCGAAACTTCATCTGGTCTTACCTCTATCATTTTAATTATTATAAGGGGTTTTTTGATTTATTTTACTTCAAGTATCAGAACAAATTAATTATTCTGATTCAAATATCTTTCCAATTTATTCAACTTACCAGCAATACTTGCATCAATTTGGCGATCGCCGATATTGACTACAAATCCACCGATCAAACTATGATCAACTTTATTGATCAATATCACTTGAGCGTTGGTTTCTTTCGCAAGTACATCTTTCATCGCTGCCAAATTAGCTTCAGAAAGCGGCGCTGCAGATGTAACTGTAGCTTTCACAATTCCTTTTACCTCGTTGTACTCACGAATAAATTCTTGAGCAGTGGCATAAACAATCTCGCCACGACCTTTATTGATCATGATCTTAAAGAATGCCAAGATATTTGGATTGATCTTATCTTTAAATAGCGCATCCAATATGTTTTTCTTCTTGTCCAAAGGAACAATAGGATTGGCAAAAACAGCTTGCAATTCTGTACTGGATTTCAAAACAGCAATGAATGAATCCATATCCGCCTTGATTGTTTCCAGTGAGCCTTGCTCGCTAGCCAAGTCGATTAATGACTTAGCGTATCTTGATGCTACTTTAAATACTGACATAATTCTATTTCGTAATTTGAGTGACCGGATTAGTTCAATTTAACGTCATTAAGCAAATCTGCTACTAAAGCTTCTTGCTTTCCTTGGTCCTCAAATTCTTTGTTTAACACTTTACGAGCAATATCCAAAGACAAAGAAGAGACCTGAGACTTAACCTCAGCCAAAGCTTTATTCTTTTGTTCGTTGATCTCGATTTTTGCTTGTGCAATCAATTTTGCACCTTCAGCCTGTGCCTGAGTTTTTGCCTCAGCTACAATCTTATCTTTAAGTTCTTTTGCTTCCTTAAGGATAACATCGCGTTCTGCGCGAGCTTCTTTTAGTAATTGTTCGTTCTCATTTGTTAAACGAGCCATTTCTAATTTAGCTTTTTCAGCAGCCTCCAAAGCACTTGCAATACCTTTTTCACGTTCGTCTAGGGCATCAACAATTGGTTTCCATGCGAATTTACCTAATAAAAAGATAATAACCACAAGGACGATGACCATCCAAAAAAACAAACCGTACGAAAACGAATGTATTAATTTATCCATTGTTATACTATATAATGATAATTCTTATTTTTTAAGATTCAGGAATAATATAACCTGCAACCAACCGTTGCAGGTTATACCATAAAACCGTTGTGACTATTTACCTAATAATAAAGCACCGAATGCTAAACCTTCAAGTAAGGCACCAATGATAATCATTGCAGTTTGGATTTTAGATGCTGCTTCTGGTTGACGAGCGATAGCTTCCATTGCAGAACCACCAATTTTACCTAAACCTAAACCTGCACCGATAACGATTAAACCGGCTCCAATTAAATTGTACATAATGTATGATTTGAATAATTAAAAAATTTACTAATTAATGATCGTGATGTTCTTCAACAGCCATACCGATAAATAAGGATGACAACATCGTAAAAATAAATGCTTGTAAGAATGCTACCAATAATTCGATAACCATCAAGAAGATTGTCAAGAACATGGAAACACCGATACTACCCACTACTGTCAATTGGTGTTGCAATAAATAAACAATTGCAATCAGTCCCATTACGACCGTGTGACCAGCTGTAATATTTGCAAACAAACGTACCATCAAAGAGAATGGTTTTGTAAACAATCCCAATACCTCAATTGGCGCTAAAACAAATTTAAATGGAACCGGAACTCCTGGCATCCAAAAAATATGCTTCCAGTAGTTTGCGTTTGCTTTGATATTCACAATTAAGAATGTAAAAAGAGCCAAACATAAAGTTACTGTAATGTTTCCTGTAACGTTAAACCCTAGTGGTGTCAAACCAACCAAGTTTAAAATCCAGATCAAAAAGAATACAGACAATAAATAAGGCATGAATTCCTTGTAACGATGACCAATGTTTGGAATAGCCATCTCATCACGTACATAGATAACCAAAGGCTCCAATACACGTCCAACACCTTTAGGTAAATTGTTAGCACCTTTTTTATATGTTTTAGCCAAACTAATAAATGCCCAAAACATTAAAAATGCAGCCAAAAACAAACCAACAACACTTTTAGTGATCGAAAAATCTAAAGGCATCGCTACAGATGGATGAAAATCGACAGCATCATGAATTTCATGAGAACCAATCACATAGGAAGTTTCAAATTCCTTTTTCTCTTCTTTTCCATCTTCATTTATAGTCATAACATAGCTACCATCAGCATTTTTACGATACTCATGACCAGTCAAATTACCAGTAGCATCAGTCTTATAAATTTTCCCGTGATACAATGCATAATATTGACCGTCAACCTCAGCAACTTTATTACCGTGATCGAATGCCGAAGCCATAAAAACTTTCAAGCCATTATCGATCAAAATTACCGGCAATGAAAAACCATAATGTTTACCTGTCTCTTCATCCGAAAAGAAGCTAAAATAATAATCATCTTGTAAGTGATGCTCAATATGGCTATTGATTTCCTCAGCCTGCGATTTTTCTCCGTGTGCATCCTCATTCGCCTTTGTTAAAAATGGCGCAACTGCAAACAGAATAACTGCTAAAAATTGAAGTGTTCTTTTAAGACTCACGATACTACTATTATGTTATTTAAAATTTTTTGCGAAAATACTATATATAAAGCACAAAAGCTACTTTAATATTACATTTTTTTGAAAAAACTATCGTTTTCTCCCTTAGGATTTGTTTAAAGCCTTGTAAGCAAATATAACATCGTAAAAAAGGAATAAAACGACAACGATCAAATAGTTATATTTTAAAATATCAGCCTGCGGTTTTGCCAACCCATTATGGATATATACATAATTCAGGACAAACTTTAAAGTCAATAGTCCCAAGAAAACAAAACCAACATATTGCGGAAATTTCTGCGAACAGTAACTTATCCCCACCATGATGATCACGGATAATATCAGTTGAAAAATATAAATTTCATACAATGGAAAATGTAGATCTTCCAGGGAATGTATACCATCAAAAGACTTTAACAAAAAGAAATGAACGGCAAAAATTAATACCGCAACAAAAAATAAAATAAGGGCCTGCTTTATATATACTATCATCTATCGTTTAATCGATTCACTTGTCTAATGACTTGATATAGAGAAATTCCAATCCCTCCAAGGGTACAGATCTTCATCCATAGTTGGTTCTCAGCATGAAACTTACCGTCCAGCCAATCCCCCAATAAATAAAATGCGTAAATGGTAAAAACCATCTGGGTTGAAATAGTCGTCAGCACAAGCCACTTGTTAGGATCTTTCTTGTTTTCCATAAGCAATCTTAAGGTTATCAATGGGCTTTCAACAAACTATATCACACAATTTGTTACAAATATACGCTATAAATTTTTATTGCCTACAATCCCAAAACTTTTTGTCCAATTTTAATATCCGGATAATCAATATCTGCCCCCAAAAGCATTTTAAGTTCTGAAGAGGATTTATCCGGATTTGCACGTATCACACCAAGAATACGATCCAACTTCTCCTGCTCGATCAACTCTGTTGCTTCCACTTCCGTACCAACAAAGTTAATTAAATGCCCATATATCGTACCAGCGACCATCCCGCGCTTAACCGCTATATCAGCAATGCTCATCCCATCCTTAAACATTTCTAAGGAAATCTCCTTTGTATCCAACTTCTTAGGCCCCTCTTCATCTGCATTTTGTGCAGCCAATTCGTCTTTTTCTTTGGTCTTCACACTGGCAGCAACATCGAGCATCGCTGTTTGAAAATCTTCCCGTTTGGAAAGCGTATCAGCAATAAGAAGACAATGTTGCAACTGCTCACGTTTTCGCTTGTAATCAAGCAACAATGCTTTTAACTCGTCAATATATTTCTTCGTACGTTTTCGTATCTGGTACTCTTCGATATGTTTGGTTAAAGCCTCAATCAGATCTACATCCATTTTCGGTAAAAACCAATTGACCGCAGCGGTAGAACGTTCACAGATTACATCATAATCGATCGCGTTTTTATCCCGCAACAAATCATACAGTACAACAATAAACTTATGTGCAACTTTCTCTTGGGTCTGAAGGTGCTTGACCAATTGTTGAAAAAATAGTAATGCTTGTTCCTTTCCATCAATATTACGCTCCTCAAGTGATTTCAGTAACTCAGAAGTTTCGGCCAATAGACCGTCCCAACGGAAACCATGCATTAAAATCTGGCCAAGATAATTCCGCTGGCATTGCTCCAAAATCTCATTTACATCAGCCTGTCCCTGAGCACGCTGCGCAAATTCGACAACTTGGTAATCTGTACGGATAGCATAAGAAGGGATGATCGATTTTAATACAAGCCCATCTAAACTCGTTAAACGGCTCAATGCAACGTACACCTGTCCCGCGGCAAAAGAGGTCCCTGCGTCGATGATTGCTTTTTGAAAAGTTAAGCCCTGGCTTTTATGAATGGTGATAGCCCAGGCCAGTCGAAGTGGAAATTGCGAAAATGTACCCAATATCTCCTCCTTAATCTGATCTTGCCCCTTATCGTAATTATACCGAATATTCTCCCAGGTCTCCCTTTTTACCGTTACAGATTCCGATCCATCAGGAAATGTAACCGTTACTGTGCCCTGCACCGTATCGATGTCCTTTACCGTACCAATCTTTCCATTGTAATATTTACGTTCATCTCCCGAATCGTTTCGAATAAACATCACCTGTGCCCCTATCTTTAAAGACAACGTTTCTTCAGCAGGGTAGGAACCCTGCGCAAAATCATCTTTGACAACAGCCTTAAGATTTAACATTTTACCTGATAATGAGGCCAACTTGGCTCCGTTTATTTCATCAGCATTTCGATTATGGGAGGTCAATGTAATATACTGTTCCGCCTCATTTGGAACAAAGTCCTGCTGATAGTAACCATTTAAGGTCGTGAGCATATCACTGGTACACTGATTGTTTCGTATGGCATTCAATATGGAAATAAAACCCTCATCTTGCTGACGATAGATTTTATTAAGCTCTAACATCACCAACGGATTATCCCTTAAAATTTTAGCGTTAAAGAAGAAAACAGAAGAATAATGATCCCGTAAAACATTCCATTCGGCATCTTTCACTACTGGTGGCAACTGATATAAATCTCCAATAAACAATACTTGTAAACCACCAAAAGGTCGCATATCGCGACGAACAGATTGCAGAATCACATTAATCGCATCCAATGTATCTGCACGGACCATTGAAACCTCATCAATCACCAAAAGCTCAAGTTCCTGCAAGATAGCCCTGCGCTGCTTGGTCAATTTAATCGTACTGAATAAACGTGATTTATTGTAAATATGACTATCCTGCTCGTCCCAACGTAATTCATAATCTTCTATAAAGGTTCCAAATGGAAGCCAAAATAAAGAATGTAAAGTGGTTCCGCCCGCATTCATCGCTGCGACGCCTGTAGGTGCCGTAATAGCCATCTTCTTGTAGCTATGCTCACGAATATACTTCAAGAACGTCGTTTTTCCTGTACCAGCCTTTCCTGTTATAAATATGTTTTGGTTCGTTTGGTTAACAAAAGCAACAGCCTGCATAAATGCAGTATTTTCCCGATCGACTTGAAAGTTTGACATATCCTGAAATTAGATTGATCACAAAATTAGCAATTTCATTTTTAACTTCACGCGACATATTATAGCTAGGGATATCCAAAACAGCTCCATTATAACGTATTTAGATAAAGCTAAAACGGTTAACTTAAAATATTAATGGATTTTTTTTATATTTAGCAACTGAATTAACGAATAACAAATTTTTAGAATTTTTAATATGGCTATAGATAAAATCGCATTGTTTGAGAAAGTACAGGAAATGCTGACATCCAAAGGTTTTCGTATTGATAAATCAGATGCTGCACGCCCTTGGGGAGGATTTTTCGTTATTGACGAATCCCAAGCACAAGAATTTGCCGATGAATACTTCGGCGGAATGGATGTACAAGAATTAAGAATCTCAGGGAAATTAAGTCCAAAAATTTTAATTGTTGCACCAGAGAAAAGACTTTCATGGCAATATCACCACCGTCGTGCCGAAATCTGGCGTGTTATCCAAGGTAACGTAGGCGTTATGGTTTCTGACACAGATGAAGAATCGGTTGTTTCAACATTGAAAGAAGGCGAAACGATTAGATTGCGTCAAGGGCAACGTCACCGTTTAATTGGATTGGATGGCTTCGGTATTCTAGCCGAGATCTGGCAGCACACAGATGCCAACAACCCTTCTGATGAAGACGATATTGTTCGCGTACAAGATGATTTTGGCAGATAATAATCCCACAGGACCGTTACCGCCAAAACAAAGATTCCCAATCAACAATTGGGAATCTTTGTTTTTACCCTAAACATAAAGTGCCATAGAGGCCAATTCACTCTCCCTACTTTGCATTTCATCGCTTTTATTCAAGCTCCTATCACCCCCATGTCCATTTCGGGTATTCCATAGCGCAATTCATTAGAAGAGAATATTAATTTTTATTATTTTAGTAGAGATATAATCAACTATGACATGATGAGCAACGACGATACTAAAAGAGGATCCAGTATATTAAACAGTCTGAAGAAATTAATTTTTGAGGACGATCAGCCGCAGCAAACTCCGCCGGTACAAGCCCCACCGGCTCCGACCACTAATGCCGCTCCTGAAAGACCGCAGGTACCACCGGCATATTCATCGCCGACGGTCCAGGCTCCAACTGGAAAAACACCGCCCCCAATCCCTATAACAGCCAATGACGGAACAACCGACCTCAAAGAAATGAAATTAAAGGTCTATGCCATTCTTGAAAAACTCAACGAACAGGGTGTAGATTTTTTCGAAGTATGGAATGCTGCTGCCGCAATGGGAAAAGTAGAGGAAAACACATTAAAAGCAGCCTATACTTCACTGAAATTTGTAGACAGGTCGTTAACCAAGGATAAACTGGTAGCAACTGGCACAAATTATGCTAATAAATTGAAAGAAACCATTGCCAAAGAATCGGAACAAAAACAGGCTGAAAAGAAAAAGACTGAACAAGACCGAACCATGGAGATTGCAAATCTGAACACTGAAATCAAAACAATAACGGAGAATATCGCCAAATTGCAAGATGACCTACAGAAAAAACAACTCGCTTTGGGTCAAATTAATGAAAAGTACGAACCAAGAATTAAAGATATCGAACAAAAAATAAACATCGGCAACGCGGCCGTTGATGAAGTGGTCACCGAAATCAACACTGCATTGCATATGATTAATCAATCAATAACATAAAAATAAATCAATGGAAAGAAAAGATCAGTATGTTAATATTCCCGCTGAGATAAAAACGCAACTTCCGATATTTCAAGTACTGGGCGATCATCTGCCTGCACAATTAAAATCACCAGAAGCGAAGAAGACAGCTTCGTCGATCTTCTTTTGGGCACTTTTACTTGGTGGAGCCTTTGCTTTTTTCAAGTACTTACCGATTATGCTGGAATATGCCGGAAAAAGTATACTTTTTGTGATATTCAGTATAATCCTGATTACCTTATTATTGCTAGCCCCAAAGATCATTGCACTATTGCACCGATTGGGAACCGTCCTACTTTTTAAAGGTGAAAAATCCATCATTAGAAATAACCCTATCGAAACCTTACAACTGTTATCAAGAGATGCAAAAGACACCCTGAAACGCGTGAAGGAAAAAATCAGCAATGTAGACGGTGTCCGCATCGACATGATTCAAAGCGGTGAAACTGCTCAAAAAACAGCCGAAGAGAAGTACACCTATGCGAAACGTTTCACCGCTGAAGCGGCTAATCTCGACGAGAAATCAAAGGAGGAAACGAGCAAAAATAATGCAGAGAAGGCAAATGCTTATGCAAGAGATGCCAAAGAAACACGTACCAAAGCATTTCTATTGGGAAAAGAAGGTGAATCTGAAGAGCAAAATGCGCGCAGTTATGTCCAATATGCCAATCAATTTGCAAAAGTATTGGAAGTCCTAAAAGATAATGAAAGCGCAGCGCGTATCTATGTCAGCACCTTGGATAGCAGCATTTCCATTATTTCCAAGAAGCTAGAAGCCACTCAAAAGATGAAAAATGCCACCGATGGCCTAGCCGATGTATTCAATATTAAAGATGGCTGGGCATTTCAAGAGGCCATGAATGCAGCAACAGGTGCCATCAGTCAAAATATTGCCTCTATCCGATCGAATCTTGATTTCTTGGATCAAAACAACAACATCACCGTGGGTGGCACGCCTACTCAAGGTGAACTGGAAGAGTTTATCCGCAAAGTTGACGAACGTAATCTAAATGTATTAAACGTAACACAAATGGCCGATGCCAGCTATGAACTCAAACCCGAAGAAAAAGTAGATAAAGGATTTACATTACTCGATTAATATTAACTAAAATCAAACTTATTATACGAACATTATGGAAGAAAAATCAACATGGGCAAGATTAAGATGGCCAATCAAAGCAATTATCATCGCCTTACCTATTCTCGCAATCGGTTATTGGGCCATTCAATCGGGCAAATTTGAGGCTAATTCGACAGTCCAAACAACAGATTCAACAAGCAATAATGGTCATGCGGCCGCACCTTCATCAGGCTCAGAAACGACTCGTTCATTCAACTATCAACCCGAAAAACCAGTCGACGGCGAATACAAGGGTGTCGTTGAAGTGGGCGCTTCGGGTTTCAATTCCTTTGTCGTCAATATGGACAAAGAAAATCGCTGGGAGATCATTTCCAAAGACTTTGGAAAGTCATTTGCATACGAAGGATTGGCAAATACGGAAGACATCCGTAAAGGATTAAAAGATTATATAGGCATGATGCTCGACAAAGGCGTCAAATCCAAAAACATACATTTCGTTATTAGCTCCGGAGCTCAAAAAGAACCTAAAACTTCAGTTATCAGTGCTGAACTTAGAAAAATGGGCTTTGTGGTCAACCTGGTTACAGCAGAGCAGGAAGGAAAATTAGCGTTAAAATCGGTTCTTCCGAAAGCTTACGAAGACAATTCATTTGTTGTTGATATTGGCTCTGGTAACACCAAAATCTCCTGGATCGACGGTGACACAAAATCGGTAGAAGCACCTGGTGCGAAATATTATGAAAAAGACCTCAAAGATGATGCGGTCTATACAGAAGTAAAAAAATTAGGCGAAAAAATTCCAGCAAATAAAAGAGAAGTTTGTTTTATTATAGGCGGGGTTCCTTTTGAATTAGCATCGCAGACACGCCAAGGTGAAGAGCGTTTTACGGTTTTGAACGATCCAGCATCTTACAAAACAGATAAAGTAAAAACAAAGAGCGGTGTCAACATCTATAAAGCAATTAAAGATGCAACCAATTGCGACACCTTCGTATTTGATTGGGATGCCAATTTCACGATCGGATTCCTACTTTCACTAAACAAATAGTCAAGACGATTAGCATAAAAAAAGCGCTGTTCTCAATAAAAGAGAACAGCGCTTTTTTTGCAACCTTTTTTGTTATCCCATAAAACTCAAGAGATATAAAACAATAATGATCGCCAATACCAAAAAAGCGATTTTCCAAAAGCTATAAGGTCTTTGTCCATAAACTTTACCGTTAAATGCATTGACCATGATCTGATAACTCTTTCCTTTGTACTGATAAGCTGATAACCACACAGGTAAAAGAATATACTTCAATTTAATGGATTTAAAATCGCTATCAATAGAATCAATATCCTGTGTATCACCACCGATGTCATTCTCAACCTGACGTTCGATTTCCAGATCCATAATAGTCCGGGCAGTCTCCGCCGCTTTTACATGATCCACACTAAAAGTTTCAGCGATAAAGCCACTTAAATATTGCTCATTGAAAGGTTTTAGATAGCCCAAATTCCAAGGTCCGATTTTATCAGAGAACTTTTCGGGAAGAGATGTCGATCCCGAAATGACAATATCCTTAAATTGACTATAGATACTACCTGAAGCTGGATACCAATTTGTTCGTCTTTCTTCGTATTCTTCCGTCTCACCATCCGAATTGCGTCTTGTACGCGTCACATAATAATACTCTCCACGTGACCCGACGTAATCAGAATGTACATCTGCGTCATAGGACCAAAATGGTATATACACTCCTTTTAAACGATCATTTCTTGAATTAAAAATTCGCTTAAAGTCATTCGGAGCGAACCATATCTTACCCGCCCATTGTGTCAGTAGCCCAAAAGCATTTTTGTAATCAACGGAAAAGGGAACAAGACCATGTGGCTTCACAATACGCTTTTGCTGATGGTCAATTACCAAAGGTGAAGCACAAAAAGCACATAAATCTGCCGTAACATGAGGATTCAAACGCGAGTTTGCACCACAGTTACTGCAATGCACAACTTCAGCCAAATAGCTATAGCGCTCATCGGCGACTCCTTCCATTGCTTGTCCAAAAATTTTATAATCTGTAGATTCAATATGCCCATCTTCCGGTAGCTGATCCGCTATTTCATTCCTAGTTCCACAATAGGAACACTCTAAATAGGAAGTACCAGGCTGATAAGTCAAAATAGCACCACAGCCCTGGCATTTTAACCCCTGCTCTATTTCGGAGGTTTTTTCTTCAAAACTCATAAAACTTCGGTCGTGCGTTTTATCCTAAACTCCTGGTATCGGTGGCGGGTTCTGCGAAAACAGATCCTTTAATTCGCCTACCTTTTCAGCCTCAATCCAGTTTTCAAGTCCCTCTTTCCAGACCAGGGTGGCAAGTGTCATCGTCCCATCTTTTATCAGACCGCGCAGCTGTTCCGGATCAAATGGCCCCTCCTGTTTACCTTTAATGGCCAGGTAATAAGCTACCGTTTTGGGCAATGGAGGCGGTCCTACAGACCCTGCAGAAGATGCAGCAGCAGATCCCGTACCAGTAGGATTATTCCCATCAAAACTGTTTTGCTGAAATACATTACCCATTTGACCAACCATTCCCGCTCCCAGCCCAGCACCAAATCCAGCACCTACGATCCCCCCACTATTGGGATTCTCAGCAGCTTTCTCCATGGAATTAGCCGCTTGAAATTGGGCATATGCCCCTAGATTACCAACGACCCCCATACTGCTTCGCTTATCAAGGGCTTTTTCCACCTCTTCTGGGAATGAAATATTTTCGATTAAGAATTTCGTTAAGCTCAAACCCAACTCATCAAAATCAACCCCAATTTTTTGTTGTATCAAAGCCGAAACTTCATCATAGTTGGATGCGAGGTCTAAGGCTGGTATCTTCGACTCAGCAATAGCATCCATCCCACGCGATACCGCAATATTTCGAAGCTGCTCTGTGATATCTTCAACAGTAAAAACAGGCGTCGTCGCAACCAGCTGTTTCATAAAAACAGTAACGTCCTTCACCTGAAAAGAGAAATTACCGAAAGCCCGAAGTCGAATTGGTCCAAATTCAGGATCCCGCAGCATAATCGGATTTTTGGTTCCCCATTTCTGATTGACAAATTGTCGAAGGTTGACAAAATAGACATCGGCTTTGAATGGGCTATTGAACCCGTATTTCCAACCTCTGATGGTTGTCATGATCGGCATATTCTGTGTTGTCAATTCATAGCGACCAGGCTGAAAGACATCCGCAACCACACCTTCATTCAAAAATACCGCAGCCTGCCCTTCCCGCACAGTCAACTGCGCACCCATTTTTATTTCATTCTGATACCGTGGAAACTTCCACACAATCGTATCTGTGCTATTATCGACCCATTCGATAATATCGACAAACTCATTCCTGATTTTATCAAATAATCCCATAAATTATTCTCGTTACAATTACTTACACTAAATGTAAACATTTCCCATCAAACCAGCAATTTTCTCCAGCGGCACGCAAACTATCGATATCTAAAAAATTTAGCCTTTTAAACTACTTATCGTAGTTTATTTTTTTTACTTTTGTTAGCTAAGTTCAACATTAATTTATGAGTACATATAACGAAGACAGCATTAGGTCCCTGGATTGGAAAGAGCATATTCGCCTTCGTCCGGGAATGTACATTGGAAAATTGGGGGACGGTTCGGCCTATGATGATGGTATCTATGTTTTATTGAAAGAGGTCGTTGACAACTCAATTGATGAGTTTGTTATGGGCGCTGGTAAAATTATTGATATCACGGTAAACGAAAATAAAGTTTCCGTACGCGATTATGGACGTGGTATTCCAATTGGTTCTGTGGTTGATGTTGTTTCTAAAATCAATACAGGTGGTAAATATGATAGTAAGGCTTTCCAAAAGTCCGTTGGTTTAAATGGTGTCGGTACAAAAGCCGTAAATGCTTTGTCCAGTCAGTTTACCGTACAGTCATATCGTCAAAATATAACGCGCATCGCCCAATTCTCCAACGGAGAATTAATCAACGATGAACAAAAAGATACCACGCAACGAAATGGGACAGCAGTAACATTTTATCCGGACGATTCGATTTTCCGAAATTATAAATATAGACTTGAATTTGTAGAAAACATGATCTGGAATTATGTCTTCTTAAATTCTGGTCTTACCATTAATTTCAATAATCGGAAATTTATTTCCGAGCATGGTCTAAAAGATCTATTGGAACGGAATATCGATGCCGAGTCCATGCGCTACCCGATCATTCACCTCCGTGGTGAAGATATTGAAATTGCAATGACACATGGTCAGCAGTACGGAGAAGAATACTATTCGTTTGTCAACGGTCAGCATACCACGCAAGGTGGAACACACCAGGCAGCCTTCCGTGAAGCACTTGTCAAAACAATCCGCGAGTTCTACAAAAAAGAATTTGACGCATCGGATATTCGTTCCTCGATCATTGGTGCTATCGCTATCAAAGTACAGGAACCTGTTTTTGAATCTCAAACCAAGACTAAATTAGGCTCGCAGAGTGTCGGTCCAGAAGGTCCCACAGTAAGAGGGTTCATTAGTGACTTTATCAAAAAAGCATTGGATGATTACCTGCATAAAAATCCGGCTACGGCAGATGCTCTTCAAAAACGTATTCTACAGTCTGAACGTGAACGTAAGGATATCGCCGGGATCAAAAAACTCGCCAACGAAAGAGCGAAGAAAGCCTCTTTGCACAATCGTAAACTACGTGACTGTAAAGTGCACTTCAGCGATAAAAATGAACGTAACCAAGAAACAACTTTGTTTATCACCGAAGGGGATTCTGCATCTGGCTCCATTACCAAATCGCGGGATGTGCAGACTCAAGCAGTTTTCAGTTTAAAAGGAAAACCGTTAAACTCCTACGGCATGTCCAAAAAGATCGTTTATGAAAACGAAGAATTTAACCTCTTACAACACGCGCTTAATATTGAAGACGGTCTCGACGGGTTACGCTACAACAATATCGTAATCGCTACCGATGCCGACGTCGATGGAATGCACATCCGTCTGTTGTTATTGACATTTTTCTTGCAGTTTTTTCCAGACCTTGTCAAAGCTGGTCACGTTTCCATCTTACAGACACCACTTTTCCGTGTCCGCAACAAAAAGGAAACGATCTATTGCTATTCCGATGAAGAACGACAAAAAGCAATCGCAAAATTAGGCGCTAAGCCTGAAATTACCCGATTCAAAGGTTTAGGTGAGATATCACCTTCCGAATTTGGATTATTTATCGGAAAAGATATCCGACTTGACCCGGTTATCTTGTCCAAAGACAATAAAATTCAACAGTTATTAGAATATTATATGGGCAAAAACACACCAGACCGGCAAAAACATATTGTCGAAAATCTACGTGTTGAAGTTGACCTTGAAGAAGAACTAACAAAAAAAGCGGGTTAAAATAACCCGCTTTTTTAGCAACCTACAACCACCTTTCATGCACAACCAAACCTTAATTCTGATCCAATGTCAAGATGCCGTTGGATTGGTCGCCAACATTTCAAATACGCTAGCAAAATATCAGCTCAATATTGTCACCATGCGTGAATATGTGGATGAAGAAGCCAACAAATTTTTCTTGCGTGTCGTATGTAATGGTATCGTACCTGAGCAGAAACAGCTTTCCGATTCCCTTGCCGAAGTACTTCCCCCATCTGCTCAGATACAGATAAACCCCAATAACCGCAAAAAAATCGTCGTCCTCGTGACCAAGGAGCATCACTGCCTTGCCGATATCTTAGTAAGACAACACTTCGAAACATGGGGAGCGGAGGTGCAGGCCGTAATTGGTAACTATGAATCACTACGCTCCTTTACGGAAAAGTTCGATATTCCATTTCATTGTATCTCACATGAAAACCTTACAAAGGAAACATTCGAAAAACAACTGATTGAACAAATCCAAAACTATAATTTCGATTATATTATTTTAGCGAAGTTCATGCGGATCTTGTCCCCTCAGTTTGTCAGTACCTTTGAAAATAAACTGGTTAACATACACCATTCATTTCTCCCCGCTTTTATTGGTGCCAACCCGTACAAGCAGGCTCATGCAAGAGGAGTTAAGATCATCGGCGCCACAGCGCATTTCGTTACCGACCAACTCGATGAAGGCCCCATCATCGTACAGGATATACGACATGTCAACCACACCTATACTGTAAAAGATATGGTAACTGCCGGAAAAGAAATAGAAAAGGCTGTTTTGAGCCGAGCAATTCGTCTGCTTAGCGAAGATCGTGTAATGCGCAACGATTACAAGACAATTGTATTTGAATAGTGATTACAATCATTTCCCGATAAAACAATCGTTACTTTTTTTTAGCGTTATTCTCCATTATTTCGTAAAAGAAATATTTAAGAATGACGCATACTTTTCATATCCCCGTATTAGGCTTAGCTTTCTCCATCGACTCCGCACTTAAGGTCGCACAATACGGCATCTCCTCCGTAATGTCTATTGTTGACGATGAACTAATTGAGCGCATGCGCCGCTATTACTGCGGACAATATCAAATCTCCTATCATCCGATCGCTAAAACAGAAGAAGATTACCGAGCAAAAAGAATTACGGCCTATCTCAATCTTGTACAGTTTGTGGTCAATAGGCAAATCGAGGCCTTAAAGCGTCAACCTTTTACCGAAAATTCCGAACTTACCAAATATTTTCAGCTTCTACCCGATTCACACCCTTCAAAACCAATTTATCATGCGATGGAAATTGAAAGCAATCGCGCGATTAAAACCGAGCTGCAAGATCTATTGATCAATTACCTCAAAGCGGGAGACATCGATGTTAATATTATGTCCAAAGTAGATAAAATGAATTACCAGGATGGTAATCTATTGGATCAGCGTTATTCGGATGCTTCAGCAGCCTTACGAGGTTTTGCCAATTCCACCCTGCATTCTTCTCTTATCCTTTCCGCAGGGATGAATCCACACCTATACGCTTACCTCGCTGAATTACCGGGTTTCTTCCCCAATAGTGAAGGTCTATTTGACAAAAAGATCGTTTTGAAAGTAAGTGACTTTCGATCGGCGCTCATCCAGGCAAAATATCTCGCTAAGCGCGGTGTATGGGTGTCTGAATTCAGAATAGAATCCGGTTTGAACTGTGGTGGTCATGCTTTCGCAACCGATGGTTTTCTTCTAGGGCCAATCCTTCAAGAGTTTAAAGAGAAAAAAGAAAGTTTGAAAACCGAACTTTTCGAGATATACCACGAATATTGGACTTCCCAAGAGCGCTCATTAACAACTCCCCCCATCATCAAATATACAGTTCAAGGAGGTGTGGGAACTGCTTCAGAACATCAGTTCTTGTTAGACTACTATGGATTCGATGCCGTAGGATGGGGCTCCCCATTCCTGATGGTTCCCGAAGCAACCACGGTAGATCAAGAAACCTTAAAAGCATTGGAAACTGCCAAGCAAGAAGACTTCTACTGTAGCGGAGCATCTCCATTGGGAATTCCCTTTAACAATTTCAGACAAAGTGGCGCGGAGCACCTACGATTGGAACGTATAAAAAAAGGGCGCCCCGGTAGCCCTTGTAAAAAAGAATACCTTATTTCGAACACAGAGTTTAGTGATAAACCGATCTGCACCGCATCACGCGTATATCAACATCAAAAGATCCAGGAACTACAAAAACAAAACCTGTCCGTTGCGGAATACGATAAAGCCTTTGACGCCATTACAGAGAAAACCTGTCTTTGTGAAGGGCTCGCAGCACCCGCCTATCTCAAGTACAATATCCAGAAGAGCAAAGAACAGACCGCTGTATCCATCTGCCCAGGTCCAAATCTTGTCTGGTTCAAAAAACAATATTCTTTGCGGGAAATGATCGATCACATCTATGGCCGTATATCAGTTTTTGAAAATGAAAACAGACCTTTTGTTATGATCAACGAACTCAACCTTTATATCGATCATATTCAAAAATATGTCACAGACAATAAAAATATCATGAACGATAAAAAAATAAAATATGTAGCCAAATTCAAAGCACAATTACAAGCTGGAATAGCTTATTACAACGAACTTACCCAGCACTTATCGCTCATTCCACACAACATCAGCACAGCGATACCCAGACAACTTGAACTGGCCTCACTACGTTTAAAAGACATCCATATGTAACCCCCTAATATAACTTTAAACAAACACAGGGCGCTTAAACAAGCGCCCCGTGTTATTATCAGGAATCTTTTGACAAGTCTTACTTCGCTATTTTGCGGAATTTACCAAATACGCCAAGTGGAAGTTTTGGTCCTGCAGTTGCTTGTAAAAACAACTCGCCTATTTCTAAGTTTTCCACTTTTGGAAAAGCCGTCTTAATTAAATTTTCAACAATAACAGAAGAAAACCCTAATGAATACGTATTCAAAATCAAGAAATGTTCTTTAGGATCCAATAGTTGAACGACCTCAGTCATCATTTCCATAATGTGATCTTCCAATTTCCATTTCTCTCCTTTCGGCCCATGTCCGTATGCCGGTGGATCCAAAATAATCCCATTATACGTATTGCCTCTTTTCAGCTCACGCTTTACAAACTTCAAAGCATCTTCAACCACCCAACGAATGTTATCCAAATTGGAAATTTCCATATTTTCATTAGCCCAGGTAACAACCTGTTTTATCGAATCGACGTGAGTTGTATCCGCACCTGCAGCCTTTGCTATTAAAGATGCTCCACCAGTGTATGCAAAAAGATTTAGAACCTTCGGTTTCTCCGTCTTAAATGAGCGAACAGATTCCGAGATATAATCCCAATTTACAGCCTGCTCCGGAAATATCCCGACGTGTTTAAAAGATGTCAAGCCCAATCTAAATTTGATGGCCACATCCTCATTTTTATATTCGATGTGCCAACGGTCTTGGACCTTTGGATTTTTCTTCAACCATTCTCCAGAAGTAGCCGAACGACCTTTGAATTTGATATGATAACGTTTGTTCCACTCTGGATCACCCAATGCCTTAGGCCATACAGCCTGAGGTTCTGGTCTGATTAAAACTAAATCACCAAAACGTTCCAGTTTTTCAAAATCACCACAATCAATGAGTTCATAGTCCTTCCAATGCTGTGGGGTCAATAGTTGTATATTTGTTGCTGCCAAAATCAAAATTTTCCGACAAAACTAAGCTAAATTTCAATATAAAAGAAATCTGCACGATGCTAACGCCGATCAAACACATAAAATTAAGCGCAATAAAGCCTTCTTCTCACGTGTTATTGCCCCATAGAAGCCTTAGCACTTTTCATTAATGGGCTTGCAAAAACAAAGTTGTTCAATTCTTCCACATCCGATCGCATCATATCCTTATTGGAACCTTCCCAGAATTTTTGTCCCTTATAGAGAAACAAAATATACTCACCGATTCCCATCACAGAATTCATATCATGTGTAACAACGACTGTTGTACATTTCAATTCTTGTGTAATTTTTAGCACCAATTCATCAATAACAATCGAAGTCTCCGGATCTAATCCCGAATTGGGTTCATCACAAAAAAGGTATTTGGGGTTCATACTAATTGCGCGTGCAATTCCAACCCGCTTCTTCATCCCCCCCGAAAGCTCCGCAGGGAACAATTTATTTCTTCCCTCCAGATTAACCTGTTCCAGACAATGATTTGCCCGATCCAATTTCTCCGCTTTGGACATATCCGTAAACATGTCCAACGAAAACATGATATTTTGTTCGACCGTCATCGAATCAAACAGCGCTGAATTTTGAAAAAGCATGCCTATTTCTTTTCGAATAGGAACGCGCTCTTCAAAATTCATCCGAGTAAAATCCTTGCCATCAAAAATCACTTTTCCTTTTTCCGGTTGATGCAGGCCCACAATACATTTCAATAAAGTACTCTTTCCGGAACCCGACCCTCCGATAATCAAACTCACTCTTCCAGGTTCGAAATTTGCACTGATACCCTTCAGAACGTGATTGTCTCCAAATGACTTGTTAATATCTTCGATTTGAATCATAAAATCTTTTTAAAGCATTAATGCGGTTATCACATAATCCGCTGCAAGAATAGTTATACAGCCAACTACAACTGCTTCTGTGCTAGCTTGCCCAACTTCCAAAGCTCCTCCCTTTACATTATACCCTTTATAAGCTGATATCGAGGTAATAATAAACCCAAACACAACAGCTTTAACAAGGGCAACTGTCACCGTGAAACCGTTGAAGCCATCTTGAATTCCTAAAATATAATCCGCCTGTGTCACAGCACCCGAAAGTGACCCGCCCAACAGACCGCCCACTAAGGCACATACGATGGAAATAATAACCAACATCGGAATCATGGTAATACCCGCCAATATTTTGGGTAATATCAAATAACCAGGGGCATTGATCCCCATAATTTCCAAGGCATCAATTTGCTCTGTAACACGCATGGATCCGATCTGTGAAGATATAGACGACCCAATTTTTCCCATTAAGACTAGTCCCGAGATCGTTGGTCCCAATTCCAAAATATTTGAATCCCGGTTGATCGAACCTATAATAGAATTTGGAATCAAGTCGGAAACCATCTGAAAGGCAATTTGCATGGTCATAACAGCTCCAATGAAGGTGGAAATAATAACGATAAGTCCCAAAGACCCTATACCAATATCGGTCATTGCCAACACGGTTTCCTTCCAATAAATTCGACCTTTCTCTGGTCTTTTAAAAACTGATTTCAGGAGTATGAGATATGCACCAATGTGATGAAAGATCATATTATCTATTTAATTTCAATGTATTACGCCAATTTTACGGCTATGCTAAACCAAGCAATCCATTAAAGGTAATTAATTCCAACAAATATATAAACAAGCAAAAACCCAAAAAGTATACGAAAAACGAAATTACTTACCGATCAATTAGTCACATTTACCGATTTTTTATGTATAATAGCCTAAACATTCATACGGTATCTCTCAAAGCGACTTACTTTTGAGACATATTAACAAACGGAATTAGTTATGAATACACGAAGAATAACAACTGGTATCACCATTCTCTTTATAGGAGTTGTCTTATTATTATCACAGCTCAACACGATTTCTTTCAACTGGGTAGGTATTTTTAGATACTGGCCGCTGTTTATTGTCCTAGCCGGAATTCGTATGCTAGTACCCAAAGACCAACAGATTGGACAGTTTGTCGCCATTGGTTCTACCGTAGTGATTTTAGGTTTTTTGACTTACATAGGGCTGTCGACACCAAAAGAGCCGATTTTAACACAATTATTGAAAAGCAAAGGTGTCAACATCAATATCGACGACCCTAACGACAAAACAAATTATACAACAGAAAAACTCAATGTACCGTTGGACGATAAAATCCATAGCGCTACCTTAAACCTCGATTTGGGGGCCACTTCATTAAGAAATGATAGTAGCACTACGACAGAAATCTTCTCGGCATTTAACACATCAAAAGAATATTTACTGGGCGTAACTGTACATGGAGAGTCCGCAGACAAATTAGATATCAACTTAAAGGGAAAATTCAAAAACAAGGATTTTAACAGCAAAAACAACAATACGTTTATCGCTTTAAACCCTAACATCCTATGGAATCTGAATTTTGACGTAGGTGCAATTGATGCCAAGTTGGATCTTTCACCCTACAAGATAGAAACATTGGATATTGATGCTGGAGCGACTAGCCTAAAGCTAAAATTAGGACAGCCCCTAGCAACAACTAAAATTTCGATGGATGCCGGAGCTTCCTCTATTGAAATCTCCATCCCAAAAAATGCTGCCTGCCGCATTACAAGCGACAATGCATTATCCTCAACAGATTATGAGGGCGATTTTCTAAAAAGCGAAGGCGAGGTAAAATCGACGAATTACGATTCGGCCGCTCAAAAATTCGATTTCGACATCAACGGTGGCATCGCGTCAATAAAAATTAGAAGATATTAATTGACAGCCAATTTTTAGCCAAGAAAAGCTAACTTTGTGTTAGATATGGACACAAGTAATATGTTGACATTACCTGGAATCTATTGCAATTCCAAGGTAGATTATTCGAGATGGAAAACGAGGGAAATTCAGATCGGTGATATTCCCATGGGTGGCGATAATCCCATTCGTATTCAAAGTATGACTACAGTAGATACAATGGATACGATGGGCTCGGTTGAGCAGACCATTCGAATGGTTGAGGCGGGCTGCGAATACGTTCGTATTACCGCTCCCAGTATTAAAGAAGCACAAAATTTAGCTAACATAAAAAGTGAACTTCGCAGAAGAGGCTATAAGGTCCCTTTAGTTGCTGATATTCATTTTACACCAAATGCTGCCGAGGTTGCCGCTCGTATCGTCGAGAAAGTAAGAGTCAATCCTGGTAACTATGCAGACAAGAAAAAGTTTGATCAGCTATCTTATACCGATGCTGAATACAAGCGTGAGTTAGAGCGCATCTATCAAAAATTCACTCCGCTCGTAAATATCTGCAAAGAAAATGGTACCGCCATGCGTATTGGTACCAACCATGGCTCACTGTCGGACAGGATCATGAGTCATTACGGCGACACCCCCGAAGGAATGGTCGAATCTGCCATGGAGTTTATCCGGATGTGTGAAGATCTGAGTTTCTACAATCTCTGTATCTCAATGAAATCATCCAACCCACAGGTCATGGTCAAAGCCTACCGATTGCTGGTCGAAAAAATGGTTTCCGAAAACATGAACTATCCCCTACATCTCGGTGTAACCGAAGCTGGAGACGGTGAAGATGGTCGTGTAAAATCTGCCGTTGGTATCGGAACACTTTTGGAAGATGGACTGGGTGATACTGTACGTGTATCGTTAACCGAAGAGCCTGAACGGGAAGCTCCAGTCGCTATAGCACTTGTCAATAGATATAGTAAAAGAAAGGCAAACATCGCGATTCAACCCAAACAAGAGATTGTTCAGCTCTCTCCAGAGACACCACATATTCCTTATACCAGCCAAGAAGTAAATACGTTCATCGGTGGTTCTTTGGTACCACGAATTGTGGTCGACATTTCTAAAGAAAATCTGAAAGACGCTCAGATCCTTTCCAAAGTTGGCTATCGCTATGATATCCTATTAGATAAATACCACATGGGTGAGCAGTCTGTAGACTTTGTCTATCTCGCAGACAATTTGCCATCCTTTACGATGCCGGCAAATCTGAAGCAAGTATATAACTATAACACCTGGTCAAAACTTACCGATCAAACTAATATTCATCCCCTCTTTACCTTAGACGAATTCGTAAAGTCGGACAACAAGGATAAAGTCCTGAATATGGTCAAAATCTGTAATTCAGATTTGTTAACCCCACTGTTTGAATCTTTACAGCTTGACAAAACTGTCGTATTTATAGTAGAAACCGATTATTTGCACGGTATGGCAGATCAAAGACAGTTCTTTCGAAATCTACAGGAAATCGGTATCGATAATCCTGTCATTATCAAACGTTCTTATTTGGAAGAAGATTTCTCAGGACCCATTGGTGATTTTATGAATCCCGAAGAACCTATTTCAAAAATACAGCTGTACGCCTCTACTGATCTAGGAGCATTATTAATCGATGGTTTGGGTTCCGGAATTTGGATTGACTCTCCGGCAACAGCATTGGAGAACATCGCCTCGCTTTCTTTCGGAATCTTACAAGCAACACGATCCAGAATATCCAAGACAGAATATATTTCCTGCCCAAGTTGTGGCAGAACTTTATTTGATCTCCAAGAAACGACGCAGATGATCCGAAGCCGCACCAATCACTTAAAAGGCTTAAAAATTGGTATTATGGGCTGTATCGTTAATGGCCCTGGAGAAATGGCGGACGCTGACTATGGTTATGTTGGGGCGGGACCTGATAAGGTGACGCTATATAGAGGTCAGCAGATCGTTAAGAAAAATGTAAGTTCCGCACATGCCTTAGACGAATTGATCAAGATCATTCAAGATGATGGACTGTGGATCGAAGAAATACAACAAGACTAGAATTAACAAATGAAGCTTTACATAAAACAGCAAAGGGAATCAAATGATTCCCTTTGCTGTTTTATGTATACGAATGCACTTACATTATATCTTACCTTCTTATCGAACAGACCTCCTTATCGAACAGAAAATCTTTTCACCACAGTTTCTGAACCAGCGACTACCCGTACAAAGTAAAACCCTGTCGTTAATTTTCCGCCATGCTCAAAGGAAAGATTTTGAATTCCTGAATCTAGGTTGCCATTCATTAATTGGAGAATCTCATTGCCCAATGCATCCATTACTTTAATAGAGACACTCGACGATTTTGCCAATTTAAAAGAAAGATTTATTTGCTCCGCAATCGGATTATAGAAAACCTTCACATTATTGATAAGTTTCTCTGTGTCCTTGATGTTGTTGTCTTCCCCAAATGCCTCAGTACCGTCCCAAATATGTTGCGAAATAGTATGGTCATAAGGAGACTTTGCATACACCCGAGTCACCCCGCTGCACAATGTCAGTGCGGATAAAAGTGTTAAACAAGCTGCTTTAAGTAGATTTCTCCCCATAGTGTTAAATTAGACTTCAAATACTGGTTACGGTTTAATCAAATATAACGCTAACTATTTGAATTATCAACAACAAAGTTAGTATTTTGTTTAAAAGTTTTTCAGCAAATAGATTCATTCTAAGTTTCTTTTAACAAATTTTAACAGCTCTTGCGCATGTCAAAGTAAATGCTAAAATTTGGCGCAGGAAATGTACCTACTTAAAGTACAGGCAAAAAGTATATTTTTGCAGTATATTTTGAAATAAAATAATTGATAAATGGCAGACAACAGTCATCACAACAGTATCAATAAGGTGAGTTTCGCCGGATTATTGATCAGTTTAGGAATCGTTTTTGGAGATATCGGAACTTCTCCATTGTATGTTTTCAAAGCAATCATGGGACAAGGAGCCATTCAAAAAGACTTAGTTTTGGGCGGACTATCCTGTGTTTTTTGGACACTGACCCTCCAGACAACAGTAAAGTATGTTTGGATCACTCTCCGGGCGGACAATAAAGGTGAAGGTGGTATCCTATCCCTTTATTCATTGGTACGCAAGCGTGCCCCTTGGTTAATTTTTCCAGCGATGATCGGTGCGGCGACCTTATTAGCCGACGGAATGATCACCCCTGCCATCACAATATCCTCGGCTATTGAAGGTTTGGATCTCAAATTCCCAGGATTACCTACAGTACCTATTGTAGTTACAATTATCTCCTTATTGTTTATTATTCAACGATTTGGAACATCCGTTGTAGGAAAGGTTTTCGGTCCATTAATGACCATCTGGTTTTCCATCATCGGTGTAATTGGTTTATCTCATCTTCACCTCGCACCGGAAGTGATGAAAGCAATCAACCCTTACTATGCCTTCCATATTTTAATTACTTACCCCCATTCACTATTATTGATCGGTGCAGTATTTTTATGTACTACAGGCGCCGAAGCATTGTATTCGGATATGGGACACTGTGGTAAAAACAATATCCGCATCAGCTGGATCTACGTAAAAATCACACTTATACTAAATTATTTCGGGCAAGGAGCCTGGTTATTAACACAGGAAGGACGTGTTCTAGGGGGTGAAAATCCGTTCTATTCAATCATGCCCGATTGGTTTATCGGTTACGGTATCGCTATCGCAACGATTGCAGCGGTCATCGCCAGTCAAGCCATGATATCTGGCTCTTATACCCTAATTTCGGAAGCCGTACGTTTGAATATATGGCCTAAGGTGGCTATCCGCTACCCCAGCGAACATAAAGGACAATTGTATGTACCATCCATCAATTTAATTTTATGGGTCGGCTGTATGATCGTCATCTGGGTTTTTGAAGAATCAAGCCGAATGGATGCAGCCTATGGGCTTGCGATCAATTTAACGGTATTGATGACCACAATCTTAATGGGATACTTCCTCGCCATGAAAAAGGTCAATCGCGTGCTTATTGCGGTATTTTTGGTTGCTTATTTTGTTATTGAATTAACGTTCTTAATAGGAAATGGTGTCAAAATAGCGCATGGTGGTTGGTTAACCTTGATGCTTGCCACTGCGTTATTTGGAACAATGTATTGCTGGTACACGGCGCGAAAAATTAAAAATCGTTTCGTTAACTTCATTAACATCAACAAATACTACCCAATTATCTCCGAATTGAGCGAGGATAAATCGGTTCCTCCATATGCATCACATTTGGTGTATCTGACAAGTGCAAATTTCAAATCCGAGATAGAGGCTAAAATTATTTATTCAATTATTAATAAAAAACCAAAACGTGCGGATGTATATTGGCTCGTCCACGTTGATGTGATGGATCATCCACATACAAAAGAGTATTCGATCGATCAGCTTATCCCGGGTAAGTTAATACGCGTTGATTTTAAACTTGGCTTTAGAGAAGAACAGCGCATCAGCCTGCTGTTCAGAAAAGTAGTTGAGGAAATGGTAAAAAAAGGTGAAATTGATATTACCAGTCAATACGACACTTTACGTAAACACAATATTCCAGGTGACTTTAAGTTTGTTGTTTTGGAAAAAGTACTCTCCAAAACCAACCAAATGACATGGATAGAGAAGGTAATTATGGACATCTATGGTTACCTCAAAAAAATGAGTTTGTCCGAAGAAAAAGGTTTCGGTTTAGATTCCAGCTTCGTTACAATTGAGCGGGTTCCACTCAATTTTCCTCAGACTTCAGAGGTCCATCTCATACGGAAAGATTAATACTCCTCAAGGTGATGCCCAAGCATCACCTTTTTTATTCAATAGAATTGCATTACTTTTGTTGCAAATAATACATCATGGCAGACGCTAATCCAAAAAAGAAATTACACCCTAGAAATAGACATCTCGATAACTATAATTTTGAAGAATTGAGCAAAGTCGAACCTTCGCTCAAAGATTTTGTTATAGAAAATGCTTATAACGTAAAATCCATCGATTTTAACAATCCCGATGCTGTTAAAACGTTAAACAAGGCGCTTCTAAAAAAATATTACCACATTCAACACTGGGATATTCCCAAAGAGAATCTTTGCCCCCCTATCCCGGGCCGAGCAGATTATATTCATTACATCGCAGACGTGCTTGCAAGGGATAATAATGGTGAGATTCCAAAAGGTGGAAATATCCATATACTCGATATCGGTGTTGGTGCAAATTGTATCTACCCCATCATCGGGCATCAGGAGTATGGATGGAGCTTTGTAGGATCTGAAATTATCAAGAGCGCATACAAAAATGCAATCGAGATAACACGGACAAATATGAGCTTAAAAAAGAGTATACAAATCCGTCTACAAAATAACCCGAAAGCCATATTCAAAGATATTATCCTTCCAGGTGAGAAATATGATGTGGTAATCTGTAATCCCCCATTTTTTAGCTCTCAAACCGAGGCTTTACAGCAGTCAATCCGTAAGACTACAGGCATTAAAGAAGCTAAAATAGACGAAAAACCTGTCACACAAGCATTTTCTGGACAAGGAAGCGAGTTGTGGTGTGATGGTGGTGAAAAAGCTTTCTTGTCACGCATGATCTTTGAAAGTCAATTTCACAAAGATCAAGTAAAATGGTTCACAACATTAGTTGCTCACCGCGAAGACATTCGCTTTCTACAACACAAACTAAAGAAAATAAGTGTAAAAGAGACCGAGGTGATCCGCATGGAACAAGGCAATAAGGTAAGCCGAATCCTTTTGTGGAGATTCTAATACGTCCACGATATTCAAAGAAAAGGAGCTATCTTTTATGCAGATAGCTCCTTTTCTTTGAACCATTATTGTACGACGCTTCTCATATACTATACTTGCGCCTGTTTATTTAACTTTGAATGTTTATAGCCATACATAAAATATACAGCCAATCCGATTACGAGCCAGATCACAAATATTATCCAGTTACTTGCCCCCAATTCCGTCATCAAATACAAATTGATCAGGATACCAACGACAGGCAATAGCGAAAAGTTCATTTTAAAGCTATAAATACTCAGGCCAAGCCAGGTTAACCAAAATATAATGACCAACATTTTATGTTCTATAATTTCCAGGATGGAGAGCGATTTCCACTCCTGAATCGTCTCTTGCGCATAGCTAAAAATAAGCACAATAGCGATCAGTAGCCCCGCACCAACTAAATATTTACCATTGATGTAAGGGACTTTAAATTTGGATTTTGCAGATAAGCCCGAATAATCCATATACAATACACCTGCACAAACAAGGATAAAGGCAAAAAAGGTGCCCACGCTCGTTAGATCCACAAAGAAGTCCATTTTAAAAAATAACGAAGGGATAGCAACCACCAAACCTGTTACAATAGTGGCAAAAGAAGGTGTTTTATATTTTGGGTGGATCGTCGCGAATTTCTTCCACAACAAACCGTCCCGACTCATAGTCATCCAAATTCTTGGTTGAGCCAATTGATACACCAGCAAGGCACTGGTAATGGCAATCACAGAGGTCACCGATATAATTCCGGCCATATGGTCAAAGCCGACATATTTAAATACGAAAGCAAGTGGATCCTTCACATTTAATTCGGTATAGTTAACCATCCCCGTCAAGACCAGGGTAATGGCAACATATAATACAGTACAAATCAATAGACAATAGATCATTGCCTTAGGCAAATCGCGCTGTGGGTTTTTACACTCTTCGGCAGTTGTGGAGATCGAATCGAATCCAATAAACGCGAAGAAAACTGCGGCCACACTTCCGAGTACGCCTTTGAGACCATTCGGTGCAAAAGGGGTCCAATTTTCTGGTTTAATGAAAAATATACCTCCAAAAATGACAGCCAGGATAATAGCTACCTTAATCATCACCATGACCATACTGGCTTTCTGGGACTCTTTGATTCCGATGTAAACCAACCAAGTGACCAAAAATGTAATAACACCGGCTGGTAAATCGAAAATAATAGGTAGACCTCCAATTCGTGGAGCACTATTAAAAGCATCCAGACCATGTTGGTCGATTGCGGTAAGGGCAGCCGCGCCATGTTGGTTCATCTTGTCTACAGCATCATAAGCGTAGCCTGGTGCCATGGATAACCAAGCCGGTATATGCAGACCAAAGCCCTCCAACATGGAAACAAAATACTGCGACCAGGAAATGGCAATAACCGTATTGGAAACAGCATACTCTAAGACCAATGCCCAACCTATAATCCATGCAAACAACTCACCAAAGGCTACATAAGCATACGTATACGCCGATCCTGAAACAGGAACTGTACTGGCAAATTGAGCATAGGCCAATGCTGTAAAAACACAGGCAAAAGCCGTAAAAACGAAGAGAAGTGAGACTGCTGGCCCACCTTCATAACTCGCCAATCCAATTGTGCTAAAGATTCCGGCCCCTACAATAGCGGCGATACCCAACGAAACCAGATCTGTTACCCCCAATACCTTTGCAAGGCCCGTTCCACCCTCTTTTTGAGAGTCATGCAGAATCTGATCAACACTTTTCTTCCGAAAAAGTCTATGTGACATGTAAATTTAGTTTTTGATACTTAAAATTATGCGAAAATAAATATTTTCAAGGTCTTATACTATTGGTATTTTCCGATAGACTAATTAAAGTCCACCAGCTCATATTGAATATACTGGTAAATTTCCTGATAATCGGTCATCTGCGTATATAAATAGGAAATCAGCTGTTCTGTCAGAAGCTGTCTTTGCTCCACTGAAACTTCAAATTGCCACAATCGCTTACAAATATTAAAAAGTGCACCTGCAATTTTTTCCACCTGTGCATAGTCATAAATATACTCCCACTCAATGAACTGATGATAGAACTTTTCAAACTTAGGAATATCATTCAGTTGATTAATTTTCAAAAACTTCCGAACAGCGTCTTCATTGACATGCATTAGTGCAGCGTAGAATTTATCGATGGAGACCGCTTTATTTTGTGTTAGGATATGATCCAGCAATAGCTCCAACGCGATATGGGCCATAAAGGAGGGCCGGATAGGCAGCCCCGCTAAACTAGACTGTATTTTTAGTTTCAGTTGATGTGTATGACGAAAAAAATAAGGTGAATTGTGAAACAGGCGATCGACCTCGATATGACGGTTCCAACCTATATACAATTGCTCCAGTAAAGGATTGTCCAAAAGCTCATCTTCATACTGACGTGGCTTTAGCATAAAGGATTTATCAGCATTTTTTAATAAATCGGGTAGCAATCCACCTACAATACGTTCGGCATTGGTTGCAAACCGCTCAAAATAGAAATGTGACAAAAAATTCATACCAGCTTATTAGCGTGTGCTTTTATATGGAATTATTCGCTCAATATACGCTTAATCTCCTATCTTTGCATCTTGTAAATTAAAAAATTAAATCCATTTAACAATGAGCTTTGTAGAAGAATTACGTTGGAGAGGCATGTTGCAAGATATTATGCCAGGCACTGAAGACTTACTGAATAAAGAAAAAGTCGCTGGTTATATCGGCTTTGATCCCACAGGCGACTCTCTACACGTAGGACACTTGACGCAGATCATGACTTTGATCCACTTCCAAAATGCAGGCCACAAACCTGTTGCCCTGGTTGGAGGAGCGACAGGAATGATCGGAGACCCTTCTTTCAAATCTGCAGAGCGTAACTTGTTGGACGAAGCTACCTTACAGCATAATGTAGCTTGTCTGAAAAAACAGTTAGGCAAATTTCTTGAATTTGGAGAAGGTGAAAATGACGCCCAAATGGTTAATAATTACGACTGGTTCAAAGATTTTAAATTTTTGGATTTTATTCGTGATATCGGTAAAATGATTACCGTTAACTATATGATGTCTAAAGATTCGGTAAAAAAACGTCTGGAAGGCGACAATGGTCTTTCATTTACAGAGTTTACCTACCAATTGATTCAAGGATATGACTTCTACTACCTTTGGAAACATCATAACTGTAAAGTTCAAATGGGTGGGTCCGACCAATGGGGTAACATTGTAACAGGAAGTGAAATGATTCGTCGCCAAGATCAGGGAACAGCCTATGCAATCACCACACAATTAATCAAAAAAGCCGATGGTCAGAAATTTGGAAAAACCGAATCTGGTGCCATATGGTTAGATCCAAAGAAAACCTCTCCGTATAAATATTACCAATTTTGGTTGAATACGTCAGATGATGATGCTAAAAACTGGATCAAAATTTTCACACTCAAACCTCAGGACGAAATAGCGTCTATTATTGCAGAACATGATGCAGCGCCACACTTACGTTTAGTTCAAAAAGCACTGGCAAAAGATATCACCATTCGTACCCACTCCGAAGAAGCATACGAAACTGCGATCAAAACTTCTGAATTTCTTTTTGGTAATGGTTCTTTAGAATTTTTGAACAAGTTAGATCACGAGGCTGTTTTAGAGGTATTTGAAGGCATTCCTCAATTTCAGGTCGCTAAAGCAGACCTTGCAGCAGGCATCAATATTCTTGATTTACTGGCTGTTCAGACACAAGTATTCCCTTCCAAAGGTGAAGCCCGCAAAATGCTTCAGGGCGGCGGAGTTTCTATCAACCGAGAAAAAGCAACTGATATAGAAGAGTCAGTTACGGAAAATCACCTTGTAAACAATAAATATATTGTTGCACAACGCGGTAAAAAGAATTATTACCTGATTATCGCAGATTAGTGATCAGCAATATCCTGATTTAATAATCCATAAGTATAAAGAAGTCCCTTTTGAACAAATCAAAAGGGACTTCTTTATACAATCCAAAGCTGTTCTTCTTCCGCTAAAAAATCGTTCCGGTTATTTTAATAGTTTTTCAAATGCCTTACGCGACGCTCCTCTAAAATGTACCTCCCCACAATATTGATACCCCAGCTTTTCGAACACATGCAACATTCCTCCATTGTCAAAATTAGTATCCACCTTAATACTATAAACCCCATGATCAGCCGCGATCTTCTCCACCCCAGACATGATTCCCGTGCCCACACCTTTCATATGCGGATCCTGCGCCGAGGCCAATCGGTGTATACCGACATAAGGACCATCACTTAACCATTTTCCGTCAATATCATTATAAGCAGGTTCGACATCAAAAATAACAGCTACATAACCTACAATCCTATGCTCCACTTCAACGACATGCCCGTAGCCCTTATCAATATCCGACTGCACCACATCTTCATTCGGATAACCATCTTGCCATTGTCGGCTGCCTTGTTCTTTCCTGAGGGCAATTGCTTGTTGTATAATTTCCCAAATCCGTCCTTTATCAGCCAATGTCGCTTTTCGTATTTCAAACTTGTTCATCCTATCTCTTATTTTTATTCGTAAAACTACATATTTTACAGCAACTCCAAAGAATACACCAAAACAGCAATCTGTATAGATATGCACATTCTTTGATCAAACCTATTTGCAGGGCATAGTATTTGCTAGTCATTATAGCTATCTAGCTTTTTAGCTACATCTAAATTTATTCATTCATAAAAAACGACAAACTTAAAATAATAGGCCATCAGCATCTTTAAAATACTATCAAAATAACTAAGTTTGTAAGCAGTATAATTGTGAGCTTTTCAATGTCAAACAAAGGAAATACATTTAGGCAGACAGGAAATTCAGTTTCCGGCAAACGTGCCCCTCAAAAGGAATCAACAACATTTAAAAAAGAAAAAAGTCAAAAAAATAGTGTACCAAGAGATTATTCTGATGCACAGCAAAAGGCTGTCAAGATATTAGGGATTTTATTGATCTTGCTTTCATTGGCATTTGCTACAGCTTTCGTCTCCTACTTATTCACTTGGGAAGACGATCAAAGTTATATCGCAAAAACCAATGGCGGATGGTCGACATTATTCAGATCTACAGAAGAAATTCATGATGAAGCTGTTGATCTACCTGTTGTCGATAATAAACTAGGGAAATTTGGCGCATTGCTTGCCAACCAATTCATGTACGAATGGTTTGGCGTCGCATCTTTTCTCTTTATCCCGGTATTATTCATTTTAGGATATCGCCTGTTGTTCAAGAAATCATTACTTCCATTGTACCGTACTGTGGTCTATTCTTTTGTTGCAATCGTTTTTATCTCGGTAACATTAGGCTTCCTACATGGATTTATGGCAGATACACCGCATATGCTCGAGGGGAAATTTGGTTTTTGGACCAATAAATTACTGGAAGCACAAGTTGGTATTGTCGGCGTTGGCTGTATATTGGCTTTTGCCTACCTGACGACATTAATCTTACTTTACAACCTCGATTTTAAATTTGTCCTATTCAGCAACAGGAAATCCAAGTCATTCTCCGAAGATATGGACGAAGAGGATGAAGATGAATACGCTCCACAAAATCTAAGAAACAAAATTCATATTGAAGATGATTCCATCCAATCTGTACGGGAATCTTTTCAACGGCCAACATCAATTAATGAGCGATTTCAATCTGCTCGTGAAAAAGATATACAGGAAGAACTTCAGCGCCCTGCCTTTACACATCACGCCGTACCTGAAGTACAAATTGATCCGAAAGACAAAGTGGTGCTCTCGTTCGACGACAGTCCGCTTGAACGAACAGAGAATACACCTTCAATCAGTTTTACCATTGATCAGCCGAACGAAGAATTTGAAGCGGAGGACTTACCGCTAATCCGGGAATATCAAACACCTAAAATTGAAGCAGAACCTCAACAAGAGCCAGAAGCTGCCATCGAACCTGATGCAGTACCAGGTCTGGTGGTTGAGGATATCAAAGAGGAAAAAGAGATTACTGCCAGTGACCTTGTAGCCCAATTCGGACAATATGATCCAAAATTGGATCTTTCTGGCTACCAACATCCGGCATTGGATTTATTGAAGGACTATGGTGGTGGTAAAATTACCATCAATCAACAGGAACTCGAAGCGAACAAAAACAGGATTGTTGATACACTGAGAAACTACAGTATCGAGATCGAAAGTATCAAAGCAACTATAGGTCCAACGGTAACTTTGTATGAAATTATACCAAAACCAGGTGTACGGATTTCAAAAATCAAAAATCTGGAAGATGACATTGCCTTAAGTCTTGCGGCATTGGGTATACGGATTATTGCACCTATGCCTGGAAAAGGAACAATCGGTATTGAGGTACCAAATTCCAGTCCGGAAATGGTATCCATGCGATCAGTACTTGCTACGGAGAAGTTTCAGAAAACAGACATGGATCTCCCGATTGCTTTAGGTAAAACGATTTCCAATGAAGTCTATATTGCCGATTTAGCTAAAATGCCCCACCTTCTAGTTGCGGGAGCGACCGGACAAGGTAAATCAGTAGGTATCAACGCCATTCTGACCTCCTTGCTGTATAAAAAGCATCCGGCCGAACTAAAATTTGTCCTTGTTGACCCTAAAAAAGTGGAGCTTTCTCTATTCAAAAAAGTAGAGCGCCACTTCCTTGCAAAATTGCCTGACGACGGAGATGCAATTATCACCGATACGAAGAAGGTAATCAACACCTTAAATTCTCTGTGTATAGAAATGGATCAACGTTATGATTTGTTAAAAAATGCACAGGTACGGAATTTAAAGGAATATAATGCAAAATTTATCAATCGCAGATTAAACCCTGAGGAGGGTCATCGATTCTTACCATATATCGTTCTTATTGTTGATGAGTTTGCCGACTTGATGATGACAGCAGGAAAAGAGGTCGAAACACCGATTGCACGATTGGCACAATTGGCCCGTGCGGTAGGGATTCACTTGGTTATTGCAACCCAACGTCCTTCTGTCAATATCATTACCGGTACAATCAAGGCCAACTTCCCTGCACGTCTTGCATTCCGTGTATTATCGAAAGTCGATTCACGGACCATCCTAGATACAGGCGGTGCAGATCAGTTGATCGGTCGAGGTGACATGCTTCTAGCGACTGGAAGTGATTTGATACGTATTCAGTGTGCTTTTGTTGATACGCCAGAGGTTGAACAAATTTCCGACTACATCGGTGCACAACGAGGCTACCCTTCGGCATTTATGCTTCCGGAATATGTAGACGAAAACGGAGATGGTTCTGGTAGTGTGGATTTTGATCCCAAAGACCGCGATCAGTTGTTCGAAGAAGCTGCCCGATTGATTGTCATGCATCAGCAAGGCTCAACTTCATTAATCCAACGTAAATTAAAATTGGGTTATAACAGAGCAGGACGAATCATCGATCAATTGGAAGCTGCTGGAATTGTAGGTCCATTTGAAGGAAGTAAGGCCCGCGAGGTACTTTATCCAGATGAGTATTCATTAGAACAATTTTTGGAGACGTTAAGAAAGGACAACTAAGATGAAAAAACAATTGTGGTTTATGGTAGGTTTGCTAATTATTGCATACAGCCAAAACAGTTATGCACAAAATGATGCCGCTGCTAAAGCATTACTGACGAAAGTAAGCCAAAAGTACAATGCATACAAAACAATACAGGCCAACTTCTCATTAGCTATTAAACAAGCTAATGGTGGCTCACATACTGACGCTGGAACAATATACCTAGACAAGAGTAACAACAAGTACCAGGTCAGTACCAAAAATCAAGTATTGATATCGGATTCCAAGACACAGTGGAATATCATGAAAGCCGAAAAGGAAGTTGAAATCTCAGAAGCAAGCAATTCGACCAACGAGATCAATCCAACAAACATATTCAGCTTCTACACCAGCGGTTTTAAATATACCTTGACCAATACTGAAAAGGTAAAGGGACTCACGCTAAGTGTCGTTGAATTAAGTCCGCTCGATAACAAAAAAAACTATTCAAAGATAAAGCTGCGTATCAATAAGGCAAGCAACCTGATCTATGATACGACCGTTTTTGATAAAAGTGGTAATCGCTATACCTATACATTAGCCTCACAAGAGGGCAATAAGGGCTTTTCAGCTAATCTATTTGCATTCAACAAAAATGATTACAAAGGTTTTGAAATCGTCGATTTAAGATAAAAATCTATCGACGCTATAACACTGATTAAACGCAGTACCATAAAAAAGGCTTTCCAATTGGAAAGCCTTTTTTATGGTACTTTAATCGTTATTGTACTTGACGCAATTTTAGAGCATATTGGGTTCCTTATCCAAGGTCTCGCTTTCTTTGTTTGCATAACGCGAATAACCATGCTTTTGCGGATGTTCGATAATTTCCTTCATAGAAACAAGTTTGTAAACATACGAACCCGTTTCATTATTCAATTTCAATGCAAAATAGTCGTCCTTTTTTTGTCTCCTTATAGAACCTCTTAAACTACCATCACCGACATTATATGCTGCAGCTACCAAGGTCCAGTTTCCAAATTGGGCATACAAGTATTTCAGGTATCTGGCAGCAGCATGTGTAGATTTAACAAGATCTTTCCGGTCATCTACTGTACCATTGACTTTCAATCCATACAATCGCGCTGTTGCTGGCATAAACTGCCAATAACCACCAGCTCCCTTAGATGAAACAACAGCTTTACTAAGCCCGCTTTCCACTAAGGGGATATACTTAAAATCCTCCGGAATACCATGTGATTTAAGGATCTTTGCGATCATAGGCAAATAGGTCTCTGCCTTTTTGTGCATATCGTATGATCCTGTTTTTTTAAACGAGAATCGATTGAAAAATTTGCGCAATTTACTTTCCACAAGCGGACGATCCATCGGTAATGAATCTTCGGCAAATGTCAATGAATTCATATAAGATTCAAACGAATTGCTTTTTTCTTTTTTTTCTTCTTCGTCCCCATCATGAGCGGGAACTACTACGAGCTTCGGTTCAACGATCTTATCGTCGTTTGAAGCGTTGTTGTGTGGGGTTGAGTATAATTTTGACAGCAATAAAGCAAACAAAATCAAACTACTACATAAAACTTTCTTTCTTATCATTCACTCCCTTAATGCTATCCTATCCACGACTCCAATCGATCAAAAAATAGCTTGGTTCAAATTCAAGGGTACAAAGGTAAACACTATTTATTTAAAAAACAAATAGTTACATTACAGACAACTTAAAGTGGCTTTTTTGGCGTAAAAACGCAGCAAATTCAAGAAAAGACAAAAAGATAAGGATTTTTTCGCAAAACCCAAAATTATACCTAACTTTGTGGTTCACATTTTAGCAAAACACAATGCCATTCAGCAATAAAAGGAACAGTCGTGATGACAACTCCAGAAAGTCACGAGGCAACTCAGATAGCTTCAAATCTAGAGGCGATAAGAACAATAGTTTCGGAAAAAAATCATATGGGTCGAATGACCAATCTGAAAGAGGTTCTTTCAGAAAAGATGATAATCGTGAGAACAGATCCTTCGGATCTAAAAAATTCTCAGACAAACCTCCCTTCCGAGGAGAGAACAATTCCTTCCGTTCAAAAGATAATTCAGAAAAATCCTTTGGTAGAGGAGGACGCTCATTTGATAAAAATGATTCTTCAAGATCTTTTGACAAAAAAGATTCCTTCAATAAATTTGATAGATCAGAACGTTCTTTTGACAAAAAAGATAACTTCAAACGTTCCGATAGAAATGACTCTTCAAGATCTTTTGACCGCTCAGAGCGTTCTTTTGATAAAAGAGATAGTTTCAAACGTACAGACAGAAATGATTCCTCAAGATCTTTTGACCGTTCAGAGCGTTCTTTCGATAAAAAGGATAACTTCAAACGTACAGACAGAAATGATTCCTCAAGATCTTTTGACCGTTCAGAGCGTTCTTTCGATAAAAAAGATAACTTCAAACGTTCAGACAGAAATGATTCCACAAGATCTTTTGACCGTTCAGAGCGTTCTTTCGATAAAAAAGATAACTTCAGACGTTCAGATAGAAATGACACTCCAAGATCTTTTGATAGATCGGAGCGTTCTTTTGATAAAAGAGACAGTTTCAAACGTTCAGACAGAAATGACTCTTCAAGACCTTCTAACAGAAAGTTTGATGGCGAAAGAAGTAGAAATTTTGATGACAACAAAAACTTTGGTGATAAACAATATATTAAACGTCCAAAGAAAAAAGCAGAGGATGCAGAGGATGACGGCTTAGTTCGTTTAAATCGTTACATCGCCAATGCTGGTATTTGTTCAAGACGTAAAGCTGATGAGCTTATCACTGCTGGTGTCATTTGGGTAAATGGAGAACCTGTTACAGAATTGGGTACCAAGGTAGATCCTGCAACAGATGAAATCCGTTACAACAACGAACGATTGAAACGTGAAAAAAATGTTTACGTTTTGTTGAACAAACCAAAAGATTATATCACGACTACAGATGATCCTCAGGAGCGTCATACCGTAATGGAACTAGTTTCTAAAGCGACAAAAGAAAGAATCTATCCTGTTGGTCGTCTTGACAGAAACACGACGGGACTTCTTTTAATGACAAATGATGGTAGTCTTGCTGAAAAACTTTCACACCCGCGTAACAGCATCAGCAAAATCTATAATGTCGAGTTAAACAAAAGCCTTACACAGGGTGATTTTAACAAAATCAGCTTTGGTATCGAATTAGAAGACGGTGTAATCAAACCCGATGACTTGAGCTATGTTCAAGGTGGATCAAAACGTGAAGTTGGCATCCAAATCCACTCAGGAAAAAATCGTATCGTACGTCGTATTTTTGAGTCATTAGGATATGAAGTCGTTAAATTGGACCGTGTGGTTTATGCAAACTTAACGAAAAAAGATCTTCCACGTGGCCGTTGGAGGTATTTAGAGGAGCGTGAAATCGTGCAATTAAAGCACCTGATTTAATCGCGTAAGAAGATAAATAAAAATAAAGGACGGTCATTCAGTTAACCGTCCTTTATTTTTTATATTTGCTCTTTCAAATAAAACAACAAAGAATATGACTGATCCGAAAACACTTTCATCCGTTGCGGAATTCCATAAAACATTCCAACATCCAATCCTAGACACCCCTACGATTCCATCTGAACAAAGATGTGCCTTACGGGTATCGTTGATCGCTGAGGAATTAAAAGAATTAGAAGAAGCCATCCAGGATAAGGATTTGGTAGAGATTGCAGACGCACTATGTGACATTCAATATGTACTTGCTGGAGCGGTATTAGAATTTGGTTTAAAAGATAAATTCTCAGCTCTTTTTGATGAAGTTCAACGTTCCAATATGAGCAAGGCATGTAAAGACGAAGCAGAAGCCATCGCTACACAGGAGCACTATAAATTAAAAGGTGTAGAATCCTATTATAAAGAAGTTGATGGCAAATTTCTGGTATTCAGAACAGCCGACAATAAAACGTTAAAATCTATCAATTATTCTCCAGCCGATCTAAAAACGATTGTTGAGGGCTAAATAAAAGATGGTGATCGTACCCTATTTTTTTATAGGTAAACAGCAAAGGCTTCTTTAGAGAAGCCTTTGCTGTTTTTTATAGCGCGGAATATATTCATATAACGCGATAGCATACAATGATCGATCAAAAGAGTAGAAAATATTAGGGGCGACTAAAAAAGACTTCCCTGCACGACCTGACGCGCTTCCAATCCCTTATCGATGTATGTTTGAATACCTGATTTCGGTAAGCCCCAGTTCGGGGCAATTAACAATTCTTTATCTGCAATCCCGAAAATACGTTGAATGATCAGATCAGGACGCAATCGAGGAATAAACTTCGCTAAGAACTCGGTGTAACCTTCCATCGAAAAAAGTTCAAAGGGCTCACGTTTGAATTTAACCCCCATAATAGATCCCTCTACAATATGTAGGTGATGCAGCTTCACAAATTTAATCTGTGGAAAGCGGTTGATTTCATCTGCATATTTCAACATCATTTCTTCAGATTCCCACGGGAAGCCAAAGATTGTATGCACACAAAGCTCCAAAGGGGTATCTTTCAACATCTCCATGGCCTGAACAAATTCGTCGTGAGAACAGCCTCTATTGATCTGCTCCAATGTATCGTTGTAGATCGATTCCATACCCATTTCCAAATCCACATCGTAACGATCTGTATAAGACTCCAACAATGCAATCTTTTCAAAATCCAAACAATCAGGACGTGTACCAACAGAAAGCCCCAAAGTATTTTCAGGATCAATACTTAAGGCCTCATCATACATCATTTTCAGTAGATGAGTCGGCGCATATGTATTTGTATTTGGTTGGAAATAAATAATAAACTTCTCGGCGCCATAGCTATTGCGTGCTCTTTCAATACCCGATTCTACCTGCTCCCGTATCGAAGGAATTTTCCGGGCAGTATCCGGTGTAAAAGAATCTACATTACAGTAAGTACAACCACCATAGCCCTTACTACCATCACGATTGGGACAAGTAAAATTACCATCCACAATCACTTTAAACACTTTCTGTCCGTTATACTTTTGCTTTAAATAAGCCCCGTAATGATTATACGGTTTAATTCCGTTGTCCAATAATGTACCCATTGCGCTGCAAAGTTACTCAATAAAAATCATATGTGACCATTACTTTTTCAGGATCAAATGTTAAATCAACAATACCTATCTTGGGGGTTGGAAGATAGTTTTCATAGGAAACAAAAATGTAATCCTGTCCATCTTGGCAAATACCTAATCTCAAATTAAACAAGAGAAGGCAGACGATGATCAAACAATTTCTCATATGGCCAGTAAGTAATATGTACAGCAATATACAAAAAACCTAGATACGGGAGTTCTAGAACAGGCGAGATGCTTCATAAGGAAAGATCTGAACGAAAGAAGCCCTTGACTGTTTCCAGCAAGGGCTTCCGTGTAAAAAAAGGCACCGACCTACTCTCCCACCTGTTACGGCAATACCATCGGCTCTGGCGGGCTTGACTGCTCTGTTCGGAATGGGAAGAGGTAGACACCGCCGATATAGGCACCTAAAAATCTTTATTGGATGATCTATGATATTCTTATCATGTGATTCATGCCAAATGACATATGTATTGAAAGAGGTTCGTTTCCTGTTTGTTTCTTAAAAATTAAAGAGGAAGACAACAGTGTCTGTCTGCTTGAGAAAGCTTCGGGCTATTAGTACCACTTGGCTTTGGTCTCTCAACCTTTACACCTATGGCCTATCAACGTAGTCATCTTCTACGACCCTATAAGGAAGTCTCATCTCGTGGCTAGTTTCGCACTTAGATGCTTTCAGCGCTTATCTATTCCAGACGTAGCTACCCTGCCGTACACCTGGCGGCATAACAGGTTCACCAGAGGTCTGTCCAACCCGGTCCTCTCGTACTAAGGTCAGATCCACTCAAACTTCCAACGCCCACAACAGATAGGGACCGAACTGTCTCGCGACGTTCTGAACCCAGCTCGCGTGCCACTTTAATGGGCGAACAGCCCAACCCTTGGGACCTTCTCCAGCCCCAGGATGTGACGAGCCGACATCGAGGTGCCAAACCTCCCCGTCGATATGAGCTCTTGGGGGAGATCAGCCTGTTATCCCCAGCGTACCTTTTATCCTTTGAGCGATGGCCCTTCCATACAGAACCACCGGATCACTATGTCCGTCTTTCGACCCTGTTCGACTTGTCGGTCTCACAGTCAAGCAAGCTTATGCCATTGCACTCCACGTACGGTTACCAAGCGTACTGAGCTTACCTTTGAAAGCCTCCGTTACCTTTTTGGAGGCGACCACCCCAGTCAAACTACCCACCAAACAATGTCCTCGGCATTGCCGAGTTAGAAACCGAATACAGAAAGGGCGGTATTTCAAGGTTGATTCCATGACTCCTGGCGAAGCCACTTCAACATCTCCCGCCTATCCTACACATCCTGTACCCAATCTCAATGTTAAGCTATAGTGAAGGTGCATGGGGTCTTTCCGTCCCGTTGCGGGTAATCGGCGTCTTCACCGATACCACAATTTCACCGAGCTCATGGCTGAGACAGCGCCCAGATCGTTACACCATTCGTGCAGGTCGGAACTTACCCGACAAGGAATTTCGCTACCTTAGGACCGTTATAGTTACGGCCGCCGTTTACTGGGGCTTCGATTCAATGCTTCTCTTGCGATGACATCCCCTCTTAACCTTCCAGCACCGGGCAGGTGTCAGGCCTTATACTTCATCTTGCGATTTTGCAAAGCCATATGTTTTTGTTAAACAGTCGCCTGGGCCTTTTCACTGCGGCTGCTCTTACGAGACAGCGCCCCTTCTCCCGAAGTTACAGGGCCATTTTGCCGAGTTCCTTAGCCATGACTCACTCGAGCACCTTAGGATTCTCTCCTCGACCACCTGTGTCGGTTTGCGGTACGGGTCTTCATAACCTGAAGCTTAGCGGGTTTTCTTGGAAGTCTGTTTACCTGCTCTATCAGCGCCACCGGAGCTTTGCTGTACTATTGGGTTTCAGCAGGGTCGGCGGATTTGCCTACCGTCCCTATACCTACGCCTTTCAACGAACTATTCCGTCAGTTCGCGGCAGTGTCACTACTCCGTCACCACATCGCAGTTATGAAGAGTACTGGAATATTAACCAGTTGTCCATCGGCTTGCCCCCTTCGGGTGCGCCTTAGGTCCCGACTGACCCTGATCCGATTAACGTTGATCAGGAAACCTTGGTCTTTCGGTGGGCGGGTTTCTCACCCGCCTTATCGTTACTTATGCCTACATTTGCTTTTCCATAACCTCCACAGTTCATTGCCAAACTGCTTCCCCGGCGATGGAATGCTCCCCTACCAGATGCATATCTTTCAATGCAAATCCATAGCTTCGGTACCGTTCTTGATGCCCGTTTATTATCCACGCCCGGCCGCTCGACTAGTGAGCTGTTACGCACTCTTTAAATGAATGGCTGCTTCCAAGCCAACATCCTAGCTGTCTGGGCAACCGGACCTCGTTAGTTCAACTTAGAACGAATTTGGGGACCTTAGCTGATGGTCTGGGTTCTTTCCCTCTCGGCCTTGGACCTTAGCACCCAAAGCCTCACTGCCGGCTATATTTGATAGCATTCGGAGTTCGTCTGGATTTGGTAGGATTTGACTCCCCCGCACCCAATCGGTAGCTCTACCTCTATCAAACTCTACGCCGACGCTGTTCCTAAAAACATTTCGGGGAGTACGAGCTATTTCCCAGTTTGATTGGCCTTTCACCCCTACCCTCAGGTCATCCGGAAACTTTTCAACGTTTATCGGTTCGGTCCTCCATTACATGTTACTGCAACTTCAACCTGCCCAAGGGTAGATCACAAGGTTTCGCGTCTACCTCATCTGACTATGCGCCCTATTAAGACTCGCTTTCGCTTCGGCTGCGTCCCTGAAGGACTTAACCTTGCCAGACAAGAGTAACTCGTAGGCTCATTATGCAAAAGGCACGCTGTCACAGGACCTGCCTGCTCCAACCGCTTGTAAGCACACGGTTTCAGGTTCTTTTCACTCCCCTGTTCGGGGTTCTTTTCACCTTTCCCTCACGGTACTGGTTCACTATCGGTCTCTCAGGAGTATTTAGCCTTACCAGATGGTGCTGGTGGATTCCCACAGGATTTCTCCGGTCCCGCGGTACTCAGGATACCACTATGTCAACATTCTTTACCTGTACGGGGCTCTCACCCTTATTGCGCAGTTTCCCACCTGCTTCCAGTTCATAGCGCTGTACAATGTCGTGGTCCTACAACCCCGACCATGCCGTAACATGATCGGTTTGGGCTCTTTCCCGTTCGCTCGCCACTACTTGGGAAATCATTGTTATTTTCTTCTCCTACGCCTACTTAGATGTTTCAGTTCAGCGCGTTCGCGTTTTATACGACTATTCTTCAAATAGTCAGGTTGCCCCATTCGGAAATCTCTGGATCAAGTCGCATTTGCCAATCCCCAAAGCTTATCGCAGCTTATCACGTCCTTCTTCGCCTCTGAGAGCCTAGGCATCCCCCGTGTGCCCTTATTTACTTTCTTCACCGGCATAGCCTTTTGCTACTATGCGGCTGCTTTTGATATATATACACATATGCTAGGTTCGGGATCGTCCGGCATTCACCGAGGGTCTCTCCCTTACTTCAGACACATACACGTATTGTCTCTATACTGTTGTCTTCTCTTGTAATTTTTTTTCTCTTTCAATATGTCAAAGAACTCTTTTTCCGGTATCCTGAAGTATATCTTTATATACTTCACCGGAGATGTGGAGAATAACGGATTCGAACCGTTGACCCCCTGCGTGCAAGGCAGGTGCTCTAGCCAGCTGAGCTAATTCCCCATTCGTTTTCGTAGTCCCGAGCAGATTTGAACTGCTGACCCCTACATTATCAGTGTAGTGCTCTAACCAACTGAGCTACGGGACTAGCTTATCTTGTTCATCTCTTTCTCTCGGTCCTGCTCCCTTAGGGGCGGGCACTTTCTTCTGATGTTTTTTCTTCCTGCAATCATATGTAACGTGACGAGCACCGATCTTCGATACTCTAGAAAGGAGGTATTCCAGCCGCACCTTCCGGTACGGCTACCTTGTTACGACTTAGCCCCAATTATCGGTTTTACCCTAACACGCTCCTTTCGGTAACATGCTTTAGGTACCCCCAACTTTCATGGCTTGACGGGCGGTGTGTACAAGGCCCGGGAACGTATTCACCGCGTCATTGCTGATACGCGATTACTAGCGAATCCAACTTCATGGGGTCGAGTTGCAGACCCCAATCCGAACTGTGAATGGCTTTTAGAGATTAGCATCATATTGCTATGTAGCTGCCCGCTGTACCATCCATTGTAGCACGTGTGTAGCCCCGGACGTAAGGGCCATGATGACTTGACGTCGTCCCCACCTTCCTCTCTGTTTGCACAGGCAGTCTGTTTAGAGTCCCCACCATTACATGCTGGCAACTAAACATAGGGGTTGCGCTCGTTGCGGGACTTAACCCAACACCTCACGGCACGAGCTGACGACAGCCATGCAGCACCTAGTTTCGTGTCCCGAAGGACGAGTGCGTCTCTGCACTCTTCACTAACTTTCAAGCCCGGGTAAGGTTCCTCGCGTATCATCGAATTAAACCACATGCTCCTCCGCTTGTGCGGGCCCCCGTCAATTCCTTTGAGTTTCACCCTTGCGGGCGTACTCCCCAGGTGGATAACTTAACGCTTTCGCTGGGACGCTGGCTGTCTATCGCCAACATCGAGTTATCATCGTTTAGGGCGTGGACTACCAGGGTATCTAATCCTGTTCGATCCCCACGCTTTCGTGCATCAGCGTCAATACCAGCTTAGTGAGCTGCCTTCGCAATCGGAGTTCTAAGACATATCTATGCATTTCACCGCTACTTGTCTTATTCCGCCCACTTCAAATGGATTCAAGCCCATCAGTATCAAAGGCACTGCGATGGTTGAGCCACCGTATTTCACCCCTGACTTAATAGGCCGCCTACGCACCCTTTAAACCCAATAAATCCGGATAACGCTCGGATCCTCCGTATTACCGCGGCTGCTGGCACGGAGTTAGCCGATCCTTATTCTTCCAGTACATTCAGCTCTCTACTCGTAAAGAGGTTTATTCCTGGACAAAAGCAGTTTACAACCCATAGGGCAGTCATCCTGCACGCGGCATGGCTGGTTCAGGCTTCCGCCCATTGACCAATATTCCTTACTGCTGCCTCCCGTAGGAGTCTGGTCCGTGTCTCAGTACCAGTGTGGGGGATTCTCCTCTCAGAGCCCCTAGACATCGTCGCCTTGGTAAGCCGTTACCCTACCAACTAGCTAATGTCACGCGAGCCCATCTCTATCCTATAAATATTTAATAGCTAACCGATGCCGGTCAGATATGTTATGCGGTGTTAATCTCTCTTTCGAGAGGCTATCCCCCTGATAGAGGTAGGTTGCTCACGCGTTACGCACCCGTGCGCCACTCTCACCGTCTTCGAGCAAGCTCTCCGACGGATCCCGTCCGACTTGCATGTATTAGGCCTGCCGCTAGCGTTCATCCTGAGCCAGGATCAAACTCTCCATTGTAAAATGAAGTTTTTGATTCCAACTATTTACATAATCAGAATTCTTTTTTTATATCTCTGATCTTGGATCGAATTGAACGAATTACTTGAATTTGTTCATGACTTTCGTTTGTCTACTCGTCACGCTTACATGATTGTGTTTTCTTAAAGAACTTTTGCCGCTTCAACTTCCGTATCCGCTTTATTCCGATAGGCATTGCGCCCCTCTTTATCGTTTTGTTTTTCCCTTCGTTTCCGTTGGGACTGCAAAGGTAGAAATCTTTTCTGAACTTCCAAAAACTTTTTGAAGTTTTTTTTCTTTTCCCTTTTTTCGATTTCCGCGTTTAAAATAAACTGAGCGGGATTTTAAATCCTGCCAGACTTCTCTTAAACCCTTCTTTTTTCAGGATTCCTTCTCTCGAAGTAACCGTCCCTCCCTTGCGGAGTGGTGCAAAGATAGGGAGATTACTAACAAACTTCCAAGCCTTTTGTTCTTATTTATTTCATTTTGTCCCTAACTGCCTGTAACGGTGCGAGATTCTTTTTGTAAAACAGGTGATCGGAAGGCTGGGATGGCTGATCCGGCCGGCAGATTGGGCCACATAGCGGCATCGAGCAACGAAAACATCCCGAATTGCACCTGCCGGATCTATCGCCCCACCGACGCAGCATAGCAAAGGGAGATCGGAAAACGCAAACATAGCCGAACAGAGAACAACAGAGATCCGCAACGTTTAATCCCATCGATATAATAGAAATAGGATGTAATGGGGAACCGCAACCGCAACGGAACAGAGAATGGCATGGCGACCTTAAGACTTCCCCGGGATTCTTTTTAGAATTTAAGCAAGGCTCCAGATCCTGTCATTTTGGTCCAGGGATTACTTATTGTAAACTTTGATCAACTTTTATTTTAGTATAGGGTTTAGTTAGGGTTAGTTTAGGTATAGCTTAGGTTATAGCTAAACTAACCCTAACTTAAAGCTAACTAAATACCAGTTAAAATCTAGCTTAAAGAGGAACTAAATAAAAGCGAATAAATATAATCAACAAATAAGATGGTGGCACGCTTCACCTCGGATTTGCCCCAGAGAAACAGAAAACAACAGCGATTTGAAGGAATATAACAGAGATAAGACGCTAAAAAGCCCTTTTAGTCTAGAACAAGAGCTAAATTAACATCCTACAAAACCAAAACTTGGTAAGAAAAGAGTAAGAGAGATCAAAAGAATCGGAAAACAGAAAAGAAACTGAAACCAGCTAAAGCTGATTCGCAAAAAGAAGGAAATTACTATTTCTCCTCCGCTTTAAAAACCCAAAAACGTTGAAGTGTATAGTTGAAGCCCAAAGAAACGAGCAGCTCAACGACTAGTTTCGAGAACAAAAAGTTTAAATGATAAACATCCACCAGAAAATGAATTCCTGTAGACTTCAATGTAATACTACCACAGACGACAATCACAAATTTCCATAGCTGACTCCCAACGGACTTTTGCGTACTACCAAAGGACCAGTATCGATTGATCAAAAAATTAACAACAGCACCAAGGCTACCACTAATAGCATTAGAAAAAGGAGCACTGATATGAAGTAGCTTATAACAAGCAGAGTATACTCCAAAATCAAACAATCCGCCTAAAAAGGCGGAAAGTTGAGCTTTTAAAAAAGTAATAACTTTTGAAGACATCGTTAAATAGCCTCCTCCTGCTGTTTTTTCAATTTATCCTCTTTATCTTTTTCATCGCCTAATTTAAGAAGTAGACGTGTATCATTTGTATTAATTATAAAAAGTGCAATACAGATTACCAGTACACACCAATTAATAGATCCAGGCATTAAAACTTCGAAGAGCATAACCAATGAAATAATCACCCGAATTTCAGTAGGCCCCAAAATTCCGGCGTCTATCGTATACTTATCTGTAATTCTATACCTGAGCTGAGAAATGATCATTGCCCAGCCATATAATGCGACCAATGTAAATCCCAGATACTTAAAGTCACCCACGGTATACAGCACATATCCCAATCCGATAAAAACCGTACTGATCCAATCCATTACAATATCCAGCGCGAAACCGTACCAGCGACGGGATTTATTGCGGTAGAATGCGATACGCCCATCTAATGAATCACCAAACCATTGTACAAAGAAACCAGGGATTCCTAAAAGTAAATAGCGAATATCAACATATTCAGCCAGTATAAAACTCCCCAATATCATTAAGGAACCTAAAAATCCAATTGCCGTAAGTCCATCCGAAGTAATCCAATTGGGGATTCGAGGAACAAGGTACGAAATAAGTTTTTGTTCGGGTTCACTTAAGATATTTGTTCTCTTTCTATCCTGAAAAAGTTTTTTATTTATTTTTAACTCACTCATTATCTGCGATTATAGCCATTTATTTTCCTTATACCAAGCCAATGCCTCCATTAAGCCTTTCTTCAAATCATATTTAGGTTGGTATTGTAGCTGACGTTGAGCCGCCGAGATATCACAGCCCCAGTTTTCAGCTGTAAGTTCATTCAGCCGTTCCGGATATAGTACAGGTATTGCTTTAGAATTTTTATACAAACGTTCAAAAATAACCGCGATAGTCTTCACTACACCCAAAGGAATATGCATACGAATCATTTTCTTTTGACTAAACTCTTTGAAAAACCTAGCCAACTCATAACGCCCATATACCTGTCCATCACTAAGGCTATACACCTGCTTTCCACCTTGGTCAAAACGACAGGCATGAATAATCGCCTGCACCAGGTCGGCAACATAAATAAAGCTAAGCTTTTGAGGAGAACGACCAACATAAGCATCCAGGCCTCCATTCATTGTTTTAAAAACAATAAAAATATCCTTTTCACGAGGGCCGTATACTGCAGTAGGGCGCAAAATCGTTAGTGGCTGATCTTTAAAATCATTCAACGCGAGCTCCGCTTTCCGCTTACTACGACCATATGCCGTAACAGGACGATAAGGGCTGCTTTCATCAATAAGTTGAGCATCATAGTCAACAGGACCGATCGCCGCAAGACTACTAACGAAAACAAATCTTTTGATGGGAGTTTTTAAAGAAAAACAAGCCGATGCCAAGTTTTTTGTATAACCAACATTGACCTTTTCGAGATCTTCTTCATGTTTGGCACGAGTCATTGCCGCAGCATGAACAACATAGGTATAGTTTTCCGCTTCCAGTAATTCTCGGATAGACTCTTCATCAGAGAAATCCGGATAAACAAATTTATCTACAACAGAGCGAATTTCTGAAACATCACTTGACTTCCTCACCGCGGCATGAACTTCCATCCCCGCGTCTTTCGCTGCTCTTGTCAAATGATAGCCTACAAAACCACTCGCTCCGGTGATTAATACTTTTTCTATCATAATGATTTTTGATACAAACGATAACGTTTGTACAATTCTCCATTCATTTGCTCAATAGCGTGGTTCATCATGTAATTATGCTCCAACATCCATGAACATTCGGCCCCCTTAATATTAGAATCTTTTGATTCTTTTATAATTCGGCCATACAAACATGCTTCAATACCAAGTTTACGGTAGTCTTCCAATACCCCTAACATGAGTACACGAAGCAAGTTGATTTTTTTCTTTCCAAATAACAATTTAAAAATACCCGTAGGAAGTAGACGTCCGCGCTTCACTTTGATAAGGATCTGATTGATATCTGGAATCCCTAGACCAAAGCCAACAAGCTCACCATCTTTCTCCGCAACGATAGCAAAACGAGGATCGAGAATCATTTTTAAATCTTTGGCCGTATAATTAAATTCGTCCTCTGTCATCGGAACAAAACCCGAATTCTTATCCCATGCTCTATTATAAATATCACGAACTTTTGCTGCCTCGTTTTTAAAATCCTTCACATTGAATTGACGCAATGTAATGCCAGATCTTTTTAAACGCTCTTCCAGCCTATCCAAAAGCATGACTGAACGCTTATCCGCAGATTTTTCCATAACCAAGTAAGCTCTCAAATCCACTTTATGTCCATAGCCCGAATTGGTAATCAAGTCGATGTAATACGGTGAATTGTAGGGCATCATGGCCACTGGAGGCTTATCAAAACCGTCAACCAATAAACCAACGGTATCATTGGTCGATAAATTGATAGGCCCAACGATCGTATCCCCTCCTTTAGCTTTAACCCATTTTTCTGCAGTTTCAAATAACGCGTTCGCGACTTCTTGATCATCTATACAATCGAAAAAACCCCACTGTCCTTCATTCACATGATTAAAGGCATTATGGTTGTTGTTCCAGATGGCACATATACGACCAACAATCTTATCGTTACGATAAGCTAGAAAAGGTTGTGCTTGGGAATGTTTATAAAAGGGATGCTTGTCAGGGGAAAGCAAATCGTTTTGTTCAAGAAATAAGGCAGGTACATAATTAGGATTTCCCTCATAGAGACTATGAGGGAAATCTATAAACAGCCGTCTTTGTTTCTTTGTTTCAACGGGTATAATCTGAATCATACGATTAGATTTTATATTAATGTTTCAACTTCAGCTTGTTTGAATACTTTAACCATCTTCTCAATAGCCTCGTCGATTTGGTCATAAGTATGTGTCGCCATCAATGAAAAACGGATCAAAGACTCTTCCGCAGGAACTGCCGGAGAAACAACTGGATTAACGAATACACCATCATCTTGGAGCATTTTAGTTACCCAGAACGTTTTTTCATTGCTACGAATAAAGATTGGTAGAATAGGACTTTCCGTAGCACCTAAATCAAACCCATGATCCAGTAATTGTGCTTTGGCATAATCTGTATTTTTCCATAATTTTTCAATATGCTCGGGCTCATTTTGAATAATTTCCAAAGCTTTCAATGTTGAAGCCACCGAAGCGGGAGTCATTGAAGCACTGAACATCACAGAGCGCGCATTATGTTTTAAGAAATCAATCACATCTGCATCACCGGCCACAAATCCACCTAAAGATGCTAACGATTTACTAAATGTACCCATAATCAAGTCTACATCGTCATTAAGCCCAAAGTGAGAAGCTGTACCAGCTCCTTTGTGCCCAATAACACCTAAACTGTGTGCATCGTCAACCATTACAGCAGCATCAAACTCATTGGCAATCGATGTAAGCTCAGGCAAATTAACAATATCACCCTCCATACTAAAGATACCATCCGTACAAATTAACTTGGCACTATCCTCAGGTAGGCGTGATAACTTAGCACGTAAGTCCTCCATATTGTTATGACCGTATTTGATTACTTTGGAAAAAGACAAACGGCTACCATCAATAATTGACGCGTGGTCACGTTCATCCAACAAAATATAATCATTACGTCCCATTAGACATGACAAAGGGCCTAGATTTGATTGGAATCCTGTACTAAAAAGAATCGCGGCTTCTTTACCTACATAAGCAGATAATTTTTCTTCCAGTTCCACGTGAATATCCAACGTACCGTTTAAGAAACGAGATCCAGCACATCCAGTACCATACTTTTCCAAAGCATCTTGCGCTGCCTTTATAATACGTGTATCAGTCGTTAACCCTAAATAAGAGTTAGAACCAAACATCAATACACGTCTACCATCGATTTTTACTTCGGTATCTTGTTTTGATTGAATAGGTCTAAAATAGGCATATAAGCCCTTAGCTTTCAACTCCTCAACAATCTTAAATTGCGATATTTTTTCGCCTAACTTTCCTTTACTCATGCGATAAAAAGGTATTTCTAAAACTATTTCTAACTTTTAGATGTTATTGTAACAAACAAAATTATCGAATTGGACTTTTATATAAAAAACTCGGTCTCCGACTAAAAATCTGCTAATATGCACAATGCAAGTTGAAATTCTACGTTGTATATATTCACAATAATTCCAAAAAACGTTGCAAACATACGAAAACATAATCTGACTTTCGCTTAAATTTAGTCATATTTTTAACACATCGCCCAAAACCGTTAATTTTATTTTAATACTCCGCTAACATCTGCCCACACAATTCTACTTTAAAATAAGACAATTTTAATAATTATATTTGCGAACTTTAAATTATCCTATAATTAGTTACATTTAGGTTCATTGCAATAGCAATGGTATAGACTTACTAATATACAACAATATATGGCTTTATCTTCAGATATCAATATAAAAAATAAAAAAGCTTCTTTTGAATACCACTTACTGGACAAGTACATTGCAGGAATTCGATTATTGGGTACAGAAATAAAATCCATACGCGAAGGAAAAGCAAATATTAACGATAGTTTCTGTAGTTTTTTTGAGGACGGATTATACATCCGTAACATGCACATTGCAGAATACTCCATGGGATCTTTCTATAACCATGAGGCAAAGCGCGACCGTCAACTACTATTGACAAAAAGGGAATTAAAAAAGCTAAAAGAGAAGGGGGAAGAACGTGGCTTTACCATTGTACCCCTACGCATCTTTATCAGTTCCAGGGGGTTTGCCAAAGTTGAAATTGCCTTGGCACAGGGTAAAAAAGATTTTGACAAACGAGAAAACATCAAAGAAAGAGATGTTAAACGAGAGCTTGATCGCGTGATGAAATTCTAGATTAACGCGCCAGGACAAATGCGCCTGGCGTCATTCCTACCCTGCTTTTAAAAAGCCGGACAAAGTAGTTGACATCATTAAATCCAGCCCCATAGCAAGACTCCTTTACATTCCGGGTGAGTAAAAGCATTTTTTTTGCCTTCTCGATACGCTGTTGGATCACATACTCCATCGGACTAAGTCCAAGTTCACGGTTAAACATCCGCGTAAGACTCGCTTTGCTCATGTGGGCAGTCCGCTCCAATAAACCAATTGAAATTTTCTCGGTAATATGTTTCTGAATAAATTCCTGCACATGTAACAGCACCTTGTTGGGTGACTTTCCAATTTTTAATGCAATCAGCGACTGTGACTGAAGTAGCCGAATCGTAAGCTCTTTAAAAGTCAAATCTGCAAGTACATCTTTCAACGGATTTTCGCTAATAATAATTTGAAACAACTTGTTCACCAGGTCGGCGAGCTCAGTCGAATTGTACAGATGAAAAAAATCCGGATCAAGCCGCCACTGACTAAATTGTTCTTTCGGATAAAACTCATTTAGATAGTCCAAGACTGCTGCTATCTTCTCTTTATGAATTGTTAAAGCGGTACACTGCGTGGGCTGGTCGAGGCTCGCTTCCGGAAAGTCAATATGCATAGCCACCGATGCAGGCAACACCATCATCTGACCGGGCAGATAGTCAAAAGCCTTTACATTCTCCAAATGCATGATCTTTTTACCTTGGATCATGTTAATCATAACCAAATCATCAAAACATAAAGGCACATGCTGCGATACCCGATATGTTTCGTAGATATTAAGCTCCAAGCTATCTAACGTAAATGCGCGTCGGTTCTCCACTAATGTGCTAAGCTCCCCAGCCCGCGAAAATGGCAATGTATGAATCAGCGTCCTATCTCCCATAGTGCAACAATTAAATATAATTGGCAGTCAATCAAATATAATAAAAAAAATAAATTGTAGCCGAAATTCATCTGCCACAATTGTGCTATGTTTTGGATCAATTCTGCTACGCTATTGAATAATTGCTGGCTAACTTTGATAAGAAGGGATTAAAAATAATTAATAATAAACCATATGAGCGCAATCAAAAGACCATCGTTCAAAGAACGATATGACAACTACATTGGTGGTAAATTTGTCGCACCAATTCAAGGAAAATACTTCGATAATATCTCGCCGGTAGACGGAAAAGTGTTTACTCAAGTTGCCCATTCAACAAAAGAAGATCTGGATCTCGCTGTCAACACTGCAGCCAAAGCTTTTGAAACCTGGGGAAAAACCTCCGCTACAGAACGAAGTATTATCCTCAATAAAATTGCTGACCGCATTGAAGCTAATTTAGCATATATCGCAGCCGTTGAAACAATAGACAACGGAAAAGCTGTACGTGAAACACTCAATGCGGATATCCCATTAGCCATCGACCATTTCCGGTATTTTGCTGGTGTAATCCGTGCTGAAGAGGGGTCCATAAGCGAACTGGACAGCAATACGGTGTCGCTGATTGTACACGAACCAATCGGTGTTGTTGCACAGATTATTCCATGGAATTTCCCGATTCTGATGGCCGTATGGAAACTAGCTCCGGCCCTTGCTGCAGGGAACACTGTCGTATTAAAGCCCGCTGAAAGTACACCAGCATCTATTCTTGTTCTTATGGAAATCATCGGTGATTTGATTCCTGCCGGAGTGGTCAATATCGTCAACGGTTTCGGCGCAGAACTTGGTCGTTCCTTGGTCACCAATCCTAAGGTCTCCAAAGCAGCATTCACAGGCTCCACAGCAACAGGACGTTTGGTCATGCAATATGCGACTGAAAATATCATCCCGGTAACCCTAGAATTGGGGGGAAAATCGCCCAATATTTTCTTCAGTTCGGTAATGGATGCAGATGATGCATTTTTGGACAAAGCAGTTGAAGGGGCGGTATTATTCGCGCTCAACCAGGGCGAAATTTGCACCTGCCCCTCTCGTCTACTGATCCAGGAGGATATTTATGAAAAATTCATTGCTAAAGTGATCGATCGGGTTAATCAGATCAAAGTCGGGGATCCATTAGACCCAACAACAATGATGGGTGCTCAGGCATCGAAGATTCAAAAAGATAAGATCATGTCCTATATTAAACTTGGCAAAGAAGAAGGAGCCGAAGTATTGACTGGCGGAGATGAAAACAATGTTGGTGCTGGTTTTGAAGAAGGCTACTACATCAAACCCACCCTATTCAAAGGTGATAATAGCATGCGCATTTTCCAGGAAGAAATCTTCGGCCCCGTGCTTGCAGTGACCACGTTCAAAGACGAACAAGAAGCAATTGCCATCGCCAACGATACCATGTATGGTCTCGGAGCAGGTGTATGGACCCGAGATGCACATCAGCTTTATCAGGTTCCACGTGCCATACAAGCTGGACGTGTATGGGTAAATCAGTACCACTCCTACCCAGCTGGCGCTCCATTTGGCGGATACAAACAATCAGGAATTGGACGGGAAAACCATAAAATGATGCTTGCCCATTACAGACAAGCCAAGAATATGTTGATTTCCTACAGCAAAGAAAAACTTGGCTTCTTTTAACTGAAGCATACCGGGTATACTTTTCGAACAGCTTGATACCCGAGTCTAGGGGGAGCAAATGCTGCCCCTTCCGCTGAATTTCATATGAACCAACGCTAAAACACATAAACTGATTTCACCATGATTAATAGATTAGACATCACTGAAAAAGCAAGGGAGCTCATCCATGAACTTGAAGCAAAGCATGGTAAATTAATGTTTTATCAAGCCGGAGGCTGTTGCGAGGGTACGCAGCCACAGTGTTTTGAGGAAGGAGGGTATTTTCCGAGGACGAATGATGCCATGATCGGATTAGCTGAAGGATATGAATTTTGGGTGGATCGTGATCTCTTTGAATATTGGAAACATGCGCATTTCACCCTCGATGTACTGGATGGGTTTGGTCCCGGAGGATTCTCATTGGAAACGCCACTGGGTAAAACTTTCAAAGTTCATTATCGCCTATTTACAACCGAAGAGCTTAATGACCTCGGCCCAATCAAACGAAACGAATAAAAAAAGCATAAAACACCATAGAATCACAACGTTGTAGAGATGACCTATAAAATTCTGGATCACTCTCTCAAAGAAAAAAGGGGCGCAGATGCGTCCCTTTTTCGATGTTATAATTTTAAAAAATTCTCTCCTGAGTTTCCGCATTCGGAATGCTAAAATTTTATTCAATATCCAAGCCTTCAAGGACTGGAATTGGCTGTTTGTTTTCATCTAGGGCAACAAATGTAAAAACACCCTCAATGGCCAGTTCTCTTCCCTCCTTGTACATATGTTCCAAAAATATCTCGACCTTCACCTTCAAGCTGGTCCGGCCTACATTCTGAACCCTTGCGATAGCTTCAATAATACTTCCGGAAGGAATTGCCCTATTGAAGTCTATACGATCTGTCGATACAGTCACCAACGTTTTGCGGCAAAATCGTGTTGCAGCCATAAACGATACTTCGTCCATAATGGACATCGCCTTGCCGCCGAATAAGGTATCGTGATGATTCGTCAAAAACGGAAACACGGTCGTGCAGACGTGTGTTTCTGATAAATCAATACGTTCTTGTAAAGTCATTTATTTTTTTATTAAGTGGATTTAAGAGGAGACAAATGTAAACCAATCTAGCTCCAGTTCCGTCATTTTTATTCCATATTTTCGTCGATATCCACTCCTATACCTTTCAATAAAAGCGAAGCATTGAATATTTTACATTCTCCTATCTTCAGCTTATAATCAAACAGCATCTGACCCTCGTCGACACGAATGTCAAAATGATAATTTTTGATATCTCCCGGAAATTCCTCTTGTAAACTGGACAGCTGTAAGTCATGTGTAGCCACCATACCTTTACCATCCAATCGAACCAGTTTCTTTATGATTGCACGGGAGCCCAGATATTTGTCGACAGAATTTGTCCCACGAAGCATCTCATCGATTAGAAAAAAACTATCGCTATGTGCTGAAACTGTATCCAATATAAATTTCATCCGATTCAATTCAGCTTTAAAGGTCGAGGTACTTTCATTCAAATTATCCTTGATTCGCATATAGGATATCAGTTTATAAATCGGGAGCTGAAAAGAAGCTGCAGCAACCGCAGCTCCGGCATATGCCAAAATTGCATTAATACCAACTGTCCGCAGAAACGTACTCTTTCCTGCCATATTTGAACCTGTCACCAAAGCAACTCGATGATCTATACTACTGTAATCATTGGCTACGACCTGATTGCTTGGAATCAATGGATGATATACCCCTTGCGCGTCAATCTTATTTTCCAGTGGGTTTTCCAAAATTACTGGATAAATGTACGACGAATGGTTTCTCTTCCAAATGGCAAGGCTAGTTACAGCCTCAACCTTAGCTAAGGTATCGAATGAATTTAGAATCTCGTGTTCGTACTTATTCTTCCAGTCAACAATAGCCAATACTTGTCTAAAATCCCAAAGCAGAAACAAGTTTAGAAATATCCCGACAAAGACATTATTCCGGGCGTCCAAATTATTAATAAGACCAGCGAGTTTCTTAAAGGCAAGGGAAATGGATTCTGTACCCTGGTTTTGTTTAAGCTCTCCCGCAATCTCCCGCATAGCAATAGACTTCCATGCGTGGTCTTCAATAGATTGAATCGCCTCTGCGTATGAGCCCAGCACGCCACCTATCTTGTCTATTCGAGAGGAGAACATGCCAACACTTCCCGCTTTGGCCAAGGCCCAAAGAATATGAAATAGCCCTATCAATGTTGCCACCCCAGCCAATTTTGGCACGAAAAAACTGCCGACTAAAGCGACCAAAAATAAAACAGGCCCTACTTTGAGATAGACTCGCATGAAGGCATTTCCGAACTGAAAATTTCGGTCTTGAAAGTAATTTGTCAAAAATGCTTTGATATCCAATTTATGGTTCAGATTGGCCAAAAGCTTTGCCTGAAAATCCCATATCCATTCCGATTCATTTTCAAGTTCCTGGGAAGCTTCTTGATTGCGTTGAATTTGATGGCTTTGGAGAGGTGCATCAAGCCAAGAAGCCAAAAGATCAATTCCCTGTTTGGTCGTTGCCCGATTTATCTGTGCAAATAAGGAGTATGTTCCAAAGACATCCATATCGGAGCTATAAGGATGAGCTCCGTTTTCGAAATGCTGGCCATGATCATACATATTTAATTTTCCGTCCGCCAGGGCCTGTTCATTTGCCAAAACTTTCAGATAGGCTTCAAAATAGTTCTTCTGAAGCTCTAGCTGGCTCTGCTTCCGCACGAGATAGGCGAATAGGAACAATAATGCAAAAAAACAGAAAAAAACCAGCGGAAGGCTTTCCAGTTGAAAGGTATAAAATAATAATGCTCCGCCACCGAGTATCACAAATAGCCGCGACAAGCTGAGCGTGTTGACTTGTTTATTTAATTTGAGGACAGTTGAAGCGATTTCGCGATGCTTCTGGTCATATAGTATTGCAGTTGGAGTCATAAGGTGAATATTTATTCTTTCACGTTCATTTCAATTTAATCATGGATGTTTTGGTGTCGCTTAAAGACCTTGAGGGAAGTCGTTTAAGCTGGTTGAATGGATATCCTACCAGGCTTGATCACCCACCAAAGGCACAAAACGAAAAGTATCCAATTCGATACGGTCAAAATCATTTTCACCGACGCGAATGATCGTCATCATCTTTTGCGATTTTTCGTCTCCTACAGGGATTACAAAAATTCCGCCCATTTTCAGCTGCTTTAACATAACCTCTGGCACGAATGGCGCACCCGCAGTTACAATAATCTTGTCATAAGGAGCGTGCTCTTCAATTCCCTTGGAGCCATCGCCCAAAAAGAAATTCGGTTTATAGCCCATGTACGGCAACACTTGAATGGTTCGTTGATATAGGTTTTCCTGACGTTCGATGGTATATACCTCTGCGCCAAGTTCCAATAAGATACAGGTTTGGTATCCCGATCCCGTACCAATTTCCAGTACTTTATCTCCTTTTTTGACGTGGAGCAGTTCGGATTGATAGGCGACGGTATACGGCTGTGAAATTGTTTGCCCGTCACCTATTGGAAAAGCAATGTCCCGATAGGCCTGATTCCAGAATGTTTCATCAAAAAAATAGTGACGTGGTACCTTGCCAATGGCATCTAATACTTTCTGGTCCGCAATCCCCCGGCTTTTAAGATGTTCAACCAATTTCTTACGAGCACCTTTCTCTCGATAATTATCAATAAACTTGTACGCCATGATGTTTCAAATTTACCTTTTAAAAGGCACATTAAGCAGAATTAATCACAAATAATTCAATACCAATACAGTACACATTTTCAAGTCAATTTGCTTTATTTTCCAAATCACCTGTCCTTATGCCCAATCTACGCTGACCTCTTGAATTTGGGACCGAACAAAACGATAAGCGCATGTGGTTTAACTTTACCTAAAACGCAAGTCTTTAAAAGCTATATGGGTAATAATTGTCGCTAATATGGATCTACATCGACCTGAACGCGTACACCAGCATTGGTTTTATCTATTTCAAAATCCAGGAGAACCGAGCGGATCAATTCCTTGACCTTCGCAATACTAATATTTGTGCGTTCAATCTTTAAGGTAATGGTCTGGATAAAATTATTCCGCACGCGTGAAACTAAAGGCGGTTCCGGACCCAATACCCTTGCACCCAATTGTTGACGCAGCGCCGAGGCAAAACGATTGGCCGAATCATAGCATTTCTGAAAATCCGTATGTTTAATATCAATCCGAATAAGCCGGTAGAAAGGAGGATAAAGATAGTTTTTTCGTTCTGTAATTTCCGTCATAAACATCCCTTCATAATCGTTATTGACCACCTGTTCTAACACCCGATGATTCGTGGTGTAGCTCTGAATGATCACTTTTCCGCCTGCTTCACGCCGACCTGCACGTCCTGCTACCTGGGAAAATAACGAAAAAGATCGTTCATACGAACGGAAATCCGGAAAGTTAATGATCGTATCTGCATTGACAACACCGATGAGGCTTACTCTTCCGAAATCGAGCCCCTTAGCAACCATTTGCGTCCCAATAAGAACATCAAATTCATGCTCATCAAAAGCCGTGATAATTTTATCGAAACCGTATTTACCTTTTGTGGAATCCAGATCCAACCGACCGATGCGAATTTCGGGCATCAGGATTTCAAGTTCTTCCTCTATCCTTTCTGTACCGAATCCTTTACTTTCGATATGCGGCATTCCACAGGCCGGACAAACACGAAGTGGAGGCTCCACATGACCACAATAATGGCAATGCATCATATTAGAGCTCTTGTGATAGGTTAAGCTGACATCACAATTGACACATTTTGCAACGAATCCACAGGTATTACATTGGATCATTGTCGTGTGCCCACGTCTATTTTGAAATAATATAACCTGCTCTTTATTTTTTACGGCTTCTTCAATTGCTTTTAACAAGGTGCCAGAAAAATAGGAAAACATATTTTCTTTTCTTCCCTCTTCGGGAATATTCACCAACTCAATACTTGGCAATTGTGCGTTGCCATAACGCTCAAGCAGTTGCACAAAACCATACTTCTTAGCCTTGGCATTGTAATAACTTTCCAAAGAAGGCGTCGCTGATCCCAATAGCACTTTGGTCTGATGTAGAAACCCGAGGTAAATAGCCGTATCTCGGGCATGGTAACGTGGAGCTGGATCAAACTGTTTATAGGAGCTTTCGTGCTCTTCATCAACGATGATAATCCCTAAATCCTGAAAGGGCAGAAAAACTGAAGAACGGGCCCCAATCACGACCTGAAATTCATTTTTCATTACTTTATGCCATACCTCGGCACGTTCATTATCATTAAACTTGGAGTGGTACACCCCCAATTTATCGCCGAAATGCAGCTTTAAGCGCGCCGTAATCTGTGCTGTCAGCGCTATCTCAGGCAGTAGATAAAGGGCTGATTTTCCCGCTGCGATTGCTTGTTCGATAAGCCGTATATAAATCTGTGTTTTTCCCGAAGCAGTAACACCATGTAACAGGGTAACTTCCTTCTCTTCAAACGACTCTTGTATTTCGGCATAGGCCCTTTGCTGATTTTCATTAAATTGAAAATTGGCATCCAGTTCGATATCTTCCCCCTGGAACCGGGATACAACCTTTTCCTTTATTTCAAAAACACCTTTGTCAATCAAAGCCGTAATAGCACCGTTACCACAGCCCGAGGCCTCAGCCAACATGGGCCGCGTGATTTCCTCGGTTTTTTTGACCAGCTGCATAAATGCCAATACCGCATCTTGTTGTTTTGGCGCACGGTTTAAGCTATCCAACAATTCTCTTTTTGCATCTTCATTTCTAAAGTCGGGAGCAAAACGTAAAAATGCTTTGGTCTTGGGTTTATATCTTTCTGTAATCTCTTCAGAAATCAAAACAATTCCTTTGTCAAATAATTGCTTCAATATGGGGAAGACTGTTTTTTGTCCCAACAATTTCACAATATCATTGACTTTAAGTTCTCCCGCAACCTCCAAAGCCTCTATAATCAGATACTCTTTATCTGAAAGTGTAGAACGGTCAAAATCTGCCGCAATCGATGAAACGACTTTGGTCTCACTGGCCAGCTTCAATGCCGAAGGCAGCGCAGCTTGCATGACTTCGCCTAAACTACACATGTAATAATCGGCTAGCCAATCCCAAAGTTTAAACTGAGCCAAATTGACAATGGGTTTGTCATCAATGATGTCCAAAATATACTTTGCCTCATAATGCTTTGGTGCTTCCTGACTAATTGACTTCACAACCGCAGAATAGATCTTATTCTTTCCAAATTGCACAATGACACGTACACCGACCTGCACACGATCATTCCAGTCAATCGGAATACGATAAGTATATGTTCTTGCCAATGCTAGTGGTAGGACCACATCAACAAACAGCGTATCTCTTTCACTAAAAATCGTAGATTGTGGATTGGACATAAATTCAAATTATGGTATAAAAGTACAAAAAAACCTTCAGGAAAAGAGGTCAAACGACCCCGGCGATACCTAAAACCGACAACAATCATGCGGGCTCAAAGCGATATCGGCGTGAAAAAACCAAGAGATCATAGGTCAGTCAATTGCAACCTAAAAAAGCCTTCCTGAAATCTATTCAAGAAGGCTCCGTTATAATTAGATACGAATATGATTTCGTATGAACATAGGCAATTAAATAGGATTACGATTTATTTTTTAGTGCAGCAATAAATAATGCAACCCAGCCAACGATTAACGATAATCCTCCCAAAGGGGTGATAGGTCCTAAAATAGACGGATTTCCAAAGCCGGTTATTTCGCGCACGCTTAAGACATATAACGATCCCGAGAAAAAAAGTATACCAATGAGGAAAGCTATAAATGACACTTTAATGGAGTACGTCTTTGCTCTCGAAAAAGTGGATAAAAATAACAGGGCGAAGGTATGATAGAAATGATACTGATTTGCAGTTTTCCAAGTTTCAATATGATATGTACTTACCTTTCCTTCTAGACCATGAGCACCAAAGGCGCCTAATATTACAGCTAATGCTCCCAACAACGAAGCGGCTAAAATGATTTTCTTATTCATTATGTTAAAGTGAATGCTGAAAATGAGTTTCTAGCGATAAATGTATTAAAAACAGAGCAAAATAAGGAATTTTTTGTTAAATTTATATTACAAAGGCGCATTATAGGAACGATTTTCTATCTCTTCCCATATATTTTTATTAGGTTTGTTTTACGTATGAATCATCATGAGCATCGTGCAGCTCACCGAAATCTTGAACGAGGTGCAAGATTTGTATATCCTTGATAAACATCTGCCGCATGATGGCTTCATCACCATTAAAAAAACAAGTTTAGTGTACTTATTCTGCTGACAAGAAAATGAGTACCTCATAAATAGTTGTTCTGCTAAAACTGGATTTTTAATCGCATCGACCAGCGTGGTACTGACGATTTATTCGAGTTCTTATCAGGCATTGAAAAAAATAAAAAGGATGAAAAAAACAATCATCATCACTGTTATATTATTCATCGCGGTCATCGCGGCCACGATCTATCTTTTTGGAGACTTCAATAAAAACAATAAACAAGATTCTAAAGCTTTACAATATCTTCCTGAAAGTACATTAGCTATTGCCTCCTTTGCCAATGATCAGACTGTAGATACGATCTTCAATGACTATGAGCTCTTTAAAGCCATTATAGGTCAACGCAATTTCGGCAACCTGGAGCGTCTTAAAGACGAATTATTACGTAATGAACAGTTTGCACCTCTTGTAGCGGGGCAGCAAATATTACTCTCTTTTCACCAGGAAAAAGATCAGATTACGCCATTATATAGCGTTCAGGTTGGTCAAAGCATTGATAATAACTCGCTGGCAACATTACTTGGAAACGTCGGTAAAAACTACAAAATACAACCTTTTGACACCTTAGGCCAACGATTTTATGGGCTTAATCAAGGCACTAAGGATAGTACACTTTATTGTGCCTATTCTCACGAAATCATTTTCGCTAGCTATTCCAAACAGGTACTCTCCCAGATTTTTGATAAACAGGTTAAGAAAATAAGTACCAAACAAATCGAGTTCTTTGTAAACCATAACAATAAAAACACGCCACTTAGTCTCTATTTTTTCAATGAACAATTGGCGCAAATTGCTCGAATATTGATGAAATCCAAATTTGGCACTTATCTCAACTTAATCGATTCGCTGAAGGGCCAAACGTCCTGGAATATGAATTTCAAAAAGGATGCTTTTATTTTTAAGGGTGAAACAGATCTCTCGGCGAGCAAAAATAGTTACCTACAATTATTTGCCACGCAGACGGCTCAAGTGCAAGCTCTAGGGAATTATCTGCCTAAAAATGCTGCATCTTATATAGACTTTAGTATTTCAGATCCCCATAGTTTTCGCAGTGGACTGAAAGCCTTGTTGGTACAGCAAAAAGAAGATGCTCGATTGGCTAAAAGTATAAAGAACTTTGAAGAAGACAGCAAAGTATCATTTGACAGTATCATCGCGCCAATTTTCAACGATGAATTTGCGCTTGCGGAATTAGATAATCAGGATGCAATAGGTTTGATCAGTATTTCGGATTCAACGCTATTTGCTGATAATCTCAAGAAATTCAGTTCGTCTGTAGGTGATTCAATCTATCAATTTAAATATTCGAATCTCTTACATGCGCTATTTGGAGAACCTTTCAAAAGCTTTACCCGCCCCTATTTTACCATTGTAGATAACATTATGGTGGTCGCTACACGGACGGGTATCTTGAGAGATTATCGGGAATCTTTCCGGGAAAAGCAATTTCTTTCCGGAACGGCTATTTTCAAAAATCATGCAGCATTGCAGAATAGCCGCAGCAATGTGACTTTCTATTTAGAACCTAAAGCTGGTAAAAGCAATATTCTAGATAACTTAAAAGCTGACTTTGCAAAGAACTTTAAAGATGAGGATGAATATGGCTTTCAAAATTTCTACTCCTGGTCTTACCAGTTGAGTGGCAATCAGGGCACATTTTCGTCCAGTTTATATGCCCTCTTTAAGAGTGATACGAGATTAGGCGGCAAACCAGAATGGACAGTCCAGCTGGAGAACCGAATGATCAATAAACCTTGGATTTTCGATCAAGATGGGAAGAACAAGTTTATCCTGATTCAAGAACAAGATCACACGGTACATGCATTTTCGCCGGATGGAAAAGAACTTTGGCAAAACCTCTTCCAAGGTGAAATTTTGGGCGAGCCAATTCAGTTACAGGATCTCAGTATTGTCGCCGTCACAAAAAACCGCTTGTATCGCTTTATGCCCGATGGTAAAAACAGAACTGGCTTCTCCGTTGAACTTCCATACTCGGCAACTTACGGAGCTGCAATCGCCACCTTCAATAAAGAACAACGTATTTACATTCCGGCAACAGACCGCATTCTTGCGTATACCCTGGATGGCAAAAAAGTGGAGGGCTTTGAAAATAATAGCGTGGATGGTCGAATTTTATTCGATCTAAAAACAACCAGCCTGGGACAGACAAATTATATTATTGCCGGCACAAGCACTGCTTCCGTGTATTTCTTTGATCAAAATGGTAAGATCATCCGTAAAAAAACAATGGATACCGATGGGGAAAGTGTTAAAAATCCAATTGGTTTAGTTGCGGCGTCGGATGAAAAGAACTCCTTCATTTACTTGGCAAACAATAAAGGCAGCGTATTCAAAATTCCTTTCGAAGGCGAGGCCAAAAAAATAAAACTGGGTGATTGGGGTAAAGATGCGTTCTTTAATTTTGAAGATATTAGCGGTGGTGCTGACAGAGATTTTGTTATTCTAGCCAACAACAAACTGAATGCCTACAGTTCAAGAGACTCGTCTTCCTACTTTGAATATAAATTCATCGAAGAGGCCAGTAACAGACCGTTGTTTTTTAAACGAATAGGTAAATCTGATATCATAGGTGTTGGAACCGACAACCGCATGATTTATGTTTTCGGATCTGATGGCTTGGTCCAGGAGGGATTCCCTGTAGAAGGTTTTTCAAAGTTCTATTATGGACCGATTAACTATGGCGACAATGCCAATTATTTAATCTGCATGAAGCGGGATTTCAAGATCTATGTATATAAGTTTTAAGAACCTGAAAATCAATTTTTTAAAATCAACACCAAACGCTATAAGATGCTAAAAGATCTTTATAAAAAATTTGTCTAATCTAATTTTTTTATAGTAGGTTTGCAGACTTAATATGACTATGCTGAAATCGGAAGAATTAAAAGAATTATTAGCTGAACCAAAACGTATTGTAATTACAACGCACTACAAACCGGATGGGGACGCATTGGGTTCATCTTTAGGATTATATTTTTGGTTGACCGCGAAAGGACACCACGTAAATCTCATTGTACCGTCAGACTTTCCAGCCTTTTTGGATTGGTTACCTGGCTTAGAAAATGTACAAATTTATACGCAGGATATTGACCTGCACAATCAACAGATTGACGCAGCTGAATTAATTTTCTGCTTAGATTTTAATGGCCTTGCCCGGATTCACGAAATGGGTGAACCTATTCGTCAAGCGAAAGGAATCAAATGCATGATTGATCACCATTTAGATCCGGAAGGGTTTGAAGATTACGCATTTTGGGATCCATCTGCTGCAGCGACTGCACAATTAATCTATCGCTTCTTAGTCCATGAGATGCAAGATCCAGACCATATCAGTGCTGACATGGCGACATGCTTATATACCGGTATTATGACCGATACGGGCTCTTTCCGCTTCCGTTCTACCACTGCAGAAATTCACCGCATCATTGCATCACTCATTGATTGCGGTGCACAAAACTGGGCTATTCACGAAGAGATTTACAACAGCTCGTCAGAAAGCCGCCTAAAATTCTTAGGGTTCTGTCTATTGAATCGTCTAGAGGTTATCCATGAATATAACACCGCCATTATCCATGTAACCAAAGCGGATCTCACTCAGTTTGAAGTGATCACCGGTGATACCGAAGGATTAGTCAATTATGCCCTTTCTATCAAAGGAATTCGATTGGCTGCTTTAATTATTGACAGAAATGAACAAATTAAACTATCTTTGCGTTCGATTGGAGAAGTTCCTTGCAATGAGATCTGTAAATTGTATTTCAATGGAGGGGGGCATCTTAACGCTTCAGGAGGTAATTCGAAAGAAAGCCTCGAAGCAGTGATTGCAAAATTCAAATCGGTTTTACCAAATTATAAAGAAATATTAACAAAATAAGATATCGTAACATACATTAGAAAATGAAGAAAGCAATTCTATTTTTCGCGGCTGCCGGTCTTTTGATGACGTCATGCCAAAAATTCAAAAAGGCTGAAGGTGGTCTTGAGTATAAAATCGTAGATGATAATGCAAAAGAAAAAGCAGTATCAGGCGATTTATTAGCACTTGACATGGTTGTGAAAACGGACAGAGATTCTACAATGCAAAGTACGTATGACATGGGAGTCCCTCAAATCGTTCAATTATATCCAGATAGTATTATCGCAAAAAATCCAGGTGACCCTACTGGTTTATTCAAATACGTAGGTGAAGGTGATAGCTTGGTATTCAAAATCAATTTGGATTCTATGGCTGCTAAAACACATCAACCAAAACCAGAGTTTGCAGATAAATTCATTGTTTATTCGATCAAAGTCAAAAAACACTTCAAAAAAGGAAAGTTAACAGACCAACAATTAGGTGAACAAGTTCAGAAATATTTTGAAGAAGAATTGAACAAACACAAAGCAGCTGAACCAGCTAAACTTGAAAAATACATCAAGGATAAAAGCTTGAAAACAACGAAAACAGCTTCAGGTCTTCAATATGTAATTACTAAACCTGGAACAGGAGCAAATGCAAAAGTAGGTGATTCTATTCACGTGAACTATGTAGGATCATTAACTACAGGAAAAGTATTTGATACAAACCTTCCAGATGTAGCTAAAAAAGAGAAAATTTTCAACCCTCAACGTCCTTATGAAGCATTAAAATTTCAATTAGGTGTTGATGGTGTAATCCCTGGATGGACTGAAGCATTCCAATTGTTTAACAAAGGTACAAAAGCAACTTTAGTCATTCCTTCATCTTTGGCTTATGGCGATCGCCCTTCAGGTGTTATCCCTCCATATGCTCCTTTAGTATTTGAAGTAGAAGTATTGGATATCAAACCTGGAAAAGTTCCTGCTCCTACAGCAACAACTCCAGGCATGGTAGCGCCTACTGGAACTACTGCTCCAGCGGCAACAGCTCCTGCAGCAAAAAAATAATTCGACTGTAAATTTCAGTTAACAAAAAAGCGGTTTCATCTCGATGAAACCGCTTTTTTGTTGTTCGTATTTTTATTCACTATACGCTAATCTTTTTATCTTCTTTTTTGATCTTCCGTATTTTCAGCCATAGTATTATTACCGCCAATATAAAACTGATGATCATGATGATGGTCAATGCGATCAGCGCCTTATCGGTATGGTAATTTTCAGCATGCTGAATAAACATTAACCTAAAAATTCGTAGATAATGCGTCGATGGAATTACATTTGCAATTGCCTGCACCCAGCCTGGCATTAGACTCGAAGGCCAGGTAAAGCCACTCAAGATAAATGCTGGCGTCGCAATTACCATAAGTACTTCTGTCGATTTCAACTGTGAAGGCAGTAGAATACTGACGAGTACACCTATAAAACATACGGCTAGCAAAAAGACGAAAGTACACAGCACAAAGCGACCAAATTCGGCTTGTAAAGGCATACGGTAATATTGGCCAAAACCCCAATACAAAACCAGAATACCGACAGACATCAAAACATATGGTAATATCTTAACAAGAATAAGTCCGATAGGATTACCTATTTTACGTACAAGTTCCGGAAATGTATTGCCTTCAAATTCTGAGGAAAAAGACAAAGCCAAGCCTAAGAGCAAGACCTGCTGCAGCACAGTAATTAGCACTCCAGGTAGCATAAAATACAGGTAATTTCCACTTCGAATATTCTGCTTAACAAAAGTTGTCTTAAATGGTTCGTACTGCTGTGCAGCGATCTTTGCGGGAACACCACGTTTCATTTGTGCCTGAATCTGTATGCCTGCTTTCAACGTCGAGGCACACACATTGACAGCCATCATGGCAGTATTTGAGGTCAATGTATTGGCACCATCTACAAAAACAGTCATTTCGGGCAAACGCCCCTGTTGTACTCCGGATGCAAAACCCTTGGGAATATGTACAATCGTTGTTGCCTCATATTGCATCGCAATATCTTTTGAATCAAATAAGGACGGTAATACACGGGCAACTTCAATACTCTCATTATCCGAAAGCATATCAATAAATGAACTGCTTAAGGGGCTATTATCCTCATCAACTACAATGACCGGCATCTGAGTTACCTTACCTTGTTGATAAACATGCCCCACCAAGACACCATACAATACAGGTGCACCCAGAAAAAGCATCAATAGCACTTTATTATTGAAGAAGAGCTTAAACTCCCGTTGGATCAATTCTAAAAATTTTTTCACAGTCAAGCTCTTTAATTCGCATGGAGAACCACAAGCGTTTTTGTTAACAAATCTTTGCTACCGGCAACATCTTCAGGAACAATTTTCAATTCAAACACAGCCTGTTGCGGATCGAAATCAGGATAAGCTGAGGCAATGCTTGCGTACGAATTTAAGGCTTTGATACTAATCACCTTTGCTTTAACCTTTTTGTGATTCAAATAAGGAATTTCAACCTCAACAGCCTCTCCTTTTTGAAGTTTTCCCATTTTATTTTCGGGCAATGTAAATCTAAAATAGGTCGATCGATCAAGGAAACCATTGATAATCGGATAACCTGCCATCGCCAATTCACCGACTTTCAGATTAATCGTTTCCACACTCATGTCCTGTGGAGCAATGACATATTTCTCCTGTGCAGCAACATTGACTTCAGATACCGCTCCCAGTGCACGTTCCTTTTGCCCCAAAGCCATAATCTGCTGTTCTTGTCTAGCCCCACCCTTTGCTTCAGCTAATTCAGCCTGTGCTGCAAGATACTGATTTTTAGCCCCCTGAAATTTAGCGTAGGTCTCGTCGTACTTTTGCTGCGGAATCAGGCTATCCTGCAAAAGGGCATCCAGCCTACCTATTGATTTTTTCGCAAATTCATATTGTTCCTTAAGTCCATCTACCTTCGCCTGCAATTGCACGAGTTGACCTTTCGTAGCACCTTTGACTGCCATGTTATATTGTGCATCAGCAGACTGCAGCGCTCCCTTTGCCTGCTCTTCTTTCGCATCTACCTCGGGAATACTCAAAATAGCCAAGGTATCACCCGCATGCACAAAGTCCCCCTCTTCAACCAGAAGCTTCGCAATTTTCCCCGGAACCTTTGTCACAACCGTCACTTGCTCTCGCTCCACCTTGCCTTCAATAGGCTTCTCTTTCACTTGATTTGTACAAGAAACAAAAATAGACAGCGATAATATCCCATATAAATTCTTCATGTTACTCATGTATAGTTTGTAATAATTTTCCTGATGTATGTAGTAATTCAACTGCCGCTGTACGTTGCTGCAAAACATTGTTAAAATAACCCAAATTAACTTTGTACCAATCGTTTTCAGCAGCCAATAACTCCGTAACATCTATTAAGCCAGCTTGGTACTGTTTAACAGCCATAGAAAGATTATTTTCGGCAACTTTCAACTGCTGTTCCCCCACTTTCAACTTTTGATTGCCAGTCGTGTAGGTAACGGTATTTTTGCTGAGTAATAAATTTAATTTTTCCTGTGTATCTTCCCTTTTGGTCGTATTGATATTTTGATCGAGTTTAACTTGCTTTATCTTATTGTGATGTTCCCCGCCAGTATAGAGATCCCATTTAACCCCTACGCCAACCATTAGATTGGGACTCCCCTTGATAGAATTAAGCGGTAAGTTGACCGTACCAAATAGCGGTTGGTCTTTCACCGTGAGTTTGGAGTTGAATACATTCAGATAGTTTGCGGATCCAAAGGCAAAGACAGCAGGAAGAGCTCCCCCCTTTTCTTTTTTATACAGGTACTCATACGCTTTTGAGGAAGCATCTAGTGCTTTCAATTCGGATCTTTGTTCGACATCACGTGGAAGATCCGACAAAAATATAGGTTTAAGTCCATAATGAATTCCGCCAACCTCCTGAAAAGATACCCCGGTTTCTTGTTCGATCTTTTGACACAACAAATCCCGATTGCCAGAAACCTCTACCTTTTTCTCTTCCAGCTCCAGCAAGGCCAATTTCAATTTATCTCTATCATAAGGTATTGCAAGGCCATTTTGAATTGCTTTATTCACCTTTTCCTGTTCTTTCTTTAATCGCTTTTCAGAATCTACAATCAATTTATCCACCTCATCCAACAACATCAACTGATCAAAAGAGGCAATAATATCCTTTGAAAGTGTCTCTCGACCGGCCGATTCTAAATATTGTTGAGCCACAGCTTTCTCCTGCAATGCTTTTATTCCATTCGAAATCTGTAATCCCGAAAAGATAATCTGCTTTACAGACACCCCCGCATAGGCCGCTTGCCCATGCATACTAAATCCTGTGGCTCCTTCAAACAAGCCGAGGTTCAATAAAGGGATATTAACCGTAGGAATATCAATACTCCCATTGCTATGTACATAACCGTATAGCCCGAGTGCCGAGACATGTGGCAGCCGATTTGCTTTTACTCCATCGGCTTCCAGACGTGCTTTATCGACTTCGTAAGCCTTCAATTTCAATTCTTTATTTGTCTGAAAGGCTTTTTGAATAATATCTTTTACCGAAGGGTCAATCAATGATTGCGCATGTAGTTTGTTTAAACACATAACCGACGCCAAAGTCAATAAACCCAGGCATAACCTCTTATTCATCATATGATTCATTTATTCTTATAAAAATAGGACAACAACCGCCTCTTTTATCTGTTTAACAGTAAATCGTACGGTATGTTTGACTTCTGACTCTTTTTAATTAAACGTATCTTTTCAACGGCCAATAACAATCTTTGCGAATGTCTCCATGACATGAAGGACTGACCTCCACCTGTTAGCTTTTCCAAGATACAAAAAAAGGAATTCGTTTCTGTAGAAGGAATCCTGTATTAATTTTCATTTTTGCTAATTAATAAGTTATCTTTGGAGAGCGAATTGAAATTTTGGTAATTAAGTCTACCACTTTATTCGATAATAATAAAAACAAGTTTTTATCCTAACCCGCTGCTTCCACGCAGAAAACTATGTTGCTTACAGATACACATACACACATTTATTACCATGCAGGAACCGAAAAACTGCAAGAACATCTACAACGTTGCTTCGATAATGGCATACAACGCCTTTTTTTGCCGAATGTGAATAGCGCTTCCATAAAACCTGTATTTGATACCGTAGCAGCTTATCCAGAACATTGTTTTCCCATGCTTGGATTACATCCCTGCGATGTAAAGGAAAACTATGTGGAAGAGTTAGAAACCATCCGAAAGAGCTTGGAAACACACAAAGTCCATGCCATAGGTGAGATCGGGCTGGATCTTTATTGGGATAAAAGCACGCTTGAAATTCAAAAAGACGCCTTTCGAACTCAGGTTCAATGGGCAAAGGAATTAAATTTACCGATCGATATCCACTGCCGGGAAGCCTTCACTGAACTGTTCGAATTATTGGAAGAACTTCACGACGACAAATTATTTGGCGTTCTGCACTGCTTTACCGGTTCCCTGGAGCAGGCCCACCAAGCTATCGATTTAGGTTTCGCTCTTGGTATTGGCGGAGTCGTTACCTTTAAAAAAGCGGGCTTAGATCAGGTGGTCAAAGAAATCGATTTAAAACATATTGTTCTAGAAACAGATGCACCTTATCTGGCTCCTGTCCCCTTTCGCGGTAAAGAAAATGAAAGTAGCTATTTGGTTTACGTCGCACAAAAAGTAGCTGACCTTCACCAGATCTCCGTCGAAAAGGTAGCCGAAATCACAACAGAAAATTCAAAACGTATATTTGGTATATAATTTCAAAACTCAATGCATAATATCTTTATTATCTACACAGGTGGGACCATTGGAATGGTTAAAGATGAAACAGGAACATTCGTTCCTTTCGACTTTGAATTGATCAAACGTAATCTCCCTGATTTAAGTCGCTTAGACTATAAGCTGACCGTGCACTCTTTCGAACCCATTATCGATTCATCCAACATGAAGCCAGAGATATGGATTGAAATGGCACAAATTATTAAGGATAACTATGCAGATTACGACGGTTTTGTGATTCTACATGGTTCCGATACAATGGCTTTTACGGCATCAGTACTGAGCTTTATGTTGGAAGGACTCCAAAAACCGGTCATTTTATCTGGCTCTCAGCTGCCTATCGGAGAGATCCGAACAGACGCAAGGGAAAATATGATGACAGCATTGGAAATCGCCTCTGCAAAGCAGGATGGTATCTCCATTATCCAAGAGGTATGCATTCTTTTCGACAATAAATTATTCCGTGGCAATCGCTCATTTAAATATAATTCGGCCAAATTTGAGGCCTTTAGATCGCCAAACTATCCCGTATTGGTTGAAGCTGGTATTCACCTCAAATATAATACAGATGCTTTATTAAATAATATCGATAAAGAATTTATCCTACATACCAAACTGGACAACAGGGTAGCCGTATTGAAATTATTTCCGGGGATCTCTGCGCAAACAATAAAAGCAGTCCTAGATTCCGATGTCCGCTCCATTGTTATGGAAACATTCGGATCGGGCAATACAACCACAGACACTTGGTTTCTGGATCTATTGAAGGAAGCAATTGAACAAGGTAAAAATATCCTCAACATTTCGCAATGTAAAGTAGGGTCTGTTGAATTAGGTCGCTATGAGACTTCACAAGGACTTAAATCCATCGGCGTGCTCAATGGCTACGACCTGACATTCGAAGCGGCAGTAACCAAATTAATGTATCTTCAAGGCGAGTTAGAAGATCAAAAAGAGGTCGCCTATTGGATTGAAAAGGATATCCGTGGTGAATTGACGATCAATGACTAATGACCAGGCACAAAATAACAAAAAAGGGAGCTGCACTTCACGCAGCTCCCTTTTTTGTGATCGGTTTCAATAATCCTCCCGCAGATTTATTTGCAAGAAAAGGCGGTATTCTTATTCCTGTCTCAAACGAGCAAGCACTTCCGCAACAACAAAATTGCTTCCACCAACAAAAATAAGGTTCCCTTGTTGATACGCGTCTTTTGCTGCATCAAACGCAGCTCCTACCGATGCATAATCAAGCCCCGTTAGACCAAATTCCATAGCTTCTTTGCGCAGCTCCTCGGACGGCATTGCACGCGGCATATCCGGAGCAGAAAAATAGTAGGTTGCATCCTTGGGCAGATAAGGCAACATATGTGATAAATCCTTATCGCGCATGGCGCCTATCACAAAGTGCAATTTATCATAAGTTGTTGTAGCCAGATTTTTGAGCACTTCATGAATTCCGTCCTCATTGTGCCCTGTATCACAGATGATAAATGGATCCTTCGACAATTGTTGCCATCGGCCTTGAATTCCCGTGGTTGCCTGCACATTTTTTAGCGCTTGGTGCACATGTTGATCACTGATCTCAAAGCCCAGTTGACGTAATTCATCCACAGCTAACAGGACGCCGGCGAGGTTCTTGACCTGATAGGAGCCTTTTAAATCCAGTTGATAGTTTGCTGAATGACCCGCAGAATCCGTCGCTTGTACCGTCAAATAATCTTGGTCCACACCCAGCATTTTCGTGGCATACTTATCGGAAGCGAATTGGATCGGTGCATGCTCGATCGTTGCTTTATCCAAAAACACAGCTGCTGTCTCTTCAGCATATTCCGAAATAACGACAGGTGTATTTCTTTTGATAATTCCGGCCTTCTCAGCAGCAATTTCCACTAGGGTATTACCAAGAAGATTCATGTGATCAAAACCGATATTGGTAATTACCGACAGCAAAGGCTGAATAATATTGGTACTGTCCAAACGCCCGCCAAGGCCGACTTCAATGACAGCGATATCAACCTTATTCTTCTCGAAATAATCAAAAGCCATGGCTACAGTAATTTCGAAAAACGATGGACTGACTTCTTCTATAAGCTCGCGATGGGTATTGACAAAATCAACAACAAATTCTTTCTCACATAACTGACCATTGACACGAATACGTTCTCTGAAATCCAGTAAATGTGGTGAAGTATAGAGGCCTGTCTTATATCCTGCCTCGGCCAAAATAGCGGCCAACATGTGGGAGGTGGATCCTTTTCCGTTTGTACCGGCAATATGTAATGTTTTGAATTTTCGCTGTGGGTTGTCCAAAGCAGCGCAAAGTTTGATGGTATTGTCAAGGTCTTTTTTGAAGGCAGAGGCGCCATCCCTTGTAAACATAGGCAATCGAGTATACAGATACTCGATTGCCTCATTATAAGCATTCATGTGAATGATTTTTATCTTAATCTAAAATTGAATACAATCCGTCCTGTTTGGGAGTCGGGAGCATTTGGCAATTGGTTTAGCCTAGCGCCACGTACAGCACGCTCACATTTCTCCAACAAGGATGGATCGGTAATCGTCGTTCCTTTTACACCAGCACGCGCATAGGTGATAACCCCTTGCTTGTTCACTCTAAACTCCACAGCAACCTTTCCTGCTTGCTGTCCATTATCGTCGATACTTGGCCGTTTCGTAAAACTTCGGTTCTCAATAGACAACATCATGTTACCGTTTCCAGATCCCCCTTCGCCGTAGTTACTTGCTAAAGGATCACCCAGTTTGGAACCCTGATTTCCAGGAGTTGTCCCTGTACCATCACCAGCTCCAGTACCGTTATTTTTATTGCCTTTAAAAAGCGCTTTGGCATTGGCCTGTGGTGCCACTTCTTTTACAGCTTTGGTTGTTTCCGGTGCTTTTGAAACGACCTTCTTTTCCGTTTTTGTTACCGCAGGGGCATCTTCTAAATCCTGTGTGACAACCGCTTTTTCCGCAACTTGCTGCGTTGGAGTTGGGGTAGGTGTTTCAACAGGATCAATACGGTCAGGGCGTTCATTATTGGCGTTGGGATCCACCGATGGTTCCTCAACACTCATATAGTCATCTCCCATTCCCTCAGGTGAAGTACCGTAATTGACGATCATTCCCCCCATTCCATATTCATCAGGTACCTGAGCTTTAAAAACAACAAAAAATCCAATCAAGAGCAACGATGCCATGACCAAAGTCGATATCCCCAATGCTTTGGGGAAATTATTTTCTTCATGTTGAAGGTGATATCTCATCGCATTAATCTCCTATATTAATAGCTGACCAATAAACTTTAAAAAAGTTTAATTGTTCCTATTTATCTTTTTTTGGTTCTGTTGCCAATACCACTTTAATCTTCAATCGATTAGCTACATCCATTACAGAAATAACATTTTGAATGGGAACCGTATTATCGACATAGAGCATAATTGTCACTTCCTCACCCGCAGCCATTTGCGATTGAATTGCAGCTTCCAATCCCTCAATGGGAACTGGAGTTTTGTCAATAAAATAGCCCAAATCTTTTGTAATCGATACCGTGACGGTCTTTTTAGCAACAGATTGTTCTCCCGCACTTGACTTTGGTAACAATAGCTTCACCACTTGCGGATTAGAAACTGCAGAAGCCAACAGGAAGAACAACATCAGGAAAAACATGATGTCATTCAGCGCTGAAGTATATACTTCCGCAGATGGTTTATTTTTTCTACTTCGTAAGTTCATTATCTTCCCGGTTCATCCAATAAATCAATAAATTCTACTGCATCCGTTTCCATACGTAAAATCAATCGTTCCACCATCATATTCAGGATATGGTAGCCCAAATAAGCTAAGATACCGACCGCAAGACCTGATGCAGAAGATACCATTTTTACATATAGCCCCCCAGATACAGAAGCAATATCAATACCACCAGCTAATTCCACGTCGTGGAAAATCTTAATTACTCCAAAGATCGTACCTACGAAACCAAGCATCGGGGCAATACCAGCAATAATACCCAAAATATTGATGTTCTTTTCTAACTTGGCAACTTCCAATTTACCCACGTTTTCGATCGCTCCTTCAATATCTTTGATCGGTCTGCCGACACGCAATAAGCCTTTTTGCAACATACGTCCCAAAGCTGAGTTACTTGAACGAACTACAGCTAATGCCGAATCCAAATTTCCGGACAAAACATTTGCCTTTACTTGCGACATTAAGCTGTTATCATATTTTGCGGCGCGACGGATAGTCAAATAACGCTCAAAAAAGATAACCAATCCAATAAAGAACAACAGTAGGATTGGAACCATGATCCATCCCCCTTTGATCATCATATCGATCAAACTCATGTTTTCTGTAGGCGCAGCAGCAGGTAATGGTTGTTGTGCAGCTTGATTAAACGAATCCACAGCAGCCCGTGCTGTATCTTGTACTAATGACATAATTATTAATAGTTTTATATAGTTTCTATAATGTTTCTACCCAAGCACCTTCAATCTTTTTCTCTACAGATTTCTTAGCGAGGTCTGCCTCCGATTTTGTCATGTAGGTGTTTAAGATGATTTTCTTTCTATTTCTTTTAAACTTTCCCTCTACAGCTCGTGCTGTTTTATAGCCCATTTCCCGAAGGCGCTTGGCTTCCTGCTCTGCTTGTACCATTGTCTTTGCAGAACCTATTACCAATTGATATCTGGGTTGTGCAACAGGGATAGATTCTTTGATCACAGGGTTTGCTTCCAAAACCGGAGGTTTTGCTTCCGCATTGGTCGCTGGTACAGTTGTTGTCTTTTTAACAGAATCTATCACAGTGCGCTTAGCCAATGAATCGACTTTTTTCAAACTATCGGCTTGCAACGTATTGGACAATGTATCCGCAGGCATGATCGGCTGTTTTTGAACAAGCGTATCTGCCGTTTTTACAACAGGTTTGGTCGATCCAAATAACGAATCCTTCAACGCAGGATTGGTGTAAACCACCGCAACAGCAACCATTGCCAGCACAATAATTCCAGTCATCCAATACCAGATCGCATTTGAATTACGCGGCTCTTCCTCATAGATATTTGGTGCGTATGTTGAATTGGCGTTAGCCGACGCAATAGCACCGATTTCTCTTTTTGAAGTGTTTTCTTCCTTCGGAGTAACCGAAACACTGCTATCAGCTATCACAGCAGCATCCACAGGTTCAAACTCTTCAGTTTCCTTTTGCGCTAACGACGATTCTTCAGCTTCAAGACCGGTACGATCGCTTGTTGGTGCTGTCTCCTGCGAAAGCTCATCCGCTACTGGATCCGTTACCTGTGTTGTTTCAGCTTCTTCTTTGACCTCTTCAACCTCGATCGTTTCGTCTTGATCTGCCGTATCCGGCATAGACTCTATCGCAGGCTCTACCTTATCATTAGCTTCCACCACAGGATCTTCTTCTACAACAGGGTCTTCTTCAACAGCTAAGGCCGTAAGTTCTTCTTCTTTGGCTTCTTCCAAAGAAGAAACAACTGTTTCAATTTCTGGTGCAACAAGATTTGTAACCGGTTGGAAGTCGAATCCCGACAAGTCTAAGGGTTTGAAGACCAAACTTGCGCCATAACTTATCAGTAATCCAAGATCATCAAGTTTGACCTGTCCAAATTGCCCCAAATCGGCCCGCAGCTTATCAACAGTTTCCGACAATATCTGTTGCGCCTGATTGAGGCCCAAGTTTTCCTGTTGTTGGATATAATGAACAATATTAAATCCATGTTGAGCAGAATAGTCGAGCTCAACATAAGAAATCGGGGGTAAAAACACATTATTCTGTTTATCGAACTGAGCCGGAGAATGAATTCGTTTGAACACACCTATTCCGGGCACGTATACTTCCGCATAACGTTTTAATAAACTATTGATGTTTTTGCCTAGATTCATCGCGCACTATTTTAAGATGCAAATTTATAATCTTAATTCGTTAAAACGAATAATTAAGACCACCAATTACATTAAAGCCCAATCTTGGGTAATACATATAACGTTCGTATTCTTTTCCGAAGATATTATTTGCTTTAACGAAAATACCAAATTGTTTTTTGATTCGGTATTCTGCGCCTGCATTAAGATCAGCAAACGAAGCTATTGTTGCCTTATGCCCACTGTTGGCAATACGACTGCCATCTGCGTTATAATCATAAATATACGCATAGGTATTGCCTTGTGTAGAAAGTTCAGCATCTACGAAAAATTTATCGGAGATATTGAAGCGTGCATTAGCCTGCATACGGAATTTTGGCAATCCCCAAGCTTCCTCTTCATCACTCAAGTTATAATCGTCTATATACACTTTTCCACCTAGATTAACCAATTGTGAAAGACGTACATTGATTTCTCCTTCCAATCCCATATGTTTAGCTTTATTGATCACGCCATCATAAACGACATCAAAAGCCCAAGGCGCGTAACCTCCCAAGCTTCCATCTGGCTTCAAAAGAGCTACTCCACTATTTTTAAACAAGGGCAATCCTTCGATTTGCTTGTAGAATACCTTTACTTTATAACCAAATGTTGCACCGGCATTTCCTTTTAAACCCGCGTAAACATTCATTTTCTCAATCGAGTTTATCATTTTGGCGTTAGGAGCCAAATATGGATTTTCCTTAGCGAAACTACGGAAAGAAGCTTGTTTCACTCCCCCATTGATTCCGGCAAACAAGGAAATATATTCAGGTGCCAAAGCAAAATCAGCTTCTACGGATGGGAAAATATTGAATCTTGAGCTATCGCCAAATTCAGAAGTTAAATTCGCACCCAAGGTTACGTTATAGTTGTCGCCCTTAAAACGAATATATGGATTGATGACCGCCAAATGATTTTTTACTTCAGCACTATCTTTCACATTATTCATTGTCACGCTCAAATTCGCACCAACATTGAATGCACTTAGGCGTTTGTTCAAATAACCGGATAATGCAATGGAATTTTCTTTGGCTTTATAAGCGTCTTTAAACAAATAACCATCAACTTTTGCGGAATAGCTTAAGGCTTGCTCATTTTTTGGATCCACATTACTTGACAGCTCTCCATTCAAGTAGATATCTGTAAAGGTCTGTTTATCCGGAGTCGTATTCAACAAAGTTGTTCCCGATTGATCAAAAGTCTGGCTATAGAAGTTTGTGCCATAACGATTGTATCCGATGGTACCTTTAACGGTTACCGCATCCAATACACGACGACCAAAAATACCGATATCCTGTGTACTGAACTTCTGTCCGTCAATATTACCCTTTTGGCTCAAATGTTTTGCAAATAAGCCAAACCGTGTGTTTTCAAACTGCTCAGAAGCTAAATAAGCCTCGCCCAATATACTGTTATAATTACCGATACCAAATTTGACATAGTTGCTACTATGTTCAAAAGGTTGTGCAAAAGGAATCTCCTGTACATTCAATTGTTTCAAACCGGTATTGATATCCAATTTCTTGTCCAAAATATTGTTGTAGGACAATTTGGGCTGGTATTCCCTTTTATTGGTCATATCCGGACTGCGGCGGATTTTCACAGCATCCGCAAGAATTGGCTTGTAATCACGAACAACATCAAAAGAATCGATAGTGACCGGTTTCTCAGGATCATTCTTCTTGCCTGTTTCCTGTGCAAAAGAATTCAATCCCACGCCCATCAAAAGCGCTGCTAAAGTATATTTCTTCACGTTTCTATTTTGCAACTTCTTCATTGTATCCTATTTCTTTTTGTTGTTCAATTTATTTAGACGTTCTTTTGCTGCTGGCAAAATATCGTCTTTCGCATCATAGTTATCCACAATCGATTCAAGTGTAGCTTTCGCCTGGAAAGAATCTCCTTTACCTGCATAAGCATCAGCCATGGTAATAAAGCTTTTCGCCACCCAATATTCGTACGAAGAGAAATTATCGGATAGATCCATTGCTGTTTTGATACACGCATCGTATTGTTTATTTTCCAATTGTAGTACCGCAACATTGTATTTTGCTTCGGCACCATATACTGTACGGCTCTTCAATGCAGCTAAACTGAATTCTTTCATTGCCTCAGTTTTCTTATTCTGCTTCACATAGCATTTACCGGCATACAAGAATGCATTTGCGATCTCCTCTTCCGAAGACTTCTCGTAATTCTTGACAGCATTGGTATAATTTAATGCTTCTTTATAATCCCCAATTTGGAAATAAGAGACCATTAGGTTATTTATTGCGAAACCATAGTTAGCCTTGTATTCAGAAGTAAGCTCCAGCTTTTTCAATAACTGTGTCGCCTCGTTATATTTCTTTTGTTTCAAATATAAATTTGACACCGAAATTAACGTACGTTCTGTATAAGGAGACGTCCAGTCATTCAAGATAATATTGTAATCATGTAGAGCATCTTCTGTATTGCCCAAAGCTGCGTTACTTTCAGCACGAACAAAACGCGCATATTTCTCTTGATTTGGTTTCGGGAATTTATCGAAATACGCATTTACAGCTTCCACCGCCCCTTGGTAATTTCCTCTGGAGAATAGGGTTGTGGCAGTGGAGAATGAACGCGAGTCTTGCTCAGATTTCGACGCATCCCCTAAGTTTGTTCCAGTCGCATATTTAATATACCCTGTTGCATCGCCTTTATCCAAATAGATGTTCTCAATCGATCGCATGGCCTGTCTTGCTTCATCTGTTGATCCATATTGGTCGACTACACGTTGGAAAGTTGCCAATGCAGCATCATTGTTATCTTGATTATACTGAACCAAACCAATCGTCACCAAAGCACGTGGCACATAACTGCTGCGCGGATATTTTTCAACCATTGTTTGAAGTCCAGCAATTGCCTGGTCACTTTCTCCCATCAAGAAACGTGTGTAAGGAATCTCAAACGCAATATCATCCGCATAATTAGAGCTCGGGAATTGTGCAATAACAGCATTCAATGTTGAAATTTTACCATTGTTATCCCCTTGTAAACCTTGAATAATACCACGCTGGAATAACGCGTAATCCTGACTAGGCGCTTTAGAAGAGATCAACTTATTGTATTCTGTTAATGCTCTGCCGTAGTTTTTCGAAGAGAAATAAGAATCGCCCAAGCGTGCAATTGCATCATTACGTGTATTCATTTCTATTCCTTTCGAACCACCAGACGCTAAGAAACGCTCGAAGTAATTGGCCGCCGTGCTGTAGTTTCCATTACGGAAAGCCGCATAGGCTAACGCATAATTTGCATACCCATACACATCCGTTTTGTTAGCTCCTGGCAAGCGAAGGAATTTATTGAAATTTGTAACCGCTTCACCATATTTACGCACTTCGTACATGGCTTCCGCTTTCCAATAGGTGGCTAAAGCGTAAATTTCCTCGTCATAACGAAACTCTTCAGAGCGCATGAATAGGGAAATTGCATTTTCAAAAGCACGCTCATTATAATACTCCAAACCTCTGTAGTAGGTTACCTTTTGATAAGCAGCGTTTGCTTCTTTTCCACGTTTAGGAATAGATTCCAAAATATCAACTGCCTCACGGTAGTTTTTTGTACTCAACAATACTTCAGCAAGCAAAGTTTTCGCTTCCTCTAAGCGTTTCGATTTTGGGTACGTTTTCAGGTATTCTTGTGTCGAAGCTAAAGCCACTTGGTGGAATTCCAATTCATACGAAAGCTTAGCATAGTTGAATAAGCCTTCTTCTTGCATTGCTGGATCAAAATCCAATTTCGAAGCACGGAAAAATGCGTTACGCGCAGATTGCTTATTGCCTTTCTTCAAGAAAGCATCCCCTAGGGTAATCATCGCAGATTGATAATATGCGTCAGGATCAGTCATTTTTTCCAATTCAGTGATCGCTTTATCGTAATCCTTCAATTTGTAAGCGATGTAACCGATTTGGTAGCTATCCTGATTATTCTGCGTCTTACCTTGGTCTTGTGCCTGGAATTTGTCGTAATACTCTTTTGATGTTTTTAAATCACCTTTGATAAAGTATGTTGCCGCTATAATACGGAACATCTCTGTTTCATTTTCTTGTTTTGTTCGCGACAAAATTGGCAACGCATAATCCAACACATCGTCGTAGCGCTTATCCAAGAAATACAAAGCAGTAATATAATAAGGATAACTATTTTCGAATTGTTTAGATCCATTTAGGCGCTCAAATTCATTCAACGCCGTTTTATACTCGGCGTCTAAGTAAGAAAGATACGCGTAATAATAGATTGAAGCTTCCTGAAATTCAGTTTTCTGATCTTTCAATCCTTCAAATAATGGTTTCGCCGTTTTATAATCCTTTGTCATAAAGGAAGCATATCCATATTTAAAGCGATATTCTACATTTTCTTTACCTGCTAAATTTTTGCTGTCGATCTTGTTAAACCACTCTAAGGCCTTAACATAATCTTTTTTAGCATAATAGGATTTACCGATTTGAAAATAAGCTGCTTTAGCATTTGCACTGACAGGGAAATCTTTAATGTATTTCAGAAAACGGTTTTCGGCATCGGATTCGCCCAATTCCAGTGCGCAAACCGCTTGATAATACCGTACGTTCTCTTTCAACAAAGACAGTTCCTCTGTTTCGTCCAATTGCAAGTTGGATTTTGTCCGCAAAGCTTCAACACGGTCAAATTGGGCTGAAGCAGAACTAAATTTTCCGCGTTCATACAATTCCATTCCTGTTTTGTACGCCTTGTTGTTTTGTTGCCATTCTGTCTGTTGCGCTAATGCTGGCGTCGCCATAACGGTTAATGCAACTCCCACCTGGTAAATCTTCTTATACATAATATGTGAAACCTTAATATGTTATTTATCTGCAAATGTAAATGAATCTCCCTCCAAACCGCGATAAATTCGCATTTCAAAGCAAATTTATCGAAAGCCTCTCTGCCATTAAAGGCTTTAAGATAGCCTCAAATTTATTGAAAATCAATTCAAATCTCCACTTCTCAGGGAGATAGTTTTATTCATTTTACTAAATTATACTTTAATTGAGCTATTTTACACAAAAGTTATTAACATCTGTGAATAACCCTGTATTATAACGGAAATTTTGCACAAAAAATATGCCCGACAAAAAAATAAAGTCAGGCATACTATTATTGCATTAGAAAACAGTGCTATTTAGTCTCACACGTACATTAACGCACGTCAAAACCAATGTAGACTATCCGCGTTGCCCTGCTAATAGATACAAGACAGCCATGCGCACAGCAACACCATTTTCAACCTGATCCAAAATAATTGAATGTTCGCTATCCGCGACATCCGATGTGATTTCGACCCCCCGATTGATTGGTCCGGGGTGCATAATTGTGATTGGCTTCTCTAAAGAATCCAAAATCTCTTTATTCAATCCATATAGCATGGAATATTCTCTTAAGGAAGGGAAATAGGCAATATCCTGACGCTCCAATTGAATCCGTAACATATTTGCAACATCACACCAGTTCAACGCTTTCCGCAAATCATGCTCTACTTTTACACCCAATGATGTAATATGTTTAGGAATTAATGTGGTCGGACCACAAACCATCACTTCTGCACCTTGCTTTTGAAGACATAAGATATTCGACAAGGCAACGCGTGAATGTGTAATATCTCCAACGATAGCTATTTTACGACCAGCTACATCACCATAGCGTTCGCGGATCGAAAATGAATCAAGTAAAGCCTGTGTAGGGTGTTCATGTGCTCCGTCACCTGCATTGACAATTTGTGCATCAACATGTTTACTTAGAAATACCCCAGCTCCGGCGTATGGATGTCTCATCACAATCATATCAACCTTCATTGCAAGAATATTGTTCACCGTATCGATGAGTGTCTCCCCCTTACTTACTGAAGAGGAGGATGCCGCAAAATTCACGATATCCGCAGAAAGTCTCTTTTCAGCAAGTTCAAAGGATAGACGTGTCCGTGTTGAATTTTCAAAAAACACGTTGGCAATCGTAATATCCCTTAACGACGGAACCTTTTTGATTGGCCTATTTAATACCTCTTTGAAATTACTTGCTGTATCCAGGATCAATTGGATATCGTTCTCATTTAGATCTTTGATCCCCAATAAATGGCGGGTACTTAATTGTTCTGCTACAGATGACATTTTATAGTATATTCAAATATTTACTAATCATTTTTTTTCTGAAAGTGTCTGATCTTATTGGCCAGAAAGAACCTTCAGTTTGCTTTCATTGCTGTTGGCGTCTGCGAAGTCATGAAGGTTTTATTGAAAGTGCCTGTTTCCAAAGGTCAACAATAACCTTCAGTATCGTCATGACACCGCTATTAATCGCTAGCTGACGCCTTCTTTTCTGTAATCAAGATAATACTATCCTGATCCTCTGATTCTTTCCAGTTAACAATTACTTTTTGTGAATCAATAGAATCTACCTGTATTCCGATATAATCGGGCTGAATAGGGATCTGTCTAGAAAACCGGCGATCGACCAAAACAAGCAATTCTATTCTTCTTGCACGGCCAAATGCCTGCACAGCATCCATTGCCGCACGAATAGTACGTCCTGTCCATAAGACATCATCTATAAAGATCACCTCTTTACCTTCTACAATAAAATTGATATTTGTGCTATTTGCTAAGATTGGACCAGTATTCCCTTTCGTACGGAAGTCATCGCGATAAAAGGTAATATCCAAATCGCCAACTAAAATCTCTTTTCCGATCATTTGTTCAAGCTCTTTGACGATGCGTCTCGCTAAGAAAGTTCCTCGGGGTTGAATACCTATGACGACAGCATTTGAAAAATCACCGTGATTCTCAATCAATTGACGACATAGTCTTTGAATTGTGATTTGAAATTTTGGTCCGTCTAATAAAATCGACTGTTTCATTATGGGAATGTTTGAGCAAAGCTACACTTTTTTTAACAAAAACGAAGCCATGAAGGGCAATTAATTTCAATATTTGCATCCAACTGGCACAATAACAAAAAGTGATTTAAACAAAGATTATCTTCCTTTCCGGGAAATTTACAAAGCCATTATTCCAGCACATTAACAGATTTTGAAGTTATATACAATACGCATTGCCAACCATTTACAGCAAATTCCATAACATCGAAATGCTATAGGTAGCGACTATTCATCTAGCTCGGCACTTTTATTATTCCGTGCAAAAAAATACACCGGTACACCGATTAATACAAGTATAAAGCCTGGCCAGGTATATTGTGGCTTATAGATAATTAATAATACACAAAATACGGCACCTATCAACAGGTACAAGATTGGTGTAATCGGAAAGAGGAAGGTTTTGTAGGAACGTTCCAAATCCGGTCTCCGGATACGTTGAATAATAACACCCAGTACTGTAATCATATAAAATATGACAATAACAAAAGATATCATATCCAGTAAATTGCCATATTGCCCACTTAGGCAAAGTAAGGAAGCCCAGATTCCCTGAAGCCATAACGATCGTGCGGGCACATCATATTTGTTATTGGGAATCGCCTGCTTCAGAAACAATCCATCTTTTGCCATAGTCTGAAAAACACGCGCTCCGGACAGTGCAAGTCCATTAACACAACCAAAGGTCGAGATCATAACCAAAATCGCCATCGCTATTGTACCATTATGGCCTAATATTTTTTCAGCCGCCGCTATGGCAACACGATCATTTGCCGCAAAAGCAATTTCCTCTCGATTTAATGCCGCCAGGTAAATGTAATTACAACTTATATAGAGCAACATCACCAAGCTTGTTCCGATAACCAATGCCCGAACAACATTACGCTGCGGATTAACAATCTCTCCGGAAACAAACGTTACATTTTCCCAGGCCACACTACTAAATACCGAACCTACCATCGCAGCAGCTAAAGCCCCCATCAGTACGCCCCCAGAGATCTGCGACCAGCCAGCACCTTTCAAATTTTGAAAAGAGTCCCAGCCATAAGCCATATTTTCTGAAAAATGATTTTCCTTAATCAAGAACAGACCACCTAAAATCAGTAAAACCAGCGCAATAATTTTTGCTGAAGTAAAGAAAGATTGAACAGCTTTTCCACTCTTGATCCCTCTTGTATTGATAAAGGTCAGGAGAATAATAACACCCATAGCGACAATCTGTATCCAGGTAATCTTAAACTCTCCACGCTGAAATAGCGGTGCTGCATCATTTAGCTGCGGAATAAGGTAGGCTGTAAACTTACCAAAGGCAACAGCTACAGCTGCTATCGTTCCCGTTTGAATGACTGTAAATAAACTCCAGCCATATAAAAAGCCAATTGGCTTCCCAAATATTTCTGTCAGATAGGTATATTGTCCCCCAGCCTTCGGGTACATAGACGACAATTCGCCATAGCAGATTGCCGCCGCAACAGTTGCTAATGCGGTCAATAACCAAACTATCGCCAACCAATATCCGGATCCCAGCTGCCGCATCATATCACTCGATACAATAAAAATACCGCTTCCGATCATCGACCCCATGACCAGCATCACTGCATCCCACAATTTTAATTGACGTTTCATCATAACTTAAGGTTGGTTTTATATGGCGTTAAGCTAAGAAAAAATAATCAAAAAAAAGCCGCCCTTTCCTACATCGCATCAAAAAGTGTATTTCCTTTCGAATACCTGTAGTAAAGGGCAGCTCCTTCGGTTAAAATGATGTCTCTAATTGTTACTCAACACCATACTGTTGTTTATACGATTTTTCTAAATCGGTCACTTGCTGTAGCAATTGTTTTTCCGAGGTAGAGGCCAAGATACTCTTATAGGCACCCAAAGCACGTAATGCTGTACCGATATTTGAATATTCCAGCTCAGGTTTTGTTTGTGCAATATCCTGATACCAACGCATATTTTGCGTCATAAACTTCAGGTTACGGTTTACGATTTCATTTGCACGCTTCGTTTCACCAGTTTCATACAACACATTGACAATTGGAATATAGCCTAAAATATCGCGCATCAAATAAACACGTTTTGGCATTTTCTCAAAGGTTTCGACAGCAACTTTGCGCGCCTCATCCTTATGACCTTCCATCATCAACTGTGTCGCTGTACCACCCATTACTGTATTTGTAATCATGGTAATCATGCGGTAAGATTCAGGATCCAGGTAAGAAGCATGTGCCATATTACCCCATTGGTATTTGGTGGTAATGTCTTTATAAGCAGACTGTGTATCAACCAATGTACCTTCGGCCCCGGCAGGAGTTGCAATCGGCATCAAGCGCAGCGCAAAGCCCTCTTGTACCAAATATTTATCTAAACCAAGGTAGTTATCATTTGGAACTGTTGCCGCAAAATAAATCGGACGTTTCCAATCGTTATTTAACAGCACATTTAAGATAGACAACTCCGCTCTGGAAATATAATTTCTATTGTAAGTCCAGCTCATGGTATCGACAATAGATTCTTGCCAAGCTTTAGGAACGACATTATTTTTCAGAACAGATTCTTTATTCACCGGAAGGCTGAAGTTTTTGGTTGGCAAAAAGTTTTCAAACTTACCACCTCTCAATTCCAATTTGTTCTTCTGGTCGTCAGACAATAAAATCTGCATGATCAAATCCAGATCAACATGTCCTGGAACTTTCATATCCTGATAATAAAGCACTTCGCGAACACCTTTCTTGAACTTTTCATCATCGATATTGATCGGTAAACCATCTGCCTGATTTACTTTTTGTTTCATTTGGCGCATATACCAGTCCGAACTCAACAAACTTAAGTTTACGACCCGAACATCCGGACGATAATTTTCAACTTCTTGCACATACCACAATGGGTAGGTATCGTTATCACCATAGGTAAATAAAATTGCATTTGGTGCACAGGAAGCCAGGTAGTTTTTCGCTAAATCACGTGCGGTCGTTTTTTCCGAACGATCGTGATCATCCCAGTTTTGGAAACCCAGCAATACAGGAGCCCCCAATAAACAAGCTACTGTAGCAGCACCGGCCGCTATTTTACCATCCACTTTTTTGCTTAAATAATCCGCGATAGCGAAAACCCCAAGCCCGATCCAGATGGCGAAGGCATAAAAAGAACCGGCATACGCATAGTCACGTTCACGTGGTTGGAGTGGACTTTGATTTAGATATAATACAATTGCTAATCCTGTAAAGAAAAACAACAGACCCACAATTCCCGCATCACGTTGTCTTTTTCCAAAATGCCAGAATGCACCAATTAAACCAATGATCAAAGGCAGAAAATAATATTTATTGTTTGAAGGATCAGTTTTCAATGAATCTGGAATGGCATTTTGTCCACCCACATGCATCTGGTCTACAGGTTTAGCCCCTGAGATCCAGTTCCCCTCAGTGAAGGAACCCTGTCCTTGTTGGTCATTTTGACGACCAGCAAAGTTCCAAAGAAAATAACGACCGTACATGTGTCCGATCTGATAGCTAAAGAAGAACTTTAAGTTATCCCCAAATGTTGGCGATTGTCCTTCAGGAATCTTTAGGTAATCGCGGTAATAATCTATATGATTTTGGTCTCTTGAGCTATAAACACGCGGAAAAAACATCGTTTTATCGTATTTATAGTCCATGCCGTTCTCCACCTTGGTATACTTGTCTTTATCTTTTCTGTACGTATACGTAGGCTCGGCATCAACCACTTGCGCATCAAATGTAGGTCCATTCAAAAGCGGCTCACTGGCATATTGCTCACGTCCAAGATAACTCACAAAAGAAAATGCATTATCCGGATCACTGTTATTTAACGTAGGATTTGCCTTGGCGCGCACCATAATCATGGCAAAGGAACTATAACCAAAAATGATAAATGCTGCACTGATTAAGATCAGATTTAACATCGGTTTTACCTTTTTGATTGAATACCAGATACCATATACGAAAAGAGCTACCGCTAAAATCATGAATAAGTTAAATCCAGTACCAAAGCCCATGCCCAAACTATTCACAAAGAACAGATCAAAATATGCGGCGGCTTTAACAGTGTATTGAATAATACCCCATAAAATTAGCGCCAAAACAACAACACCGATTAAGAAAGCTTTGATCGCCCCCGATGATGTCACTGTTTTTGAACGTTTAAAATAAATGACCAAAGCAATTGCCGGAATCACTAGAAGGTTTAATAAGTGTACCCCGATAGAAAGTCCCATCACATAAGCGATAAAGATCAACCAGCGGTCCGAACCAGCTTCATCGGCATGATTTTCCCATTTTAGAATACCCCAAAATACGACGGCTGTACATAAAGAAGACATGGCATATACTTCGGACTCCACTGCTGAGAACCAAAAAGTATCCGTAAAAGCATAAGCCAGTGCACCAACAGCGCCCGAACCGAATATTTTGATTAAATCGGTGGATGTATATGATCCATCAACACCTTTTACAACGATTTTCTTTGCTAAAGCTGTAATTGTCCAAAATAAAAACAAAATGGTCAGACCACTACATACTGCCGATCCTACGTTCATCCAGAAAGCAATTCGTGTAACATCTCCACCAGCAAGGTTTGAGAATATATTTTGAATCATTAAGAATAAAGGTGCTCCTGGCTGGTGCACAATTTGAAGTTTAAAGGCTGAAGCGATAAACTCGCCACAGTCCCACCAACTCGTCGATCGTTCGGCAGTCATGACATACGCTACAGTTGCTATTAGCGCACATATCCATCCTAAAAGATTGTTGATTTTAGTATAGTTCATAAAATGATAACTGTAAAAAGTATTATTAATACGGCTCGAAAATAAGGATAAGTTAATAAGAAATGAACTTTATTCTGATTTTTTAACACATATTAATTGAAAAAATTTCATTACGCGATCCAATATTGGCTGAAAGGAAAGCATTCCCAAAAGCACGCATGTACTTTTGTGGGCCAACATCTCGATAAAAAAGCTTAGCGTGCATATCTTTTCAAATCAAAACAAAAATTATTTCTTTGAAAATCAGCCCTAATACACTTTTAAGTTCATTTTTATTTGCAGAAATGAGAATAGTCCGTATATTTGCATCATCAAATGTGAACGACATCATCACGATAGCAATCACTTTTGAATTGTTTGTCCGATAGTATAAGGGTAGTACAACAGTTTTTGGTTCTGTTTGTCTTGGTTCGAATCCAGGTCGGACAACAAACAATAGAAAAGGCTTGCATCTGCAAGCCTTTTCTGCGTTATATGCAAGGCTTATTATTTATAAAAGGGTTTAGATTTTTTTAAATTTACATTTTGATTTTTAAAACAAATCTCTATCTTTGCGTCGTCAAAAAGAGAAAAGCGGAAACGTTGACTTTTTAGAGACATTGTCCGATAGTATAAGGGTAGTACAACAGTTTTTGGTTCTGTTTGTCTTGGTTCGAATCCAGGTCGGACAACTTTTAAAGTTAAGCGTATATGGATTGTGAAAACAATCCATTTTTTTTAATGTTTAACTTTAAAAAACAGTAAGGGAATAAAAATATTGAATAAACGACAATACAATAACCCAACATAAATATACAAAACCATGCCTTTGCAATTCAACACGGTTAAACTATTTGCAGGTTCTGGCACTACAGAACTAGCCGAAAAAATCGCACAATCTTACGGGAAACCACTAGGAGACAAAACATTGTCACGTTTTAGCGACGGTGAGATTCAACCTTTCTACAATGAGTCAGTTCGCGGAAGCGATGTATTCATTATCCAATCTACCAACCAACCTACCGACAATCTTTTTGAATTATTATTGATGACAGATGCAGCGAAGAGAGCTTCAGCGCATTATATCACAGCGGTAGTCCCTTACTTTGGTTTCGCAAGACAAGATCGAAAAGACAAACCAAGAGTTGCTATTGGCGCAAAAATGATCGCCAATCTGTTGACTGCAGCTGGTATCCACCGTATCATGACAATGGACCTGCACGCAGCGCAAATCCAAGGTTTTTTCGATATCCCTGTTGACCATTTGGATGGTTCTATCATTTTTGTTCCTTATATCAAATCGTTAAAACTTCCAAATCTAACGATTGCTTCACCAGATATGGGTGGTTCATACAGAGCACGTACCTTTGCTAAATTTTTCAATGCAGAAGTTATTATCTGTGACAAACGTCGTAAACGTGCAAACGAAATCGAATCAATGTCAATTATCGGCGATGTAACTGGTCAAGATGTGGTTTTGATCGATGATATCTGTGATACGGCTGGTACACTTTCAAAAGCAGCGGCATTGATCATGGAAAATGGTGCAAAATCTGTAAGAGCCGTTTGTACACATGCTGTGTTGTCCGGAAAGGCATATGAAACAATTGAAAACTCGGTCTTGTCAGAGATGATCGTAACCGATACCATTCAATTGGATCCAGAAAAAGCAAAACAATCGACCAAAATCAAAGTATTATCAACGGCTGATTTATTTGCAAAAGCAATCACAAGTGTAAATCAACACTCTTCAATCTCCGATTTATTTGAAGTAGAATAATCTTTGAGTTTTAGATTCTAGATATTGGACCTTGGTACAGAAAGCATTCAGCTCAACGACCAGGGTCTTTTTTTTGTATTGCGCCACCACCCCACCTTCTCTCTTCCGCTTGGTTCTTATCTTTTAACCATAGGCGAATAGCCCTTTTTATCGCGTATATAGGTTAGCAATTGACTGTTGTCAACTTCCGCAATAACAGGGGATTTACAGGGGGTTAACAGGGGGTTAGCAGGGGTATAACAGGGGTAAAGCCCTGTTACCCCCCTGTTATACCCCTACTAAGAGAGTCCTATTCCAGTTTTAATATAGGAAATGGTATTAATTTGGTCATACTTTAGGGTAAATAAGTAGCCTTGAATAGGCCTAGTCATGAACATGGAAAAATCGAAAACCTGGAATAAGTATCTGTTTCCGAACTAATAGCGGTCGTATTTTTTTGATAATATCAGAAATTAGATTATCTTTGCACCTCAAATTTATAAAAAATTAAAAGATGAAATCAATTGCTATTAGCGGTTCTGTAAGACAGAACGTAGGGAAAAGAGATGCAAAAGAATTGCGTTACCAAGGTTTAGTACCAGCAGTACTTTACGGTGGTACAGAGCAAACAGCTCTTTCTGTATCCGCAGCTGATTTGAAACCAGTTCTTTACACTGCAGACGTAATCATTGTTGAATTAAACATTGAAGGTCAAACTAAAAGAGCTATCGTTCAAGACGCACAATTCCACCCATTAACTGACTTAGTTACGCACGTTGACTTTTTAGAATTATTTGATGATAAAGAAGTATCATTGAATATTCCTATCAAATTAACAGGAACTTCTCCAGGTGTTAAAATGGGGGGTAAATTAGTTCAAAAATTACGTAATTTACGCGTAAAAGCATTACCTGCAAACTTACCACAAGAAATTGCTGTACCAATGGAATCTTTAGAAGTTGGTAAATCAGTTCGTGTAGGTCAAATTCAATTGGAAAACGCAAAAGTATTAAACAATGCTGATGATACAATCGTATCAGTAATCATGTCTCGTGCATTGCGTCAAGCTGAACAAGAAGCAGCGAAAGCATCTAAAGGTGGTAAAAAATAATCTGAACAAGATTCTTAAAATACTACAGAAAGCACCGAAATTCGGTGCTTTTTTTGTTTATTAAAATTTTTATTTTTGCATCATGAATTATCTTATCGTTGGATTGGGCAACATTGGCAGTGAATATGCCGATACACGGCATAATATAGGTTTTATGGTTGCCGACGAGCTTGTCAAACAGGCTGGCGCCAGTTTCTCCTTGCTCAAGTTAGCCTATTATAGCGAATTTAAGCAAAGAGGCCACAACGTCACAGTAATTAAACCCACGACCTATATGAACTTAAGCGGCAAGGCCGTCAATTACTACATGCAACAATGCAAAGTTCCTATTCAGAATGTATTGGTGATTGTGGATGATCTGGCCATTCCATTTGGTTCGCTACGAATGAAACCCAAAGGAAGCAGCGCCGGTCATAACGGACTTAAATCCATTGAACAGCTTTGTGGCGGACAGGTTTATCCGCGCTTACGTTTCGGTATTGGAGACAATTACCCAAAAGGTAGACAAGTGGATTATGTACTTGGCCCTTTTGACAAAGAGGAACAAGCTGAACTACCGGCTTTAATTGACCATTCCGTTAAAATGATCCAGAGTTTTGTCAATATCGGCATCGAGCTGACGATGACAAATTTGAATACAAAATAAGTTATTTGTCGTTGTAATGCCCCAGTGCTTGGATCACAACGACAGCAATCTCTTCTTCAAAAATTTCATAAATAAGGCGATCTTTCTTATTGATCGCCCTACTCCAAATTTCACCGTCAAAATATTTAATTGTTCGGGAGAGCCTGACCCCATTCTCGGACTCTCCTCCATTTCCAAGAGAAATAGGTCAATTCTTGTCCTATCAGATTTACGTCCTGATTTTTTAATCATTTGCAAATCTCTAATCGCTTTTTTCGAATATTGGATTAAATACTTTCCCATATATTCTTGCTATCCAATTGGACTAATTCGCCTTTTTTCTTCTCAGCCCTAGCTTCTTTCACGCGGTCATTTAATTTCGACGATCTATCTTCAGACTCAATTTTTATTTTTGTCCCACCGAGTGCCTTTAGTACTGCTTTAATCTTTTCTACTTCAGAAGAATCTATTTGAAATGATAATATTGCCATAACCCTTTCGTTTTTACAAAGTTAATAAAACAACTCCACAAACGGAAAAGCCGAATAAATCGGCTTTTCTTGTGTAACTCTTGTGCTTTTATTGTGTCGACCTTGTGTTAAGCAAGGGCTTAGGTATAGTCATCCTTGTGTCGATCTTGTATGTTTCTTGTGTCAAGCTTTAGTTGAACGGATTAATGTACCTGTTTTTCCTTAACCGCTTCAACTTTTTCTTTATCCAGCTCGGTCTTAATTACTTTTTTCACTTTTCCTGACAAACGGTCCTCCAGATCGGAAGATAATGCTTCAGGATGCTCCTTTCCATAGGCTTTGGAGACAATGATAATAACGCCATCCTTTCCCTGATCACCATAGATTGCAGTAGCACTTTGCCCCTTCAAAACCGATATGTGACCAATTGTATTCGGATCCAACTCTTTGATCTTTTTATCCGCGGCAATTTCTCCGTCAATAACAAATAGCGGATCTCCTTTAATACCACGGGCACCAAACTTACCCGGCTCAAGATCTGTACGTCCCGTCATATTGACCGCAATTCCTCGTACCTTTCCCTCAAGTTTAGGCTCGCTCGCATCTCCGGATTTATATCCAGTAACAACCACTTCCGAAGGTTCTCCTTTCATCTTGTGAGCCTTAGCTGCATCCTCTTTTTTATCATAGGTAAAAGTAAGTGTCTGATTCGTGACCGTAGGTGAGCCTTTTTTCTTCAACGCAACAAGAACAACTCCATTCTTGCCTTTCTCGCCATATATTGCTGCACCATTATCTTTAATCACATCAATCGATTGGATTTCCGTCCCCGGAATGGCAGCCATAATGGTTGAATTAACCTCCTTCCCTTCCACGATATAGAGAGGCTCTTTCTCGCTCTTCATTTTCACCCTAAAATGAAGCGTATCCGCTGGAGATTTCGCTACGAGGGTATCCACGCTCATTTGACTGACCGACAAATTTTCTACCAAAGACTTACTTACCTTACCCACCTTCTTTTCTGGCAAAGAAACATCAACCTGTAAGTCCTTGTTCAACTGAATAACGGTAGTCTCATTTGCCTTCTCAACTACCCCCTCTATACTGCCCTCGGCTTTACTTACCGTAAATGCTGCTCCCGTCAATAAAAATACGGGTAAAAGAAAGGCGTATTTACTCAGCTCTATTTTCGATGATCGCTTCTTGTTCATCATCATAATTCGACGTTTTAAAAGTTTAAAATTAAATTGATTGCTCAATCCTACTGAAGTACCCTTTTTGGACACATTCAATAGGCTGTATTGGTACGTCTGCTTGTCAATTCCTTTATCGAGAACCTGTTGATCAGTCAGGAACTCCAAATTTTGGCGAATGGCCCTGCGCATGAGCCAGACGAAAGGATTGTACCAACAACACACCAATATCATTTCAAACAGTAAAATATCCAGACTGTGAAGGCCTTTCACATGAATATCCTCATGCTTAAAAATATCTTTTAGTTCAGCATCAACATGCTGCCCTTTATTGACATAGATTTTATTCAAAAACGAAAATGGAACAATAGGAATAAGCACATTCCGGAATAGATAAGTCCTCCATTGATCGGACCTCGAATTCAGATGAATTCGTAATAAACTCAATAATTGAAATACAAATTTTAATAACAATAAAACAGCACCGGCCATAAATACGATTTCCACCAACCTCCCTAATGTCAGCTGCTGTTGAACCTCCGGCTCCATAATATAAAGCGAAATTTGCTCGCCCACGACCCCCATATTCAATCCGCGCTGTACAAACAAAGACTTTAAATCCAGAAATGGATATATAAAAGCAAATAGTCCTCCTGCCAAAAAGTAAACTCGATTTAACACATAGAACGTCAGCCCTTTCAATAGTCCAATATATCCCAAATAGATAATCCCCAAGAGCAGGTTGACTTGTATAATATAGGTTAGTAGACTTTCCATGCCATTAAGATTTATTATGCTTAATCATATCCATGATCTCCTTTAACTCATCAGCAGTCAGTTTTTCTTCCTGTACAAAAAAGGAAACCATCTCTTTATAGGAATTTTTGAAATAATCGCCCACAAAGGAGTTCATAAACTTGGCCTTATAATCTTCCTCACTCACCATCGGCTCATAGCGCTTGGCATTGGCATAGCGTACTGCTTTCACAAAATCCTTGCGCTCCAGATTCTTTACTGTCGAAGCCAAAGTCGTATAAGGCATCTTCTCGCCTTTTACATTATCCAAGATCTCTTTTATAAAACCTCCATTGAGGCTCCAAATAGATTGCATTGCCTGCTCTTCCTGTGCTGTTAATTTTTCCATGTCTTTATCTTCCTTTTTCTAATCTATCACTAATCTACGAATAATTCGTAAATACAAAAAATATTTTTTCTTTCCTTTACGGATCTCTCCCAAAATAAGACCTTCCTCACCCCTCTAAAAAAAGAAGTGGCTCATTTCTTGCGTATTTAAACTCAAATCCGACGAATATAAGTTAGCTGGCAGAAAATTTGCAATACGTTTATTTTAATTCTAAATTCATTCATAAATCGCTTCATCAATTGAAAAAACAGAAATTTCCACTGTGTAAAATTGATAGCAATCAGTCACACCGTTCACTACAAAAGGAGATGGTTTAAAAACAAATACAAGAAAGATCAATGGCTAAAAATATCAAAGCGATCAAATGTCCGCATTGTGGCAGTATAAAAATCACCACTTTACGCCCCGATTATTACAAATGTGATAGCTGTGGAACTGAATTTTTTCTGGATAGTGATGACATCAATATCAACCACAACTATAACTACCCACGCAACAACCAAGATCAATATAAAGCTATACGGATTGTATTATTTGCCGTTGTGGGCTTTATTGCGCTTATGTTTATCATTGGAGCCCTGAGTGCTATTTTTTCCAAAAAGCCAACGCCCGATTATTCAACTTACAGCACTTCCAATACAGCAGAGAAAAAAGAAGAGGCAGAACCTCTCGAATGGAACTACGCAAGCAACACGCTATTTTTGGATAAAGATAATACACCACATGTTGTTGTCGTCGGTAATGTCGGAACCTTCAGAAAACGAATGGACGAAAACAAGGACAATAAGGTTTATATTGGGCTCTTCGATCCCAAAACGGGTAAAAAAGAATGGGTAAAAGCTCTGATGGAAACTCCCGTCGAACTATCAAGCAGCGACGTCAAACTTCAGGTATTTGAAGACCAGAACCTATATATCATCGTCAAATCCAAATACATTTATCAGCTGGACAGAAATACACTCACGTATAAAAGTGTCCTAGAGAACTATGTAAAAGATGCGCCATCTTTAAGCACAGGAATCGCCAAAGTTGAATTTAAATACGAAGACTATGGCTCAGCCTATCAAATTGTCAACAATGAAGGCCAAAACCTAGCTTATTATCCCTTGGTTAACAAATCTATTCCCGACAAACAGCTGTACGACGAAAGAAGGAAAAAGCTTCCCAACCCAACAACAAAAACGGAATTTACCTTTTCAAGTAAATCCAGTTATTATCCAGAAGAAAAAATCCAGTTAATCCAGTACAGTTATCAATATCAATATGGATTCCCCAAAGATAGCCCGCGATTTTCCTGGGATAAAGACTACGGCGGGTCGGGTATCTTTACCGACCGCGATCCTTATAAAAAGGTGTTGATTAATCCATGGCAATTTAAAGGCGCCCGTCTGATCAGCTTCAAGGACTTTACGCCAGGAAGACTTTACTTTCAGCCTGTAATCATTGCGCAGAATGACAAAACGCTACTCATTGCGTATAAACCAACGCCTGCCGAAGACGATCCTTTCCAGATCCAACTATTGGATGTAACAACTGGCGCTATACAAAAAACAGTGACCACAGATCTTAAATCCATGTATGGAAATGGGAGCCTACTCAAAGATGGTTTTATCATAAAGGGAGCCAGCGACTATTATTATTTTGATAATAACGGCAAACAAATCAACAAGTTTGAAGGGTATAACCCCAAATTCGACACACTAAATTAAACACTATGGGACTATTTAATCTTTTTAACAACCAGCTTTCTGAAGTCATCGAGTGGAAAAACCAAGACCCTCAATTATTGTGGTATAAATTCCCATCCGAAAGGAACGAGATCAAAAATTCCAGCAAGCTGATCCTCGCTCCAGGGCAGGGCTGCATCCTTGTCTATGAAGGAAAAGGTGAAAACCTGCTGACCGAACCGGGAACATACAACCTCAAAACGGACAACCATCCATTCTTTACCACTTTAGCGCGTTTACGGCAGAATTTTGAATCCGAACATAAGCTTTACATCTACTTTTTTCGTACGGCCGCTATCGTCAATCAATCCTGGGGAACCGGAACACCTATTAAATATATCGACCCCCATTACAATTTACCAATAGAAATCGGCTTGAATGGTACATTCTCTTACCTGATCAAGGAACCAGTGCATTTCTATAAAAACATTGTAGCTAATCAAAATACGGTCAACACAGCTGTCATTCAAGACATCATCAATAATCGGATCCCACAACAAATTATTGCGCAGATTGCACAAAAGAAACTAGGTTATAATGAGATTGACAGCCAACTGGGGCTGCTATCCAGCGATATCAAAACTGCAGTTGAACAAGACTTTAAGGATCTTGGGCTCGATGTTACGGATTTCAAAATCTTAGGAACTCAATTTGACGCCAATACTCAACGAAGAATCGGAGAAATCGCAGATTTGACCACACAAAATCAAGCGGCGCAACAGGCAGGTCTGAGCTATGTTGAATTAGAAAAACTACGTGCGCTCCGTGATGCCGCTAAAAATGAAGGGGGAATCGCGGGTGTAGGGGCACAGCTGGGCGTCGGTATGGAACTCGGAAAACAGTTTGACCTCCAAAAAGAGGAGATCAAAGATCATATTCAGCAAGAGGGCGACTTTGTCGAGAAACTTCAAAAGCTGCAGCTGCTGCTCCGTGAAAACATCATTACCCAAGAAGAATTCGATACGCTCAAAAAACAGATCCTCAATAAAATATAATGCATGCGGGGATATTCATATCACGATTCAGCTCAATTATACCGAGGTGAATCAATTCATAACACATAAATTAATTCAGCTATGAAATACATATTCGGTATATTACTCACCTTGGTGATACTTTTCGTTGCCACCTATTTCCTACTGGGGCTTTGGGGCATTAAGCTATTGGATGCAGAGAACTTCAGCAAAATATTGTGGACTACGGGAATTCTGACACTAACCTCTATTATTCTGGTATGTTTTGTCATACTCCCCTTTTTTGGATCGGGTAAACAGGGCAACTACGAAGACAAAGGAAAGGTTGCGCAAAGAAAAATAGATTGATATTTTTTGCAAAATAAGATAATGTTAAATTTGAATAAATTATTTGCTTATTTAAGTAAATAATTAGTGAATATTATCCAAAATGACGCAATCATGTCATTTTAATTCCAAAAGAACTTTCAATTTTAAATATCAAATAGTTAAATTTGTGAGATTAGCATAACAAATCAGATATAAGATAATATATAAACATGTCAGATAAAGCATCTATAAATTTAGACGGCACTTCGTATGACCTTCCGGTCATTGTCGGTACTGAAAATGAAAAAGCAGTTGATATTTCCAAATTAAGAGATCTAAGCGGATTTATTACGTTAGACCCAGGATACAAAAATACAGGTGCAACGAAAAGTGCGATTACTTTCCTTGATGGTGAAAAAGGCATATTGAGATATAGAGGATATCCAATTGAACAATTGGCAGAGAAATCGACTTTCTTGGAAGTTGCTTATTTGTTGATTTATGGAGAGCTTCCAAAAAAAGAGGTATTGGAAAAATTCAGAGCTGACATCAAAAAGCAAATGATGATTCACGAAGATATGAAAAACTTCTTCGCTGGATTCCCATCCAAATCTCACCCAATGGGCCAACTTTCGTGTTTAGTAGGCGCATTGTCGGCATTTTATCCAGAATCTTTAAATCCAAACTTAACAGACGAAGAAGAAGATCAAACGATCATCAATCTTTTGGCAAAAATGCCAACAATCGTTTCTTGGATTCAAAAGAAATCATTAGGTCATCCTGTTGTTTATCCAAAAAATAACCTTGGTTACATTGACAACTTCCTAAACATGCTGTTTGGAGAAGTGAATGATGAAAAAACATTCGATCCTGTTGTCATTGACGCCATGCACAAATTGTTGATTTTACATGCTGATCATGAGCAAAACTGTTCAACATCTACTGTTCGCATCGTTGGTTCATCCAATGCAAACCTTTATGCATCTGTTGCATCGGGTATCAATGCATTGTGGGGACCATTACATGGTGGTGCAAACCAAGCCGTAATCGAGATGTTGGAGGCCATTAAAAATGATGGTGGTGATGCTGAAAAATATCTTGCTAAAGCAAAAGACAAAAACGACCCTTTCCGTCTAATGGGATTCGGTCACCGCGTTTATAAAAACTTCGACCCTCGTGCTAAGATCATCAAAAAAGCATGTGATGATATCTTGGAGAAATTAGGCGTTCAAGATCCGGTATTGGATATCGCTAAAAAGCTTGAAGAAGCAGCATTGAATGACCAATATTTCATCGACAGAAAACTTTATCCAAATGTTGACTTCTATTCAGGTATCATCTACCGTGCATTAGGTTTCAAAGCAGATATGTTTACGGTATTATTTGCTTTAGGCCGTCTACCGGGATGGATTGCACAATGGAAAGAAATGCGCGAAAACAAAGAGCCTATCGGTCGTCCTAGACAAGTATACGTTGGCCACACAGAACGCGACTACGTTGAATTTTCAAATCGTTAATCCGATTTCGATTTATATCCTAAAAAAGCATCCCTCGGGGTGCTTTTTTATTTTCATCCGAGCTAACATGGATGGCATTACAGCTGTCCGAAACCACCTACTCGAACAAGATATGATTACTTGTCGTTACGCTATTGTCACGATAATCTACTTGTTAAGTATATTTTAATTTTTCCTTATCTAAATTCCCTGTTTTTCGTTAAGTTTGCGTATTCATTGGTCTCTTATTAAAAATCATTATAAATAAGACTTGTTAGAAACAATACTACATATCTTGGTTCCCATTGCTATTTTCACCTTTATAGCAGCTTTCACCTTGTTTGCAGTATATGCCGAGCGAAAGATCGCGGGATTTGTACAAGATCGCCTAGGACCAATGGAAACAGGGAAGTACGGCAGTCTCCAAACGATCGCCGACATTCTCAAATTATTACAAAAAGAATTAATTACCCCCTCATCAGCCGATAAGATTCTCTTTAGAGTTGCCCCTATCGTTATTTTCGTGGCTGTATTTACAGGTTTTGCCGTTATTCCCTGGGCCAAAGATTTTATTCCAGCGGATACGCATACGGGTCTGTTCTTCATAATGGCCATCATCTCCATTGATGCTTTGGGCATTTTAATGGCTGGCTGGGGATCTAACAACAAATATTCTTTATTAGGATCCATGCGTGCCATAGCACAGATGGTGTCTTATGAAATTCCGGTAGGCCTCTCCCTAATTACGGTCGTTATGCTAACCCAAACCCTAAATTTGAATGAAATCGCTATTGGACAGGGCATCCTAACCAATGGAAGCATTAAACTCTTGGGTCTTTGGGAAGTCAATGAGATTGGGGGGCTCTTCGCCTGGAATATTTTTCAGGCTCCACATTTGATTATCACCTACATCATATTCTTTATCGCAACCCTTGCCGAGTGTAATCGTGCTCCCTTTGATATCCCGGAAGCCGAATCTGAATTGGTCGGTGGCTTCCATACAGAATATGGCGGGATACAATTTGCCTTTATCTTTTTGGCGGAGTATGCCATGATGTTTTTGGTATCGATGTTGGGGGTTGTTCTCTTCTTAGGAGCTTGGAATACACCGTTACCAAACATAGGTGCAATACGTTTGGCCGATTGGACCACAGGCTTAGTGTGGGGAATATTTTGGACCTTAGCCAAATCATTATTTATTGTTGGTATCCAAATGTGGATTCGATGGACATTACCACGGTTGCGTGCAGATCAACTGATGAGTTTATGTTGGAAAGTATTGACGCCGCTGGCTTTTCTTTGTATGGCCATTTCTGCAATTTGGCGAATTTTAGTTATAGCATAGGATATGATATTTAAAACGGCTTCGCATGCATTTCGTACGGCAATCAAGGGTTTATCTTTGACTGTTAAACACTTGTTTGGTGCCCGACGTTCGCGAACGGAATTAAATATCAAAAAGGATAACTACTTTGATCAGCAGGAAGGTATTGTTACTGTTCAATATCCGCGTGAAAAAATGCCTATCCCCGAGGTTGCCCGCTATCAGCTGCAAGTCGATATCGAGGACTGCATTGTATGTGATTTATGCGCAAAGGCTTGTCCTGTCGACTGCATCGAAATCGAAGCCATCAAATCACCGGAAGCGATTGGAAAAACTTCCGATGGTAGCGTTAAAAGACTATACCCGGCCAAATTCAACATTGACATGGCCAAATGTATGTATTGCGGGCTATGTACTGTCGTATGTCCGACAGAATGTATTACCATGACCAACGAATATGACCGCAGCTCACAAAAACTGACTGATCTTATCTATGGTTTCTCAGATATGACCGATAGCGAGGTCGCACAACGTAAAGCAGAATGGACCAAGTTTCAAGCTGAAAAGGAGGCAGCAAAGCAAAAATAAAAGATGGAAAGTATTTTATTCTATGCCTTTGCTACCCTAGCAATCGGTTCAGCACTTTTGCTCGTCAATCTTAAAAATATTGCACGTGCTTTATTCCTGTTTTTTATTGTGCTATTTGCAATGGCAGGACTTTACCTATTTGCTTTAGCCGATTTTGTGGCCATTACACAAATTATGGTTTATGTTGGCGGCGTGCTCATATTGATGTTATTTGCCTTTATGCTTTCCAATAAAGAGCTTTTAAAAGATCTTCAAGATAGTAGCGGTTCATTCTTAAGCATACCCAAATGGCAGACTATTCCAGTAGTGCTTGGCTTCCTATTACTCATGCTATACGGCATTATTGAATGGCAACAAGCCCCTTCTACGTGGATTTTACAAGCTAGGGAAAATAACACCGAGATTGTCGCAACAGACAATAATATTCATCAGATCGGATTACGTTTTATGACTTTTTATGTATTGCCATTTGAAATCATATCCGTGTTTTTGATGATGGCCTTGATAGGAGCCTCACATTTATCCAGAAAGGAGCGTACAATATGATTACGCTGACGCATTTTTTAGTTGTCAGTGCCTGCATCTTTTGCATTGGTCTTTATACCATTCTTTCCAAGAAAAATGCAATTATGATTTTGGTCGGTATTGAGTTGATGATCAATGCCGCTATCCTGAACTTTGTTGCTTTTGGAAAATATGATAAATTGAGTTATGGTGGGCAAATTTTTGCATTATTTGCTATCGTTCTTGCTGCGGCCGCAGTCGCTGTTGGATTGGCTATCGTATTAAATGTTTATAGACATTACAAAACCATTAATCCGGATGAGATAAACCAATTAAAAGACAAGTAAGCATTGGATCAATTTGTTCACATATCGCCCCTTCTGACCGCGCTGCTTACTTTGGTAGCACCATTAGCGGCATTCATATATCAAGCACTAGTAGGTAAACGCGACCAGTCCGGCCTTGTTTCTCTCACGGCCATCATCCTCAGCTTTATCGCTGGCGGCTTAACCTGGTTCTCCATATGGAATAATCCGGCGGTATCAATTCAGGTAAATTGGTTCACCATCGGTGAAACGTCATTTAAAGTTGGTATCCTGCTGAACAATTTGAGCACTTTGATGCTTTTTTTGGTACCGACTGTTGCCTTACCCGTACATATATACTCCAGAGCCTATATGCATGGCGATACAGGTATTCACCGCTATTGGATGTATCTCAGCTTATTCTGTTTTGCGATGTTGGGATTGGTCATTATGGATAGCCTCCTGTTGATGTATGTTTTTTGGGAATTGGTCGGTTTTGCATCGTATCTCCTCATCGGCTTCTGGTTCACACGTGAGACAGCTGTACAAGCCAATAAAAAGGCATTTTTGGTCAATCGCATCGGCGACCTCGGTTTTCTAATTGGTCTTGCGATCCTATTTACACAGTTCAAAACCCTCAATTTAATCGATCTATTTGGGGACAATGGCTTAATTTATCAATCCACAATCGCCCAAGGATTATGGATATCTCCAGTCAATAGCTTACCTCAGATTTGGCTTACCATTGCTGGATTAGCCTTCTTCTTGGCAGCTATGGCTAAATCCGCACAATTTCCATTACATGTATGGCTTCCTGATGCCATGGAAGGCCCTACATCCGTATCCTCGCTGATTCACGCCGCGACAATGGTTGCTGCTGGTGTATTCCTGCTGGCTACTGTATTTCCATTATTTAATGAATCTGCCTTATTATTTATTGCCATCATTGGTACAATAACCGCTGCTTTGGCCGCATACTTCGCGCTTGGCCAATACGACATCAAACGTATTCTTGCCTTTTCGACCATATCGCAGTTAGGTTTTATGATGGTTGGCATTGGCATTGGAACATGGGATGCTGCACTATTTCACCTAACGACCCATGCCTTCTTTAAGTGTCTGTTGTTTCTTTCTGCCGGAGCTGTCATTCATGAAATGGCCCATCTTAAAGAACATAGCGACCTGGGCTTTGACCCACAGGATTTACGGAATATGGGCGGGCTACGTCAATATATGCCAAAGACCTTCGTGCTGATGAGCATAGCTTCGCTAGCACTTGCAGGATTCCCTTTGACTTCAGGTTATCTATCCAAAGATAGTATCGTTATCTCTTCCTTTGAATGGGCTATTTCAAAAGGTAACTTATACCTTATCATCCCCATAAGTTTGATTCTGGTGAGTATTTTAACGGCTTTCTACATCGGTCGTTTGCTATTCAAAGCCTTTTTTGGGGAGTTCAGACTGTTGAAACAACTTCAGGGCAAACTACATGATCATCCGCTGCATGAAGCGCCAAAGACCATGTTGATCCCCATGTTTGTTTTGGGACTGTTCTGCTTATTTCCATTGTTTTCTTTCAATCCGTTTTCGTATCACGATTCCTGGTTGATGGACGGCCTATTATTGGATGAATATACTTTTGCACCAAGCCATAGTGCGCACCTTATTATCCCTGCAATACTGCTTCTTGGTTCTGCTATTGGCTGGATCATTGGCTGGAAATGGTATGTACAGAATAAATACCCGTTGAACCCCGATAGCCAGGCATTAAAAGCCGCTTTCAACCAAGGGTATATCAATGAGTTTTACCAAGCAGTCTTTGTTAATGGCACATTAAAATTAGCACAATTCTGCTATTGGTTTGACCGTCATATCGTTGACGCTTTCGTTTCTTTGATTCAGTTTATCGTCTTATCCCTTTCTCAGCTAAGTGTTTGGATAGACAAATATATTGTAGATGGTTTTGTTAATACGGTTGCTTCTGTGGCTTATTGGACTGGTAATCAAGTCCGCCTGGTCCAAAATGGAAAGCTACAGACAACATTGTATTCCGTCTTTTTAATAGTTTTACTTGGTTTAATTTATCTTATATTCTTTTAGGAAATGCCTATTTTATCCTTATTGATATTTTTACCGCTATTGGCTACGGCGCTCATTCTCGCCCTACCAACACGATATAAATCGAGTTACAAATATATTGCTTTAGCATTCACAGCAATACAATTTGTCCTGGCCGGAATATGTTATGCACAATTTGATGCAAGCAAAACAGGAGTCCAAGATCTGGCGGGCTATCAATTTGTTGAGCAACTTTCCTGGATCCGATTAGATTTAGGATCAATAGGTAAATTAGAGATCGATTATCTTATTGGTATTGATGGGATCTCCATGCCCTTGTTATTGCTGAGTGCTTTTGTTATGCTGATGGCTATAGGCGCCTCTTGGAATATCCAGAAAAGTCCGAAGGGATACTTTGCCTTGCTCATGGTACTTAATATGGCCGTTATGGGGATTTTCTGCGCATTGGATTTCTTCCTATTTTATTTGTTTTATGAAGTCATGTTACTGCCACTCTACTTCTTGATCGGTATCTGGGGTGGTGCAAGACGCGAATACGCAGCCATAAAATTCTTTCTATATACCCTATTCGGGTCTGTATTTATGTTGTTGATTATCGTAGGATTGTATTTTTCAGTAATCAACCCTTTGACTGGAGCACATACTTTCAACATGATCTATATGATGAATCCACAGAATTATCTTGAGGGTTCTATTTTCGGCTGGGAGGGTTACCAGGAAATTTTGGGTGTTTCGGCTCGACTGATCGGTTTCATTGTGCTTTTCTTTGCCTTTGCCATTAAAGTACCCATTGTTCCCCTACATACTTGGCTACCGGATGCGCACGTTGAAGCGCCGACACCCGTATCTATTATTCTTGCCGGTATCCTCCTGAAAATTGGTGGTTACGGTATCATCCGTATCTGTTATAGCATCTTTCCCGATATGGCAGCCTTATCCAATTGGTGGCTTGGATTAATCGGCGTTGTATCCATTATTTATGGTGCCTTGAATGCCTTATCACAAAAAGACCTGAAACGAATGATTGCTTATTCATCGGTCTCTCATATGGGTTTTGTGCTGCTTGGTATTGCATCACTGACTGCCGAAGGTATTTCTGGCGCCATGTTTCAGATGATTTCCCATGGATTCTTATCAGCGGCACTCTTTTTCCTTGTTGGCGTGGTCTATGACCGAGTACATGACAGAAATATCTATAGTTTCCGTGGCCTAGCTCAAATTATGCCTAAATACACAGGTTACGTCGCTGTCGCATTTTTTGCATCCCTGGGCCTGCCCGGCTTTTCAGCCTTTATTGGCGAAGCCTTTGTCATTATCGGTTCCTTCAATGCAGCGAGTATAGGAACCGGGTTACCGCGCTGGATGGCACTTGCGGGATCCATAGGTATCCTATTAAGTGCAGCCTATCTACTTTGGACACTGCAACGTATGTTCTTTGGACAAATTCGCTTAAAAGGTGGTGAATCTTGGAGTAATGCACTTACAGACCTAAATTCACGCGAGCAGATCATCTTATTTCCTACCCTAGCGCTCGCCTTATTACTTGGAGTTATGCCGGCATTAGTATTTAACAACCTAAACGCTAGTGTTCTGAATCTCGTGAGTTTTATCCAACAATTTATTTAATTCGCATGCTCGCATTCAGTCCATATATCAGTTCTTTCATCGATCAGATTATCGTAAGCATTCCTTATTTTAAGCCTGAACTGACATTGATCGTCACTTTTATTGGTACTATTCTAGCTAGTCTTTTTATTGACAAACACTGGAAGCATACCTCTTTTGTCATCACCCTCATTGGGCTATTGCTCAGTGGCTGTTATCTTGTGGGCCAAGGACTTAGTAAGGTAGATGCAACAGGCTTTTTTGATATGATCCAGGTTGATGCTTTCGCTACTTCGGCACGACTGATTATCCTGTTGTCAACAATTCTCATTTGTATATTCATTCAACAACGCCATCAAGACCGCCCTTTAGGTGACCTATACGCCGTACTACTGACCGCAACCCTTGGCTTGAACCTGCTGACTATGTCGAGTAACTGGTTGATGATCTTTATTGCAGTGGAGACAGTTTCGATCAGCTCCTATATTATGGTTGGCTATTTCTCTTCAACAAAAGTTCAATCGGAAGCTGCTTTAAAATATGTACTGTTCGGATCCATCTGTGCTGCGGTTATGCTCTATGGTTTGTCTTTATTATACGGTTTCACGGGAAACCTGAATTTTGACGCCCCAAGTCACATTGCCGGCTTGATGGAAGCACCCCAGATCATGATCAGCATTGCTTTACTATTTTTACTGACAGGTATTGGTTTCAAACTGAGTTTTTTCCCTTTTCATGTCTGGAGTCCGGATGTTTACCAAGGCGCCCCAACAGTGATTACAACCTATCTCGCTACAGTACCAAAAATTGCTGTTGTTGTGCTATTATCCAAGATACTTTCAGCCTGGCTTAACGTGTCCTTTTATTTTAGTGATTTCTTGACTTATGTGATTATTGCGATCGCCATTGCAACGATGCTAATTGGTAATTTAGCCGCTTTGCGCCAACAGGATGCCAAAAGGATGATGGCCTATTCTTCTATAGGGCATACGGGGATACTTCTCATGGCTGTATTGGTTTATCAAAATAATGAGTCAAATGTGCTCTTATTTTACCTTTCCATATACGCTTTGATGAATATTGCGGTATTCATCTTTATTGATGCTCTGGAAGCTAGTTTAGGAAATACTTCAATTGAATCGTATCGCGGCTTAGGAAAGCAGTACCCACTGCTGTTCACCTCCTTTTCAATTGTTTTAATCGCTTTGGTGGGGCTACCCCCTACTGCAGGTTTTGTTGGAAAACTTTTGGTCTTTTCCAAAGTGTTCGAACAATACCAAAACTTCCAATCCTTTGGTTTATTGGCATTGCTCCTAGTTGGTGCATTGACATCTGTCATTTCCCTATTTTATTATTTCAAAATACCACTGAATGCATTTTTAAGAGAAAATACGGGATCTCCAGCAGTGAAGTTCAATATGGTACTCTTGTGTATTGGAATCTTATGTACCGTAGCCGTATTGATCTTAGGTATCTTTCCCGATTTATTACTTTCGGCATTCTAGAAAACAGGAAACTTCTTTCATTTTAAATAATTCTATCGTCCAATTCATTCCCTTAATGTCTGCGTTGAATAGTAAGAATAACTCCATAATATATTTTATATTTCCTCAATAAAAGTATTATCTAGGGTTGAGGAGAGACCGATAAATTGTTTTTTATGTAAAGCGCAATTAAATTGCATATAAAAAGCAATTTATCTAAGTTTGTACCATGATTAGTGCAATAGCAAATCCAATTTTTCAGCGTGCTATCCAGGATTACCACGTCTACGATCAGATTGATCATCCAATCCAAAATCCGTATGACAAACAATCTCTGGAACATCTCCTCTATTTAAAATGCTGGATTGACACCGTGCAATGGCATATGGAAGATGTGGTACGTAATCCCTCGATTGAACCCCAAGAAGGCTTATACTGGAAAAGACGTATTGATGAATCCAATCAGTACCGCACAGATACCGTAGAGTATATTGATAGTTATTTTCTACAAAAATTTCAAGATATACAGGCGAGTCCTACAGCAACAATCAATACTGAAAGTCCGGCATGGGCTATTGATAGGCTTTCCATTCTGGCGTTAAAAATCTACCACATGGAGCAGGAAACATTGCGCACAGATGCTTCCGAAGCACATATCATTTCCTGCCAAGAAAAACTGAACGTTTTATTGGAACAAAGGAAAGATTTGTCCCAAAGTATTGATGAATTGATGACCGCAATCGCATCTGGCGATAAATACATGAAGGTTTATAAGCAGATGAAAATGTATAACGATCCTTCATTGAACCCTGTCTTATATTCATCAGGAAAATAAAACATGTCCTTACCGCAACGGATCATAGTAACCCGATTTTCAGCTATGGGCGATGTTGCCATGGTTGCCTCCGTATTGAAAGAATTCTGCATTCAGTACCCTGATATAGAAATTATTATGGTCAGTAGGCAATTCTTTGCCCCATTTTTTGATGGAATAAAAAACATACGGTTTCACGCCATTGAGCCCAAAACAATTCATAAAGGTTTATTTGGTTTGGTCAGGCTAAAGAAAGAGCTAGCACAGTACGGCGCAGATGCTATTGCCGACTTACATTTCAATTTGCGTTCGCGTGTAATTGATCTATTATTTTCCTTATCGGGCGTAAAAGTAAAGCAGCTTGACAAAGGGCGGGAAGAAAAAAAAGCTTTAAGCCGAGAAAATAACAAAATTAAGGTTCCTTTAAAGCTAACGGTGGAGCGCTATGCAGACGTATTTCGTGCATTAGGCTTCAAATTTGAGCTCAGTAACAAATTGGCGCCTAATTTGCAGGATGTACCCAAAGCTGCATTTAATATGTTTGCAAATTTCAATCGAAAGAAAATTGGCATTGCCCCATTTGCACAACATCGCTATAAGGTTTTCCCTCAAAACAAAATGGAAAATGTGATAGACGAACTCACGCACAATGGCTATGATGTTTTGTTGTTCGGCGGTGGCGAACAAGAGTTCCAAATTGCCCAAAACTGGACCGAGCGATTTCCCAACACCTATAATACCATAGGCAAATTTTCGCTGCGGGAGGAACTGGATTTGATATCCAATCTGGATCTTATGATCAGTATGGACTCTTCCGGACTTCATATGGCATCGTTAATGGGCGTAAGGTGTCTTTCTTTGTGGGGAGCAACGCATCCTTATGCTGGATTCACAGGTTATGGGCAGCAGCTAACAGACTGCATCCAAGTTGAGCACCCCAATAGACCAAGTTCAGTCTATGGCAACAAGCCCTGTGATTGTGATGGGATAGAAGCAATTGATTTAATTACACCGGAAATGGTGATCGAAAAAATAAGAGCAATAGGATGAAAATAGGATTCGATGCAAAACGCTATTTCCTAAACAAAACCGGTCTGGGAAATTATAGTCGGGACTTAATTCGTATGCTCGAAAAGTATGCTCCCGAAAATGAGTATCTAAAATATACACCAAAAACCGGTGATCAATATATCAATCCACCAGCATCTCAAAAAAATATCCGGTTGCCACAGGGTTTTATCAACACTACTTGGCCTAATATCTGGCGTAATCAACGTATTGTTCGGGATTTGAAAAAGGATAAAGTTGATATTTACCATGGACTGTCTGGTGAAATTCCATTAGGTTTAGCAAAGGCACATATTAAATCTATCGTTACCATTCATGATTTAATTTTTTTGAGACACCCTGAACTTTATCATCCAATTGATCGTTGGATTTATAAGAAGAAATTCAAGCATGCCTGCAAGGCATCTGATCGTATCGTTGCCATAAGCGAATGTACTAAAAACGATATTGTCGACCTTTTTCATATACCCGAAGAAAAAATCGATGTTGTTTACCAAGGTTGCCATGAAGCATTTAAAACTATCAAAACTGAAGAGCAGAAAGCAAATCTTCGAGAGAAGTTAAAATTACCACAGGATTTTCTATTAAATGTTGGAACGATTGAACCGAGAAAGAATATCTTACCAACAGTGAAAGCGATTAAAGACATCGATATTCCCCTTGTAATTGTAGGAAAACCAACTCGCTATCACCGAGAGGTCATGGATTATATCCGACAAAACAACATGGAGAATAGGATCTTCTTTTTCCAAGGGCTAGCGATGGAAGAATTGGCCATTCTCTATGCATCTGCAACGATTTTCATTTATCCCTCAATTTATGAAGGCTTTGGCATTCCCATTATAGAAGCACTCTACTCTGGTACACCTGTTATCACCAGCAATATGGGCGTCTTCCCAGAAGCGGGGGGACCGGCATCTTGCTATATTGACCCTACAAATATTTCAGAGATAAAGCATGCTATAGCGACGCTGCTTGTCGATTCATCCAAGCGCCATGAAATGACCGAGAAAGGATTGGAATTTGCGCAGAAGTTTAATGATGACCGTGTTGCCAAACAGATGGCTTCTATTTATGCCAGCTTATAAATCGACCGACTGACCCGTTGAAACAAAATACTTCTTCAATACATGGAGAGAAACAAACTCTTCTTGTGCCTGATCTATAAATAATTTCACATAAGCGTTGGCCTGTCTAACGATTTCTTCGCCCGCCTCAGGATGATCTATATAAAACTGTAGCTTTTCTTCCAAATCCGAATAATCACTTTTAATGCAGATGAAGTGATAGTCTGGTAACAAAGTTCCTTCCATAAACCAGGTTTCATAGGTTGGCATCGGCATGACAGCGATGGAATTTGACGACATGATCCATTTTAAGTTGGTAGCTACGTCATTTCCTTCCAGGGCAAGAATAAATTTATAAGACAAATGACCTGTGATAGAAAGATAATCCGGATCTGATGACCTGAGCGCTTTTTTTAAATCACATAAGGGATGACTATGGTATTGTTGAAAAAATAGTTCCCGATGTGCCTGTGCAAACTCACTCCTCCCAACAAGTCTATTTTTCTTCTTCCGAAAAGCAATATGGTCGGTAATAAAGTTAAAGTGTCGGCTCTTATCCAGGTTCAACAATACCGAGTTGGCATTGTCACCTGCGATTGGCCTACTTTTCACTAAGGCAGGTTTATCCGGAATAGCAATAATATCACCTGGAAGGATCTGAAATTTCAGTTGCTGATTAAAATAATCAAGAAACTGTTTACTGTCAAAATAATAAACACGAATCTTCTTGGGCATCTTATAATCTTTGATCGGAATCGATTCGTTTGATAAAGACTGCTGCGGAGCTAGTTTATTATAATAGTTTATCCGAAACCGAACCCATTCAGGCTGCTGGGTCAAATCTCTGTTCAGCAACACCGAGGCCTTTTTCCGTAGCAGAAACTTTGGTCTCAGCTGTCGTCCGAATACACTTAAATAATAAAAGAATTTAACATTCTTATTTTTTAAAAAGATCTTCTTGAAATTCAACTTCATAGCATATATAAGAAATAAGAGCTGTCGCTATCTAATCGTCCTTAGGTTTGACCACAGGTACACGAAGCTGCATTTTCTTCCAATGTAACGAGCGATCGCCGTAAATCAGAATTTTACTTAGTTTATACTTGAATTTCAAAAGTCCCTGATAATCGTCGGTTATCCGTCGGTAGGCAACCTGAGAATCCTCTTCTAAAACCTGATTTATAGCTTCGGTATATACCGTTGGTCCCGTCATCTGATGGACATCATGTGGATATCTATTTTCCTCGATATTACGGACGATCAATTCAATTGTCTTTTTCAGGAATGGGTGTCCTTTATCGTAGATCAATGCCCATTGTGCATAAAGACTTCTATTCTTCTCATGCGTAATAACCGCCGTATCCTCAGGTTTAATCACTTCATCCAAAACGCCAATAATATCGCTATCTAAATCTAAATAGATACCGCCATACACATATAAAACCGCATATCTAAAAAAATCCGCTTTGGCAGCTCCGATCTGTAAACGGGCAAAGGCCTTATATGTACGTTGGTCAAAATTTTCCCTGATGAGCGTATCGATTTGCGCATCATCAAAAAACCTTCTACTATAGCCCTTATTTCGTTTTAGAAATCGCCAAATATAAAACTTCGTCAACAAGGGTATCTTATTGGTTTTAAAAGTCTGATAAATAACTTTTGGAATCGCCACTTGGATTAAAAATTAAATTATGGTAATAAACAGCGTGTATAGTGATGTAAAAATAAATTCAAAACTATAAAACATGCAAAAATAACGATATATCCCTTACAAACACGTATTTTCTTATATTTAGTTAATCAAATATTCGCTAACTGAGAATAAACTTGTACTTCACAAACATTTCATTTTTTTTATATTTTATTACAAAAAATATGTAATATATTTGTCACAATGCAATAAAGTCCACTGTGGTGATCTACATTGTGAAAACATTAAATGTCATTTTTTCAATTTGATTGTAACGAATTAGCGAACTTTCACGTTACAATAAAGTATGGTCCAATTTTTCAATTATATCGTATACCTTGAGTCAAAAAATAAGCGCTTTAATCATTACATACAATGAAGAGGAGAATATAGCGGAAGTCCTCAAAAGCATGGAGTTTGCAGATGAGATCATTGTTTTGGATTCATTCAGTACTGATCGCACGGTTGAGTTAGCCGGTCTGCACCCCAAAGTGAAAATTTATCAGAACAAATTTGAGGATTTCACCAAGCAGCGCAATTTGGCCCTGGCATATGCGAATAACGATTGGATACTTTTTTTGGATGCCGACGAGCGTTTGACTTCAGCATGCCAAACGGAGATAGTATCAACAATAAACGATCCTCAAGCGAAAGACGCTTATTACATGTATCGATTATTTTTCTTTTGTGGTGAACGCATTAATTTTTCGGGAACGCAAAACGATAAGAACTTCCGTTTGTTCAAAAAAAGTAAAGCAACATACGACACGAAAAAGAAAGTGCATGAGACATTACTGGTTAATGGTACAATTGGTAGCTTAAAAAACAAGATATGGCACTATTCCTTTGCAGACTACGCGAGTTACAAAGAAAAAATGGTCCATTATGGTCAGCTTAAAGGTAAAGAGTTATACGCCAAACATAAGCGGTACTCGCTCTTAAGTCACCTGGCGAAAGTGTCCTTTAAATTTTTTAAGGCATACTTTTTGAAACTAGGAATATTAGATGGGAGACGAGGATACCAACTTTGCTACTTACAGAGTCTCAGTGTGCATGAAACTTTTAAGTCATTGAAAAGAGAAGAAAAAAAATGAAGATTTGCATTATAAGCTTTGATTACTGGAATTACGACCACCACATTGTAAAGAAATTACAAGAGAAGGGTATTGATGCATCACATATCAATATGGGTACCTATAAATACAAAAATTTTAGTGAAAGGGCTTCCAATGCAGTCAGCAAAATTTTTCTGAATAAAAATATCAAACATATAAAACGACAAGAGTACGTATTAAATACCTTGGAAAAACTAGGTCCTCAAGATCAGATATTGGTACTTAACCCACATACTTTAGATTACAAGACTATCAAACAGATCAAATCTTATACACCATATTTAATTTCCTATCTGTATGATAACCTCGAGCGTTTTCCAGTGGAAGAAAAGTTGGAGTTGTTTGATAAGATCTATTCTTTTGAAGATAAGGATGTAAAAAAATATGGTTTTGAAAAGATAACAAACTACAATTATCTTTCAGAACAACCCGTTCAGGTCGAAGAAATTGAAAACGACTTATTCTATATCACTTCCTATGACAAACGGCGTATCAAGCTTTTGCGTAAACTCGCGGCTCGTCTTTCTACCCTCCAAGTAAGAAGTAAGATTATAGTGGTCGGAAAACAGATCTGGAAAGAGAAACTACGGAACTTTATATTAAGACCAAAAGGCGCATCCCTGATTGAATACCGAAAAAAAACTATCGACAATGAAGCGGTATTAAACGAATATAAAAAGTCAAAAGCAATAATAGATTTAATGCGTGAAGGGCAAGAAGGTTTAAGTTTTCGAATTTTTGAGGCGATGGCCTTAGAGAAGAAGATTATTACAGATAATAATACCATCAAGAGATATGATTTTTACAATACTAGTAATATTCTTATTTTGAACCGTGAGCTCTCGAATATTGATCTTTGCTTTTTTGATACTCCCTACAGTCCTCTGCGAAATTATGTTTATAGAAATTATTCTTTAGATTCTTGGATTACTAAAATATTTAAAACAGAAGAAATTTATATTTAAATGCTATCAAAATAATTTGATATAACTAAATTTGATTTTAAATTGAATCCGATAAATGAAAAAACATCTTAAGCGTCTAAGTCATTTTCTTTTGTATAAATATCTTATTTTTTTCAATACGGAAGTAAAAAAACAAAGAAAAAACAGTAAAAGTATTCCAATCCTCATTATAAATTATAATCAGTTAGAAAATTTAAAATATCTAGTCTCATTTTTGTTAAAAAGGGGGTTCAAAAATATAATAATTATTGACAATAAGTCGACCTATGCTCCTCTCCTAGAATATTATAATGAGATACGTGGCACGGTAACAGTCGAAATGATGTCCGACAATCTCGGTCATATGGTGTTTTTTGAAAACAAACAACTTCAAGAGAAGTATGGGCAAGGGTACTATTGTATTACTGATGCTGATATACGCCCCAATGACAATCTTCCAGATAATTTCCTAGACACTTTAATTCGCACGCTGGATAGATACCAATTTAGCGTATTAAAAACCGGCTTTGCACTCGATTTAGAATCAATACCTGAATACTATCCATTTAGAGAAAAAGTCATAAAATGGGAACAACAATTTTGGGAACATCAGTTAGACACCAATATTTACAAAGCAGGAATAGACACAACATTTGCACTATATAAACCTAAATATCCCATTAATTTTAAGGTAAAACCGATAAGGTTTTATGAAGGTATCCGCATTGCAGGAGACTTTACAAGTAAACATATGGGCTGGTATCTAAATCCCAAAAACCTTACCGAAGAACAACTATTTTATATGAGAACATCCTCTAGCTCCAGCTCATGGAAATTTGATGAGGATGGAAATTTGGCTGCTACTGAAACAAACTATTAATTACATCGCTATAATCTGATTGAACCAAGAAGTAAAGCTATATCGTTGACGTATGGTATCTTCAATCTGTACATATGGAAGGTTCAGAAAATCAAGTAATTGCTTTTCAACTAAGGAAGATGCATTCAATATATAAAAATTATTAGGATGATAAAAATCATATTTGACCACATTTGGATTGGTCGTTATTACTTTCTTAGAATATTTTAGACCTTCAAATATTCTAAACGATAGACCATTATGATCGCCGATTAAGAAGTCCACAATAATATTTGACCGTTCGACCCGATCCAGGTAATCATCAAATGGAACAACTTTTTTGAGGCATTCTACGCCGTATTCTGTGTATTTTTTTACATGCTTTAATTGTTCTGGAGGAAAAACAATTTGAAATTTCACTCTACTATAAATTCTATTTAAAATATGAAATAGACTTAACAAAAAATACTCTCTACTTTCACTATAGTAACCTAGAAAATAAGCATCATATATAGCCTCTTTGTGTCCATGATCAAAGTCAAAATAAAAATTATGGGAAAGATAAGTTCTTACCGTATCAGTTTTCATGACATCCTCTTCATCAAAAACATAAAACTTATCAAATATGGAAATTCTTTCAAAAATTGACGGATTGCGCTTCAAACCATCATAATGATAAGACGTTATCCATTTTGATTTCTGCTTAGCAGTATTTAAAACATCAATATGAAAAAAATCGGCCCGAAATACTAAACAATAATCAAACGTATCAAACGCCTCTATCCTATTGATAAGTTGCTCTGCACTGTATTTGATTATCAGTTCCTGCTTGTAGCTATTATTCCCATCGGACAACTTTCTAAAAAGCTTATAAAGTCTTTGAAAAATGTTTTTATACCTAAATTTAACTGAATTATGGAGAATAACAGTAACATCAAACCCTATGTCTTCTATATTTTTTTGAACTAATTTATAAAGCTGATAATCATTGGGTACTAGCAAAAGAATTTTTTTATTCATGAATTTAAATGGATCTATTCGATTAACTGCGTTATACGCCAGTAAAGAGTTAAACTTATTAATCAAAGATATCAAATAATTGTAACAACTATACAGTATAACGATGAAGGCTTCTATATAGTTACATCTAGCATGAATTATTATTTTGGCTATTCTAAATTAGTTATTGTTTCTTTCCAGATATTACTCGCCCAATAAAACTTTACACATGCTTAATTTCATCCCGAGTAAATAATGTTAAAAAATCAATCCAAATTTTAAAAACTCTACTAGTCATTCTATTCTGTTTAATACGATAAATCTTCCTTTCTCTTTTGGTCATATACTTATAAAATCTAACTTGTCGCATGAACAAATATTCTTTCCAAAACTGAGGCAGTTCAAGTTGAATAAAATTATCTCTCTCCTGCTGCTGCAATATGGAAAATGATGGATCAGATGAAATTCCATTAAGGTCTATTTTTGCTAGAAAGGAAGATATATATTTAAACTGGACTTGATGCAAAAGGTACATTTTTGTAAAGAACTGCCAGTCGGCAGTTATTTTTGACTGCTCATTATAGAAACCATATGTTAAGAACAAAGAACGTTTAATAGCAGAAGCCTGATGGTTTATTGTATCGTATAACCATTGAGATAAGTTGAGCTCATTGGGATAAAAGATATCCTTCAATCCATTATCCTCATTAACACCAATTGCATTGCCATAGTAAATTTGATAATTGTCACAAATATTTTCTTGGTATTTCAACAATACAAATTCATCATAAAATTGATCTCCACTGTTCATAAATACAATATATTCTCCGATCGCAGCACGAATCCCTTTATTCATGGCATTATAAATACCGTCGTCCTTTTCAGAAACAGCATAGCTAATATATCGTTCGTATTTATTGAGAAGTTCTGCGCTACCGTCATTGCTTCCGCCGTCAATAATGATAAATTCAAAGTTGTCATATTTCTGATTTATCACACTTTCAATCGTCTGTTCTAATCCTTTTCTATTATTATAGTTAATAGTAACAATGGAAAATTTAACACCCATATATCTTTAGAGAAATTTTATTTTTCGTTATACTAATTGATCAAGAAAATAAAATGCTCTTTGAGGTATCTCCGGGATCTATACAAAAAGATCTATAATCATCCTTTAACTTATCTTTTTTCTTACAACCACAGAATTTGGAACAAAGAGCATAAACAAAGAAGTATCATCAGAATACTCCCTTTCTACATTATGACAACTAGTTCTCAAAAAGGTCCCAATCAAAAATTAAAAAATATTAGACAGCAATAGTTTTTGGATAATTGAAGGGCTATTTTTTTAGAAAGAGTACTTGCTAATTCTTCGACGGGTCAAGATTAAAAATATATGTTCAACAGAGATCTGCTAAGTAGAATATAAATATCACTGACGTCCTACTAGACTCCAAAATGATTGTTTAAAGGCTTTTCGAATCTGTTTTGCTGTAGCAAAACTCAATTTAAATATTGGTTGACTTAGCAGCATAGTAAATGTATTCAACCGTCCTTTTTCCATAACAATCGCCACCCAATTATTATACAACAGACGATGTAGACAATCTATAGGATATATTCTTTTCTCGTTATTATTTACGATAATTTCTCGATAAAGCATATAATAATCTGCTATTGAATAATGACTTCCTTCAACAGGAGTAAGTAATATTTGAGGGTCAATCTTTTTTGTGTCTGGAAGTAACTTATCGAGTTGATAAAATAAGATTGCAGTCAGCTGTTGAGCTAATAGACTTTGTTTACGTATAGAAATATTATTACCATGCACACGGTATTCTACCAGATGTAAAGGAATATTATCAACTTCATACTTTAGAGCGATTCGGGAAAACAATCCATAATCCTGCGCCACAGGATGATTGGGATTACCGCCAAATTCTCTGAAAACAGACATCCGCAACATTACAGTAGAGTGGACAAATGAATTATAAAACAATAAAGCTGCATGAAGTTGATTACTCTCACAAATTGGGATCATCTCCTCCCCGGTTCGCTTTCCCTGATCATCTATAACAAACGCACAAGCTCCCAAGACAGCCAATTGAGGGCGATTAAGAAAATACTGAATCTGTATCTGCAATCGATCAGGGAATGCAATATCATCACTGTCCAAAACAGCTAAAACATCGCCTTTTGCCTCCCTCAAGGCTACATTACGAGTAAAAGGTAAACCTTTATTACTTTCATTCTGAATCAGTCTAATTCTTGAATCTTGGAATCCTAAAATGATATCTATAGTCTCATCGGTGGAACCATCGTCTACAATTAGTAATTCAAAATTAGTATAAGTTTGCTGCAACACGCTTTCTATTGATTCCGCAATATAAGCCGCCGCATTATAGGCAGCCATAAATACTGTCACTTTTATTGCGTTATTCTCTTCGTGTGAATTCCCCTGTTTTCTTTCTTTTTGCATTAGCATATAATCTTCTTCAGATAACATGTCTAAAAGCAATACAGACAAATCATCCGTGCATATATTAATGTGAATATGCAATATAACAATTTCTCCTAAAATTAGGAAGATTGAAAAATATAACACAGGAGATTCTTTTAGGATTTCATATTGGATATTTTGAAGCCACAGTTAATGATCTAAATGCGATTTTCGTTGATCACAACACCGGCGTCAATAGTTTTCGGGATTTGCAGCTCATGTCACTGTGGAAACACCATATTATCGCCAATAATAGTTTTAGTTGGTGGGGAGCTTGGCTAAACAATATTCCCCGGACAAAGTTGTGATTTCTCCAAGAAAATGGATAAACGTCCCCATTGATACTTCGGGACGAGTATTATTACACTTCATTACATTTTAAAATAAATATTATCCTCGGCATGTCTACAAAAAACATGAAGGTGAACTAAAAAAGAAATGCCTGCCAAGTAATATCATCATTCTTAATAATATTACTTGGCAGGTATTTCAGTTTAGTATCTCCGAATACTTCTATAGCAATTATATGTATCTAATCAATTCCTATTCCGTAAAATTCAATACGTTCAAATTTATACCCCATATATGTCCCTAATTGCATTGTATAATAGTGGTCTACTAAATTTTCGTTGTAGTAACGAAACACAGGCTTAAGAGACGATCCGGGACTTGGGTAAGCATAATACACAATCCCTTCGTACTTATAATCAGGTAAATTCAAATTTGCACCTGACACTGTGTAAAAATTATTATGATACTTATCATTTCTATATCTATATACAGGCACCGTTCCTGGTTTTTGATTTTTTAAGGCGTAAAAAACAACACCTTCATTAACAATATCCCCTATTTCGGAGGAAGGAGAATGAGATATAAGATGGTTTGTAAATTTACCTGATCCGATAAGTAATGAGTATACCGGTATCTCCCCTAGCTCACTAATCTGATTATCACTAATATACTTTTCAATAGCCACTTTAAGTGCAGCCTTTTTTGTAGGGTCGGTTACGAAATGATAAAGAGGAACCATTTTTCTAATATTAGTCAAAGCACAGTTTTTTGAGGAAATGCTCTGCTGCCAAGAGGCGATATTAATACTTTCAGACGAATTACCATTTGAATCGAAAGTAATTGACCTTCCAGAGTTCGTTCCTCCATAAAAGCTTAGGTTGAGAGATCTTTCTCTGCTTTCATTGAAATCTTTAGTCATTTCTTCAGTGTTTTTACTTCCTCCAATATTAATACCGAATGATTTAATGAAGAAGCCCAAACCTCCTTGAACTTTATTAATCTTCTTTTCCTGACTGGTCTCACTTGTAATATTTGCAGAAAACGAGAAGCTTAAACGTCCGCCTAAATCAACATTCAACAAAACATGTGTACCGTAGAGCCGTATAATTTCTTCTGGAGATTTTGTATTGATGTAAGTTTTAAAATCATTTGTTGTATAATTTTTCAAAATGTCCACATCTATATCATCTGTAAATTGAATCCTCTTTATAGTTAGGCTTTCATCATAACGCGCATAGGAATACCGGCTGGCTGTATTCTTAATACTTTCGTTTGATTTATCACGACTAAAAGATGCAGTGAATAATTGCCCACCCGTCTTTAAACTATCTTTACTACCGTAGCTTGCACTCGCATCAAACTTTCTATTTGTATTGATTTCCTTTATAAACTCGGTTGCCGTGGATCCAAAATAGTAGTCTCCCTTTGGACTGGAGGTGGAAGTTGGCATATATATTTTACCATTGTTTGCAGCATCAAATTTGTCCACATCAATTACCGGAAGTGTTTTCACACTATTCAAATTAAGATAATCGCCAGCTACATCATACCCATACCCCAAAACATCCCATTTTTCATCGCCGGCAAATGCTTTGTTAGCAGAGTTATTGTTTAATAAAATTTCGTCATTAGATTCATTTTTAGCACAGTTAGCAAGGAGAAACGTCGAAGCGATTAAAGTACAAAATAGATTAATTCTTTTCATTATCTTATTATTTTTACACAAAAAAAAACAAAATTAATCTTATTACAAAATATCTTTTATTACATTTTTATATTTAAATAATATTTTTTTGACTTTATGTTGTCACATATAGTATTTAATTGCTCATGTTTATTGTGTATTTAAGGTTTCAACACCTAGAGTTAATTTCAATCTTCTTTCAATAAGTGGCATTTCTTTATCAGAATCAAATATTTTGTTGTCGTGCCGGTTGCGTCCTGTATATTTCTTGCGGTTTGTTGCTGATAAACTAGTTTTATTTCTTCCGAGGTCTCGAAGAATATTCTTTAAACCTACTTCCTCAGGATCTCCAAGTTCAGGGCTAATGGGTAGATCAATAGCAATATCTGGTTCGATTCCGTCAAAATAATCAAACCAGCCCTTTGCATTTTTTAATAAGAAGCTACTGAGATAGATTGAATATTTATCAATTTCGATTGGAAAAAAGCCTACCGGTTTTCCGAAAGTCTTTTGTCCGACTAGTTTTACGTTGTAATAGGGTTTAAATAAGCTAATTAATAATTCGCTTGCTGAGGCGGTCGATCCCGAGATAATAAAATATATATTTTCTATACTCTCCAACTGCCCTTTTTTATCAAAATAGTAAGTGTTCCCCTTTTCACTGAAGTCTATATCTGCCATGGTGGCTTGCCGTCCATTAATTTTTACATAGTTCCCATTGATATCTAGATAGGGCTGATGTTTTAAAATTTTTGCTTTTCCAGTGCTTAACGTACTGTTAAAGCACTCCATGTACATTATTTTTCCATTAAGTTTACTGGAGCCAATCAGGTTAGCCAGATACTCAGCCGTTTCTATATATCCTCCTTTATTATAACGCAAATCAATGACCATTGTTCTAGGTCTCTGCTTGGCTATATCTATAAATATACTGTCCAAATTGTTTCTTAGTGTATTTAATGGGGGGAATGAAGGTATATAAAGGTAAGTTAAATTGTCAATGTGATTGACTATTATCCCGCTATTTACGACACCAGAAGCGGATAACGTTGCTTTTGTATTTTGTTTATAATTGGTTTCTAGGTAACTATATTTTGGATCTAATAATCCTCGGTATTCATAAGGTAGTTTAGTCTTCTCGTTGATTTTGAATTGAGAGAGGTCAAATAACTCGTTATTAACGGCGTTGATTTCAGGAAAAATATACGCATATTTCTCTCTAGGTGAAAAATCACTATAACTGGGAAGTACATCGTTCCATAGATATATATCTTTCGCATACAGGTATAATGAATCTAATGTGAATTCTATTCTTGATCCTGTTGAAGGGGAAATGTTCTCGTCAGAGTATTTTTTACAACCAAAAACAAACAAAAGAGTCGCTGTCAAGCATACATCTATAACTTTATACGAAAGGTTAGTACTTACTATTTTCATTAAACAAATATAATATGTTAATATCCTTTTTTTAAATTCGCATTTAATGAAAAATTATTTTTTTCATAGGCTCTCAAGACAATACTTCTTCTAAAACTAAAACTACAGCATAACGACTATCGCTTTGGCAGTGTTATGGCAATATAATCATAAAGAAAAATTCCCCCTTTCACACACATAAAATAACTTTTAAAGTTGTATACACGAGTGATCTTCATCCGTTTTTCCAGCGGCCTGACTTTGGCCTCTACCTGCGTCGAGCTTGTTTATAAAAATTTATTCATTACCTCCACAACCCTATTGATATCCTCTTCTGTATGACCATAGGAAATAGGGAGACTCAATATTGTTCGATGAATTTCCGTTGAAATAGGATATCCGTCGCTTGATAAAATTCCTTTCATCGCTTTTTGTTGATGTGGAGGGATTGGATAATGGATTTCCGTTCCAATTTCATTTGCCAAAAGGTGAGCGCGCAATCGGTCTCGTTCGGGATGACGGATCGCAAAAATATGATAAACATCTTCTTGTCTAGGTTGTACAACTGGAAGTATAAAATCGGACTTTAACTCACGTAGATAAACTGTTGCCAACCTCTGTTTGTGCGCTGTAATTTTATCTAGGTATTTTAATTTCACAGACAAAAAAGCAGCTTGCAGTTCGTCGAGCCGCGAATTATACCCCACCTCATCAAAGACATATTTAGCAGATGAACCATAATTCCGTAGCGTACGAATCGAATTATTCAGTATATCAGCCTTACATGTGATAGCTCCAGCATCTCCCAATGCGCCAAGATTTTTTGTAGGATAGAAACTAAATGCACCAAAATCACCAAATGCTCCTGCCTTTTGACCATTGTATTTAGCTCCATGCGCTTGTGCACAATCCTCGATTATCTTTAAGTCATATTGAGCGGACAGCTGAAGAATGGGATCCATATCACTCATCTTTCCATAAAGATGGACAACAAGTATAGCCCTCGTTCTTTTTGTAATGCACTCTTCTATCCGTTTTGGATCAATATTGTACGTGTTTATATCCGGTTCAACAAGTACGGGTTTTAAACCAGCCTGAACAATAGCCAATATCGAAGCAATATAGGTGTTAGCAGGTACGATAATCTCATCTCCGGGTTTAAATCCAAAATAGCGCAGTGAAAGAACCAATGCATCTAGCCCGGAGGCTACTCCGATACAGTGCTCGACACCACAGAAATTCGCAAATGATTGTTCAAATTGCTGTACCTGTTTTCCCAAAATATACCAACCTCCGCGTAATACCTCCTGAAAAACATGCGTGTATTCATCCATAAATTCCTTATTGACCTGCTGTAAGTTCTCGTATGCTATCATGTTTTAAATAGGGTTCATAAATGTAATCTGTAGCGTCAAAATATTCAGAAGCAAGCACCATAAGAATAGCATCGTCCGAAAAGTCGAACATCTGATGCCAATCTTTTGGCTCTAAAATCAAGCATTGGTCCGGTGAATTCAATTCAAAAATTTGTTCCTTTGCACCATCTTGATTGTAAATTGCACAACGTCCACGCAAGCAGACTGCTGCTTGAACGGTCTGATAATGTCGATGCCCTCCTCTGATAGAATCATCGACTCCATAGATATAGAATATACGCTTGACATCAAAAGGAATAACCTTTTCAATCACTGTCAAATTACCGCGATCATCAGTAAATGTCTTTAAATCAACTTGGTAAGCCATCTCATTTTAAAATAATTGATGTGATAAAACTCTCCTGTTTTTCCCTTAAAAAAGAGGTTAGCAATTCGACGAATGGATGTCCGAATCTTCGGAATTTTGATATTTTCGTGTAGTACAGCAGTAATCCCCCGTTTCTTCAATCCATTACTTACTTCTACCAAAGCGGACATATAGGGTTTATACATAAACAAGAGGCCATTATCATTTAAATCATAGTATGCTGTTGGTAACGGAATAAAACTATTAGCTTCTGCTATCTTGAGCCCATGATAGTGATAAAATATGACTGGAAAACTAAGTCTAGTCCCTATACTTTTTGCCCATATTGAACTATCCCTATCACCAAATTCATATTGTTGAATATTCCAGGGAGCAATTCCCGCTCCTCGATGTTCACAAGCATGAACACAGTTAAATCTCGTCATCCAATCATCAAGATATTTCTGATCGCCAAATTTCCCATCTTCCACGCGCGCATAACACCAATCTAAACAAGCATTGCGCCACCATTCAAGTACTTCCATTCCCTCTTTCGTGTTTTTGAAACAAACGAATTGAACACAATATGTTCCACTTGTTGCTGACTGATCGTATTTTTCAGTATAATGATGTGGTGTAATTAATACCGAATTATCTCCCATCTCTTCAAACAGAACCTGTGGATTTCCAAAAAACAACAAGTCTGCATCCAGATATGTACACGATTGCAATCCATAGGTATTAATTGCATAACGTATAATAGATGGTGTACAAGTCCAGCAATATTCTGCAGCTGTACGCGTCGACTTAACAGCAAGTAAATCCCTATCCTCAAACTGGATTAACGGAATAATTGTCGCTTTCGGCAGATTGAGATTTTTTAAAATTGAAAAGCACGCCTCATCAAATGGGAAAATATAAAGATGAAATCCCTTAACATACTTATCGAGAGAATTATACATTGCTAATCCTCTAGTCAAATATGTTGAGTTAAATAAAGTACAGTAGTTATGCATCATATCATTTTCTTAAAAAAAAATCCGCTATCATATCCTGCCAACTTTCCATCAATTAGCATATCTTGTTCTCCAATAACATAGGATGCAAATTGAGCTTGTAGTTCATAGTCATTAAAATGGTTCAAGAATTTTGCCTCATTAAAAAACCATGCTGGGTAGGATGCATCATAAATAGATGGTGGCACACGTTGCAAGGTAAGGCGGTCAGGTCCCTCATAGACAAACGCCGTACGATCGAAAAAAAGATAAGCTATTCGCAAACCCGTCAAATAACTGAGAAATTCATGCGGTTTTTCCAAATATTGGACAACACTGGATAGAATAATTATATCTGGCAGGCCATCAGCAATACTCTCTTCTATTGTTTTATAAAATTTTAACTGCTTATTTTCAAACTCTTTTTTACCAAGCTCTACATAGGACTCTTGTTCCACAATGTGCCATTCTAACGATTCCAAAGGCTTTAAAAAGTCACGTGTTTGATAATAAGTTGTACCCAAAGAGCCTCCAAAATCAATGACTTTCAATTTCAAATCATTTTTTGTTGCTATATAAAGAAGACTTGAAATTAGTGCAAAAGGATATTCTTTTTTCTCAAATAGCACGGAATCTCTCTCATATACAGCATGCCCATCACGAATTTTAAGCATCGATTGATAGGTTCTGTTCAAAATCAAATTTGCATCATACCCATCTGTTAAGCTTTTAACATCTTCCCAATACATATATCTTCCTGACCAGCCATATCCATGATCAGTCCTTTCTTTATTACTTTTTTTTGAAAAGAACTTCTTTATCATTTATCTTTTATATTTTATATTTTTTAGAATCGCAGAACTCATACTTTACTATTTTGTTATAATGAAGAAAGTAATCTCATCATTTTTACAATGAAATATTGCTATCAAGCGTTATTAGTATAGAATCAAAAATTTTAATCATGGACAACAGTAAAAAACTTTATATCATCCGACATGCCAAAGCTGAAACCATTCCGGGAATAAACGATTTTGACCGAGCTCTTACCTCCGATGGAATTCAGCATGCAAAACAGGTTGCTGCCAAGCTTGCCACAAAATTGAATCTTGACGAAAATAGTATGGTGATCAGCTCCCCAGCCAACCGCGCACTTCAAACAACGCGCACTTTTCTGGACGTCATGGGTTCTTCTTCTTTTGATATTCAGATCGAAGAAACGATCTACGAATGCACATACAAACATCTGCTATCCATTATCAATGCAATTCCTGACCATATCAATCAAGTTCTGCTCTTCGGTCATAATCCTACGTTAACTGATCTCGTTGAATACTTAACCCGGAAAGCGGCATATCTACGGACCTCATCATGCGCAGAGATAAAACTCGACACCGGTTTCACTTTTCAGATGCTCAGCGGCAATTGCGCTGATCTTGGGCAAATAATTGATTAAAATTCAAAGAACCATTTGTATTGAAACACGTCTAGTTGTTCAATCTTTAATAATGACAATAACATTATTAAAAAGTCCTAATAGCATTTTCATTTTCTAATCAACAAAATTTAATAGAAACAAATTCACATAAAAAAAGCCATATACGATTCTTACGTATATGGCTCTTAATTTTAATGATTAAATTGGCTATTTAGCGTTTCTAATATCTTTCATCGGAACTGTTTTCTTGATTCCATCCATTACATAGAAAAATCCAAGGGCGTTTCCCGTAACATTTCCTTGTACATTCGCAGGGACTGCTGACAATAGCCCTTTCCATTTTGTTTCTTGGAACAAATTATATAAAAACTTTGCATATCTCGGCGAAATCGCAAATTTAGAAATCGTTAAACTGTCTTTCCTTCCCATTTCATAACTATAAGTAGCAGCCAGCAATGTATTTAAAACATTTGGAGCTCCCGACCTAAAACTATAACTATAGGGTGCTTTAAAAAATACCATACTTTCATCCGAAAATTCCTTTTGCGGCATGATAAGCCATTTATTGGAATTGCTCATACCAAATAAATATGTATCAACCTTGACATGCCATTTTTTATTAACATCAGATTTTTCTACCGGAATAAAAGACTTTTCTATCGGAACATTGGTGATTAGCTGATCTTGTGATTCATACACCTTTCCATTCAATTCAATTTTTAATTGGAATATATTTCCAACGGTATCTCTTAAATCAAACAATTGACCTCTATAAAGACCATTTCCAACATCTTCAAAATCAATTTGATTTGGACCATTTGTCACGATAACCGTAGCAGCACTAATTCCTTCAAGTTCACTAGTAACGCCAGAAATATGAAGTCGCTTTAATTGAATATATTGCTCTTTATACATGGTATTGATACCACCTTCCACGATCATATCATAAGATTGTCCATCTTCTAGCGCTGATTTTTCACAGGCGTAAAGCATGCTGCAGCAAAACAACAAAACAAGGACTTTCCAATAGATATTTTTATTCATCTGCCCCAACCTAATTTACTAGTTCCAAATTTACATTAACCATACGATTAAAATGAACTTTTAGATACATTGAACATCATTTATTTTAAAATCTTATTGCATAGTTTACTGATGGAACAATTCCTGAAAATGAAGTCTGTTTAACGACGGGGGAACCATTTCCACTCTCTAAAAAACTGTAATATAATGGATTATGTCGGTCAAAAACATTATATAGACCTATATTTAAAGTATTTAGCCGACCTTTTTCTCGCTGTTTTTTCGTTTCTAAATCGAAAGAACAGCTTATATCTAAGCGACTAAAAATCGGCATACGATGTGAATTTCTATCCGAATAAATAGGCATAACTATGCCTTCATACTCCGTAAACCCCATTGGATATGTTAATGGCCTTCCTGACTGTAATACATAAAATGTATTCAAATGAATAGTTGTATTGATATCGTAAGACAAACTAACTTTTGCCACATGTGGAATGTCATAGTTAGCCACGTATTCATTGCCTTTATTTATTCCTACAATTTTGCGAAAGGACCGAGAATAGCTATATAGAACAGTTCCCTCAACAGGGCCTATACGTTTATTAAAAGAAAATTCTAAACCATATACTCGACCGTTTCCCTGTTTTATCTGAGTTTCTATAAAAGGATTTAAAATAAGTTGCGCATGGTCAATAAGTTCAACTTGATTTTTCATCTTTTTCCAATACCCATCTATCGCAATGTATCCTCCATGAATCATTCTATTTATGCGAAATGAGACTGCATCTGTATATTGAGGTTTTATATTTTGCCCAGCAGGTATCCAGGCCTCCAACGATGAAAAAGCCAATTCATCATTCTGTAAAAGCTGTAGATATTGGTATATACGGTTATAAGATATTCTTGCATAATAAGCATCGGCAAACTTATACTGAAAAGAAAAACGAGGTTCGATCCCGTAATAAGTCTTTTTCTTATCCAAATCTCCCGCCAATACTTTGTATTGGTTATTCAATAAATAATATTGTCCAAACGAAGTGCTATAAAAAGCATTTAAACGTGTACCTAAAACGACCCGAAAGGAAGAGTCAATCTTCCAGTTAAAGGATACGTAGCCTGCATACTCATATGCTTGTGCCCTGAAAATATTTTCTTCCTTAGCTAGATCAACGGGAGAAATTTCCCCAGGTTTGAACCTATGCAGCGTCCCTTGGATTCCAAAATCAAGCATGCGATCTAATCCTCCAAAATAGGTAAAATCAGTTTTAAGGCTAAAATCTCTAATTTGGGTCAGCCATGTTCGGTTTTCTGGCGATTCGGGTTTACTGATATCCAACCTGTTCGAATAATTACTAAAAATCGCGGACAAATTCATAAACAGGCGTGGACTATGCACATAATTCCACCGTAATGTAGACGCCCAATTCCCCCAATGATTAGTATTTTTATTAGGTGCAACCACTTTATCTTGCCCGATATATCCAGAAACATAAACCCTATGACGGTCCCCAATTGCGTAATTCAATTTGGCATTATAGTCACTATAATTCCCCTTCACATTGAACAAACGATATTCTTTATTGAACACATTCGATATACTTGATCTTGCCGTCACTAAAAAAGATCCCTTCCCTTTCTTTATAAGTGGACCTTCAGCTCCAATGCGAGCAACTAGTAAGCTTGCGCCTCCGAAGACATGTACTGTGTTTACATCGCCATCACGTGTGCTCATCTCCATGATGGATGAAATCCGTCCTCCGAAATTCGATGGGATAGCATCCTTATAAATTTGAGTATGTTTTAAGATATCAGGATTAAAGACAGAAGTCAAACCAAATAAATGCGATGGGTTGTAAACAACGGCTTCATCCAACAATATAAGATTCTGATCTTTACCACTGCCTCTAACAAACAAGTTACTCCCCCCCTCAGTCAATCCGTTAACACCATTTTGCATCTGTAAAACCTTGATAATATCCGCTTCTCCCTTATAGAAAGAACTTCTCCGAGCTCTATTCCAGTCTATCTTCCCATTTAACACCTGTAATTGCTTACTTCGCCCGATAGAGTCTCCATTGATCACAATTTCACTTAGATTCATATCTAGAGGGGAAAGTTTGATTAAAAATGTACCAAACTCCATATCGGGAGAAAATTTCACAATTTTTGTTTTATACCCGACATAGCTTACCACACAGACATTGGTCTCCAGTGGCAGAGTTAATGAATAAAACCCATATTTATTACTAAAACTACTTTTACTTTTCGCAGCAATCAACAAAGTAGCACCAATCAGGTTTTCACCGCTTAGACTATCTACAACACGCCCCTTAATGGTAAAAGTCTTATCCTCTTTGTAGAAGATCAGGGCCCTATTGATCATTGTGAATCCAATATTGGAATCTTTGAGCAAATAATTAAGAACCTCTTCTAAACTCGATTTATTAAATGATCGACTATAGATAATGTCCTTGTTAAAAATCTGCTCATCATAAGACATGGATATATCGTATGTTTTATGAATTTCGACAAGTATCTGAATGATCTGTTTGTTATGTGTGTCAATTGAAATTTGCGAATCCGTAGGAGAATTCTGCCCCATGGATTTCGAACACATGACTATAACCAACCAGCATAAAAAGAGCAGACGATACAGTATCCTATCTTTCATATCAGCAATGCGAAAAGTCTATTCGTAGATTCTATATCCTTTTTTACCCGATTTCCATTTCACATTGAGGGTCTTGGAGAGAATCTGAACAATCTCATTGAGCGTTTGTCCATCAAAATACATGGTCAGCTTCCGCGCTTTTAAGCTATCCCCAACAACAGTAATATTCGCCCGGAAATGCTTTTCCAAATCCGCGCAGATACTGTCCAATCGAATATTCGAATAGCTCAGTTTCTGAGCAACTTCGGTATCATTTTGCTCAGAAAGATCTATTTTGGACAAGGATGCTGTTTGTTTTTTATACAGGCCCTTCTGATTTTTTTGCAGAATAAGTTCCTTTGCATGATCTCCTTTTCCACTGCTCAAGGCGACAGAGCCCTCCTTAACAAAAACCTCAACATCATTTTCAAGCAAATTCACTTCAAAAGTAGTTCCGATATCACGCACATAATTGTTTTCAAGATCTACGACAAAAGAGTTCCCCGTTTTGTGCTTTACATCAAATAGCGCTTTTCCCTTTTTAAGTTCGACAATCCGTTCTCCCAGAAATGTTCGCCTATTGAACAAAGCTTCCGCTCCTGCATGCAATATCACAATTGAACTATCAGGAAGCAAAATGGGCTGCTGCGCTGCTGATCCATATATTCGGATTTCATTGTCCATCCAGCGGTCAAAGTTCAGATAACAGGCAAAACCGACAACCAACAATACGGCTGCAGCCACAAATTTCATCCAGGGTTTCCAAATCGTGCTAATTGGTATCGCGATCTCTTGGTCCTGAACAATGGCTTCTTTATCCAGCTGCAGTTTAAATTTATCCCATTGACTATTGGTATCTACATTTTTATAGTGTTCCAATGCAATAAGGTCATCGGATATTGTTCTGATTTCATCATATAATCGATGGTTCTCCGTATCATCAGAAATCCAACGTTCAAGTAATACCCCTTCCCTTTCGAAAATAGTCCCATCCAGCTCTTTCTGAATCAAGTCATAAGGAATAAATCTTGAAGTATTGTTTTCTTCCATATCTATAAGATAATAAACTGAACAAAAAGTCCTAATGAAAAAAATAAAAAGCCGATTAGAAGCAACAGAAATGTCTTTTGCCTGGCCAAAGCCACCCGAATTTTATCGTAAGCAATCGTCAAATGATTTTTTACGGTTTTAATGGAAATTCCCAATTGATCCGCGATTTCCTGTTGTTTCATCTTATCGTACTTACTCATAAGAACGATTTTTCGACACTGCGGCGGCAGCCCTTCCAATATACTTTCGATCATCAATAATTTGGATTCGTAAAGTGCTGCGCTATCGATCTGATCTTCCTCATCTGTCAGATCCAGTTCCTTGCTATAATCATTATTCCGTTCTAATAAACGTTGATTCTTTTTGAGGTAAGTAAGCGAGAGATTGATAACACTGCGGGATAGGTAGGCTCCAAGTGATTGATTAATGATCAATTTTCCTGCATTTTCCCATAACATCATAAATACATCATTGGTGAGCTCTTCAGCGATTGCCTCCTCTCGCACATACCGAAAAGACAAGATATACAATTTACGGAAATGACTCTTATAAATAGCTTCAAAAGCATTTCTATCTTTTTGGACTATCTTCTTAAGCAGATCAACGTCATTTGACATAGGACTTCGGTAAAGCTAATAATAAATGCATGTAAAACTAATCAAATTCATCGGACATTATATAACATCTAATTAATTTTCAATCCAATGAAGTTACTTTAACACGACGTAGAAATAAAAAAAAATGCTACAGCAAAGTTTATTGCCTGTATGTTTTTCACTAGGCTGGTTAATAATTACTTTTTCACTACCTTCGTCTTATGGCGAATCAATTGCAATTTGAAAATTCACCCTACCTTAAACAGCACGCACACAATCCAGTAGATTGGATGCCCTGGGGACCGGAAGCTTTAAAAAAGGCAAAAGACGAAAATAAACTGATCATCGTAAGCATTGGCTACTCGGCTTGCCATTGGTGCCATGTGATGGAGCGTGAAAGTTTTGAAAACTCAGCCATCGCCCAAACCATGAATACGTTTTTCGTATCGGTCAAAATTGACCGCGAAGAACGCCCCGATATTGATCAAGTGTATATGCTTGCAGTGCAACTGATGACCAATGCCGGGGGCTGGCCATTGAATTGTATCTGCCTGCCCGATGGAAGACCAATTTACGGTGGTACTTATTTCAAACCGCACGACTGGCAGAATATCTTATTGCAAATTGCACAAATGTGGGCTGAGAAACCAGAAGTTGCATTCGAATATGCCGAAAAGCTAAACAATGGTATTCAACGGGCCGAGAAACTTCCCATCAATCCTATTCCAGCGCAATACACAATCGACGACTTAAATGAAATTGTTACCCCTTGGATCGAGATATTCGATAAAAAGGAAGGCGGATATCAAAGAGCACCCAAATTTCCACTGCCCAACAACTGGTTGTTCTTGCTAAAATATGCTGTGTTGGCCGACGATCGGGAAATCTTGGAACATGTTCATTTTACATTGAAAAAGATTGGATCAGGCGGTATTTATGACCAGATCGGAGGTGGCTTTGCCCGCTATTCGGTGGACCATTATTGGCATATTCCCCACTTCGAAAAAATGCTTTATGACAATGGGCAATTATTATCCCTTTATGCCGAAGCTTATCAACAAAGTCGGGATCCATTCTATAAACGGATCATCGAAGAAACGATTACTTGGGCCGAGCGTGAAATGCTTGCTCCAAACCATGGTTTCTATAGCGCTTTAGATGCCGATAGCGAAGGCATTGAAGGGAAATACTATTCCTTCTCCAAAGTTGAATTTGACGAGGTATTGGGCGATGATGCTCCCCTACTCGGGCAATATTTTAACATAACCCAAGCCGGCAACTGGGAGGAGGAGAAAACCAACATTCCTATTTGCGCCATTAATGCAGACCAGTTAGCAACAAAGGTCAATATGTCAGCTGACGAATGGGCAGATTTTTTAAAAATTTCAAAGAAAAAATTATACAACTATCGTGAACAACGGATCCGTCCGGGACTCGACCATAAGCAGCTAACCACTTGGAATGCGCTATTTCTAAAAGGACTAATAGATGCCTATCACAGTCTTGGAAACAGCCATTTCCTTGAACTCGCTTTAAACAATGCCCAGTTTATCTGTACACATCTTATTCAAGACGATCTCCAGTTATTGCACCAACCCAAAGATAACAATAGAGCGATCGCAGGCTTCTTAGATGACTATGCATTCACTATTGAAGCCTTTATAGCATTATATGAGGCGACATTTGACCTCAATTGGCTCACAAAAGCAAGACAGCTCGCTGATAAGGCCATTGCATTCTTTTACGATGGATCACAAAAAACATTCTACTATACATCGTCGCAGGCAGAGGAACTCATCGCACGGAAAAGCGAAATTATGGATAATGTAATTCCATCCTCTTCGTCGACAATGGTTCGTCAGCTGAAACGATTAGGTTTGCTTTTTGATGATGAAAATTACATCGCCATTACAGACCAATTGCTGGCGAATGTATTCCCGCAAATCAAGACTTATGGTTCGGCTTATTCAAATTGGGCAATATTATTGCTAGAAGAAATATATGGAATCAATGAAATTGCATTGACGGGGGATAAAGCAATGGCTTTCAAAAATGAACTCGGCAACTATTATATTCCAAATAAAATTGTTCTTGGCGGTACAGAAGAAAATCTTCCATTGCTCGAACATAGAGTCGGAAAGGAGACAAAAGCATATCTTTGTAAAAACAGGACCTGCAGTCTACCACAGGATTCCATACAAGCGTTAATAAATTATATTTAATAAACGGTAGCCTCGGGCTTCCAAAAATCAAAATCAGATGGCTATAAAAGCAAACGACGTCGTAGCATTGACGTACAGACTTCACACAGTAGAAAACGGTGAAAAAGTTTTCGTTGAAGAAACAACTGCAGAACAACCTTTAGATTTCTTATATGGTGTAGGTATGATGTTACCTAAATTCGAAGAAAACATCGCAGACTTAAACGTTGGTGATAAAATTTCATTTGAATTGGCACCGGATGATGCTTACGGTCAAAAAGATGACAAGGCATTCGCACAGTTGCCAGTAGATATGTTCAAAGAAACAGGTTTACCTCCAGTAGGAGAAGTATTGCCTTTACAAGACAACCAAGGAAACCAATTCCGCGCTGTAGTAGCTGAGGTTACTCCAGAAGTAGTTGTTGCTGACTTAAACCACCCAATGGCTGGCAAAACATTAAATTTCGATATCGAAATCTTAACTGTACGTCCTGCTACTGAAGAAGAATTGTCTCATGGACATTCACATGGTGTAGACGGTACACAAGGTCACTAATCCTGACCCAAGATACAAAAAAACAAAGCCGGGTGTCAAATGACACCCGGCTTTGTTTTTTTGTTCTTTAAAAATCGTATTTTGTTTTTAAACACACGAACGATGCTAACATTTTCCCAAAAAGTAATTTTATTCAACAAACAACTTCATTACAGAGGAAATTTACCTTCGGAGTTTAACGTAATTAATCCCTACCTCGATAACCCTGAAACGCTTGTCGTGATGGAACAGTTCTACAACAAATACTATAATGACAATCTTAAACGCAAATTTATCATCGGCATTAACCCAAGCAGACACGGTGCAGGTGTAACGGGCGTTCCTTTTACCGATACCAAAAGATTAGCTAGTGCATGTGGCATAGAGATGCAATCCGCACATACCCATGAAGTATCTTCGGTTTTCATGTACGATATGATTGAAGCCTTTGGCGGCCCTGAAATCTTTTATAACCAATTTTATATCAACTCCCCCTTCCCATTAGCGATTGTCAGGCAGACCAAACCCAACAGCTGGATCAATGCAAACTACTATGATGACAAGCAGCTTTTTGAAATGGTGAAATCTTTTATGGTTCAATCCCTAAAACAGCATATTTCCATGGGACTTGAAACTGACGAAGTCTTTGTTCTCGGGAAAAAGAATGCTACTTTTCTCATGAAGATCAACAAAGAAGAGAAGCTTTTCGGAAAGATGACCATTTTGGATCACCCCCGTTATATCCAACAGTATAAATCAAAGGACAAAGAACTGTATATTGACAATTATATCCGATTATTAAGCGACCTATAAAATATGGATAAACATGTTAATCAACTGATAAACAACACGTATCTTATTAACCTCTTTGCTGCGTTACCGTTATTATTATTTATCATCAAGGAGTCCGTGTTTTGTGCGTTATTTAACTCTCCTTCGACAATGATTCGAGGCATCTTCGGGCCTTAATCGTACTTACAAGCAGGTTAGAGCATTTTCTGAGCGGCGTGCTACCGCCTTATCTCCGAGTTAGACTCGGACTCAACACGGACTCATGTCGCTCTCACCACGGACACATCCTGACCATGACACGGATATGCATCGGACGAGATACAAATGGACATCGAAACAGAAGTATTACATCCATGCGCTATTCGTCCTAAATCTTTACTTGAACAATCGTTCAAAAATCTACTGCAAATTTCATAATCCTCATTTACCAGCCATTATCATTTTAACAAAGCTCCATACTTACCAATTTCCATTTTCTCAAAAATAAACAATTATTTGTTTATCAGCATTTTAATTACTTAAATTCAACTTATGGCTATTTTAGAAAATGGTAGTTTGAAGGGCTTGGTCGGAAATCTTGTCTTTCGGAAATCAAATAAAAAAACAATTGTGCAAACTGGCCCCGGCCGTAAAACAAAACAAACGCAGGCGACAAAAGCAGCCGCTAGAGATTTTGGACACTTGAGTACTGCAGGATCCCGTATCAGAAATATAATGGGAGAAATTCACTTAAACATGCACGACGGTTCCATGCACAACCGGCTAATCAATCATTTAAAAAGAGTGATCTGGGCAAACAGTGCTCCTGTGGGCGAAAAGACAATCCGTGGCGGAAAAATTGATCGTCTGATCAATTTCCAGTTCGTCGAAAAATGCCACATGCACGATTACATGCATTTCGACCCGGAAATAAAAATGTTGGGCACAAAGCTAGTCTCCATAAAATTTCCAAAGTTTAACATGCAAAAAGATATTCATCGTCCAAAATACTGCAATCTAATTAAAATAAATTTGATGATTGCGATATTCAACTTTGACAAGCAACAATATATCCGTTGGCATAAACACCAGATTCCTATAAGCTTACAGGCACCTTCAAAAGATATAGAACTCGAAGAGCTATTATTTGATGTGGACTATCAAGATGCTGAGACCGTTCTTATTGGAATGAATATCGAATATTATGAGAGATTCGGCGAAAACAGTTCCCTGCTAAACAACAAAGATTTACATCCAGCCGCCATAGTCGGAGCATTTATTATTGAATCTTAAAAGCAAAATATAGGCATAGGCACGATGGAGAAAATATTACTTCATTTTCTCCAGACTGCTAGACACCATTGCTTTAAAATTACGTAAGTAATTCGACCGTGCATCCGGCTTAAACAATAACCTGATAACATCCTTTTCATAATTTTCTAATATCCTGTGAATTAATTTATCGAGATCAGCTGGATCTGTGCGGTAATCGATATGCAGGTTGCCCGCTATGGCTCGCAAAAATTTAAGCTTATCATAAGCATACAAATGATCCCAAACTTGCAACAGAAGCTTTGCACTGACACGATAATCAATTACCTCAAGCATTTTAGTGTAATTTTTTTCGTGCTCAAGTATCTCAAAATAAATCTTACCGGAATCATAATCGTATCCCATACTATTGCGCAGCATGGTCAGTGTATTCGTTCTGAACTTTTTATTTAAATCCGCATCCTGAGAATTATCCATAATAAAGACATAATCTGCGATATCTCTATTTATATGAAACTTATCCATCTTGACTTGGGCCAACTTGTTTAAGTCACCATTTGCTGAATACAGCTCTTCCAAGATATCCAAAAATGGTAGATTGTACTCCGTCTTTGAATTTGATTCGATGACAACATGACAATACGCGATCGCCCGTTCGGGCTCAACCTTTTTCACAGCCTCAATTAATTTTAAATTATATTTGGCCTCCCAATAGCGAGGAAAAAAATAATCCAAACTTGCTTCGAACATATCATTCTCTAAAAGCACATCGAGAAAAAATTCATCTACTGTTAGAGACATATGGTACGCTTCCTCCAAAAATTCCTCGATCAAACGTTCAATTTTCACACTGATCAAACGCTTCCGATCTGTCTTGGAATTTTGATAGATCAAAATAAACAACTCCAACAGTGCTCCCTGTTGGCCTTCCTCCCACCACAGCTTAGTCCAATACGCATCCATAAGCCTTCCCCATTGGATATCAGATTCAATTTGGGCCACAGCTGTCGATATCTTTATATTGTTGGTTTCAATAAACTTTCTAAAACGTGTGCCCGTATACATGGTTTGGTATTCAATATCCAAAACAGCATTATATACAGCCAAAAACAGATTAATAATTTTTTCGTTTCCGATATTCAACGCCAAATACTCCCAAAACGGCACAAGAGATTTTTCCCATAATTGTAAAATCTTTTTGATCTCAGAAGTTTCTATTTTCTTACGCTTACCTATCACAGAAACAACAGCCTCTTTTAGAATTTTAACGATATCTTTCTCTTGATATTCTTGCTTATTCTTTCCAAACTTCAACAGAAATTGCAGCTCGACATCTTTATTGGATTTGAAAAGCTCCAGAAGCCAAGAGTTGAGCACTTCATGTTCCACGGCTAAAAGCAGCTGTTCGCTTTCCTTGACTTTTTTCAGTGTCACCTTTTTTTTGTTTTTTACCTCGGAGGGCGAATTTTTATCTATACCTGCTAAGGCACAAATCACAGCTAACTGATGCATACAATAGCTTTCCCGACGCCCACAATCGCATGAATGCCCAACAATAGTATCCTTATTTAATTGTATATTTACATCGTAAGAGTACTCCCCTTCATCCACATAAGCCACAAAATTTCCTTTGCCTTCATGTTCCTCCAATTCACGCACAACCAGCTTTTTAGCCTGTGTCAGCCGGTCTTCACTTTGTTTGGCAATTATCTGCAAAATTTTCATATATATTCTGTATACAAGTCTCTACTAAATCGTGTGTGTTAAATTCAAGTAGCTATTATAAAAATTAGTGCTTTGTCGCGCGCAGCATTTCACGCTTGCCTGGTGCACCAGGTGCCTTTTCAATTGAAAATCCCAATGCTTTCATACTGCGTTTGAGGTTTCCGGTAATAGCATAAGTCACAAAAACACCACCAGGTTTAACAAACTGCGCAATATGCCCCAAGGCAGCATCATTCCACATCTCAGGCTGATGCACTGCCGCAAAAGCATCAAAATAAACGACATCAAACAAGCGATCCGACTGGAAATTCATCAATAAGGTATGGTCAATATGAAGCTTTAAGTACTCGTTAATCCGTACGTTTTCCGTCAAAGCCTGCTCGTATGCATTCAAATAGCTTGCCCACACGGTCGGATCTACCGTCGCCTCATAGCCCGTTGCAGCAATAGTGGATAAAGGCAAGGGAAATCCTTCTATTCCGACATATTCCACCTGAACGGATTTGGTCCTAAGAAAGTCAGCTGTTTGCAAAAAATTCAAACCTGTTCCGAACCCCACCTCCAAGATACCGAGGTCGGTTACCCCTGTTGTTTGTACATAGTGGTCAAGCCCTGTTTTTATAAAAACATGCCTGCTTTCCTGTACTGCACCATGTTTCGAATGATAACATTCTCCTATTTCAGCATTAAACAACGTTTTCGAACCATCTCCTGTCGTTACAAATTCCATTTTTATACAAATACTTTAAGTTACAATTTTCACACATTCAGTCTAAACAACTAAACAGTAATCCAAACAAATGGCGCATTCCTTACCCATGACACTTAGTCACTGCTACTGTCCAAAGATAAAAAAGCCGATGCGTGTATCAAAATCCTCATGATTTCCGAAGCACGACCATCTATCAGCGTAGCCTGAAGGAGATGTCAACCAATTAAGCAGTACATCGACTTCCAAATGAAAAATACATATTAATACCGAGCGTGCAGCGATGATGGATACCTCGACAAAAAAAGTTTTCAGTAAGATAACAAGGTCGGCAAAAAGCGGATTTTTTCAGCAAGGTAAAACAAAAATGAACAAACACGCATAAATTCAGCTCGTTTTAATAGACCTATTCGAGAAAAACACTATTTTAGCAATTTAAATACAAAATATTCACAAAACCTAATGAAATATCCAAACCTAATAAGCGCAAGCAATACAACAGCATTGGATATTCTCAATGTGACCAAATACAAAGACAATATAAGCAGTTCTTCCATGTGAATGAACTCCTTTTGAAATAACTAATCATACACCTATGAAATACGCTACAAAAACTTTTGTGCAGAACTACGGCAGTATCTTACTTCTACTCCTTGGGATCAGTATTGGAAGTTTGATCGGCATCTTCTTTCCGCATATCGTCAACAATCTTAAACCGATCGGTGACATTTTCCTAAACCTCCTCTTTGTCAGCGTCATACCATTGGTGTTTTTTGCCATATCCTCATCTGTTGCGAATATCAATGGCGACAGTGTACTGGGAAGGATCATCGGCATGATGTCGTTCGTATTTGTACTGGGTATTGTCGTCGCCGGACTGTCAAGCATCTGCTTCCTTTACCTCTTTCCAGTAGATGCTCCACTGCCTATTGAACAAACAAACAAGATCATGGAAACAGTTGTTCATGATTCTTGGGGTGAAAAAATGGTCCGCTTTTTAACCGTTAGCGAATTTTCAAGTTTATTATCACGACAAAATATGCTGGCCTTTGTCATCTTTTCGTTCCTCGTTGGCATTGCTACGCGCAAATCAGGGGCATCTGCAGAGACCTTCCGTAAATTTATAAACTCGGGCAATGTTGTGATGGGAAATCTGCTCGTGATGGTCATGAACCTCGCGCCCATTGGTTTGGGAGCATATTTTGCCTATCAGGTTGGAACATTAGGCCCTCAGCTTTTTGGTTTTTATGCCAAACCTATCGGTCTATATTACTTTTTTGGAATCTTCTATTTTTTCACGGTATTCAGTTTATTCGCTTTTTTTGCATTCGGACTAAAGGGAATTAAACGTTACTGGCAAAACAATATATTGCCTTCCTTGACCGCATTGAGCAGCTGCAGTAGTCTCGCCACCATGCCAGCCAACTTACTTGCAGCCAAGCAAATTGGAATCCCGGACAGCGTCGCTAGTGTCGTCATTCCCCTAGGCACAACATTGCACAAGCATGGATCCGCGATCGCCTGTATCTTTAAAATCTATATCGCACTTTTATTAAGCGGAAAGGAATTTTTTGATCCAGCCAATCTGATTATGGCGGTTGGCATTACGTTACTGGTGAGCATCGTAGCCGGAGGTATTCCTAATGGTGGCTACATCGGAGAAATGCTGATCATATCGGTTTATCAGATGCCAACGGAGGTGATCCCTTCCATTATGATCATAGCAACCCTCGTCGATCCTCTCGCAACAATGCTCAATGCTACTGGAGATACCGTGGCCGCTATGCTCACCACCAGATTGATCGGGCAAAAACTGGCTGACCCTATTCCCGAAAACCCAGGTTAAACAATCTCCAAACGACAAACATTTGAACGCTGGACCAACGAAGATCCTATCAAGCGGATCCATGTAGGTCCTACTTATGGCTGGCTGATCAAAAACGGTAGGCAAAAAACAGCTCGCCATATTGATGCCGGTGAAACACCGATTTGAGCTCTTTCGAATTGAAGATGTAATTGATACCGTAATTGATCTTGTGGTTAGACCAATTGAAACCAATGCGGTGACTAAGCATCCAAGGCTGAATAGTGTATAATTTGCCTATGGGATCATTTTTACCTCTCCCTCCTTCTACCGTTGCGTTGTAAAAAATACGAGACACGCTTGGTTGATAGACAAAATACCATTCTTTATCATTGTTCGCTCTTCCCTGTGTCAAATGCCCATGTGTAAAGGTGGATGCCTGATAGGATTTCAGCTTCCCCAACCGAAGCGGGGCCGCAATTCCCATATTGGTATTATTTAATCCAATGGTCCCCTCACCTATAATTCCGACATCGAATTGCTGATTTTGACTGCGATATAGTCCTTTTTTATAGGTTGCACTTAAATCAATACCAAAGGAATTTCCAAGCTGCGTATCCCAACCTGTCGCCTCGTACATCCCAAAGAGATGATGGATAAACTTCTGTGCTTCTTCACCGTAGGATTTAGGGCCGATCTGCGCCAATTCAGTCTTAAACTCAACAACCTGATCGTGCGGTAAAAACCGTGTTATCCCAGCACTAAAATAGAGGTAACCTGCAAATGGTCTATCGTATTTCTTTTCCTGCCGTCTATAGTCAATGATACTGATACCATTGTAAATCCGTTGGCCTATTTCAAAATCCAATACCGTATTTGAAGTCTGACTATCTGGTTTCCCTGGCAACGCAATCCTATAGTTGATATTGATACCATTGGTATAATAGCGGTCCTGACCCGTCAGTAGATAAACGTCATTGTCATTTTGGATAGCAATTTCCTGATTACGGAATTTTACCTGTCCAAAAACAAAAAAGCAGGGGAATATAACAGCCCAAAAGAGGCCTAAAAATCGCAAAGCAACACTCATATTAACAGGCAATTGTAAAATTCATGCGATATCATTAGAACCAAAATAGCAAATTTCACTTCAAATTATTCAAAAGCATTCGAATCTAGCTTATTTTTCCAATTAATTCAAACTATTTAGAATAGATATAAATAATATGGAAAAGTTGCATTATTCCTTTCTTAGCGAATCTATTTGTAATTTTGCATTCGATTAGGTCTCAAATGTAATCAATTTGGGATTTTAGTGAGCACAACGTTGTCAGATTTGGGTAATAATCTTTCTGAAAAAACAGGAGGATATCTGGCAGATCGGAACTGCTATTCATCGTTAAGAAAAAACAAACCGGGTGAAACGAGCTCATTTATACGATGAGATCAAACACTTATAAAATAAGTAAATACAAATGAAAAAAAGTTCAATTATTCTAATCGCTATCATTGCTGTCGCAATTGCCATGATACTTGTTATCTATACCGATTCAAGTACCTATTCGACATTTACCGAAGCTAAAGAAAAGAAAACCGAACTATATGTGGTAGGTCAATTGAATAAAGACAAAGCGCTTCATTATGATCCCAAAACTGACGCCAACAAATTTTCGTTTTTCATGCGTGACAACGATGGTACAGAATGTGAAGTGATTTTTAGAGGCGCCAAACCTCAAGATATTGAACGTTCAGAGCAAATTGTATTGACAGGAAAAATGGACGGAAATGTGTTTAGGGCAAGTAAGATATTGATGAAATGTCCGTCAAAATATAACGATAAATCGGTCGTCACCGAGATCAATGCTACTGCTTTCAATAATTAATTCGTAAAATCAATTTTCAATGGACGTTAATTACGTTGGTGAGCACCTGCTACCAGGGCAGATCGGACAATTCTTTATTGTACTTTCTTTTGGTGCTGCACTTCTATCTTGTATCAGTTACTTTTTTGCAACAAAATACCCTGAAGAGAATTCATGGAAAAAAATTGCACGTATTGCCTTTTGGGTTAATGCGGTCTCCGTAGTGGCGATTGGTGCAACTTTATTTTATATTATATACAATCATCTTTTTGAATATAATTATGCTTGGGCGCACTCGTCCAAGACACTCCCTACCTACTATATCATTTCCAGTTTTTGGGAAGGTCAGGAGGGTAGTTTTTGGCTCTGGATGTTCTGGCAAACAGTATTAGGTTCTGTTTTGCTATTTAAAGCAAAAAGCTGGGAATCGTCTGTCATGACTTTCGTCATGTTATGCCAAGCATTTTTAGCTTCCATGATTATTGGTGTGGAAATCTTCGGTCTGCGTATCGGTAGCTCTCCGTTTATCCTATTGCGTGAAGCAATGGATATTCCAATCTTTAGAGAAGCTAATTATCTTTCACTCATCACCGACGGTAATGGTTTGAACCCTTTGCTTCAAAATTACTGGATGGTGATTCACCCACCAACACTGTTCCTTGGCTTTGCGTCGATGATTGTTCCTTTTGCGTATGCAACCGGTGCTCTTTGGACCAAGCGATACAAAGAATGGATCAATGCAGCACTTCCTTGGGCTTTATTTGCCGTGATGATTTTAGGCGCAGGTATTATCATGGGTTCATTCTGGGCTTATGAAGCACTTAACTTCGGTGGCTTCTGGGCATGGGATCCGGTAGAGAATGCATCAATTATTCCTTGGTTTACCCTGATTGCTGCTGTCCACGTCATGATTGCTTATAAGAATTCAGGCCACTCCTACTTCACCGCTACATTTTTAGCGATGATCAGCTTTGTACTTGTTATCTATGCATCTTACCTGACACGTAGTGGTGTCCTTGGAGAGACTTCTGTACACTCCTTTACCGATCTGGGAATGAGCGGACAATTGATCTTATTCAATGTTGTCTTTTTGGTAATCATGGTCGTATTTCTTACCGTCAAAAAGAAAGAGATGCCCATCACAGAAAAGGATGAGGATATCTATTCAAGAGAATTCTGGATGTTTATTGGCGCCTTGGTATTGACTGTCGCATGTGCACAGATCATTGCTTCAACATCAATTCCAGTGTTCAACAAGATCTTTGGCACCAAGGTAGCTCCACCTTTGGATCCGATCCAACATTATAACAAGTGGCAATCGGGTTTTGCAGTGATCGTTATGATCTTAACCGGATTTACACAATTTTTAAAATACAAACGTACCGATAGCCGCAAGTTTTTGGCTTCTACGGTAGCATCGTTGGTTGTGTCTCTCATTCTAACGGCTGCTGTCGTCTATTTTACGAAGACGTATACCAACCTGATCTATATTTTGATCACCTTCGCAAGTATTTTCTGTATTTTGGCGAATATCCGTGTATTGGGTGATGCTGTCAAAGGTAAATGGAAGCTGGCCGGCTCTTCGGTAGCCCATATCGGCTTTGGATTACTACTTATCGGTGCCATGGTGGCTGCAGCAACCAACGAGGTCATCTCGGTCAACAACACAGGCTACATTGCTGTATCGGGATTTGACAAGGTAGAGAAACCTGGCGACAACTTATTCTTGACCGAAGGTGAACCTGTACAAATGGGGGAATACAAAATAACCTATATCGGTGATAGCATTGTGGCTCCAAATACGTTTTATAAAATAAAATACGAGCGGATCGACGAAGAAACAGGTAAAGTGAAGGAGCATTTTGTGCTGCAACCTTTTGCACAAAACAACGCGAAAATGGGCGGTTTGATTGGTACTCCAGCGACCAAACATTATGTCACGCATGACGTGTATACACTGATTACCGCAGCTGCAGCTGAAAGTCAGGCAACACATGCGAAAGTTCCGGCAGAAGACAAAACTGGTTTCGAAGACTACGAGGAGCCGGCAACGTATCAGGTAAATATCGGTGATACCCTACGCTACCGCAATGGATATTATGTCATTGAAGGCTTAAACAAAGAAGCTCACCTGGAGAAAATTCCAAAAGGTCCTAGTGATGTTATGGTTGGATTGAAAATAAAAGTATTTTCGGCCGACAACAAACAGTATGAAGTACAACCAATCTACTTAATTAAAGACGGTGGTGTTTATGACTTCAATAAAGATGTCAACGAGCAAGGGCTTAAATTCAGATTTACGGGAATTAAACCTGACAAGGATAAACTGGAAATCATGGTTTATCAAAAGCCACTTCCAGAAAAGAAATGGGTCGTATTTAAAGCCATTAAATTCCCATACATCAACTTTTTCTGGTGTGGAACGATTGTCATGACCATTGGTTTTATCATGTCCATTGTGAGAAGAAATAAAGAGGAGAAACGAAAAGCACTTAAATAATGAACATTGTGATCTTAGGAAGCGGTAATGCCGCTACGCATTTTGGACAACAGTTTCAAAAAACAGGACATCATATCGTTCAGATCTACAGTAAAACAAAGGCCAATGCAGATGCATTGGCCTTTGCTCTTCATTGCGCAGCAATTGACCAACTATCTGAACTAGACCTACATGCTGATCTTTACCTCATTTCCGTTACCGATCAGGCCATTGTATCGCTGGTAGAAGCGCTACCAAAAGATATAAAAGGTGTTGTTATTCATTGTTCGGGAGCAACCGATCTTTCTGCCCTGGCTGGATTTAAAAATGCGGGAGTCATCTATCCCCCACAATCATTATCCAAAAATAAAGCAGTCGATTTTTCGACCGTCCCACTTTGTGTTGAAGGTAACACGGATGAAAATAGTGCCGAGCTACTTCAGTTAGCACAGACATTTGCACCGCGGAGCATCTATTGTAATTCCCAGCAGCGTTTAGCCATCCACCTTGCCTCGGTTATGGTCAACAATTTTACTAACATCCTTTATCAGATGGCCTACGAGCTCTTAGCAGAAAACGACCTGTCCTTTGATCTAATTAAACCAATCATCCTGGAGACGGCAGAAAAAGTGCAAAATCATATTCCAATAACAGTTCAGACAGGACCAGCGATCCGACAGGACAGCACAACAATGCAAAAACATTTGCAATTTATTAGCAATAAACCAGATTTACAGCAAATCTATCAACTTTTATCGCAGGAGATTACTAAAAGAAAATAGTTTGTTAGAAACGGTTATAAACTTATCAAAACTTACCTCCAAGGGGTAAATATATCCATTTACTTCAGGAACTTTAGTACATTTGCTTCGTCCAAAAGCGCATTTTGGAATGCTAATTGAGTAATAAAATAATCAGTTGGGCTAAACATTAAAATAGCGAATTAAAACTAAACAATCGTATTTTCTATGGAAGTTAGAAAACTCATTCTTTCAATAATGATTGTGATTAATTTAATCATTGTATCATTTGGATTTATATTTACATCAAGCTGGTTTTGGCTGCTTATCATCCCATTTCCATTGCTATTGATCGCGTTATACCATAGTTTCCAGACCAAACATGCCATCCTACGCAATTATCCCTTAGTTGGATATTTCCGTTATATCTTCGAATCTATTCGTCCTGAGTTGAGGCAATATTTTTGGGAATCAGACATGGATGGACGTCCTTTCAACAGAAGACAGCGTTCGATCGTATACCAACGTGCAAAAAATCAACGTGAAACTGTCGCATTTGGTATGCAGACTGATCCACAGGCTGTCGGGAACGAATGGGCTGCACACTCTGTTTTCCCTTGCCATATCGAAAACCACGACCTGCGTACCACTGTTGGAAATGCAGCCTGTAAAAAACCTTATAGCTTAAGTGTGTTCAACATCTCGGCAATGAGTTACGGTGCGTTGAGTAAAACAGCGATAACGGCATTAAATAAGGGTGCTGCACTTCAAAACTTTGCACACAATACCGGCGAAGGGGGAATCAGCGATTACCACAACAATGGGGGTGATTTAATCTGGCAGGTGGGTACAGGTTATTTTGGCTGCCGTAATAAGGAGGGAAAATTTGATCCGGAACTTTTCCGAGAAAAATCCAATCGTGAAAACGTGAAGATGGTCGAATTGAAACTTTCGCAAGGTGCTAAACCCGGTCATGGGGGTATCCTTCCAGCGGCAAAAAACACCCCTGAGGTCGCGGCTATTCGTCACGTCATTCCAGGAACAGATGTGATGTCTCCTCCAGCACATAGCGCTTTCTCCTCACCGACTGAAATGATGCACTTCATACAACAGCTGCGCGAGCTATCGGGTGGAAAGCCTATCGGTTTCAAAATTTGTATCGGCGATAAACATGAGTTTATCGACATCTGTCACGCCATGCAAAACACGCAGATCTTCCCGGATTTTATCTCCGTAGATGGATCAGAAGGTGGTACAGGAGCTGCGCCACTAGAGTTTACAGATAACCTAGGAATGCCACTATACGATGCATTGGCATTTGTAACGAAAACCTTGATTGCTTTTGGTTTGAAAAAACATGTTAAAGTTATCGTATCCAGCCGTATTGTAACGGGTTTCGACATCTTAAAAGTTATTGCCTTAGGCGCAGATGCATGTTATAGTGCTCGCGGTATGATGTTCGCTTTAGGTTGTATTCAAGCACTTAAGTGTAATGAAGACGTTTGTCCGGTTGGAGTTGCCACGCAACAGCCGCATTTATACAAAGGACTCGACGTAAATGATAAATATGTACGCGTAGCTCAGTTCCACCGCAACACATTACGTGCTACAGTCGAAATTATGGAAGCTTGTGGTTTCAAAACACTTTCAGATGTATCTGCTGATAAATTCTATCGTAAGGTAGATGCTATCCGGACACTAAGTTTTCAGGAAATCTATTTCGGAACTGAAGGTAAATTGGTCAATAGCCACACAGATTTCGAAAGCAAACTTTTCGAAGATTAACTGCTAGAAATTCATATAAAAAAGGTCCCCTATGTATTCAACATAGGGGACCTTTTTTATACCCTGATAGTTCACTTATAAAATAACCCCCACTAAGTATCTTTATTTCAAATTAAATAATACGCGATGCAGAATGGTATTTGATAAGGCAATTTGATCGTCGGCTAATCCGCCTAAAGCCTGTTCAATGGTATTTTTTGCCTGCTTCATTCCTTCATCCTTCATCTTTCGTCCTATTTTTGTTAAATAGATCAGATTGGACCGTCTGTCGTTTTTATCATTAACGCGGATAACCAAATTTACCCGTTCCAGGTTATTAATTAATCGAGTGACACTTGGTTTATCTCGAAATGTGCGAACAGCAAGCTCCTGCTGGGTAAGCCCCTCTTCTACCCACAGGTTATACATGATACTCCATTGTTCAGAAGTAATGTTTAACCCGGCCTCCTTGAGATTACGCTGTAATCTCCGCATAACTGCAATTGAGTATTTCCCTGTTAAGAAATTATAAAAATACTCTTGTGATACTAAATCTTGGTCTAACATATGAATAATGGTTATGGTTGTTTACGCAACTTATTGCAATAATAAAACGTTGTCTTTCATATAATTTGAGAAAAAGCTAAACGTATTTTGGCTAATAGTTAGCCTAAATTACGCTTTAATCTAACTGTCTCAAACAAAATTTTATCAACATGTCACCAGTAGATGTTGATAAATCATAACAATTTGATTTATACTAGACTGAATTTAACAAATAAAAAGGAGACAAACAAAACCTTCATAACTTTGCAAACACCAACAGCAATTAAATCAAACTGAAGGTTCTTTCTGACCAATAAGATCAGGCACTCTCAGAAAAACTAATTGCTTGCAATTATACCTAATTTAGAGCGTGTTACCCGATTGTAAAAGAATCGGAGTCTTTTAAGAAAGGAAATTTCTCCCGTGCTTCCAACAGATCATTCGGATTTAAGGTAAATGTATACAAATCCTCGTCTTCTGGCTTATAATACACCACATCACCAAGTGGAGAGATACACATAGAACCACCTGAATAGTAAATATCATTACCATCATGCCCAACCCGGTTTACTCCAACAACGTAAGCTTGATTTTCTATCGCGCGTGCTGGAATAAGGGCTCTCCAATGTGCAGAACGCTTATCCGGCCAGCTGGCCGTATACACTAAAATATCATAGGCGCCATTTTGATTTTTAGACCAGACGGGGAATCTAAGGTCATAACAGATCATTGGGCAAATTTTCCATCCTTTGATATCCACCAGGATACGTTCATTTCCTGGCTCGAAGTACTCGCTTTCTTTAGATAGTCCGAAAAGATGACGTTTATCATATTTGACATATTTACCATCAGGGAACATCCATACAAAACGATTATAGTATTTCCCGCCTTCTTCGATAATCAAAGAACCGGCAACAACGCAGTTAAGTGAGCTTGCCATTTCAAATAGCCATCTTGTTGTAGGTCCATTTGCAGGTTCTGCACATTTCTCGACATTATTCGTGAAGCCTGTATTAAACATTTCGGGGAGAATAATAACATCCGTTTTCTCACGCAATGAGGAAAGTCTCAATGCAAGATTATTTAGATTCTTCTCGATATTTTCCCAGAATAAATATGCTTGAAATACGGTGATTTTTAAAGGCTCCATGAACGTAATCTAAAAATTTATTTAATTATTTTCTTACAAAAAAAACATTTACAGGCAAGATACGAATTTTAATAGAATTTATACTTATTGCTGTCTTACCAAAAGGTTATTTGCTAACACTAATAACGCTTCTTTGCGATCATTTGGTACATTCAATGCTTCCATTTTTTCAAATGCCCGTTGTGTATAGCTATCTTTCAATTCGTCGGCAGCACTTTTAATCGCATACTTCTCGTATAAGGTAAGCATATCCGCTACTTTTGATGGAGCAGTCGCTATAGACGCGTCCAATAAGCCTTGTAAGACTATCTTATCGTCGTCCGAAATTACCGCCATCAACTTCACCAATAAAAAGGTTTTTTTATTGATCATGATATCACCACCAACGATCTTTCCAAAGGTATCTGGATCTCCATAGGCATCCAAGATATCGTCCTGTAATTGAAATGCTAAGCCGACATTCTCTCCAAAATCGTAGATCAGCTGCTGTTGCTGTTCATCTGCTCCAGACAAAATAGCACCCAACTGTAACGCTCCGCCCAATAACACCGAAGTTTTAAGACGGATCATCTCAAGATATTCAGGCATTGTCAGCGAATCCCGACTTTCATAATCCATATCTAATTGCTGCCCCTCACATACTTCCATAGCCACTTTACTCAAAATTTTCAAGGTTGCAGGCAGGTAAATAGGATTACACTTTGAAATTTCCTCATAAGCTTTGACCAACAAGCCGTCTCCAGACAATATAGCAATATTAGCATCCCACTTTTCGTGAACTGTCGTTTTACCCCTTCTTAAAGGAGCCTTATCCATCAGATCATCGTGGATCAGTGAAAAGTTATGAAAAAACTCCACTGCCTTGGCAGCAGGGATAATTTCATCCATCTCTTGCATACCGAATAATTCGGCAGCCATCAATGTCAGCACTGGTCGAACCCTCTTTCCGCCCAAAGTCAATATATACCGTATCGGATCATATAAATTTGATGGTGTTTCAGGAAATTGACTTGTCTCTATCGCCTCTATCACGAGTTGTTGTAAATGTTGCATATATCTTTACGATCGAATCTTGCGAATATAGCAATAATCATATAGAAATGGCAATTTTGTCCCTTTAAAGGAAGTCACCTCAAAATTGTACATTTGCATAAGTCTTTTATTATGCGCATACTGATTATCCATACATTTTATCAAGATCCTGGTGGTGAAGACACTGTATTTCAGCAGGAATCTTCCCTCCTCGCGCAAGGACATGAGGTCCAAACGCTAACCTTTCAAAATAAAAAGGGTTGGCAGGGTGCATTACAGACAATAGGATCTTTTTGGAATATTTGCGCTGCTCAACGTGTCAAAAAAATAATTCGGACGTTTAAACCAGACATCGTTCACGTTCACAACACCCATTATGCAGCGGGTCCGATTATCGTTCGTACGATTGCAAAACTCGGCATCCCCCAGGTCATGACCTTGCATAACTTCCGTTTACTATGCCCTTCGGCGACGCTGTACCACCACAACCATCTCTTTTTGGACTCACTCCAAGAGGAGTTTCCGTGGACAGCCGTTCGACAAAAAGCATTTAACAACTCTATAGTAAAAACATTTCTTCTCGCACTGAATTACTGGTTTCATCGTAAAATTGGAACTTGGGCAAAGGTAAATCGCTACATCAATTTAAGCTCCTTTGCAAAGAACATCTTCGTTGAATCGACCTTGCACCTTCCGTCTACTAAATTCGAGATTAAACCGAACTTTGTTTTTCCTACTACAATAGCGCCTGAGGGTACACAGGCCCACTTTGTATACGTCGGTCGTCTTTCAGATGAAAAGGGGATATTGAATCTGATTGATACTTTTATCGGAACAGATTTTCAACTACAGCTAATTGGTGGCGGTCCGCTCGAAAATGAGGTCCTGAGAAGAATTAAAGACCAGCCGAATATTTCCTACCTCGGTTTTAAAAAAAGGTCAGAAATACTTCCCCTGATAGCCAAAGCACAGGCACTACTCGTACCATCGATTTGTTTTGAAGGTATGCCGATCACGATTCTTGAGGCTTATTCAGTCGGAACAGCTGTGCTCAGCTCAAATCTAGGCCCACTCCCCGAACTGATTATCCCCGGCAAAACAGGACAAACTTTCGATCCCCACAACAAAAACGATATCATCCAATGTTTAAGGGAGTGGAGTACAAAAACGACAAACGAAAAAGATGAGATAAGAAAGACCTGTATTGCTTACTATTTTAGTAATTTTACTCCTGAAATAAATGAAGCGAAATTATTAGCGATCTATCAAAACGCTATTCACGATAAAAAACTGAATAAATGAGTATCATTGTATTAGATAAACTGGGTCTAGCGCCACAAATCCAAGCTGTACTGGAAACAATTTATGATCCTGAACTGAAACCTGCAAATATTGTGGATTTGGGGCTTGTATATGAAATCATTACGAAGGAAGAGGGTATTGCAAAGATTGTAATGACGCTGACGGCTCCTGGCTGTCCCGTGGCAGGCGAAATCATGAATGAAGTTCAAGAAAAAGTTGCTGCTGTAGCAGGTGTCAAAGAAGCATTGGTCGAATTGACATTTGATCCACCCTGGACAAAAGACATGATGTCGGAAGAAGCAAAACTAGAATTAGGGTTTTTGTAAAATCCAATATCTATCATAAACAAAAAGGGATGATACATTACCGTATTATCCCTTTTTGTTTATGATAAGTCATATAAGACTCTCTCTTATCTAGAAAGTCTAAGTGGTCTGCTTATTTTCTAAATCACTCAACTTTTTCAAAGGCTTGGAGCTATTGGTATCCGCACCGAAAAGTAATTTCCACAGATTACGGGACTCTTTGGTCAATAGTGGGGATACTATGGAAAGAATGAGCACATATACAACCACAAAGGATTGAATAACGGGCAATAAAGCCCCTGCTTTACCAATGTTTGCCATGATAATGGAAAACTCTCCCCGCGCAGACAATGTAAAGCCAATATCAAAAGAAGTTTTAGGTTTCATGCCCGAAAATTTAGCTGCAAAATACCCCGATGCAAGATTACCCATCACCGTCACCAGTGCTGCAATCGAAGCCCAAAATACAGCTCCCCCAAGTGACATAATATCAATAGACAATCCGAAACTAAAGAAAAACATTGCCCCAAAAAAATCTTTATAAGGCAGTACCATCGATTCAATCTTTTTGATGTATTGCGAATCTGCCAACACCAAACCAGCCATCAACGCCCCAATAGCCTCCGCAACATGGATGGTTTCAGAGAAACCTGCTACAATAAACAGTAAGGCAAAGATGATCAATATAAATAGTTCAGAAGTTTTCTCCTTCAATAAGCGATCAATCGCAGGCACCAGTTTTCTGCCCAAAATCAAAAAGGCCAATATAAATCCCAAGGCCAGTAAGGACGTTCCTGCTACCGTCCAAAACGAACTGCTTCCTGTCAGTATCAAGCCTGAAAGGAAAGAGATATGCATCGCTATAAACAGATCATCGAACATAATCATCCCCATAATGACCTCAGTCTCCGGGTTGGCCGTGCGTTTGAGATCTGTAAGAACCTTTGCGACAATGGCCGTGGAAGAACTTGTCATGATACCGCATAAGACCATCATCTCCTTAAATGGCATATCCATTAGCCATCCGATCAACAAGCCTGAAGTAAAGTTCAATAAGACGTAAATTGTCCCGCCTGTCACAATTGCTTTACCGGATTTAATAAGGCGATTGACCGAAAACTCAAGTCCCAAGTAGAACAGCAGGAATAATACACCCAACCGTCCCATGAAATCTATAAAGGGTTTACTTTCTGTAAATGTTAAATCCACCAGACCAACCTGCGGAGCGTGCTGTCCCAAAACCATTCCTATAATAATGAAAAATGGAATAACAGAAAACTTAAGCTTATTGGCTATTAGGCCAACAATGGCAACAAGTCCCACAGCGATTCCAATTTCCAGTATTAAGGTATGTGATAGCATAAATTACAGTAAAATTTCCTTCAAAAGTTTAATATTATTCTTCTTTCCAGCAATGACAAGTGTGGTGCCTGGGCTAATCAAATAAGACGGTCCTGGATTGATAACCGTATCATCATCCCGTATCCCAGCAATAATCGATGCACCTGTACGTTGACGAACTTCCAGCTCTCCAATTGTCTTTCCGGCCCCCTCATTTTTGCCTTCCACTTTGTACCATTCAATGCGTAAATCGTCCAAAGCAACTTCAATTGTCTCCAATGCTTTAGGCTTGTAGGACAAACCACCGATAATACCCGCAATCTGCCGAGATTCATCGTCATTGAGTGTCATGACGCAACGTGACTCATGTTCCTCGTCATCATAGCGATAAAGTTCCCGTCTGCCATCGTCATGGATAACAACAACCATATTGTCTCCCGCATCGGTTTCAATTTGAAATTTTTTTCCAATTCCAATCAGATCGGACTCTCTTACAATAGACATAATCTTCTATTTAAATAAATACTAATAATATAAGCTTCATAACGTTGTTTACAACAATTACGAAAACAAGCTAAAGGTTCTTTCTAACAAAAAATAAAGACTTTTAGAAAAAACAGCATCAGCCCTTAGCTACTAAAACACAAATTTACCCAAAAAATCAATCTTAAACGAATCCGCTGGTATCTGACGGGATGGGCTACAAAGACCAAATTACCCCAAAATACTAAAAAAAGAGCAGAAAAACGACTCTTTTAACCGATATCATCCCTTTTTTCGACGTATGGCATCTTGATGACACAACTGAACAACAATAAAAGCGCTCGACGCACACCTGTTATTAACGATCGGAATTCCTAGCCGAACAAATCAGCTTTCATTAGCTCCAATTTTTCATTACAAAACCCCATTTCTATAACGTTTTCGTAGTTCGTGCAATCGTTTGTTCCAAGAAGCAATAGAATTGCCAACGCTTTATTTCTTTACAATTGCCGCATTAAACACTTACTGAATCTAAATTACACACCTATGGTCAAAAAGAGTCATCTCATCCTGCTGACACCATTATCAATTTTGTCATTAGCGGCACCTATTTACGGGGTAGCAAATCCACGTAATTTGGTTGCAATAACCAGTCGTTCACCCTTGCAGCAAGCCGTCTCCGGAAAGGTCGTTGATGAAACGGGGAAACCAATAAGCGGTGTTACTGTTTCTGAAAAAGGTAAAGCAGCAGCAACTACAACCAATCAAGACGGTATCTTCTCACTGAACGTCAGTTCAAAAAGTGCATCCTAACATTTAACTCGATCGGATTTACGGCGAAAGAAGTCTCTGCAGCACAAGCATCACAAATAACCTTGACAAAATCCGAGGATGTTTTGGATGAAGTTGTGGTCGTAGGTTATGGTAAACAGAAAAAGAGCGATTTGACAGGAAGTATCGCTACAGTGGAAGCAAAATCCCTGGAACGAATAAATTCACCGAATGTTGTCGATAAACTTCAGGGTAAGATTTCTGGTTTAGCGATCAATTCCGGTTCGGCCAAACCTGGCGAAACAGCTTCTATCAATATCCGCGGTGAGAACTCGATCTCGGCGTCCAATGCCCCCCTAATTATCCTGGATAGAATTCCTTTTAGTGGTTCCCTGGGTGATATCTCTTCCAATACAATTGCCAGTATCTCGGTACTGAAAGATGCTTCATCCACCGCAATCTATGGTTCAAGAGCTGCAAATGGCGTTATCCTCATCACCTCAAAAAAGGTGCCGCAGGGAAAGCACGCATCAATTACAACGGCTATTTTGGGGTTCAAAGTGTAGAACGCCGCCTTAAATTGATGAACGGCCCACAGTACATCCAATTTATGCGTGATTACCAGGCTTCGAAAGGAAAAACCGGCGATCAGCTCAACCCAGAAAATTATCTTTTTGCCAACGTATTGGAACAATACAAAAAAGGGGAAGAAGTTAATTGGCAGGACGAAGTATTCAATAGTGGCGCTCCCATTCAGGAACATCAACTCAGTTTTTCGGGTGGAACGGATAAATCCGATTATTATGCATCTGTAAGCTACCTAAATCAAGATGGTGTGGTAAAAAACACGCCCTACGAAAGATATAATGTCAATCTAAACCTCAACCAAAGTTTAAGCTCTTGGTTAAAGCTAGGAATGACCATGCAGGCTTCTCAAGGGAACCGTGACGGCGTACAGCCTAACCTTGAAAGTGTTGTAAAACTTTCCCCTTACAGTAAAAACCGTGATGCCGATGGCACTGCTGTAACGTACCCAATGTACGCACAAACGCTGTGGGCACACCCTTTCGCAGACGAAAAAGGCCAGTGGGATCAGACCAGAAGAACGGTCTATGCGAATACTTGGCTTGATGTGAAACTCCCTATTGAAGGATTAAGTTTCAAAACCACATTCGGAACCAACTACCGAAATATTAACGAAAACTCCTACTATGGCTCAAATACGGTCACAGGACGCGGCGTGAATGGTACCGGATCAATTTACAATGAGCATTTCTGGGACTGGACCTGGGAAAATCTCTTGACCTATGACCGTACCTTTGGTGACCATAAGATCAATGTCGTGGGCCTCTATTCTTCCCAGAAAACAAATTTGAAAACTTCAAAAATGAATGGAGACGATTTTGTATCAGATGCCGGATATAACAACATGGCTTCTGCCTCTAAAAATCTTAAGATCGAATCCAACCTTCAAAATACAGCGATGATTTCCTACATGGGAAGAATCAACTATGCCTTTAAGGATCGCTACCTATTAACCTTAACAGGTCGTTCGGACGGTTATAGCGCATTTTCTGTTAACAACCGATATGCATTTTTCCCATCCGTTGCAGGAGCCTGGGTAATTTCTAAAGAAGGGAATGTGCAGGACTATTTCGACTTGTTAAAACTTCGTGTTTCTTATGGTAAAAATGGAAATCAGGCCGTATCACCTTATCAAACTTATGACCGTCTGACCAACGTCGATTATATTTATGGTCTTGACCCAGTCAAAGGACTTGTGATGAATTTCAATGGACGTGGAAGCAATCTAACGTGGGAAACGACAGCTTCATTAAACCTTGGTTTGGATTTTGGGATTCTCAAAAATAGACTTTCAGGAACGATCGACTACTACTCCTCAAAAACATCGGATCTTTTATTAAGTGAACAGGTCCCTGTCATGAACGGCTATAACACCATTTAGACAAGGACAACGATCCAAAACGTGTGGAAGCAACGGCTCGTTTCTTCCGTGCCTACAGTTATCGCTATTTAGTCAACCTGTACGGCGATGTGCCTTGGGTGGACAAAGTATCCGAAACACCCCGTCGTGATTTCACACGTACACCGAAAGCTGAAATCTTGACGCACATGATTGAAGACCTTAAGTATGCAAGTGAAAACCTGCCCGACAATCCAGGAACAATTCAGGAAGGTAAATTGACGAAATGGGCTGCTTTACACTACCTGGCAGAAGCATATATCGAAGCTGGGCAGCCAGATTTAGCTGCAGAAGCTGCCAACAAAGTTATTCAAAGTGGTTACTTTAAATTGAACGATCAACGTTTTGGCGCCGAAAAAGATAAACCCGGGGATTATTTCCACGATATGTTTATCGAAAACAATCAAAATCGCGGTTCTGGCAATCAAGAAACGATCTGGGCCATCCAATTGGAATACAATACACAAGGGGGCGGCGACCGCTACACGGATTGGAGTAAACGTGCCTGGGTACCTTTCTATTCGCAACAAAAAGGATTTGCCTTGGCCGACTCACTTGGTGGAAGAGGTCTTGGGCACGTACGCCCTTATCAATGGTGGCTGGATAGTTATGAAAAACAAGATGTCAGAAATTCATCTTTCAATATCAAACGCGATTGGTATTACAACGATCCGTCCGTCCCTGAACTTTATGGCAAGAAGATCGAACTTACCGACGCCATCAAAGAATCAGGCAATGTATTCCCGACAACAACCAAATTTTTCTACGGAAAGACAGCTGTTGACCCTGCATTTGAAGGAAATATGAAGGACCGTGTGAAAGTACGTTTGGCAGAAACTTACCTGCTATTGGCTGAAGCATACTGGCGCGCCAATAAACCGGCACAAGCTAAAGACGCCATCAATGCTGTCCGCGCCCGTGCAAAGGCGTCATTAATCGATGCTACAGCAATCAATGCTGATTTGATTCTCGACGAACGCGCCCGGGAGCTTATTGGTGAGGAAATGCGCCGTATGACCCTTGCCCGTTTTGGTGACGACATCTTTTTACGTCGCGTGCAAACATTAAACACACAATCAAAAAATGTGGTGAAAAAAGAATTTATTCTTTGGCCTATTCCACAAGAAGTTATCGACAGTAACACTGGTGCAGCCTTCCCGCAAAATCCGGGATACTAAACCTTCCAAAAACCTCCATGTTCCCAAAAGGTCATGGAGGTTTTTCCTTTATGACTTTGCGTCAACTAGCTTATAGGTCCCATCTTCCCGGATCTGACTACGGCCAATGGTTATATTTTTAGAATGATAAAACAAAAAAATCCAGCCCGCTGGCGCGCCTTCTGCCCAATACTCCTGACGCAAGGCTTTGGAGCGCCGACCATCGACATCATATTTGGCGACATAATTATGGAAAATTTCTTCAGGCTCAGGTAATACATCTCCGCCAAAGAAATAGTGCTGATCATCCGTTTGAATATGAAATGCCTGATGATGCGCGGTATGTCCACCATTGAGCGCATAGCTGATTTCATCATTTATTTTTCCTTCACCTTCCACCAGTACCAAATTTCCACTGCGTTGAATCACATCAAAAATCTCGGTCCTGTATGAACTGGAGATGCCTGAATAGGCGTCTTCCCATTCGCCACGCTGAACAATATATTCGGCTTCAGGAAATGCGATACGTCCAGTTCCGTTTTCAAATGTGACCATCCCACCGGCATGATCCTTATGAAGATGGGACATCAGTACATATTTTACATCTTCGGGTCTAAAGCCAGCCTTACGGATATTATGATGCAGCTGTAGCACAGCACTGTCATCCGTATAGCCAAGGCCGGTATCACAGAGAACAAGCCCGGAATTAGTTTGGATCAAGAAGGGATGGACATGGATAAACATCGCCCCCGGTCGGTCCTTAGGGTCGTCTAGAAGTGGGTCAAAGGGAATAAATTTTCTACTCTTGTCTACGGAAAAAGAACCTTCATATAAAGAATAAGCCTGCACCATATTTAAAACATTGGGAATATGCACGTTAAGCAACAGCGGATCAATACCGGGTTTAGGAATTAGGTAAGTCCAGCCTTAAAACGTATATTTACACTTAAAATATTGTGCAAAGATATGCAAAAAAGGTGGGTACTAAAATCTAAAACTGATGTCAAAATAACCAACAAACTGCGCGAGGAATTAAACATCAACACTGTATTGGCAGAGTTGCTCGTGAGCAGGGGAATTGAGACTTTTGACGAATCAAAGCAGTTTTTTAGACCTCAATTATCGGATTTGCACGATCCATTTTTGATGCGGGACATGGAGAAAGCCATCACCCGTATTATCCAAGCCATCGGCAACAAAGAAAAAATTCTGATCTATGGAGACTATGACGTAGACGGTACCACAGCGGTAGCCGTTGTTTATAGTTTTTTCAGGGAATTTCATAGCCAGCTGGAGTTTTATATACCAGACCGCTATGCCGAAGGTTATGGCATCTCTACACAAGGCATCGACTATGCCGCAGCAAATGGTTTCAGCTTAATTATTGCATTGGACTGTGGTATCAAGGCAGTCGATAAAATAGATTACGCAAATAGCAAAGGAATTGATTTTATCATTGGCGATCACCACCTTCCCGGTGAAGAACTTCCTAAAGCCTATGCCGTATTAGATCCCAAGCGTGCAGACTGTGAATATCCCTATAAAGAACTTTCAGGTTGTGGAATCGGCTTTAAGATTATTCAGGCTTTTATATTGACCAATGGCATGGATATCAATGCCTGCTATCAGTTTCTAGATCTTGTGGCCGTGAGTATCGCTTCGGACATTGTTCCGATTACCGGTGAAAATAGAATACTCAGCCACTTTGGCCTTATTAAACTTAATACGAATCCCTGCGTCGGACTAAAGGCACTGATTGATTTATCAAATAATCGAACGAAGATCTTTACAGTTAACGACATCGTGTTCCAGATCGGCCCACGCATTAATGCTGCGGGCAGAATAGACCATGCCAAAGACGCCGTCAAGCTTTTGATTTCCAAATCGCTACAAGAAGCCAAAGACTTCAGTTCGAGCATAGACGATCAAAATAATGTCCGTAAAGATTTTGATCTCAAAATAACAGAAGAAGCGCTGGCACTCATTGAGGACAATGCCCTACTTAAAAGCCGCAAATCCACGGTATTGTATAAAGCCGACTGGCACAAAGGTGTCATTGGTATTGTAGCTTCCCGCCTGACCGAAAAATATTACCGTCCGACGATTATATTGACCGAAACAAATGGTCATATTGCAGGTTCCTGCCGTTCGGTACTGGGTTTTGACTTATATGAAGCCTTAAGCGAATGCGCCGATCTATTGGAACAATTTGGCGGTCATAAATATGCTGCCGGATTAACGATGTCCTTAGATAATGTCACCCTATTCCAAGATCGTTTTGAGGAAGTGGTATCGCGACGTATCAGTCCTGAAATGCTGACCCAAGAAATTTTGATCGATGCTAAGCTAGCGTTGAAGGATATAGATGCTAAGTTCTTCCGTATTCTCCAGCAGTTTGAACCTTTCGGGCCCCAAAATGAATCTCCTATTTTCCTCAGTAAAAAGGTAAATGCAGTAGGACAAGCTTTTATTGTAGGCACCAATCACCTCAAGATGACCGTTGTTCAAGAAGACTCTCCTTCATTTGACTGTATCGGTTTTGGACTAGCAGAACATATCACACATATCAATTCCGGACAAAGTTTCGACATCTGTTACAGCATTGAAGAGAATGTGTGGCGCAACAAAAGAAACTTACAGCTAAACATCAAAGGGATTAAGTATTAGTATTGCAATAGTAAGAAGATATTAAATATATTTACACAAGATTTGGTCAGGCATAAAACCCTCATACTGGATTAGATACCAGGCATGAAAGAACGGTGAGGGTTCTTAAGTAGTCCTATTGAACAGATACATATAACACAAGACACTCCACGAAGATGATTTTAAAGGCAGAACATCTCATAAAAAAATATAAGCAGCGAACCGTTGTCAACAATGTTTCCTTCCATGTGGAACAAGGAGAGATTGTCGGGTTATTGGGCCCCAATGGGGCAGGAAAAACGACCTCATTCTATATGATTGTTGGTCTGATCAAGCCCAATGAAGGCAAAGTATTCCTCGACGATCAGGAGATTACGCAGGATGCGATGTACCAACGTGCCCAACGTGGGATAGGTTACCTCGCTCAGGAAGCATCCGTCTTTCGGAAGCTCTCCGTAGAAAACAACATCCTGGCTGTATTAGAAATCCACTATCCAAATAAAGAAGAACGCTTGGCAAAACTGGAAGAACTACTCACAGAATTCAGCCTACACCGTGTCCGCAAAAACAGGGGTGATTTGTTATCCGGTGGTGAGCGTCGACGTACCGAAATTGCGCGAGCATTAGCTGCAAATCCATCTTTTATACTTTTGGATGAACCTTTTGCAGGGGTTGACCCAATCGCCGTAGAAGAAATTCAGACGATCGTAGCCAAGCTCAAAACCCGTAATATCGGCATCTTAATTACCGACCACAACGTACAGGAAACGCTATCTATTACGGACAGGGCCTACCTCCTGACCGAAGGAAAGATTATGCTGACGGGTACACCTGAGGAAATTGCAGATAATGAGCTTGCCCGTAAATTTTATCTCGGTCGACATTTTGAATTAAGAAGGAAAAAATTTTAAAGATTAAAGAATCCCTCCCCCTATGGCCTTATTAAACTCCATTTTTACTTGGTTCATGAAAAAAAGAATTCACCAGATTGAACTTTTCATGAAATACCCACACGATGTACAAGAAGAATGGTTTCAGAGTTTAATTGCCACTGCTGAAGCGACGGAATGGGGGAAAAAATACGATTATACAAGTATATTAACCCCAGAGATCTTCAAAGAACGCGTCCCGATACAGGACTATGATGATATCAAGGGCTACGTTGATCGTATGATAAAAGGCGAACAGAATATCCTGTGGCCTTCTGATATCAAATGGTTTGCCAAGTCCTCAGGCACCACATCTGATCGCAGCAAATTTATTCCCGTTAGTGAGGAAGCACTCGAAGAGTGTCACTTCCAGGGCGGTAAAGATATGCTCACAATATACTGTCATAATAGACCTGAAAATCGCGTATTTACGGGAAAATCAGTTGTTATTGGTGGTTCTTCACAGATCAACAATTTCAGTCCGGATTCCTACTACGGTGATCTTTCATCAATCCTCATCCGTAACCTTCCTTTCTGGGCCGAATTTAAGCGAACGCCCAATATGGAAGTTACTTTAAACCCCAACTTTGAAGAGAAAATTGAGCAGATTGCCCAAATTACACTCAAAGAAAACGTAACGAGTCTAGCTGGCGTACCGACATGGAATATTGTTATGGCCAAACGTATTCTTGAGATTACAGGCAAAGACAACCTCTTGGAGGTATGGCCAAATCTAGAGTTTTATGGGCATGGCGGAGTGAGCTTCAAACCTTACCGCGAGCAATTCCAAAAATTGATCCCTTCTGACAATATGTATTATCTAGAGAATTATAATGCCTCAGAAGGATATTTTGGTCTACAAGATCAATCGGATTCGGAAGATCTTCTGCTTATGCTAGATTATGGTATTTATTACGAATTCTTACCTACTGAGCGAATGCACGAAGAAAATCCGTCAACCTTACGTTTGGATCAGGTGGAGCTTGGCAAAAACTATGCATTGATCATTTCAACGAATGCTGGTTTGTGGCGTTATAAAATCGGAGATACCATCAAGTTTACATCATTATCCCCTTATCGTTTTCAGATCTCCGGACGTACCAAACAATACATTAACACCTTTGGCGAAGAGGTTATTGTTGACAACGCCGAACAGGCCCTGGCCGAAGCGAGCAAGTTGACACAGGCACGTATAAAAGATTATACCGCTGGACCTGTCTATTTTAAAGATGCCGAAGCCGGAGCACATGAATGGGTGATAGAATTTGAACAACAACCCAATGATTTTAGGCGTTTTTGTGAAATATTGGATGCTAAACTCCGTGAAATCAATTCGGATTATGACGCCAAACGTTTTAAGAATATGGCCCTAAGACCACCTATTGTACACAATGCGCCCGAAGATACGTTCTATAAATGGATGAAATCAAGAGGTAAGCTAGGTGGACAAAATAAGGTTCCAAGATTGAGCAATAGTCGCGAATATCTCGACCCGCTGTTGAAAATACTAGCCGAATAATACGGCATACAGACTAAAATATTCCGCACATTGACCGAATAACAGGGGGTCTCCGGCTGGAGATTAGCCAAAATTTTTGGATTCCCTTATTTTGGCTAATCTCGTATTGCTGAATTTTGTTGTTTTAAAGAACCGCTGTGAGTTCGTCTAATTGGTAAGCTCAAGAAAGCTTAGACTATAATGGAGGTTTGTTAAGGTTTAATTGCCGTTTTATATAAAAAAACAAAAAAACCAAGGATAAAATTCATAGAAATACCTTTCTTCTGAACTTCAACTTCACCCTGTAACACTGAGCGATTGTCGCCTGATGTTACTTCACTACTTTTGTTAAGACTGTGAGTCAATTCCATACTAAGTTTATTTTTATGATAAGTGATTTTATAGCGTTACTGCGGACCAAAAAGCCCATCTATAGGACCGCATTCTTTATAGCCAAACTTTATGCCATAATATGAAATAACGGCGTTAATTAATAAATACTTAACACATTTAATTATTAATACAGTCCAGCCAAGAAATATGAAGTAAAATTCTTCCATTTCAAAAAAAGTGTAGTAAAATAGGGAACAACTGTCCGAAATAAAAGGCATATCGAAGCGGGTAAATTATCCGGGTACAGGTGCAACTTATATTTCATTTTTTTCCTAACTTAGCCTAAGTAATTAAAAAATAAGATGAACGCGACAGAGAACTATTCAATTCGCGTAGAGCCAACTCAAAATTCAAGACTCTCGCAAGTAGATTTCGACAATCTAAAATTCGGAAAGATTTTATCCGACCACATGCTGGTCGCAAACTATGATGACGGTGAATGGAAAGATGTCAGCATCGTCCCTTATGGAGATATCAGTATTAGTCCTTCGATGTCCGCTTTACATTATGGTCAAGCGATCTTTGAAGGAATCAAGGCTTATAAATTTGCAGATGGAACAGTGAGTATCTTCCGTCCGGACAGAAACTGGGAAAGATTCAACAAATCTGCCGCACGTCTTCAAATGCCGGAGGTACCTGAGGAGATTTTTATGGATGGCCTAAGCAAACTATTGGACATCGACCGTAACTGGATCCCGGCAAAAGAAGGTTCATCATTGTACATCCGTCCTTTTATGTTCGCAACAGAAGCAGCATTAGGTGTACACCCTTCAAAGTCATACAAATTTATCATTATCACTGGCCCTGTAGGCGCATATTACAGCAAAGCAATCAGCTTAAAAGTTGAGACCTATTATACGCGTGCAGCAGAAGGTGGTGTTGGCTTTTCTAAAAATGCAGGTAACTATGCATTATCGCTTTACCCTACACAATTGGCCAATGATGAAGGTTATGACCAAATTATGTGGACAGATGCTTCTGAACATAAATATATTGAAGAAGCAGGTACGGCAAACCTTATTTTCCGCATTGGGGATACGATTATTACACCACATGGTGATACGATCTTACACGGTGTAACACGTCGTACAATTATGGAATTGGCGGAGAAATGGGGTTATAAAGCCGAGCAGAGAAAGGTATCTATTCAAGAATTAATTGACGGTATTAAAGCCGGTACAGTAACTGAAGCTTTCGCAGCTGGTACTGCAGCCACAATTACGGATATCAGCCGTATCGGTTTTGAAGGACAAGATTACCACTTGCCACCAGTAGAGGGCCGCGAGTTTTCAAATCGTGTTTTGAATTACCTCAACGACTTGCGCTATGGCAAAGTAGAAGATCCATTCGGATGGAACTATTTAGTAAAGTAATTTCCAAAATGAAATAGAAAAGCCTTTGTTATTAATAACAAAGGCTTTTTTTATGGCCTATATACGTTATGCATACCTTGAAACGCGGTCTATATACCTCGTCTGAACCTTTGCGGATAACGTCTAGTGTCTACTGCTAGATCCTTAGGAATGCTCTCCTGTCAGCTCCTTTTGAATAAAATCAATTATAGCGGCTGTCTCCTGGGATTGAAACCAGTGCGTATTACCATATTTTTTAAACCATGTAATCTGTCGCTTGGCATAACGTCTCGAATTTTGTTTGATTTTCTCGGTCGCTTCCGTCAAAGACTGCTTGCCATCGAGATAATCAAACAACTCAGCGTAGCCAACAGTGAGCAATGCAGGCTTCGTTCTGAAAGGAAGTAAAGCTTTCACTTCGTCCAGTAAGCCATTTTTCATCATCAAATCTACACGTAAATTGATCCTTTCATACAAGTTCGCCCGATCCATATTCAAGCCAATGGTAAGGATATCAAAAGGTCTTTTCTCGACATCTTTCTTATGGTAAAATGACATCGGTTTACCAGTCTCCTCAAAAACTTCAAGCGCCCGTACGACACGTTGCGGATTATCGATGTCTGCCGTTTCAAAATATGCAGGGTCAATACTTTTCAATCGATCTTTTAAGACCTCCAATCCCAATACTGCAAGTTCATGATTAAGCCGCTCGCGCACTTCATCCCCCGCCTTGGGCAGATCATCCAATCCTTCGCACAGGGCCCGTACAAACAGGCCCGATCCACCTACCATAATTACGACATCATGCAATTGAAATAGTTCTTCTAGTTTCAGTAAGGCCTCACGTTCAAAATCGCCTGCAGAATAATCCTGCGTGATGGAGTGTGAATCAATGAAATAATGAGGAGCAGCAGCAAGTTCCGCTGGATCTGGTTTAGCCGTACCAATAGACATTTCCCGATAGAACTGACGAGAGTCAGCAGAAATTATCGCTGTTTTAAAATATTGCGCCAATGAAATAGCCATTGTAGTCTTACCAACAGCAGTTGGCCCCACAATGGCTATCAATGTTTTTTTATTTGCCATAATATAGCACTTCACAGGCTGAAAAGAACCTGTAAAGTCTTCTTAATTAATATTCGTCTTCGTAGCCGTTGGATTCTTCACGCTCTTCACCTTCTTCGCCCTCTTCCTCATCGTCACCATCGCTGTCGAAGCCATCCAATTCGTCTTCATCATCGACGCCATATTGCGTATCGTCTTCCTCCACATAATCGTCCTCTTCAACCGCATCTGACACGGGGAAATTAGCCGCAGTCATAGTTTTGGGAACCTGACCCATAGACTTAAACAGCGCCGGATAGTCTTTTCCATCCTCTTCCTTCAAGATCTTGATCAATTCAACCTGGAAATCATAAGGACGATCAAAATTGTAAACGTAGTAAAATTTCTGATGTGGATCATCAATAAACTTACTTAAACGGATATTCTCCATCAACAATACCTCAGCATCTTTTTTACGTTGTGTAGGCTTGAATGCAATCTCCGTTCCCTTTTTCCACTGATCATTGCTCACATAGAACGAGGAAGATGCATCCGCAGCATAACCTGTTGATTTATGGATTTCCTCATGCAGGTCTATAAATGTACTTTTAGAAGGCATGTCGATCTCACGATATACATCTTCATAATCCTCAAAAGTAACTCTAAATCTATAAATTGCCATCTCTGCTATTTTCTTCTTTTAACCCTCTAAAATTAATACTATATTTTAAGAATTGGAAATTTCCAATGGGATTTCTTGTTTGATCGTCAGGTTCATTTCCCCTGCTTTTTTCACCAAGAATTGATAAGCTTCTACCCTGGAATTTGGAATATCGCCCTCTAGAATAGCCTCACGAATCAAATTTTTCAGCTGCCCTACAGTACGCCCTGGTGCTAAGCCAAATAGGATCATGATATCCTCTCCACTGATTGGCGGCTGCCAGTTTCGAACCTTGTCCCGCTCTTCGACATCCTTCAATTTTTGTTTGACAAGTTCAAAATTCTGACGATATTTTTTCTTTTTAAACTCATTTTTTGTGGTCACATCCGCATGGCATAGCATCATAAGGGCTTCAATATCATCCCCCGCCTCAAACAAGAGACGACGTACAGCAGAATCCGTTACGATATCCTGCGCCAAGACAATAGGCCGAAGATGCAATTGTACCAGCTTCTGAACAAATTTCATTTTCTCATGGAGCGGCAGCTTCAATTCAGCAAAAAGCTTTGGTACCATACGTGCACCACGATCTTCGTGGCCATGAAACGTCCAGCCGAGCTTTTTATCGAAACGTTTTGTTGCCGGTTTGGCAATATCATGCATAATCGCTGCCCAACGTAACCAAAGGTCTTCAGACAATTCGCATACATTATCCAACACTTCCAACGTATGGTAGAAATTATCTTTATGGCCTTTGCCATCAATGACATCAACTCCGTGTAAATTATACATGGCCGGAAAGATCAATTCCAGGAGACCGGTATCAAAAAGATATTTAAAACCGACTGACGGCTTAGGTGAGAGAATAATCTTATTGATTTCATCGATAATACGTTCTTTCGAGATAATCTTTATTCGTTCTTTGGTATCGCTAATCGCTTTGATCGCATCAATCGTGATTTTAAAATTTAGCTGTGTCGCAAAACGGATAGCCCGCATCATACGCAGTGGATCATCGGAAAACGTTTCTATCGGATCCAACGGTGTTCGAATAACGCGCTGTTCAAGATCCTGCACGCCGTCAAATGGATCCACTAAAGTACCATAATCCGCTTTATTCAAAGAAAACGCCATCGCGTTGATCGTAAAATCACGTCGATTTTGATCATCGGATAAGGTACCGTCTTCCACAATAGGCTTACGTGAATTGGCACGATAAGATTCCCTTCGGGCACCGACAAACTCCACATTGAGTCCTTCATAAACCAGCATTGCTGTACCAAAATTCTTGTAGACAGCCACTTTAGTATGTAGCCTATCACCCAATAAAGTCGCAAATTCAATGCCGCTGCCGACGACAACAATATCCACATCATTCTTAAAAGGCCGCTTCATAATATAGTCGCGAACATACCCCCCAATGACATAACATTCTGTATTTGTTGTCTCGGCGAGTTCCTTAATGATTGAAAAGATTGGATGTTGTAAATTATCGTACATAGTCAAAACAGCAGGTAAAAAACCAAACAGTTTGCAAAAGTAACATTTTTTTTCCCTAATCCCTATCTTTGGACAACTTACGGAAAGCAAGTGGATTTTTAAGTAATTCGGCTTGTTCACGACGGCGTTTTACAATATGTAAAGCCGAGAAAATTGCCTCTACAAAAGAGCTTTCAGAAGCTAAGTTTTTTCCAGCAATATCATAGCCTGTACCATGATCTGGCGAAGTGCGTACGATAGGTAAACCGGCTGTAAAGTTTACACCGGCACCTTTGGCAATATGCTTAAAAGGGATTAACCCCTGGTCATGGTACATCGCGAGTACCGCATCGAATTTCTCATAAGCACCTTTTGCGAAGAATCCATCGGCAGGATATGGACCAAAGCAGAAGATCCCCTGTTCGTTTGCTTTTTCTACGGTAGGTCTAATGATCTGATCATCTTCGGTGCCAATAATCCCATGATCGCCAGCATGTGGATTTAGTCCCAAAACTGCGATCTTAGGCTTTTCAATCCAAAAATCTTTCTTCAACGAGTCATTCATCAGGGCTAGCTTTTTAAGAATAGCTTCTTCAGTAATATTAGCCGCAACCTCATGCAGTGGAATATGACCTGTTACCACACCAATACGCAATTCATCACAAACCATAAACATCAATACATCATCAGCCTCTACTTTGGCCTGCAGGTATTCGGTATGGCCCGGAAATTGAAATCCCTCCTGTTGAATATTATGCTTATTAATTGGGGCAGTCACTAAAGCATCAATTTTGCCGGCTTTCAGGTCCTCAACAGCTTTCTCCAACGAAAGGAAGGCATATTTACCGCCAATTTCGTTTTCTTCACCCAACGAAATCTTGACGTCTTCCTGCCAGCAATTGATCATATTTGCTCTTTTGGAATGCGCCTGCTCAGCATCATTGATCACGTTAAAACTAAAATCATTTACACCGATCGCTTTACGGTGAAAAGAAGCAACCTTTGTATTTCCGTAAACCACTGGCGTAAAGAAATCGCACATACGCTGATCTACCAAAGATTTAATGATGACTTCAAGTCCAATGCCGTTAATATCGCCTACGGTAATTCCGATTTTTAATTTATCGCTCATTCTATTTAAATGCTTTGATTCAAAAATAGGGATTTTTTTCTTAGAATGACTTTTCACTTATTTATTTTTTACTTTTGCAACATGAGCACAGTAAGAGCAAAAAAACATTTAGGACAGCATTTCTTGAACGATAAAAATGCTGCACAAAAGATTGTGGAAGCATTGGATCCTAAATTGGGTTTTAGCCAAGTGCTTGAAGTAGGTCCAGGAATGGGTGTACTTTCTGATTTTCTCTTGCAAAAAGAGGAATATGAAACCTATTTGATCGATGTGGATGACGAATCCATTGCTTATTTGGACGATAAATATCCCCAATTGGGTAAGCGATTGATCCACGGTGATTTCCTAAACCTTGACTTTTCACAGTATTTTGGTGAGAAAATGGCTGTCATTGGCAATTTCCCTTACAACATCTCCTCCCAGATTCTCTTTAAAATTTTGGATGAACGCCAACGTGTCGTTCAAATGACGGGTATGTTCCAGAAAGAAGTAGCCGAACGTTGTACAGCTAAGGCTGGCAGCAAGGAATATGGTATCTTGAGTGTCTTTTTACAGGCCTATTATAAAGTAGAATACCTTTTTACTGTAAAAGCAGGAGCTTTTAATCCACCGCCAAAAGTATTGTCGGGCGTTATCCGCATGACGCGCAATGACCGTGAACAATTGAATTGTGATGAAAAACTATTTTGGCGTGTTGTTAAAGCGGGCTTCAATCAACGTCGTAAAACCCTCCGTAACTCACTTTCGGGCGTTGTTCCCAAAGATAAAATGTCCGACAATCCACTGTACGAGCTACGCGCAGAACGATTGACGGTAGACGATTTTGTCGGTTTAACAAACGAAATAGCAAACAGTCTTTAATATGCATTCGACGGACAGCACATTTATTATCGTAGGCGGAGGTATCGCTGGATTATGTGCTGCAATAGGGCTTGCAAAAGTAGGTATTGAAGCACATGTCTATGAAAGCGCCATTGAACTCAAAGGCATAGGTGCTGGATTCGGGCTCGCAGCCAACGCCATGCAAGCTTTGGAACATCTCGGATTGAAGGATGAAATCGTTCCGATAGGGCATTACCTTGCATCTTATAATGTCTTGGATCAAAAGGGAAATATTCTTGTTGAACCAGACACCAGGTCAATCAGTCAAAAATATCAACAGGACAATTTCGCTATCCATCGGGCAGATCTGCATCAGTTTCTCTTATCCAAAATCCCCAATGGACAAGTTCATCTCGGCAAACGTGCCGTTTCCTTTGAACGGGAGGGAGAAGATATTCAAGTTTATTTCGCAGACGGAAGCCATGTACGCGGCCAAGCCCTTTTGATTGCCGATGGCGTACACTCAGCATTACGACAACAACTCATACCAGGCTCGGCACCTCGCTATTCAGGCTATACCTGTTGGCGGGCCACCATCGATAATAGCAGTATACAGCTCAGTAAGGGGACAGAAACCTGGGGCAGCAAAGGCCGGTTTGGGATGACCCCACTTGTCAATAACCGCATCTATTGGTACGCATGCATCAATACTGAGGCACAAAATCCGGTCTTAAAAAACTGGAAAACAAAGGAGCTCCTCGAAAATTTTAAAGATTATCATGCCCCTATTCCAACGATTCTTTCGGAAACAAAGGATAGCGAGCTAATTGCAAATGACATCATTGACATCGAACCACTTCAGCAACTCGCTTTTGACAATATCCTATTATTGGGTGACGCTGGACATGCAACGACTCCCAACTTGGGCCAGGGAGCCTGTCAGGCTATTGAAGATGTTGCTGTTCTCGTGGATGAACTCCAGACCGCAGCTTCCGTTAGTTTGGCTTTTCAAGGATTCGAAAAAAGAAGATTGGATCGGGTAAATTACATCTGTAATACTTCCTGGAGGATAGGAAAAATCGCACAATGGGAGAATCCATTCCTGATAAGAATGCGAAATTTTGGCATGAAAATAATGCCTAACCGCATGAAACAACAACAATTAAACAAATTATTATCTGTAGATTTTATGCAGATCAACCATAATCATGACGCTGGGATCTAAATCATCGTACTACACCACAACAGTATTCACTGATCAGTCCCACATAAAAAAATAACTGAATGAAAACTACCATTTTGATCGTTGACGACATTCATGAAATCATGCTTGAGAAATTTGAACAGGCAGGAATCGCGTTCCATTATCAACCGGATATCAGTCGGGAAGCGGCTGAAAAAATTATCAGCAATTACTCGGGGATGGTTATCCGTTCCAAATTTCAGGTAGATAAGGCTTTTTTTGACCTAGCACCAAACCTCCGCTTTATCGCCCGTGCTGGTGCAGGTATGGACAATATCGACGATACAGTTGCTGCGCAAAGAGATGTGCTGTTAATTCCGGCCAATGAAGGCAATCGGGATGCTGTAGGTGAACATATGATCGGTATGTTGCTCAGTCTAATGAACAATCTGAATCGGGGTGACCAACAAATACGATCTGGCCAGTGGTTGCGTGAAGCCAATCGTGGATACGAACTTAAGGGACGTACTGTAGGGTTGATCGGCTATGGGCACAATGGTATGGCTATGGCAAAAAAACTATCCGGTTTTGATGTACAGGTGCTTGCCTATGATAAATATCGAATCGACTACGCCGATCAATATGCATCAGCAGCAGACATGGAAAAGATCTGCAAAGAAGCCGATGTGATCAGTTTCCATATCCCCTTAACGGATGAAACAAAGGGGATGATTGATGTGGATTATCTGGCTAAATTTGAAAAACCTATTTTCTTTTTACTGGGGGCACGAGGCGGTATTGTACAAGTACCCGCAGTGCTTAGCGGCCTTGATTCAGGTTCCATTATCGGAGCAGCATTCGATGTGTTGCCCGTAGAAAAATTCCCAAAACTCGCTGAACAGAACTGGTATGCAGATCTTATCCGTAGAGACAATGTGATCTTATCTCCACATGTTGCCGGATGGACATTCGAAAGTTATTATAAATTATCGGAAGTGGCTGCCGATAAGATCATCGCCTTTCTGACATCTTAATTTTTGTACGGCCTATTTTCCCAAAGCTCCAATCAATCAATCAATCTAGCAATCTAGCAATCAATCAATCTAGCAATCTAGCAATCTAGCAATCTAGCAATCTCCTCCTATCCATACACGCTTAGGAGGTTAAAGTAACCTATTGCTCTTGAAACGTATAAAAAATCAGGTTCCGGCACTAAAGATACCGATAACAACAACAATCAGAAACTGAAGCACCAAGCTACCGTCAAGTAGATAAGCATAGTGATAATGATCTTTTGTTTTGAAAACGGCCAATTTTAGCAAAGCAAATATGAGCACGTTGGTCAGAATCAATCCAATTTTAATAGGTATCGAATAAGGTACCGTCAGGATCAAAACACAATGGAGGCCCAACAGCCCATAAGTTAGATTTTTAGCTTTTTGTTCGCCCAGCATATTGGGCAAAGTCCGCAGGTGATAATAGGAATCCTGTTGGATATCCCGAATATCAAAAGGCAGGGTACAGATAATCAAAAATATGAACTTCAATCCGCAGAGCGCAATAAAAACCCACTGATCTATTTTGACACCGACGTTGGCCAGTTCCACATAGGGAAGCACCACACTGCTGCAGACCCAGACCAGGGCAATATGAAAAATCTTGGCCCCGGGTATCTGTCTAAGGCCCACTTTGCGGTCACGGAAGGTAAACAGGGGCATTCCGTATAATAGACTCAGGATTCCAATAAAACCCAAAAACAAAAAAGAGTACACATGAATATACCACAAGCAATAACCGAGCACAAGCAAAGCGATACCATTATTTAACCACATGACCCATTCATGATTAAAGATCCAGCGTGTCCGCGGGAATTTTGATTCTTTTGGGTTCTTCGGTTTGGACCACCACAGGCTAAAATTATAAAGCAACAAAGTCGCTGTTCCTTCCACTAAAACAATATACCAATTGATAGGTCGTTCAAATATGATATAAGTCAGCGCGCATTGTGCCATGGCCGCCATGGCGATCAGCAGATTTGTATAGATTGTAATATAGAATAGCTTTCTTAGAAAAGACATCTTGGTAAATCTTGATGCAAGATAACAATCTTATAGATAAAAGTAGTTTAACATTATATTAAACATCAATTTTTTGATAAAATGGGCAAAAACCGCTAAATTGTACACCGAAATCGAAATATCAAAAACGATTTCGCAACGATAACAATATAAATTAAAATAATTCATAATAATCCTAATAACGATGAGCCTACAAATAAAATCATTTGAAGAATATCAAAGTGAATATAAGCGAAGTGTAGAACAACCTGAGGAGTTTTGGGCGAGCATTGCAGATCATTTTTTCTGGAAGAGAAAATGGAATAAAGTGCTGAGCTGGAACTTTGAGGAACCCAATGTCAAATGGTTTGAGGGTGCAAAATTAAATATTACAGAAAACTGTCTTGATCGCCATATTTATGCGAATGGTGATAAACCAGCCATCATCTGGGAACCTAACGATCCCAATGAAGCGCACCGCATTCTTTCCTATAAACAATTACTACAAAAGGTAGAGCAATTTGCCAACGTACTTAAAAATAATAACATCAAAAAAGGAGACCGGGTATGTATTTACTTACCGATGGTTCCTGAATTGGTTATTGCAGTATTGGCCTGTGCACGTATCGGTGCCATCCACTCGGTGGTATTTGGAGGTTTTTCAGCACGTTCTATCGCGGATCGTATCGTCGATGCGGAATGCAAACTGATCGTTACTTCAGATGGTAGTTACCGTGGCAACAAAACCATTGGTTTAAAAAATATTGTGGACGATGCTTTAATGCAATGTGACACTGTTGAAAAAGTAATTGTCTTAACACGTACACGTACACCGGTATCGATGATCAAAGGACGCGATGTATGGTGGGAAGATGAGATCAAAAAAGTAGAAACACAAGGAAATCCAGCATGTCCAGCAGAAGAGATGGATGCGGAAGACAACTTATTCATCCTTTATACATCGGGATCCACAGGTAAGCCTAAAGGTGTAGTACACACCTGTGGCGGTTATATGGTGTATACAGGCTATACCTTTATGAATACGTTCCAGTATAAGCCAAACGATGTATTTTTCTGTACAGCAGATATTGGCTGGATTACAGGACACAGTTACATCGTCTATGGGCCGTTATCACAAGGAGCTACTTCTTTAATGTTTGAAGGTATTCCAACCTTCCCGGACGCGAGCCGTTATTGGGACATTGTTGATAAGTTCAAGGTCAATATTATCTATACATCCCCTACTGCCTTACGTTCATTGATGGCTTTTGGTGATGAATTTGTCGACAAGAACGACCTTTCCTCTTTGCGCGTTTTGGGATCTGTAGGAGAGCCAATCAACGAAGAAGCCTGGAACTGGTTTAACGAAAAAGTTGGTAAAAAGAATTGTCCTGTCGTTGATACCTATTGGCAGACAGAGAATGGAGGCCACTTGATCACTTCTTTGGCGGGAGTAACACCGGAAAAAGCAAGTTATGCGATGTTCCCGATGCCGGGCATTCAACCCGCTTTGATGGATGAGAATGGGAAAGAAATCGAAGGCAATGATGTCACAGGAAACCTATGTATCAAGTTCCCTTGGCCAGGTATGCTACGCACGACATGGGGGGATCATGACAGATGTCGTCAAACCTATTTCTCGACGTATAAGGATATGTATTTTACAGGCGATGGATGTTTCCGTAGTCCGGAGGGTTATTATAAAATCACAGGCCGTGTAGATGATGTATTGAACGTTTCGGGTCACCGTATTGGTACAGCAGAAGTGGAAAATGCCATCAATATGCACGCTGACGTTGTTGAATCGGCCATTGTCGGATATCCCCACCCAGTAAAAGGCCAGGGTATCTATGCTTATGTCATTGCGAATCACCACACCGATGCAGAAGCCACCAGAAAGGATATCATGGAAACCGTTTCACGTATTATCGGTCCAATTGCTAAACCAGACATTATCCAATTTGTTGATGATTTACCAAAAACACGTTCAGGAAAGATCATGCGTCGTATCTTACGCAAGATTGCCGAAGACGATATCGCCAATGTAGGAGATACTTCAACACTTCAGGATCCTGCCGTTGTCGAAGGAATCATCAAAGGCGCTGCGGCTTTGAAAAAATAACGTATAAAGTATCTTAAAAAAAAAGCCTTCCAAATGGAAGGCTTTTTTTTGTGTGAAAATAATCATCTATTGAGTCTAATAGGTAGCATGTAAGCCACATTTACTGCTTCACCGCGCTGTACACCAGGCTTCCATTTCCCAGCCTTTTTTAGCACGCGAATACCTTCATCCCCTGTACCAAACCCCAAATCCTCTTTCACTACAGCATCTTTTATATTCCCTTCATGGTCGATCATGAACATAATCAACAACACACCGCTTACATTATTTCGAATAGCTTCTTTGGGGTAAATATAATGACTGCCGATATAGCCCATTAGTCTAGATATTCCACCTGGAAATTGAGGTGGAATCATATAATTTGTTGAATCATAACTTATTAAAACCCCATTTTCTTTAGTTGTGATACCCGAAATCAATTTATCCTTGCTATAGATTTCAACGTAGCTATCTTTTCCCAATTTGCCATGCCATTTACCCTCACGCAAACTATTTAACATAGTTCCTTCCTCATAGTTATTCTTGTACCCCGAAAAACGAATTAAGCCATTACCATTTTCCAATGTTTTATTCCGAAGAGAGTCATAATATGCTACATAAATCGGTTTTTCTACCTGTACTTCCCCCTTTGCGTCGATCCTATTTGGATAAAACAAAATTTTCTCCAATTGATTATTTGGATAAAAGTAAAAGGCAGAATCTATTTTGGTTCCATTAAAAAAATTTTCTAAATTTTTTAAACGACCATTTTCATAAAACTCATATTTTCTCCCATGATATTTTAAAGGTGATTGGGCAGTTTTACTTATAGCGTTAAGCTTAACTGAATCATTGTGAAAATAGAATTCCTCCACGCGATAAAATGTATCAATTCCATTTCCTTCGGGACTAACTATCCTAAGGTAATAAGCAGAGTCCTTCAGCCTAGTTTCTTCTCCATTTTTTTTATAGTAGGAAATCTTGTTCTGAGCGAGAAGATGTGATACACAAAGGGTGAATAATAAAAAGCAGATAGATCTTGTCAAAAAATGTAAATAATACTTCATAATAATTGTTAATACAGGGGTAATAATAACAAATATCCAGGATAGTAAAAAAATTAAGCGGTTAAATAATGTTTAGTTTTATCGCGTTGGAATTGCCAATACCTGTTTTATGTTATCCACATTATGTTGATAACATTGTGGATAACATAAAAACCGACAGTCATTATATCCTTAACGTACATAATTTAGCCGTATGGGCAAGGTATAACCCACTCTTACGGACTCTCCTCTCAGTATACCCGGCTTCCATTTCTTAAGCATTTTTACAACTCGGATACCAGCTTCACCAGTGTTAAATCCCAAATCACTCTTTACTTTTATATCTTCGATATGGCCATCTCTGTCGACCACAAAATCTATTTCTACTAAACCATTTACCCCATTTTTGACAGCTTCTTTGGGATACTCATAATTTTTAGCAATAAAAGTCAATAACTTATAGATACCTCCAGGGTATTCCGGTTGCGCAAAATAAGTTTTCGCATCATAGTTTATGAGCTCCCCATTTTCTTTGATTTTACTACCCTTTAATAGCTTTCCTTTTTTATACGTTTCGACAAAAGTTTCATTATCTGCCATTCCTTTCCATTCTCCTTCACGCAAATTATTGACCATCCTCCCCTCTTCAAAATTATCGTCACCACCTTCACGTAAACAAATTAAACCATTTCCATCCGCCAATGTTTTATTCTCCAACGAGTCAAAATAAGCCACATAAATAGGATTCTCTGCAACCCGGTTACCTCTTTTATCGAATGAGCTTGGGTAAAATACAGTCAACTCAGGCTTACCATTTGGGTACCAATAGTATGCAGAATCTATCAGTTCACTCTTTTCACTGAAATTTTCCAGGCTCCTTAACACTCCATTTTCGTAAAACTGAGATTTCTGACCTTGAAAGCTAAACTGAGATTTCTGACCCTGAAAGCTAAATGGAAAACCAGCATCTTTGCTGGTGCCTTTTAACTTAATCGTATTGTTATTGATATAATACTCTTCAATAACATAATATTTTTTGTTTTGATCGCTTACAGGACGAATAATACGCTTAAAATAAGCGGGGTCTTTCGCTGTTATTTCTTTCCCATCTTTCTTATGGAATGTTGTGTCGATATCTTGGGCCGCCGCATCCTGCAGATAAAAGACCAATAATGTAATGAAGCAAATGAATTTCAACAATTGATTTAAATAATATTTCATAAAATGTGCGTAGGACAATAATTTTATGGGCTAATTTACATAATTCATGCGATGCATCGATTTAGTGAGGAAAAAAAACAGTTTTCCACACGATGTTAATAACATTGTTGATAAGTTCAAAAGCACTTTAAGATTAACAGAAACAAAAATGCATTAAACACAAAAAAGCCACATCATCCCGACGTGGCTAAAATAAACATATGAATTTAATTAAACAGTTTCTATTTATACGAGTTTACGGAGCTTGCAACCTTCCAGGTTCCCGATTCATTGATCAATGTCACCAAATCTGTTTTCGTGAAATCCTCAAACTTCATGGTGACACGTGCTACCATATAGTTTTCAGACTCCTCGAGTACTTCGGTACTTGTACTGCAGTTCAATTTTTCACCTTTTTGCTTTTTTAGGAACGAAATGACTTCCGAACGGCTATTGGTGCGTGCAGCTTTTCCCTGAACTTTTTGATTGAATTCGGATGCGAACAATTTTTCTACGCCCTGAGATGCACCTTCTGTCATTACCGATACATAGCTATCGATGGCCAAATCGGCTGTGGAAAGGTTCAATGCTTTACCAGGGTCAGTTGCTGCCATTGCAAAAGTTGATAGTGTAATCAATGCTGCTGCTGCGAATGTCTTTACTAAAGTTTTCATAATACTTTATTTATATTGTTAGTTTTTTTATCTCTTTTCTTATTGTCGCAAGGAAGTTGATTTTGTTGCATCATTTCCTTTAAGATTCTGATTCAAAAGTAAGACAACGCAGCATCCTATTTTATTACATTTAGATCAACGGAATAAAAAAGTCGGTAAATGGAGGTAAAGGAGCGGTAAATGGATATCCGCTCCGGTAGGAAAAAACACAGGTATGGGTTAACGTTACTTTTATAACTGGAAAGCAGCTAGAATAGTTGCAGGCGTACAATCAACTTCATTCAGCACATTGCACCGTCGGCCATTTTTATGAAGATATATGATCGTAAATCCAACCAGGATCGGCGTACCAACAAATTCGTTGCATGGAATGCTGATTGTCTTGGCCGGAATTGGATCCTGCCCATAGACGATATCGATTTCCCATTCTTCATCCTTTACCTCAGTGAACTCCCTTTCTTTGAAATTGAAAGAAAAGGTATGGAATTTAAAGGCGATAGCATTACAATCTTTGGGTAGCAGCAATGCTCGGTTAATGTCAAATATTGGAAATGATATTTCGATCTGATTCTCCTTGGTAAGGCTAACCGTTGGATCGATATTCAGCGCATCCTGCATATGGAAATTTTCGTTGAATTGGAAATTCACCAATCTGTCGAGCCTACAGTTGTTTAGGCAAAGTGTTCCCCTATCGTCATTGATATTTGTCTTCATTGCCCTATAAATCTGTCTATTCAAGCGATTGCCCATTTGTCCATCATGCAGTTCCTGATGCACTAACCCAAAAGCCTGCCTAATTGCGGCGCCCGCGCGACTTGCCTGTCCAAAATCTTTACCAGCATTCTTCGTGTCGACGTTTTGTTTTACACGATGTGGTTTACCTTGAATGTAGTTCTTTGTTCCTACCTTCCTGCTTACCAGTGGGCCAACCAGTCCACGGATATAGCCATTATCATTTATTCCCATACAATAAATATACCACCAAAACGACCCTATGTCAAGTATCTTGTTCATTTTTAAGGATTTCGGAAGCTGCAGCAAACAGCAATTATAAATTTGAAAATTTAGTGATACCTTTTTGGGGATTAGTTATAACCAATTCCTAACCACCTTCTAATTGCAAGCAAGATGCAGACAGGATGTCTGTACAGTGAAAGCACCCTTAAAAGGTGGACTCAACGTGGACTCACTGTGCACACAAGGTGGTTACAGTACGGAGTTGATCGCAAGTTGGTATGGAGTTGCTGTCAGGAAAATATAATTATTTGCGCCGAGCGGCTGTATTGAACTTTGAGAATAGTGTAATCACAATAGAGCTTGATATAGCCCCTACGAACAAAGAATCGGGAATGGACGATTTCTCATCCAAGAAATAGTATACAGCAGCTGCTATTGAAAAGCAGACGATGAAGGACAATATTAAAACAAGTATAAATTTGGTTTTCATTAGTCAAGGGTTAATAGAGTACAACTTAATATACAAAAGACATTTAACATCCAAAGAGAAATTTATTTAATTTATATAATTAATCCATTTCTATAACAAGAAGCCTATTTAACAACTCTGGATTGATAACGTTTTCCACAATGTTATTAACAAGCTGTGGAAAACTGCGGACACATCAAATTTTACACGAAATATAAGACGATATACTATGGTCGGCCAAAAGTTTTTTACGATGTAAATAAGAGATACATATTATTGTTTATTCAGCATCCGAATAAAGGTACCATTTGCATAATCGAGTTTCTGCGCATAGTAGTTTGTTTCAGGGCCTGCTACCAACACACCTCCTATTGCACCTAGCAACACGGAGGCTACAACAACATTGGTTGCAGATGCAGTTTCCATAACGGGACCCACAAAAATAAAATCATCATCTTCCTTGATTAAAGCATAAAACTGATCCTGACTTGAAATAAAAGGATTACCAGCATGCACTACTGCATAATAATCTTTCGGGTTTACCTTTTTAAGTTTCCCTTTTTCATTCTCTTTAAAGAAGCCTAAGTTTAAATCCCCCTCTCTTAATTGGGCCTGCCCACCTGACGGTGTTTGAAGGGCAAATTCTTCGTAGGTCAGATATAACCCATCTTTATATGTTTCCGTGTTATAAAGTGCCAATTGTTTCTTTTGAATATCGTCGTAATGTTCAATTTCACTGAGACTATAGCTTTTTGTGGTATCGCCGTTTTTGGTTAATGCATCAAGGATCAGGTTATTGACAACGTCGCTGGCGCGTGCCAAAGTCGCTTTGGTTACATCCATCCCTTTAACGACGATAGCTGTATCAGCTCGGGCTAGCTGTAAATATTCTCCATTAGCCTTTTTTGAGAATAAGATTGCTCTAAAATCCAAAAATCCCTTTTCAGAAAAAGCTCCCGTCAATTCCGCTATGCAGAACTTTTCCAACCGCATCAGCAATTCACCATTGCCTTTACGACCGGTTATTTGTTCCAATTGCCTCTGCAACTGTTTTTCCAATGATGGCTCCGCCACCAACAACCGGTTTGCGTTCATCATACCGACCTGTATGACGCCCAGATTATCTTTTATCTCTCTTGCGTCGTATAGGTTTATTTTGCCATACTTAGCGTTCTCGACGATCTTATGTGGTTTCGTAAATAGAAATGCTCTGGTCTTTTGTTGCGCTTGCACGGCAACTGTATTTATAAGAATAATGAATAGGAGGAAAATAATCCGTTTCATGATAAGTAAATTTCAAAAAATAGGTTACGCTAAGTTATCGCATTATTTGCTTTTCTGCAATGTCCATACTTCTTTATGGATCATGGGCTTTCCACCCGAAGCGCTATCTATATCATTTACAACAAGTTCAAGTAGTCCATTTACAAAAGCATAACGATAAGTTAACTTCTGTGAGACTGGTAATGGTTCCAATTGAAGAGTGATGGTATTGCCATCGACCTTATAGCTGGCTCTTATCCTATCGGCCGTTTTACTTTCGCTATCAGGTTTGTCCGGGTCCTCATATAGGTGCCCATCATCGTTGGGCAGCGTGAATATCTCCGATGTCATCAATGCGGCACTATCAACAGCATAAAACAGCAGTCCTTTATAGGTCGATGGGTAATAGCCATTCTTTGCCAAAAATGTTTTCACGTCCGTTGTTTCCTCTTTTAGTCCAGCAACCGGGTCGGTATACTTTGTATAGATAGTCTTGATTTCCCACTCTCCTACGAAAGGATTAACATCGTCTTTTTCTTTCTTACATCCTAGAAAGAAAACAACAAAGGGAATAATAAACAATAATCTTTTCATCATTTTTCGGTCAAATACGTTGTTATCTACTATAGAAGTTAGAGTTTGTAATTACAATCACAGCACCGTTAGAAAGTCAGATAATATAGCTTCATTTCAAAAAAAATAACTATCTTTAAGTATGCCAAATTTAAACCTATAATACAATAATCAGAATGATGAAAACATACTTAAAAGCGAAATCCCCATTGTCATTAGTTTTGAACATTATTACTGCTCTATTCTTACTCAGCCAAATGCCTCAGCATATCCTAATACATCGAGATGCTGAAATACTGAAAATTATATCAGTAACATTAGTTGATATCTGTGCTATTGCAATTCTGATCTATTCTCTATATAGACTTATCTTTAATAGATTAAAATTCTAGCAATGAACACAATTTTATTAAAGATTTATCAATTTTTTACGACAACCACTATCGTCGAAATATCTATAGGTCGATGGCTTAGAATAATATTTGCTCTCCTTTTATTGGTTATAGGTATAAAGGATAAGCACCATTTAACCACTTGGATCGCACTCCTATTTATTTTGACAGAATTAAATGTCGACATTTTCTCCAAAAGAAGCTCAAAAATTAGAAACGAGAAGTAAGTTAACTTTTATTCCAAACCGCGGGCTCTTGCCTAGCTTTAAGTGTGAACCAATTAGATGTTAATAGCTCCTTTTTAGCAACGGATTTATATCTTCTTTTCACCTTTCTGACAGCCTATTAATAAAAAATAATCTTTTCATCATTTTTTTGGTTAAATAACATGCTTTCCTATGTTTTTCAGGATACCGCATCCTGTTATAACAACCTATATATTTAAAGATCTGAAATTATTTACGTTTCTTAGTTTTAATTTCCACAAATGTGAGTACCAGCGCACCGACTATTAAATACACACATGTTGCAACTAGTCTACCGACGGTAAATTCTGTCACTTCACCTCGAAAGTAAACGTCAATAAGTTGCTGACTGAGTATGATTACCAACATGATCTGGCAGTAGATAAAAAATAATTTGCGGTGTGTTTTCATAAAGATCTATAAGTGCTGACTATTACTCCTGTTTGCTAATAAAATAAATTATCCTTTTTTATCGTCCATTACCCCAAGCGAATTGCACATAGAAATTTCCAAGCCTATCCTTCGGCGCATTCGAAACAGCAGCATTCACTACTTTCCATTCATTTTTTGTAATAGAAGATTTATAACCTACTCTGCATTCAGGACGAAAGATATTACGTTCCGTATTGAAAGTTTTCAAGGTGACACTCAAGTCTACGATAGCAGCATCGTGCTCCATTTTAGTTTGGTTGGACTGCCTGGTCAAAAAGTCTCCAAATTCTCCATTCAGATTTTTCTTTTGAACGGTAAAAGTAGTAGACTGCGTACCTACTCCCAGCTGCGGGCTAAAGATCAATCTGCCTGTACGTATCGCATTGGTAGATACATAAACCGTAAAATCGCCTGTATTCATTGTATTGTCATTTTTACTGCTTGTGGAAAGGCTAAAATTCACGCCAATGAGGGGTTGTTTGATCCTATATGCAAGTCCAGCTCCAGCATTCCACCCAAATAGAGGTACCTTTCCGGAATCATAATCTTTCAAGATCCTATTCAGATTGCTAGCGTTATTAAATTGAACACCGGCAAAATAGATCGTCTCAAATGGCAGATGTTTAGTCCGAGTAACCAATTCGTATTGACGAAACTTTATTGAGGAAAAAGACTATTTCGCTTCGATAACATTGATATTGGGTGCAATTTGTTTCAATTTATCAATAAATTGGGTTGGATTTTCCGGATCAACGAATATATCATCAATTACATTATAATGCAGAATCATTCCCCTTCTATAGGGCCTTAAAACGGTGAACCTCATCGATCCAAACCAAAATACCTTATCAGCTTCAACTTTGCGAATGGAGTTGACATCAACAGAATCTGTTCCCCAGATACTTTTAATAAACAGTTTATTGTCTTCAATCCAATAACGTTTATAGAAGAAAGTGAAATACCAGGTTAATGCAAATACCGCAAACAACAAAAGTGCCCCAGTGTAAAGTCCTTGCTCCAAGTCACCATATGATACCATGGCAATAAATATAATCATCCCAGCCCCCCATATATAACTACCAAAGGGTATGTGGGTATTAAATACTTCTTTCATCATCAATAGTTTGCTAGGTCAGTTACTTTTATTCCAAACGGTAAAATTTTGCTTAACTGAAAGCGGAAACAAATTATAGACTTCACGATATTGTTCGAAATCTTCTTTCGTATTAACCTGAATATGGTAGATTAGAGGAATGACCTCGCTGTCTATATTATCTTTCATAAAATTTATTTCTTCACGTAACAGTGCTGTTTTAACATTTGGCAACCAATCTTTTGCTAAGAGCGCGTTTAATCGCTCTGAATCCTCGAATAATTTAAGATCATTATAATGTGCCACTACTTGTTGAAGACTATCTTTTTGATGTCGATTTTTAGCCCTATAACGATCCACTAATGCTAAGTATCTATTATATAACTTGTTGTTTGCTCCATCGGATACTACTGCAATTTTAATTGATTCACTCCCATTCTTAGCCAACAATAATTCTTCTAGCTCCGATTGTTGATAAGTACTGTCCAGTAACAATGTATAATTATTTGACTCTTTTGCATCTAACCAAAATGTGGCTGACAAATAATATTTTGGTGTACCAAGTTCAGGTTGACGGGCAAATCGTTCGATCTCCTGTGGCTTCACCACATCCCTCTCCCAGGAAAAAACGATTTGATAGATTCCTTTTGGAAGTTTATCAAGCTTTATCTTGAAGGTGTCGCTATATAGCGTGTCTGCGATAACTTTACTTCCACTTTCCATCTCATATAAATCAAAATAAAACGGCGACTTGACTTCCAGACTTCCGGTAAGATCCACCTTTTGATTCCTTTCACAAGCAAATAGACTTAGAAAGAAAAAATATATTATTCCGTGATATTTTAACATAATCCTATATTAGTAATCCTATACGCACTTCATGCGGATAATAGGATATTAGGTTCGACATACTGCATCGAACCTAATATTAAATCAAGATGTTATTAATTATTTTGTCCAGTAAAATAGAAATCAGGATGTTCAATGCTTTTAAATTGAGACATTACCTCAAATGTTTCAGGATTTACAAAATAATCTAATTCAAATGTATCGGTGTTGATTCTTTCTTGAAGTAAATAGCGTACATCATTATAAAGTGCACCTTCATTACCGCCTGGCGTTCCACTAGGTGTAAATTTAAATTTGCCGTTTTCTACTGTATACGTATAATTGTACGTCAATGTCGTTCTGTTTTCGCCATATTTAATGTTAAATACAACAGCCATCTTGTTGTTCACAACTTGAAATTTAAAATCTGTCGTATTTAAAATAAGGGTCTGGCCACCAATATTCCATCGACCGATACCTGCCTTTGTTGACGCCTTCCTTGCGATAAAATCTGTACTCCACCCGTTAAAGGTTGTAACATCTGGAATAGTAATGATTGAAAAACTAGTCCCCAATGCTGTAATATAAGGAATAACAGAAGAAGAATTAATTTTCACAGGATATTCTTTACCTCCGCTGTCGATTCCAACAATCGAATTTTCATCCTTCCAAATAAAACGTTCTATTTTAGCATTACCTAATAGCGCTCCGCCAACAATCTCTAGTCCATCAATCGTACTACAAAAATCTGCAAACGAAGAAGAAAATGTACCATCTGAATTAGCAACAACCACAGACATCTTTTTCGTACTAAAACCAAATGCTATTTCTGCTTCTACCCCGTCAACGACAATGGAGGTCAATGGGTTCTTCTTAAAAAATGTCCTATTTTTTGTAATCGTATTCAGATAATCTTTCGCAATATATTTACTTGCTTCTGATTCGTTCGCCTTTACCAAAATTAAAGGCTTTTGAAACTTTCTTCCTTCAAAAAACAAAGTATCTCCGTGAGTTTTAACATAATCAAACTCAACATCACTTCCCATTCCTTTACCAGCCTGACCTCCATATGTTCCCGGATTTGGATCCTGTAGCATGGTGAGATAGTTATAGGTATCAAATGACAGGGTCGCCGCCATAATTTGACGGACCCTAAAAGTAGATTCTTTGAGTTCCGAAGAAGTTGCATCATTTAAATCGGCAACCATTTTTACGCGATCGTTATCGCCAAATTGCATGTAAAACCCATAGCCGCCAGAATACTCTGTCGTTAAACTTGCTTTCCATCCATATGGAGCACCAATTAATGTTTTCCTAACATACGAAAGGGTATCAGAGATGCGAGAGTCTGGATCAGACCCCAGCTCCAGTTCGACTTCTTTTGATTTTGTACAACTCATTGCGAGTAATACAAAACATATAAAATAAAATATCTTTTTCATCTATACATATTTTTTAATTTCCAATCCATAATACGGAATTTGTTATTCCAAATTCACCTTCTTTATTAAGTGGCATTTTAAAGAGGATTGGTAAATGATTAATATTTCTTAGTTGAGACCTTACCCGTGAGACTAAACTGAGGATTTGCTAAATCCTGAATACTTACAAATTTCAAATAATTAAGTGGCGTTTGTACACCGTTTATGCTCCAGGAGAATTTAAAACTTGTGCTCTCTAAATAATTTAATAAAGGTTTCACATCACTTATAATGTAAGAAAAATTACCGTATCCGTACCCGGCATCGGTCCCTTGTACAGTAGACAATTTTATCTTGTAACTCTCATTATCGATCTTAATAATATCCAAATCATATAAAGCATTCCAGGTATCAGTATTATTGCCAAATGGAATGGACAAGGTCATCTTGCTCGCACTAAGCATCTTTAACCGTACCCCTTTAACCTGATAACTTCCAAATCCATCTAGAATAGGCGTAAATAATTCAATCTGCTTAGGTGATAAGACATTTTCCTGTCCCCAGCTTGATCGAATATCCATATCGATGGTTTCAGTGATTGTTTTGTTCGTCACAGCCGTCAAAAAACTATAAGATTGACTCTTGTACTGCTCCTCCATTACCCTTTGAAATTCCATTTGTAATTGAGTAACATCAATATTAAAATACTTAATCATATAGTCCCGCACAATGGTCTCTTTTTGCTTTAACTTAACATAGGGAATTGAGTCAGATTGATAAGCAAATTGGTCATAATACAATTGCCCTCCAACAATTAGGTGCGACAACGTTTCGGCAAAATCCTCACCAATATTTTTACGGGCATATGGAGTGATAAATCCAAGTGCTCTCGCTGCTGCTGGTGTATTTTCTTGTGCAGTCCAATTGGAATAATAATCTCCAACACATACTTTTTCAAAATCGACTGGTATAAATCGTGTTTGATTTAATATATGGGTAAATTCATGATGGATCACTTGTAAATTTCCAACTACTGAATTAGGATTATTCTCATTCAGGCCATTTAATCCATAGAGTGTTATCCGGCGTCCACCATCAGCTGTCCCTCCTTTCACAGAACCATCTGGATCATAGTCTCCGGAGCCAAACAATGCGAATTGCTTGGGTGTATAGGTTTTAATAAAAGTTGCGCCACCAATTTTATTGTATACCTCCAAAAATCCCTTTTTCACAATATCCATTTGTGGAATCACTTTCGATTCATCTGCAGGAGATATATTTTTATTTATATCATGCATATTACGCTGATAGCGGTATACGACTTCGATATTATAGGGATCTGTCAGATTTTTAGTAATCCATTCATCAATCGCCCCCGGAACAAATGTATCGTAGTTCTGAAGTGTGTAATTTAGTTTATCTTCTTTATTACAGGCAAAGATTAATCCGATCAGACTAACTCCTGTAAATATTTTAACAATTGTTTTCATGATTTATCTTGGGTTTAGTTCGACACCTGCTAACTTCGCTTCTTGTGGAATTTGAAAGACTCTCCTCGGATCTTCAGGTTTAAGTTCTAGAATGGTTTCACGCTCATCATTGCCAATCATATTGTGCCTAACAGTTAATCCTTTACGTATAATATCAAACCAACGGAGACCCATCGACATAAAGCCAATTTGCTTAAACTGTAATGTTGTTTCAATCAAGGCTTCTTTATCATCAGCCACACCAAAAAAATCCTTGGATTTTGCAACTGTTACAGCATAGGTATTGGGATTATAATTATTAATCCTATTGCTGGCAAATAAATTAAGATCCGCCAAGGCACTATTGGTATTCCCCAATTCGGCATAAGCTTCTGCTCGATTCAATAATACCTCATCTGTAATCAATACGGGTACCATTAACATTGGATAGCCTGTATTTGCGGTTGGATTTGTCACGTACCAAAACTCTTTCCACAGATAGGTGGTGTAATGTGGAGATCCATAACTTACCCCAAAGTTATAAAGCTTAGCTCCAGCAGCCGTCATACCATTATAAATATTTTGAAACACATTTATCCCCATCGCATAACGATTGTTCCACCATCTTTGGTAACCGCTATAAGTTTCATTAATCAATAAGTTATAGGGCTGTTCGGCTTTGGCAAATTCTGTACGAACGGACTCAAACCCCAATGTCTTGAACGTGGAATTATAAGGAATTAATTTACCCGTAAAATTACCACCGAAAATCTTATTGGCATTATCCACTACCTTTTGCCATTCTCCTGTAAACAAGTAAAAACGTGTAGCAAAAGCATGAGCCGCTTCAGGTGTAAAGTGATATTTAGGGACATCCCAAAGTCCTTTTCCTTTGTCTAATAACGCTAATCCTTCTTCCAGATCCTGACGAATATTATCATAAGTCGATTTAACGGTTCCTCGATCATATTTTTTTATAAGCACCGTTTCAGGTTCTTTCACATAAGGTACACCTGGGGAATCATTACTAGCTCCCGATTTTGGGTCATATACTTTTGCAAAATAGTTGGCAAGCATAAAATGACAATAAGCACGAGCAACAAGTGCTTCGCCCTTATAAGGCAAAACATCAGCGCCAAAATCATTCTTCTCAATAGCATCCAGTGCATGATTAGCTGCTGCAATTGCCTCATAACATGAATTCCAATAAGCGGTTGGAGAATCCGTATCATCGCCGATAATATCTTTCCACTCATAAAGAGCAGGAACCGGTTGATACAAATCGCCAACACCTTTGTCTTCGACATTGTCCGAATACGTTTCAGCCATAGCCAAAGAATTTCGCCCAGGATAGGCTGACGCAACCAATCGTTTGACTTTATCTACAGTATTGATCTGAGCACGCATATCAGGCTCCTGATCAAGATATTTGCTACATCCGCTGAACAAAAAAGCAGAGGATAAAAGAATATATTTGATAGTATTTAATTTCATGATTTATATTTTTAGAATCCCAACTTCACAGATAACGTAATTTGTTTTGGCACAGGAAGAGCAACTCCACCATTACTATAAAACTCCGGATCGACTCCGTTTAACTTCTTATCTGAGTATAATAACCATAAATTATTCCCTACAAGATTAAACTGTGCTGTTCTGAATTTAATGCGTGACACGAGCTCCTTAGGTACATTGTATCCAATAGAAATTTGTGACAAACGAATATAGTCGCCTTTCGCCACACGCTCGGATGAATAGTTGTAAGCATTGTACGTATAGTTTGCCGCATTTCTTTCTTCCAAAGCATTCTTAACATCGAATTCTGCCGACAACGGATCCAAAGTCGAGGGAATCACCGTTAGATACTCATCACCACGATATAAAAACCTATTGATCAAATCCTTTGATACATTATACATATCCAAATAAGATGAGGAATAACTAGGTTGCAGACGAACCTTATTACCAAAAGCAAATTTCATTAAAAAGGACAAACTGAAATTTTTATACTCTAATCGGTTATAATATCCACCCGCTATTGTAGGGTCTACAGGGCCTTCATATTTTAAGAAATCAGTTTCATTGTCCTGCAGCCAAAAATACGTAGCACCTGGTGTCCCGTCAGTACCGATAAACATCGGGTACCCACCTCTTGCGTTAAGCTTATCGAAATCGATAGAATACAATCCACGATGTGGCTTTCCTAATTTGGCCCCACCTTCAGCAGAAACTAAATTCCAGATGTTACGTGTCACATCAAGTTTTGTAATTTCTGTTTTATTAAAGCCTAGGGTAAACTGGGTCCGCCAAGTAAAACCTTGCGGATCTTTAAAAGGATATCCGCCTAGTTGAATGTCAACACCATGCCCCTTCATATCCGCATAGTTACCCAGTTTTTCGAACTGACCTCCAATACCCGATGTTCGAATAGGCCCAATCAAATCGAAAATGTTTCTTCTATAATAATCAAAGTTCAAATCAATTCGACGATTTAAAAAGCTTAGGTCAGTACCAATATTCAATTCGTACATCTTTTCCCAAGTCAATTCTGAATTTTCTAAACCGTCAATATTAATTTTACCTTCTTTCTCCGATTCGTAAGGTCGATATGCCACCGCATTATAAAATACAGCAGAGGAGTTTGACGCATTTCCCATATTTGCCACAAGACCATAAGTTGCTCTTAAGCGTGCTGAAGAGAGAATTTTATTTTCACGGTTGAAAAAATTTTCCTGGTCAATGTCCCATGCTCCCGATAAATTCCAGGTAGGCAGCCAGCGAGCTACATTAGAATGTCCCATTTTATTTGAGCCATCATACCGTGTCGTAAAGTTAAATGAATACTTATCCTTATAATTATAAGCACCTCGAAGTGCATAGGCCAATTTTCGATCATAATTATAGGCCATTGAAAAAGGAACGTTGCCACTTTCAATCGCATACTTGTAATAGCGATAGGTAGGCATTACTAAATTTCCATTGCCATATTCTATTCCTGGACCATTAAAATCATGATTTTGTTTGTCCGCATACTGAAGCTCGTAGGTTCCAAATAAATTTAATGTATGATCATTCCATTTTTGGTTGTATTCCAAATTGTGGCGCATATAATAACTGATCATATTATTATTGGCAACATTAAAGAATCCTCCATTGGGTAATATCACATATTTATCCGTATTGGGGAAATCTGGATCCGCGTACAAAAACCTATTTCCTGCATTTACTGTTTGATCCTGGTTTGCTCGATATGCTTTGGAAAGATTCGCATTTTCTGTGATCATATGCTGTCTTTCGGAATTGTAATAACGATACATCCCATTCGCAGAATAAGTCAGGGAAGGTAAAATTTTATACGTTATACCAGCTTGAACCTTAATATCCATCAATTTTAACTTGATATAATTATTATCGAGTTCATTAAGGATATTGAATGGTGCGTAGTCTCTATTAAAATACTCTAGTTTTCCATTTTCATCGTAAGCGGTTATAATACGACTCGTATTTAGCGAATAAGAGTATGGGTTAATATCAAAATCACGAGAATAGCTACCATACACAGCATCCGAAACTCTATTTAATGTTCCTGGAGTACGCTGATCCCTAATATTACTTTGGAAGATAAATTCGGTACTCAATTTATCATTGATTTTGTAATTATTACGGACATTCGCAGTAAAACGCTTCGCAGAGTTCCCCAACGTAAAACCAGAATCATTCATAAAACTAGTAGATGCATAGGTCTGGCTTTTAGCCGTCCCTGTAGACATACTTAGGGAGTGATCGTGAACAAGGGACTGCTTAAAAAGTAAGTCAAACCAATCTGTATTCGCATTGGTATAGCGCTGCAAAAATTGATACCGAGAGGGAGCATCATTGCGCAAAGCATACGAATCAGTAGAAGGATCATAATCGTACATCAGATTATACATCTTGTTAAAGACACCTCCAGTTGGGGAACGAGAAACCTGTGAATGATTTAAATAGCCTTTGTTTTCCATATCAATGATCAATTGCATCTGCTCCGCTGAGTTCATGATATCAAATTGGTTGTAATTAGGCTTGATATAGGTGGTGAAGTTTCCTGAATAATTAAAATTGACAACACCATCTGTATTGCGTCCCCTTTTCGTATTTACGACCACAACACCGTTCATTGCAGCAGCACCATACATGGCTGTGGCAGCAGCATCTTTCAATACAGTGATCGACTCAATATCATCTGGATTTAAACCTGCTACAGAAGAACCTAATAGCGTATTTGCATCCCCTGTTGACAATGCCTCATTGGAGATATTGACCGCCTCATCCAGGATGACACCGTCAATTACCCAAAGTGGTTTGTTATCTCCCGTAAGTGAGGTTGCACCACGAACCCGAATTTTGGGTGCCGCTCCAAATGTACCAGACACGTTCTGAACGGAAACCCCTGCTGCTTGTCCCTCCAACATACGAGAAATATCCGGAACCCCCGCACGTTCAGCCTCTTTCGCATCAATCTTCGAAGATGCGCCTGTGAATAATTTACGATCCAAATTTTGATAACCGGTGGCAACTACATTGACTTCATCCAATTTTTGATCATTAGCTGTAAGTACAACATTTATAGTTGACTTACCAGCCATGGAAATTTCCCTGGTTCCAAACCCGACATACCGAACGACCAAAACTGCAGAAGAAGAGGCATTAATCCTAAAGTGCCCTGAATCATCTGTTTGCGTCGAAATAGAAGTTCCCTTTACGGTTACAGTAGCGCCACTTAATCCCTTTCCATTTTTATCAGTGACGGTACCTGAAACGGATTGCTGTATAGCCAATGGGACTGTCATACTGATATTCTTTGCATTACTGTTGACCGAAATGGTGTTAGCAATAATTTTGTATTCAATATTATTGCTTTTTAAGACAGCATTCAATGCTTCCTCAACGGACGCATCCTTAACGTTCACAGAAATCCGTGCTTTAGTATTCAGATTTTCACTATATAAAACACGTAGATGGGACTGCTTGGAGATGGCAGACAATGCTTCTTCAATACGTGCATTTTTCATATTCAACGTGACTTTTTGTGCTGCGCTCTTAGCGTGCACACCCGTCACAAATGCGAATAGAAGACATGTACTAATTTTCATAATACGTAATGGTTTGCAAAATCGTGGGTCTTGAGGGATCAAGGACCACCTTTTGCTAAGTGGTAAGTTATTCATACATTTACACTTTGTGGTTAATTGGGATTTAATTGTTCATTTTTAGATTTTAGGACCTGATGATCGCATCTTTTTCTGAACAGGGATGCTGCAACATTCCTGTTCTCTTTTTTAGGTCATTGCTTTTGATGTATTATTTTATCATAGGCGCGCTATTTTCTTTTTATAAATTGTTAGTCCTTAACTTTTGGTAGCAATAATCAATTTATTACCTTCTACTTCAAATTTTAGGTTACTGACATAGGATAACATCTCCAATACTTGAGACAATTTTACATCACGCTCAATACTTCCGGTATACTCTTTGTCCAGCTGCACATCACCTCGGAAGGTAACATCTAGATCATACCAACGTGATAATTGATGTGCTATATTCGTTATCGTTTCCTTTTTGAAATAAAATTCATTGTTGTGCCAAGCAAGATCATGGGCCAGATCTGCTTTTCCCTTAACTAAGTTGTCTTTAAAAGAAGAAGCATATTCACCAGGAAATAATTCTACCCGTTGATCATTTTGACGTACCTCCACTCTCCCCTCTGCTAAAGTTGTTCGAACATGATCCGAATAAGAATTAATATTAAAATGCGTTCCGAGCACTTTAATTTCATTACCTTTCGATTCCACAATGAAAGGTTGATCTGACTTGGGGGTAACTTCGAAATAGGCTTCTCCATCCAAAAAGACTCTACGTTCTTTCGGTGAAAACTGCGCAGGAAATTTCAATTGAGATAGCGCATTCACCCAAACTTTTGTTCCATCAGCCAAAGTCATCTTATAGAAACTTGCTTTTGGAACAATCAATGAGTTGTATTGCAATGGGATCGTTTGATCTATTCCCTTAACGATCAACTCATTGCTATTCCCGATTAGATTATTGTTTTTAGTCAAGGTTTTAGTGGAATCACTATTCAAAGAGAGCCTGGAGCCATCAGCCAAGACTAATACTGCACCACTTGTTGCAGGAGCAATATCTTGCTTTTTTGAAACTATTACACTTTTATCACCCGAAAAGAATGAGGTAAAATCACCTTTCCATAATAGAAAACCACCTAACAAGAATACAATAGATGCTGCAATGCTTAAGGACCATTTCCGAAAAGATCTCGCGCTGTTAGATTCTTTACTTTTCAACCGCTCCCATGCTTGATTTACATCCAACTGCCGAATAACGGCTAAATCTTCTGCTATATTTTCCGCTTTTCGGAAGGACTCTAAAAGCTGCTTATTTTGTGAACTGGCATTGAGCCATTCATCAAGCTGCACTTGTTCCTCTGCTGTCAATTGACCACAAAGGAATTTCTGTATTAAATCAGTGATATGTCTTGTGTTTTCTTTCATCAATTACCATAAAGAAACTTAAGACGAAGAAAAGGGTGACAAGAATTTAAATATTTTTTAACAAAAATATAATAAGGGGTATAAACTCGGGATTCAAACGTTTGAGCAACATTTTCATGCCTCGTTGCTTTTGTGTTTTTACAGTATTGATACTAATTTGCAGCTCCCGTGTAATTTCAAGATTGGATAAACCTTCAAGATAACCAAGCCGAAAAACTTGTTGACAGGCGAAAGGCATTTCCTCAATAATTTTATATATTTCCTGAATGACCTCACTGTGAATCATATTCAATTCAAGCGCAGTATTATCTTCTTCGGTAAAACCTACAACATTCCAATATTTTTGACGGACCTTTTCATGACGGATATGATTATAACAAGCGAAACGCACAGAACTATAGAGATAGTTCTTTATTGCAATCTCATTATCACTGACATGATCAGTATTTTTGAAATAAGCAATAAAAGAGTCTTGTACCAGATCTTCTGCTAGAGAAAGGTCACCCACAATCTTCCAAGCAAAATGGCAAAGTCCATTATAGTGTGTCTTAAACAATACTTCTTCTTTCTGCATAGTTAGATCTCTTCCACACTCTGATTCTATTATTTTTATAGATGAGATTATTTAGGGTAAAAAACACATCCAATTGAGGATGTTTAATAATTGTATCGTAAAAATGCTCTTTTTTTTTGTCAATCCCAAATAATAATTCTAAACCCGAATTTATTCATCTCTAAATTGCTAAACTAGTTTTGTTTTTTTTCCGACAAACAAAACAAAATTCCTGCTTTTATCATTTATAGAGAGAGAAAACGGTCAAAAACTAGCATTTTTTCGCTTTTTTTTACTATATTGTAAACTTTCAAAAAACCTTCATCGCCGTATAAGCATTGGCAACGATGAAATGTAGAAGGTTAAAAATTAAAACAAAGACTACATGCTATTTACTGTTCTTTCAGGACTAATAACATCGAGCCTTATTGTTCCATTTGGTCGATTCCTAAAAACCAAATGGGGTTTTATTCTCGCATTCTTACCGGTACTTCTATTTCTATACTTTACGCAATATATTGTACCTATTGGTCAAGGCTCCTATTTCGTACAATCAACATCGTGGGTGCCCTCCTTAGGCATCAATCTGGATTTTAAATTAGATGGACTGTCGCTACTTTTCGCCTTATTGATTACTGGGATCGGATCCTGTATATTCTTTTATGCGAATGCCTATCTCAAAGGTCATCGGTATATCGATCGATTCTTTGGCTACCTCTGCCTTTTTATGTCGGCTATGCTGGGGCTTGTCCTGTCGGACAACATGTTACTATTGTTTATCTTCTGGGAACTGACCTCGATCAGCTCATTTTTTCTCATTGGATTTAACAATGACAAAAATGATTCTCGCAAAAGCGCACTGACTGCACTATCCATTACTGGGTTGGGTGGTTTTTTTCTACTGGCAGGTTTTATTTTGCTGGGTAATATTGCCGGTACTTACCATATTACAGCACTCATCGGCAAAGTATCAATCATTCAGCAACATCCACTCTTTCCCCTGGTCTTTGGCCTCGTAGCACTTGGAGCGATTACGAAATCAGCACAATTCCCTTTCCATTTTTGGTTACCCGGTGCTATGAAGGCGCCAACACCTGTGTCAGCCTACTTACATTCGGCAACCATGGTAAAGGCCGGAATCTACCTTTTGGCCCGTTTTTCACCGATACTAGGGGGCAACCCGATCTGGATGTATTCCCTCATGGCCATTGGTGGCCTCACGATGCTTTATGCCGCATTCCATTCGCTTTTCAGAACAGACCTCAAGGGAGTACTCGCTTATTCAACCATATCCGCCCTCGGTATTTTGGTTTTCTTATTGGGACTCGGTACCAAGGATGCTATTATCGCTGCAAGTGTCTTTATACTCGTACATGCCCTATATAAAGCCGCATTATTCTTGATTACGGGGATTATAGACCATGAAACGGGAACGCGAGATCTTACAGTCTTGCGGGGGCTACGCAAGGTATTAATGCCTGTCGCTATCGCAGGTCTCCTAGCGGCACTTTCCAGTGCAGGTATTCCACTTACATTTGGATTTATTGGAAAGGATCTGATTTACGAGGCAACACTACATGCCACACCCGATTTATTTCTCTATTTGACCGTCGCTGCAGTAGCAACCAATATATTATTGGTCTCTGCCGGATTTATGGCCGGTATCAAACCTTTTGTGGGTAAGCTACCCGAGCAATTTAATACAATCCACCTGCCCTATAAAGCCATGTGGATCCCACCTCTACTTTTAGCTATATTAGGAGTTGTCTTTGGGTGCATCCCAGGACTTGTCGGCGAATGGATTGCTGGACCTACCGCAACAAGTATACTCGCAAAACCCGAAACATTTCACCTGAAAATCTGGCATGGCTTTAATTTAATCCTGCTACTAAGCGCTATTACAATTGCCGCTGGTACGTTGCTTTATTTCACAAACAGGCCCAGCGAGAAAAAATTGGCTTGGATTGCAAATTTCAATAAGATTTCTCCTGAATATATCATCCAATTATGTGCGCAGGAAATTGTTTTGTTCTCTACTTTCTTCACCAACAAAATGCACAACGGCTATTTGCGTTCGTATCTGTTGAAAATTATCTTATTTGCCGAATTATTGATCGCCTACCAGTTATACCTGGGCGGGCCACTCCATATCAAATGGGAAACCTTATCTCCAGTGAGTTTCTACGAAGTCACCACAGTCTGCATTTTGATCGGCGCCATTGTACTCACCATCCGCACCTCATCCCGTTTAACAGCCGTAGTAGCCACCAGTGTTGTAGGCTATGCCATATGTCTTATTTTCGTGTTTTACAGTGCCCCAGATCTAGCGATGACGCAATTCACCATTGATACACTCACGGTGGTACTCTTCGTATTGGTACTCTTTAAGCTCCCTTCTTTTCTGAATTTGGCCAACCGACGCACTATCATTCGCGACGCCGTGGTCGCTATCGTTTTTGGAATTTTGCTATCCATGGTCGCACTCCGTGTACTCCATGAACCAACAACAACTAATATCAGTGATTTCTATGGCGATTATGCTTATGTGCTTGCTAAAGGAAAAAATGTCGTCAATGTATTGCTTGTCGATTTCAGAGGTTTTGACACCATGTTTGAAATCGTCGTATTGAGTATTGCTGCATTAGGGGTATATAGCTTATTAAAATTACGTTTAAAATCCTCTGATAAAGAATAATGATAGATAAAGGTTATGCACAAATGAGCTAATAACTCCTTGCTAAATAGTAACAAATGAACAGTACAATATTACAGACCGCTACGCGGTATTTATTACCGATACTCTTACTTTTCTCGGTGTTCCTTCTACTCAGGGGGCATTATTACCCCGGCGGAGGTTTCGTTGGCGGCTTGGTTGCTTCGATTGCCTTTGTGCTGCATAGTTTTGCCTTTGGCCCTCAAAATACCATGAAACTGATTCAGTACAAACCCTTGTCACTTATCCCCATAGGATTGGGGATTTCGGCCATAAGCATGTTCTTACCGGCATTTTTTGGCTACCCCGTCATGACCGGGCTTTGGCTGGAAGAGAAAATCCCCGTTATCGGGATGATAGGAACCGCCTTATTTTTTGACCTTGGTGTATACTTTGTTGTCATAGGTGTCGTCCTGACGATTTTATTTACAATTGCTTTAACTACTGAAGAAGAATAATGGAACTGATACTCGTGTTATTGATCGGCATCCTTTATGCTGCCGGAATATACCTCATCTTGCGTCGAAGCATGGTGAAATTGTTGCTGGGGATTATGTTACTGGGCAATGGTACCAATATATTGATCTTCTTATTGGGAAACATTATTAAAGGTAAACCACCTATCATTGGACCCGATCTGAAGGTATTCACAGATATTTATGCGGACCCGATTCCGCAAGCACTTATTTTAACGGCCATCGTGATCAGCTTTGGCCTAACCTCCTTTGCCATCGTTTTACTCAAGCGTGTATATGCATTGCTGGGTACAGATGATCTGGATGATTTGAACACGCCTGAGGAAGAAGATATATGATAGACAACCACATTATTGCCACGATTATCGTGCATTTATTTATTGCTATTGTCCAACTGATGTTGTGGCGCAAATCCACTGCACAACGTTTTCTGAGCGTTGGCGGAAGCTTGCTCGCACTCATTCTTGCCTTTAAACTGTTCTTCAAAGTTTATGATGGCGGTATTTTGACCATGAATGCAGCCAATTGGAAAGCTCCTTTTGGGATCGTTTTTGTTGCCGATCTATTCAGCAGTACCCTTGTTCTCCTCACTTCTATCGCAGGTCTGGCGGTCTCTATCTTTTCCTGTGTCGGTGTGGGGCGCCAGCGCATCCTCTATGGTTATTTCCCGATCTTTCACTTTTTGATGATGGGGCTCAATGGGGCTTTTCTAACCGGTGACATCTTCAATCTGTATGTATGGTTTGAAGTTATTATTATTTCCTCTTTTGTGCTGATGACTTTGGGGGGCAGAAAATCCCAATTGGAAGGTGCCGTAAAATATATGGCCATGAATATCCTGGCTTCCACATTTTTCTTAACAGGAATAGGTATACTTTATGGCATTTCAGGCTCGTTAAACATGGCCGACCTGGCCCTCCGTATTCCTAAAATACAAAATCAGGCTTTAGTAGAAATTACAGCAACATTTTTCCTGATCGGTTTTGGGATTAAATCCGCTGTATTTCCACTCTATTTCTGGTTACCGTCCTCTTACCATACGCCACCTTCGGCCGTAGCAGCGACATTTGGGGGCTTATTGACCAAGGTTGGGATTTACGCCTTGTTCCGGGTATTTTCCTTACTATTTATTCCCAATCATTTTACCAAGGAACTCCTTATCGTACTAGCCATATTGACAATTCTGACGGGCGCTTTTGGTGCATTGATCAAAACCAATATCCGGAGGTTGTTTTCCTATTTGATCGTTTGTCATATTGGTTTTATGATTGGCGGATTGGGCTTATATAGCAAATGGGCTTTATTGGGGGCGGTATTCTATCTGATCCATGATATCATGGTCAAAACGAATTTATTCCTCATAGCCGGTGTTATACGGCAACTCCGCGGCACCATGGATATGACTAAACTGGGTGGACTTTATGCCCAATACCCAAAGATTTCATTACTTTTTGCCATTGTTCTTTTTTCACTGGTGGGCATCCCGCCTCTCTCGGGATTCTGGCCTAAAATCTATCTATTCAAAGATGCCTTCCACTTAGAGAAGTATGCTTTCGCGGGAGCCCTGATTATTGGCAGCTTTATCACCTTGTTTGTCATCGCCAAAATGTGGGCGCAGGTGTTCTGGAAAGATGCACCTGATCCGGAAATCATTGAGGACAAATTTGCGGGTATGATCGGCTATAAAAGAACAATGCTCATACTCCCTGTTGTTATTTTGGCATCTGCATCCCTGTATATCGGACTCAACGCCGAAGCGATTATCCATGTCGCGGATCAGATCGCTACACAATTATTGGACACATCACCTTACATAAACGCTGTATTAGGAGGGCAGAAATGATATGATCAAACAGTTTTTAATGAACCTCATGCTATCCTTTATCTGGGTCGCATTGACGGGATCGATGTATTACACCAACTTCCTTTTCGGCTTTATGTTGGGATTCGGTATCCTCTGGCTTATGAACAGGAATGAGGTGGACCAACGCTACTTTTATCGGGTCCCCAAAACATTGAGTTTTATTCTTTTTTTCCTGTGGGAAATGATTGTTGCCAATGTGCAGGTTGCCTACGACGTGATAACCCCCAAGTTTTTTATCAAACCTGCGATTGTCAAGTATCCCATGGATGCAAAAACCGATTTGGAAATTAACCTGCTTTCAACCTTTATCTCGTTGACACCCGGCACACTCATCCTCGACGTAAGTGAAGATAAAAAAACGCTCTTTATTCACGTCATGTACATGAAAAGCAAGGAACAGTTTGTTTCTACCCTTAAAAATAATGTTGAACGAAGACTTTTAGAACTCTTAAGATGACTTTAAATAGCTATTTTGATTATGTGATCCTTCCGATCTTGACTATCTCAGTCATACTGGCTTTTATTCGTCTGTATAAAGGACCCCAGATATTTGATCGTGTTATTGCCCTAGATCTCATTATCACCATCGGAATTGGCATTATTACCGTTTATAGTATACGAACTTCGCAGGAAGTGTTTTTAGACATTGCCATGATCTTGGCGCTTATCGCATTTCTTGGTACGATCGCATTTTCATTTTATTTAGAAAAACAAAGCAAAGATGATTGATATTACTTTAGCCATTCTCAGTACCATCGGGGCCTTGGCCATACTATTTGCGTCTATTGGCATCTTGCGGATGCCCGATTTTTATTTGCGTCTTTCGGTTACGGTAAAGGCGGCAACGCTGGGTGTGGGACTTTTACTTATCTGTGCGGCAATGACCTTCCCGGATGTATCCGTAACGACCAAGGCTATAGCTATTGGATTTTTTCTGATCCTAACGGCTCCGGTTGCAGCACACATGATTGGAAGGGCTGCCTATATACAGCGGGTAAAAACATGGAAGGGAACCACCTTAAATGACCTTGAAAAGGAAGGTAAATTAGATTGTAGAAAAGAAGATTTTTAAGAAAAAACGCATACGGTTTTTCCTAAAAATCTTCTTTTCTTATTCGAACTTCTTTTCTGGATTAGAAGATAATGCAAACTGGTGCTGGTACAGCAATTTCTTTTCCAGTATCTGTCAACAAACCCGTTTTAGCATCCCGGCTAAACAAAACAATGTTGTTGGTATATTGATTGGCGACCAAAAGATATTTCCCATCCGGAGAAAGGTTGAAATTACGCGGACCTTTACCTTTTACTGAAAGATTCGCTATTTTCTTCAATTCTCCATCCTTTTCTACCGAAAAAGTAGCTATCGTATTGGCATCGCCACGGTTGGTCGCATACAGGAATTTTCCATCAGCAGAGATCTTCATGTCAGCACCGCCGTTACTTCCTTTAAAGCCTTCGGGGTTAATATCAAAAGTACTTTGATACATCCATGCATCGCCATCTTTCTTATACGATGCAATTTGACCGGTCATTTCCAATACGACATACAGGAATTTCTCTTTCTTATCAAATACAATATGTCTAGGACCGCCACCAGCAGGCGTAAAGATATCTTCTGATTCATCAGCAAGACTATAGGCATTTCCAGTTTTATTCACCGGATAAATAGAAATCTCATCCAAACCAAGATCTTGGACGTACAACTTATCCCCTTTATTGGAGAAAAAAGTAGAATGTACGTGTGGCTTTTCTTGGCGAACGGGGTCCACTCCCTTACCCTCGTGTTGTATTAATCGTGCTCTTTTGCTCAAAACACCATTACTTTCTAAATCAAACAGCGCTGCAGAGCCGCCTGTATAATTTGCTACAGCGAGCAAGCTACCCTTAGGATGTACTTCAACAAAACAAGGCGACTCCCCTCCGGAAGGAAGTGAATTTAGAAAAGTTAAATGGCCGTCCTTAAAAGAATAGGCAGAAACAGTCCCCTCTTGATTTGGAACCTCATTAACGGCATAAATAAAGTTATTATTTCGCGCTAAAAAGGATGGATCTTTACTTTCTTGCGTGCTCGACAAGGTTGTTTCACCAGTTTTAACATCAAAATTATAAATATAGATGCCCTTGCTCGCGGTTTTGCTCGTATATGTGCCCACAAACATGGGAATCTGTTGCGCAAAACTAGCCAGAGGTAAAATTGTCATCAAATAAATAAATGCTTTTTTCATTGAAATTATTTTATAGATGTAGCTACTCATTTGTTGAATGAGACCATTACATCAAGTTTGTTGCTAAATTATACGGGACTCCAATTAAATCCCTCCATTCATTCCTCGGTCTGAGGATCTAAAACCCCTCCATTTTACAGGCGTAAATATCGTCAATAGACTTGTTAAATTTGGTTAAAACCGTCCTTTCTAATAGGCAAATGCGTATTTTAGCACATCAATTTTAACAATTCTAAAATCGCCCATTTAAAATATTGGGAATACAAAAATATTGTTAAATAAAAGTACGAATAATTCATATAATCTGATAATTTTGTGCTGTTGTTCAAAAAAGTATATATTGAACACAATTACTACGTATACCGCCGAAGGCAGCGTGAATGCTTGTGACAAAAAAATAAATGATGAACAAATAACCGAGTGAAACGAATTCATTTATACAAATGAAGATCACTCATAAATATCATAAATAATTTATACGGATGAAAAAAAACATTTATATATTGTTTTTATTGCTGTTTGCATCAATTCAGGCCAGTCTTGCGCAACGTCAAGTTATTGATCGCGTTGTAGCAACGGTTGGATCGGGCATTATCTTACAGTCCGACGTGGATATGCAATATTCTCAATGGTTAGCGCAAGGGAATAAACCTAATGAAAATTTTAAATGCGGCGTACTTGAGCAGTTAATCATTCAGAAGCTGCTTTCCCAACAGGCAGTAATTGACTCTATAGATGTAACGGAAACCGAAGTTGACGATAACCTTAACTCCCGCCTACGTCATATGTCACAACAGGCAGGAGGGCAAGAACGTCTTGAAAAATTCCTCAACCGCTCTTTATTGCAATACAAAGAAGAAATGCGTTCAAGTGTTTTTGAGCAATTGAAAGCTAACAAAATGCAGCAAAACATTGTTCAAAAAGTAGACGTAACACCATTGGAAGTAAAGCGTTATTTTGAAGGCTTGAATAAAGACAGTCTGCCTTACTTCAATACCGAGGTAGAAATCGGTGAGATTGTGATGATGCCCAAATTGACAGATGCAGAAAAAAAAGAGCAGCGAGATAAGATTGAAGGTATCCGCAAGCAGATTGTAGATGGCTCAGACTTTGGTACAATGGCTCGTATATACTCGCAAGATCCCGGATCTGCCCCTTATGGTGGTGATTTAGGTTTCGGCACACGTGACAACTACGTAAAGGAATTCTCCGCGATGGCTTTTAAATTAAAACCGGGAGAAATTTCTCCAATTGTAGAATCCAAATTTGGCTTTCATATTATTCAGGTACTCGAACGACGGGGCGAAGAGGTGCATACACGCCATATCCTGATGAAGATCAATCCTGGTACTGCTGCGTTGGAAAGAACCAAAAATAAATTGGACAGTATCTATAAACTGGTTGTTGACAAAAAAATGGATTTCTATCACGCTGCTACAAATTATTCGGATGCAGAAGAAAGCAAATTCAATGGGGGTATGATCCTAAATCAAGAAGGCTCAAGCCGCACAACCGTAATTCCTATGGATGGCTTGGAAAAATCAGTATTTACAGCAATCGATCCCCTAAAACCAGGAGAATACTCCAAACCAGAGCAATTTACAGACAAAATGGGCGATGTTGGCTACCGTTTCAATTACTTGAAAACACGTATTCCGCCGCACAAAGCAAATTTGGACGAGGATTTCACCAAAATCAAAGAGGCTGCCAGACAAGATAAAATCAATCGCAATCTAAGTAAATGGTTCGATGATAAATCGAAAACAACATTTATCAATATCAGTGACGAGTTTGGTTCATGCGATGAATTGAAAAAATGGAAAAAACAATAAGTGTACAACACTTATCCTATAAAAAAGGGCTTGAATAGTATATATTCAAGCCCTTTTTTTATTTGGCAATCGTCATGCTATTTCTCAAACATCATCTCGATCAGAATATTCCAGTTCGCTTTCTTCACATCATCCTTCGCCAATTCGCTCAGTTGCCAGATACGAATATAATTATACTTCACCACCTTATCCTTTTGTCGCACCGTTGCAGTTCCTTTTGTATAGGCAAAATCGCCACTATACGAACGTTTTACTTCTTCGGGCACTGTTTCTATCGTCATCCGTTGTTTTTTGAGGTAAGCCATCATTGTGGCCTTTCCCTCCATCGGACTGGTCCAAGGGAACAAAAAGCGGACATCCTCGCTTAAAAACTCCTTATATGCGGTTGGGTTATCGGCCTTCAGAACTGTTGACATCAATTTGTCTGTTTCCAGGACAATATCTTCACGCTGATTTAATCGCACTTTAGAGCGATGCTTCAGATACCACGAATCGGTAGGTTCGATATATTCAAGATCAAATTCCCCATCCTTCCCGTTGTTTTCAACTTCGGCCCGAATATCGACCAGCCACTTACCCTTTTTGTTGCGTTTCCAGACAGTCAAGTATTCTCCATGACGCAATCTTGCACCTACTTTCTGAAAGTCCATAGACCCCGAAGTCACACCAAACTCCTGACTTTTAGCAATCAACGCAAACGTAGGTTGCCAATTTAAAACATCGGGAATATTTGGTCTATTATTAAGATAGTTATAAGCATTTACTGCCGATGGGACATAAAACGTAGATTCCTTATCAATGATCGAAAGAAACGCTTGATGCGGTGTAGAGGCTTTAGCCAGTGCAGCAGCATCCTTATCGGCCTGCAATAGGCTTCCAACTTTCTCAGGTATCTGCGCATAAAGTGTTGTACCAGCAACACTCATGAATGCGACGACGGATAGCCTATTCCAAAAATTCATATGCAAATTGATCTTTCTTTTAAAGGTTACATGGAATATCCATTGGTTTCCACGATAATGTGTTTTCCCAATAGGAATATTCCATTTTATTCCTCTTTTATAAATTCGATTTCTTATCTATCAAATCTTATTCCAAAGTGTTCCTTCTTTGCTATCTTTCAATTGAATTCCAATAGAATTAAGCTCATCACGAATACGGTCAGAGGTGACGAAGTCTTTATTTGCTTTGGCTTCATTACGTAGTTTAATGACCAGATTCATGACGTCATCGATATCATCGGATGCTGAAGTCTGATCGTTTCTAAGCCCTAGGATATCCTCAACAAATTCTTTCATGAATACTTGAAGACCTTCCAATCCCTCAGCTGTTACTTTCGCTTTACCATCATAAATAGAGTTGATGATACGGACAATTTCAAACAATTCGGCAATGAGTACAGGACTATTAAAATCGTCATCCATAGCTGCGTAACACTTGCGGCGGATTTCAGCTAAATTGAATGAATCAGCACCTTTCGACACTTTCAATTTGTCTAAAAGACTGATCGCAGTCATAAGTCTTTTATACCCCTTGTCGGCCGCATCCAATGCCTCATTGGAGAAATCCAACGTGCTTCTATAATGTGCCTGTAACATAAAGAATCGCACGGCCATCGGCGAATAACCTCTATTCAATAAGGGATGGTTTCCAGTAAATAGTTCACCCGGTAAAAATCCATTTCCGGCAGATTTGGACATACGCGCACCATTTACAGTCAACATATTCGTGTGCATCCAATATTTGGCAGGGCTCGTATGGTTACATGCTTCTGATTGTGCAATTTCATTGGTATGATGTGTAGCTGCCAAATCCATTCCACCGCCATGAATATCAAACTGATCACCTAAGTACTTTCTGCTCATGGCCGAACATTCAATATGCCAACCTGGGAAGCCAACACTCCAAGGTGCAGGCCAACGCATAATCGTTTCAGGTTTTGCTTTGATCCATAAGGCAAAATCCAAACGTCCCTTTTTCTCATCCTGACCGCTCAATTCACGGGTATTATTGAGCATATCCTCCAATTTACGATTGGTCAATATCGTATAATCGTATGTTTCAACGTATTTTTCAACATCAAAATAGATTGTACCGTTGCGCTCATAGGCATAGCCATTCTCCATAATCTGTTCGATCATTTCAATCTGCTCGGAAATATGTCCTGTCGCAGTAGGCTCAATACTGGGCGGCAACGTATTGAAAAGACGCAATACGTCATGAAAACCTATCGTATACTTTTGAACAATTTCCATCGGTTCCAATTGTTCCAATTTTGCTTTTTTTGCAAATTTATCATCCCCTTCATCACGATCGCCTTCCAAGTGCCCCGCATCGGTAATATTGCGCACATAACGCACTTTATAACCAAGGTGACGCAAGTATCTAAAAATCAAATCAAAAGACACAAACGTCCGACAGTTCCCCAAATGCACATCACTGTACACTGTGGGCCCACATACATACATACCAACAAGATTGGGATGAATAGGTTCGAATTTTTCTTTTGTTCGCGAAAGCGTATTGTATAAATAGAGATTATGGTCCATGTTTAATCGCTGCTTGGAAATCTATTTTTGTCTGAAATATATTTGAATTGGCACACCTGTAAAGTCAAAGTTCTCACGCAATTTGTTTTCAATAAAACGTTTGTACGGATCTTTGATGTATTGTGGCAGATTACAGAAGAATGCAAACATCGGTGTCCGTCCTGGCAACTGTGTTGCATATTTAATTTTGATATATTTACCCTTTAAGGATGGCGGTGGATAATTCTCGATAATATCCAACATCACTTCATTCAATTTGGAAGTAGGGATCTTTTTGGTTTTGTTGGCATATACCTTGTCGGCAACTTCCAACACCTTAAGAACACGTTGTTTTTCAGTTACGGAAGTAAAGATAATAGGCACATCTGTAAATGGTGCTATTTTCTCTTTGATGCGATCTTCAAAAGCCTTCATTGTTTTGTTGTCCTTTTCGATCAAATCCCACTTATTGACAACAATTACGATACCTTTACGGTTCTTCTCTGCCAGGTTGAAAATATTAACATCCTGCGCTTCTAATCCATCCTGTGCATCCAACATTAAAATCGTCACATCAGAATCTTCCAAGGCTTTGATGGTACGCATCACCGAATAAAACTCAATATCTTCATTTACTTTGGACTTACGACGAAGACCTGCAGTATCGATCAATAAAAAGTTATGTCCATATTGATTGTAATGTATACGGATTGAATCACGTGTTGTCCCTGCCATTGGCGTTACAATGTTGCGATCTTTACCGATCAAAGCATTTGTCAAAGAAGATTTACCTACATTCGGGCGGCCTACGATGGTATATTTAGGTAAGGATTCTTCTTCTTCCTCCTCCACTTCGAAATGAGAAACCACAGCATCCAACAGTTCACCTGTACCCGATCCTGTAGCTGACGAGATATTGAAGACCTCTCCTAAACCAAAGGCATAAAACTCTGCCGATTCATGATGCAATTTCGCGTGATCGACTTTATTGGCCACTACATACACAGGTTTGGAGCTTCTTCTCAGAATATCAGCGATTTCGTCATCCAAGTCGGTAATACCAGTTGTGACATCCACCATGAATATAACGACTGAAGCTTCTTCAATAGCGATATAAACCTGATCGCGAATAGCCTCTTCAAAGACATCATCCGAACCATGTACAAAACCACCTGTATCAATTACTGTAAATTTCTTTCCGATCCACTCGGCTGTTTCATAATGACGGTCGCGCGTCACCCCGATAAAGTCATCAACAATCGCTTTTCTACTTTCTGTAAGACGATTGAATAAGGTAGATTTACCAACATTTGGACGACCAACAATTGCAACAATATTTGCCATATTTATTTTATTTGATCCACCCACTATCACAGCAGGCGGCACTTTTATGCTAAAAATATACTTAAGGGAACAAAGATACGGATTCGAAAGGGATTATCGCGACACAAAAACAAAAATGGCTTTACCGTGAAGTAAAGCCATTTATAGGGTTTAAATTATCAATATTCGCCTAGTTAGACGTTGGATTCTGAGTCAATTTGCCCGGATATGAATTTATCGCATCCTGAGGAATAAAATAAGTTACTCTAAAATCTGTTGGTAGAATATCTTCAAATTGTTTCTGTGGCCCCGGATATGTACGGTTTAACGGGTCTCCGTTACGGAACACATCGTAGCTGCGTTCAGCCTGATAAGCCAATTCCAACTGACGCTCTTTGTCAATCAGTTTGCTTGCACTGGCCGCATCAATTGAAGTATATCCACCATTGACAATAGATCGATTTCTGATGGTATTTAAATCATTTAGCGCTGCACCATAATTACCTAATTTTGCATTAGCCTCTGCGCGGTTTAAATAAATTTCACCCAAGCGGCTGATTACAGGGGAGTGCAGTTGAGACTCCTCACCTTCACGTGAGCATTTCACAATATAAAATTGTGGATAAGCCCGGTTCAAGGAAATATAGTAATCAATCATACCTGTATATGTTTTACCATCTGCATAGGCAATTTTATAGGTTTGTTGTGCAGCATTGACAGCAGTTAATGTATAGACATTATCACCATCTTTACAAGTCACGGTATTCCCGTTTATGGTAGCAGGAGCCTGTACATAGCTTAGCGTAACCGGATCGCCTGCATTTTTGGGTACATCTTGTTTAATAAACCGAAAAACAGTTGTGTATTTTCCCGCATCATCTTTTGAATAAGTAGGTTCAATAAATGCTGCACGTGCGTCGACAATCGTATAATGATCAGGTCTCCAGTCATTGCGACCAGTTTCATTCAATAAATCAATGTATTTGGCGCTGGAATACATCTCACCCCAGCCCATACCACCAATATTGGAATACATACCTCCAATGCCATAATAATGGTCATCGCCCGAAAATTCAGAAGCCACACGTTTCACCGCAAAGATGGTCTCCTTGTTATCTTCAGGTCTAAACGTATTGTATTTCATGAATTGCTCACGGCCCAACAGGACATATTTACCTGAGTTAATCACTTTATCCGCATATTCTACAGAAAGACGCGCATATTCCGCATTTGGATTTTTATACGTACCACTCATATACAGATATATACGGGAAAGCATCGCTTGCGCTGCACCCTTAGACGCATATGCGGCCCCCTTATCAAGGGTCATTAAAGCTTCTGCTTTTTTCAGATCACTGATCGCTTGCGCGTAAGTATCTTTTACAGACGCACGGTCCGGTAAGTTCAAATCATTGAAAACATCTTCAGGTGTACCATTGACAATCGGAACGCCTAAGTTTGTTTCTGGACTTTGGTAGTAAGGCTTCCCGAATGCGCGACAAAGGTAAAAATACATCATTCCACGGATGTAATAACATTCACCTATTTTATTGTCCATTTCTGGACTCTGACCTTCAGCAAACATCTTGATCAGGTTCGACGATTGGGCAATCGCTTTATAACCGCTATCCCAAAAGTTTTGCAAACGGTAATTATTGGGTGTTCTTGCATAGGAAATAAATTCGTAAAATGCATCTGTCGATGATCCGCGGATCATCATATTATCCCCAGCGTATTCACCAAGACGGTGCATCGGATCAGACCAAGCTTTTAACTGCGCATAAGTACCTGTTACCATTGCATCAGGATTACTTGCAATATTTTCTTCATCCATTGAAGTATAAGGAAGACGATCTATATCGCAGGAGGATACTGCCGTTGCGATCAAAAGTCCTATTAATATCTTTTTCATTGTTGATTTTCTAAACGTTAAAATTAAAATGTTACGCTTGCGCCGAACATGTATTTGCGAACCATAGGATAGACAGAAACTCCGGTAGATCGAATCATTTGACCGCCGCCGCCTTTGCCATCTGGCTCAGTCAATGGAAGCTCCGGATCAACACCCGAATAGTTTGTAATCGTAAACAAATTCTCGCCAGCTAAGAATACACGTAAATTTTTGATGTTATATTTCTTTAAATCAAAGTTGTACCCTAAGGTCAGCGATCTCATTTTCAAGAAATTGTTACTTTCTAAAAAGCGTGTTGAAGGTGAATTACCTTTATCTTGGTTGTCGTATCTCGCAATCGGGTGAGTGGCAACATCGCCAGGTTTTTCCCAACGGCTCCAACCATCCTGTAACTTCATCTGGTTACGATCCGTATAGGTTCCATCCGAATCAAATTCCTGACGCGAGTAATTATATAATTTACCCCCCAAGGAGAAACCGAACACGGCATTCAGGTCAAACTGCTTATAACTTAAAGCCGTACTGAAACCGCCGAAAAGATCCGGATTTCCTTTTCCTACATTACGGAAGGTTGCATTGGAATAGTTAGACGTCGTTGTCCTTGTTTCATTGCCATTGGCATCTGTCTCGTATCGATACCACATTGGCAAACCATTATCTACGTTAACACCAGCCCATTCTTTTAAATAATAGGTATCTACCGGAAGACCCGGTTGAAGCAGACGTTGCGCCGATCCAGCGATACCTGATCCGTCACCTGCGATAATTGGTTTTGAAACAAGATTACCATTGGCATCTTTTGTCGCAAATAGCTCGGTCAATTTATTCACATTGTGACTCAAATTAACATCCAAGCTCCAATGTACATTGTCATTTCGAACGATGTCGCCACCGATGGTCAATTCAATCCCCCGGTTTTGCATCTTACCAATATTTTTCCAGATAGAAGTGACACCGGTCAGACCGCTGATTGGCACTTGATAAAGTACATTATCGGTCTTCTTGTCATAATAATCAACATTGAATCGCAATCTATTCTTAAACAAGGCTGCATCAACCCCAAAACCAGTTGTGTAGGTTTTTTCCCAAGTCAGATCTTTATTACCGATTTGGCTAATTAATGCCCCTGGTATACCATTATAACTTGATGATGCAGACACCGAGTAAAGACTATATTGCGGATATAATGAACTTGGTCTATTACCTACCGATCCATAAGCTGCTCTCAGTTTTAAGTTATCTACCCAATCAGCCTTGAACCACTCTTCCTTATTGATATTCCAACCACCACTAACTGAAAAGAAGTTTCCATATTTTGCATTGGTACCAAAATTGGATGCTCCATCACGACGGAAAGATACCTGTGCCAAATATTTATTATCGTATGCATAGTTTGCATTAGACAAAAATGACTGTACTGCCCATTCGGAAATTCCACCTCTGGTTCGCTCTGGTTTTGCAACAACATCCAATACCTCGAAACCATTTACAATACCTGTTCCATAAGCATCTAAGGTTTTTGTCCAATAGTCGTTAAATTCGTATGCAGCCAATCCATTCAGGCTATGTTTATCCCAAGTCTTGTTGAAACGTAAAATCTGGTTGGTATACCGACGGGCAAATTCCATGCGATAATCTGTCACACGACCAATTACACTTTCGCCGCTGTTTGATCGTGGATCTTGATATCCGCTATCGGAATAACTATTGTAACGATAATTGTTGACAGAAGAGAAAGTCAACCAATCTGTTAATTTGATGTCGAAATCTAAGTTACCCATAAATTCATAATTGGTATTGGCACTATGATTCCATTGGAGGTCGTACAAGTAGTTTGTACTTGCATTGTTGACCCAGCCGCTGTAACGATGTGGCACTAAATTTCCATTTGCATCGTAAGGACTGTCCCAAGGCAGGTTTCCATACATGGCATTGACATCATATTGACGATCATCTACAGCACGTCTTGATCCCGCAATAGATGGCTTAATGGTCAGCCAATCGAAAGGCTTATAGTTGGTACGTAATCTAAAATTATAACGATCGTAATCATATCCTTTTACAGCACCGGCTTCGTTGTAGTAACCTAAAGACAAATAAGACTGTAATTTATCATTTCCACCCTGAATAGACAAATTGTGGTTTTGGACAAACCCGGTTTTTGTCGCCAGTTTCCACCAGTCAAAATTACTGTTGCGTAATTCAGGGTTCCAGCGTGGAAATTTAATTTTATCTTGATTGGAGAATGACGCAAAGTAGTCATAGAGTTCAGCACCATCCATCATTTCCATGTGTCCATTGGAAAGTTGGTTGATACCCATTTTTGTAGAAAAGCTAATGCTTGTTTTGGATGCAGTAGGGTTTTTGGTTGTCACAACGACAACACCATTCGCGCCTTGAGAACCATAAATCGAGGTTGAAGCAGCATCTTTTAGGATGGTTAATGATTCAATGTCGTCCGGATTGATATCACCTGGGCTTGAGCCAACAATAACACCGTCAATGACCCACAATGGGCTGGTCGTACCACTTAATGTTGCCTGACCACGAATCACAACACCGCCATTTGACCCTGGTTTACCGGCTCCTGGGGCAACATATACCCCGGCAGCTTTACCATTCAGCATGTTTTCAACCGATGGCGTAGTGACATCACGTAATTTGTTTCCTTTAACCGCCTGAAGAGCGCCAGTCAAACTTTCTTTTTTCTGTTGTGTTCCATAACCAACAATGACAACTTCCTGGAGTGCTTCACTATTGGACTCCATATTGATGTTAACAACCGGTCCTGTCACGGTCACTTCTTGTGCTTTATAACCAACACTTGTAACGACCAGTACATCACCATTTTTAGCATCTATTGTAAAACGTCCATCTGCTCCTGCGGATGTCGATTTACCGCTCCCCTTAACGCTAATGGTTGCTCCAGCCAACGGGCCGTCTGTAGACTGCACTTTTCCATTCACTTTTTGTTGATAAACCGCGTCATTCAACAAAATATTGTTGTTTGGAAACGTAAGACCATTAGCATTAGCCGAGCTGTGTGTACTTGCAATGAGTAAAGCTAATGATAACAGACTCAACTTGTGATTGTCGAGAATCTTTGAAATCATAATATTTAATAGTTAGTTTAAAAATTGATTAGCGTACTAATCAAAATTTAGGTACATGAATGCTAAATCTAAAGCAAGATGATAGTATATCAAAATTTAGCAACAACGAAATCGATTGCGCCAATTAAACAAACGATTGCATAAACACACATTTTACAGCGTAATCCAATATCAAAAAATTAGAACGATTAAATAACAGCAAAAGACCGTTTTTCAACAACCTCACGACAATCGATAAAAAGAAATTTACAAGAGTAGGAAAAAAGATGATCCTGAAAAACAGGCGGTATTATAGCGTAAATTAGGACACAAAAAAAGCCAAGATATTCACCTCGGCTTTTTTCTTTTAGTAGCGGGGACCAGACTCGAACTAGTGACCTTCGGGTTATGAGCCCGACGAGCTACCAACTGCTCCACCCCGCAATGTATTTTAAATTTCTTTAAAAGAACCGATCATTGCAATCGGCTCTTTCTTTTAGTAGCGGGGACCAGACTCGAACTAGTGACCTTCGGGTTATGAGCCCGACGAGCTACCAACTGCTCCACCCCGCAATGTATTTTAAATTTCTTTAAAAGAACCGATCATTGCAATCGGCTCTTTCTTTTAGTAGCGGGGACCAGACTCGAACTAGTGACCTTCGGGTTATGAGCCCGACGAGCTACCAACTGCTCCACCCCGCAATGTATTTTAAATTTCTTTAAAAGAACCGATCATTGCAACCGGCTCTTTTTTTAGTAGCGGGGACCAGACTCGAACTAGTGACCTTCGGGTTATGAGCCCGACGAGCTACCAACTGCTCCACCCCGCAATGTATTTTAAATTTCTTTAAAAGAACCGATCATTGCAATCGGCTCTTTCTTTAGTAGCGGGGACCAGACTCGAACTAGTGACCTTCGGGTTATGAGCCCGACGAGCTACCAACTGCTCCACCCCGCAATATATTTTTGAACAAAATTGCTTTTTTCTTTTGAAAAAACAAGATTATGATCCTTCCGAATTGGAGTACAAAGATATATTTTGTTTCTTTGTAATCCTAATAAAATTTAGAAAAATGTCACATAAAGCAGGATTCGTAAGTATCATCGGAAAGCCAAATGCTGGTAAGTCCACCCTAATGAACGCTTTAGTGGGTGAAAAAATGTCTATCATTACACCCAAAGCGCAAACGACAAGACACCGCATTATCGGTATTGTAAACGATGAAGACCATCAAATTGTGTTTTCGGACACCCCTGGTGTTATCAAACCAAACTATTCTTTGCAAGAATCGATGATGAATTTTGTCCAAGGATCGTTGATCGATGCAGACATTATTTTATTTGTGACAGATATCCACGAAAAATACGATGAGAACGATGTCCTGGAGAAATTGCGTAAAACAAATTCCCCTGTTGCCGTGCTTATCAACAAAATCGATAAATCTTCGGAAGAAGAGGTCAAGGCTAAGATCGAATTTTGGCAGGAAAAATTAAATCCGGATACCGTTTTTGCGATTTCAGCAAAATTAAATCATAATGTTGCTGCCGTGATGCACTACATTAAGGATAAATTACCGATTCACGAAGCCTATTATGAAAAAGATGAGTTAACGGATAAATCCATGCGTTTTTTTGTCTCTGAGATGATTCGTGAAAAAGTATTCAAACTATACGATAAAGAGATTCCCTACAGTACAGAAGTAATCGTTACATCTTACAAAGAAGAGGCAAATATCACACGTATTGCTGCCGAAATTATTGTTGAGCGCGACTCTCAAAAAAACATTATCATTGGAAAAGCGGGAGCCATGATCAAAAAAGTCGGCACCTATGCGCGCCAGGATATTGAAGAGTTTATCGACGGAAAAGTATTCCTCGAGCTTTTTGTTAAGGTAATTCCTGACTGGAGAAGTAAAAAGAACTACCTTAAACGTTTCGGTTACGACGATTAATTCGCATTGAACATTCGTACAGGGGAGATCTTTTTATACTGACCTCCCCTGTGCGAACTGTTCTTCTTGTAAATTTTTACTTTGCAAAATATTCACGAAGTGCTTTAATCTGTTTCAGATTAAGCACTTTTTTTAGCTCTTCATCTGAGGCTTCCTTCGCTTTTTTCACCGATTTAAATTCAGTTAATACTTTCTCAACGGTTGTTTTACCTATGCCCGGAACGTTTTCCAGCTCTGAAACGAAGGTCTTCCGGCTCCGTTGATTCCTGTGGAAGGTGATTCCGAAGCGGTGTGCCTCATCCCGAAGATGTTGAATGACCTTGAGGGTTTCAGATTTTTTATCTAAATAAAGTGGATATTGATCACCTGGATAGAAAAGCTCCTCCAGTCTTTTGGCAATACCGATGACGGTTACTTTTCGCTCTATCCCCAACAAGCGCAGGCTCTTTAAGGCTGCGCCTAGCTGTCCTTTTCCGCCATCGATAATGATCAATTGCGGCAAAGGTTGATCTTCATCCAATAATCGCCTATAGCGTCTAAAAACAGCTTCCTCCATCGTGGCAAAATCGTTTGGTCCCTCAACTGTTTTCACATTAAAGTGACGGTAATCTTTCTTCGAAGGTTTTGCATCCTTAAAGACAACAATAGCCGATACGGGATAATTCCCCTGAATATTCGAGTTATCAAAACATTCGATATGCTGAGGGAGCACATTCATGCGAAGATCTTTTTGCATCTGCTTTAAGATGCGCTCGGTCCGAATATCAGGATTAAGCTTTTCATATTGCAACAGACGCTCTTTTCTAAAGAATGCCACGTTCTTTTGAGACAGCTCTAGCAATTTTTTCTTTTCGCCCAGCTTCGGAATCGTAAATCGAATCCGTTCGTTCTCTTCAATATCTAATTCAAAGGGTACGATAATTTCCCGTGAAAGGCTTTTGAAGCGCTCCCGAATCTCCGGTATGGCCAAGGCCAAAAGCTCCTGTTCACTCTCATCCAAACGCCGCTTCATTTCGAGCGTCTGTGTCTGAATAATAACACCATTCATGACTTTCAGGTAATTGACAAAAGCGTAGCCCTCGTCTGAAGCAATACTAAATACATCCACATTTGTAATGGATGAGTTGACCACCGTAGACTTGCTTTGGTAATTGTCCAGCTTATCCAGCTTCGCCTTAATTAACTGCGCTCTTTCAAAATCCAGAGCTGCTGCTGCGGTAGCAATACTCTCCTTTAAACGATTGGTCACCACAGCAATCTTTCCGTTCAGAATATCCTTGATATCACTCAGATTCTGATCATAGTCGTCTTCGGACTGATACCCTTCACAGGGCCCCTTGCAATTTCCAATTTGATATTCGAGACAGATCTTAAACTTGCCTTTCCGTATATTTTCCTGTGTTAGGGCCAAATTGCAGGTACGGAGGGGAAACAATTCACGGATCAGATCCAATACAATATGCATCATCCCCACCGAAGGATAGGGGCCATAATAACGGGACCCATCCTTGATATATTGTCGGGTCCAAAAAACCCGCGGAAAAGGTTCGTTCTTGATGACAATCCATGGATAGGTTTTATCATCCTTCAACAGAACATTATACTTGGGTTTGTGTTTTTTGATCAATGAATTCTCAAGCAGCCAAGCATCAATCTCCGTGTCAACGATAGTAAAAGATATACGGTTGATCTTCCGAACCAAAACACGGGTTTTGCCATTCAGCTGATTTTCATTAACGAAATACGAACCGACCCGGTTACGCAAATCCTTCGCTTTACCGATATAAATCAGTTCGTTATTTTTATCAAAATACTGATAGACTCCCGGTCGATGCGGTATCTTCTTTAATTCTTCTCTATAGTCAAATACGTCCATTATGTTCCAATATCAAACACCTTCAGCAAAAAAGCCAGACAACAAATCTCGAAAAAATTTATTGTCTGGCCCAATGGTATTCGTTAAAATAACTTAGAAACCTAAGCGATCATCTTTTAGTTTAGTCGCATCTTTGCCGCTTGAATCCGTAGACCCATCTTCGACATCGGAGCCACCACCGCCCCAATACTGATTACAGTCAATGACACGGGTAAGCCCTCCCTGCGGTTGCTCAAAATCACCCTTGGTATACTTCAAATTTGAATCTTTATACACTTTCTGCATGTAGTAAGCGAATACTGGCATCGCTGCTGCAGCCCCCTGTCCGTACTCCATCCTGTCGAAACTAATGCCTCGATCTTCTGCACCAGTCCAAACACCCGTAACCAGTTCCGGTGTAATACCAATAAACCAGGCATCTGAGTTATCGTTGGTTGTACCTGTTTTACCGCCAATTGGATTTGTGAGCTTATACATCCATTGAATACGTCTCGCCGTACCCTGGGATACCACCTTTTTCAACATATCAACAATAATATAAGCGGATTCACTATTTAAGGCTTTTACGACCTTTGGTGCTTTATCATAGATCGGTGTACCATTTTTATCTTCAATCCGTAAGATCGCTGTTGGCTCAATCCAAGTTCCTTGATTCACAAATGCCGAATAAGCACCCACCATATCAAAGACCGACGCTTCATAAGCCCCTAATGAGATCGATGGATAATTAGGCACATCACTTGTTATACCCATCCGTTTTGTCAATGCAGCTACTTCCGCTGCACCAACTTCGTGCACCAGATAGGCCGTTGCATAGTTTTGCGAATACGCCAATGCTTTCGCTAAGGTAATCGGGTTTCCACCTTGTGCATTTCCTCTTGGTGTCCATCCGTTATAAGTTTGTTGGTAATTGGGAATACTGTAACATGGGGAATAACCATTGTCAATCGCCACCGCGTACGTAAATGGTTTCGCTGTTGATCCGACTTGACGCGTACCCATTTTTACCTGATCATATTTGAAATGGTCAAAGTCAATACCTCCAACCCAGGCTTTGATATGTCCGGTCTTCGGCTCCATAGACATCATCGCATTGCGCAACATAAGTTTATTGTACTTAATGGAGTCCATTGGCGTCATCATCGTATCAACACTTCCCTTCCATGTAAATATATTCATCGGAACCTTGACATTGAAGGCCTTTTTGATCTCGTCTTCATTCAAGCCCTCTTCTTTCAAAATACGGTAACGGTCAGAGCGCTTCATTCCGCTAACGAGCAGCTTGGCTTTATCCCCTTTAAAAGGATCCCTATTTTTCCATTGCGCGGCAAATTTAGACTGCAGTTGCTTCATCCACTCTTTTTGCGAATCTTCGGCATATTGCTGCATAGACATATTGATCGTCGTATAGATTTTCAATCCATCACGATCGAGGTCATAAGGTGTGCCATCCGGTTTGGTGATGGACAATTTTGCAAATTCCTTTTTGATTTCATCCTTTAATACCGCTCTAAAATATGGCGCCAAACCCTCACCGTAATTTGCGATCTTAAGTTCTAAACCAAGTGGTTTTTCTTTTGCTTTTGTAGCCTCCTCAGCCGAAATAAAATTTGCGGCAACCATATTATTCAACACCGTATTACGGCGTTTCATTGCATTTTGAGGATAACGTACAGGAGAATATACGCCAGGTCCTTTCAGCATCCCCACCAAAAGGGCTGCTTGATCAGCTGTCAATTTATCCGGAGTCGTATTAAAATAAGTCCGCGCTGCAGATTTGATTCCGTATGTATTGTAAGCACCAAAGTCTACCGTGTTAAAATACATGGTAATAATCTCATCTTTGGTATAATTTCTTTCCAAGCGAACAGCTGTAATCCATTCCTGAAATTTCTGGATGACACGCTTTAGAAAATTCTTTTGCCGTCCATCCGAAAATAGATTAAGTGCCAGCTGCTGTGTAATTGTACTTCCCCCCTGTTTGTTACCGGTCAGCGTGTGAAAGATAACTGTAAATGTACGTGAGTAGTCTATCCCAGAGTGATCATAAAAGCGTTTATCCTCTGTCGAAACCAATGCTTTGACCAAATAAGGTGACAATTCACTATACTTTACATTGGAGCGGTTTTGGACATAATAGGTTCCCAATACCTTATGATCTTCCGTGATAACTTCGGAAGCTAAATTACTTTTGGGGTTTTCCAAATCACTGAAGGAGGGTAATTTTCCAAATACGCCAAGACGTATACTCAATATAAAAAGGAAACCTATCGCGACGATCCCGACGATAATTTTCCAAAAATTGAACGTATACCGTTTGACATCAGCCTCAGTAAGTTGATTTTTTTTTGATACTCGTTTCATCTATTTACTAAATTTCAGACGTAAATATTATTCATTTTAAAGACCGCATTGCATAGCCCATTTTTCCGTCCACAGTTGTGTTTTGCAAACTTGGATACTGCATTATTTTGATCTTTAAAGATTTCAATTAAGACATTAATGCTCACTCTATCAGATAGTGTGCCAAGAATCCCTACTTTGGCAAAGGTATTACTAATTGGGCCAAAAGCAAGAATTTAAACGTGAAAATATTGAGGCGAACTACGCGCGTTCAATCAAACAAACCGCATAGGCAACCACCCCTTCCTGACGACCGATAAATCCCATCGTTTCATTTGTTGTTGCTTTAATAGAGATGTCGTCGATATCCAAACCCGTTGCTTCAGCCAGTTTAACTTTCATTTGTGGGATATAGGGTTTGATCTTAGGAGCTTCCAGACACAGCATCGCATCAATATTGCCAAGCGTATATCCCTTCGCAGCAATCAGCGCCATACATTCTTTTAACAACAATAAACTGCTAATGCCTTTCCAGCGCATATCTGTATTTGGAAAGTGGTAGCCAATATCTTCTAAATTGGCGGCCCCCAAAATGGCATCACATATCGCATGGACCAACACATCGGCATCAGAATGCCCAAAGGCACCAGCATGATGCTCCAATTGCACTCCACCTACAATAAATGGATGACCTTCTTTCATCTGATGGACATCAAATCCAAATCCTACCTTAATTTTCATTACACGAATTATATATAATAAAATACAGCCAATGTATGCTATTTGATAACCTAAGCTATGAGGTATAGATCAAACCCGATTTATCTTCGCGGAGATCCCCTGGTATGGATAGCTAAACACAATGACAGATTAGTGCGAAGATAACAATTCGCAGCTATATTTACCGCGACAAAAGGTTTCTAGCGGGTAGCGCAACGAAAATCATTGAAATAACGGTTCGACCGGAGGAAAAAAAAGACGCATAAAAAAAGGCTATCCTTGAGAATAGCCTTTTTTATATTATTGTCTGTTTGTTTTTCGAAACGCTTCGACAAGTAAAGCTTACGCTTCTACTTCTTCGGGCGCAAACTGATCATACACTTCTCCAAAAGCATCGTAGTCCTGATCGCCATTAGGCTCAAAAACCTGAATATCTTTTGATCGAGCAAAATCAACTATTTCAGTGTTGACATTTTCGTCAGCGACAACCACCATATCGGTAAAATGCAAAGCACCTTTATAGATAGCCTCATAACTACCATCACCGTACACCTGCGCATCCGCTGCTTTAAAGGAACCTTCTGGCGCCATTTCAGCATACTTTGTACCTAATGTACCTTTAAATTCTTCATTGAATAAAGAGTACATCACTTTTGCATCCTTGAATGTAGGATCGTCTTTATAAGTTGTCTTCACGTAAGCCGGTACCAAAGCAGAGAACCATCCATGACAGTGTACTACATCAGGGGACCATCCTAATTTCTTCACAGTTTCCAACGCTCCTTTACAGAAGAACACTGAACGCTCATTATTGTCTGCAAAGAATTCGCCATGCTCATCACTAAAAACTTTTTTACGCTGAAAGTAGTCTTCATTATCCAAGAAATACACCTGCATACGGGCCGCAGGTAATGAAGCAACTTTAATAATTAGCGGATTATCATTATTATCCACAACAATGTTCAAGCCTGAAAGACGAATAACCTCATGTAATCTATTTCTACGCTCATTGATATTCCCAAAACGCGGCATTAAGATCCGGATCTCAAAACCCTTTTCTTGCATCGCTTGCGGAAGTTGACGTGTAATTTCAGAAATTTTAGTTAATTCGAGGAAAGGCGACATCTCGTGAGTAATAAACAATATCTTCGTTTTTGCCATCTCCAGTTATTTTTATTTATTATTTTCGAACAGTAAAATCGGTCTACAAAGGTACGAAAAAAATACTTACTATGCAATTTACTATTAATCATCGTTTTATATTCCCAAAATATTATGCACCTTTGCCAACAAAAAACTAAATAGCAAAGTGGAAATTTTCAAAACGAAAGCATCTCTCCAAGCATACCTGCAAGAAGCCCGATCAACAGGTCAAAAAATCGCCCTAATCCCTACGATGGGCGCTTTACATGAAGGACATTTGTCCTTATTAAATTATGCAAAACCAATCAGTGATATTCGTGTTTGCAGCATTTTTGTTAACCCCACACAATTTAACGATCCGAAAGATCTCGAAAAATATCCACGCCCCATCGAAAACGATATCAGATTACTGGAATCCGTCGATTGCGACATCCTTTTCTTACCAAGCGTTGATGAGATGTACCCCGATAAAAATGAGGTCTGGCATCTCGATCTTGGCGAACTGGACCAAATTTGGGAAGGTGAAAAACGCCCTGGCCATTTCCAAGGTGTCACCCAGGTCGTCTATAAATTATTTACATTGGTACAACCGGATATTGCTTGTTTCGGGCAGAAAGATTTTCAGCAGGTCATGGTTATCAAACGCATGATAGCCATGAAGGATCTCGCGATTCAATTGGCGATATGTCCTATCATTAGGGATCAAGACGGCCTAGCACTGAGCTCTAGAAACGCGCGCTTAAGTGAAGCTGGAAAAAGAACGGCTTTGGCACTCTCCCGTTCCCTGCAATATGTCAAAGATCATATACATGACGCTATCCCGCTAGCGGAAATAAAAGACAAAGCCTTACAGATTTTAACAGACACCGATGGGCTTAGCGTTGAATACTTTGCGCTATGTGAAAGTTCAACGTTAAAAGAATTCGATCACATCGATTTCAGCAAGCAGCATGTCGCACTTGTCACGGCCTGGGTCGAAGGTGTCCGTTTGATTGATAATATGATTCTGAATAATTTGTCAAATTAATTGACAAATCTTTCAAATTCAGCAGAAAGCCCTACCTTTGCGCCATGGTAATAGAAGTAATGAAATCCAAGATTCACCGCGTTAAAGTCACACAAGCGGAATTGAATTATGTGGGTAGTATCACAATAGATGAAGATTTGATGGATGCCGCAAATATCATCGCTAACGAGAAAGTTCAAATCGTAAACAACAATAATGGAGCCCGTCTTGAAACATACGTCATCCCAGGTCAACGTGGATCAGGTATTATCTGTTTGAATGGTGCTGCGGCACGCTTGGTTCAAGTAGGCGATATTGTTATCATCATTTCCTACGCAACCATGGACTTTGAAGAAGCTAAGCAGTTCAAACCTTCCGTTGTATTCCCAGACGACAACAATCATCTGATTAAATAATCAGGAAGCACTGTAAGCTTAGTATATAGCTATTTCATATTTATTTAATGGGTAGATCACGAATACTCACAAAATAAAATCGTATTTTTGAAGCGTTACCCTAAAAAGTAGCGCTTTTTTATGTACCGAAAAACAACGAAATCCCCACGTCAGCTTATCGCATTTTGCCAATTGGTATTAATGTCGCTGATTATTATTTCGGGTGTTGTTTTTATGCACAAAGAGGTAAAATCAACCGGTGAAATTGTCATGCACACCCACCCTTATGATTTTACCAAGAAACAGAAACCGCAAGAAACAGATGACCAAATCGAATACCTCAATGTCATCTATCACAATACCTACGTACAAACTGAATTTACCGTCCTTGAACTTCCTCTTCCGCGTGAAGTAAAAGAAGAACATTATAATTCATTTTGTCCGGAGGCGATCAGCACAACGATCGATCATTACCACTTACGTGGTCCCCCCAGCTTAGCATAAACCAAAAATCAAAGATTTCGAAGGCCTGTCGCTAGTTCCATAACGATCAAACGAACTTGGCGCAAACAAGTAAGACATTACGCATGTGCTAAATCGCTTGGCTCCAGAACGACAGCATGAAATACCGCTTTGATCCCATTTTTATTTGCCTCTTCTTTGAGAATTGTCCCTGTTACAATAGCGAAAACCTTCGCTGAATACTGTCATTATGGTTTCAGTGAGCTCATTGGCATACATTACCTTGTCGGAAACAAGCTATTACCCTGCTTCCGATAAGACGCAATGCCTTGAACGCGGTTCATAACCAGGAACAGATCATGTTATACGAGGCCTGTATTTATAAAATTTTTATAAAATTACGATGCTAAAGCAATACACTTTATTGGCCACATTACTGGCTGGTACATCCACTATATACGCCCAATCAAAACTTGAAGGCTACTTATTTAACAAAAACCATGAGGCGGTTCCTTCTGGTACACTGACTTTAAAAAACAGCAAGCTCGCAACTACATCTGATCCAAATGGGTACTTTAAGCTGTCTGCAATACCAACGCAAAAAGTAACCTTAAATATATCGGCAGTGGGCTATCGCTCCTTCAGCAAAGTCATCTCTTTAGACACGTTGAAGTCGCCTTTGCAAATTCAACTGGAAGAAGACAACCTCAATTTGGATGAGGTTGTTGTTTCGGCTACACGCTATGGCGTCAAACGTAAGGACGCCCCCGTGGTTGTCAATGTCATCGGTCCAAAATTATTTAATGCGACACAATCTGTTGCCATGTCGGAAACATTGAATTATCAGCCGGGTGTACGGGTAGAAAACAATTGCCAGAATTGCGGCTTTTCACAAGTCCGCCTGAATGGCCTCGAGGGCCCCTATTCACAAATATTGATCAACAGTAGGGCGGTATTTTCCGCATTAAATAGCGTGTACGGATTGGATCAGATTCCAACGAGTATGATCGATCGTATTGAGGTTGTGCGCAGTGGTGGTTCGGCATTATTTGGTGCCAATGCGATCGCCGGAACAATCAATATTATTACAAAAGATCCTGTAGAAAACGACTGGCAGGTAAAATCCACCAATTCACTCATTGGCGGCAAAAGCTGGGATAATACAGTGGATTTTAATACCTCTACCGTTTCGGAAGACCTCAAAAGAGGAGCCACATTCTACGGTATGCACCGTAATCGGGAAGCTTACGATGCAAATGGCGATGGTTTTTCGGAAATAACCAAACTTCGTAACACCACGTTCGGCACAAAACTATTTTACAAACCGAGTGACCTGGATAAGATAACGGTTGATTTTAGCACCGTGAATGAGTTCCGCCGCGGTGGTGATCAACTCGATAAAGTACCGCACCTGACGCAGATCACCGAGCAGTTGGAAACCAGTTCGCTTGTTGGCGGAATCACATACGATCACTATTCCACAGATTATAAGCAAAAAATGTCGTTGTATGGCTCTGTACAGAAAACTGTTCGCGACAGCTACTATGGCGGTCTTGGGGGCGGAACAACCCTTGCGGACAGCACATTAGCAGCAAATGCCTATGGAAAAACAAATGATATTGCGCTAGTTGCCGGGGGACAATATACCTACAATTTTGAAAGAGATGTATTTACGGCCGGAGTGGAGTTTTCATACAACAATACCCAGGATGAAATACCAGGGTATAAACGAATCATTGATCAGCAGAATAAAGGACTAGGCAGTTATGCCCAATACGAATGGAAGCCTTTAAGCAATTTTAAAACGTTAATCGGAGCGCGATACGATTACACCTATGTTGACGGTAAATATAGTCTCGCAGGTATAAACCGAAACTCAGATCAGCGCTTCGGCACCTTTAGCCCACGGTTGACCATCTTATACGATATCACAAAAGACCTTCAATTTAGAGGCGGCTATGCACGTGGTTTCCGTGCACCACAAGCATTTAATGAGGACATGCACGTTACTTCCATTGGCGGAAACCAGGTATTTGTATTGATCGGTGAAAATCTGAAAACCGAATACTCCAATGCCTATACAGGTTCTTTTAGCTACAATAAAAATTTTGGAAATGTACAAACAAGTTTGCTCGTGGAAGGATTTTACACGGATCTAAACAATCAGTTTGTCAACGTCATGGCGTCTGAAAAAGATGGATTGATTATCCAGGAAATGCAAAATGGTGAAGGAGCCCGGGTGTACGGTTCCAATATTGAAATCAATATCGCACCATCCTCCTGGTTTTCTTTCCAAACCGGTGGGACGATCCAGCGCTCACGCTATAAAAAAGACCAACTCATCTATACAGGAAAAGAAGACGGGCAGGACATCCTCACCAAGAAATATGTCCGTACGCCAAATATCTATGGTTATATGAATAGCAACCTGAAAGCGACCAAACAATTTGCGATCGATCTGACGGGCGTGTACACGGGGAAAATGATTGTTCCACACATCCAAAATGATGTAATGACCCTTAAAAATGCCCGGGACTTTGTGGAATTAAATCTCCGCCTAGGGTATACCTTTCCAATACATAAAGATTTCAGCATTGAAATTTTTGGGGGTGTACAAAACATGTTCAATGCTTTTCAGAAGGACTTTGACAAGGGAGCGCTACGTGATTCAGATTATATCTACGGTCCAACACGCCCTCGAACTTATACATTTGGCCTTCGTGTTGGTCATTTTCATTAACATGGATTTGGGATATGAAGCATTTCCAAAAAATATATGTGCTATTGATCCTATTCTTTTATCCGCTCTGTTCTCATGGACAGGAGCGGATAAATTGGATTGATTTTGCACAACTGGATTCACTCCTGACTGTTTCACCGCGCGAAACGCTCCTCTTTATTCATACGGATTGGTGCAGCTATTGCCGGAAAATGGAACAGGAAATCTTTACAAAAAAGGAGATTGTCCAATTAATCAATGAGCGCTACTACGCCGTTCATTTAGATGCAGAATCTATCCAAGACATTGCTTTTGACCAAAATATATGGAGGCCCTTAAGCAAAAGAAAGAAAACAGGACAATACCATCCTTTAGCTTTGCAATTGCTACAAGGAAGAAAAATGATCTTCCCAACTCTCCTACGTTTTGACAGCGAATTTCGCCTAAAAAGTATACGACAAAAATACCTGAACTCAAAGGAGTTAGCCGTTTTTTTAGAATAATTTAACATTTACTTGTAGCGAACTCCATTATTCCTGCGTTTTGGATTTTATAATTAATACACACTTTAAGAAATTATGAAAAATATCACGAAATTATTAATGGCGTTTTTGTGTCTGGGGGTTCTTTTTACGGCTTGTAATAAAGATAATATCGATTATGATGCATTGAATAGACAACAAATAGAAGCTGCTAGAAAAGAAAAAGCACGCAGGGATTCCCTATTAAGAATACAAGCACCTCTTTTAGAGCAATACGCCAAAACCAAATGGAAAGAAAATGCACGGTTTTCCGACTCTACAGGAATCTGGTACAAAGTAGAGCTTGCAACAGATAACTCAACACCATATAGTTATACAGGAAGTATCGGCTATTATGGTCCACAAGCAAACGCGTGGTCTGCAACCTTAAACTTCAAAGGCGAACTGATGGATGGAACTGTGTTCGACAAAAATACAGATGGTGTTCCTAAAGTTTATGACGACATTCGCGTTGCCATAAAAACTTATGGCCAAGCATGGGTGCAAGCATTTATTCCTACCATTATTAATATCCAAGGTCAAGATGTAAGATTTGAAGGTTTATTACAAAAAGGATTGCAAAAAGGAGACAAAATAAGCTTTATTGCTCCTTCTTACTATTCTTTTGATCAAGTAGAATATACAACAGGAAGCGAAAAGGTAACTGTTCCTAAAAATACACCAGTAGTATACACCATCGACCTAAAAGCTGTTGGTGCTGTTAAATAAAAAATAAAAACAATGCATTCATCGAAGCCGTTCTCCTAGTGAGAATGGCTTTTTTGTAAGTAGACGTTCAGAAGTGTAAATTACTGTATCAAAATGTTAATTGTTATAGCGAAAACCTTTAACGAAGAAAAAATAATATACATTTGCAAAGCTACTTTCATAAAGAAAATAGCTTTTCCTTGAAAAACCAATAAAAAATATAATGAAAAAACTGTTATCACCACTATTCATGGGAATTGCAGCAATCGCTTTCCTTATTATCAGCTGTAACAAAAGCGACGATGCGCCGGTTTATGATGCGAATGCACAATTTAAAACGGATTCTGTAACACTTAAAAATTACGTCAGCCAAAATTACCCTGATGCACAATACAACAGCGAAACAGGAATTTGGTATGAAATTCTTGCCGAAGGAACAGGGAACTATGAATATAAAGTGGTTGACACATTAAATGGCAAATACTTAAAATTTAAACCGACTGTAAAATACGTTGGAAAATTATTGAGTGGAAGTGTATTTGATCAAACTGATACTGCCAAAGAATTTGAAATCATCACAAACACGGGGTATCAGTATCCATTTTACAGCACTATTATTCCTGCTTGGACCTTCGCATTTGCTCCGCAAAAAATCGGTGACATGAAATTAGGCGGCTTAACAGAAAAAGGTCTACAAAAGGGCAGTAAAATTCATATCATGGCACCTTCCCTTTATGGATACCAAAACCAGGCTGTGGGAACTATTCCGGCAAACTCGCCATTGGATTTTGTAATTGAAGTAACGGATATAAAATAATTATCGCTCCTTTTAAAGCAATAAAGTATAAAAGCTCCTAAAATGACATCATTTTAGGAGCTTTTTAGTTCAGGAGGTTTTCAACGATTAATCTGTTTATTGGGCGATAGTTTTATATGCTAGCAAAATTATCCAAAAACTTAAAAGTAAGATAGATCTTAAAACTGATATATTTTCATATCAACTTATACCTAATAACAATTTTCAATCGCTTTTTAAACAGTGATCAGTCATTGATCATTCAGTCTACACTGAGCAATCACTGAACAAGCACTGAACGATCACTGAACAAGCACTGTCAAAAGAGTTAATTTGATCACTATCTGATCCTAATTTGCCGCTAAAAAAATAAAAGAGAAAAAAGGGTAGAAGCTATACTTACGTAACAAAAAGATCGCTGTTGTGCGACAATAGTATGATCCATAAACAACACCTTAAATTAATTAAACAAAGAAGGAAATTGAAACACCACTTGAAACAGGTGTCTAGAAAAAATAAAAGCTCGAAGTGGGGAACTCCGAGCTTTACCTAACCAATTATTAACCTAAATTATGAAAAGTTCTTTATATATTATTTTTAAATATCTTTCGTTTCTTTTGATATATCAAAGGTACTACAGATCTGCTTTCATGTCAAGAAATTTAACAGCATTTAACGTTGTTAAAATTATGTTAAAACAATTTAGCACATTCAATACCGTCCCGCGTTGTAAAAAACATACATCTACAACGATAGCAGCTCAACAGATAGACTCAACATGAACTCACTGTGCATTCATTCCATTTACAGCCCATAGCTGGTAATACGATGCCCCTCAATTGATCGGAAGATAATTTAGCGCTTTTATTCGACCAAGGGCGGTCTGAGTATCAAAAAAAAGAAATAAATTTGTGAGAAGATCCGACATCAATTGGTATCTTATTTAGTTAGACGATTAATAGCATATGAAAATAGCTTTAGCACAATTGAATTACCATATCGGTAATTTTGAAGCAAATACTAAAAAAATAATTAGCGCGATCCAACAGGCCAAAGAAGCAACGGCCGATCTTATTATTTTCGCCGAACTCGCGATTGGTGGTTATCCTGCCAAGGATCTTTTGCGGAGTAAGGCCTTTAAACGTCAATGCGATGAAGCTATTCATCAAATCGCTGCTCATTGTCAGGATATCGCCTGTATCATCGGAGCCCCCGTCAAAAACAGTGATCCTGAGGGCAAAGAGCTTTATAATACCGCTGTATTTATTGAGCATGGGGCAGTCCGAAACATTGTTAAAAAAGGCCTTTTGCCCGATTACGATGTATTTGATGAATATCGTTATTTTGAACCCAGCAGACGTTTTGATTGTATCGAGTTGAACGGCGTAAAAATTGCCTTAACCATATGTGAAGATTTGTGGGATGATGACGAAGGGGGCAACTCTTACGTTGGTGACCCCATGGCAGAGCTGAGAAAAGAAAATCCAGACCTCCTCATCAATATTGCGGCATCCCCTTTTTCCTATACCCATTTTGATGAACGGATCAAGGTCCTCAGCCAACAGGTAAAAAAGTCTGGCAGACCGCTAATTTATGTCAATCAAATTGGCGCTCACATGGATATTATCTTTGACGGCCGCTCAATCGCCCTGAATAATGAAGGAACAAAAATTGCTGAACTAAAAAGCTTTGAAGAAGATCTTCAATTTGTCACCTATTATCAACAAAATATCACCTCCACCACAGCTTCTTCGAAAGAGTCTATAGCTGAGATGGCTCTTATACATGATGCATTGATCCTCGGGCTACGTGATTATTTTCAAAAATCTGGTTTCAAGAAGGCGGTTTTAGGTCTGTCCGGCGGGCTAGATTCGGCCTTAGTTGCGGCTTTGGCCTGCGAGGCTCTGGGTGCCGATAATGTATTAGCCATACTGATGCCATCGGTCTACTCTTCCGACCATTCGATAAAAGATGCGATGGATCTCGTCAACAATACCGGTTGCAAACATTATATCGTTCCGATCAAAGATATTGCCAATGCCTTCGAACATAGTTTAGCTCCTCTTTTTGAAGGGCTGCAGCCAGATACAACTGAAGAGAATATTCAAGCGCGCGCACGTGCGGTAATTTTGATGGCTGCTTCCAATAAATTCGGCAATATTTTACTCAATACATCCAACAAAAGTGAGGCTGCTGTGGGATATGGTACACTCTATGGTGATATGGCAGGTTCCATCTCTGTAATCGGTGATGTTTACAAGTCCAAAGCCTACGATTTAGCGCGCTATATCAATCGAGAAAGGGAGATCATTCCAGTCAATACCATTGAAAAAGCGCCTTCTGCGGAACTTCGACCAGATCAAAAAGATTCGGACTCTCTACCGGAATACGATCTATTAGATCAAATCCTCTTTGAACTCATCGAAAATGAGAAAGCAGGATCTGAGGTTGTAGCAATGGGCTTTGAAAAATCGTTAGTAGAAAGGGTTTGTAAATTGGTTAATAATGCGGAATTCAAACGTTTTCAAGCTCCGCCTATCCTGCGTGTTAGTCCAAAAGCTTTTGGTCCAGGAAGGCAGATTCCGTTGGTGGCAAAATATCCTTATTAATTTTACAATTCGGATTAAACCATATTTATAGTTTTTTGTCTAAAGTAATAGATTGTAAAATCAAAAAGGATGATCGCATCCCGGACGGTAAAAAACAATTGCCATGAAGACCGTCAACTGTACTATTTTTACAATTGAAAGGTATGCGGATAAAAAATAAAAACAAATTAGTTAAATAAATATAAGTTCCATATAGGCCATGAACCATCATGAGTGTGGTTGTCCAATGCAGCGACAAAATACTCATGGTAGATTCATCACAGTTGATAAATAAATTACTACGATGAAAAAGATTCTATTATTTTTGGTGCTTTGCGTCGCACTCGCATCATGTTCGTCTTATCAATACAATACCACTCGGGTAGAAAAGATGGATTTTACTCCTTTCAAGACCTATGCCTGGTTACCTCCGGTAGACTCGCTTTCGAAGTCTTATTTTGACAACGATATCGCCAAAGCCAATATCCTGGATGCCGCGAATACCGCGCTGGAGGCAAAGGGCCTACAATATTCTAAAGATAATCCTGATTTACTATTTCGGTATATTACCATTGTCAACAATAAAAGCCGTTTGGTCTATGGTGGCGGCGGTTATTACGGCTGGGGGGGCCCCTGGGGCTGGTACCGTCCATGGTTTTCACCATATTACTATGGCGGCGGTTATTACCCAGTTGCAAAAGAACGCTATCGTTATGGCCATTTGATTATCGAAGCCATCGATCGTAAAACAAACGCAGTGATCTGGCAGGCACGTGGTTCTGGCGATGTTGACAATCCAGAAAAAGCAATTAATAACATCAGCAAGGTTGCAAAAGGTGTTATTGATTTGTTCCCTGTGAAGACGTTAAAGAAATAAAAATCAACTAGCTGCTTTTTTGATTATTGCATCATAATACGCAAAGAGCTAGAAAATATTTATCAAAAAAAACAGGCTAATCAGCACGATTAGCCTGTTTTTTTTGTCTATACAGAAGGCCTAAGCTTTAAATAGAATGGGACTTCAACACGATCCTTTGATTTACTTCTGATCAATTCGGCAGCCAATCGCCCCATCATTTCAAAATCAGTTGATATTGTTGTAATACCATTCAGGATAAACTTTTTCAATGGAGTTTCATTATAGGAAATGATACCAACATCTTTTCCTATAACCAGTTTTTTCTGAATAACCTTGTTCAACAATTTCACCAGATCATCTTCAATAATATTAATGTAACATGTTCCTTTCTCTACTTTCTCTTCATCAATGTCGGATACGAGCTCGTGTTCAAAAGCATATTGTTGACAAAACTTATAAAAGCCCTTAATAATAGCTTTTGGAAAATCACTATAGTCAGGAAATACAAGTTTTAAGTTTTTGTACTTACTCAGCACTTCATTAGCTTCCTCCAATGCGGAGTAAATATCATGTTCGTAATTTTCGTAGACTGCAGGAAAATCTCCGGGCACATCTTCGATAAACTTACCCAATAACATTAGTTTCTCTGCCGGAATCTTACGAATGATATCCGGCGCTTTGTCCCTTCCCTCTTTGAAATGGGGGAATAAAACATAGTGGTCATATGTTTTCGTTAAGCTTCCCAACAATGTATTCAGATACGATAGGTCTGAATTGTATACAAATAGATCCAAGTTGGCATAATCACTCAGCTCTTTTGCAAAGGAATCGTATACTATCTTTTTATGGGCACTTAGTTTATTTAGAAAGAGTGCTATCTTAAGTTTGGATTCTACATCCGTTTTATTTACATAATACCCCTTTCCGGGATTAGATGCTATAATTTCATTTTTCTTAAGATAGCGGTATGCTTTTTCTACAGTGTCACGTGATATTTCCAGATATGCACTGAGCTCATTAATAGAAGGGAGCATATCATCTCTGACCAATGTTTCATTTTTAACAGCATCGATAATTGTATTTGCCAATTGCAAATACTTAGGTGTGGCAGAAAAATCGCTAATTTCTAAAGTTTTTAAAAATTGATTTACGGAATTGGTCATTGTTAGATTTTATTAATTATAAAATTAACGATTTGTTTATAAATATTTAAAAAAAATACTTAAAACTCGCTTTTCAAAACCCAGCCTCTACACAGCCCATAATAAAAGGACCTGTCGCCTTAGCATCATTTTCACGGATACATTCTCCAACGTAGTAAGCTAAATTATTTATTGCAATAGTATAGAATCTGTCCGATTTCATTATTCTACACCATACTACTGTTTTTCAATGAACAGTTTAATATTCCTCTTTTGTTTCGGACGAAGGTGTATATTTAAGATTGTACAAGTTATGGTTACACTGCTTAAAGAACGTACGATCGTTGACTTAACGGGCAACTCCTGAGCCTTCGTCGATACTGTTCCACAACCCAAAAGCAATAGTAATATTATTTTCTTCATCATATTAGGGCATTTTTTTAAATCCTTCTTTCTTTATAACCCATGAGCCATCTTTTGGGAACCCTGGTAAATCACTGTTGGAAGCGTCCCATCCTTCAAGCATCATCGCTACGGTCGCGAGCACCCCACCATTACCTGGTAAATAGATCCGCAGGCGTCCATCTTGATAATTATGTCCATTTTTGAGATAGGTATTGGTTTGGACATTCATAAATAATGCATCCAGCGCTTTATTGGGAAGATTCAGACGAGCAGCATTCATGGCCGTCATGGGAAAATCCCACCCCCAGGTCTTTTCCCAATGCCATTTCTCCCAAACGACATCCAGTGTGTTTTTCATCACCGTTTTATTTAGCTTCGGTGATTCAGGAACCATCCCTAATGCACCGAGTACCGCGGGATGGTCCGTCATCCAACGATCGTACGTATAAGAATCGGGAGCAGTTTCAGTAGCCAAGTAGACGTTGTCCTTACTTGGTAAGGGGGCCAGTTTTTCAATAACTTGATCCCATTTGGTCACTCTTAGTTCTCCCAGACGCTCCTTCCATTGTTGCGCTATACGAAGTGCCCAATCCCAATAGGCGACCTCATACGTCGGGTTCATCGTCTCGGAAGCTTTGAAAACTTCTTGTGCAGGAATAACTCCCTTGCCTACATTATAGCGACCCGTTTCCTGATCATAATCTGCAAAGTCGGCCATGAAATCAGCTGTGGCAAATACGAGATCCTTATATTTTTTTAGGACAGCGAGATCCTTTTTGTCCCGATAGGCCAATTCGGTCATATAGATAATATGTGGCTGTTGCCAAACTAAAAATGCAGCTACCGATGAGGGGCTTTCATTCCCTTCGTTATCGGACATTTTGATCCATCTAACCCCTTGATAGCCCTGTCGTTTTGCGAGTTCTCTCGCTTTTTCAAAGGTTCTAAAATAATAATCCAATGTTTTTTCCATGATTTCAGGACGTCCCCATAATGCAAAATGCACAGCATGCCACCAATGCATTTCCGTGTGTGGCTTTCCATACCAACTATTAAAAGTGAGGCCTGTTTCTTGAGGTGGATTACTTCCTCCGCATTGTACTTTTGTCAGATATTGAGAGAGTACAACTCTTCTTTCCAACTCATTGGCTCTCGGATCTGTGCTACCCGCAAAGTCAACCGCAGCACCACTTTCCCAAAAATGCTTCCAGGACCTTACACTTTCACCTACCGCATCAATATATCCTACGCTCTTTTTATCAAAATTGTTTGTGGGCGCAAATGCAAATGAAAAATCAAATTCTCCAAGCGTAGCAGCCGGTTGGTACACAAAATAGTGTGAAGCCGTATTTTTTAAAGTTCCCTGTGAGTAATTCAATTGTGTAAAGTAACTGGCTCCCTGCAACTGATGATTTATTACTGCAACATGTGCAGATTGAGCTACGATCGTTGTTTTATGATCATTCACCTGATCATAGTTGGTACCTTCATCCAAAAATTTTCCGCTTGGGTAAGGATAGTGTACAAATATTTTCAGTCTTTGCTGTGCAATCAATGGTGAAGCGACATGTACTGCAACGCGGTCACTGCTTTGATACGATGTCGTTTTTACAGAGACAGGTTCTCCTTCAATTTGAAATTCACTTGTGATAATACCCGTCCAAAGGTTCAGCTCCTGTCGAATAGCCTGGATATGTTGTGCAGTTGCCCGTTGCCCGTTTTTCAAATAAAGTTCCAAGCCCACATTACCCAATTGCAGACGGTGTTTATTTTCCCTAAAATAGTTTACAGCTTCTGCATTGCGTTCCGGTTCTTTCAATTGGATACTATATTGCGCGTTCCGCCCTTCGCTGTTAAAGTCGTAGGATTTTAATGTTTCTTCGAATTTATAGTTCTTTGTATTGGGGAAAGAATCCCATCCCCACTCGGACTGTGTTCCCAAGGAAACCCCATTTTTATAATAAATGGGAAAAGACTGCATTCCTGTAGCATCGACCGTATAGGCAAAGGTCCCATTACCGACTGTGAGCGAAGCTAATGTATCCATGGTATGATTGGAGACATTGTGCCTTTTAACGACATTTTCCCGATTAATTTTGGTTCCTTGTTGAGCTAGGACTAACATAGGGCTTAGAACACTTACAAGGAAAGTGAAAATAATACTAAACTTCTTTTTCATCTATATTGGATTTTTATGCATACTATATTCGTGTTCAAGATTCCTCCGGAAATTCCGGAGTACATTCTCAATTTATCTATCGCATTAAAGTGAGACCTATCAGACCGATGACCGCATCGTTTGCGACGGCGATAAGCTCTACTGATTGAAGTTTCTTTTTATTGTTTAGAGGCAAGTCCAATAATGAAGCTGCTCCACCATCAATGGCACGATTGCTATACCCCTTGATATCGGTATAATGACTCCAGGTTCCGCCCTTATAAAGCTCTCCAGACTTCAGACTGATTCGGTAAGGAATTCGTTCATCGGGGAGTTCAAAAGCGTGATTATCATCGAGGTAATCCTGTTCGATAGGCCACCAGTTGATAGGGTTGATGAGATCTAACGTATCAAAAATTCCATCAGTATAATTGACCTTAATCTTGGCGTTGATAAGCTGGGATTGCATCGGATTTGTTGAACCGGCGACCAAGAGATACATTTTGCTGGCCTGGCCGGCTAAAGGTATTTTGACGCTTTTTGGATAATTATCCCACTGACTGACAAAGACCACATTTTTGGAGTCATTTTTTAGCTGAAACGGAATACCTAGGTATATTAGATCCCCTTGCTTGCCTTTTTTCATGATTCCCCTGTCGTCAATATTTGCCGTCGTCAATGGATAACACCAATTGCCTATTCCCTGCCAAGGCAACTGCAAGGTTGGCCCTTCCGATCTTGGCGAAAGGTATTTCTGTTTGAAGATATCCGTCAAACGCGCGTTGTAATAACTCGATAAATTTTCCGCTAAAAAATCAGGTTTATCATCGATATTCCAATCGATATAATCTACTGTTTGGCGATAAGTTCCCACAACCAGATTAACGCTATTTGTTCCCTTTGAAAAGCTATTGATGGGAAGTTCCAATTTCTTTATTTCTCCTGATCTCAAGCTGAAGGCTGTTTGAAAATCCTGATGATCAATTACCAGTTGTTGTGGCTGAGCAGAACGGTTTTCCATCGTCAAAAAATAGTTTCGCTCTTTACGCAGAATAGTTGAATTTACAGGCGGTAATAGCCGAATATCAACTGCCTGCCACCAAACCATAACTCCCTGCTGAAGCTTCACGAAAAAGGTTCCTACCCGCTCATGCTGGACAAAAGAAAATTTGTGACCGGCTTTCTTTTGGATAATTCCTTGAGGATCGTAGCTTTCCAACAATTGGGTGTTAGCAGGTAATGGAAAAGCCCATTGATCGGTGAATACTTGCTCCACATTTTTGGTATCCATCTTTTCGAGTTTACCATCCCCCATTATCGTGATGTCGAAATTCCGCTCAGCTTCAGATTCAACAACAATACATGCCCCATTTATAGCGGAAGATTTTAATGACCACTTGACTTCTTTTCCATTGACTTTAACAGCACTCACCTGGGTAAAATCTACGGGAACTTCCAAAGCAAGTTTTACGGGCATCGCATAACGCGTGTTAATCTGAAATGTAATAGCAGTTTTAGTTTTCTTATACGTATAACTCCATTCCGGCATTTCAATCTGTGCAAAATTCCATGTCGATGGGAAACCAGGTTTAAGAAACAATTGTTTGTCCAGTAGACGTGGATGCACGCCAAATAATCCTTCGACTAATGTACGAGATGCTACACCAATTGGGTCGGCAAAATCACGGTATAATTCGCCTCTAAATGCATCATAGTGGGAAAGCTGCTGAAAGTTGGCGGGACTGATCCCATGATACATACTTTCCATAAGGTTACTTTTCCAGAGCTGATAGGCATCATCCGCCCGACCAGATTGCCAATAGGCCAATGCTGTCTGTAGATTCTCTGCCAAAGCAACATTATTGACCGACCAAGTGTAAGGCTGCCATGTCGTCGTCGGCAATGTATACAGGTCGTGCTGTTCCTGTCCTTTGATATGAATAGGAATCTTTGGCAAATAATTAGTTACATATTGGAGATTTTGGTAGCTTTCAAAATCATCTAGAATAGCAGCGTCTGCGGTATGATAAATGGTCCACAAACCCGCATTTTCGTGTATAAGCTGATTGCCAAGCGCATCCTGGAACTCGGCAAAATGACCTTTCTTTTGCAACCAAAGTCGATCTTTTAGCGCTTTTTGAATCTTATTTGCTTCTTGTTGGTAGGGCGTCGCATCCTCACCTATTACCTTTGCGAGTTTGGCTATTATTTGATTGGCACGGTACATATAGGCGGTTGTGTGCGTGACCGCGCCACCGGAATATTGTAAACCATCACTTGCCCATATTGCACAATAGGCATCGTATAAGCCATCATTGTCCTGATCGAAATTTCGCTTTTCCCAGTTGAGATGCCGAGTCAGCGTTGGCCACATCTCTTTGATATAAGCAACATCCCCTGTATAATTAAAATGTGACAACAATTGATCGATAAAGACCAAGTTCATATCGTAGTGATGGGGTACCGTATTATTATTTGGATTCCGAGAAATGTAGCCGCTTGAAAACATAGAAGTACCCATTTTTTCCAAATGTCGAGCTAAGTGCAAAGTTGTATCCATCACCACCCGTCCAGCAGCGGGTTCGCTAACCTGCGAATTCGCATAACTCGAAAAATGTTCTTTCGCTCTGTCATACCATCCCAATACATCTGCGGTGTAAGCTCCCCGCCAAGCATTCAAACGCATACGCCATGCCACAGCTCCATGCAAGAAAGTAGGCGATTCCCAAATTCCATCAGCGGCAACCGAAAGCGCTGCCCCCAAATTATTGATGTATCGATCCGGTGTGTTTATTTTAACCCGACTAGCCAGCGAAACCCTTTTCTGATCCGCCAGCTCATAAATCTTTTCTAATGAGCCTTCAGAAAATTCCGCAGCAGAACGCTTCCCTTTAGCGATTTGAATATAACTTGATTTTTTAGTCAGCATAAATTTCCCGACAAGGATAGGACTACCCTTATTCTCCGTTTTCGTCAGATTAGAGAGATCATCCAAAACGGTAGCATCTGACATCCGCAGTGCTGAGAGTCCTGAAAAACTACCCTGAATAAATTGGGGCTCATTTTTCTTATTTTGATACTTAAGTCCAAAACTATTTTTTTCCAGTGTATATTGATTATGTTCACAATATCCAGGAAGAAGATAAAACCCCGATTCTGGATCTGCGCCTATGTCGCCATTTCTACTGAATGTTTTTCCGCTAGCTCCCCCATAGACAGCGTAAAGATGTGCATCCGGTTTAATATTCGCCGCCTGTAATTTTACGATCATCCCTTCGGCATCGGCCTGCGCCATCACAACGATATCGATATAACCATTTCCAAGTAAAGCATCTTTGATGCGATAATACATAGCTCCGGGTCGATACCTTGTCTCAATATGATCGGCATCAATCACTTTTTTTCGCTGCTGTTTATTGCTGAGAACAAACTGTAAGTTCCCTGCCATCCCCGGCATGTACAGTGCAAATTCAGGTAAATCGCCTACTTCTACACGGGATGCCAGGTTATTACCATAAAGAGCACGATTAAATCGATATCTTCCATTCACCAGTAAGAAATCTCCTTTATCCTCGGTATAATGCAGTACACGGTCGTTATCTTGCCAATGTTTTGACTGGGCAACAGCTATCTCCAGGATAGTCCCAACTAGCAAGCCGCAAAAAATCAAATACTTTCGTATCATATCAATAATTATTTCATGAATTAGCTATGTGCAAATCTTTTTAATGACCGGTAGCTACTTCTTAGTCGCTGGAGTTTATACTTTCCGTCGATGGTTATGTTACGTTAATCGAAAGACTTGATTTCTTTTCCATTGACAATGACATTTTTTAGCAAGACATTCTTGAGGTAATCAACTTTAAACGCTTCTTTTACACCATCAATTTTACAATTGACCATCGTAAAATCGGTTATAGGTGAAGATTCGTATGCTGTGGAGAGCACAGCATACTTTCCGCCACCTTTAACATGGAGGTTTTCGACCCAGATATTGCGAATCGTTGGAATATGTTTTCCGGGTTTTTCATAAAACATATTAAATCGTACAGCTGCTTCCTTATATTGCCCCACTTCCGTGTTATAAAAAAAAACGTTCTCAATGATCCCACCTCGGCTGGAACTGGTTTTTATCCGTAGCGCCCGATCCAAATTTGGACTGTCCATGACATTGTTGAGTGCATAGATATTTCTGGCTCCGCCTGCAATTTCGCTACCGATAACGACGCCGCCATGACCATCTTTCATTTCACAATTTTCGATGATATGATTCTCCGCAGGTCGACCAATAGTACGGCCATCTTCATCTCTTCCCGATTTAATAGCAATACAGTCATCGCCGGTATCAAAATAACAATTTCTGATCCATACATTTTTACTTGCTTCAGGATCGCAGCCGTCATTATTAGGTCCATGACTTACCACTTTCACACCTTCAATCAATACATTCTCACATAGGACAGGATTAAGATTCCACATCGGAGAATTAATCAGCTTGACGTCAGCAATCCAGACATTTTTGCATAAATAAGGCTGCACAAAATTGGGGCGAAGAAAATTGCCCTCGCCAAATACTCTTTTATACGGGTCCATCTCTTCAGCCATCTGCTGATGCAAAATTGCCCGGGCAGGCTTTTGTTCTCCAGGGCGTCCTTCGTGCCATCCATATTTTCGGGCACCACACCAATACCACCAATGATCATTATCGGCATTTCCATCCAGCAATCCTTTTCCTGTGATGGCAATATTCTCTTCTTTGTACGCATAGATGAAAGGAGAAAAATTGATGCATTCCATGCCCTCCCAACGCGTGAATACCATCGGATAATCAGCACTATCACGACTAAAGAGTACGGTTGCCCCTTCGCTGACATGAAGGTTGACGTTGCTTTTCAAATAGATTGCACCGGTCAGATAGACTCCCTTCGGGACTATTACACGCCCTCCACCCTGCTTATTGCACGTTTCAATTGCTTTTCTAAAGGCTACAGTATTTTTTGTCCTGCCATCTCCAATAGCACCGAAATCGTCGATGGAATAATCTTTCTTTTCAAATGTAGGAGCAACAATGATCTTTTTAAGCTGTTCAATTTCCTTTAAGGGTTGCTTTGCACTGGTCCAGGATGTTTGTTGCGCTTGACTTGCTACGCATGCAAAAATTACGAGGAGCATACTAAAAATCTTTTTCATTGGCTTATAATTGTTTCTGGTTGTACTTGTTTATATCAGCTGTCAAATTCGGCTCACTTGTATCGATCTTCAACATACAGAAGCAAAACTTTGCAGTTATTTTCTCGAATTAAACACGATTATCGCAGACTCTTCACACGATCTCAAATACAAAGGCTGTCGAAGTTTCTGCTATTCCGCCTTGGGTGGCTCCAAAAAGGAAACGCGGTTTATCCGTTATTTTATCCATCAGGATCATAGGTCTTTCAAGCCTGCCAAAGCGCTTCAAGTTGGCTGGTGGGGGCGGTTCCTGAATATAGGTCGATAAACCTAGATAAGCCACTTGCGGTTCAGACCATTTAACGCCATCTGATGATTTTAAGATCAATCCATCTTCGTGATTGTAAAACCCCATATCCCTTGCTAATAAACAATACTGTTCATCCTGTTTCCATACGAAAGCATCTTCAAGCTGTGCATTATGCGGACGATCAGAAAAATCAATGACCGGATGCTCTGATTCTTTCACATATGGTCCCAAGGGATGTTCAGCTTTGGCCAATCCATACTTTCGATTTCCTCTGACAGGACCTTTATCCCGCAGATATTCAGCAGTATTCCAAGATTTATAATACAACCAAAATTTACCATCGTTACCTTTTAGAAATGCAGGATTTGTGGTACAATGATCATCCCATGCCCCCTCCACGCCAGGCAATAAGATTGGATTATCCTGCCGTTTCCATGGTCCATCCAGGTTTTTCGCCGTTGCTACGCCTATCCTTTTGGTATCTGTCTTTCCGTTGGAATTTCCCATATAAAAAAGATAATACGTATCCGCTATCTTTTTTATCAGTGGATTATGACAGGTTGTACTATCCCAAAACCCTTCTCGAGGTTGTAGAACAACATCCTTATGTTGGAATGTTCCATAGGGAGAATCAGCAACTGCGTGCGCTATCTCGGAACCTTTGATCCAGCCACCCATCCCTTTTTCCTTTCGCCAACGTGAATAAAAAAGATGAACCTTACCATCGTCGCCCCAAATCGGAGATGAGCACCAAATAAAGTAATCTACCAATTGTAAGGATCTTCCAATCGGTTTCAATTTGAAATAAGGAGACTCCAGTATACCCTTTTTAGCTGTCGTATCTAAAGGTAACACCATCATCGCCCACAAAAATGCATTTGATTTTAAGAAGACTCTTCTATCCATGTGAACATTTCCCTTCCGTTGATCTATAATTTGGTTTATTCCGATTCCCAATGTAATGAGAATCAAACCGAAAGATACCAAAACTAGCAATAGTCCCTATCCTGCGCTATCCTGCAATCGCTTACATTTTGATAAAAAAAAACCTACCCATTCCATTCAGAACAGGTAGGTCAGGTTCACGTTTATTACCATCAAAAATTAATAGCCTGGATTTTGCATAGCCTGTTTTTCTGCAGGCGTCAATGCGGCACCACTTTCATTGGTTGTTGCATCCAAGAAAGATTGCGGAATCGGTCGATAGTAATGTGTATTTGGACTAAATACTGTATTCCCGCGTACATAACCATCATTAAAGGCTTTCCATCTCGCTTCCAATGTTTTGGTGCGCGCCAAATCTTCCCATCTGTAAAGTTCACCGCACAATTCACGTGTGCGTTCATTCAACAAAAATGCCATCATTTTCTGTGCATTGCTTGTTGCGCCCAATTTCTCGTAGATTGGCGCATCAACTGCTGAATTATAAATGTCAGCGACAGAATTGATCAGCATCTGTGTTTCGGAAGAGGCCGTAGTTTTCGCAATATCATTATTGGATTCGTAGTATGAATTTCCTTCCCAATAGATTGCTCCTTCCGCAGAAAAGCCGCCGCCCTTTCCAACAGCATAGGAATTATTCTTGTAGGCTTGCCCGCCGTCGACATTCTTCGCTCGGTCTTCACCGTTTTTATAGCCAGCACGACTGCGCAATTTATTGATCCACTGGATTGCATTCGCGTACTGACCTTCACCTTTACGGATATAGGCTTCGGCTACCATTAAGACATCTTCCGCCGAGCGCGCCATAATAACATCTCGCGTACCATTGGCAGACGCTATACTAACCCGATAGCCATCTCTGAACTTCGAAAGCGCCACATAACGTGATTGAACACCAAAGTATCCGTTATTTCCATGTTGACCCACCCAAGCTTGAGGTTCTCCCTGAAAGTAACGTACAAAAGTATGCGGGTTCTGCATCACGCCATTTTTAAGAACTCCTGTTGCATCACCGGCCACTGCTTTGTAGCGTGTATCGCCAGCGTTGTTGACAATGTATTTAATACCCAGCTCTCCACCTTTAAATCGCTTCGTTCCAACAACACTTCCTTCAGGCCCAAGCGATGCATTAGCTGCAGTCCAGACAGGGGCATTAGCGGTATTATTGGCGCCATACATCGTAATAAAGGATTTCCAGAAACGTGAATCATTCACCCTGTCAAATACATCCAGCGTATAATTTGTGGTACGGGCATAAGAAAATTCACGGTCGCCGGAGATATCGCGGCTTGTTCCTCCTAAATCTTGATAAACAGCAGGGTAGTAAAGATGAATCTGATTTCCATAACGTCCCCATGTTGCCTGGTCGTCCGAAAACTGTGCCGACAGAACAACCTCCGAGACTTTTTCGTTAGCACTATTGGCCTTTTGATAATCCCATAGTTTTACGTAATCATCTACCAGGGGATGTGCCGCCGCGACCTCCGTTCCATATTTGATGACAGCATCTAAGTCTTCCGCGGTATATTTTGAATTCCAAGCGGCATATAACTCACTCGATCGAGTCAATCGTGCTTTAGCAATATAGTGTGCTGCAGCTGACTTTGTTACACGCCCAAATTCTGTCGCCGAAGCCGGCAACAACGTATAAGCCTGCTCAAGATCCGCTATGGCCTGTGCAAAACAAGCATCTTCGGAAGCTCTAGTAAAATAGGATTCAACCTTTTCGGTCGGGGTCAATTTCAGGGGGACACCTCCAAACTGTACAATCAGCTGTAAGTAGAAATATCCCCGCATAAAGTATCCCTCGCCAAGACGTGTATTATAATTGGCATTGGATTTATCATAATATAAGGGTACGTTTTGAATCAGGGTATTGGCCGATTCGATACCGCTATACATATTATCAAACACCGGCTGAATATTTCCACCACCATAAGTTGATTCAGCAGGATTAAGATCCATACTATAACTATTAAAGCTTGGGGAAGCATTATTTGCATCTGTAAACTCATCTACACCTAGATTGAACAGGGCCATCCCCCAGGTATAATTATATTTAAATTTCAATTTGGAGTAAACACCTGTTGCTAAATCATCTAGCCCTGCCTGAGTTTTAAAATAGTCTGTATCCGGTATGGTAATCTGCTCCTCTTTCAAAAAGTCTTTACTACAGGCGTTCAATACTAATAATCCTGCCGCACCTAACATTGAAGCAACTAATATTTTATAATTTTTCATGAGAGTCAATTTTTTAAATCCTTTTGCTGCTTAAAATCCTATGTTCACGCCGATCACTGCTCCTCTTGTGGTGATGGCGGAGCCGGCTTGCGTTGTATTATTATTATAACTTGCTAAGTCTGGATCCAGAAAATCCACTTTTGAATACAAAATCGCCGGGTTCATAATCTGTGCATAAACCTTAAAATTACTGATGCCAAGTTTTTGTAATTTTGTTTTCGGAAAATTATAACCTAAACTTACATTTCTTAGCTTGATAAATGATCCGTCACGGTAATTCATGGAAGAGTTCCAAGGATCTGCCGCTTCACCATTTGAGCCTGGCTGATAATATTCAGCATCTTCATGAACGCCCGGAATAAAGTAGTCCAATTTGCGTTGCATATAACGCCCATCCAACGTTGCAGCTCCAGCGTTTATGGTCTGTCCCCAACGCGAGAAAATAAAGAAAGATAAGTCAAAGTTTTTGTAGGTGAATGTATTCATAATCCCGCCAGACCATTTTGGACGATAGGATCCCAACACTTGTCGATCATAATTGCGATCTACTTTGCCATCAGGCACACCATCTGGACCACCAATATCCTTCACACGGATCTGTCCCGGTTTAGCGCCATATTTTTTAGCCTCCTCTGCTTCTGAGGTTTTCCAAATACCATCGTAAACCACATCATAAGGGACTTGAATCTCCTGACCAACAATCCAGTTATTGGTTAAATCTTCTTTTCGTCCGTTATTCAATTCGAGTATTTTATTCTTGTCTTTGGACCAAGTTAAAGTCGTATTCCACTGAAAGTTATCATTCTTAACATTGACAGTATTGATCTGAAGGTCAATCCCCCAGCCTGAAGTCTTACCAACATTTGCCATTGTGGCCCCATAGCCTAAAACAGAGTTTAGCGTCATGGCCAATAACAGATCATTCGTCTTCGTTTTATACATGTCTAAAGCACCGCTGATTCGGTTATTTAGAAAGCCATAATCTATACCCAAATTATATTGGGTCGTACGTTCCCAGCCCAATTCGGGATTGGCCATTTTTTGCGGATTAGCAGCAGAAGGATCTGAAGCAACATATCCTGGTGTTGAATTCGTCGCGCTCCAGTTGTAAAAATTTTGCGTCAATAATCCTTTCGTTTGATAAGGTCCAATTGCGGCATTACCAACAATACCAGCTCCCAAACGCAATTTTAGTGTATTGACAAAGCGAGCGTCCTTCATAAAATTTTCTTGGTCAATGCGCCATGATGCAGCTACGGAAGGAAATGAGCTCCATTGATGCCCCGGTGCCAATACCGAAGATCCATCCCAACGCACAAAAGCAGTTAACATATAACGGTCCTTATAGCTATAATTTACACGAGCCATATAGGATTCCATTTGTCGCTCAGATAAGCCTGTTCCCCAACTGCCGATAAAACCTCCTGAATTTATATTATACCATAATTCTTCTGCGCTATACACATCCGTAGCTTTCATATTACTTGATTCAGAATTATACTTGGAAGAACTCTGCAACAAGGTTATACCAAGATGGTGATCCGTTCCAAAATCGCGGTCGTAATAGATCAAATTGTCTAAAGTCCAAGCTAAATTGCGGTTTGTTGAATAAGTCACCGCATTATTTCCATCACCATTTATTCCCTCCGCTGCATTTGCTAAACCCAACCGGTAATATCTAAATTCAGGTCCAAATTGCACCCGATATTTTAAACCTTTCAATGGTTCATAAATCTGCCCAAAATCCAATTGGCTAAAGAAACTACCATTCGCACCAAAAGTCTGACGTTGATTGGTATTATATTCCAATTCATTAATTGGATTGATGATATTGATATCACCCGCAGCAGGATTTCTCAGATAGTTTCCGTTGTCATCATAAGGAACTGTCCAAGGTAACATACCTCGTAAAGCACTGTAATAGTCACCTGCACCTGTTACAGATTTAGAGAAATTATAGCCATAATCTTGATCGGAGAAGAATGTGTTTATTGAAGCTCCCATGGTAAACCATTTTGTTGGTGTAGCTTCAAAACTTACTTTTGAAGTATAGCGATTAAATTTCTGACCGGGTTGTGTAGCATCTTGCTTGAGATAACCAAAAGAACCATAACCTTTGGAGTTTTCCCCTCCACCTGAGACGCTTAAAGTATGTTCGGTAGATAAGGCATTTTTACGTCCAAGATCTGCCCAATCGTAATTACCGACTAAGCTTGGATCCCATACGGTATTGTTATTAGTCCAACCTTTAGCAATATTTGCCCATGAGGCAGCTACAGATCCCCATCTAGAAAAATCCTTTGCATAATCAGGTGTCGTCGTTCCGAATTTCGCCAAACGCGCATAATCCAACCATTCCGCAGCATCCATGTACTCTGTGACATCATACATTTTCTCAAAAGTTGCCGTACCAGCATAATTCAACATTAAACGTCCCTTTTTTCCCTGCTTGGTCGTCACCAAAACAACGCCGTTTGCACCACGTGAACCATAGACAGCTGTTGCAGAAGCATCTTTTAAGACATCAATGGTCTCTATATCACTCGGATTAATATTGTCAATGCCACCGGCCTGTAATACCATCCCATCGACTACATACAGTGGTCCCTGATCTGCAGTGATCGATCGCACACCTCTTATCGTTATACTACCTGTTGTTCCCGGACGTTGGTTCGAAGTGATATCAACACCAGCCACCTTACCCTGCATTGCCTGCAATGCATCTTTCACAGGCATTGCCTTCAGTTCTTTCTCACCCACACTGGCAATTGACCCCGTCACATCCTTCTTTTTCATCGTGCCATAACCAACTACCACGACCTCTTCCATGACATCGACCTTTTGTGCTAGAACTACATTCAAGTTATTTTGATTACCCACAGAAATTTCTTGGGATTCGAAACCAAGGCTTCTAAACGCCAATACATCAGATGGCAGTGCATTGATGGTAAATGACCCATCGGCATTGGTCTTTGCCGTCATAGTTTTGCCTTTTACCTGTACAGTTACACCTTGGATAGGCAAACCTTTTTCATCGTTTACTTTTCCAGTCCTAGTGGTTTGAGCAAATAAATTCAAGGTGCACAGCATCGCCATAAATAGCAAAAAAGTGTACTTCTTTACATGATGATCAAACCTAATTGTTAAATAGTTTATCATTAAAGTATTATTTAGGTATTATTTTATTCTTTCCCTTGTTGATCTTCGGTAGTGAAAATCGGTTTTCATTATACGAGATAATGAAAATGTTGTATGATCTTTACTTATTGCTTTATAGGACGACTGGCTTAAAAAAATAATCAGATTTCCCCTTAGGCTTATAATGTTGGTTAAAAGTAACAGGATGATTTGTAATAACCATCCTGTTCAATCCTGTCATTAGCTGGCGCCAAAAATAAAAAAATCGCCCTTAAATGCTAAAGGCGATTAAATAAATTAAGATATTAATATCCGGGATTCTGTGTATACAAGCCGGGACTATTGTCTAGTTCTGACTGTGGTACCGGATATAGGACATAATTGACTTGAAAATCTAACATCTGCTTTGCGACGTCCTCTTTCCTGATCCAAGCTTTCATGACCGATTCGACACTGCCACTGCGGATAAGATCAAACCATCGCACCCCTTCGCCAATAAACTCCCTTCTGCGTTCATCCATCAACTGTGATTTAGTGACATTCGTCAGCTCAGTTGTCAATCCGGCGCGTTTTCTAATTTGATTGACGACCGCGTCTACATCCGTTTGAATGTTCCCAGAAGTGCCATTCAATATGCACTCCGCCTTTAACAACAGCAAATCGCTATAACGAAATACAATATAATTGATCGGCCAATCCATTCGGTTTGCAGGCACTTTGGTAAGGTCTACAAACTTCTTAACAAATGATCTTGTTTCAGCAACATTGCCATAAATATAGCCTTGCTGAATACTGAACGTCTTTCTGCTGTCACCAGTATCATACAGCTTAAGCAGGTCATCAGATACTGGCCTGATTGTTAAGCCTCCTTGCGTGGCTAGCCCGAGTGAATTGAACCAATTATCAGGTACAAGCACCCAAGGAAATGTTGCCCCAACAACAGGATTAGCGCCGCTTGAATATTCAATATTAAAAATCACTTCCTTGTTGCGCTCATTACCGTAATCAAAAATGCTATTATAGCTGGTCAGCAAACTAAATTCATTGCTGTTGATCACCTCGTTGAACTGCTCCACCGCTTTCCCCCATTCGTTGCTGTTCAAACCCGCACCTTCAACACCCAATGTGGGCCCCGATCGTGTCATGTAGACCAAGCCAAGCAACATTCTTGCAGCGTATTTATTGACACGGCCTTTATCTGCTGCAGCGTACGCACTGGGTGCAGGTAGCGCATTAATTGCTTTGTTCAGATCTTCAATAATCAACGCATACAACTCCTCCACGTTACTCCGACCAATGCTTTTAGCTTGGCTGGCGGATACCACCTTGTCTATCCGTGGCACTTTGCCAAAGTACCGAATCAAATCAAAATAAAAAAATGCACGTAAGAACCGGGCTTCGCCTTCCATTCTATTGCGAAGGCTTTCATCGATAATAGCCGTGGAACCATTCGCAGCAAGTTGTTCCAAATAATTGTTTACACGAAAGATGCCGTTAAAATTTGTTTGCCAAGCTTCTATCACATAGGGGTTACTGGCAATCGTTTTATGAAAACTGTTGATCCCTTCCCAATCACGCACTCCGCCGTCCGACACTGCGTACAAATTATCCGACCGTGTTTCCGAGAGATTCATCAGGCGATCAGGATATCCTCGTGTACTGTTATATATAGCGTTCAATCCTTGAATAAAATCATTTGCTGTCTTAAAGTAGGTATCTGAAGTAGCACTCGAAATTGGTTGCTGGTTCAGATCCATTTTGCAAGATCCCAATAGACCTGCTATCAAAAAAAATAGACTCAATTTTTTCATCGTTCTAAAAATTTACGTTTAAACCAAATGTCACTGTCTTTGGAATTGCCAGGCCTCCATAATCACCCGCCTCGGGATAATCAGAGCTTCCGCTTAGATTTGTGTTTGAAGATTCCGGATTTACCCCCCCGTCATATTTGTCCTTTCCCCAAAAATTCTCCAATGTCACGAATAAACGGACTAAACTAAGCTTTGACTGACTCCCCAATTTCAGGTCTTTGATATTATAACCAAGAGTGACGTTGCGTAAACGCCAATAATCTGACGAATACAGCCAATCTGTATTTTTAATCCGTCCAAAAGTTGAATAAGCTTTTCCAACACGACCTTCTCCAGGATCCTCTTCTGAACGCCATCTATCCCGATAAAATCCAAGCGCATTGTCTGATGATCCTTGACCGGTGCGTCCCAAGGCACGTCCTAATAAAGAATAGATATGACCACCATTCTGGCCTTGGAACATAAAACTCAAATCAAAATTTTTATACTTAAAGTTGTTGGTTATCCCCCATACATAGCTCGGGTTTGGATGCCCCACAATCACACGGTCATTCGCATCAATCACACCGTCTCCATTGGCATCCACATACTTTGGATCACCTGCCTTTTGGCTGCCATACAACGCAGCTCCAGCATCAATGTCTGCTTGAGTCAATATGCCGTCTTGTTTAACGACATAAATGCTATACATCGGCTCGCCAATCCGTAGAAGACTATGCTGGATATCAAATGAGGACGGTATTAAAATCTCCTTTTGCTCACCATCAAGTTTTGTTACTTTATTGGAATTATGACTAATATTAAAAGAGGTAGACCATGAAAAATCTGCTTTTCTGACCTGATGGGAAGTGATCTCTAAATCCCAGCCTTTACTTTTCACCTCTCCTGCATTATCCAAATAGGAAGAAAAACCTGTCGAAAGCATGGAAGGAACATTTAGCAATAAATCACTGCTCTTCCGGGTATACCAGTCAAATGATCCTGTAATGCGGGAACCCAAAAGGCCAAAATCCAATCCCACATCATAAGTCCGCGATTTTTCCCATCTTAGATCCGGATTAATGATATTGCTTGGCGCCTGTCCAGAAACGGAAAGGCCATTTGAAGAATAATTATAAAAGCCCAACAAGGCAATGCTACTGTAATCACCTATATTGTTATTCCCTGATTCACCATAGCTTCCGCGTAATTTCAGCTCATTGATAAAGGTAACTGGTTTCATGAAACTCTCCTGTGACAGACGCCAGCCCATGGACAACGATGGGAACCAACCCCATTTTGTATTGGATCCAAAACGCGATGAGCCGTCCCGACGAATACTTCCAGAAAGCAAATACTTACCGTCATAGGCATATTGGACACGCCCAAAATAAGAAAGCAAGACACTTTGTGTTGCGCCTGTTGAGGCAACTGTAGCAACTGCACCGTTCAAAGTTGTTATAGAACTATTGGTATAACCTCCCTGCGAGGTGATGGAAGAAGTTTCAAGTTTATCAAAATTATAGGCTTGCCCCAGCAAAGCGGTAATATCATGTTTGTCAAAATTGAGATGATAATTTAACGTATTCTCGTTTACAAAAGTTTGCTTTCGATACACACTGTTGGAGCCATAGGTAGCCTGATTCGGGTTGTTGGTTCGGTTAGCCAAAGTTCCTCCAACTGTATAGGGCTGAAATCGATTACTTCTGCTATCGGTTTGATCCAAATTAACCGTAGTCTTAAAATTGAAGTTATCAAGGATATTGTACTGTCCGTAAACTGTCCCCAGTAAACGTGAAATTTTGTTTTCCCCGATATAATAATTCAATTTGGCAATGGGATCATTTGTTGAAGTGCTCCAAGGATATTTTTCATTGTCAAAAACGTTTACTGTTCCAGCAGGATGATCCTGCACAGGTGACATCGAATAAATCTGATGCATAATATTATCCTTTCCTTCCACTCCGGGGTCATTCCCGATAGAATAGGTAGGTGCTAGGTTTAAACCGAATGCGAATTTTTTATTCGGTTTCACCTCAACGTTAGCCCTGGCCGTATAGTTTTTATAATCCAATCCTTTCACAATACCCTGCTGATTAAGGTAATTGCCAGAGACATAATAATTGACAAATTCTGTCGCTCCCGAAGCAGCAACCTGGTAGTTTTGGATCACTCCTTTTCGATACGCTTCGTCTTGCCAATTAATAAGGTAAAGCCCGGGATGCCCGGGTTCCAGCCAACGGTCATCATACATATAAGATGTATTATATGTCCCGTCCGCAAGTCCCAATATTTTCCGTCGTTCGGCATTACTTTGGCTTGCCAGCCTTCCAGTACCTGAGGCTTCCCATTGTGCATTAATCATCTCCACCGCTCTATCTATCCACTCCTCGCCATTTAACATATCCATTTTTTTATAAGCTTCGGAGATGCCCACATATGAATTGAGGCTTACTTTAGCCTGGCCGCTCTTACCGCGTTTTGTGGTGATCAAAACAACTCCGTTTGCGGCCCGGGATCCATAGATTGCAGCTGCAGATGCGTCTTTTAGCACCTCCACAGATTCAATATCATTGGGGTTCATATTATCCAAGGGATTTCCCGATGCATAGTTTCCCGAGCCATTTTGCGAGGCCGTTGACAATGGAAAACCATCAATGACATACAAGGGTTCACTACCAGCAGTAATAGATCCCGATCCCCTGACCTGTACACTTAAACCCTTTCCGGGAACACCCGTAGATTGCTTGACCCGTACACCAGACATCTGTCCGATCAAGGCTTGATCAACACGTGCAATAGGACGTTCATCAAGATTTTCGGCATTAAACTTAGAAACCGGTGCGATAAGATTAGTTCTTTTTTGAGATCCATAGCCGATAACGACAACCTCATCCAATGCCTCTTGTTTCGGCACCAGCTCAACACGTAGAAATGCTAATGTTGATACACGGACTTCTTTCTGCTGGTATTCCACAGAACGAAATACAATATTGTCACCAGATTTTGCATGAATACTGAAATCACCATTTTGACTGCTTGCCCCTTCATTTTTGCCATTTACCTGGATTGTAACACCACTGATCGGCTGATTCTTATTATCAACAACTTTTCCCGTCAGTGTCCCCTGTGCGTACAATACATGTGTAAAAGCCATTTGAGCCACAACAATGGCCCCATATCGCATTATGTTTTTCATGGGCTGAGTTTTTTAATTATTAATCTGATTTATATTGGTAAATCAATTTAAAAGAACTCATTTGATTAACTGTCCTGAACTTACATGATAACCAGACAATTGCAAATTTTAAAAACTTAAAACGCACTCTGTTTTGTATATTTTAACCATCAAAATTGTAAAAAGTAATGTCCAAAAAAAAGCCTCGTTTTATACGAGGCTTTCAATAGTGCTTACTGCTTTTAATAACTCCAAATGGTAACAGGTCCAATCAGACCGCTTTCCATGGGTTTCCAGCCGCTTGCATCAAAATCTTTATAATTGATATTGACAAAATTGATTTCATGATAATTTCGCCAGGCAACTTTTTTACGGTCTAAATAGCTGATACGGTTTGCCATTAAATTGGCAACCTCTATGCGAATCTTGTTTTCACCATTTACCAACATGGTTGTAATATCTAGCTGAAACGGAATAGACCATAACACACCGGCCTCCTTTCCATTGACATAGACCTTTGCACTTTCAGCAACACGACCCAATTTCAGTAGATAGGATTTTGATTGATCCTTATTGATCGAAATTGTTGTTTCATAAACCCCTGTTCCGGAAAAATTGACAGCATCTTGGTCTCCCCAATCTGTCCAGGAGGAGAGTTGATCGAGCTTTTTCGCCTTTGGTAAAACAGGTCCACCAGCAATAAAACTCACTTTCCAATTGCGATCCAATTGCGCCACTTGGTTTAACTCGTCCTGATAACGAAAGGGTTCTCCGGCCTGTTGCGCTGAGGCAAGGACTATCCAGGAATAGCCAGATGGAATCTGCACCCGTATTTTGCCGTTAGCTGATGGCAACTGATATGTCTGCCCAGTTTGAGGATCCAACAGCGAATAATGTGAAGCCTGTACATTTAGTGTAATGTTACGATCAACGGTCTGCCCACTATGATTGACCAAATAATAATACCTGTCCTTACCAGCGGCTCTGCGTGAAAACTTCAACCCTGTTTGGTTAATCCGTTCTGGTGCGATCTCTTCTGTTTCGAGTGCCGAATTGACATCTGTCGTAAGATAGATTTTGCCTCTTCCAAAAGCTGTATACTGATTCGCTTTATCCTTTTCGAAACCTAGCGATGCAATTAATTTATTGAACAGTGTACGGCGTTCCTCTAATTGGCTATATCCAGGAATCTCTTGCGGTAATTGCTGGAAGATGACAGTTGCGCCTTGGTTGGCCATTTCCAGGATTTTCTGCAGTGTCACTTCAGAAAAATAATGACAGGCAGGTATATAAATTGCCCGATAAGGGATCGCATCCTTTGAGGTTTGTAATTTCCCGTCGTTTACTGTAGTTCCTGCCAGAATTTTATCTGTTGCAAAATCAAAGCTATAGCCCCGTTTCTGCAGCTGAACACTTTGTTTATAAAATTGCGTCGGATGTAACCACTCGTCAACATCATGAACCTTTAATGCCTTATCCATTCCCTTTGCATTATTCCAAATATCATAAATGGGCCAATATACCAGCAGTTCGTTGTCAGCACGCGTAGATTGCAAGATAGATTGCACACGTGTAATATATTGATTCAAACCGGTAAGGTGGTCCCAGAACGAATTTTGTGGAACAAAATTAACGGAAGCATAGAACAACCATCCTGGAAAAGGTACATTTTTCGGCGAATAGGTTGTCCCATGATAGAATACATGATTCACTCCAGCAAGGAATAGTTGTTCGACTTCTGGTTTCGTTTGTGACAAAGAAGTTTTAAAATGTTCCGTCAGCCAGGTGAATGTTTCCGAAGAAGTATATTTTTTACCATATACATTTGTCGCCGACGTCGCAAATTTCGCCATCATGGGGTCTGGATCCACATTACGGATATCAGCAGTATCCCGTCTTAATCCGGGAATATCAAAACTACTGGATCCAAAGGTTTCACACTCCGCAATATCTGTATCCGCATACAAATCAATCAGATTTCCTGGAGATCCATGGGCTTGATTTTTTGAGACTGCACTAAAGCGATGGGCAAAATCCGTAAATGGGGTCAAAAAATTCTGGGCAAGTAGTATATCCACAACTTCACGATAATCCGATTTAAGGCCTGCTGTTTTAGCTTCATTCTTGCCCTTACCTGCAAAATCCAGGAGATGATCCTGTAACCTATATCCCTTTATCCGTTCGAATGATTGCAAAAACTCATCCGTCCAATTCGCACCGTATACTTCGTAGCTATCGTTAAAAAAAGCACGTACATGCAATGGTTTGTCCTGAAAAGCTTCGGCAAATCTATTGAAATAAGATGCGACAGAATGCTTCCCCAGGTGATCCAACGTATATCCTTCTCCGCCCGGAGCGGCACGTTTGACTTTCTGCCCTGTTCTACCAGAAAAGACAGCTATTAAACGAATATCGGTAGGGGCTTCCCATGTTCCAGCAGTCTTTGAAATATGATCATCCAGATTAATCTCGCTATTGTCGGCTCTAAATGCCCGTAATGCCTGCAAAAAGAAATAATGTTGTTTAGGATCCTTAGGTTTTAGGGGAAACGTGACTTTTTCACCTTTTTTTAATTCAAATTCATCTAGGATCAATTTGGTAGCGGCATCCTTTTCTTTGATTTGAGGTCCCCCAAATGGCCAACCAGTTCCCAAATTAATATCCACTCCCATGCCCAAGGCATTGGCCTTATCCGTTGTTACCCCCAACATATTCATCCATTGTGGTGAAAGAAAGTTCAGGTAGCTGGATTCAAATCCCTTAGCGCCATAAATAGGTGTTACCTCAACTCCACCAAAACCACTTTTTTCAAATAAGGTTAATTCGCGTTCGAGATTAGGTCGGTCCACAGCCGAACCGAGCCACCACCAACGCGTCCAAGGCCTCATTTCTTTGGTAACTGCTGGCCATAAATCCTGCGCCATCGTTCGACCGACAGCCAACAGATTACAGGCAAGCACTAATGATATATAAATTTTCTTCATGTTACAATTGGCCTAATCCATGTGAAATACTTTTTTCAAACTGACCGATACTGGAGAATGATCGGCATGTACTTCCATGATATCATACATATAATCCCACCATTGCTGAACAATAGCTTCCTTACCCAACTCTTGTGACGAATGTCCTGCTAAATATTGAACAGCAAATAGAGTATCTGTCTCCTCATCCAAAAAAATGGAATAATCAGACACCCCATTTTCGCGTAATAAGGTTATTAATTCTGGCCAGATCGTGTCATGTCTCCGCTTATATTCCCCAGACATTCCCGGTTTCAATTTCATTTTAAATGCTATTTTCTCCATTTCTTTTAAGTCTTCAACTATTTTATGATCGACAAATTTTCTTAATTGGCCACTACCTGATGTATGTCAGCTTCGATAATGCTCAAGGTGCCTTTGGCATTCGCGTCATTACGGGCCACACCATCATCAAGTTTCTTGCCCCCCATTTCAACCTGATTGTTTTCCCTCGTGGTAAAAGGTGCATTTTTAAGTTTTATTGTTATCTTTTCACCCCTTGTGCGCGGAAATGACAAGGTACAATAGCCTAATGTCACATCGGTATTGCCGTCAAAAACAAGTTTTTCGTCCACAAAAATCTGCAATGGATAAGATCTTGATCTAAAATTATTCAGTTTCAGGTCAACTTCATCAATATCGGATTTTTCCTGCAAAGTATATGTAATCCAGGCGGTACCTAGTTGTCCGTCATTGACCCAATCCGACAGTTCATTGTCGTCGTAAGAGTGTGATGCTTTCTCTTGATTGGCGCCAGCAGCAACTGCACGGATTTTGAGACTTTTTTTCAGTTGCACCAATGTGGGGTTCGCAGGACTTGGTCCACGCGCTAAAAATGAAGGCAAATTTTCGTTGGATTCCTTGACGAAATAATCCGCCATGGTTTTGAGCGGTTGCACCGTCCAGACGGTTGAATCTGACAGCAGACCACTTGATGTCGCCTTCAACATCACACGCCCCGATTTATCGTACTTTGTGCGAAGTAATACACGATTTACACCAGCCTCCACAGGAAGTGAGGTAGCTAAAATATAGTTATCAGGCCCCTGGGCGATCCCCCCGCGCCAATCCATCGGTCCATCCAACTTAAAGTCAATCGTATTAGAAGCCAATGGGCAACGTAATCCGTTTTTGTCAAGCACTTCGACTTCTGCCAATACCATATCGTTACCATCAGCAAATAAGCCATTTTTACCATGTTGCGCCGTCAAACGGATTTTGTAAGGCTCACCTGTTGTTTTTAGTTCTTTCTTATTTAACAACTTTCCATCTTTTGTGAATGATTTTGCCGTCAATACGCCGGCCTCAAAATCAATGGCTGGAAAACGGTATAGGAAGTCGTATAGCTTTTCCGCTTCTTTCTGTACTTTTCCGTTCACAGCTAATTCTACCCGGTCAGCGGCCGAAACGACCAATACATCTTTTTTCGTTCCGGGAGCATAGTTCCAGTGTCCTACAAGGTACAAGCCTTTTGGATCAGGAGCGATCCAGCCATCCCACATCACCTGGTGGGCAAAGTAAGCATCTTTGGGAATACGCATGGCGTCTACTTCGCCACTTCTTCTGTAATTCTCTTTTCCCCTAAAATGGGTATTGGAATCCGAGAAAATAATATTGACACCGCCCGAATTTACGCGATCACCAGTGCCCGGACGCATCTTCCAATATTCCCACCAACGATGTACCGCTTCAACAACATAACTATCTTGGTTTCTGTTATAATCACTAGCATCTACGCCTTTATAAAGCGGCCCTTCACCATCCTTATGAAATGGATAACTCAATTCGTCCCAATATTTACGTAAGGCCTCATCCCGCATATATTCGGTTGCGATCATGGGATGACGCGCACTTTTATTGATATACAACATTTCACCACCATACTCAGCTAGCTTACTATCCAGCATTTCACGTGAGCCAATTGCCCGTCCGCCAGCTGGATCGTATTGATCACGAATGGCTTTCATCTCTGCCATATGCTCTTCCGAAATAGACTCGTTTCCACACTCATAAAACAAGACACTTGGATTATTGCGGTAATAAATAATCGCATCACGCATAAGCTCTGTTCGCTGTTCCCAACGTCTACCTTGGACATCTTTTTCGGCATCTCCTGCGGGTAGCATTTGCATCAGTCCCACGCGGTCGCAGGATTCAACATCCTGTTTCCAAGGTGTTACGTGCATCCAACGAACCAAATTGGCATTGCTCTTGACCATGAGTCCATTGCTAAAATCACTTAACCAAGGTGCTACAGACAAACCAACAGCAGGCCATTCATTACTTGTACGCTGTGCATAGCCCTTCATCATCAAAACCTGATCATTCAGATAGACCATGCCATCTTTAAAAGCCGTTTTTCGAAATCCTGTTTTCGTCTTTACAGCGTCTATAGTTTTGTTGTCCTGTACAATTTTTGTCGTAACCGTATAGAGATAGCCATAACCCCAGCTCCAAAAATTAACCTGATTCATGGTTGAGTTCATGGTCAATTGTTGTGTTTGATTGGCAGGAAGGTTGAACTTTTTTGAAAATGTTTTCACTAATTTTCCTTCGGCATTATGTACTTCGGCAACAAAGTTGACCAGACGCGATTGCAGGGTTTCATTCTTTACCTCCGAAGAAACAAAAAGATCCATTGTCTTTTCAGGGATATTTATGTTTTTCGCATACACATAAACACCTGTAGTCTTCAAATTGGAATACAATGGTAAAGTCTGATAAATTTTGGAAGTAAAGTGGATCCACACATTTTTTGGAATTCCACCATAGTTTGCATTAAAGTTTTTATCGTTCCATTGATACGTGCTATTTGTTGCCTTTTCACGATAGCTCCAACTATTGTCTATACGTATGGCCAAGATATTTTCGTGATCGCGATCAATCAGGTCCGAAATATCAAGTCCTGCTGCCATAACGCCATTTTCATGACGACCAATAAATTTTCCATTGAGATAAAATTCTCCGCCAAAGCGAATCCCTTCAAATTCCAAAAAGACCTTATCGGAAGTAATTCCCTTGGGAATACTAAACTTTTTTCGATACCAAACAATAGTTGTCGAAAGGTCATGTATCGCTTTTGTGAAAGCTTCATCTTCGTTCCATGCTTGGGGCAGAGCAACCTGTTTCCATGCGCGATCATCGAAGTCTTCAGCAGAAGCATCACTAACATCGCCAATATGGTAACGCCAGTCAGCGTTAAAACTAAAAGTCCTCCTCCCCGCTTGAGCATATGTACCGAATGAAAGCAGCAGGCAACAAAAAATAAACAGGAACCTTTTCATCTTATCTTGACAACATTTTATAAACCTCTGTCCCTCCCAATAAAAAACAACCCAAACCGTAATCTTCAAAATCCGGTTGACTTGAAAAACTGACGGGCTGACCATCCTTAGGTTCTTTCCCTGTTCCTTGTAAATAGCCCAAAAACCCAGAAGGGTGTACCGCTTCTGCTAGCATTGCTTTCCATGCCTTTTCTACAACAGGGCGATATATTTTAGCATCTAGAAAACCATTATTGATACCCCAGGCCATACCATAGACAAATAATGCTGTCCCTGAGGTTTCCCGTCCGCCAAAATTATTGGGATCATGCAGGCTGACATTCCAAAATCCATCTGGTCTTTGGATAGGAACAAGTGCTTCCATCAATGCCTTATAATCCGCTACATATTCTGCTCGATGTACTTCGTTTTCCGGAATTAAAGATAGTACCCTCACTAAAGCTGCTACCACCCATCCATTACCGCGTGACCAATAACAGTCCTCACCATTTGGTTCTTTGTAGGGAGGAACAAAATCTTTATCGCGCCACCAAAGTTTATCGGTCTGATTATATAGGCCTCCACCTTCCTGTGTTTTTGAATGATGATACATTTTATACATGTAATCAAAGTAAGTTTGATCCTTCGTCATTACACCCAGTTTGGCATAAATTGGCATGGCCATTTGTATGGCATCAATCCAAGTCCAATCGTCTACTTTTCCAGATTTGATAATGTAATCTATATTGGCTTTAATCTTTTGGATACGCTCAGGCTTTGCTTCAATCTCATAGAGATCCAAGTAGGTTTGCCCACAAGCCTGGTCATCGGCATTTCGAGTTTCTAAACCGTTGCGCATCCCCCAGTCATGTTTATTTCCCCAATCCACTGCATAATTGTAGTATTCGTTGTTTTTATCAATCTGATAAAGTGCCATGAGCCCTTCGTAATAAACAGCCCGGGTCCAGATGTTGCTCGGCCGCCAACGGTTGGTGTAGATCGGTTTCCCTGTATCTGTCCATTTGTTCATGAAATAACGATTGGTCAACTGCAACGATTGGAGTACATCTACAGCAGATAATTCCGGCTTCTGTTCGACAACTTTCTTCGTCGATGAACATGCTGAAAGGAAAAATGCAATCAATAAAGTGGTCGTATAAGTATTAAATATTTTCATGTTTTTCTTTATATAATTATTCATAACGGGAATTCCTTTTTTTTCTGAAAGTGTCTGATCTTATTGGCCAGAGAGAACCTTCTTTTGCTTTCATTGCTGTTGGTGTCTGCGAAATCATGAAGGTTTTTGAGCGAGCTGCTCGTAGGGTATCACACCAACCCTTTTCGCCCAGTTTTCATAGATCTGAACCATTTCTCGGTATATTTTCGGAAAAGAGGCTGATAAGTCTACTGTTTCACTTCTATCTTTTTCTATATCATATAAATACCACCTATTTTCAGGATAGGAAGAGACCAATTTCCATTTTCCTTTGCGCACAGCTTTGTTACCTTCGTGCTCAAAACAAATTTCCCTATCCATATCCTTCTGTTGCTCATTCCATAGCGGAAGCAAGGAGGCCCCTTCCATCGGTTTAATCGTATTACCGGCATAATTTTTAGGATAGTTTGCTCCCGACCATTGTGCTAAGGTTGGCATGATATCGATCAAATGGGCTGGCCTATCAAACTGTTTTCCTTGAGGCAGAAACTTGGGGCCATATGCGATAAAACTGGTTGCATTGCCACCCTCAAACTCCCAATGCTTGAACTTTTTGAAAGGCGTATTGCTCACTGCAGCGCCTTCGATTCCATAAGCTGTAAAAGAACGTGGATGACTAGCAGGAAATTCATTCGCAGCTCTAATTTCTGCTGTAAATCCCGCATTGGTTATTGTCTCATTGCTCGCCCCGTTATCAGAGAGAAAAATAAAAACAGTGTTGTCCAATTGCCCTTTTGATTGGAGATAATCAACCAGTCGGCCAACATTCTGATCCAATTCGTCTACCATCGCCGCGTAGACAGCCATCTTTTCATCCCATTTTACTTTTTCTTCCCAGCTGCAATCATTCCAATTTCGCAAGGTGGTATCCATTGGAGACAATTTGGTCGTTGGTGGCACTATCCCTAACTGCTGCTGTTTTTGAAAACGCTTTTCACGGATAGCCTCCCAGCCTTCCATATATTTACCCCGATACTTTGCAATATCCTGCGGTTTGGCATGTATAGGCCAGTGGGGCGCCTGAAAAGCGAGGTATAGAAAAAAAGGATCCTCTTTTTTCGTTTCCAAATGCTCACCAATGAAAGCCATCGCATAATCCGTATAGGCATCCGAGCTATAGTAATCTTTTGGCGGAACGATCGTCTCATTGTCCAAAGCTATCGTCAATGTTTGTTTGGGACGATAAGGCCGGTTTTCAAAGTAGCTGTTTGCTCCATCAATTAGCCCATAGTAGCGCTGAAATCCACGCTGCCGAGGCCAATTTTCTTTTTCCTGTCCAACATGCCATTTCCCAGCCATATAAGTTCCATAACCTGCGCTTTTCAATAGTTCGGCCAATGTGACCGAGTTTCGATTTAAATAGCCCTGATAGGCAGGAAAAGGACGCTTGTTCATCATATCGCCCACACCTGCCTGATGCGGATACAATCCGGTCAATAGAGAAGCACGTGATGGACAACAACGCGAAGCATTATAAAAGTTAGTCATCTTAATACCTTCCTTTGCCATTTTATCCAAATGTGGGGTCTGAATTTCGGAACCAAAACAACCTAAATCGGCATAGCCCATGTCATCGGCCAGAATCAACACAATATTGGGCCGTTGCTGTGCACGGACTGTAAATACTGTGAGCAGAAAGAAGATCGCCAGCGGAAAAGTAGATTTTATCATACTACATAAATTTCTTTAGACCGATTTTGGTTTGTGCTTTCAATTGTTCAGCAACGAGTTTAGCATTTAGCAAAGCACCTGCTTTAATTGTATGGGTCGCATCTTTAGGATCAAAAAATTCTGTTTCTACTTTCTTTTTCCCCAATGTTTCATACTGGGCTATCACTTGATCCTGCAAGGGGATAAAAAACGCATTAGCCTGTTGTGCAGCTTCTTTTGCCCATGTTGCATAATCCGATTTACGCACTTGGTTTCCTTCCCAGGCATTGCGCGGAATAGGTGAACAAATAATTGCTGTGGCTCCTTTGTCTTGAATATTTTTCACAAATCGACGTAAGTAAAAACCATAACTATAGACAACTTCATGTTGCTTCAGCAATGGATTATACACTTCTTGGTAATCGTCGCCATTTCCTTTTATCGTTCCACGAGCACGTAACGTATCCACAATAGGACTTGAATCATTATGTCCAAATTGCATAAGGACAAAATCGCCCGGCTGTATGCTATCCAGTACCCTCTGCCAAAGCTTTGGATTGTTATAAAATGTCCGGGTACTTGTTCCCCCCAAAGCACGATTCTTGACATTGATCTTATCTAATTTAAAATACTGACCGATCAAACTTCCCCAGCCCCACTGTCCATTGGCCCCATTTCCCTGTCCGTTTTTTACGGTGGAATCACCAATAATAAATAAGGTCGGTTTATGCTGTTTTTCCAAAAAAGACATACTGATTACAGCGAAAAGGACCGCAGCCCAAGGCAACAATTTCAATTTCATCTTCATTTTTATTTAATGTATTGTACTAATTGGCTTTTAATCCTCCGAAATCCTTCGATAACAGACAATGCATTTTCTCTTGCTCCAGCTTTATTCGTATGCGTATGGTCACCTGGAAAATAATTGGATTTTACCCGTTCAGCACCAAGCTGATCATATTTATCTGCGGTAATACTATTCAGATCCAAAAAGGGAACGCCCTGTTCTTCTGCAATCTGCCTAGCCCACAAGCCAAAGTCGTTGTCGGCTCGTTTCACCTTACCTTGATTATCCCATTGGTTGCGCGGAATCATGGATAACAAAATTGGTGTTACCCCCTTTTTCTTTGCTTCAATCACAAAACGACGCAGGTTTTCACCGTAAGTGTGCACGGTCTCCTTCTTTCCATTTCCCCAATCCAACACAACGGAGTCCTGACCGATGCCCCGCAGCACACCCCGATAGCCTTGTTTGCTGGTATCGGGCTTACTGCCCTCGTTATGGCCAAACTGAATCAATAAAAAATCTCCCGGCTTGAACAACGAATCAACTTTTGCCCATCTTCCTTCTTTGACAAATGTTCGTGTACTACGCCCCGCCATTGCATGGTTATCTACACGGATTCGTGTCGTATCCAATAATTCAGGAATCAGGGTACCCCAGCCCCAATATTCCTTATTGCTGTTCTTAACGGTCGAATCACCGATAAGATAAATCGTAGGTCTATCTTGCTGTTTTGCAAAGGATATCAAAAGAACGGCTGTCAGTGCCATCCCTATCCATTTTATTGTATGCTTCATTTGCTATCTTATCTATTTCTTTTAGTCAAAAAATCCAAATCGCGCTTCCGAATTTCTATTTTTTATGGGCATACTTAACCAGCTGAATGTTCGGCTTGACTGGACGATCCATACCTGCACCGAGATAATACCCCGTATGTGGCGGTTGATTGTAAGCCACATTCTGCCATGCTATGCTCAAGCGATACTGTGGATCATGCATCAACGTATATACCCTTTGCGTTGTAGGGATCGTTGTTGTATAGATACGTAGGCTTTGGTTGTCGTCTGCACGTAGGATCAATTCTTCACGCCAATCGCCAAAGATATCCGCGCTCAGGTTAGGTGTACTTTTAGTTCCATTGATCGATGATGCTCCAATCCCCGTAAAGATGCGTTCTATTTTCCCATTTTTATATTTTTCAATATAGTTACTGTTTAAAAGTTCCCGGCTCAAATCGGCATCCCACCAAATCAGAAAATTGGTCGATCTCGGAGCCGGCCCGACACGATTACCTTTGGTATCGTACATATCGCTAGATCCCAGCCACCACAGATACGCCCCTTTATGATCGGGATCTATATTTGCAGCAACACCGCGGGGAATATCTTGGTCTATTGCACTTTTAAACAATATTGCGCCAGTTTTGGCATCCAATAAAGCCACGCCGGTCCCTTTCCGCCCTCCTTTCAGTTCATGGATTCCAAAGATCTCCAGGCCGGGTCTTTCAGGATCTAGGTCGCCGACATGCAGCGCATCGCCATGTCCCAGTCCTGTACTGTATAGACCTTTGCCATTATCATCAATAACCATCGAACCAAACACAATTTCATCTTTGCCATCCTGGTCAACATCCGCGACCGTAAGATTATGATATCCCTGTCCGGAATAAGGATCTTTACGAACTTTGCTATCAAATACCCAGCGGTTCACTAATTTTTTATCTTTAAAGTCCCACGCTGCCAGAGCTGTCCGTTCATAATATCCCCGCGTCATCACAACACTTGGATGTACACCATCCAAATAGGCTACACAAGCTAAAAATCGATCGCTGCGATTAGCATTTGTATCTCCCCATGAACTTAGCTCTCCACGTTCTGGTAAATAATCTACAGAGCTTAGGGCTTTGCCCGTCAATCCATCAAATACGGTTAAATATTCAGGTCCTTTCAATATGCGACCAACAGTCCGCGAATTTAATACGGTATCACGCCAATCGGCCTGGGCATCACCAATGACATTTCCCAGTCCATCTTTCGTACCGTCGGCCGTTTTACAGACCAGCTCTGCACGGCCGTCACTATCGAGGTCGTATACCATAAATTGGGTATAATGTGCTCCTTCTCGGATATTTTTACCCAAATTGATTTCCCAAAGAAAAGTACCATCTAGTTTATATGCCTGAAAAATAGGTTCCGAAGTAATCCCATTGTGTGCGTTGTCATGTCCAACACCCGTCTGATGAACAATCAGTTCGTAAGTCCCGTCGCCATCCAAATCACCTACAGAAATATCACCCGGAGTGTACCCTTTGGGAGTACGTAAGGGAATATTTAAGTATTGCTGTACTTTTTGATCTTTCGATAAGGTCAATTTAGCGACTTCTTTTTCTTTACCTCCGGCTACTATATCCAAAATGTAAGTAACATCTTGATTCAAATCGACCTGATCGTCCAAAAAATTAGTCCCTTTGGTCAAAGGTGAAGTATTTAGTCTTTTCTGCTTGCCATTCCCATCCTTTCTATAAATTGCAAAGGCCGTATCAAAATCGTCAGTGCCAAGCAGACGCCAGCTTAAAAAAACAGCGTTGTCCGTCGTTTTTACACCCACCATCCCCCGATCCAAAAACTCCATTTTACGTTGGCCTGAAACGGCTAGGGAACCGATCAGCGCCCCGGTCAAAAGAATAAGTTTTGTCTTCATAATTCAAGGTCTAAGCCACAGCAATATGCTGGTACATATTATTATTGCTTTTTATTATTAACAGTTACATTATTTAGGACAAAGTTTCTAATATATTCCCTGTGAATCGCTGGATCTTTGGCTGCACGGACGTGCATATTTTGAAATGTAAAATCCGACAGCACATATTGTTCCGAATTGAGGACATCGAATACGATGTCGCAATCCAGATCTATATTGCGTAGGACAATATTTCTTGCATAGGACATTTTAATATCTTTCTCGCCCTTCAAATCAAAAAATTGGGTCCAAGGTTTAATAAACAACATGCTATTGACATTTCCCTTTACATTTTCGATCAAAATGTTTTCATATTCCTGTGGCGTATCTGGCCGCATCTTTAACTGCAACAGCTTGCGTGCTTTATCTAAGGTATTGTTCCTAAAAATCACATTATAGCTATGAATAGATTCACTACCACAAGTCAGTGCACTATGACAAAATCCAAAGAAACAGTTCTCAATAATAATATTTGAATTAGGTCCATTATTAGGATCTTTGTCGGACTTAGGCCCTTTACCTCCTTTTAATGCGATCGCATCATCGTTAACGGATAAGTAACAATCCTTAATCAATACATTGCGGCAGACATCCAAATCAATCGCATCTGAACTAGGCGCTTTCACAGGTTCCTTTGGCGCCGAAATGTGCAAACCGATCAATTTGAGATTTTCACATTTATAATAATGTGAGGTCCAAAACGGTGAATTGATCAAACGAATGCCCGATATTTGTACGTCCTTGCTATTGGAAACATAAAGTAAGCGTGGGCGCATCTCGTCCATATTTGTGCATTGTGGATTAAACTGTCTTCGAAGCCAAAAGGATCGCCAGTAGCGCAACCCGTTTCCATCGAGTGTGCCTTTGCCCGAAATTGTAAATCCATCCACCTGATCCGCATTGACAAGCGCCAAAAAATATTTCACTGTCTGACCTTCCATTCGAGTCTCCGCTAGCGCAAAATCTGCGATATCATCACTTCCTTTTAACACAGCCCCTTCTTCCAAGTGCAAGTGTGTCTTTGGTTTAAAAAATAATGAACCACTCAGATAGATCCCTTTAGGTACGACGACGACACCGCCTCCACTTTCATATGCTTTATCAATTGCTTGTTGGATTTTGGCAGTTTGCACGATGGTGCTATCTGCGACCACACCAAAATCCGTGATGAGAAATTTCTTTCCGAGCGTTCCGATCTCAGTCGATTTTACAGTCTCGAACCATTTTGAGATTGCTGTTCCGTCCGGAAACTTTCCTTGCGCATGTGCATTGGACAAGATCGCAATTGATGTAAGCAGGAGTAAAAATCGAAAGAATTTTTTCATCATATTTAGTTTTATTAAGTCTTGTTTCCCCGCTTGTCTACAGCTTAATTAAAACGTGTAGACAATGCCTTCGAATTGATTAGCGTATTTAAGGATACTTAAATAAGTAGCTAGTTTTAAAAGTATCAACATTTTTAACAAGAGCCGTCCTGTAGTATCCTGAACAAACCAGACAATACAGTCAGAAAGTGCTCGTTTTCATGTATAATAAGGTTAAAAACAGGGATTCAACGTCATTCGTAATATATTTGTTATAGAATTCTCAACTCCAACGCCACACCAACTTATGACCAACTCCTAACTGTAACCACGTTGAGTGCACAGTGAGTCCACGTTGAGTCCACCTTTTAGAGGTTGATTCACCATGCACTCACCTTTTTAACAATCCGCTTGCAGTCAGGAGTTGATATGGATTTGGTGATACCTTATCCTTAAGAAAATATATCCAAACCACCTTGTACTGTCCTGCTTGGTAAAATTAGGTTCCCCCTTGATTGTTCCTTATTTTTAGTCTTTATTGTTTTTAACCAATTGCTTAGGACCTCCTGATGAAAAATAAACTGGATATTCCATATGGCCTTAAAAAACACAAACCGAGCTTGCGTGCTCATGAAATAATTATTAACATGAAATATAAATCAATCTTCGCCTTTATTTTACTATCGATCGCTTTTACTCGATTGAGCGTCGCGCAGATCAGCAAGATCAACCAAGACGATATTAAAATCAAAGCTCCTTTTGAAATCCCAGTATTTAAGGTCCCAAATTTCGAGCATTGTAAAAACTACGATATCCGCGATTTTGGTGCACGTCAGGGTGACAAGGAAAGTACTACCACAGCAATCGCGAAGGCAATTGCGCTAGCGACAACATCGGGTGGCAATATCATTATTCCTCCTGGAGAATGGTCAACCAAGGCAATACACCTAAAGAGCAATGTTAACTTACATGTCAGTGCAGGAGCAACCTTATTATTTTCGGGCGACCCGAAAGACTATTTACCTGCTGTTCACAGTAGCTGGGAAGGGCTTGAGTGCTATAATTATTCGCCATTGATCTATGCATACGAAGCGACAAATGTTGCCATTACCGGTAAGGGAACCATAAAAGCAGATCTGACTGTTTGGGAGAAATGGTTTCCGAGACCAAAGCCGCACATGGAAAGCATCAAAAATCTCTATAATTGGGCACAAGAAGGGATGCCTGTGGAACAGCGTCTCATGGTCAACGACACATCTAACCTTAGACCTCAGTTTATTCAATTTAACCGTTGCCAACATGTGAGGGTCGAAGATATCAAGATCCGAAACAGTCCTTTTTGGACCTTGCATCTCTACCTAACGAAAGATGCGCTTATCCGTGGCATCGACATCTACGCCCATGGGCATAACAATGATGGAATTGACCCAGAAATGAGTCAGAATGTATTGATTGAAAATTGTGTATTTGACCAGGGGGATGATGCTATTGCCTTGAAGTCGGGTAGAAATCCCGAAGGCTGGCGGTTGAAAACGCCAACAAAGAATATTGTGATCCGTAATTGCGAGATCCGTGACGGTCACCAGCTCCTTGCCGTTGGAAGTGAACTCTCGGGAGGGATTGAAAATATTTACGTAAACAATTGCACAGTACTGCCGAATGAGAAGCTCATGCATCTACTTTTCATCAAAACCAATGAACGAATGGGCGGTTACGTTAAAAACATTTATTTTTCAAAGATCAAAGCCCAAAACGTAAAGGAAGGTATACTTGGAATAGATACGGATGTGCTCTATCAATGGCGCAACCTGGTACCAACCAAAGTAAAAAAACTGACTCCAATAACGAATGTCTATCTTTCCCACATTAAAGCTGAAGTAGGTCAGTTTGTCTCGAAGATCAATGGTAATCCCGAACTTCCAATTCAGACCATACGATTGAAGGATGTACATCTTAAAAAAACGACATCAACTGCTATTCAAAATAAATACGTCAATGATTTTTCCTACACGAATAGTGATAAAAGTGAATAAAGCACAACCTTTTTGGGTTCAAGAAACCTAAATAAGCATTATGGAAAAGAATACATACTATTAGGGTTACGCCATAAAAAAAGGGCTTTTCTATTAACATAGAAAAGCCCTTTTTTTATGCATTATTCTTTTAATCAGTCAACACATTAACCTTAGGCATCACAAATTGTGTATTTTCTTTTTCGCCTTTTGGGGTCCCAAAGTAAAAATAAAGTGTCCGGTTAATCCTTTTATCCATTTGATTAAGCTCACCCGCGGGTCCATTCACGGCAGCATTTCCATTAATTCCCAATGCCAGTTTTGTTCCAATAGGGGGAATAGCATCTAAAAAGGAAATATCTCCAGACGGCAATTGCGGATATCCTTTAGGACCGGAAATTCCGTAAAACTCGAACAATCGCACAAATAAATCTTCCTGATCTGTTGCGACCAAAAACTTGCCTTGCACTGTATTGAATTGTACCCAGCTAACATCGGAGAAGTAGCCTTTAAATTCAGGAAATGCCCATGGACCAATACCGGCTTTTCCATCATTGTACATTTTTTCCCATGTATTTAGGGTGACACCTTGCATCCTATTCTTCCATACGCGATACGGTCCATTACCGAGCCATTTGGCCCCAATAATATAGTTTTCAGGAAAGTTGAAGCTTACTCCGGCATAAGGCACTGTTTTTTTCATATTGTAAGCATAATCAAGTTTCAACCAGCCGTCTGGCCGCATCGTCCAACGGATAAAACTTAGATTGCCATCAAACATAAACTCAACAACTTCATTTTTTCCATCCTGCCAACGTTTAGCACTTTTCATCTCCGACTGTCCATCAATAAGCACCGGGCCATTATTAAAAGCTAATTTCATGCTATAATCATTGGCCAGATCAACCAATAATCCTGTTTTTTTGGAGATAAAAGCTGTTATTCCGTTTGCCTTGAGAATATAATTTACACTGTCCTCTTTCGCTTCAACATCGGTAGAAGATTTTAAAGGTAGAATTTCAGCTGTAAGAGCCTGATTGGATTTTATACGCCATGTCCAAGTATAAATTTCCTCCCCATGTGAGTCAGTTGCCATCAATATTAGTGCATCATATTGTTTCCAATCGCTCGGTAAATTCAACCGCACGTTTCCTTTTTGAGTCGGAGCCAATACAGGACTATTTATCTTTAGATTCAACACCGAGTCCACCCCCGCTTCTTCGGCATAGGGCTGTTTATAAGTAATCAATTTACCCTCAAACCTGCAATCTTTTAGGTCGGTAAAGTGATAACGATTTTCCACCGGAATAGTTCCATTGAAGTCGGCAGGTAATTTCTTCATCGTAATATGTACAGGTGAATAGATTTCCCGAATAGCATAGAAACTTCCCTCTTTTTCGCGATGTGGCCCAAGGATTCCATCGGGGGCATTTACGCGGTTGACATCAATCACATTGTTGAAATCTGTACGCACGATACCTTCATCTGCAAAATCCCAAATAAATCCGCCTGCACCTAATTTGGCATTCCAGTGCAACTCCCATATATCTGCTAATCCTGCTGCGGCGCCGCCATCGTCCTGTGCATGGAGAAATTCAGTCGGCATGTAAATGTTTGGCCCTTCCAGAATTTTTTTTGTTGAATAAAAGTCTTCATAATGGTTGCAATCGATTCCATTGATGGCGTTCCCAGGTCTATGATGTGCATGGATTACCGTTCTTGCCGAAAGATCATATTTTTTATACTCATCAACAAGTTCTTTATTATGCCCGCCTTCATTGCCATTACTCCAAAGTATAATGGAAGGATGATTGGCATCTCGGATAACCATTTCTCGCACTAGCTTTTTACCCACAACAGTGCTATATGCCTTCTGCCATCCGGCCAATTCATCCAAAACATATAAGCCCAATGAATCGCAATAGGCCAAAAACGATCTATCTGGCGGATAATGTGAACAGCGTACCGCATTCATGTTCATTTCTTTGATCAGTTTAACATCATTCAGATCCAATTGTGCGTTCACAGATCGTCCAGTTTCGGGCCACCATACATGACGGTTGACACCTTTCATCTTCACTTTTACACCATTGACATAAATACCATCTCCTTCTCGAACTTCGATCGTCCTGAAACCAAAACGATCTTGAGATTGATACCCTTTATTCTTCCCATCCCATAGGGTGTACGTGACCTGATACAAGTTTGGCGTCTCCGCTGTCCACAATAACGGTTTTTCCACTTTCATTTCGATCAATTTTACCGAATCTTTCGCCATAATCGGGAACTTCTGATTTGCGATCAGGTTGCCCTTCAGATCTTTGATCTCCACCTGTAGATTTGTGGCTTTAGACAAACTTTCTAAATGCACGTTGCTTCGAAAAGTTCCATCTGCTTTGGCGTCGATAGCTGTCCAACTGATATGCTCTTGTGGTGTCGCCTCGAGGTATACAGGTCTATAAATACCGCCTAAAATCCAATAATCTGCAAGGCGCTCCGCATTGTTAACAGATTTATCAGAAGACATTTTTGATACAGTCGCTTCCAATATATTGGCCTTGTCAAAGCTTATCTTGTCGGTGACATCGTACTTAAACTGATAGAAAGCACCTTGGTGGATATCTCCAGCCAGCTTACCGTTGATCTTAACTTCGGTATCTGTCATCGAACCTTCAAACACAAGGCTTATTTTTTTACCTTTCCAGTTTTTTGGAACAGTAAATTGATGCCGATACAAACCTTTCTCATCGTGAAAGATGAAATTCTTGCCATAGGTCACATAGTCCCGACCATAGTTATAAGCCCCAAATCCCTGTTGTTCCCAATGACTGGGAACCGCAATCTTATCCCATTTTCCAGCCTTACGTCCCCCAGTTACCCAGAAGTCCCAATTGACCGTATGAACGTTGTCTGTTCCTGAGAGATAGTGTATTTGCTTCATCGTTTGTGCTGAGGCACTATGTGCCATCATAACGTATATCAAAGCAAAGAAGACAATTCGAATTTTAAGCATAGGTTTATTCATTGAATTAGCAAACCTCTAAAATAAAAAGTTCAGGACACTTAAGTATCCTGAACTTACCTGTATGGTTATGTTGCCAATATTGGCATTCACCCCCTGCGATACTGTTGAGACAGAACAGCACAGGATGACAAATTCATTCGGTATACCTAAACTTGCTGTATTAAATTGGTTATTTCCCAATTTAGACGGTGCCTACTTTTGGTATGATTTAGATAAAAAAAGCTATTATAGCAAAGGAAAGCCAGTAAAATAGTATCATATTTTTTATCATAAATTTAGGATTAATTGGTTATTTTAAAGGTTTTCATTCTCCCCGTTTGAAAACCTTTTTTTATAACAATCACTTTTATTAAGATGGCAACAGCATTACAATTTGATCATTATAAAAGCGTGAATATTTCGAAAGAAAGATCTCAGAAATACACTACTCCGTTCTAAAAGGTAAAGTAGGCAATCCTTCCTTATTAAAAAAATTGGGACGCGCTGTTTCATGCCAACCAAAGCGAACCTGTTTTGGTGATCTTACCGAAGCAGCGGATACAACGACATGATCACCTTCAATTTTTGCTTCTGCAGGTACAAATTTACCATCTGCTCCAGCAACCTCAAACCAGGTCAATTGATCGCCTTTACATTGCAATCCGCTGCCAACATGCTTAAAGTTCAGGATTACGTTATTTCCGACTATCTTTTTACTTTTATATTGTGGTCCTGAAAAAACAATATTCTTTTGACCATAGTCAAATGCCAGTGGCCATAATGCCAAGCGACGTCCTACTTCCCATTTATAGGAGGGGTGTATGTCAGAAAGGTCGTCGACCAAATCAGTGACTACAGCCATTCCCGAATTTTTAATGTCCATGCATTTTGTCTGAATCTCCCAAAACCAAGGCAACGCCTCTACATTATGCTGTGTTTTATCCTTTCTTTTACTATAATAATAAGGGGCAATCTGAACATAGTAAAAAGGCATATTTTTGTCCTTCCAGTTTTTACGCCAGGTATCGATCAGCAATTTTTGTTTTGCATAGTAACGAGCATCCTCAAACATCAGATTGCTTTCACCTTGATACCAGATAAATCCTTTCATCGCAAAAGGCGCCAGTGGACGGATCATCGCTTCATACATTTCTCCGGCAACAGCATGCTCAATTTTCGTTTCCCCATTTCGGGTTTCCTGTTTAAAAGTGCTGGAGTTTTGATAGGCTTCCAAGGGTGTCCAGGGCTCTATCCTACTACCTCCCCAAGATGAACTGATCAATCCCACGGGAACGTTCAGCTGTTGTTGCAGGGTCTTTCCAAAGAAATAACCCGGAGCCGAAAATTGCGCGAGGGAATTCGGATCCGCTACTTCCCACCCTTTAGTTTCCACATCGTCCTGCTGCCCTTTCTTTTTGGCAACAAGGAATAACCGAATTTTCGGATTTCCAGGTTGTCGCAATTCTTCCTCAGCCCGATCAACTCCAACAGCAGGCTTCTTATAACCCTTATGTAACTGCATCGTATACTCCATATTAGACTGCCCCGAACATAGCCAAACTTCACCCACAACAACATTTTTCAGCAAAATGGTATTATCTCCCTTTACTTCCATAGTAAATGCATCAAAACTTGCTTTTTGAGCAGTAAAGGTAACACTCCATGCTCCTTTTTGATCGGCCACTGTTTTCCTTATCAAACCTTTCAATCTGACTTCAATCTTCTCTTGAGGATCCGCATGCCCCCATACCACCACTGGTTTTCCTTGCTGAAGGACCATATTCGACCCAAAAACATGTGGTAATGTGACTTTAGCTTGTGTGCTGAACGCAATACCTGCCAAAATAAAGGAAAAGAGGATTTTCTTCATGCTATTTTTATTGAATTGTCTATTCTTAAAACCAAGAGGAACGTTCAATCAGCGGCTTGGCATAGAAAAACCGTCATGACTATCCCTTAAATAATATTTATCTATGTCTGCATATATTCGGATTCAGTGCCGAACTCATGCAATGAAATTAAGCATCTATTTATCGATATGCAACCTGTACTTCACTGTTTCACCCTATAGCATAATACGATAGCCTGTCAATAATTAACAAGGCTATCAGTTTGCTTTTAACAGATTTGATAAAACCGTTTGATTTATCGTAAAAGCAGTTCCATGACGTACTCCCTTCGGAAAGCTCACCCGATCGGAGACATCTTCCCAGTTGATGCCGTCTTTGCTTCGTACAGCTCCATATTTGTGGTCGCGGTATTTATCAAAATATACATAGATATACTCCCCAACCTGCAGCGGAGCAGGCCCCTCCGCCCAATAATTTCCTGTAATCGGCTTAGAGACAGTCGTCGGAAATCCTTTCGCTAAACGCTTTGTTGTTGTGATCCGAATATTTTTCTCAGGTGGGTTAGAATTTTCATTTTTCAACACCATCATGTATTCCTTATTGCCTTTTTGTATAATAGCCGCATCGATGACACTAAATTCGGGATCAAAATATAACTTGGTTTTTGAAAAACGTTTAAAATCCTTTGTCGTGACGTTATACATCCGATGGTTTAAGCCTTTCTCACTGTCGCTGGTCTGTACCTCTTTATGTCGACCAGGGATCGTCGTGGCCCAAATGATATAATATTCCTTCGTCGCCTTGTCGTAAAAAAGCTCTGGAGCCCATGCATTTTTCGCATCAGGTTCATCTACCATGACTGGAATTTCTTTTTGTTCGGTCCAATGTACAAGATCTTTGGAAGAAGAATATCCGATAATTTTATCCCACCAACCCGTTGTCCATACAAGGTGAAAGGTGCCATCAGGGCCTTGGCAAATACTGGGATCACGCATCAGCCTATCTTTTCCCACCGTTGGTATTAAGAAAGGTTTTCCCTGATTCAAGGGTTCCCATTTCAGACCATCCAAACTATAAGCAAGATGCAGTCCGTCAGCACCATTACCTATAAAATAAGAGAAAAGGTAGACAGAAGATTGTGCCTTAACGAGGCAAGTTAAAATAACGAGGAGCGTGACTAGAAATTGTTTTTTCATTTTTATAATCTTATGAATAAGTCTATAACGAGTTTCCATTATAGAGCAGGAAACGAATACTTTAATCCAAATATAGTGTTACTTCATCGACCACTACGCCCTCATCAAGCGCTTTGATACGCAATATGTCCTGTTGCAATGAAGCTATCTTAAATTTAATCGTTCGAATGGCCTGGTTGCGCAAGACATTCTCTTTCCACTCCTCACTTCGTCCAATTGTTTTATAAGAAATGGCAGGCGAACGCTGTTGCCCCAAAGAAACTTCAAAACGCAAATCATCTGAAGAGACCGGGTGTGTAGGCAGTAAGTGGATGACAACGGTAACAGAATCGCCCTTGAGCCCTTTGAGCGGATAACTGGCTTCTACATCCAATGGGATAGCTCCGGCCTGCCCTTCATACCCCAAACCTTCATATCCTATTGAGCCTTTTAGATCTCTACCAGGAATCCGCTTGACGGGCTGATCATTATTGGCCAGTGGAGCAACAGCTTTCTCTTCTATAATCTTATCGAAAACGGCAAGGTTTCTGGGTTTATAATCCATTATCCCCTTCCACTTTCCTTTATTCAAGGCATTGTATTGCGCAGTTAAGGAAACGATTTTATCATATGCATCGTGGCTTTTTTGCCATTCAGCTTTGCCATGACGTGCCAACTGCGCATAAAGGTGCTTTTCATTCATCTTTGCCGCTGCAACAACCGGATACAGCACTAATTCAAAATATGCATCCTTGCGATCCAACGGGACTGAAGCCTCAATTGCGGTGGCTGCATCTTGAATATGTTTATACTGCACCAATCGCTTTTTAATCTGCTGTTCGGACCAAGGTAGGTCTTTCACAATTTTATAGGCTGGATCTTTTTCTTCCGTACGTGTATTTCCCATAAACTCAGGTTTTCGAATATGAGCCAACCGATAATGTTCCTGCATAATCGGCACGATCTTCTTCGCCAAACGATGTCCAAATTCCCGTTGCAAAAATTGATTCAGATGCTGGTAGATGCCTATTTTCTGTACCTGGTCCATATCCCAGGCCATGTCCATCAGGAGTTCAATCTGATATTCAGCAGGCTTAATATCCCCAACATTGACAATCCACATTTTTTTAACATCATGTTGATAAGCTGTATTAAGCTGCTGGTAAATCAGCGCCGGACTCATGGTCGACAACCAAAGATAATCATGTGGTCGTCCCCAATAGGAAACATGATAATACAGTCCATTACCACCCGATCTTTTTCTTTCTATCGGATTTGGGAAGTGGGTGATATAACCATAATTATCGTCACACCACATCAGTGTTGTATAGTCAGGAAGATCCATACCGGCCCTATACACGTCCAATACCTCTTTATAAGGTATAACAACCTGAGGAATCTGCGCGGGGTCTGCATTGACATATTTTTTCAACAGATCCGTTTGATCTTTAATGACCTTATTGATCGCATCTTTATAAGCTGCAGTTGTTTTGACGCCTTCCATTGCTCCATCGTGTTTCCCACGCATACCCAGTGTAAATATGTTATGGGATTGCCCCAGTGTTTTGAGTCGATTGGACCAATAATCAACAATCTCATTTTTATTTGTCAAATAATTATAGGGCCCCCGACCTACGATATCCCATTCCGTCGCACTGTTTCGAGCGAGGGGTTCACAATGAGATGAGCCGATATATATTCCATATTTTTCGGCCATTTCGCGATTTCCCCGGACAAAATAGAAAGGAACAGTTACTTCATGCATTGCTGGCCAAATTGAATTAGCCCGCAGCCTTAATAACAGCTCAAAAATACGTGCATAGGTCTTAGGCCCTATCGTCGCCATTTTTTTTGTTTTGGCTGGATCAATTCCTGCATCTAACTTTGCTTCGGGTTCATAGGTTTTGCTGCTCCAAGGTGTCAATCCCCAGTCCTCATCATTTAAAAAAATTCCCCGGAATTGCACTTTAGGAAATTGCTTGTCTTCAAAATCGACGGGCAGAGAAATTGTTGATTTTTTAAGGGGAACCACATCTGCCCACCAACTCCATGGAGAAACGCCCAATCTTCTAGAAATTTCCATCACTCCATATGCCGTACCTCTAGCATCAGATCCTATCACTAAAAGTGTCGGCACTTTTTCTATCGGAATCACCTTCAAACAAAACATTTCCCATTGACCTTCCATTTCAGGAAGGCGGATATGATAATCTTTTATCAATTTGCCAATTATTGGATCATGCAATTCTCCAACGATAATCGCCCCAGGATCAGCATTGTCGATTCGTTTAAAAGCAGATTGACCAACTTGTTGTGCATCTGCATCCAAAAGTTCCAAAGCGGTTTCAATGATAGGATTTCTTCCACCATAATAAACATCCGCAGCCCGATTATTTTTGATCAGATTGAAGCCTGAGCCGGCAAACAAGGGCACAATTGTCAAACAGAGGTTTATAAAAACTAAAATAGACTTCTTCTGCAAAGCTGGATATATCATATGAATTGAATGAGGCTATTTTGCACCGGACTGAATTCGGATGACAGTTAACGAATAAGGCGGTAATTGCTGGTTTTTAAGCTTGTCAACGGACATGGTCTTTTCTTCGGGTTTTGCCGTTTTACTTTCCAATTTCCCTGTCAACTGAGCGACAAGAGCCGTATCACCCTTCAAATTGAGTTGATCCAATTCCAATTGTATATTGACCGCAACAGGCAAAATATTAACCAGCTTTACAATGAGTGATTGATCTTTCGGATCTTTAACAATAGAAAATGCCACACGCTTCTGTACCTCAACGTCAGCATTAGCATAAACTGTTTCTACTGGAATATATTCGGTTCCGTTATTACGCCCAAATAATTGCTGTACATAATAGGATGGTGTTAAATTTACATCAGTATTGGAGAAATAAATAAGATCGGGGCGCCATTGCGTATAGCCATCTTTGGCCAACAATGGCGCATAAGAGGCCATCTTAACAACGTCATCATTTCTTTCCAATGCCGTGAGATATGCCGCTTCAGCCAATGCAACTTCCAAGGTACTCGCTCGCCCATGAATATGGGCAGCGTATTCGCCCAAATACACCTGTGATTTGCTGCGATCATATTTATCATAGAAGTCTTGATTATGAATAAACCAGCCCGGTGTCTGATAATAGTGTTCGTCCATAATGGGTACATTCAATTTATCGGCAATTTTCCAACCTTCTACATAGTCTGTTCCCTCAAAAAATGGCCCTGCCGTTCCAATAACCTGTATTTCGGGATATTTTCCACGGATAGCGTTATAGATCATGGTAAAACGCTCCTCAAAAACATTCGATATTAAATCTTCGTTACCAACACCAATGTATTTTAGATGAAATGGCTCGGGGTGCCCCGCGGCAGCTCGTACCTTTCCCCAGGTACTATTTTTATCGCCATTGGCCCATTCAATCAGATTCAGTACTTCCTGGATATAGTCATCCATATCTTCCATTGGGATACCACATTGTTGTCCACCCAATGGGTGACCATGAGCACCCGAATTTTGGCAGGGTACACCAGCCGCCACTACAGGAACAGCATAGGCACCGATGTCTTCACAAAATTGAAAATACTCGTAATACCCCAAGCCTACGGTTTGATGATATCCCCACATGTTACGCTGTGGCATACGGCTTTCCAGCGGCCCTACAGTATTAGACCAATGGTAGATATTTTCAATTCCATCCCCATGTGCTAAACAGCCACCCGGAAAACGGACAAAGCGGGGATTCAATGCAGCTATAGCCTCGGTCAGATCCTTCCGTAATCCATTTTTTCGTCCTTTAAATGTATGCTGAGGGAATAAAGAAATCAGATCTAGATCCAATTGTTGTCGGTCTGTAAATACAAATTCCAATACGGCATCCTTGCAAGTGGCATTAGATGTCAATACCAATTGATATTTTTTCCAGTTTTTACCGTCAACAATTACGGATTTCTCATCGAGGATTTTTCCGTCTTTTGTACTTATCCGGATCTTTAGTTTAGGTACTTTACCAACAGTGCCCCTTCCGAAAAACGAAAGATCATAGCGTTCGTTCTTATTCAAGGCAATGCCATCGTAGCCTATATTTCTGAGGATACCTTCACCTTGCAATCTCGCATAATGTTTATTATTAGGATGAATTGGATTGATGCTGTCAATATGAAATTGTCCCGAGCCATCCATACGCCAAGCAGTTTTCGCGTTCCAATTTTTATCACGGCCTTGTTTATCACTCAATTTATATTCAAAATCTCTATTTTGAATCAATTCCGCATAGAGGCCTCCGTCTGCGGCATAATTAATATCTTCAAAAAAAACACCCACCAACATATCACTGATGGACTTGGTTTGCCCTACCTTCGGCGTTAATTTGACATCCAATGGCTTTAGGCCAGGGAAGCGGGCGTCATCGTCAACGCTTCGTTCGGACCATTGTTTTTGCTTAAGCAGCGCGAGATCATAATGCTTAATCAGCTCTTTAATGACAGGCCATGACACTTTCAATCTGGTTCCGCGTAAACTTTCGCCATTTATGGAGATATTCTCACGAGCCAATAAACTCTTTTTTACAAAAGACACCATTGATTTATCCAAATCATTTAATGCAATAAAATAATCTTGTCTGCCCCAATTGAAAAAATCGGATGTAAAAGTATATGCATAAGGACCGTCACTTTCAGGACTTAATTGCCACGCACAGGACCAGCCGCCTCCAGTTCGAGGAAACAATACAGGATTTATCATCCGTTTTTCTGATCCCCAGCGTCCATAATCTGACTTTACAAAGGCAAGTTCTGTCCCGATGGAGTTCCATTGCTTACCATCCAAACTCCAGGCATATAATAGCCCTTCTCTGCCAGCATTCTTTTCTTTCGCATAAGCAAAGAAATAAGCCGAATCCGGTTCTGAACTCTTGCTATTATAAGCATATACAGGCGTATTGAAAATCCAAAATAGACAAAAAAAGCAGATCGTTTTTGCCAGAAAAAAATAGTAGATTCTAAATCTTAAAGAAACTCGTTCCATTGGTTATAATTAATCAGAAATACTTATAAATGTAAAAATTACATTTATAAAACGCAAATGGCATTATCAAAAGATTGCACTGTCATTGACATGTTACGATTACATACTCGTCTCACGATAAACACACGATTTGAATGAGCTGTTGATAGAGCCCAGTAAGTATCGATTACCGCTAACGAGCAATATCTCCACACAATGATATTAAAGAGTTTCGAATTCACTATCCTGCTGTCTCATGGTCAACATCAAAGAAAAAGGCCTGCACAAAGCAGACCTTTAACCATTAAATCAATAATCCAAACGTATATCAGGTTTACCGCAATTTAAAAGGTAAATACCAATTGTTCATATCCATTAACTTGCTACGTACTGCTCCAGCTTTCGGGTTATTTGCTTTCAGCAATTTCTCATAGACTTTATCGGCTAGGAAAGCGGGGTCATGACGGCGTTTTGCTATCCGCATCAGATCTGACCAGCGTTCGCCTTCGAAGGCTAACTCAAGAGCAGATTCTTCGACAATCTTATCCTCCAGATCAGCTTGCGGTACATTAAAAGCGGTCATCATGCTTCCGTAACCACTTACTGTACCCGGACCATATTCAATTCCTGGTAACTGCCAACGCGGCATGGTAGCCCGTCCACGGATTCCCGAATTCCGATACCAAACCCCACGTACGATACTCGCATTGTCGCGTGCGTCAAAATAATAGGGCGATGATTCGGCAAAAGTGGTCCGATTCGTACCAAATCCTTCATAAGTTATTTCGGATTCCAATTCAAAAAAATTGCCCGGAGCAATTGTCCCAGCATTCGTAAACGCGCCATAATAAAAGGTACTAATCAGCCCCCAGTTTGCTAATGCATAGGCCAAGCGTCCCTGACCATCCCGATTGGCGGCCTCTGCAAAGCGCAGGTGCGCCCCTGCCGCACGATTGATATTCCAACGACCGCTTTTATTTAACAAGCTTAATAAATCCCCTGAATTATCCGTAAATTTTGTAATCACAGGATCACCATTTGCAGCAACTTCATAAGATAGCTTACTCCGGGGATCCCAGGGAATACCCGCATTATTGGTCTGTGAATTCCATAAATCAATCACCTTTTGGGAGGGCTTAAGTGCATAGTTACCTGACTTAGAAAATAGCGCTATAAAAGGATTTCCAGGGGCAAAAGAGTTGTGATATGGAATAGACCAATTCCATTCGGAATTCCATTCCCGTACCGTGTTCGATAGCGCAAACATACTTCGCCACCCTGCTGTTAAGGAATTGACCAAAGATGACCCTTCCTGGGCTCTCGCAAAACTTACATTAAAGTAGCTCCAGCCAACACGGTTGAAATTGAACAGATAATCAATATTACTGTTATTGTCTTCAGCAGACAGCAATCGCTTATAACTCTTTGCCGCTTCATAGTAGTTTCCTTTCCAAAGATAAAGTTCGCCCAGGACATGAGCCTTGCTGATGAACACCTTCTGTGTGCTCGCTCCATCTGTCGTAAAAACTAATGTGCTACCTGTTGGGTAGGCATACGGATCCTGATAAGGCAGGTCTTTTGTGTCACTAATGAGAGAATCAACCAAATTATCGAAAGTTGTTTTCGGATAGTTCTCCAAACTTTTAATCTCGTCAACACTTTCAATGGTATTTTTGACATAGGGGACGTTTCCAAAGTGAATACCTAATTGTAAATACAACCATGCACGTAGCATAGCCAGGTCAGAATAACGCTGATTGAATTCGGTATTGCTCAGCTTCCCCTGCCGCTCCATCACCTTGAAGTTCTTCAAGGCATCATTACAATTGAAGATAATTTTATAAAAAGCAGATGGATCTGCATATGGATTATCTTCTGCTACTTCATGATTGGAAACTTGCTGCAAATAGGGATTTGCATTTTGTGTAACGTCCATGAGATCGGCCCTTAATTCGTTCAGGACAATATAACGTTCACCTAGCCCAGCTACTTGTCCATAAATCCCAAGCACTACCGCATCAGCATCGGCAAGCGTATTGTACATTTTTGAACTGTCCAATTTATCCTCGGGCGAGAAATCCAATGCTTTCTTACAAGATGTAAAAGAGAGGCTACAGGCCAATAAGGCCCAGAGTGAGTATTTCGAATATTTTCTGTATGTGATAAACATAGTATATTAAATTTTTATAAACCGATCCTCAATCCCAGCTGCACAGAGCGAACAATGGGTTCCAACGTCACATCAACCCCCTGATGAAAAACATCAGCAGACTGTGCAAATTCAGGATCATAACCTAAATACTTACTAAAAGTCAACACGTTATTGGCAGTACCATATAGACGGACATATTTGATGATACGTTTATTTACTGGAATACCGTACTCAACGGAAAGCTGACGAAGCCGAACATATGAACCATCTTCTATCCATCGATTTGAAAATCGACTATTTCCCATTGGATCGTTGAGCGCAACGCGAGGCACATCAGTTTCCTGGCCTTCCGCCCGCCATCTATTTTGTAATAGTTCTGTCTGGTTATAAAATGTACTTCCCGACTCTAGTTGTGCCCGTGTATAGTTATAAATATCATTGCCTAAGCTGAATGTCACCAATGCACCGAATTTCCAATTTTTATAGGTCAGGCTGTTATTCAATCCGCCCACCAAATCTGGATTGGGATCCCCTATGATCATTCGATCACGATCATCAATGATCTTGTCGCCGTTACGATCAGTAAACTTCCCATCTCCTGCCTGAAATGGTATTTTATGACCTGTTGCATCTAAAATTGCTAGTCCAGAAGCGGCAGCTTCGGCACTGGTATGATAGACACCGTTGAACTGGTACCCATAAAAGGCATTGGGTGCGCCACCTTTCTCGCTCACAAAAGTTCCACCGGCATATTGTGTATAGGATGTTTCGGGGAGATCTGTGATCGTACTTTTATAGTGACTTAGTGTCAATGAGGCATCCCATTTGACCGGACCGGTCAGAATACGTCCAAACAAGGAGAAGTCAATACCTCGTGTACGCATTGAACCATTATTATAGAGGTAGTAACTAATTCCCGAAACAGTATTCCCCGAATTATAAGCCAGCATATCACTTGTCCTATTTTGATAGATATCAACGCCTAAATTGATGCGTTCGTTCAACAACGAAAGATCCGTCCCAACGTTTATTTTTTCTACTTTCTCCCATTTCAGATAAGGATTGGCAACACCATCGCGCACAAGTCCCTGGACACCTAAGAAGTTCTGGGAGATGTAATTCTGCCGCGCATCATAATTTCCAATATCATCATTGCCTGTAATTCCATAACTCGCCCGAAGTTTCCATAATGAGATCGTACTATTTCCTTTTAAAAAATCCTCATTGGACAATAACCATGCAGCTCCAACTGCCGGGAATACTGCATATACCTTATCTGCAAGCTTTAAGCCTCCTTTTGCATTTTCTCCAAAGCGGGAAGATCCATCCATCGATATGGATGCATTTAAGATATAAGTATTCTTCCAGCTAAAATTACCCATAGCATAGGCCGTCATATTTGCCCATTTACCGATATGCCCTCCATAAACCCGAGATGCCGGTGTTGAGTTACCAATACTGACCAACTGATCGGTCGCCGAATTATAGCCTAGTGCATAGTCTTGTTCCGAATCATGCTTGTGGTACCGGACTCCACCAATAGCTTCCAATCGGCCCTGAGTTCCTAGATCCTGATTATATTGCAGACGCAAATCATTTGAAATCGAATAATAACGTGCCACCTGCGTACCGAGACGACTATAAACTTCCATATTATTTACCGTGTCCTTTGCGACTCCTTTTTTAGGAATAAAGAAGTCCTCTTGTGCTTTATCATAGGTCACGGTAGACAGGTTACTTAACTTAAAATTTGTATTGAACGCATAGTTGAACACCAAAGAACCTAAAAACCGATAGGCCTTTTTATTATTAATCCCATTTTGTGTGATTTGCATCGGATTGGAATAGCCGAAATAATCAGCTTCAGCATAATTCGGTGAAATGCTGCCGTCTGGAGCAATATCATGCGTATTTAAAAATGGAGACTTAATCAGCGAAAGAAACAAAGGGTTGGTCTTTGGTGATAAGCCCTGATCCTTCAAGCTTTGCTGTCCATAACCCATGGAGATATTGGTCTGAGCAGTTAATTTTTTGGTCAGGTTCATGTCGCCGTTAAACCGTGCCGTATAGCGATTTTGCTTCGTGTTATCCAAAACACCCTGTTCATTGTTATAACCTACCGACAAGGCATACCGTGCTATATTATCTCCCCCTGTAACCCGAAGAAAATAATTCTGGTCGACCGTATTATTAAGCACATCTTTCTGCCAATCCGTTTCATTATGATATTTCGCATATTCTTCGAATTTTGGGTTATCATTATTGAAAGGCATATTCGCAATTTCCTCACCACTGTACGTACTCGTTGCTAACAAGTCATTCAAATAACTTCGGTAGGCATAAGACTTCATGACGGGAATACGTTTCGGACGGAAATTATATCCTGTTGTTGCCTGCAAATCGATCTGTGTAGCCAACTCTTTTGAATGGTTTGTATTAATGACCACGACTCCATTGGAGGATTTGGCCCCATAAATATTAGCGGATACAGCGTCTTTCAATACCGTAACATCTTGAATGTCGCGCACATCAATGTGCTGCAATGCATTATTGAGATGTCCTGTCGTTATAGAAGGACTCAAATGCTCCGCATTATACACAATACCGTCTACAATATATAAGGGCTGATTATTGGAATACAGCGATTGCAAGCCGCGAATATTGAGATTTCCGCCAATAGAAGGTGTTCCTGAATGGCGGGTTACTTGTACTCCGGCTAGCTTGCCCTGTAGATAGCTAACGACCGTCTCAGAATTCTGTTCCCAGGCATTGAGTTCCAATTTATCGACTGCGCCAGTATTGTTTAAAACTCCATTATCACCAAATACTGTCTCTGTTTTTTTATAGAAAGAACGATACCCGTCAGGGTACAGGACCACTTTCATTGATTTATCCAGCAGTACCGGTACCTGCTTAGCTATATATCCATCCAAAGAAACTTCAACAATTGCATTGGAAACCGGTAGCTCCAAGCGGAAATTTCCTTTACTATCCGTCAATTTTGCAACGTTACTGCCGTAAGTTATACGAGCACCTGCGATGGGTTTATTGGTTTGGCTGTCATAGACAGTACCTTTAACCGAATAAGCAGAAGTAACTTGTCCTTGTTGTTGTATATTGCGGGCGGCAGTATCTTGTTGCGCCCAACTGCTGTGCGCTCCCAAAGTGGAAATAAACAAGATAATACCCAATTTATAATTTATGTTGATCGAACTCATTTCGTTTTGCTTAGTTATTGAATAATCGGGACGAATCGGAGATATTCTAAAATAATAGGACCGGTACCATTGCTCATAACAAGCAAAGGCAGATTCCCATATTGGTCTTGCGTCACCACACCTAAATAAACTTCTCCGTGATTGAGCGGCTGTACATCAAATGTCATTCGCGTATCGTTTGCACCCAAGTTATTGACGACTGAACGTTTGTATAAATCCACCTCATTAACCGAGATAAGTTTCGGATCAAAAAAGTAGACATATTGGATAAACGCTGCTGTTTGCGGATCACCAGCCAATCCCATAATTGCTCGTCCGTATACTTTATATTTAGCGACGTTTATACCTGTAGCGCGATACTTTACATAAAAGGAAGTAACTTTATGATCATATACTTCAATGTCATTGTATAAATTTCCTTCATTATCTCGCTTTTCCCTGAAAAAGGTATTTGATCGCTTATCCGTTTGCTTGTAACCGATGGGCCTTGCCCCCAATACCTTGATTTCCTTGATCTGATCCGCTAATGCAAACTCAAGTCGCTTCACACGATAAACAACTCCATTACTGGCCTTTGTCCGCGAGATAATATTTGTGGGGTCAAGACTAAATTTGGTTCCCGCTATTGAAATCAGATTATTTGTAAGTTGATCCGTTGCCAATTCCCCCTCTACAATAAAATCGCGCAACAAAGCCTTTTTAGCAAAAAACGTAGTCGTACTGTCGGGACGGAGCGTATTCCCTTCCTCATAGGCTGTCGCATAGAAAGGTCTTAACTTAGCATACTCGGTCTCAAAATTTTCGTCGTCTACGACGAAATAGGTGTGTTTCTTATTTTCAGTCGTCATATTGCGACGTACTTCCGTATACCATACCGGACTATACCTGTAATATATAATATCACCCTCTGTGGACACTGTATCAAAGGAATTTACAGCCTCAATTTGCTTGGTGTCGGCAAAAAAGGTGCGTACTAGATTAAATATATTCTGAAGAGGCTTTAGGGGACGACCTACCACATGGTACAGTCCATTGCTCGCCACCAGATTCCCCTGAAGAGGTTCAACACCGTCAAATGCGCCATGCGTAAACTCCACATATTTATTACGAAAGTTTAATGCCTTTACGGTATCAGCTCCTGAATTCACATTATAGACCGAATTGATAATATGGTAGCCTACAAAACTCTTGATCACCGCAGTATCGGAAAAATTATATTGATCCTGTACAGCAGCAATGGCATCATTAGTTGGTACAATCAAGGTATAATTTTTCGATGCTTTCAACGATTCACCATAGCCCGATTTATTGAGCAGGTCCATAAAAGTTGAAAACTCAGCATGCTCGGAAATAATGGTGTACAAGTTTTTTTGAGCATCGGCATCACCTCCTCCAAAATGATCCTCCCAATTTTTGGAACAAGCAGACAATAAACACATGCCCAATACGACTAGGTAAATTTTATAAATTATAGCTTTCATAATTGTGTATCCTGTTATTTTGGTCTATAAAAAAGTTCACCTGAAATCTGATGAAATCTAGGGTAGTTCTGCTCAAGATCATCTGCGGGGATAAATTGGATCATATCCAGATAGACGGTATTGCTACCACACTTCTTATCTTTGATCGCTTCAAAACGGATGACATGTCGATCAGTCGTCTCGACATTGATAATACCGGCCAAACGGCCAACATTCAATGGAGCTTCACTACCCGATTTTGCCTTGAGTCCACCGGTAATATTATTTGCATTGTAATCGCCTACTGTTGCCATGTAACGTTTGTAACCCTGTGCCAGCATCAGATTATCCGCATTTGCATTCGCGAGGTCGCTAACGCCCGAAGCGGTCAGACTTTGATTCAATATGATCGTATTGGGCAGGATTTGTTCATCCCCTTTTCCAGGATTAAACGTCGCCTGAATCTCTGGGGCATCGCCATGCTGGGCATAACAGATCCAGACTTTATACCGTCCTTTTACGAGATATGGAGTCTTAAATTCAATCCATTTTGCTCGCGCACTATTGTTCGCGCAAAGCGACAGACTTAAGAGGTCTCCATTTGCATAAGGGCGCTTCGTTTCTAAGGCTTTATAATAGTAATATCCGTTCGTACCAATGGTCGAAACCGTCAAACTATTAAAGGCAAAAGAATTGGCAATGGTCGCACCATTTGCCACCAATGCCTTGGAACTATTAAAATAGGCGCTTCCCAGTGCATTGACTAATTCGGGAGAGGTCGCTATATCAAAATACACGGGCACCTGCTGGCGGACCTTAATCTTAAATGGCTGTTTCGCTTCATGCAGCACACCATTGGACGCCAATACATCGCTTTGTGATCTGTTGATTTCAGCACCCGCTTCATGAACCCCATTAAACACGTCATCATTCAATAAGATCTGCGCACCTAATAATTTGGTTGAAATAATCTCTTTTGGAGCCAAAGTATAGATCGTATTTGCGGCAACGATGTCTTCCAAGAATTTGATATCGTTGCTTAAATGGTAGGCCACATATAACCACAAACTATCCTTATGGCTTTTTACATCACCAGTCTGTGAATAGGCTGCTTTCATATCCGCATAACTTTTGATTCCCTGTAGCTGCAAAACGGAGTCTGACTCAACAATAGCGGTCTGAAAACGTTTAGCATCCGCCACAGCTACACCGCGTTGATAATATAAAGTATCATAAAACCCAGTCTCTTTTAAAGCCTCGGCAAAAATGGAATAACGAGGATTATTGCCTATCAATTCAGCAAGACTCTGTGCTGGTGGAACTAATACTTTATTTATGGAGTGAATAATGCCGTTACCACAGCTAATATTGGATCTAATAATTTTTGCCGATTTATTAATTCGGTAAATCCCATTTTGCACATCTGTGTATAAATATTCACCTAATAAGCTCGCTGTTTTGATTTTCCCATCTGTAAAACGTGTACTGCCTACCGTATCCCTGACCACGTGATATTTGACAAAATCCAATAGCTGCGCATCTGTAAAATCATTCAATCCTGTTTTTCCATTATCTTTGATCCAGGCATTAATGCTCTCATTATTGGGAGCAAACAATGTATAGGTACCATACGCACCTAGATAGCCCGCCGTTTTCGAGCGGTATAAGATTTCGGTCAATAAGGAATAATCAGTTTCATGCGCTTCCAAATAACCTGTAATATTCACTTCATCTGAAGTTGAAATTCGATATTTCTCTTTTTGACAGGAAAATATAAGCGCAACAGATAGGACAAACCATGTCCCTATCAGCCAATATTGTTTTCTAAAATTTCTTTTCATAACGATCTATTTTAGGTAAAATGGGTTTTGCTTCAACTGTTTGTCTTTGAAGAGTTCAGTTTCCAAAATGGGAAGATAATGGCTGTCCACATCGCGCACTTTATTAATTGCCGATTGGCGTACATTAGCGTCTACAACTTTCGTTACAAGATCTACTAGCACATTGATGTTCGCATAATTATCTTTCTTTGCCAAGCGCAAAAGGTCAAACCAACGTTTACCTTCAAAAGTAAGTTCACGTGCACGCTCAGCGAAGACGAATAGGATGATTCCTTCTAAATCTGTCGCTTCAATATTCGGATCCGTAGCTCTTATGGCTTTACGCTTGGTTCGCAAATCCTCCAGAAGTGCCAATGCTTCCGTCCCTCGCCCAAGCTCTGCCAGAGCTTCAGCACGCATCAACATGACGTCAGATACGCGGTAGAGCTGAAAATTGTAGTAGTCGGGTGATTCCGTACCGTATTTTCTCAGATCTCCCGACATACCATACAGGATTCCTTCTCCACGACTATCGAATAAATCTATATCTGTCCCTTCGTTGGAGGGAAAAATCTCATTATTCAAGATATCCACATTGGCTGTGAATGGTCTACGTGCAGTCACGCCAATATTATACATCGGATTTTCACTGGAGTTTTTATGGCTCAACTCCCAAATCGTTTCCATCGTGCCACCATCAAAAATTTCGGGCAGTGCTGCGCCAATTAAACTATATCGTCCAGTTTCTAAAATTTTTGTGGTCTGCTCTTCCACTTTATCGTATTGTTCCAGCCATAGATATACATCGGCCAATATCGCTCGTACCGCGGGTCTTGTCACCCGACCGGTATTTGTCGCATTGTAACCCGAAGTATTGACATGGTATTCGGGTATCCAATCCAAAGCCTGCAAGAGATCTTTCTCGATTTGCTTGAGCACTTCATCGCCAGTGGACTGCCCTACAGAAACAATATCGGTGTCTTTGGAGGTGCCTTTTAATTTTAAAGGGATATCTCGAAAAGTGCGAACTAAATAGAAATACAAAAAGCTGCGGACAGCTAAAGCTTCCCCCAAATCTGTATTGTATTCGGCCTCTGTAAAGGTAGGATCGGCCTGCTTTGCCTGACCTGCATAATCAATCAGCAGATTACAATTATTTATTGCGGTATAAATAGCACTCCAGTCCGCTATTAGATTTGTACTTAAAATATTGTAATTTTTTACCAGCCGATTGTCGTCTGTCGCATAACTTGTCAACCCAACTAAATCGGCCCTAAGTTCGCCCCACGTGAACAATTGCTGTTCAACAGGTCCTGAATTAAGGGAAGAATAGATACCGATTAAGGCGGCATGGACATCCTCCTTTGTTTTCCAAAATTCTGCACGGGTTATTCCATCCTGCGGCTGTAAATCCAGCCATTTATTACAAGAATTGAGTAAAATGCTTCCCGCAGCAACTAAACTCCATAAAATTGTTCTTTTCATAACCTTGTTTTAAAAACGTGCTGTAATACCTAGTGTAACTGTTTTTAATGGCGGTGTCATTGAATTATCCATTAACACAGTAAATGCATCCTTTAACTTTACGGCAACATCAGGGTCTTGACCGGTATACTTCGTCAGCGTAAATATGTTTTCTACGGTCAAATAAGCGCCAAGCCCCTCGATGTGAAACCGCTGCAAGAACTCTTTCGCAAAGTCATACTTTAAGGTGACTGTACGCAAACGTAAAAATGAAGCGTCCTCGACATATCGGCTGGATCCCAAAGAATTATATCCAGTTCCAAACAATGCACGCGGGATATCTGTAATGTCACCATCCTTACGCCATCTGCGCAACACGGCCGTGCTTTGATTGTTATACCCAAGCATATCAGTCGTATTCATTTTGGTTCCATTAATAATTTGAGATCCTTGTCTGTAGTTAAAGAAGGCGCTTAATTTCAAACGTTTATTATATCCCACATTAAATCCAAACCCACCCGTAAGCTTCGGATTGCTATTGCCCAAATACACAATATCCTTTTGATCAATCACACCGTCGTGGTTGATATCTTCATACATCGCATCGCCCGCCTGGAATACATAATCGACTGTAGGATAATTAAAACGCATATAAATCGTCTCACCGTCTGGGCTCACGATGGCATTTCCTTGTGCATCTTTTGCTATGGTAGCTTCCTGATCTTTGTAAACGCCCAAATAGCGAAATCCATAGAAAGATCCATACGGATTATTCTCCTGGAAATAGGTGAAAAATGTTTTGTTTTTTAATGATGATCTAGCATTTTCGCGCGGATAAAGCGGTGATATCTCGCGGATCACATTTTGATTGTGTGCAATATTGAACGTAAAACTGACATCCCATTTTTTATTACGAATGGGCACCACGGTAAAATTTGCTTCCCAGCCATCATTATCCATTGTACCAACATTCATAGCCAGTCCACTATATCCAGTGTAGGTCGGAATCTGAATATTGTCCATCATTAAATCCGTTGTTCTATTTTTATAAATCTCTCCACCAAACATCAAACGGTAGTCGAACATCTCTACATCCATACCCAAATTCTGCTGTGTCACCGTTTCCCATTTTAAGTCGGACAACTCTATATTTTTTGAATAGACACCGTTTTCATCCAAATAAGCATAATCATTGGTGCTATATACATTGATATAAGTATAATCACGTCGAGGAGCATTACCACTGCGTCCCCAGCTTGCTCTTAGCTTAATATCTTTTATGGCGTTAATATCTTTCAAGAAATTTTCCCTTCCGATCTGCCAAGCGGCAGAGAAAGCAGGAAATAATCCATAACGATTATCAGGACCAAATTTTGAGTTGCCATCACCACGCAGACTTGCGGCAAAAACATACTTTTTGTTGAGCATATAATTTGCCTGGATTAACGCTCCAATTGAGCGCGATTGTGTCGTTACAGATTTAGCGTCGCCGGTCAATGTGCGCGACGCAACACTTGGATCCTGCAGATAGGATGACGCCGTATTTGTTGAACTGAGCCCTTGGATCGTATAGCGATAGTCTGATGTTAAAAAGGATAGATTGGCCGTCAGTTGGTGATTGTCGCCCAATGCAGGGGTAAACAAAAGCCGGGTATTTGTACTCAATGAAAATTCATCCAAATCGGAATCCGATGCTTTATTCACCGTATTTTCCGTAAAAGGCCGACCTGTTGCCAACTGAGGTAAAAAGAGTTTGGTTTTGTTGTTTCTAATATTTAACGCCATGGTACTCACAAACCGCAAGGCATTAGGTATCAACTTATAATCCACATTAAACCGTGTCTGTAGAATGTCTCCCAATTGTTTACCAATCGCATTTTGAACCATAGAGAGCGGGTTATATGTAGTGGGATAAAATCCTTGCGCCGAAGAAGAAGGGTTAAATAGATTACCTGTTAGGTGCCCATATTCATCGTATTCCCAAATGGCCTGATTTGGCATCTTTCGATAAGCGATATCCCGTACATTAGCATGATAAAGATTATCATTGTCGACATGGGTATATGAAACGTCCGACTGAAAGCCGATGCGCTCAGAAACTACATAATCTAGATTGATACGAGCAGACAAGCGATTTAACCCTGTTCCAATGGTCGTTCCTTCTTGATTAAAATAACCTATTGAGGCCAGATAGCGTGCTTTTTCACCGCCACCACGTACCTGGAGATTATGATCTTGAAAATACCCCAACTGTGTAATGGCATCTACCCAGTTGGAATTGTTACTATAATTGTGATATATATAGGTATTATTCGGGTCGTACTGGAACTGCTGCGCATTATCTGTCGTTGAAAAGACCCTACCCGCATTATAGAATTCTTCAGACAACAAGGTCGAGTACTGATCGCCATTCAATAGTGGAATAGATTCAGGTTGCTTTGAAATAGATCCTTTGAAAGTGTATCCCAACGTGGGAGCACTAACTGTTCCGCGTTTAGTTGTGATAACCAATACCCCATTTGCTCCACGAGACCCCCAAACAGCAGTTGCAGCAGCATCTTTCAATACCGAGATATCCTGAATATCAGATGGCGCAATATTTAAAAGCTGCCCATACGCATTATCATCAGAAGTTGCAAAGTTGAAATCGTCCGGAATGGTAATATCATAAGGCATTCCGTCAACTACAATAAGCGGGTCAGTTGCTCCATTTAGAGACGACGTACCACGAATCCGGATCTGCATTCCAGCCCCCGGATCGCCCGATACCGTCGTGATATCCACTCCTGGTAACCTTCCCTGCAACGCTTGATCGACAGACACTGATTGCATTTCGGACAGCTCATCCATGCTAATCGTTGAGATCGCTGCTGTATTGCGTTCTTTCGAAATCCCCATACCCGTACCGTCATTGACAGGTTTTGACTTTGAGATAACAACCTCATCAATCACATTATTTGTCGATTCAATCTGTACATTGATTGTTTTCCTATCCCCTACAGCAATCGCACCCGAAGATTTATAACCCGTGTAGGAGACCGCCAGTTTCAAGCCTTGCATTCGAGCTCTAAGACTATAGTTCCCCTCAACATCTGTAGTCGTTCCGACAATTGTGCGGTTATCATTATCTTTTAAGACAACTGTTGCTCCGGCGATGGGTTGTTTTGTTCCCTTTTCTGTTACCTTTCCGGTGAGCAAAGCCGCATTATTTTGCGCGTAAACTCCTCCTCCCCAGAAAGTCATCCATACGATGCACCCTATTAAAATCAAATAGTTTATCTGTTTCATCATGTTTTCGGTTAGATTACAGGCCATGCTTTAAATATCCTTTGAGCGAATGTATCAATACGCGCTGTCCAAGTTGATTACTCTGCACGACATCAGCTTCAACGGTTCGGTTAAGATTATCCATCACCTGCAACTTATTAACCTGGTTGACAGCAACCTGTATCGATTGGGCATCCCCGTCTACATTTTTACAAAGCGACTGAAAGAATCCCGTCTTCTTTCCATCGATCGCAAATGAATTGCGCGCAATATGGTATTGGATAAATCGTGTTACCTTATCAATATCCGCTTGCGCCGTAGGAGCTGTAGCGGTTGGCAAATCACCGTTTGCAACTGCATTAGCGATTGCCTCATTATTAGGAATCAACAAAGTATAATTCAATCCGAGTTCTATTCCTTTGACAACTCCATCTGTAGCCGAATAAAGTGTGCTTGCAATAAGATATTTATAAAATGAATTGAATGGAGAGGAGGTCTGATCCGCTCCAATATTTTTAAGATAAAATCCAATATTGGTATTCGATGAAGTCAATCCGCCGTTAAGATAGACCGCAACTCCATTTAATGGCCCCGAAAGGTTATTTCCAATGCTGATTGAATCAATACGGATTTGCTGTGTTTCCGTTGGTCCATCCAAAGTTCCGCTAGAAGACATTTTCATCTGGTTAAACTTTACATACTCACCTGCATAGCTTTCCAATATTCCCTTTCCCGTTAAATCAGGCAAGGGATCGTTTCCTAATGGAATAATATGAGCCATCAGCACCTCTCGCATTTCCGGGGTGCCATTTCCGCCATTAAAACGGATCGGGTCTGAGGTATTATAGGCATCATAGTCAAAGCCCATTTCATATAACTTCTGATCCGATACAAGGATCAACATATAACGAATGGTTGGAATCTTTAAGGTCAAATTCATGCTCATGCGTTCCAATGCGCGACGCATGAAGCTATATTTAGGATCCAATAAAACATTGCCATAGACGGAGTGGAAGACATTGGCCTGTTGACACGCGTCTATACCATAAAATGCACCATTGCTCAATAATTTTGTCTCTTTGATATTGGCCTTTGTCACCTTAGGTAGTTCACCGACAAAGTTTTGCGCTTGGGAGAACTGGGATGGCCACACCTGTGTATTATACAGATGAGAATTTACAAATTCTGTTAAGACAGCAGGATTTGTATAAAAAAGATCTTTTAACGTGGTGCCTTGGGGGTAATACTTTAACAATACACGTTTAGCGTAATTACTTACAGCCTCATTGGTAGGTACCGTGATCGAAAAATTATTGGTTTGGGCATCGTTGGGATCTTCCTTTGCATAATTTTCATTGTTGAGCGCCAAACCAATCCCTGCATATCCTTTAACAAATACAGAATCCTTTTCCCCGGTAAGCACCTCATTCTTCCGTGTTATCTCCGCATTATATGTATAAGAGGCAAAAAAATCCAGAATTGATTTGAATGTGGAGTAACTCGTATTATCGCGGAGGTATTGATCGATACTCTTCTCCGCAATCAAAACTTTATTCACAACATGGATATAGCCATTCTCTGCGGAGATATTGCTTCTTGCAGGATCAATTTCAGCTGATCCAACGTTCAACCCCGTATAGCTGCTGTTAGGATAAAATGACTGATAATCTATAGCACCCAAACCACGCTGGTTCATGTAAGCATCAAAAAAATAGCTAATGTGTTTATTATTGTTATCCGTAGCTGCATAAGCTACATTAGGGCCGCGATTTGCTGAGACAAACCGTCTAATCTTGCCATTCCCTAAATCCTCTTTTTCAACAAAGTCATAGTATACAGATCGACGCCGAAAAGCAAAACCTTGCTGCCAACCTTTTGCTGAAAAATAATCGTTCAGCTTTTCAAGTCGCTCACCGTCATAAATCATTGAAGAACGCACAATCTTCTCGGCCAGTTTCGCATCGATCTTTGATACATCACTAATACCATTTTCCTTCATAAATTGATCAAAGGCCTGATCAGTGGGTGCAAATACTGTCCAAGAACCCGCAGTCCCGAGTGTATTTTTATAGCCGGACAGTTCAATGCAGCTCAGGTACTTCTTAAAGTCGCCCATTGAATCGAGCTGCTGGTAAATTGGGCTTGCCAGCCATTCGGGTCTACCATAGTAGGCGTCAAAGGCTTCCTTCCTACATGACACTACCGTAATCAATAGTGCAATCCAAAATAGGTTAAATTTGGATGATAACATAGTAAATGTATTAGGTCAATAATTTGGTTAATAATAAATTACGGCAAGTGCTCGTTGAGATACTTCAAATAATACGTTTTATGAAGCGAAAGTTTGTCCTTTTGCGGTTCATAATTGGTGTGACAAATATATGTCTAAAAGACATTTCCACCAACCTGCACTATCCTGTCTAAATGAGCAAATAGAACATAAAAAAGGTCGGACAAATACTGCCCGACCGTAACATTATATCAATACAAATTAATTGCCATCTGGTTTGATAACACTATTGATCAAACTTGGCGGCCAATACCAAGTTTTAAAATCATCTGGTTGCTGCGGATCAAAGTCCTGAAAATCGACGATATGGTCTGCTATCTTCAAGTTGTTTTCTTTAATTCCTGTGAGCACCATTTTAGCGATCTCATAGGCACCATAGGGATTGAAATGGGTATTATCGGCCAAATCATTTTTTTGATTTGGAAAAGTATGCGCAGGATAGTGAACAAATGCTTGTTTAGACTGCTCAACTCCTAATGCCTCGTAAAACAAACTCGTTTTCTGATTAAGATCTATCAAAGGCACCTGAAGTTCTGCTGCGACCTTCCGAGCCGCATCGGGAAAATCACCTAATGTCTGCAACAGTTTTCCTTGTCCATCAAATGCTCGTCGTGCTGTGGAGGTTAAGATAACTGGCAGGCCACCTTTTGCCCGAAATTCACGTACAAAATAACGTAAACGATCACTATAGCCCTTATAAGCACCTGCATTTTCTCCTTTTTCCTTTTGATCATTGTGCCCAAATTCAATAAATAAATAATCTCCAGGCTTGGCAACAGAGAGAATTTTTTCCAATCTTTTTGAGGACAAAAACGAACTTAGTGCCAGTCCAGATTCCGCATGATTAGCAATGGCTACACCTGCATCAAAAAATCGAGGAATCATTTGTCCCCAGGACGCCCAGGGCTCATCCTCTTGATTAACTACCGTCGAGTTCCCTGCTAAAAATACAGTCGCGACATTGCTTACCGACTCGATTCGAATGGTCGAAATACAATTTGTTTGCTGGAACTCCAAAGTCAACTTATTATCCCAGTCGAGTTTTTGCAGCTCCCTTGGCTTCTTCAATGCTACAGTTTCGCCAGAAACAATCTTTGGATCTTTGATATGTACAATAAAGGTCCTATCGAAAGATTTATTAGGTAATACCTCTTGGTTTTCGATCTGCAGCCTCCGGGATTCAGAACGTACGGTACTGCGGTAAGGCTTATCGTTCAAACCCTGATAGGTAATCGTAATTTTATAATTGCCTTCAGGAACTCTTACCGAAAAATAAAATGGCTTTTCGCTGAAAAGGCTTTTGTTATTTGAATCAATCCTGACATCTTGTTCTGTTGAAAATTCAAAACCATACCCTTGCTTATCCTTATAGGCTTGTGCTTCCCTTAAAGAAATTACAGTCTGGTTTTTCTTAGTACCACCAAAGCGAAATTCCCTGACAATCTGTTCGGCAAATAAAACATGGCAACAGACCTGTATAAAAAATGTGATCGTTAAGATTAATCTCTTCATCTCTAAGTTTTATTAATTTAGGAGACTCAAATATAATTTTTCCAATTGGTCAGACCACCCTGCGCTTACCTGTGCCTCCCTTTCGCCAACAGTTCAGGACAGCTAATCGCCTAATTTTCCGCACCTTTAATCATCATATAATAATTGGTATAATTATTCTTAATTTTAGGTTTTTAATAAAAGGTTTCCTCACCCCCGTTTGGAAACTTTTTATTTTTTAAAACTGGTCGTAACCATATAAATACACTCCTACCGATATATTAGAAAATGACTTCACAGGTACCGACAGCAATGAAAGCGAACAGAAGGTTCTTTCTAGCCAATAACATCAGACACTTTCAAAAAAAATAGGCCAGGCAAAAATCGCCTGACCTCTCACGATAACTAATAAAAAAACTAAATTCTTATTCCTATTATTGAAATTAATGTATTTTTTTGCCTGCCCTAAAATAACGGAGTTCAATAATGTCATTTGGAATAGGCTGCTTATTCCAATGATCGTGAATAACCAGAGCTGCACCAAGTGCCGTAGCTTGTGCCATTGATGCACCAAAAACTTCACTATTTGGAAAAGCTTGCGCTAATAACGTCATATAAATTACATTACGGCTAAATCCACCATCTACAAATATCCGTTGTACACCATTCTTTTGAAGAATCAAAGATGTCGCTTTTATCTGAGCCTTTACGAGATGCATCATCAAGACATGATACGCCTCAATATGAGTATTGAAATGTGTCAAATCTATCGAAGCAAATGCATCCGATTGGTCCGACACCTCCATCACTTGATATTTTTCAATAATTTCCCAATCGAGGCCAATCTGTTTGAATTTTCCAGTTGACACTTGAAAAAATTGAGCAATACGTTTGACTTGCTCTTCATGCTCATAACCGGCAAATAACCGCGATGCTTTTACAGACCGACCTGTATAGGTCATATACATCAAGCAATCTTGATTCAATTCATCTTTTGTCAAAGATTCTGTATTAAATGGATTGAATGAAATGCACCAAGTCCCCGTTGAAATCAACACAAAAGGTTCATGGAAATTGAGCAGGTAAGGAATCAAAGCCGAAGAACTATCGTGTAGCCCACTTCCAACTAGATAACCACTTCCTGGAAAAGTTGCCCTGAAGAGCTGATCTCCTTGAACGATAGGTGCCATTTTTTGTAAAATGCCTGTATCAAAAACCCACTGATGGTAATTATTTTTCTTAAAATCCCACAATGCTGTATGGCAACCTATACTTGTCATATCGGCATAGGGTTGTCCTGAAATTAAATAACTCAAATATTGTGGAAGATGTAATGCCCATTTGACTTCCTTAAACAGCGCTGGCTTTAATTTAAACAAACGATAGATCTGTAGCCCAGAATTAAGACTTCCCAAACTCGGAGACGAAGTTTCCAATGCGAATCTATCTTTTCCACCATATTGTGCATAGAATGACTCCAGCAGCTTTTTGGGATATTCCTTTAAATAGTTATATAATGGTGTTAAAGGCCGCCCATCTTTATCAATGTAGACAAAACTCGCACCATATGAAGTAAAATTAATCGCCTTAATCTCAAACTCACCTTTCCGAAAGACTTCATGTAATGAGTCAAAAACAGACAAACGTAAACTTTCTAGATTTTCACAGCTATCGCCATCTTCATCGGTAGTTTCTAAAAAACGAGCCGACCTCTCAAAAACAATCTGGTAATGCTCATTAAAGAGAAATAATTTCTTATTCGTCTTCCCGACGTCGAATATTGCAACTACTGGTATTGGTTTCCCCTTCATTCTTTTCCCTTGTTACAAACCAGTAGCTACAGAATTTATTCCGCGTTCTTCGATAAGTTTACTTCGTAAGTTTTCTTCGTTGAATAATCGAACTGGATTTAGTGCAGCACCACTTCTTAACCTTGCTTCTGCAACAAGCGGTCTGACATCAGTTCGAAACGCATCTTGCAAGATTTCCTGAGCTTTCACGATATCATTTGTCTGCTGTGCCTGTTTCAATGCTTTGCGATCAACTAACAAAGCCTGTGCATAGGCGATCTTAATCGCTTCAACTGATTGTAACAAATCGACCAAGGGATCTTTCAGGTTATGAGAAGCGTCAATCATCCAACCCAACCCTGTCGCATGGTCTATCCCATTCAAATCCATTCCATCGACCAATTCGTTGAATATCAGAAATAACTGATATGGCTTAATGCTGCCCGCTGTTAGATCGTCGTCAGCGTACTTACTATCGTTAAAATGAAAACCACCAAGCTTGCCCTCCATAAGCAATAGAGAAACAATCTGTTCAATGTTAGCATTGGGTAAATGGTGTCCCAAATCAACCAAAGTATAAGCTTTAGGACCTAATTTATTGGCCAATAGTAAGGATTGCCCCCAGTCTCCAATAGTTGTAGAATAGAAATATGGTTCAAAAGCTTTGTATTCCACAAACAATTTCCAATCGTCTGGTAGGTGCTTATAAATTTCACTTAAGCTAGACAATGTATTTTGAAATGCCTCTCTAAAACTCAACTGCCCTGGAAAAGATGAACCGTCAGCGAGCCAAACTGTAAGAGATTTAGATCCCAAAGCTTTTCCATAATTGATAACTTCAATATTGTGGGCAATAGCCTGTTCACGTACTTTAGGATTGACATGGTGAAGCGAACCAAATTTATAGCTGTATTCTTGTCCAGTCTGATCTTGAAATGTATTGGAATTCACTGCGTCAAATGCAATACCGAGTTTAGATGCCAATGATTTGATTTTTTCTGCATCCGAAGGGATATCCCAAGGTATATGTAAGGAAATAGCACCGCTTGATTTGTTGAGCGCGTGTAATAAGCCTACATCCGCTAACTTTTGCTCCAAAGTTCCGGGCTCACCCGCTCCGGAAAACCGCCCAAATCGAGTACCACCTGTTCCTAATGCCCAGCTTGGGATAGCAATTTGAAATTTCTGGAGTTTGTCCAAGATTTCCTCTGTGTCTGAAATATCTGCCGATACATAGTCAAAAGCTCGTGTATGTTTCTCCGCTAATTGGTTATTGTGCTGATCTATAATTTGTTTATCAAGAATCATAATATTATTGGTTATCGTCTAAAAATTCTTTAGGTGCCGTCTTAATTTTTCCCTTTCTGAACACGACACCTAAAGATATAAAAATTAGCGTACAAACGCCATTGCAACGCCTCCGTCAACGTTTAACACATTCCCAGTAGACTTGCTCAGCAATCCACCCACAAAAGCAAAACATGCATTCGCAATATCTTGTGGAAGGATAATCTCATTTAACAAGGTTCTCTTTGCATAGTATGCAGGAAGTTCCGCAACAGTAATGCCATAGGCTTTAGCACGACCTTCTGCCCAACCCCCAGCCCAGATATTGCTATCTGAAATAACCGCATCGGGATTGACAACGTTTACACGCACTCCCACAGGACCCAATTCTGCTGCACATAAACGGCTCAAATGCAACTGGGCACCTTTTGCGCTTCCATACCCCGTATTGTTTGGTCCGCTAACCAAAGCATTTTTACTGACAATATTGATGATATCGCCACCGATTGCCTGCCCTTTTAATATTGACGTCACTCCTTGCGTAACCAAAAACTGGCCCTTTACCAATACATCGTACAATAAATCCCAATCCTTCTCCGTGTGGTCTTCGATTGTTTTTGAAATCGACAATCCAGCATTATTAACGACGATATCAATACCACCGAATGCTAAAGCCGCATCTTTCAAAGCACCTTTGATAGAATCTGCATTGGTTACATCAAGAATTGTAGCGATGACCGAGTCTGTTCCAAATTCGCCTACAAATTCGGCCTTACTCGATTCCAACCGTTCTGCGTTAATATCATTTAAGACAATCACAGCGCCTTCTTGAGCCATCTTTTTAGCGATTGCTTTTCCAATACCACCACCACTGCCAGTAACCAAAGCAATTTTTCCAGAAAGTGCCTTGGGTTTTGGCATGCGCTGCAACTTTGCTTCTTCTAGCAACCAATACTCAATATCAAATGCCTCTTGACGAGGTAATGCGGTATATTCGCTTACAGCCTCAGCGCCTTTCATTACATTGATTGCATTGGTATAGAATTCCGCTGCCACCCGTGCAGTCTGTTTGTCTTTCGCAAATGCGAACATACCTACACCTGGATACAGAACAATTACCGGGTTTTTATCTCGGACCGCTGGACTGTTTTCATGTTTGCAGTTTTCATAATACTGTGCATACATTTCACGGTACTCTTCAAATAATGGCGTCAATTTCGCTTTGAGCTCTTCAACGTTGTCTAAATCTTCTGATTTATCCAAATTCAACACCAATGGTTGGATTTTGGTCCTCAAGAAGTGGTCCGGGCAACTGGTACCAAGTGGAGCTAAACGTGCTAAATCATTGGAATTGATAAATTCCAATACGCGTTCATCGTCTGTGAAATGCCCTATCATATGGCGCTCACTGGAACAGAAACCTCTTAAAACCGGCGCCAGTTTGGCCGCTTGTGCAGTTCTTTCTTCCTTGCCCAAGCTAATCACTTTTTGTCCACCAAAGACAGGTGCTTTTTTACCATAATTCTGCTCAAGATATGCTGCACAGGCTTCAATGACATCCAACGAATTAACATAACATTCGTATGCTGTATCGCCCCAGGTAAATAAACCATGAGAGCCTAACATGATACCTCGGATTCCTGGATTCTCTTCCAAGCAAGCTCTTAACTGCAGGCCTAAATCAAATCCCGGTCGTTGCCAGTCTACCCAGCCGATGGTCCCATTAAAAAGCTCTTGCGTGATTGTCTTTCCATCTTTGGCCGCGGCAATGGCAATTGCCGCATCGGGATGTAAGTGGTCGATATGTTTGAATGGCAGGAATCCATGCAGTGGTGTATCAATAGATGGAGCTTTAGACGCTAGATCATAGATACAGTGGTTAAATAATTCAACCATTTCATCTTCATGATCTAATCCACGATAGACATTTTCCAAATTACGTAGACGTTGGAGATACAAAGCCGCCAAACCGGATTTTTTCAAAGTTCCGATATCACCTCCTGAGCCTTTGATCCACATCACCTCCACTTCTTCACCTGTCAAAGGATCTTTTTCAGGAACTTTGCACGAGGTATTTCCCCCGCCATAATTTGTGATCCTTAAATCTGCACCTAAAATATTCGAACGATATAACAGTAAAGCTACTTCATCACCGCTTAGTGCCTGAGCTTTCTCATCGTCCCATAAGTAATTGACATGTTTGTACGTTTTCACTTCTTCTATATTTATTTAAATATTAATTTTCTAATGTCTTTGCAAACCCTACGATGCAAATAGAGATGATAATGGTTACAATTCCTCCGATTATAGAACGATAAGTCGCACGATCCACACCTTTCCATTCCTTGAGTGCAACACCCCAAGCATTTGAAATGAGAATGATAAATGCCATATGCAAGATCCAGGAGCTGGCTCCATTTCCTAAACGGCTTTCGCCCATACCATAAAAGAAAAACTGCAGATACCAAGTCATTCCCGCTATCGCACATAAAAGGAAATTTTTGCCTTTTGGCACATCGGACTTTGTATAATCCCCAAAAGTTCTATTCTTAAACAATAAGTAAAGGCACCAAAGAAAGTTCGTCACAAAGCCACCCCAAAGGATTACAATATAGGTGACGTTATTTTGATAGAGAAATTCTCCTTGATTTGGATGAGTAGCCTTCCATAAGTTGTTAGCCACATCAGCCATCGGCTTTCCAGCCTCTATTCCAAAATTGAAACAAGCACTTAATATCCCCGATATAATAGCCACAACGATACCCAATCCAAAATTGTAATCAGACTTGCTTTCAGATGATAATGCAGATAAATGCTTCTCCTTTGACACTCCAGCCTTCCCACATAAAAACACACCAAGCACACACACCAAAAGTCCTATGAGAATACAAATACCGGAATGTGTTGTAAAAAAATAGTCTATACCATGTTTGCCTGCAGTCTTATTGAAAAAATAATAAATACTTGGCATCAAGGATCCAAACACCATGCTAAGTCCCAAAATGATACTACTTCCCAAAGATACCCCGAGGTAACGTACACCAAGTCCATAGGTCAGTCCCCCAATCCCCCAGAGTAATCCAAATAAAAAAGTGTAGCCTACAATGGAACTATTCGTATCTTGGATAATTTCTACAAAATTTGGGATCGTCAACATTGCCGCTATCGGCGGAACGATCACCCATGAAAAAAGTCCCCCTAATATCCACATGGATTCCCAGGACCAGCCTTTCACTTTCTTATACGGCACATAAAAACTACCAGACGCGAAACCGCCTATAAAATGGAATATAACTCCGAAAACAGCATTCATTGTGTATCTTTTTAGGTATTACAAAAACTAAATTAAATGATTTGATGGGAGGAACTGTTATGCACTGTTATGCCACATAACCAAGACAGTTGCCCTATACAAGATAATTTATTTAAGCGGCATCTACATGCTTACAGCAAATTTTGATTACTTTTAGTTACTTATTATAAATACTTCCTTGAAAAAATATTTGTTATTCATAGATACCGAAACATCCGGGCTGCCGAAAAAATGGAATAAAAAGTACACCGACAGCGACAACTGGCCGCATATATTGCAATTGGCTTGGATTATTTTTGACGAAGAACGCAATGAAGTTAAACGTACAAATAAATATATTTATGAACCGCTAATACCAATCAGTCCCGCTTCAGAGCAAATACACGGATTGACTCCCCCTTTTTTAATGAAGCACGGCGAAAAGAAAAAAGAGGTGTTGCGTAAACTGAGTCATGACATCAAAAAATATAAACCGCAAATCGTTGGGCATTTTCTTTCATTTGATTTGCAGGTATTATCTGCTGAATTCTATCGTTCCAATCTTCCGCTCCCATTTTGCGACTTAAAATACTTTTGCACCTTGCTGCATAGCAAAAGGTATGTTAGAAACCCACATATGGTCCATCTTCCGCTTTCATTATTACATGAATCGCTTTTCCTGGCTCTTCCCGAAAATATACACGATGCGGAGAAAGATGCTGAGATCACAGCGAAATGTTATTTTGAAATGATCCAACGAAAGGATCTCTCCGATCAAGAAATTCTAAACCAACAAACTGAGTTCGATAATCTTTTTTAATGCCGTATTCATGGAAAAAAACGAATCCCTCCTATCCTTACTGAAATCGACCCAACCATTTCAGGTATTGCCCGAAACCCTTCAGCTAAGTATTGTCGATATACTCTATGAACATCGTTTCTCCAAAGACACCTTGGTCTATCGACAGAATATTACCGATATGGATGGAGTAGACTTAATCTTCGAAGGAGAATACGAAACATTTTTCTTAGATGCTTCAGATAATAAACGATTAGTCGAAATCCATCATATGCCTTATTGCTTTGGCGGTATTTCAGTCTTATTGAATCGAACAAAAGCGTTAAAATCTGTCATCGCTAAAAAAGGTACAATCATCTATCGATTACCGCGGAAAAATTTTATTGAGCTTTGTAATGCCAATGAAGAGTTCTTTCATTTTTTCACCAATTCTTTTGGAAAAAGGATGTTAGATGAGGAGTTTTCACACTTTGTAAAATCCCCAGCTTCTTTTGAGGAAAGCTACTTTGCTGCGGATCAATTGTACTCGCGAAAGATAGAACATATCACTTACAAAGATATTGTTGCCTGTACCGCTGAAACCCCCATTTTTGAGGTTGCAAAGATGATGGCCAAACAAAAGGTAAGTTGTGTGTTTATCAAAGACAAAAATGGTATCATCGGCTATGCTACTGATATGACCTTGCGGGATAATGTCGTGGCGCAACAAATCGCTGTCGACCGCGCGATTATCGAAGTGATGGACAACCCAATTGTTAGTATCTCTGATCAAGCTTACCTGTATGAGGCTGTACTAAAAATGTTCCGAACGAAATCAAGATACCTGCTCGTTGAAAAAGAAGGAAATTACGTTGGATTCCTAAGCCGTAACAGATTATTGAGTGAGCAAGGGCAATCGCCACTCGTATTTATTCAATCGGTCAAACTAGCAGAAACTTTTGACGAATTGCGTGAAAAGTGGAACAACGTTCCAGAAATTATCCATCAACTGCTCGGCAGAGGAGTAAATGCCGAAATTGCCAATCAGGTGATTACAACTGTAGCGGACAGTATTGCACTGAAAGTAATCGAAAAAGTAATCGAAGAGATGGGCGAACCGCCGGCAAAGTTTGTCTTCATGGTGACTGGTAGTGAAGGAAGAAAAGAACAAACGCTGATGACAGATCAGGATAATGCGATTATTTATGAAGATAAAGCCAATGAACAACGCGAGCTCGTCCGAGCGTATTTTTTGAATTTTGCAAGTCGTGTATCTGATCATTTAAATACAATAGGTTTCAGTTATTGTACAGGAGGATATATGGCCAGCAATCCTGAATGGACACATTCACTATCACATTGGAAAAACAATTATAAAAAATGGATCGAGGAAAGTATTCCCGAAAATGCAATTAAGTTCTCTACATTCTTTGACTGCCGACGATTATATGGCGACCAAGATATTATAGATCAGCTTAAAGAGTTCCTCAATGTCGAATTACAAAAACCTAATGAGCGTTTTTTTACATTTATCGCAAAAAATGCTCTACAGTATGAACCTCCCTTGACATTTTTTAAGGCGATCAAAACGCAAACCATCGGATCCTCTGAAGTCTTCAACATCAAAAAAGCTATGACACCTATTGTCGATTTGGTTCGTGTATATGCCCTGAAAAACCGAATTTATGAAGAAAATACTGGTGGAAGACTCAAGCAGTTACTCGAATTGGGGATTTTCACACAGGAACAATATGAAGAATTACATCAATCTTACTACTATCTGATGTCGATTCGCCTGAAAAATCAAGCAAATCAGATTCGGATAGCCAAACTTAGCCCAAACAATTATGTACCGATGGACAGCTTGACAAATATTGAAAAGGCAACCATTAAGGAAATATTTAAAACGATCAATAACTTTCAGCTGGGGATTAAAGTAAAATTCACCAGTAACCTCTTTGGGTAATGGCCCATTTTAATGACTCGGTACGACTGGAAGAATTTTCCCATCTGTACCAAACAGCAATTTGTCCATACAAACTTCCCGGTTATACCCAGCAGCTTCGCCCATCGTAATTCCCTTGGGATAGTTAAATCGATGATAAACAATGTACCATTCGTCTTTTCCTGACAGCTGCAATACCGAATTGTGCCCCGTGCCATAAATTCCAAGAGCAACATCTTTCTGCAAGATAAGATTATCTTCGGGGATTTGAATGGGTCCCAAAGGAGAGGTTGAAGTTCCATAACGAACCCGATAATTTTCGCTACGTGTATCATTTTCCGACCATAGGAAATAATAAATCCCTTTCCGGAAAAAGACATAAGTTCCTTCACGGAATGTTCTATCGGGGGTCAATAATTTGATCGTATTTTCCTTGATTGTCACCATGTCCTTATTAAGTTCGGCTACAGCAAGATGACCATTTCCCCAATAAAGATAACTCTTATTGGTTTTGGGATCAGTGAAAACAGCTGGATCGATCTCTTGGCCTCCCTTTACGCCATTTGGTTTGAAGTCTATCAGCGGTTTACCTGAATCTTTAAAAGGACCGGTTGGTGAGTCTGCTACTGCAACACCGATTTTCTGAGCTGCTGTAAAATAATAATAATATTTATACCCACCCTTGACTTTCTTCTCTGTGATCGTCGGCGCCCAGGCATGGTGGTTGCCCCATAGGACATCTTTTTTTAAATCTAATATTACTCCCTCATCTTTCCATGCTATCAAATCAGTAGAAGAAAAGGTTTTGAAGTAATATCCCCCCCAACCGTCAAAGCCATCACTCGTTGGATAGATATAATATTTCTTTGTCTTATTAGAGTACAATACATCTGGATCCGCGTAAAATCCCTCCAATATAGGATTTTTCACATTGTTCAATGTGATATCAGCTGGTTTTCCCCAATGTTGTATCAATTTATTCAACTCATTTCTTGAAAGCGGTAAAATAGTGCCATGTCTAGGATGAAAATCCATATCAATCTGTTGATCTATTGCTTTAAAATGATCTAGATCCTGAGATTCACAAAACTGGTATTTCCCCTTTTTATAAACATCATACATCAAGATATAGGTGTCTGATTGATTGCGTTTAAAAATCCCAGATCCTTCCACATCGTCTGCTGTTGCCTGTTTATAACCAGGTTGTTCAACCCATTTCCCCGAAGTCAATGAATCTGTGATCGCCTGTTTTATCCCTTTCCCGTTCCCCTCAGTTTTATAAAACAAATGGAATAAGCCGTTTTTAACAATAATATCCCCATCTATACAAGATTGACCGTTTTTAGGCAAGAACAACACCTTAGGTTCACCCTCTAGATCCGTAAAATCGCGATTAGCATAGGCATAATAAATCACATCGGGTTGATCTCCATATTTCATGGACCAGTAAACCATATATTTACCTACACTTGGATCAAATATAGTCTGGGGCGCCCAAACCCTTTTTAAGTCTTTCTGCCCTTGATAACGTTGTTGGATGTTAATCACATGATGCTCCCAGTGGATCAAATCTGTAGATTTTAACAAAACCATGGCTCGGTTAGAATCCCATCCTTTGGATGCCGTCATATCCGTTAGCACCATATAAAATGATTTTCCGTCCTCGGCCCGTAAAATATGTGGATCCCTTACGCCACCTGTACTGCTGATGCGTTTAGAATCCAATATGGGCTGATTATTGTTCAGTGCCCTGAATGTATAACCGTCAGTACTAATCGCAAAACATACGGCCTCATCCGCAATTGCATTACCTTTAAAATAGGTAAATAGATAACCCGCGAAATCTTTTTCCGATGGTCCCGCTTTATATTCCTGTGCCGATACGGAACACAAGGCAGCCATTATCAAACCAACAACTCCCATGAGGGATATCAACTCTCTTTTATTCATAAAAAAGTTATTTCATTTGTAAATAGCACATTACTATTTTTTTTGCATCGACAAATCAAACTGCCAATGCTTCGCTAAGCGCTCCAACTCTTGCTTTGTTATTGGGATGACAGCGCCATGTTTAGGCGAAGTGAAATTAGTGGATTTCATTTTACCTGCATTAAAGTGTCCTAGATCAACAAAATTTTTAAAATCTGTTGTTTCACTGAAGCCAAAATTATGGGGCGATATCCCATAGATATCATACATCAAAACCCATTTATCTTCCCCTATCCTTTTCCACACATTTGGCGCTTCGCATGCTTCCGGCTCAGGATCATAGAAGCGATCATCGTACTGATAAGGGCCATTTGGATAATCTGAAACAGCTTGCTTAATGCCCGGAATACCATCGTGGGCAACATAAAAAAGATGGTATTTATTGCCCACTTTCGTAATATCGCCATCGATGTAATTTTTATTTGCTTTGGGGTATTGAAACAAAAGCTCTGGTTCTGATTCAAATGCTGTAAATTCCTTATTTAAATAGGCGTAATAGAGCTGATTCAGTCCATTGCCAAACCGCATCGTAAAATAAATCATCATCTTCCCTGTACGATCATCATAGATGAGTTCGGGAGCCCAGAAGGAGCCTACATTTCCCCAACCTTGAAAGGCTTTCTCCAAGTAGAGCTCCGTATGGTTCCAGTGAATTAAATCAGTCGATTTCATTAAGACAATACCCCGGTTGTTACCCCATCCAAATGCGACTCCGTCACGCTCCCATTCCGTATTTCTATAACCCTTCTTTTGTGCGTAGATATGTAAATCCGTCATGACCATATAAAAATAACCATCTTTTCCGCGAATGATATAGGGATCCCGAATACCTTTCTGCTGTGCAATGCTATCGCCAGCAATGATCGGTTTTCCTTTATTGATATCGGTGAAAGAATAGCCATCCTGACTGACAGCAACATACAGACCATGGCTTTCATCCTTAAAATAAACCATCAGGTAAGCAGCCAGATCCGATTCCTCTACCTGTGCAAACACGTTATGTGCAAATAGAATCAGGGTAGTAAAAAAGAGTATGCGGATATTCATCTTATTTCAAGGTCAATTTTATCAAGGTCAAGGAATAGGGTGCGAACGTTTCCATCAGATTTTTACCCTTATAAGTTATAGATTCTTCTTTTGGACGAATATTTAACGGTTCTTCTAGACTATTGCTCACGCTCAGATCTACATTAGACAATGTAATCTTTTGCGCTGTCGCTGACAATTTCTTTTTCGTCAATACATCTAAATTTAACTGCCTTGGCTGACTGGTATAATTGACGACCTTCACAATCAACTGCTGCAAAGTCTCATCATATACTGCAGAAGCATACAAGCTATCTTTGCCAGCTACGAATTCACCATCCCGTTTGATCGGAACAATGCTTGTTCCTTTATTGGTAGCATATAATTTTTGTACTTGGTAGCTCGGTGTTCCATATACCTGCAAGTTATCCACCCAAATTAAATCTGGAGACCACTGCCAGCCATCGACATGACCGAATAATGGCGCATAAGATGCCATCTCTACCACGTCGCCATTTCGTTCCAGGCCCGTCATGAAAGCGGCTTCCGAGAGGGCCGCCTCCCAGGTACTTTTCCCTGGGCCGTTTGGTCGCGTCGTATGCGAAGCATATTCCCCTGCGAAAATTTTCGCCCCATTTCTAGCGTAATTATCATAGCGATTGGCGCTAGACAGAAACCAGGATGGTGGACGGTAATAATGTTCATCAATGATATTGATATTCATCGCCCGCAGCTTATCATTTAAGAAGTCAAAACGATCTCCTTCGGGATCAGTGCCCGAACTGGCGATAATTTTGATCTCAGGATGCTTTTCGTTTAACGCTTTCTTGAAGACGGTCAACCGCTCGATGTATTGCGGACCCCAATTTTCATTTCCAACTCCCAGCATTTTGAGGTGGAAAGGTTCAGGGTGCCCCATATCCGCCCGTAATTTCCCCCATTTTGTATCTGTTGGGCCATTGGCAAATTCAATCAGGTCCAAAGCGTCTTGAACATAGGTATCAAGTTCGTCCAATGGTACAAGTTCTCCGGTATTAAATTGGCAGGCCATACCGCAATTGAGAATGGGAACTGGAGATGCTCCAATATCTTCTGCGAGTAAAAAGTATTCATAAAATCCTAAACCAAAAGTCTGAAAATAATCAGGTGTCAGCCGATGGCTGAATTCGGTATTCCACCGGTTGATAATCAATTCCCTTTCCGTTATTGGTCCAACAGTTTTTTTCCATTGAAAGCGATTAGCCAAATCTTTCCCTTCAACAATACAGCCTCCGGGAAAACGGATAAAGCCGGGTTTCATATCGGCAAGCATCTGAACCATATCTTTACGCAACCCCTTCGGTCTCCCTTTCCAGGTGTCTACTGGAAATAACGAAAGCATATCCACGTCTAACGTACCCGCCCCTGTAAACCAAACATTTAATTTGGCTTTATCTGTCGTTTGGTTGACAGGAAATTTGACTGCAGCTTCAGACCATGATCCGACGGGTTCAAGTGGAAGTTCAGCTGCACCAATAACCTTATTCTGTTGATCGAGCAACTCAACATGGATTTTCATCCCCTTAGCAGCATTTTGATATTGTACAGAAAACTCATATGCTGCACCCGCTTTCACACCCATTCCTCTAAAGCCTTCATTTTGTAGCCCTAATTTCAGATTAGCCGCATTGTTTATCCTTAAATAACGTTTGTTGCCTTTACGTTTACTATCGTTTAACAGCAGGTAGGTTCCCTCAGGGCCATTTTCAAGCTTTTTCCAGCCCATCCAAGGCTGATCAAACTCAAATGATCTATTCTTTACCAATTCCGCATAGATTCCCCCATCAGCACCAAGATTGATATCTTCAAAAAAGACGCCCCACATATGCGGCGATATTTTGCCTGTAGGTTTATCCAATGCAATATTTAATGTTATCGGTGACTGTGCCATTGCTGAAGAGCCCAAGCTCGCTAACAGTAACAGTGTCGACACTACTCTTTTCATCCCTATATGTATTTGTTCAACAATAATTTATCATTTCAGGTTTTTAAACCAGCTATAACAGCATAAATAGGGTAGCACAACATGACAACCCTATCAAAATTGGCTGTTATATTAATTCCAATACAATAACTGAAAATGCCGGAATGTCCACTTCAATGGCACCATTCACTGCCTTTGCCTTATTGTACACAACAGGTTTAATTGTTGTGGGTTTTTGGAAGGAATTATAATCGCGTAGATTCTCCGCAGTAAGGATTCGGCCTGAAATTTTTGCAGCTTTCACTGAACCGAGATCCACACGTACCTTATTATTCTTTTTCGGGTCAATATTTACCAAGGAGATATGAGTACGGCCCTGCTTGTCTTGTGATGCTGAAACCGAAACGGCCGGAATTTTTTCCTGGTTAAATTCAAAATCCGTTGATTGCAGGGAAATAGGAATTAACTTAGCATCCTGATGTACCTTATACATTTCCATCACATGATAAGTCGGGGTCAAAATCATATTCTTTCCTTCTGTTAGAATAACCGCCTGCAATACATTCACAGCCTGCGCTAGATTGGCCATCTTCACCCGACGAGCATGATTGTTAAAGATATTGAGTGTCATTCCTGCAATCATGGCATCACGCATGGTATTTTGTTGGTAGAGAAAACCCGGATTCGTACCAGGCTCTACCGCATACCAGCCCCCCCATTCGTCTACGATCAGATCCACAAGTCCTTTCGGATCGTATTTGTCCATAATGGCGATATTCTTTTCCACGAGCTCATTCATAAACCAAGCTGATTTCATGGTTTTAAAATACTCCTCCTCCGAATATTGGGTCGCAGAGCCCTTATTATCCCAGTTGATCACTGCATAGTGATGAAGTCCCATGCCTTTCATCAAACCGCTCGGAATTTTCTTCATGAGTGTCTCCGTCCAATTGTAATCTGCACTGTTAGCTCCTGATGCTATCCGATACAAACCACTTCCATTGGTCCAATCCGACATAAAAGTGGCGTATTTGCGATAAATGTCGGTGTAGTAATCGGCGGTCATATTTCCACCACAGCCCCAGGCTTCATTTCCTACGCCCCAGAATTTTACCTTCCAAGGTTCCTGCCGACCATTTTTTCGTCGCCAATCCGACATGGGGCTTTCTCCTTTAAAATTCACATACTGTACCCAGTCGGCAAGCTCCTGTACCTCACCGCTACCCACATTACCCGCCAGATAAGGTTCCGCTCCAAGCAATTCACACATGTTGAGAAAATCGTGTGTACCAAAAGAATTATCCTCTGTCACGCCACCCCACCAGTTGTTTACGATAGCAGGACGCTGCGCTTTGGGCCCAACTCCATCCTTCCAATGATAGGTATCGGCAAAACATCCACCCGGCCAACGTAAATTGGGAATGTTCAAATTCTTAAGGGCTTCGATAACATCTTTCCGGACGCCATCGGCGTGGGGAATTGAGTCATTTTTCTCCCCGACATAAAATCCATCATAAATACAGCGTCCCAAATGCTCGGCAAAATGTCCATAGATATGTCGACTTATAATCTGCTCCTGCTGCGGCGTTTCTAATTTTACACTACTCTGTCCATACAGTAATCCAGTGGCCAACGTAAAAACAACGCCTAATTTTAATCTTAGCTTCATCATATAGATTTTATTATTTCACACTGAATTGGTAGGTTGTTTTTGAACTATATTTTTCTCCAGGTTTTAACACCGTTGATGTAAAATTGGGGTGATTTGGTGCATCTGGAAAATGTTGTGTCTCCAAACAGAAAGCAGAACGGAATGGATACACTTTTCCTTCTTTCCCTTTAGGGTCAGAATCCTTCATAAAATTACCACTGTAAAACTGTAAACCAGGTTCGGTTGTGTAGATGTCCATTTCAATACCCGTTTTAGCAGCATACACCTGTGCGACCTTCTGAAAACCATCCTTCTTGTTTAGTTCAAAATTATGGTCATAGCCTTTTCCGATCTTCAGTTGTGCATTTTCATCTTCAATACGAGCGCCAATACGTGTAGGTTTTGTAAAATCGAATGCTGTGCCCGCTACAGGCAAACTCTTTCCAGTTGGAATCAAGGTATTGTCAACTTCGGTAATTGCCTTTGCATCAATTTGAAGTTCATGATCCAAAATAGAAGAATCTCCGGCCCCATTGAGGTTAAAATAAGCATGGTTGGTCAGATTTAAGACCGTCTCTTTATCTGTTGTCGCCTGATAGGCTATGGCCAAAGCACCATTGTCCTCCAGGGTATAGGTAACCTCCATCTTGACCGTTCCCGGATAACCAGCTTCTTTATCAGGTGAGGTATAGGCTAATGTGATTGATGTCGAAGTGTTACTGACGACATCCCACACTTTATTGTAAACGCCATTGGTACCGCCATGAAGTGAATTCTCGCCATCATTCTTTTCTAAAGAATAAACCTCTCCATTCAGTTTAAATGACGCTTTGCCAATCCGATTCCCATAACGCCCTACAATTGCGCCGTAAAAATTATTATAGTTATCCTTGTATTCTTTGGCCGAATCATAGCCCAAAATCACATCAGTCAATTTACCGTCTTTATCTGGCACTTTTAAACTTACCAGGCGTGCGCCATAATTTGTCAATGTAATAGCGAGTCTGTTATTCTTGAGATGGAATAGTTTAACTTCTTTACCATCAATCTGGCTATCAAAAGCTTGGTTGGAGGTAGAGTCAGCCAAGGTCGCTGCTTGTTTACTTTGAGTTGATGAAGACTGGCAGCCATAAGCCAATGAAGCACAAGTCAACAAACCAATAATAATTTTCTTATTCATCTGCAATTAAGTTTTACCCCATCGGTCCGATGGAGGCTTCCTAATTTTAATTAGGAATGGTTCATAATCATTTAATTATTCAAATGGCAACATTTCTACCAAAAACGCACATAGATAGCAGTCACCAACAATAAAGTCACAACAATTAATGCCAATACGGACGGTTCCACTTTAAACATCGATCGATCCAATACAAAAGCTTTTGGATTAACTTTTGGTCCAAATAAGCTGACAGCAATCATAGCGATCATCGTAAACACAAATGCTAATCCCATACATATCTGAAATGGAATTTCATAAACGCCCGCTTTGTTAAGATATGCCGTATAGATCCATGTTTCTGGTCCGAAAACTTTTGTTGCAAACTCGTTGAAAAATACCGACAATGCAAATCCCGTAACCAGGCCAGTAATGGCGGCTGCACCCGTAGTCCTTTTCCAGAACATACCTAGCAAAAACATCGCAAAAACACCCGGACTGATAAAGCCTGTATATTTTTGGATAAAAGTAAATCCTCCGGCGCCACCGATGCCCAGCGCATCATTCCAGGTAAATAAAACAGAAAGTAGAATAGAGATCACAATTGTTATCTTTCCAACCCAGACCATTTTTGCTTCGCTCGCATCTTTATTGATGTATTTTTTAAAAATATCCAATGTGAAGATCGTTGCGATACTATTCGCCTTTCCGGCCAATCCGGCCACAATAGCCGCTGTAAGCGCCGCCAGCGCGAGTCCTTTCATTCCATTTGGCAGATAGCCCAATATCGCCGAGTACGCATTATCGGCATGAAATACCCCTCCAGGAGCCATTTCGTGCTGTAACGCGCCATTTTTATAAAGCACATAAGCAGCGATTCCTGGAAGCATGACGATAATCGGCATAAACAACTTTAGAAATCCCGCAAAAAGAATCCCTGTACGTGCGGTCTTTAAATCAGCTCCCAAAGCGCGTTGTGTGATGTATTGGTTACAGCCCCAGTAATTTAGGTTGACAATCCAGATCCCAGCAAGGTACATCCCTATTCCAGGCAGCATCAGATATTTATTGATATCTTCCTGACTGGCACCCGGTCCAGGTTTATCGACAAATAGGTTAAAATGCTCCGGCGAATCCTCCATCAGTTTATTGAATCCCGCTAAGGCGTCTTGTCCCAAACCAAAATGTTCACTGACCAAGGTCAATGCCACATAGGTCGTTGCTATACCACCAATAATTAATACAACAACCTGAATCACATCTGTAAAACCAATAACACGCATTCCACCCAGCGTAATGATAACGGCAAATACAGCTAAAGCAACTGTAATGGTGTGGAAACTGTCGCCACCTCCGGCCATACTCGAAATGGCGATTGCCCCGAGATACAAAATGGAGGTCAGATTGACAAAAACGTACAAAAACAACCAAAAGATTGCCATAATGAGACTCGTCGTTTCATTGTATCGGTTGTTCAAAAACTGGGGCATCGTGAAAATCTTGTTTTTCAGATAGACCGGAATAAACCAAACCGCAACAATAATTAGCGCTACCGCAGCAATGAGCTCATAAGCGGCTACAGCAATACCGACCTCAAATCCATTACCGCTCATACCAATAAACTGCTCAGCAGAAATATTCGATGCGATCAACGAAGAACCTATGGCCCACCAAGTCAATGATCCCTCCGCCAGAAAGTAGTCCTTGCTACTGCTTAAACTATTCGTCTTTTTACGATAAATCCAGTAGCCATAACCGGCTACAATAAAGAAGTAAATTACGAAGATGATGTAATCTACCGTTGCAAATTTTTCCATATTTCCCAAATTGGTTATTATCTATAAGCCATTTATACCCGAAGAGCAGGTATAAATGGCTTAGGTTATTATTTACTCAGTAAATAATATAGTTCATTCCATTTCAATTGATCTTCGAGTTTCGCTACCGTAGTATCCTCGTCAATCAATACATATTCCAGTCCGGCAATACGTGCAAAATCTTCCAGGTATTCGGGTGTTAAGCTCAAGCTGTAGGCTGTATGGTGCGCCCCCCCTGCCACAATCCAGGCACTACAGCCTGTTTTCATATCTGGCAGCGGTTTCCATAACACACGCGCAACAGGAAGCTTAGGTAACTCTTCTTCCACAGCAACACCTTGTACTTTATTCACGATCAAACGAAAACGCGTTCCCATATCGACCAAAGAGGCATTCAATGCATCTCCGCTCTGGCCATTGAAAACCAAACGGGCAGGATCCGCCTTGCCGCCAATTCCTAGCGGATGTACTTCTATACGCGGTTTTCCAGTTGCTAAAGCGGGGTCTACTTCTAACATATGCGAGCCAAGTACCATGGGATTCTGCGGATCAAAATGGTAAGTGTAGTCCTCCATAAATGCGGTTGTTCCAGCTAATCCTGCACCCATTACTTTGCAAGCGCGCACCAAAGCCGGAGTCTTCCAATCCCCTTCGCCGGCAAAACCATACCCCTCAGCCATTAAACGCTGTACTGCCAAGCCCGGAAGTTGTACCATCCCATGCAGATCCTCAAAAGTATCCGTAAAACCTTTAAAGTTTCCTTGTTCCAAAAATTTCCGTAGGCCAATTTCTATTTTAGCAGCTTCGATGAGGTTAGCACGATATTCACCGTCAGCTTTCACGTTTTCGGCAAGTTCATAAGTCGCTTCGTACTCCGCTAATAATGCCGCGATTTCCGCTTCCGTACTCGCATTGATAACCGCTACCAAATCACCAATGGCATAGGTGTTTACAGCGAAACCAAATTGCGCCTCTGCCTCTACTTTATCGCCATCTGTAACAGCCACATAACGCATGTTATCGCCGAATCGTGCAAACTTAGCCCCCTGCCAGTCGTGCCATCCCGCGGCTGCACGTGCCCAAACATTAATCCGTTCCAACACTTCCGCATCTTGCCAATGCCCGGTAACGACTTTACGACCTATTTTTAAGCGGCTAACGATATGTCCAAATTCGCGATCGCCATGCGCACTTTGGTTGAGATTCATAAAATCCATATCGATACTATTCCATGGGATATCTTGGTTATACTGTGTATGCAGATGCAACAATGGCTTTTGCAATGCTTTTAATCCTCGGATCCACATCTTTGCAGGTGAAAATGTATGCATCCAAGTAATAACGCCAATACAGTTTTTTTCATTGTTGGCGGCTGCCAATGTTGCATAAATCTCGTCCGTATTTTTTACGATCGGTTTATATTTTACCGCTACTGGAATCGCTGCTTGGGCATGTAAATAATTGGCTATTTCCTCAGCATGTAGGGTAACTTGTCGCAAGGTTTCTTCACCATATAGGTCTTGGCTTCCCACGATAAACCAGACCTCAAGCTCTTTTAAATTGATATTCATGTTAAATTGTAGTTTTTGCTATAGATTTTTTATTACTAAAAATTATTGACCATAATAGGCGTTGGCCCCATGCTTCCTTTCGTAATGCTTTTTGATCAGTGCAGGCTTTAATCGAGGCGCATTCGGATTGATTTGTTCTGTCAACCAAGCCATTTTAGCAACCTGTTCCAATACTGCACTGTTATAAACAGACTTTGTTCCAGTTTTACCCCAGGCAAACGGCGCGTGGTTACCAACCAGAATCATTTCCACCTCTTTATAATCCAGCTTATTTTCGGCAAAGTGATTGATAATCTGAAACCCCGTTTCATGCTCGTAGTTTCCGGCGATCATCTCATCGTGCATTGGTGGAGCACAGGGAATATCTACAGTCAAATGATCTGCATGTGTCGTTCCGAAAATGGGAATATCCCGTTGCGCCTGTGCCCATGCTGTCGCATAGGTGGAGTGCGTGTGGGTGATCCCACCGATTTCCTTCCAATGTTTATACAGTAGCGCGTGAGTTTTCGTATCTGATGATGGCCGAAGATTCCCCTCAACCACCTGACCATCGAAGTCTACAATCACCATATGTTCCGGTGAAAGCTCTTCATATGGGACCCCACTTGGTTTAATCGCAAAAACTTCCTGACGACGATCGACAACGCTCACATTTCCAAATGTAAAAAGCACCAATCCCAGCTGGGGCAATTGCATATTGCAATGGTAGGCTTCTTCTTTAATTGAATTATACATGATTAAAATTTGAATGGTTAAACAGTAATGGCGAGCGATTCCTTTCCTTCGATGAAAGCTCCCAAAGCCTTGTAATATTCATAGCGTTCGGCATAGATGGTTACCCATTTTTCCTCAGGTATGTAAGTTCGTTCAAAACCTTGCCCCATTGCCTTCATAGCATCCTCAACCCGGTCATATAAACCAGCAGCTGTTGCGGCGAACATTGCTGCGCCAATGGCACAAGTCTGTTCACTTTTATGAATACGAATAGGCATATTCATCACATTGGCCATCATTTGCATAATAAAAGGTGACTTCTTTGCAACTCCGCCTAAACCGATCAAACCTCTTACCGGAATACCCTGCTCCACGAAACGGTCAACAATAGCCTTTGCGCCAAAACAAGTCGCTTCGACAATCGCCCTGAAGATCCGAGGTGCATCTGTTCCGAGGTGCAAACCTGTAATCGCTCCTTTCAAGGATTGATCCGCATCCGGAGTTCGACGACCATTGAGCCAGTCCAAAGCTAATTCAGATGTTGCCGTTACGGGAAGTAATGCAGCCTGCTCACTTAGACTGAACAAGAGTTTCTCTTCCAGAGTTGCCATCAACTGTTCACGAGTATGCGCTTCGATCTCTTCAATATCTTGTATCAAATTTTTCGTTGGCCACAGTAACACCTGTTTCAGCCAAGCGTAAGCATCTCCAAATGCCGATTGCCCAGCTTCCATACCAATCATTCCCGGTATAATTGAACCGTCTACCTGACCGCAGATTCCCCTGACCAACGTATGCTGAACTTCCTCCTTTGGGGCAACTAGCATATCACAGGTCGATGTCCCCATTACCTTACTCAGATAATATGGCTCAATTTGCCCTCCGACTGCACCCATATGACAGTCAAATGCTCCTACACCAACAACGACTGATGTTGTAAGACCTAATCGTTGCGCCCATTCTTCCGAAAGCTGACCAGCAGATTGATCAGCAGTGTATGTTTCGGAAAACAAACGATCAACCAAACCATCCAGCAATGGATCAAGTGTTGAAAAGAAAGAATTTGGAGGTAGGCCATCAAATTCTTCGGCCCAAAGCGATTTATGCCCCGCTGAACAGACCCCACGCTTCATAGCAGACACCTGTGTTCCCCCTGTCAATAGAAAAGGAATATAATCACAATGCTCAACCCAGCTATATGTGGCGGCACGGACCTTTTCATCAGCCCTAAAAACATGAAGTAATTTCGCCCAGAACCATTCCGAAGAGTATACTCCGCCCACATACTTCAAATAATCCACCGAACTATTTTGATTGTGCAGGTTAATTTCTTTGGCCTCTCCAACAGCTGTATGATCTTTCCATAAAACAAACATGGCATTGGGGTTGTCTTTAAACTCGTCCAACAACGCCAATGGAACCCCGGCTGCGTTTACGGCAACTGGAGTAGATCCCGTTGTATCCACGGAAATTGCTTTTACAGCTGCGCCAATATTGTCGATTTCCGATTTGAGCAAACAATCTTTTATTGTTGCTTCCAAGCCTTCGATATAATCCAACGGGTGCTGTCTAAACTGACTTAAAGCAGCATCACAATACTCCCCTCTTTTCCAACGCGGGTAGTAAAATACAGAAGAAGCTATCTCCTCGCCATTGTTAGCATCAACCAATACCGAACGGACCGAATCACTTCCATAGTCCACCCCAATGACATACGATTTATTCATTTTTGCTGAATTTGGTTTATAACTTATAATTGTCTCTAATGCCTTATTCTTCAATCCCCCCCTTTCTGAAGTTCGCCTTGAAAAAATAATTAGTGTCAAATAAACATTTATTTTTTTAAATATGAAAGAAAATTTTCATATTTAAAAAATAGAGCTAACTTCATAGCAGCAAATTATGGTTAACCCGAATTCCTGACATAGGCGTATAAAAGCCCTTTTAAAGGGATGTGTCAGACAATTATTATACTTATTTTTAGCTATTTACTTTTTTACATAGTTTTGCTCGTGGAATAAATGGGGTGGTGTCAGATAAAAAGATAAAACGATAGACGATGGAATATTATAAAAAAGATTCAGGGATCCTTTTGGCAGTAGACTGTATCATATTTGGATTTAACGGCGAATCCCTTGAAGTACTTTTAATTAAACGTGATTTCGAACCAGAAAGAAATAAATGGAGTCTGATGGGTGGTTTCGTTCAATCTGACGAAAGTCCGGAAGAGGCGGCGAGCCGGGTGCTCAAACAGTTAACAGGACTTGAAAATGTATACATGGAACAATGTAGTGTATTCGGTGAACCTAAGCGTGAACCTAGCGACAGGGTTGTCAGTATCTGTTATTTTGCGCTGATTGATACGCAGCAATATAAACATATCCTCAGTGACGATTACGAAGCTCAATGGTTTCCATTACAGAAGCATCCAACACTGATCTTCGATCATGATCAGATGATCGCTTCGGCACAGCACCGCCTACGCATGAAAGCAGCCTTGTATCCGATATTATTTGAACTGCTGCCTGAGAAATTCACGATTCCCCAGATTGCAGCACTTTACGAGGGCGTTTACAATATCGAGTTGGATAAGCGCAATTTCAGCCGAAAACTGCTTTCCTCAGACCTCATCATCAAACTGGAGGAAAAGGATAAGGAAAACTCAAAAAAAGGAGCTTACTATTTCAAACTAAACACGGCAATCTATAAAGAAAAGATTATGTCCTTTTTACGGTATTTGCCAAGTTGGTCGATCGAATCATAATAAAGTGACGGAAAATCAGGTATGTATTGGAATATATTTCACTTAACATTTTCGTTTTTTCAATAATTCCTTATATTTATCACAGGTATATCCTAGTTTTACAATTAGGATAAGCTAGATTAACGCATTTTATAAAATAAACAACATGAGCAAATTGAGATTAGCATTTATATTCTTTACGATTTTATTTATTTCATCCCATACGCTATTGAAGGCGCAAACTCCTGCTGCGGCTCCCGCCACTACAGCAGCACAACAGGATAATGCCTTCAAGTACAGTCCGGATGGATTAAAAAAAGGAAGTTTGGCGAATCAATTTGACCACCTGAATTATATTTCGAAAAACAACTATGATTTCAAGATGGTACGAAAAACCAACCTTGATATTGTGAAACGAAATGTAATTGATACCGTAGCAAAACTCCACAAGGAAATCAGCTCTTTAAAATCATCTTCAAGCAACTATACGTCCAATACCAAAACTTTACAAGATTCAATTCAGGTTTTAAAGGATCAGTTGGCACAGGAGAAGGAAAAAACAGAAAGTTTCTCTTTCTTGGGAATCAATACATCCAAAACTTTTTACAATACTGTTGTTTGGACGATCATTGCGGTATTGGCAGTAGCAGCATTTATCTTTTTATTTTCTTATCGGAAAGCGAAAGTGGACACGGTGGAATTCCAAAAAACCGCCGAGCAATCGCAAGAGGAATTCGCTACTTTCCGCAAAAAATCCATGGAAAAGGAACAATTGCTCAAGCGCCAGTTGCAGGACGAATTAAACAAAAAAATCTAGTCCTGCTTTTCATAAAATAGCAGATTTATTTCGATCGACCTGTAACGAATCCTAGAGGCACTCCATTACAGGTCGATTTTATTTAATCAGGTTCCATTCCTAAACGAATAAAAGATTCAGCGAAGTAAAGCTGTAAACTTCAAAAATACATCGCCGGATAAAAGAGAAAAACTATATTTGCAGGTATAGAAATCGAAACATACAGAATTACAATCGATAACATTTTGACCTACATTAATAAAATTGTAATTTAATTGCAAATTCTATTTGTTTTTAAAAACGAATAACCTTATTTTTGCTGACCAAAAAAGAGGCCTTTTATGTCTCTTATATAAAATTGATTAATAAATATTTAGTCCCTATAATATGCCCAAGATTGGTAAAATAGCGCAGATTATCGGCCCAGTTGTTGACGTCAACTTCGCCGACAGTGAAAATCTACCTAAAATTTACGATGCATTGTACATTCAAAAAGAAAATGGACAACGTGTTGTATTAGAAGTTCAACAACACTTAGGTCAGGATCGTGTACGTACAATTGCCATGGACGCAACTGAAGGTTTAGTTCGCGGAATGGAAGTTGTCGATACTGGTGCTCCTATCAAAATGCCTGTTGGTGAAGAAATCAAAGGTCGTGTATTCAATGTAGTTGGTGATGCCATAGACGGGATCCAAAATTTGAATAAAGAGAATGGTCGTCCTATCCACAACGTACCTCCTAAATTCGAAGATTTGTCAACTGAATCCGAAGTACTTTTTACTGGTATCAAAGTTATTGACCTTTTAGAGCCATATGCTAAAGGTGGTAAAATTGGTTTATTCGGTGGTGCCGGTGTAGGTAAAACTGTATTAATCCAAGAATTAATCAACAATATCGCAAAAGGTCACGGTGGTCTTTCTGTATTCGCCGGTGTAGGTGAACGTACACGTGAAGGTAATGACTTATTGCGCGAGATGTTGGAGTCTGGTATCATCAAATATGGTGAGCACTTTATGGAAGGCATGGAAAAAGGCGAATGGCCTTTGGATACTGTTGACCACGAATTGATGAAAGATTCTAAATGTACTTTCGTATTCGGTCAAATGAACGAGCCTCCTGGTGCACGTGCGCGTGTTGCTTTATCAGGTTTGACAGTTGCGGAATACTTCCGTGACGGTGATGGCGAAGGTCAAGGCCGTGACGTATTATTCTTCATCGATAATATCTTCCGTTTTACACAAGCGGGTTCTGAAGTATCTGCCCTATTGGGTCGTATGCCTTCAGCCGTAGGTTACCAACCAACATTGGCAACTGAAATGGGTTTAATGCAAGAGCGTATCACTTCAACTAAAAACGGATCAATCACTTCGGTTCAAGCTGTATATGTACCTGCCGATGACTTAACTGACCCTGCTCCAGCGACAACTTTCGCTCACTTGGACGCAACTACAGTATTGTCTCGTAAAATCGCTGAGCTAGGTATCTACCCTGCTGTGGATCCTTTGGATTCTACATCACGTATCCTTTCTCCTGCCGTTTTAGGTAACGAACACTATAATACTGCACAACGTGTAAAAGAAATTCTTCAACGTTATAAAGAATTGCAAGATATCATCGCCATCTTAGGTATGGACGAATTATCTGAAGAAGATAAACAAACTGTACACCGCGCACGTCGTGTACAACGTTTCTTATCTCAACCTTTCCACGTTGCAGAACAATTTACAGGTTTAAAAGGTGTATTGGTAGACATCAAAGATACCATCAAAGGTTTCAATATGATCATTGACGGTGAAGTAGATGAGTACCCTGAAGCTGCCTTCAACTTAGTAGGTAACATCGATGATGCTATCGAAAAAGGTAAAAAATTATTAGCAGAAGCAGTTTAATCTAGATTATATCTAAGAATAATGAAATTAACAATTATCACTCCAGACAAATTAGCATTCGAAGGCGAAGTAACTTCTGTTACTGTACCGGGCACTGCGGGTTCTTTTCAAATTTTGAAAGACCACGCTGCCATTGTTTCTACTTTGGAAGATGGAAAAGTAATTATTCAACAAGGTAAAGGTGAACAAGAAGTGTTCATTAAAGGTGGTGTTGTGGAAGCAAAAGACAATGTCATTACCGTGCTTGCTGAAGGAATTATCGGAGATTAAATCAAATCGATTTTATAAAATCTAAAAAGCTTCCGATAGAAATATCGGAAGCTTTTTTTTTAAAGTTTTTTTGACATTTTCTTCATTTTAGGAAGAAAATTGGCCATTGTAACAAAAAATAATTTTTTACACCTGTAGACCAATTTTAAATATGGTATACGACTGACAAAATATAAAACCGAATAAAACGAATTATTAAAAAATAAAATTTCACAAAAACAGATTTAATGAAATTTTATTCTAAATACAAAATTAGCACTTTGCCTATTGCCAATTATTGTAATTCCTGCTACCTTGAGGAAATGAAAATCGAAAGTTTTTATAGAAGCTTGAGATAGCATGATTTACCACCAATACCACAACAAAGGGAACTATTATACTTCGGTAAATTTTGGGTTATGAAATATTACGATAAAAACACGTTGATCTATTTAGATGGAGCTTTTGTAAAAGCTTCCGAAGCAGCATTGGATCCCTTTGCACAGTCACTGCATTATGGGTATGCGGTGTTCGATGGTTTACGTGCGTATAATACCCACAATGGACCACGTATCTTTAAAGCTGACAAGCATTTCGATCGCTTAAAGAGATCGTGTGAAGCCGTTAATATTCCCTATCGTTGGAGCAACCGAGAGCTGATCGACATCTGTTATGAGCTCTTGGCCAACAACAACCTAAGAGAAGCTTATATACGTCCATTGGTATTGACCGGTTCAAATATGCACCTAACCTCATCAACCGAAGCAACCATCATGATGGCAGCATGGGAATGGGGGCCATATCTTGGTCAAAACCTATTAAAGGTATGTATCTCTGATATCAAAAGACCTAATCCAAAGTCGTTTAAAATTGACTCAAAGATCTCTGGGCAATATGTAAACTCCATCCTTGCGACAACAGAAGCCATCAGGAAGGGTTACGACGAAGCGTTAATGCTCGACCACGAAGGCTACGTTGCCCAAGCATCCAGTGAAAATATTTTCATCGAAAAGGATTTCAAAATCTATACGCCGCCAGTGAAGAATATTTTCCCGGGCATTACACGTCAGACTGTAAAAAACATCTGTAAAAAATTAAACTTTGAAGTCATTGAAAAGCAATTGACGGTAGAAGATATTTACACTGCTGACAGCGCTTTCTTATGCGGGACTGCGGCAGAAATTATCGGAATCAAACAAGTCGATGATGTCATCTACAAAGAAGCCTGGGAACACAGCATAGGTGCATCAATCCAAAGAAGATATAAAAATTTAGTATTAGAGAACGAAAATTATGAAGTCATCATCTAACGGCGAAAACGCAATGAACAAATACAGCCGTACATTTACACAAGACGAAACGCAACCTGCTGCAAAAGCAATGCTTTATGGTATCGGTCTTACGGATGCCGACATGGACAAAGCACAGGTCGGTATTGCCAGCATGGGATATGATGGTAATACGTGTAATATGCACTTAAATGATTTGGCACAAATTGTCAAGAAGGGCGTTTGGAACAATGATTTAGTAGGTTTGACCTTTGGAACCATTGGCGTCAGTGACGGTATGAGCAATGGTACCGATGGGATGCGTTATTCGTTGGTAAGTCGTGATGTGATCGCTGATAGTATCGAAACGATCTGTGGTGGACAGTATTATGATGGCTTGATCTCTATTCCTGGCTGTGACAAAAACATGCCCGGTGCAATTATGGCAATGGCCCGTTTAGACCGTCCTTCTTTAATGGTATATGGCGGTACTATCGCTCCAGGCCACTATAAAGGTGAAGAATTAAACATTGTGTCTGCATTTGAAGCATTGGGACAACGCATCTGCGGAAATCTTTCCGATGAAGACTATGAAGGCATTATCAAACATACCTGCCCTGGTGCTGGTGCTTGTGGCGGAATGTATACAGCAAATACCATGGCTTCGGCAATTGAAGCCTTGGGAATGAGCTTACCCTACTCATCTTCCAATCCAGCGATCTCGGAAGAAAAGAAAAATGAATGTTTAGAGGCAGGCCAACATATCCGCACGCTGCTTGAGAAAGATATCAAGCCCTCTGATATCATGACACGTAAAGCATTTGAGAACGCACTACGTACCATTGTTATCTTGGGTGGTAGTACCAATGCTGTACTTCACTTTATTGCAATAGGCAAAGCCGTAGGCGTAGACATCACGCAAGATGACTTCCAACGCATGAGTGACGAAACCCCTGTATTAGCTGACTTCAAACCATCCGGTAAATACTTGATGCAAGATCTTCAGCAATTTGGTGGAACTCCTGCTGTCATGAAATATCTTTTAAATGAAGGTTTACTTCATGGTGACTGTATTACGGTAACAGGAAAAACAGTCGCTGAGAACTTGGCTGATGTTAAATCAATCATGGAATATGACCAACCGATTATCAAACCATTGAGCGATCCAATCAAGGCTACAGGACACTTACAGATTCTTTATGGGAACTTAGCAGAGAAAGGTTCTGTTGCCAAGATCTCCGGTAAAGAAGGTGAAAAATTCACTGGTCCTGCACGCGTATTCGATGGAGAGCATGATTTAGTGGCCGGTATTGCATCTGGTAGAATCAAACCAGGAGATGTTGTCGTGATCAAAAATGAAGGTCCTGTTGGAGCACCAGGCATGCCTGAAATGCTTAAACCAACCTCCTTGATTATTGGTGCCGGTCTTGGTAAATCTGTTGCTTTAATTACCGATGGCCGTTTCTCAGGTGGAACACATGGTTTTGTCGTAGGGCATATCACACCAGAATCTTACAAAGGCGGATTAATCGGTCTTGTACATGATGATGACATTATCGAGATCGATGCAGTAAATAACAGTATCAATGTGCTACTTTCCGATGAAGAGATCGCGCAACGCCGTGCCGCTTGGGTACAACCAGCGTTAAAAGTTAACAAAGGAGTTTTATACAAATACGCTAAAACTGTTGCCGATGCCTCAGAAGGCTGCGTAACGGATCAGTAGAAAATAAAAAACAGAGACATTAAGCAGATAAAGACCTAAACAATCGATGCTTAATGTCTCAGATCTAATATCTAAATACTAAAAAGACTGAATAATCAACAATAAAAAAATCAACGTAATGAGTACACTGGAAATAACAGAAAATAAGGCCGCTACAGCGCAGCAAACTCCGACACAAATTTCGGGATCGAAAGCTGTATTGGAGGCCTTATTGAGCGAAGGAGTTGATACCGTATTTGGTTATCCTGGAGGCGCAATTATGCCGATCTATGATGCCCTTTATGATTATACGGATCGTCTGAAGCATATTTTAGTGCGCCATGAACAAGGTGGGATCCACGCGGCGCAAGGTTATGCAAGAACTTCAGGTCGTACAGGCGTCGTCTTTGCGACAAGTGGTCCTGGAGCAACAAACCTAGTTACTGGACTGGCTGATGCCATGATCGATAGTAACCCTATCGTCTGTGTCACGGGTCAGGTCTTTGCTTCACTCTTGGGAACAGATGCTTTTCAGGAAACAGATGTCATCAATATCACGGCACCAGTCACCAAATGGAACTACCAAGTCACCGACGCAACTGAAATTCCAGCTGCACTCGCAAAAGCATTTTATATTGCCAGCACAGGTCGTCCAGGACCGGTATTGATCGATATCACTAAAAATGCACAGCTACAATTGTTCGATTACTTCGGTTATGAAAAATGCAACCACGTACGTAGCTATAGACCTGCACCACAAGTTCGTAAAGAATATGTTGAGCAGGCAGCCGAGTTAATCAACAAAGCAAAAAAACCATTTGTTCTTTTTGGACAAGGCATCATTCTTGGAAAAGCAGAGGAAGAATTCAAAGCTTTTATCGAGAAGACTGGCATTCCGTCGGCATCGACTGTCATGGGCTTAAGTGCACTTCCAACGGATCATAAACTTCACGTAGGGATGTTGGGTATGCATGGTAACTATGCGCCAAATGTCATGACCAATGAATGTGACGTTTTAATAGCCATTGGTATGCGTTTCGATGACCGTGTAACAGGTCGTTTGGACAAATATGCCAAACAAGCAAAAGTAATCCATTTGGATATAGACCCAGCAGAGATTGACAAAAACGTACAGACAACCGTACCTGTATGGGGCGACTGTAAAGAGTCACTTCCAATGCTGACGGAATTGGTAAACGCTACAAATCACTCCGCTTGGCTTGCACAATTCCGTGAACTTGAAAAAGAAGAAATCAAAGAAGTCATCCAAAATGAACTTCACCCACAAACCGATATTATGACCATGGGTGAGGTCATCCATGTGTTGAATGAATTGACAGGCGGTGATGCGATCATTACAACGGACGTCGGTCAACACCAAATGGTAACTTGTCGCTATGCTAAATTCAACAACAGCAAATCGAATGTAACCTCAGGGGGCTTAGGAACGATGGGCTTTGGTCTTCCGGCAGCAATCGGTGCCTGGTATGGCGCGCCAGAGAAAACTGTCGTAGCAATCATCGGTGATGGTGGTATACAAATGACGATCCAGGAGCTCGGAACGATAATGCAATTTGGCGCAAAAGTCAAAATCATGATCCTCAATAATGAATTCTTGGGCATGGTACGCCAGTGGCAGCAATTGTTCCACGACAGACGTTATTCATTCGTGAATATCACGAGTCCTGATTTTGTTGCTGTAGCGAAAGGCTATTACATCGACGGTCAGAAGATTTCGGAACGTAAAGACCTACGTAGTGCCCTGAAAACCATGATTGATCACGACGGAGCATATCTACTGGAAGTGATGGTAGGTAAGGAAAACAATGTATTTCCAATGGTTGCACAAGGAACATCGGTATCTGAGATACGTTTAAAGTAGAATTTAACATGGAAAAACAAGAATATACCATCACCCTATATACAGAGAATTCAATCGGTCTTATCGGTCGGATCTCAACAATTTTTTCAAGAAGAAAAATCAATATTGAAAGCTTGAATACTTCCCCTTCTGAAGTAGAAGGAATACATCGTTTTACCATCGTAATCACGGAGGCTGAAGATGTTCTGCGTAAGCTTTGCCGTCAGTTAGAAAAACAAATTGACATTCTTAAAGCCTACTACAATACCAATGATGAAGTAATATGGCAAGAACAAGCCTTATATAAGGTCCCTGCCGATGTGGTCAATGAAAAGGTATATGTAGAACGTTTGCTACGTCAATATGGTGCCAATGTTGTTGTGATCCGCAACGACTATATCGTCTTTGAAACTGCAGGTCACCGCGAGGAGATCGATAAGTTGACAGAAGAATTGACCAAATATGGTTTGATCGAATTTGTCCGTGGCGCACGTATCGCCATCATTAAAGATAGTGCAGGTTTCCATTCCAAATTGGTTCAGTTTGAAGCCAAGGAACCATCGATAGAAATTGTAGAAAACGAGTATCTCGACAAAAGAGATGACGTATTTACGATGTAAGCTTTAATAGTATTATGCAAGAGACATTTAAATTTATCTTAAAGTCACGTCAGAAATTCATTGAATTACTTGACGGTCTTTCCATTGAACAGCTTAACAAAATTCCCGCGGGATTTAACAACAATATCATCTGGAATTTTGCCCACATTGTCGTCAGCACACAGACTTTGGTTTATGTCCGTACAGGAATCAAGGCCGATACGACTTGGGTGAACTATAACGAAGATTATAAAAAAGACACCAAGCCAACCCGCTTTGTTGAACAAGCAGAGGTTGATGAATTGAAAGAAATCGCAATCCGCAGTATTGAGCAAATTGCTGCTGACTATGAAAACGGTGTTTTCGGAGAAATCACCTCTTTTTCAACAGCAACCTATGGCTATCCAATGGATACCATTGAAGAAGTTATAGCCCTGACATCAGGACACGATAACGTTCATTTCGGTTACGCAATGGCTCAACGCAGATTAGTACAATAATTAAAATAAATAATCAACAACCCATAACAGAAAGAAAGTAAAACAATGGCAAATTATTTCAACACCTTACCGCTTAGAGAGCAGTTAGAACAATTAAGTCACGCTGAATTCATGGACAACACCGAATTCACGGATGGTGTAAACGCTTTAAAAGGTAAAAAAATCGTAATCGTAGGATGTGGTGCGCAAGGCTTGAACCAAGGTTTAAACTTAAGAGATAGCGGACTGGACGTTTCTTATGCTTTGCGTAAAGAAGCTATTGAACAAAAAAGAGATTCTTGGAAAAACGCTACGGACAACAACTTTAACGTAGGCACTTACGAAGAATTGATCCCATCTGCGGATTTAGTTATCAACTTGACTCCAGATAAACAACATACTTCAGTAATCAACGCTGTAATGCCCTTGATGAAAGAAGGCGCCACGTTATCGTATTCACACGGTTTCAACATCGTTGAAGAAGGTATGCAAATCCGTAAAGATATTACTGTCATCATGGTTGCTCCAAAATGTCCAGGTTCTGAGGTTCGTGCAGAGTACCTTCGTGGTTTTGGTGTTCCTACTTTAATCGCTGTTCACCCGGAAAATGATCCACAAGGAAAAGGCTGGGCTGAAGCAAAAGCGTACTGTGTAGGGACAGGTGGACACAAGGCTGGTGTATTGAAATCTTCATTCGTAGCTGAGGTAAAATCAGATTTGATGGGTGAGCAAACAATTCTTTGTGGATTGTTGCAAACAGGATCGATCTTGTCTTTCGACAAAATGATCGAGAAAGGTATCGAAGCTGGTTACGCATCGAAATTGGTACAATACGGTGTAGAAGTGATTACGGAAGCCTTGAAACATGGTGGTGTAAGCGGAATGATGGACCGTTTGAGCAACCCTGCAAAAGTAAAAGCATTTGAGATCTCAGAAGAATTGAAGGATATCATGCGTCCTTTATTCCAAAAACACCAAGATGATATCATGTCAGGTCACTTTAGCAAGACCATGATGGAAGATTGGGCAAATGGTGATGCAAATTTATTGAAATGGAGAGCCGAAACAGGTGAAACTGCATTCGAAAAAACACCTGCTGGTGATGTTAAAATCAACGAACAAGAATACTTCGACAACTATACGCTAATGGTTGCTTTCATCCGTGCAGGTGTTGAATTGGCATTCGAAACAATGGTTGAAGCAGGTATCAAACCAGAATCAGCATACTACGAATCATTGCACGAAACACCATTGATCGCTAACACAATCGCTCGCAAGAAGTTGTTCGAAATGAACCGTGTTATCTCTGATACAGCAGAATACGGTTGTTACCTATTCGACCAAGCTTGTAAACCTTTGTTGGCAGACTTCATGAAAACTGTTGATACGGATTTAGTCGGTAAAAACTTTAACGACAACAAAGATGCTGCAGTTGATAACGCACAATTGGTTGTCATCAATGAAATTTTGCGTGATCACCCTGTAGAAATCGTTGGTCGCAAATTGCGTAAAGCGATGACTGCAATGAAAGCGATCAAAACTGTTTAAAAGTCCATACGAGATTATACATGCTCCAAAAATCATGAATATTTCGTAATTTAGTATATTGAAATCAAGGTGATATTGAGACATTTACAATATCACCTTGATTCATATAAAAATAACATAAGAGAGAATAAAAAATGTCAAAAACATTAGTAGAAAAGATTTGGGATGCTCACGTCGTCAAGCGTGAAGAAGGGTTTCCGGATATTATTTATATCGACACCCACTTGATTCATGAAGTTACTTCACCTCAAGCTTTCGATGGCTTGCGTAAAAGAGGAATCCCAGTTTTTCGTCCAAAGCAAACGGTAGCTACTGCCGACCACAACGTACCGACACTCAATCAACATTTACCGATCAAAGAAGAGCTATCCCGTTATCAAGTTGATATGCTCACCAAAAATTGTGCTGAATTTGGTATTGAACTATATGGTTTGGGGCATCCATACCAAGGGATTGTACACGTTATTGGTCCGGAGCTGGGTATCACCCTACCAGGTAAAACGATGGTCTGTGGCGATAGTCATACCTCCACGCATGGTGCTTTTGGAGCTATTGCTTTTGGTATTGGAACCTCTCAAGTTGAACAGGTCTTCGCAACACAATGTTTATTGCAGTCGAAGCCAAAAACAATGAAAATTGAAGTCAACGGTACCCTTCAAAACGGTGTTGGGGCAAAAGATATCATCCTATATATCATCTCCAAAATCTCTGCTGCGGGCGGTACAGGTTACTTTATTGAATATGCCGGTTCAGCAATTCGTTCATTAAGCATGGAAGCACGTATGACCATTTGTAACATGAGTATCGAAATGGGTGCACGTGGAGGCTTAATTGCTCCGGATCAGATCACTTTCGACTATGTAGAAGGCCGTGAATTCGCGCCGAAAGGTGAGGAATGGGATAAAGCCCTAGCGTACTGGAAAACATTGTATTCTGACGAAGATGCCATCTTTGATAAAGTGTTGACTTTTGATGCTGCAGACATTGCGCCAATGATTACTTATGGTACTAACCCAGGCATGGGTATGGGTATTGCGGAGCATATTCCAGCAACTAGCGCACAAGCGGAATCAGAAAGACCATCGTACCAAAAAGCATTGGATTACATGGGCTTCAAAGATGACTCAACAGTCTTAGGCAACCGTGTTGATTATGTGTTCATCGGAAGTTGTACCAATTCCCGTATTGAAGATTTACGTGAAGTAGCTTCATTTGTTAAAGGCAAGCAAAAAGCACAAGACGTTGAAGTATGGATTGTACCGGGCTCAAAACAAGTAGAAAAACAAGCTAAAGAAGAAGGCTTGGATAAAATATTTGAAGCGGCAGGATTCCAGTTACGTGAACCAGGATGCTCGGCATGTTTAGGTATGAACGAAGATAAAATCCCTGCTGGTAAATATTGTGTTTCGACTTCAAATAGAAATTTCGAAGGGCGTCAGGGACCGAATGCCCGCACCATGCTGGTATCTCCTTTGACAGCAGCAGCTGCGGCAGTAACAGGTAAAGTAACAGATGTAAGAGAGTTGATCTAAGCAGAAAAAAATGAAAAAATTTGAAACTTTAACGTCACAGGTAGTCCCTCTACCTATCGAAAATATTGATACCGATCAAATTATACCCGCACGCTTTCTAAAAGCAACTACGCGCGAAGGTTTTGGTGATAATTTATTCCGCGACTGGCGTTTTGATACAGACAATCAGCCCAAAACTGACTTTGTATTGAACAACCCGACCTATACAGGAAAAATATTGGTTGCCGGTAAAAACTTTGGTTGTGGTTCAAGCCGCGAGCATGCTGCATGGGCTATTCAAGACTATGGTTTTGATGTGGTCATCAGCTCATTCTTTGCCGATATATTCAAAGGAAATGCCCTTAACAATGGTGTATTACCGATTCAGGTACCCGAAGAGTTTTTGGCAAAAATCTTCGAATTGGTGCACCAAAATCCGACAACAGCGATTATCGTTGATCTTGAAAAACAAACAGTCATGTTGACAGAGACAGGTGATCAATTTGAGTTTGAAATCAATCCATACAAAAAATCATGTTTGATCAATGGATATGATGACATTGATTTTATCCTTAACCAGAAAGATTCAATCGAAGCATTTGAAGCAAACAGACAATGGTAGATCCTGTCGTCCATATTGCCAATTTAACCATTCAGTACGGTAAAGATACCGTACTGCAAGACTTAAATTGGCAAATTTTTCCTGGCCAACAATGGATCTTAGGCGGTCCTAGCGGTACAGGAAAAACCACACTTGCAAAAGCGATTGCCGGGCAATTGAAGTATGAAGGCGAGATCACATTCCACCTTAATCCAACAAGCCCACTGCCGGCAAAAATTCACTACGTTTCCAATTGGTTTCAATTTACCAATCTTGAAGGCGATCGCAATTTCTATTACCAACAGCGCTACAACAAATTTGCAAAAAACGATACATTAACGGTTTTTGCTGAGTTGAAACATTTTGCGCAAGAAGAACAGCTTTCTTTTGAAAACGTACGTTCTTACCTGAACATTTTTGGATTCGAAAATTTCAAAGACCAGCAGTTGATTGAACTTTCGAGTGGCGAACACAAAAGACTGCAATTGATCAAGGCCTTGTGGCTTCAACCTCAGGTGCTCATTATCGACCAGCCTTATACAGGACTAGATGCACAGTCTCGGGAAGATCTCAATCAGATTTTCGATCAGCTTGCGGATAAAGGAGTTACCTTGTTGTTGATAAGTAATGATGACGAACAACCGGAATGTATCAATCGTTTTGCGGAGATCCAGCATGGTAAGATTGTTATTCGCCAAAATAGCAATGCGTTATCCAGAGGATTGCCCCGCACAAGAAAGGCACTCCCCTATTTTCTGCAACGAGCCCCTGAAGTAACTTCTCCGATCATGGTAAAAATGAACAAGATCAATATCTCCTATGGCGAAAAACAAGTCTTAAAGAATATTGACTGGGAAGTAAAAGCCGGCGAAAAATGGTTGCTACAAGGGCATAATGGTTCAGGAAAATCCACGTTGCTCAGTTTAATCAACGGCGATCATCCACAGGCCTATGCCAACGACATCCATCTTTTTGGCAAAAAAAGAGGATCTGGAGAAAGCATTTGGGATATCAAAGAACATTTGGGTATTATATCGCCAGAATTGCATTGGTACTATGATATGAATGCCAACGTTGGGCAGACTATTGCTTCTGGATTTTTTGATTCCATGAGCCTATACCAGCGATTAGGATTTGAACAACAGCAAAAGCTCGGGCAAATTCTCCATTTTTTTGACCTTAAAGAGGTTAAACACAAAACCTTGGGGTCGTTACCATTAGGCCAACAACGTTTGGTCCTATTGGCTCGCACGATCGTGAAGCATCCAGAATTGCTGATTTTGGACGAACCTTGTCAAGGCTTAGATAAAGAGCAGACCCAGTATTTCAACGATGTCATTGATGACCTCAGTAAAAGTGGCCAGACGCTCATTTATGTAGGGCACTTCCAGACACAACTACCAACGTGCATTGACAATAAAATCGTGTTGGAAAAAGGAGAAGTAAAGGCTGTATCCGAAGTTATCCACAAAAAAGAAGCTTTATCCACATGAAAAATGTGGATAACTTCAATTAATTCGAAAACAAGAACAAAAAAATAAAAAAAGAATCAAGCTATCGACAAAACACTGGAAATCAAAAGTCAAAAATAAAGACAATACAATAGGGCTTAGGCCTATCTTCCAAAGTTTCAATATACATATCGCTGATAGCTCAATACTAAAAATACAATGAAGAAAAATATTTTAATCATACCTGGAGATGGCATCGGCCAAGAAGTAACAACTTGGGGTAAAAAAGTTTTAGAAAAAATCGGTGAAAATTATGGTCATGAATTCAGCTTTGATGAAGCTATCATGGGCCATACTGCAATTGAAGCTACGGGCAATCCTCTTCCTGATGAAACATTAGCGAAAGCAAAAGCTTCTGATGCGATCCTTTTCGGCGCCATTGGCCATATCAAGTATGATAATGATCCTTCTGCTAAAGTAAGACCTGAACAAGGCTTGTTGAAAATCCGTAAAGAACTAGGTCTTTATGCAAATCTTCGTCCAATCCTTTTATTCGACGAGTTATTGGATGCTTCGAGTTTAAAGCCTGAAATTCTTCAAGGTACAGATATCCTTTTCTTCCGTGAATTGACAGGTGATGTGTATTTTGGTGAAAAAAACCGTAATGAGGACAACACCTTTGCGTCAGATCTGATGAACTACCACCGTTACGAGGTTGAACGTATCGCACGTAAAGCTTATGATGCCGCACGCACACGTAACAAAAGATTATGCTCTGTTGATAAAGCCAATGTATTGGAAACATCCCGCCTATGGAGAGAAGTAGTACAGGAAATCGCAAAAGAATATCCGGATGTTGAAACCGAGCACATGTTTATCGATAATGCAGCCATGCAATTGGTTAAAAATCCGAAGAAATTCGATGTGGTATTAACGGCCAATCTTTTTGGTGATATCTTGACAGACGAAGCGTCACAGATCGCAGGCTCAATGGGTATGTTGGCTTCTGCTTCCGTAGGTGATGGCACAGGCTTCTTCGAACCTATCCACGGCTCTGCACACGATATCGCTGGTCAAAATAAAGCAAATCCATTGGCTTCAATTTTATCTGCTGCCTTGATGCTTGATATTAGCTTTGGTCTACAGGAGGAAGCTAAAGCGGTTACCAATGCTGTTGCTGAAACATTAAAAGCTGGTTGGAGAACCGGTGATATTGCCAACAGCAGCACAGAAGCTTCAAAAATCTTAGGTACTCAGGAAATGGGTGAAAAAGTATTGGAGTTTATTAAATAGTATACCCTTTTTAATTTGTAAATCTTTTGAATTAAGAAATTATGTTACACGATCCTAATCATCTTTACATTTTCGACACCACTTTACGTGATGGCGAACAGGTACCAGGCTGCCAATTAACTACTCCAGAGAAAATTGAGATTGCTAAAGACCTGGAAAAACTAGGGGTGGATATTATCGAAGCCGGTTTCCCAGTGTCTAGCCCTGGTGATTTTCAATCGGTCGTCGAATTATCTAAAGCGGTAAACGATGTCATTATATGCGCATTGACCCGTGCCAATCAAAACGATATTGACGTAGCTGCCGAGGCATTAAAATATGCCAAACGCCCACGTATCCATACGGGTATTGGTTCTTCGGACATGCATATCAAATATAAATTCAACAGCACAAGAGAAGAAATTTTAGAACGTGCCGTTGCGGCTGTAAAACATGCCAAATCCTATGTGGAAGATGTCGAGTTTTATGCAGAAGATGCGGGTCGCGCAGACTTAGCATTTCTAGCTAAAATGGTTGAATCGGTGATTGCTGCCGGTGCTACGGTAGTCAATATCCCCGATACAAACGGTTATTGTCTGCCAGACCAATATGGCTCAAAAATCAATTACCTCAAGGAGAATGTACGCAATATCGATCAGGCCATTATTTCGGCACATTGTCACAATGACTTGGGACTTGCAACAGCAAATTCTATCGCTGCGATTCAAAATGGAGCCCGTCAGGTGGAATGTACCATCAACGGTATCGGTGAGCGTGCCGGAAACACGTCACTTGAAGAAGTAGCCATGATCCTTAAAGTGCACAACCAGTCGTTTGGAAGCTTGACATCAAACATCGATAGCCGCATGTTTACGTACTTATCGCGCAAGGTAAGTGAAATGATGAACATGCCTGTCCAACCGAATAAAGCAATCGTTGGCCGTAATGCTTTCGCGCATAGCTCGGGTATTCACCAAGATGGTTTCCTAAAACACCGTGAGAACTATGAGATCATCAGACCAGAAGATGTTGGTTTGGTTGAAGCTGATATTATCTTAACTGCACGTTCAGGAAGACATGCCCTTAAGCACCATTTGGAGCGTTTAGGCTTCCATCTTGAAAAAGATGATTTAGCTGATTGCTATCAACGTTTCTTGGTTTTGGCCGACGAAAAGAAAAATATTTGTGATGATGACCTAAAAAGCCTCATCCAAGAAAAAATATAAAAAAGGAAGGCTGCAGATGCAGCCTTTTTTTATCATAAATACATTTTTTTAAAGGATCCAAATGATACGTTGCTAGTTATTATTTTATCATACGTACAAACGATCTTCCATTTAAAATCAACTAAATTTAAATACTATATAGGTAGAATCTCTCATATAACAGCGAATATCTGCGTTTTATTTGCTACCTTAACTAGGCAATCATCTAACAATGAATCTATCAACCTTAAACATCAATTCAGAAGCTACGCTTGACCGCATCAAGTCTGTGGTCAACAGAACACCGCTTCAATATAATCGGCATCTATCCGAAAAATATGGCGCTGAAGTCTATCTCAAACGGGAAGATTTACAAGTCGTACGTTCCTATAAATTACGCGGTGCCTACAATAAAATTATTTCCTTAACAGCGGAAGAGCGACAACGTGGCGTTGTATGTGCCAGCGCAGGCAACCACGCTCAGGGCGTTGCTTTCTCCTGCAATAAACTCGACATCAAAGGCGTGATATTTATGCCGGGTCCGACACCACGCCAAAAGATTTCACAAACGGAAATGTGGGGTAACGGCAATGTAGAAATTATCTTGACCGGAGACACTTTTGATGACTGCCAAAAAGCAGCGCTGGCTTATACAGCAGAGCATGGCATGACTTTCATTCCGCCATTTGATGATCTCAAAGTTGTGGAAGGACAGGGTACTGTAGCCGTTGAAGCTTTACAAGATCTTCCCGATATGGACGCCATATTTATCCCAATTGGTGGCGGTGGACTTGCCGCGGGGGCGAGCTATTACCTGAAGAGTAAAAACAAAGCGATCAAATGTTATGGTGTTGAACCCGAAGGAGCTCCTTCTATGCAAGCGGCTTTGACACATGGCGCACCGATCGAGCTCGAGCATATCAACAAATTTGTTGATGGGGCCGCCGTTAAAAAGATCGGTGCAACGACATTTGAAATTGCCAAGCAATTGTTGGATGATACACGCTCTATTCCTGAAGGAAAGATCTGTACCTGCATCCTAGAGCTGTATAATAAGGATGCAATTGTCGTTGAGCCCGCGGGTGCTTTATCGGTAGCTGCTCTTGAATTTCACAAAGATGAAATTAAAGGCAAGAAAGTCGTCTGTATCATATCCGGTGGAAACAACGATATCGACCGCATGAGTGAAATCAAAGAATTGTCTCTGCTTTACGAAGGCTACAAACATTATTTTATCGTTCGTTTCCCACAACGCCCAGGTGCATTAAAACTCTTCGTTTCTGAAGTATTGGGACCTAAGGATGATATTACCCGTTTTGAGTTTATCAAAAAAACAGAACGCGAAAGAGGTCCAGCCCTAGTCGGCATAGAGCTCAACAAGCCTGAAGATTACGAAACATTGATTGAACGCATGAAAGAATATAAGTTTGATGTCATTGAAATCAACAAAGACCAGACACTATTTGAATATCTTGTTTAAATAATAGGTATAAATGAAAAGAGCCAGTGATTCATATCCTGGCTTTTCCCGTTTATATAACCAAAAGACCTCACCCAAAGTCTTCAAAAAAAACTAACAATTCCATAATTTAAAAACCTTATATTTAATTGTTTAATCAATACTATACGAAAAATGAGAGTACTAATTTTAACAATTCTGACCTTAATTGGGCAACTTACCTTTGCGCAGACCGACAAAAGTAAACGCCCGAGTCCTCCAGACAACACCAAAGTAACCACCACCGATGGTGTCACGATCGACATTAATTATAGCCGCCCTTCATTGAAAGGCCGTCAGCTTGGTGTTGATATCGCCCCTATCGGCATTGTATGGCGTACTGGAGCGAATGAAGCGACCACCATCGAATTTAATAAAGATGTATTGGTTGAAGGCAAGAAATTAGCCGCTGGAAAATATGGTCTTTACAGTATCCCTGGGGAACACGAAACAACAATTATGTTTAATAAAGTGTGGAATCAGTGGGGAACAAAATATGATGCTAACGAAGATGCCCTACGTGTTTCTGTTAGCAATGCCACAGCAAGCAATTCACAGGAACAGTTTAAGATCAATGCGACGCCACAAGGAACTGTTTCTTTGGAGTGGGGACAGTATGTCGTTCCATTTACGGTTAAAGCGAGTAAATAGCGAAAAAAACTTATTTATGATTACGGAAGCCTACCGTTGTATAAATGCAAGCGCAAGGTTTATTCAGACCAATGAATTCGTTGCATTTCGCGATAAACCAAACGATTGATTCTATTGATACTTTAGTAAAAAAAACACAAATCAATAAAACAAATACTTCATTCAATATAAAAGGGGCAGTCCAAAGGTTGGACTGCCCCCAAAAGATTGGACAAATTTAGTTAATTAGATTTGTAATAATGAGCTCGATATTCTGTCGGGCTCATTCCATTTAAATTTAGTTTTATCCGTTGATTATTGTAATAGGATATATAATCTTCTATTTCGCTTTTTAACTTCTCTGTTGATTCATATTGTTTTAGATAGAACAGCTCTGATTTTAAAGTTCCAAAGAAATTTTCAATTACAGCATTATCAAGGCAATTTCCTTTTCTGGACATGCTTTGAGTGATTCCGTTTTCTTTGAGCCACTGTTGATACTTCTGCATTTGATATTGCCATCCCTGATCTGAATGTAAAATCAACTGTGAGGATACTTTTGCAAAAGGAAGTGATTTTTTCAACATGTCCATTACCGCCTTGAACACCGGTCTGTCAGTAAGCTCATAACTGATAATTTCCTGATTGAACAGATCAATGATCGGGGTAAGGTAGAGCTTTCTTCCCCTGACTTTGAACTCTGTAACATCAGTAGCCCATTTTTGGGCTGGGCTGTCAGCCTTGAATTCCCTGTTAAGGATATTGGGAGCTATCTTGCCCAGGTCACCCCGGTAGGACCGGTATTTTTTCACCCTGATCAGGCTCTTCAGCTTCATTTCTCCCATCAGCCTAAGCACGGTCTTATGGTTGATACCCTCTCCATGTCGTCTGAGCATCAGTACGATACGGCGATAGCCAAAGCGCCCCTTATGGTCATGGTATATCCTGCTGATCAGGTTCCTTACCCGTTCATACCTGTCCGGTTGTCCTGATTTCCCGGAGTAATAATAAAAAGTACTCCTTGCCATTTTAACACAGCTCAACATGGTATCCAGGTCGAATTGATGCCTTAGCTCCATTATGGCTTGCGCTTGTTTTCTTCTTGAGCTAAGGCTTGGAGCTTTTTTAGCAAAGCATTTTCCGCCCGTAAATACTCTTTCTCCTGCAAAAGTTCCTCTTCACGCGTGAGTGGTTTATTCGTTTTCCTGACCTTTCGCTTGATCTGTTGGTTTGATTTCTTAGTCATAGGTTGTCTTCCTTTAGCCCGCGGCTCCAATCCTGCCGGACCAAACTCATCCAGTCTTTTCTGCCAGTTGATAATGTGGTCATCCGAGGAAAGGTCGAAGCGCACGCGAGCCTCTTTCAAAGATAAACTTTCTTCACGGATTGCGTTAAGGACTGACAACTTAAAAGACGGGCTAAAGATCCTTTTCCCTTTTCTGGGAAGAAGTCCTGCAGATCCATGATACTTATATATCCTATACCAGGTATCAAGTAACGAATAGGCGATTCCTAATTCTCTGCCAAGAGATTTTGCAGAGCGATAATGCTCATCCATCTGTTTAACACAGCTCAGCTTAAATTCAAAGCTGTGCTTCTTTTTCTTATTCATAAAAAATGCCCCCAGAAAGTGTCTAACTTTTTGGGGGCACTGCAAGGTGGATAGCCCCTTTTATATTGAATTTTTACCGAATCCCTATACAGGTACTTTTCAAATATTCAATTCTCAGAGGGTTTGTTTTTACTTTTTAGACACCTTCTTTTACATTGAATCCTTGTACACCTTAACACTATTGCTTCTGGTTAATCGACCGGTTATTTTTTAAGGTATTTTTCCAAAAATTGATCCTGCTCCCAAAGTAAATGGAAGATATTTTCTTTGGCGACATATCCATGAGCTTCGCGTGGTAAAATGACCATACGCACGGGAGCTCCCAAATTTTTCAGGGCCTGGAAATAGCGTTCCGTCTGCAGGGTGAATGTTCCGGGATTATTATCGGCTCCGCCGTGAACCAACAAAAGTGGGGTTTTCATCCGATCAGCACTCACAAATGGAGACATGGTCATATACAAGGTTGGATCATCCCAGAAGTTTCGTTGTTCACTCTGAAAACCAAATGGTGTTAAGGTCCGATTGTATGCTCCAGAACGCGCAATTCCTGCGGCAAACAATTTTGAATTGGACAACAGATGTGCTGTCATAAACGCACCATAGGAATGCCCACCCACAGCAACTTTTTTCCGATCGATATAACCCAAATGATCTACCGCATCAATTGCAGCTTCGGCATTTGCCACAAGTTGCTCAATAAAGGTATCATTCGGTTCTTTTGTTCCCTCTCCAACAATAGGGAAGGCCGCATTATCCAATACAGCATAGCCCTTCGATACCCAGTAGATAAAAGAGCCATAACTTGGGAAGGTAAACTCCTTCGGATTGGCCGTGCTTTGTCCGGCTGTATTCTTGTCCTTATATTCCCGTGGATAAGCCCACATTAGCAGAGGCAACTTCTCTTTCTTCGTAAAATCATAACCGGCAGGTAAATATAATGTTCCAGAAAGTTCGACTCCATCCTTGCGCTTGTATTTTAAAATCTCTTTATGAACTTTTTCCAACGATTTAAACGGGTTTTCCAACGTGGTGAGCGTCACCTGTTTCCCCGATTTCATATTTTTCATGAAATAATTCGGATAAAACGATGCTGACTGAAGCGAAATCAACAGATCACCAGTTTTAGGGTTCACGAGTTGGGCGATACGTTCTTGCATTTCAGATGCTGGAGCAGTGTAGATGCGTTTTTTCTTCAATGAATGCAGATCAAGCTCATCCACAAAAGGAAACTCGCCATTTTTAGTAAAACCCTTACCTACAAACAACGCTTTATCCTTATCTATATACATCGAATAAGTGCCTAAACTATTTTTTTCCATATACACATCTCCCGGATCATTATAGACGTCCTGACTGTTCCGCTCGTGCAATAGTTTAGATTCTCCCGAGGAAGGATTCACCACAAAAGTTTTTGCATTTCTCGTATCATACCATTGCGAATTGATCAATGCATATTTATCATTCCCCCATGTTACACCAGCGTAACGGTCTTTGATTTTAAAAATAAGCTTTCCCGCACCATTGTAAGGGTAAGATAAAGTATATAAGGCATCACGAAACTCCGCAGGTTTGTTCGCATCCCCGCCATCCAAGGCTTCTACATAAGCCAACGTAGCTGGCTGATCACTCCGCCAATGCCAGGCCCGTTTTCCCGATCGTGTCGACGAAAAACCTTTCGGCATTACCTCTGTCAAGGGGGTCTCATTCACCAGCGCTATTTCCTTGCCCGACCGATCATAAATTCGAACCTGCTGTGGAAAAGACGAAACCGGAACTACGTAGGAATAAGGTTTTGTAATGGTCGTGATCATCACATACTCACCTTCCGGTGAGAAACTGATCCCCGTATAAATGGCTTTATTTTTAAAGGAAGAAATCTTGCCGTCCAGATCTACAAGTTCAAGGTTGGATTGCACCAATGTTTCAAAATTCACTTCATCCTGCGGATTTTTAAGCAGATCTTGGTATGTCCTCAATTGAGACACCTTCCCATCACTAGTTGAGACAATAGGTCCCGTCGGCAAATCTTTTGAGGGATCCAACAGGGCAGCCCTATCCTTTGGTAGGCTTGTTATTATTAAACCGGAAGAATTTCTCAGCCACTGAAATGGTGCTGTCAATGTTCCGTTCAAATTGTAAGCTGTCAACTGTTTGACCTTTCGCGTTGCAAGATCAATGACAAATAAGGCCGTTCCAATTTCATTTGTATTGCTAAATGCCAAACGCTTATTGTCTGGAGAGAACACAAAATTGGCCATCGCCGCTTTTTCGGGTATCCCCGTGAAGTCGGAAAATTCCATATTTTGTCCTATTTTTTTCAAGGTAATCTTATCGAAAAAGATTGTCGAACTTTCCATGTTCGTCTTCGGATTAATCCGCAATCCAGCCAGTTTCATTTCTTCCTGGCCTAAGTCTGCCAGGCTTTTATACGTAGGCCGGAATGTAAATAACATCCAATTTCTATCGCTTGAAATCTTTATCTGAGGGGGGCGTACATAATCGGCTAAGGCCAAAATTTCAGTAGAGGGTTTTTGAAAGGTAATGTTTTCCTGCGCTTGCGTCTGTAGCGACGCTAGAAGCAAGAGACCATAGAATAGTTTCTTCATAAATTTATTTTTCAAATTAGGGCAAAATAAGGTAATAAAATTTTCATAAAAAAGCAAGCTTTGTAGCTTTTTTATGACAGTAAAATTAAACTTAAATCATTTGTAAAATAGTGGTAAAATTTACTGATTTAAAGTTATCCACATTTACAAAATTAAGATAATCAATAACTTACAAACACCAATCTGCAGCAAACGCATTCTCTGACAAACTTTTGCCCAAAATGTGGAAAAGTCAAACTACCGCATCGAAAGAAAATATAAGATATTTGTTAAGCTAATGAAAGAATTGGCAACTCAACGAAGTTTTTAAGTATCGAAAACACAGACTTTTCTTTTTGATGAATTGTCTATTTTAAATGGCCAGATGCACCTTAAATCTGGTCTCCCCGATTAAAATTGATACCATTAACTCCGTACCGAGTTTTTCTATAAAGATTGGAATAAAAAAATAAACAAGTAAACATGGCAAGAATTATCAAATTTGAGAAAAACGATTGTGCTCCTTGTGCACAAGTATCGGCTTATTTGGATCAAAAAGGTATCCAATATGAAACGGTTAATCCTTTTGATGAACCAGACTTGGCCGCAAGATTCAAAATCCGCACAGTTCCTACGGTAATTGTGTTGGAAAATGAAGAGATTCAACACCGTATCATTGGCTTTAAACCAGAGGAATTGGCTGCGATTGCACTTTAATAAATTCAGCGTATCATTAAAATGAAACAGTGACATGATACACATTTATTATGATTCCAGAACGGGGAACGTACAACGTTTTATGGATAAAGTAGCGCAGATAACGGGTTGGCAAATTCATAAGATTACCGCCGATTTAATGGTAAAAGACCCTGGTCATTTGGTCACTTTCACCACAAATTTTGGACAGGTGCCCGAAAACACAAAAGAATTCATGAAACGCGAAGCTAAAAATATCTATTCTGTTACTTCCAGTGGCAACCGCAACTGGGGACCGAATTTTGGTCTGGCAGCTGATCGCATTTCACAGGATTTCGACATTCCACTGGCGTTCAAATTTGAACTGTCCGGAACAATGGAAGATATTAATCAATTTATTGACATCTTAAAGAACTTTTGCGATGGTAGCAAACGAAGTAGCAAAAAACTGGATATTGCTTAATAATGAAATCATGATTAAGCATGATGACGAATTCAGCTTACATAAAGATAAGGAAGCGGTTCGTGCATATTTCTTGGAATATGTAAATAAGAACACCGTGTTCTTTTATACATTAAAAGAAAAAATAGACTATTTGGTAGAAAACAACTATTATATTGACTTTTACCAATGGTTTACATTTGAAGAAATGGAAACGGTATTCAACTATGTGTATGCGAAGAAATTCCGTTTCGAATCTTTTATGGCGGCATTCAAATTCTTCCAGAGCTACGCTTTACGTGACGATTCTGGCGAGAAGTTTTTAGAGCGTTATGAAGACCGTGTAGTTGCTGTTTCCTTGTTCTTAGCAAGAGAAGAGGGTGTTCAAAAAGCAATTGAATATGCAGAAATCATGATCAATCAAGAGTATCAGCCAGCGACCCCTACATTCTTGAATGCAGGAAAGAAACGCTCGGGTGAATTAGTATCATGTTTCTTGGATGAAATCGGCGACAACTTAAATGGTATCGGTTATGCTGTTGATTCCGCAATGAAGTTGTCTTCTATCGGTGGTGGTGTATCGTTCAATATCTCTAAAATCCGTGCTCGCGGAGAAGCTATCAAAGGTGTTGAAGGCCGTGCCGGCGGTGTACTTCCAATCATGAAGATTATGGAAGATACATTCTCATATGCGAACCAGTTGGGACAACGTCCGGGTGCTGGTGCAGTATACCTCAATATTTTCCACTCTGACATCGAAGAATTTTTAGATTGTAAAAAAATCAACGTTGACGAGAAAGTACGTATCAAATCATTGTCGATCGGTATCATCGTTCCCGATAAATTCATGGAATTGGCAGAAAAAGATGAACCATGCTATTTGATCTACCCACATACGGTGATGCAAGAGTATGGACAATTCTTGGATGAGATGGATATGGACAAAATGTACGACGAATTGATCACGAATCCAAACGTGAAAAAGAAAAAAATCAATGCTCGTCACCTTTTAGTTAAAATTGCTCAGACACAAAAAGAATCGGGATATCCTTATATTTTCTTCAAAGAGAACACCAACCGTGTCCATGCATTGAATGAAATCGGTCAAGTGAAATTCTCAAACTTGTGTACTGAAATCATGCAAGTATCTCAAGTATCCGATATTGAGATCTATGGCAAACAGGACACGATCCGTTATGGTATCTCCTGTAACTTAGGCTCCTTAAATATCGCGACTGTAATGGACAACAAACGTATCAAAGAGACCGTAAAAACGGCTATGCGTGCTTTGACTGTCGTTACAGACGTGACCAATATCGATATGGTTCCATCTATTGCAAAAGCAAACCGCGAGTTGCATTCTGTAGGACTAGGTGCAATGAACCTCCATGGTTACCTTGCAAAAAGCTTCATCATGTATGAATCTAACGAGGCGCTGGATTTTGCCAATACCTTCTTTATGATGATGAACTATTATTCATTGGAAGCATCGATGGAAATTGCCAAAGAACGTGGTAAAACATTTGTTGGATTTGAAAAATCAGCCTATGCCGATGGTACGTATTTCAACAATTACATCAACCGTGATTATATGCCTAAAACAGCTAAGGTAACGGAGTTATTTGAAGGAATACATATTCCAACAGTCGAAGATTGGTTGGAACTAAAAGCAAAAATCAAAGAACATGGTATTTACCATGCTTACCGTTTGGCCATTGCTCCAAATCAATCGACTTCGTATATCATGAATGCAACTGCATCAGTTATGCCAATCGTTGATATCATTGAAGTGCGTGAATATGGAGATAGTACAACTTACTATCCAATGCCATATTTGACAAACGATAATTATTTCTACTTCAAATCGGCTTATGATATGGATCAATTCAAAGTCTTGAAATTGATTTCGGTTATCCAACGCCATATTGATCAGGGTGTATCGACCATTTTGCATACAAACTCAAAGGATTCGACAAGAGATTTGTCTAGATATTATATCTATGCACATAAATTGGGATTGAAATCCCTTTATTATACACGGACAAGAAAATCGACCATCGACGAATGTGTCTCTTGTTCAGCTTAATTTTGAGATTTTAGTATTTGGATATATAATGGGAGAAAGTCAAAAGTTGCCTACGTCATTGGCGGCTTTTGGCTTATCTAAAATCAACAATCCAAATACGTGATAATAAATGCCTAATACTTTAAACTAAAAATGAGTAAAACATATAAAGCTGTCAATTGGAATACCCCTGAGAACGATTATGTATTGATGTTCTGGGAACAAAATATCCGTCAATTCTGGATCGATACGGAATACATTCCTTCAAAAGATATCGATAGCTGGAAACGTATCAGCCCAGAAATGAAAGATGCGTATAAAAAAGCTTTAGGAGGATTAACCTTATTGGATACCCTTCAAAGCCACACAGGTATGCCTAAAATCATCGATCATATCGATACATTACAGAATAAAGCTGTATTGTCCTATATGTGTATGATGGAAGCTATCCACGCAAAATCGTATTCCACTATTTTCACGACAGTTTCTACAACCGCCGAAATAAACGACATTTTCGAATGGGTTCAACAAAATAAATATCTTCAATACAAAGCAGAAACGATTGATGGTTACTACCGCGCGATCGATAAAGAAGATGCTTCGGACGAAGAGATTTATATGGCGATGGCTGCATCTGTATTATTGGAGTCATTCTTATTCTATTCTGGATTCTTCTTGCCATTATGGTTATGTGGACAAGGTGAAATGGTTGCTTCTGCCGATATCATCAAGAAAATTATCGCAGACGAATCCATTCACGGTGTATTCGTTGGATTAATAGCCCAAGATCAATTCAAAAAATTAAAAAATCAAGATCAGGTAAAAGCTCGTTTCTTGGCCCTGCTTTACAATTTGTATGAAAATGAGCTGAAATATACAGAAGAGATCTATACTGAAGTTGGCTTAACTGCAGAGGTAAAAGAATATGTTCGTTACAATGCCAACAAAGCATTGATGAATTTAGGCTTTGATCCGATCTTCGAAGTAAAACAAGTCAACCCAATCGTATTGAATGGTTTGAATACTGAAACGACACAACATGACTTCTTCTCCAAGAAATCAACTAACTACGAAAAAGCAACGGAAATTGTCCATCTAAAAGATGACGACTTCAAAATGGATGTGGTCGTAGATATATAATATTGACGATTCGTCAAACAAAAAGCCCCAAAGAAAATTCTTTGGGGCTTTTTGTTTGACGGGAAACAACTATTGTTGGAATGCTTTGATTGCCTGTCCGCGCCAAGCGGCATCAAGCGGTGCACCAAGCAACCAAGTTAACGTAGGCGCGATATCATAAATCATCAAAGTTTCCTTGATTTCTTTTCCTTTTGGTACACCTGGTCCGGTCATTACCCAAGGAATCTCCACCTCGGCCAGCGATTTACCACCGTGTCCTTTTCCGGTACCACCATGATCCGCAGCAATAACAAAAATTGTTTCGTCTGCAATTCCTGCGTCTTTTACAGCTTGCTGCAAGGTACCAATACGTCTGTCGACCTGTTTTAGTTCGGCATAGTATTCCGGTGTATTATGCCCGATATTATGGCCTACGCCATCAGGTTGGTCGAAATGCACAAAAGTAATCGTCGGTTTCTCCTTTTTTATGATATCCACGGTGGTGTTCAAATAGAAATTTTACAGCATCTATTATGTTAAGTAAACATTATTTAATCTCTCTAACCAATATGTTACAGAACAAAAAAAGACGCTGAAAAATTATTTTCAGCGTCTTAACCTTATACCGTTTTACATCGATTTTAATACCCAGCTTTTGCCAACCGTGCGTACATTTCGACAAAAGCACACTGATCGAGCAGCCATTTCGATTTATGCTGATCTTTCAGGGTCCAATCTGGACTGAAAAGTCCATCTTTATCGCGCATATGCTGCCAGGCAAATTCAAGATTTTTCGCAAAAACGGTGAGATACCTTTGGTCGCCATTCACCGCAGCGAGCTCGATGTAACCACGCATCATTACGGCATGAAACCACAAATTGCTATTTTTCAATTTTGGGAAATTCAATTTCGCATCCGTTTCGAAAAAATAGCCTAGACAGGCCTCAGCCAGCTGTTGTGCATCCTCAAGGTACCGTTTATTTTTCGTTAACTTATAAAGCAGGGCTGCTGCCTGCAACATTTGTCCGGCGTTGTACGAAAACTTAGCTTTTCCAATCTTTCCATTGAGCTGCATATTGTCCCAGTATAACTTATCTTCGGGATCCTGAAGATTTCTTTTTGTCCATTCATAAAGACGTTCCCCTTCTTGCAGATAGGACCTATCATTGGTTGCCATAAATAACTTCAGTGCAAATACACTTGCTGGTGCATTCGAACAGGTATTTTTAGATTCCTTTTTCTGTTCACACCAATAAATGCCACCGCCGAGTTTATCATCCTCCCCACTCTTTACAAAATTCCAGATCTCTTTGGCCGAAGACAGGTAGTTTATTTTTTTTGTATGGATATAGCTATCGGTAAAATCGATACCCAACCAGATATTATCGTCATAAAAACGATCCGAGGGAGGAGCTGTATTTAAATAAGAAGCATAACCAACCGGCGACCGACTTTCATCCCTATATTCCTGTAGCCCAACCAGGACTTTTTTGTCAAGTATGAACTGAAATGCCTTTTTTGTTTTTGGCAATTCCATCAAGGCATTTACAGCCGAGAAACTACCCGAGAAAGGCCATAGATAAGCATATTTCTTTTGCTGCGCTGCCTGTTGATTATTATCCAGATAATCAGCTTTAAAGTTTTCATCAAAGGGATATTTTTCAGCCAAGAGCTGATTCTTGGTATTTCCAAACTTGCTATAGATGCTATCTAAAGTTTGGATAGCATAGTTCTGAAAATTATTTTTTTGTGCAAATAAGGTTACACCAATAAAGTTCAAAAGAAACAACGTAAAATATCTTTTCATGTGTTTTAGGTAAAAGAATAGTAGATGCCTATACGGCATCTACTATTCCTGAACATTAATAACCAGGGTTTTGTTTTAAATTGGGATTGATTGCCAATTGATCCATCGGTACCGCATATAGTTCTTTATTCTTATCGTTCGTAGCTTTATGATCCCACCAAGATCCGGATATATATTTTCCGAATCGGATTAGATCTGTCCGGCGCTTTCCTTCAAAAATAAATTCACGTCCCCGTTCCGCCAGTAATTCATCCAGCGTCAATGTAGCGACAGTATACTGCGCCATAGGCCAGTCAGCCTTACTAAATGCTCTTTTTCTGGATTCATTGACCAACTCCACAGCCTCACTACTGGCTTTTCCACCATTCTTACGCATAAGTGCTTCAGCTTTATCGAAATAGATCTCCGTTAAACGATAAATAATATAATCATTCTCCCAGTAGTTGGCATCGTCCAAGGTACCTGATTTATATTTATTAAATCGAGCTCCAGAATTCTCTTCTCCTTTTGTCATACCACCTTCTGAAGTTTTATCACCTTCGCTTTCTCTGCGGATCGAATTGACAAACACCAGCGGTTTACCTGAATACTCTTCCGTTCCCAATACAGGTGTAGTGGTGCCGTATTTATATTGTGGTCCAAACAAAAACCATTCTTTCTTCCGCAAGTCATTTTCAGCATAGGCATTAAATGCGGTAGGGATAACAACAAATGCATTCCATCCACCGTAACCAACTTTGAGCACTTCCTTCATATAGTCATAACTCATATAGAATCCCGACCAATCGAATGTAAACCCCGCCTGTCTGCTATATTGAAATTGAAATAAGGATTCCGGATTCGCCGAATTGGTATTACTGAACAATGCATTCAAATCAGGGCTCAATTTGGGAGCCCCTCCAATGCCGCCAGCCTGTCCGGAAATAATCTTATCACAAGCAGCGATACATTCATCATTCATTGCCTTACCCGACCATTTTTCGGCATTGAGATAGAGTTCAGCCAGCATGGCATAACCCGCAGCCATAGATACCTGACCGATATTACTGGCCGAGGTTTTAGGCAACTTATCCACATTTTCTTCCAGCTCCTTCTGCACAAATGCAAAAACCTCTGTTCTCGGTTTGGTTTCGGGGTTAATAGGATCGGCTACCTTTGTCACGATAGGAACGTTGCCCCAAAGATCCATTATCTTAATGTAGTGAAATGCCCGCATTACTTTTAATTGCACAAGTATTTGCGTGCGTTCATCCTCTGTCAGATCCGCAATTTTAGCGATATCAAGTTTCTCAATATCCTGAATAGCATTATTGACATAGCCAACGCCGCCCCACATCAACTCCCAGGCCCCACGCATTCGGCTTTCATTGCTTGTCCAGGTATGATAGTGCTGCCGGATATGGTCTCCACCGTCATATCCATGGCGTCCCTTTTGCGGCCAGGCCACCTGATCGGCACTTAATTCGGAATGATAATAAAAGCCATTTCCACCTGTAGGTGCAAGCCAGGCCTGCATATGTGTAAAAGGGCGGAGCGCAGCTTGCATAACCTCCCGTTTATTCTTATAAAAATTATCATCCTTGATCTTACTATACACTGTCTCATCCAACTTGGTGCAGGAACTAAAAGAGATACCTAAGGTAACAGTGCTCAGGATGGCGAATAAATATTTATTTGTTTTTTTCATAACCTTACTATTTTAAAATCCAACATTCAAACCAATTGTCCAAGATCTTGTTCTTGGATAGAAACTGCGCGAATCAATCCCTGCTTCAAAACCTGTATCCTGCAACTCTGGATCAATCCCCGTATATTTGGTCATGGTTGCGATATTTCTCCCTGTCGCATATACATATAGACTTTTGATATAATCAGTCTTTAGTTTAAAGTTATATCCCAATGTAATATTATCCAGTTTCACAAAACTTCCATTCTCAAGGTAGTAATCCGAATACTGTGGATCCTGTTTAAGGTCGGCATGTTTAGTAAAAGCACTTTCGAAAACATTATTAGGCAACCATTTTTGATTACCAAAGAACATATCCGCTGTATTTAAAATATCATACTTAAATTTCCCTCTGAAAAATACGGTCAGATCGAAGCCCTTATAGGCAAACCGGTTACCTAGCGACGCATTGAATTTGGGAACACCATTTCCAATATAGGCGCGATCATTATCATTTATATCCGCAATGGTAGCCTTGGAGCCGTCAGCTTTATAGAAGAGCCATTCTCCAGCATCATTCAGACCCGCATAACGTTTTCCATAGAAGGAACCAATTTCACCGCCTTCTTCAAGACGAATGGCATCTCCGAGATTACCTGGAGAGGGCAGACCGCCAAAAGTCATCCAATTACTCTTAAAGATATCATTGGACATGGTAACGAGTTTATTCTTTTGATAACTTCCCGCAAAATCCACCGTCCATTTAAAATCTTCTTTTTGAATTGGAACTCCAGACAATTGCAACTCAACACCTTTATTCGAAACCTCGCCTACATTGTACCAAATGTTTGTACTCACATAGGCTGGCTGTTGCGCCTTATATTGGTATAATAAATCTTTGGTTTTACGATTATAGACATCTAGAGACCCTGTTAGTCGGTTATTCCACAAACCAAAATCGAGCCCGATATTCAATTCGGCTTTTTGTTCCCATTTTAAGTCGGGATTGGGGTTCTGTGTCGGTCCATACGTTTGATAATAGATGCCATCCTGCGGATATACCCCACCTGTTCCCAACAAGATCAACGAATTGTAATTTGGGAAGCCCTGATTACCGGTTACCCCATACCCCACACGGAGCTTCAGATTGTTGACAAGGTCTTTATTGGAGAAAAAGTCTTCGTTTGTAATGGTCCATCCCGCAGAAATGGCAGGGAAATTACCCCATTTATGATTAGCACCAAATCGCGAAGATCCCTCTCGGCGAAGAATTGCACTCACAAAATACTTTTGGTCATAATTATAATTTACCCGTCCAAAAAAAGCAATCAATTTATTGTCTTCCTTAAATGAGCCCATCGATGGTCTTGGCAATTTGGTATTTGTCAGAGCCGTACCACTTCCCATGTCCCAATCTTGAAAAGCGTCTGTTGTAAAACCATTATTGGACATCTCAAACCGCTCATAACCATTATATTGAAAACTGTAACCGAGTAAACCCGTTATATTATGCTTGTCGTTGAATGTCTGGTTGTAATCAATTGTTGTTTCAAAGGTCTTGGACCAATTCAACTCATTTCTTTTCCAAGCATAGCCCATACCCTGATACTCAGAATTTTGGCGTTGGTCCCAATCTTTTATCGAACGATATTGACGATCGTTCCAATTATTTCTAAGATAGGATCCGAAGGCTGAGATGCTCAATGGTTCTATAATCTTGAGTTTCATACGTGCGTCTCCCGAAAAAGTTTCCTGATTGCGTTGATCTACACGGTTGGCCATACGATCCAGCGGATTAAAATTATTATAACCCTGGGTTTGGTAAAAACTTCCATCGGGATTGTATAGTGGAGCAGTTGGATTACGCTGGATTGCCTGTTCGAAATATTCCGTTTTTCCACCCAAAAGATCTGCTTTATTGAAATTGGCAGCAATATTACCGGAGAAAGTCAATCGATCTTTTAATCCAGTTTGCGAAAAATTGACACGACCGCCAAATTGCTGACGTCCATTCTGTTTAGCAATGCCTTCGGCATTTTCATAGTTAATTGAAGCACGGTAGTTGGATTTATCGCCACCACCGCTGGCAACAAAATTATGGAATGTTGAGAAATTACCTTTATTGATCAATTCGTCATACAAATCTGTTGAAGCGCCAAGGTCAAGATCAGGTTTATTCTGTCCGTTGACCACATAATCTCTAAATTGCTGCGCACTCAGCATCGAAGGTTTCTTTGCGACAGACTCATGTTGACCATAGGTATAATATTCAAATCGTGGTTCTCCAGATTTGCCTTTTTTAGTGGTTACTAAAATTACACCACCATTACCCCGCGTCCCATAAATAGCCGCTGCAGATCCGTCCTTTAACACGTCTATGGATTCAATATCTCCTTGCTTGATCAAATCTAGATTTCCACCAGGAATGCCATCAATGACAATCAGCGGGGAGTTTCCGCCTTTCATGGAGGCCATACCCCGCAATTGGATATCTGAACCAGCATTTGGATTACTGCCCTGGGTTCTCGTCACATTTAGCCCGGCAACTTTACCTTGCACCAGATCCATTGGGTTGCGCATACCACCTTGATTGAAATCCTTCTCTTTTACAGAAGCTACAGCTGAGGTAACTTCGCTTTTCTTTTGCGTACCATAACCGACAACAATAACCTCCTCCAATTGGTCTTCTGTCGCGGATAGTCGAATATCAATCGGGGCATTTCCTATTACTTTGACTTCGTTTGTTCGATAACCAATGGACGACACGACCAGGACATCTCCTATCTTGGCTTGCAGGGCAAAATTACCTTGGCCATCCGATGTTGTACCTTTTGCTGATCCCTTGACGGTAACCGAAACACCGGAGATCCCTTCTCCAGTCTTTGCATCCTGTACCTTTCCTTTAATTAAACCCTGAAACTTAGCGACCTTATGGGTAAAGGTCTCTTTTGGATCTTCCCTCTTGGCGATGACATGCGCATTTGCCTGATGTATCGTCCCTGCGATAATAGCCAACGAAAAAAACAGCTTGGTATTTTTCGTTAAGCGGGCAAATGATTCTAAATCGATTCTGCTCATATAATTAGTGATTTTGGTTTATAAAACGTTTTAGCTTTGATAAGCTTAAACGATCATGTTTAATTAGTATCATCTTCAATAATTAATACGAATACCTGATCCCCATCTCTATCGTAATAGATTAAATCTGGCAGTCTATTAATTATTTATTTTAAAAAAAAACGTAAAAATGCACCTAAGCTGGAACAACTCAGCATATAATCATTGTAAAAAACAAAGCAAAAGCGCTTTTGCTATTTGAAGAAAAAAAAAGCGAATGTGATTTTATCTAAATTATATGTTTTGTTGATTTTTCTCTTTTTGGTTATTGTTTTTAGTTTAAGTGTTTAATTGTGGATTCAAGATAGGATTTTAATTTTAAAGGGAAAAGGTTTTTTAAAAATTTTAAACAGTGCCGCTATAGATGTTACCTAAACAAATAATTGCTCCATTTATTGTCACTAGATTGATTTAGCCATTGTTTATAAAAAAAATGGCCATCAATTGATGGCCATTTTAAACTCAGATTTTAAAGACTATTGATAGCCTGCATTTTGTGTCAATTTATTATTGCGCTGAATTTCATCAGGAGAAATTGGCCATAATAAATCTGTTTCTTTGAATGTTGCACCAGATCCGTTCTTAGCTCCAATCAATGGCACGAAATCGACTTTACCAGCCTCAGTCGTTGAAATTACAGGGAACATTTTAGTTCTAACAATATCGTCCCACATTTTAAATTCCAATGGGAACTCGCGGAGACGCTCTTTCCAGCATTCTTTCACGAAATTATCTGCTGATAATGTTTGCAATTCGGTTGTATAAGCAGCAACTGATTTTCCTTCGGTATTTGCCCGTGCTTTTACCTGAGCTAAATAACCTGCAGCCTCGGCACTCACACCAGATGTTTTAGCGATTCCTTCTGCAGCTATAAGCAAGGCCTCAGGATAACGGTAGAAGTTCCAGTCTTTGGTTCCTCGACCAGTAACAGTAGTTGCTTGCTCATCAAAATAATACCAGATGCCGGCTTCCGTAGATTCCCAGGTCTTGTTGTTCACAGGGTTTGTATATTTCCAATGGAAAAACTGATTTGGTTGAATCCGCAGGTCTTTCGTATCGTAGACATTTAAAAATTGCTTTGTAGGCCCAAAAACACGTTCAAATATCGAATATTTATCAAACACGGATGTTGCCGAAGAACTAAATGCATACGTTGTCCACCAGCTGCTTGTGCTAATTGTTGCGTCATATTCCTGTGCATAAATCACTTCACTTAAATCATCCGTTGTACGCAATTTATTATAAGCGCTACTCATTTTAAGATCGACATTTTCAGTCATTTTATGAGCAGAATTGACAACAATTTTTGCCATCTCTGCAGCTTCACTATACTTGCCTTCTTGTAAATAAACATTAGCCAATGTCATGGCCGCTACATATTTTGTAATTCGATGTCCATTATCAGCAAACGTTTTAGCAGGTAAATCTTGTACAGCTTCTTTAAGATCAGTCTCGATTAACTGATACACTTTCGCAACCTCTGTTCTTTCTAGATAGAGATTATCTTCTAATGTTTCAACAGGCGTTGTGCTGAGCGGAATGGCACCAAACGTCTTAACCAGATAAAAGTAGTTATAGGCTCTAAAAAACTTCGCTTCTGCTAATAAAGATTTTTGCTGATCTTGGGAAACAAATGAGATAGTAGGAATATATTTTATTCCGGCGTTTGCAATATTAATTGCTTTATAACTTTCATCCCAAATGGTGTTCATTGAGCCGGTGATCAGGTTTGTATTTTGCTGTCTAGTTAACTGTCTAGCAAATAAACATACTCGTTCCTGCCCCTCATAGCTATTGGTAAAATAGCCTGTCAACATGGTATTCACCGAAGCTGCTGGTCCAATATAAGCGCTTCCTGCAACCGAATAACGTTGTGGAGCACCTCTTCTATATAATGAGTTTACCGTAGCTTGTGCTTGTGCCGGATTCTCGTAATACCCGTCTAGGGACAAATTAGACTGCGGATCCTCTTCCAAAAATTTATTACATGATGTTGTAAGACTTAATCCAAGCATTAACAACATAAAAAATTTATTTTTCATTTCCTTATTTTCTAATTTTTAAAATGTTACGTTCAGACCCAATGAAAAGGTTTTTGCTCTTGGGTAAGAGAAAAATGTCATATTTTGGCCAAACTTACTCTCTCCCTGTGAAGTACTTTCAGGATCGTATCCTAAAAATTCTTTTGCAGTGAATAAAAACGGATTATTTGCATTTGCGTATATTCTAACACGTTTTAGACCGATACGTTGCAATGCTTCTGGATTGAACGTATATCCCAACTGAATTAAGTTAACCCGTAAATACGAACCATCAGCTACCCAAGCATCATCCACATTGGTATCTTGTCCGGCATGTCCATTATTGGTCAAGTAAATAGCTTGTTCCATCGTATTTGGATTTGAGCCATTGTACGCATCGGTCAAGATATTTTTCAAACCATTGGTAATACCGAAACGGTCATACGTTGAATGGAAGAATTGTTGCATGACATCCACGCCTTTAACAAACTGCAGGTCCAAGGTAAAATCAAAATTCTTATATTTTAAATTGTTGATAAAACTGCCTGTCCAATCGGGCAATCCTTTACCGATAATCTCTTTCTCAGTCGTTCTTTTTGCACGTCCGATTTGACTTAGCGTAGCATTTCCGGCATCGACATCAGCTTGAGTATATACCCCCAATCTTCGGTAACCATAAAAACTATTTAAGTTCTCACCAACACGGATAACACTATTAGCACCACCTACCCAGCTATTCATCTGAATATCGGCATTGTTCTCACCTAATTTCAACACCTTATTTTTATTGTAATTGGCATTAAGTGAAGCATTCCAGCTAAAGTCTTCTTTATTGATAATCGTTCCTTTAATCATAATATCTAAACCCTGATTTTGCACAGATCCGATATTTTTCATCACTGTACTGAATCCTGATGCGGTTGGAATTGGCGCATCCAGTAGCAAGTCGGTCGTTTTCTTATGATAGAAAGACACATCAAAATTTAAACGATTTTGAAATAAGCCCAATTCAACTCCAGCATCAACCTGAGCGGTTTTTTCCCATTTCAAATTTGGATTCGAAATAGAATTCACAAAGGAATATGGAGCTCTTGAATTGTTTAGCAATATCGTTCCGGCATCAACAATTGCCAGGGACCTGTACGGATCAATCTCCGAGTTACCTGTTAATCCGTAACTTGTATGGACCTTTAAATTGCTAACGGTGGTATTGTCTTTCAAAAAGTCCTCATTCGACACATTCCATGCGAAACCAGCAGATGGGAAGAAAGCATATTTATTATTCTTACCGAATTTGGATGATCCATCATAACGTCCTGTAATTGTCGCCGAGTAACGATCGTTATAGGAGTAAGCTGCTCTTAAGAAATAGGAATTCATAGCCCATTTGTTCCAGCTAGACCCTGGTGTCGATGGTGTAATTCCAATTCCCATATTATTGTATTCATAAGCATCGTCGAAAAAGCCTTCGGTTCTAGAACTATTGAAGTCGTAAGTTCTTTCTTGCCAGGATAAACCTGCCATAGCATTAATGCGGTGTTTATCAAACTGCTTATTATAGGTCAGATAAGTCTCTTCTTGCCAATATAGGGTATTGGTATTGTTCATTTCAGCCCAGCCATTTGGTCTTGAGATATTATTCAAGGTAATGGAAGAATATCCTTTATACGCTTTTTTATGATTATCTATCCCCAATTGTGTCTTAAGATCCAAACCATCGGCCAGATGAAATGTTAGTGCCGCATTACCAAATATCTGTGTATTATAACGCATCCTCTTTTGCAAATCTAGGATAGACACTGGATTAGCCATTCCTTCAAACCCTAATTTGTCCGAAACAGTCGAAGATGATGAAAATGTATATTGTCCATTTTTATCGTACACAGGATACCAAGGAAGCATTTCAATCATGGTACGACGTGCCTCCTGTCCGCCACCATCTTCTGGTGTATAACGTCCCCAAGTATGGTTAACGGTTAAATTAATCGCTGTAGACAGCCAAGAAGTCGGTTTAGCATCATAGGCCATTTTTGCATTTACCCGTTTATTCCAGGTATTATTCATTACACCTTGTTGATCGGTATAATTTAAGAAAGCCCCAACAGATGATTTATCATCGCCTTGTTGTACACTTAACTGATGATTATGTGAAATGGCTGTACGCGTTGCTTCACGCTGCCAATCTGTATTATACAAAGGGTTACCATTAGCATCAAAATAGTTGGGATCATTAAACCAGGTCTTTTTATCCAAGGACCAGGATTTGCCCTGATACTTATTTTCATTTTCCAGGCCGATCATAAAGGCATCTACCCATTCCTGTCCATTCAATAAATCCATATACCGTTGAACAGAGCTTACACCAGCTGAACCTTGATAGTTAATTGTTCTGGATCCATCTTTATTTCCGCGTTTTGTCGTTACTAAGATAACCCCATTTGCACCACGTGCACCGTAGATCGCTGCCGAAGATGCGTCTTTCAATACCTCGATATTCTCGATATCATTCGGATTTAACAACTGAAAGTCTTCCATCACAACCCCATCCACGACATACAGTGGATTGGATGATGAATTGATTGTGGCCACACCACGAATGACCACACGGTTCGCATAAGCACCAGGTTGGCTCGAGTTAGAAAAGATATTAACCCCCGAAGCCTTACCTCTTAAGTTATCCAAGGGACTAAAGTTCTGATCTTTGATCATGTCGGCTCCTTTAACCATAGCAATGGAACCTGTTACATCAGATTTACGCATGGTACCATAACCCACAACGACAACTTCGTCCAATTGGCTCTGATCATCATCCAATTGTACAGAAACAGTTGCACCAGAAACAGTGACTTCTTTGGCTTTGTAACCAATGGAAGAAACCACCAATACATCCCCCGATTTAGCATCCAATGTAAAATTACCCAAAGCATCAGATTGTGTACCCTTTGAAGTACCTTTAACGGCGATGTTAACTCCTGAAATTGGTTTTCCAGCAGCATCCAATACTTTTCCTTTAACTTGCTGCTGCACATGGTTTACTTCTTTTACGAAGGATTTTCCATCGTAATTGGCTGAAGTTCCGACAGCGGCATTGACTTGTTGGAAAGTACCAGCAATGACAGCCAATGAGAAAAATAACTTTGATTTTTTCCCAAGCTGCGCAAGTGATTTTACGTCAACTTTGCTCATATTAATAGTGATTTGGTTTATAAAAACGTTTTAGCAAAAAGATGCTTAGAACGTCTAGTTTAATTTAGTTTCCCTTAATTGATGTTTTTAAAATCGATCTACTTTCTTAAAATTGCCTGCTATATTCCATTGCTTTCACTTAACAGAAAACGTCTGGGTTCAAATGTCTATGGTATTATTGCCGCATAGAATCTGCAATAAAGTCTGCTAAATCGCTTTTGCTTTTGTTGTAAAATTTTTTGGTTTCCCTATTTTGGTTTTTTAATTGCTTTTTTTTGATTACTTATTGGTTCATTAATTGTTTATTCGTTATTGTTTTCCTTTTTGGTTATTCTTTCTTGGTTTTAACGTGCTATTCGGGTGGAAAGATAGAACTTTAATTTTACAGAGGAAAGATTTATTTTCAAAACCTTTCCCCAGCACATTAGATATTTCCTTTCTTCATTTCGCTAATCGCATAATCGACAGATCGAGCCGAAAATGCCATATAGGTCAATGAAGGATTTTGTGTTGATGTCGAGGTCATACTTGCACCATCGGTGACAAAAACGTTTTTCACCGCATGCATCTGATTCCATTTATTCAATACCGAAGTTTTTGGATCATGCCCCATACGTGCACCGCCCATTTCATGGATATCCAAACCTGGAGCCTGCCAGTGTGTATCCGGGCGAATGTTTGTGAAGCCAGCATCTGTAAACATCTCCGTCATGACAGCAATGTAATCCTTTTTCATTTTTTCATCATTCTCATCATAATCGACAGCAATTTTTAACAAAGGAATACCCCAGTCATCTTTCTTACTGCTATCCAATGAAACCATTCCTGATTCTTTCGGTATCGTTTCACCCATCATGTGAGATCCAACCTGCCAAACACCTAATTTAGGATTCAACAAATTGTTCTTCAGATCTAGCCCTAAGCCCGAACGATCCGACTCTTTACTACGCGAAGCTCCGAAACCGGCAGCATAGCCCCTTAAAAAGTCCGTTTCCTGTTTGTGCAAGTTTCTGAAACGTGGAATATAGCCTCCACCGGCGGGATTCCGCCCTTCGGCCGTAAAATCCAACATCCCTTCATACTCTGCATAAATGCGTGCACTATAGTTGTGAAAGGCAACATATTTTCCGAGCACACCACTATCATTACCCAAACCATTTGGAAAACGGTTCGATTTAGAATTCAATAAGATCAAATTCGTATTGATTGCAGCCGCATTGACAAAAATCAGTTTGGCATAAAAATCAATTTCCTCTTTTGTATTGGTATCAATAACACGTACACCCACTGCCTTTCCCTTTTGTTCATCATAGAGAATCGAATGAACAACCGAAAATGGACGTAGCGTCATATTTCCGGTTTTGGCCGCCCAAGGAATTGTCGTTGCATTGGAACTGAAATATCCACCAAAAGGACATCCTCGCTGACAAAGTACGCGATTCTGACACTGTACACGTCCTTGTTCGATGTGAATCTGATTTGGTTTTGATAGGTGTGCACAACGTGCTGAAATCACTTTGCGCTCCGGAAATTTCTTTTGGACGCTTTCTTTAAAATACTTCTCGACAATATTTAAGGGGTAGCCTGGCAAAAACTCACCGTCAGGCAATTCAGGAAGTCCATCGTGATTACCTGCAATACCGGCAAATTTTTCGACATAAGCATACCAAGGCGCCAAATCAGCATAACGTATCGGCCAATCTACTGCAAAACCATCTCTCGCTGGCCCTTCGAAATCAAAGTCAGACCAACGTTGTGTCTGTCTCGCCCATAATAAGGACTTTCCACCAACTTGATAGCCTCTGATCCAGTCAAAAGGTTTCTCTTGAATATAAGGGTGTTCCTTGTCTTTTACAAAAAAATGGGCTGCATCTTCATGGAATGCATAACATTTGCTGACAATCGGATTTTCTTCTTTTACTTTGAAAGGCATTTCATTCCGATGTTCAAACTCCCAAGGCATCATATTGGTGGTTGGGTAATCCTTGATATGTTGCACATCACGTCCGCGTTCCAAAACCAATGTTTTCAAGCCCTTCTCGCACAACTCTTTTGCGGACCAACCGCCACTAATTCCCGAACCGATCACGATCGCATCGTAGGTTCTGTTTTTTTCACTGTCAATATTTAGATTTGCCATGTGCTATTTATGCCTTAACTTTTACCGCACCATTGTACGGACCCGGAATAAGTTTATAGATCACCTTATTCTTCATCACGTATTCTGAGTTCATATACCCCTGAATTGCACGCGATTTGAAGGTCTCAAAAAAAGCCTTCTCGTCGGTTTGGTCTTTTAACCCCGCCAAAGTGGTCTCAGTCTCTTTGTTATTTTTTAAATTCAACTGTTTTCTCAATTTGTTGAAACCAGCGACAAATTTAGCCTGATTTTCTGGCGACTCACAGTCATCTACCATTTTGATGACGAAAAGATGCAGGTTCAGATCCTTTCCTCCCGGTGTATCCGATTTCGGAATCAGGATGTTAGCCAGATCGCCCAAAAATTGCTCATCTTCCGCCGAAATCTTCAGCTTATTTAATACAATTGATGCACCTCCATCATTCAGACAGGACGACAAAATTGTCAGTCCGCCAGCGATAATGAAAAATTGCTTTATTGCGGTTCTACGGTTCATAATCAGAGTTCCCTTTACAATTCGGTAATATTACATATATCCGAATAAAAATACAAATGCTAAAACGATTAAATTATTTTACAACCCTCAAATCCATTGCGCCAACAGGGCTTTCGCCTCAGATAAGTTTTCCACAATGTTATCAACAGCTGTTAGTCTAGCACGTTCTACCTCTTGCTTCGTAACTGCAATCAACTGTGTCCCTGCTCCCAATGCCGATGTACTTCCTGTTGACGTATCCTCAATAGCCACACAGCGGTCGGCTGGTAGACCCAGATGTGTCAATGCCAAACGATAAGGTTCCGGATTGGGTTTTGGCAGCTCCACACACTCACGCGTGACAAAAAACTCAAAATAATCCAAAAGCTCGTGCTTGCCCAAAACAGTATCGACTGTGCTTCTATAACTCGAGGTCACAAGCCCAATACGGATATCTTCTGCTTTCAAAAAAGCTAAAATTTCTCGTGCTCCAGGCATCAATTCAATATCGCTCATGTTAGAATCGGCATAAGCCGCACGTGTACGCTTCCACATATGTTCTTCCGTCACGTCGTAGCCATAGTCCTCGGTAAGACGCTTGACATTATGTGCTAAAGTATGTCCAGCAAAATCGCGAATCCAATCTTCATAGTTGATCTGAAGGTTAAATTCCTGTTTTAATATAGGTGCCCAGTTTTTGAAATAGAAATATTCCGAATCAATTAACGTACCGTCCAGATCGAACAATACCGCCTGTATTTTATTCATAGTGCTAAAGATAGACAAGTAGGTGGAAAAATCCTATTAAATGACGCCACAATACGTAGAATTTGAGAATGCACCATGATACGTATCCCAAAAACCGATGTAGACATGATAATCAGCTTTTTTGCTTAATTCAACCGGTACGTCCACAAAACATTGGCCATCCCTAGCAGATGCAACTGCTGGTTTTAACGAGCAGAAATCATTTAAGCTAACACATGCTAGATTTAGCTTATAAATTTCATCATCATACACCGGGTTTGGTATCCATTCCAAAAATATACGACCTTCATTCACACTTACCTTAGTACCCGTGGGCGGTATTAGATCCCCCACAAACACATTCAAATTTTCAAAATTCACAACAGGATTATGATCGGCATCAAAAGCCAGTACATCATTGAAAACATGTTTTTGCGCGAGCTGAAATGCACCATATTTAGATCCATTTTCTTTTTTTAACTCATAGCCAAAATCAAAGACAGCCTTGTTCTCTGCACAAAATTTTCCGACAGCCTTCATTTTTTGGCGATGTAATCGCTGAGCTTCAGTCGGAGGTTTACTACTTTTCCTCCTTGCTCCCCGAATAATCCATTGCCCCATACGATTGTATCCATATATCGATCCAACTTTACCCCGGAAACCACCATTTGGACCATCTTCTAATATAGCCATATTTTAAGTTTTTTGTTTAATTGCAATCTTAACATCTACCGCTAAACAAATGATCAGTACTAAAGTTTTAATTAAGTTAGATATAAATTAGAATTAGGTTAGGTATAGTATAGGTTTTAGTTAGCTATAACCTATATTATACCTAACCAAAACCTAAACAAAACCTAACTAAAACCTATGTAAATAGTTACTTTGATAGTGTGTATAAAAGCAGTTGTTTTCCTTCATTTTTGGATAAGCTTTGGACATTTATTAAGTTTGTTGTGGTAAACGAAAACTAATGTATACCGAGTATGAATGCACGACAAGCTTTTAGAAGATAGCCATTACGTTCGTTAGCATAGCGCATTCCGGCCAAGTGTAGGTAGTTAACAAATAGCATATAGTACTTTCGAATACCGCCTCAAACGTACACGCGATGAAAACCGAGCTCATGAGTTCGCAAGAAATCTGAAAGCTTCATTGCCTTAAAAATTTATATCATGAAAATAATTGCAATCGGTCGCAATTACATCGACCACGCGAAAGAGCTCAATAATCCAGTCCCAGAGAATCCCATTATATTTTTAAAACCCGATACAGCGGTCTTAAAGGATAACAAAGATTTCTATTACCCCGAATTCTCCAAAAACATTCAGTTCGAAACCGAAGTTGTCCTCCGGGTCTGTAAGGAAGGAAAACATGTGACACCAAAATTTGCATCAACCTATTTCGATGCTATCGGCCTAGGGATTGACTTTACCGCAAGGGACGTGCAGCAAGAATTAAAAGCAAAAAGCCTTCCCTGGGAATTGGCAAAAGCATTTGACCATTCGGCAGTCATCAGCAACCTGATTCCTAAAGAAGAATTTGCGGAAGTAAATTCGATTGATTTCTCCCTGCAGCAAAATGGGCAAAAAGTTCAGCAGGGAAATACCAAGGATATGATATTTTCCTACGAAGATCTGATTGTATATACCTCCAAATTTATTACCCTACGCAAAGGTGACCTCATTTACACCGGAACTCCAGTTGGTGTCGGATCTGTAGCCATCGGCGATTTATTGGAAGGTTTCATTGGCGAACAGAAGATGTTTAGCTGTAAAATCAAATAGCTGGGAATAGCATGATAAAAAAAACGACAGCAATGCTCTCCCTGCTGGCCTGCATGGCAGGTCTAAGCAAGGGACAAGATATTATCAAAAGCCGCAATTATCCACAAAATTATTTTGTACGCCCCATGGACATTGCGCCGCAGGCTTCAGGATCGTTCGGCGAATTGCGCGCAACGCATTTTCATGGTGGAGACGATTACCGGACACAACAACGCATCAATATTCCTGTGCATGCAGCGGCGGAAGGTTTTGTATCCCGCGTCAGGGTACAGATAGGTGGTGGTGGTAATTATGTTTACATTGATCATCCCAATGGTTACACCTCGGTGTACATGCACCTCGAAAGTTTCAATTCGGATCTTGCGAAAATCATCAAAGATGAGCAGTACAAGCAAAAACGTTTTGATGTCGATATATTTCTCAAACCCAACCAAGTACTTGTAAGAAAAGGTGAGTTTATTGCAAATTCGGGCAATACAGGCGGGTCTGCAGGTCCACATCTTCATTTTGAAATCCGGGATACAAAAGCACAATTGCCGCTCAATCCGCAATTGTTTGGACTGTTGTTTCCAGACGGTGTCAAACCGATTATCCGCGGTATGACGGTCTACGATTTGGGTTCCGAACTGTTTGATGAAAATACGCCCCGCAGGCATCAAACCATCAGATCTGTTGGTAGCGGCAATTATAGTTTAGCAACAAACGCCCCTATCTCTGTGAATGGTACCTTTGGATTGGGAATCAACACCGTTGATAAACGGAGAGGAATCTCTTTTACATATGGTGTATATTCGATTGAACTATTTTTAGACAATAAAAACATCAGCACGGTACTGTTCGAATCCATTCCTTTTGATCAGACCCGTGCGATACAGTCCTACGTAGACTACCCTTATTTAAAAAAGTCAGGGGTACGCGTGCAAAAGAGCTTCAAAGATCCTAACAATCCGATCAACATCTTCAAAAACTTGGATAACCTCGGTAAAATCACGTTGAAAGACAATGAGGTACATGATGTAAAATATGTCGTTAAAGATGTCCAAGGGAATACGAGCGAATTGAATTTTAAGGTGCAGAATAACCCTTCACTTTCCATCAGCCGCCCAAATGCGAAGGGGCTTAAAATGTTTCACTATGCCGATGAAAACAAATATGAAGCGGAGAATGCTCGGGTTTATATGAGCAAAAATATATTGTATGACGACCTTTACTTCAATTATTCGCAGGGAGCAAAACCTGCAAAAGGCTACTCGGCAATGCACTATATCCACAACGCTTATACACCGGTGTTCGGATATTATAAGCTCATGATCAAACCAGACTACAGCTTGTCTGAAAATCTTTATGACAAAGCCTTGATTGTTTCTTCTGATGGCGGAGCACAAGGTGGTCAATATGAGAACGGCTGGGTGGTAGCCAACGTACGCGAATTTGGTGGTTTTTACATCGCTGTCGATACCATTGCACCAAATATCACTGCGCGTAACCTGACTGACGGCAAGAATGTTTCCAATCAACGCTCCATCGATTTTACCATCAGTGACAATCTATCGGGTATAGCTACTTTTGACGCTTATATTGACGGGAAATGGGCTTTAATGAAATATGACCCTAAAACAAGACATATCTGGCATGACTTCGAACCGGAACTCAGCAGTGGCAGACACGACTTTAAACTTGAAGTGAAAGACAACAAAGGGAATTTGAAGGTCTACGAGGCTTCATTCTCCACATCGCGTTAACAGCTAATTTCAAACTTACAACATTTGTCCGACCTGATCTGCTACATTAATTGCAATTTTCGAATTTTGGTTCAAACAAAAGGGAAATGATAAAATGAGTAAATGAAAAGAGTCCTGGAATTGGCGAGGACTCTTTTCCTTTACTCAACAATAACATGTATACCGGCCATGCTCGCCTTATATTTAATCTTTTCGATCAGCCCATAGTAACTCCAATTGCGCAATAAAAATTCATCTTCTTTAGCGACCTCCTCTTTAGAAGTTTGATTGACCAATAGCAGTGTTCCAGCCTCAGATTTCACACAGATGTCTATCAAACGACGGCTATATAAGTGCAGTCGACTATCGACATAGCGACGTTCTTTCTCCTCAAAATGATCCAGACTTTGTAACTTCTTCTTTCTGCCATGTCCACCTTTGTTATAAGCAGCTGCTTTTTGTATCCGGTGTCTTGCTGCCTGAATGGCCATTCGTCTGTATAAAAACTCTTCTTTATTTCCTATTTGAAAATTGTCCTTATCGATACATACGGTGATTGGATGTTCCACTGAAAGCGAAGCTTCGGCGATAATATGTTCTTTGAGTTCAAGTTGTTTCTTTGGAAGCTCGAGCGCCAAGAGCAAGAATAATTTCCCTTTCACAATTTTGATGGAACTGGTGCATATTTTGATCTGGCCGACTAAGGCTCTTTGTATAAGGACTCTTTTATCCGACCGATCTTTACCCAGATAGGTACGGAAAGGAATTTTGAAGAGTGTCAATTTGAAATCCCTGCCTTTCTCATCATTGCTTAGTTTGATCTGATCTCCACCGAAGGGAATCGGCATATCTTTTTTATAATTGCGCAACGACTTTTCGCCTTTCCAGTAAGCCAAACGATCTGTGCTATATGCTCTATTCAAAGTCATGTTCATCGCTGAAATAATTTTTGACGGTAGCTTCCCTTTAAAATACAACGATAGTATACGATAGGTCGTATTCATTTTTGAAGACGTGAAAATGCCGTCGGGATCCTTTTTGAAGTCCGCCAGTTTTACCTTAACATCATCGCGCAGGTAGATCAGATCTTTGATCTGTTCTTGTACATATTGATGCGTCATCACCATATTGGCACCTCTATACACCATATCCTGCCATTCAAATAATTGTTTGAAGTATGCTGCGCGTTGCTCTTTATCTTCACAATCCAAATAGATCTGTATTTTGCGTGTTAAGATGATCGTATCCTTTTCCATAATTTTTTTATTATGCGGTTTTCTTATCTGTTTTTAGCTTGATATGTGCCTGTACAAACAGCTTCTTTACCATAGATGAATTCAGTTTTAATGCTTCTGCGATTTGCTCAAAAGACAATTGCAATTCGTAGCGCATATGGAAAATTTCTGCCTGTTGCTCATCAAATTCACCCTCCAGCACGATCTTTCTCGGTCTATTCAAAAGCTCCATTTTTTGCGAGCTATTAAATACTGATCGGAGCGTATCAATTGTTTTTTCTACCTGCAGGCTAACTTCATAGTCTGAAATTCCGCCGAGATAGTAGGCAATACGCTCGTAGTTAAAACTGTATTTCAGACAGAGCTTAATGAATAATTGTTGTTGTTGGTTAAGACTTGGCAACAGCTTGCCAAGTTGATCCAAACGCAGTTGCTTTTCCTCTTCCAGTTTTTCCAGATAAACGAGATCCATCTCCTCCACTTCTTCCGTTTCGTAGCCTAACAAAAATTCCTGATAGTCCTCAATAGCATCCAGGCGAAGCAAGCTGCGGTGAAATCTATTTCGCGATTTGTTGAAGAAAGCATGGAGAGCGGCCTTGACTTGTGCTTTTAAAAAGGCTAAAATATGGTCCACATCTTTAACCTCCCTTCGAAATAGCCATAGCCTCAATATAGCTTCCTGTGCAATGCTCTCCGCAGCACAGTCATCTTGCGTGGCGCGGTATGTTCGTGCAAAGAGGCAGTTGTAAAAGCGATGGTAGAAAAAATTCAGGCCTCGTTCGTCTCCGTTTTGAAGTAGAGCGATATACTTTTCTGTTTGCTTTTGTTGTAAAGTTTTATTCATAATCCATGTTTAATTGGTTTATCACTTTTACAGATCTCGGCCGAATCTGACGGATTTCTCGAAAAACCTTGATCTTATGATAGGTTTATATTAAAGCTGAATAGCACATTGACAAACTAGGTATCGATATATGTTTTATTGAACAGATTTAAAGCGAGCGCCAACCTTTGTGTATACGAATTATTGATATGCTACGGAAAACGAGTAAGCGAACGCCAATTGTGTAAGTTTATATCAAAAGCAAGCCCACCTATCGTATATACTTTTAGTAGTGTTGAGCGTGTGAGAAACTGGTTGTGCATAATACAGGTTTTATACTTGAAATCACTTTCAACCTGTGGTGTCACAAACGATCAGCTATTCTTATATGTAGCAGACGTAAGACAGCCACTTTATGCATACGTTATAAAGTTTCCTTATTAGCAAGGAACGGCCTCAGTTGTGTATATTAGGACAAGAAGCCTTATCGCAGATCGTTGGTCTCCCGATTTTTCACAGCAAGGCCCACCCTTTGTATATACCGAGCTCTAGTACAAATAAATAGTATTTAGTGAGTGAAATTATCCTCACTCTACGGCGTCACAAGCAGCCTCAAGATTGTTGATGTTATTTTGTAAAGATTATTTCTACAAGTAGAATTCCTTGTAGATTGACAGAAAGTCCGCCGTTGTGTTCCTTTTGTTAAAGTTTACGCGAGACATTGTATTATTCTCAACCTTACAGACAGCTCACCATTGCATTTCTTTTTTTGTATTGCGGGCGATCCGCAACATAATGTGGTGCCGCTAAGTACGATGTATATTTCGATATAAGAATTTGGTGAGTGATTGTTATCCTCACCTTACGGCTTCACAAGCAGCCTCTAAAAAAAATCTTTACTATTATTCATAGCTTGATAAAACGACCAATTGTATATATTCCTCTTTTACGCAAGGACCGTCATTGTGCTTTTCAAGTATAATTTAGCTAGTCAGTTCGCAAAAGTAAGATGGTTCTGCCAGAAACTTTGCGTGTTGTTACAGATAATAAGTTTGACATGAAGTCCGCCATTGTGTGTGTTATTAAAGGTTCTCGAGATAATTTGTCTCTTAAATTGCAGTAATCAACAGGCCATTGTGTATTTTCATAAAATAGCTTGAATGGTAATGCGTCACATTTTAACAGGCATAGCCAAACGCTATGTGTACTACAATAAGTTTATTTGGTGAGTGATCGTTATCCTCACCCTACGGCTTCACAAGCAGCCTCATTATTTTTAATTTTTATTGATCTTATAAAATTTCTTTCAATACCAATAGGTCAAAGAGCGTTCAGCGGTTACTGTTCGTTACAATAATAATTCGTAACTTTAAAGGCAAAGTTATTGCATTACTTATTATTTTAGGGTGTGGTATTCCACCGATTTACCGGTAAAAAACCAGCCTCTAATTTTGCTAGATTATGAATACTATTTTTAAAGAAAAAAACGAAACCATGCATATCGGTCACAATATTAAACGCATCCGTGAAATTCAGGGAATCAAGCAAGAGGCTTTCGGTCAGCTTTGCCGCAACAAATACTCGCAGCAACGGATTTCGGACTTTGAAAATATGGTCGCACTCGATGAGCCGCTTTTAGAAGAGCTGGCTACTGCATTGGGGGTGACACCTGAATTTGTGCAATCTTTTAAGGATGAAAATGTAATTTATAATATACAGCATAACAACAATTCGACCTTCAGCGATAATTCTGTAGGCTTAAACGCGCAACCCACCTTTAATAATGATGGATCAGATAAGCTAGTCGCATTGCTTGAAAAATTTATTGAGGAGGATCGTGCGAAGACACAATCTATCGCAGCGTTGAGCCAGGCGGTGTTGGACCTTACCAATGAAGTAAAAAAAATGAAGGAAGGAAAATAGTACTCCGTCGTATAAAAATTATTAAAAAGGGATGTTCATTCTTGCTGAACATCCCTTTTTTAGGACTATTCATTTAATAGGTATAAGTGAATAATATTGTTAACGACAATTTATCTACCCAATGCTTTGCGACGTTCGATTTCCGCTTGTAGGCTTTGGAACCAGGTTTGGTAGACCTGCGGCTCATAGATCATTTGTTCTTTTGTATCTTGAATACCAATCAGACACCTTTGGAATTCCGTGCTAGTTTTAATTAATGCTTTTTGAACGTATCCAATGGTGGCATTAAAGACAGTAGCGTATCTTGATATGTCAGAATACCAAAAGCAGTCGTTTTACGTTGTTCAATGTTACATTTTTAATTGTCACAGTACAATAAGCATGATGCATTCCATCTACACGCTATAGAACGATTATCGTGTAGATTAAGATACCTTATTCTTTAATAATGATTGAATGATCTGTATTCCCTGTTGCATTTCTTTAGTTCCAAAACGATACGATGGGCCTGAAATACCAATTGCTGCCAATAATTTATTATTACTATAAATTGGTACCGCTACGCAATTCATCTCTTTTTCCAAACGTTCATAATCTTCAGCATAGCCTTTTTCTATTACATTATCGAGTTGCTTTTGCAATTTGATTTGTTCTGGCTCGATGAGATTAAACATTAATTGTTTGGTCAAACTCGGTGAATGTGCCATAAAAACATTACCCAAAGCCGAATTCATTACATCCATTTCTTTACCTACTTCTAGACTTATACGTACAGAGCGTTTGGGATCGCTTTTTAGTTCGTGCCGCATATAGGATCCTAGCTGTATGGTTAGATAAGCGGTTTCACCGGTGAGTTCGGTTATTTTTTCTACGATAGGACGATAGTCTGTCTTCAGTGTAGCGGTAGAATATTCCGTTGGGATGAGGTGATGCATTTTGCCTGTGAGGTAATATCGGGTAGAAAGTTCCTCTTGATCTGCATAGCCCATCTGCACCAAGGTTTTAACAAAATTATGTACCGTAGATTTTTTCATATCCAAACCTGATGCAATATCTTGTATACGCACCCGATTACCGTTTTGTACCATATAATCCATAATGAGAAATAGCTTCTCGAGCGACTGTATCATGTTTTGTTCATTATTACGGAACAAATTTACATTTTAATACTCAATAGTCGTTTATAATAAAATAAAAACAGAATTTTGCGATATATAAAATAGAAATATGCAAGATTTAAAAAATAAGAATGCCCTTATCACAGGTGCTGGTAAAGGGTTAGGTAAAGCGATGGCTTTGGAATTGGCAAAAGAAGGGGTCAATATAGCTCTGGCAGGTCGTACAGAAAAAGATTTGTTACGGGTAGCTGCTGAAATCAGTGCCATTAACAGCGATGTAAAAGTGCAAACTTATGCCTTGGATGTCTCAGATTATACAGGTGTGCAAGACACGGTAAAAAGTATTTTGGAAACTTTTGAAACTATTGATATTCTTATTAATAGTGCCGGAGTTTTGGCTGTAGGAGGTATCAACGAATTGCCAGTTGAGCAATGGGAGCAAGCTTTCAAAATAAATGTATTTGGAACGTATTATATGATCCACGAGGTATTCCCGGAAATGGTCAAAAACAATGGTGGTGATATCATTAACATAGCATCTACCTCAGGTTTGAAAGGTTCTGCAAAAATGAGTGCCTACGGAGCATCAAAAGCAGCGGTGATCAATCTTACCGAGAGTGTGATGCAAGAAGGCCGCAAGTCCAACATTCGTGTATCGACCATCAACCCGAGTACCATTGCCACAGATATGACGGTGAACGCCAACTTCACCGATGGAAACGAAGAAAAAGTATTACAGCCGGAAGATTTGGCGACCCTAGTCGTACACCATCTGAAATTGCCAAAACGTGCTTTTGTAAAAGAATTCAGTTTGTGGTCTACCAATCCATAAGGTTTTTTATTGTCAACGTTGTAAGAAGAGGCTAACTGAACTACGGTTAATTTAGCCTTTTTTATCATCATTATTTTGATAAACCTTTTTATCAGGAGTGTAGATGGTGATAAAGTGACTAATTATTTCCCGCCCCTAACCCTTGTCAGTGTTTTTCTTGAAATACCTAGGTAAAAAGCGATCATATAAAGCGGAATGCGACTGTAGATATTGGGATAATTTGATACAAAATCTTCGTAGTGTTTCTGGGGTGAGTCTTCGAGTTGATGCATAGTTTGCTACCATTCCCTCTCTGTGGAGCAAAGCTCCCTTTTTAATCTGTCTGTATTCGCCGTATTGCCCCATGAGTTCCTCGTCTTCTTGTGTCAAAGTTCCTTTTTCCATAATCCATGTTTAATTGGTTTATCACTTTTACAGATCTCGACCGGCTCTGACGGATTTTTTGGAAAACCTTGATCTTATAATAGGTATATTAAAGCTGAATAGCACATTGACAAAATTGGTATTGATATATTTCTTATTAAACAGATTTAAAGCGAGCGCCAACCTTTGTGTATACGAATTATTGATATGCTACGGAAAACGAGTAAGCGAACGCCAATTGTGTAAGTTTCTATCAAGAGCATGCCCACCTATCGTATATACTTTTAGTACTGTTGAGCGCGTGAGAAACTAGTTGTGCATAATATAGATTTTGTACTTGAAATCACTTTCAACCTGCGGTGTCACAAACGGTCAGCTATTCTTATATGTAGCACACGTAAGACAGCCACTTTATGCATACGTTATAAAGTTTCCTTATTAACAAGGAACGGCCTCAGTTGTGTATATTAGGACAAGAAGCCTTATCAAGCAGCCTCATTATTTTTAATTTTTATTGATCTTATAAAATTTCTTTCAATACCAATAGGTCAAAGAGCATTCAGCGGTTGCTGTTCGTTACAATAATAATTCGTAACTTTAAAGGCAAAGTTATTGCATTACTTATTATTTTAGGGTGTGGTATTCCACCGATTTACCGGTAAAAAACCACCCTCTAATTTTGCTAGATTATGAATACTATTTTTAAAGAAAAAAACGAAACCATGCATATCGGTCACAATATTAAACGCATCCGTGAGATTCAGGGAATTAAGCAGGAGGCTTTCGGTCAGCTTTGCCGCAACAAGTACTCGCAGCAACGGATTTCGGACTTTGAAAATATGGTCGCACTCGATGAGCCGCTTTTAGAAGAGCTGGCTACTGCATTGGGGGTAACAGCTGAATTTGTTCAATCTTTTAAGGATGAGAATGTAATTTATAATATACAGCATTCACATACATTTAACGATCACTCAACCAACTCTAGTCAACATTCCCAACCAACATTTAACAATGATGGATCAGATAAGCTGGTCGCATTGCTTGAAAAATTTATTGAGGAGGATCGAGCGAAGACACAATCCATTGCAGCATTGAGCCAGGCGGTGTTGGACCTTACCAATGAAGTAAAAAAATTGAAGGAAGGAAAATAGTACTCCGTCGTATAAAAATTATAAAAAAGGGATGTTCTGCAAGAATGAACATCCCTTTTTTATGACTATTCATTTATAAATCTAAGTGAATAATATTGTTAACGACAATTTATCTACCCAATGCTTTGCGACGTTCGATTTCGGCTTGTAGGCTTTGGAACCAGGTTTGGTAGACCTGCGGCTCATAGATCATTTGTTCTTTTGTATCTTTATTCACCTGACCCCAGTAACCGTTGCGGCTAGACTCAGACCCTTCGTACATGGTAATCTTGACTTCCGTTACTTCATCATTTATCGGTTCTATATAAAACATCGCTTTGGAAGTATTGGCATCTTTGGATACACCCGTCCAAAAACGCTGGGAAGCAGCATTTTTATTTTCAATTCTTTTGCTGGCGTTGATCAATCCTGTTTCTTTATCGGCGCGATCAATGATATAGCTTTCGGAATGTAGTAGACTGATTACTGACTTGAATACGAGTTCTTGATTAGATTCCAATTGCTTTGTGGTCATCATCTTTACTTCACTAGGTGATTTGGTAACCATTTTTGTAGCACATGAGCCAAATAGGATGGCAATACATAATAACGTAATAATTTTTTTCATTTTTGTGTGTTTTAAGGTTAAAATGCGGTAGATATAACGGAATAATCTACAACAATATCTTTTTCATCAAACGTAATGATGAGATCAAAAGATCTACTGCTGCTGCTTTGGCTCGCACGTTGACCAGCAAAAAAATCTGTTGATCCCGCTTTTTGTTCGACTGACATCTTGTTGTAGCTCCAGACTTCACGGTTTGATTTATTTTTGGAAACAAGATTTGGCGATCCAAATAGTTTGAGGATTTCGTCTTGTGTTGTTTCACCTTTGATGATTCGGCTTTTGACCACCCCCATGGTCAGGTTGCTCTTTTCTGTGGGGCCCTCACTGCCATATTTATAACTTTGGCAAGCGCTCAGCGATAAGATCAATAATCCTGAAAGTAGTAATTTATACATAGTTAAATAATTTTGGCAAACATATCCAGTTCATTTCACTCAACATTACGGGTTACCGTAGGAAATGTAATTATTGAATGAATAAACTTGCTACAAAGTAAATAAGGTCGTGTGCACTGTATGTTCACTGGTTTACGATCTTCTATGCACATACAATGCATAGAAAAGCCTTATCTTTGTTATAGACCAATAAATTAGTGATGGCCACCAACAAACATGCAATTATACGTTACGAAGCCTTGGACAGGTGTTTTTCCAACAAAGGCCGGAAATTTTTTATCGATGACCTTATCGAATATGTCTCAGCAGCTTTAATGGACTATACTGGCAGGAACTCCTCTATCTCTCGCAGACAAATATTGAAAGACATCGATTTTATGCGTAGTGAGACAGGTTTCCGAGCCCCCATAGCATCTTTTAAAGATGGGAAAAAGACCTACTACCGTTATGCCGACGGAGGATATTCGATCGGCATGCAACAAATCAACCCCGTGGAAGCTGATTTACTAAAAATGACGCTGGATATGTTAGGAAGATTTAAAGGTTTGCCCCAATTTGATTTTGTCCAAGAACTGGCGTTGAAACTCAAAAAGAGTTTTCAATTGGAGGATCTGGACGAATGCATCTTTTTTGACCAAAATGAATACCTTAAAAATCTCCATCTTTTGGGAGATTTGCTAAAATTCATACAGCAAAAACAAGTATTGACCGTACGGTACAAATCGTTCAATCAAGATAAAGAAGAAGATTTTTTAATACATCCATATTTTCTGAAACAATATAATAAGCGATGGTTTCTCTTTGGCCAGCGGGACGGCTTTGATACTTGGACCAGTCTAGCGCTGGATCGTATGATTACGTTTGAGTCAGCCGAAGGTATCGCATTTAGTCTTCAGAAGGACACGCATGAAGCGTACTTCGAAGATATAATAGGCGTTAGTAAACCTATTGGCGGCGCTTGTCAGTTTGTCAAAATCAAAGTGAATAAGTCGCTATGGCCATATATTGAATCGAAGCCTTTACATCCTTCACAGACTGTTATCGAACGCGGCTCGGAATATATCATCTTGCAACTGGAGATTATTCCTAATTATGAGTTTTATGCTCAGGTACTAGGTTTTGGTCCTGCTGTGGAGGTTTTGGAGCCGACAGAGGTAAGAGCGATAATTCGTGAAAAGCTCGAAGAAAGCGTGAAGCAATATTATTAGGATGAAACCATATCGCTCAATATCAAACCTTATTGGATAGCCTGCTAAGCCAGACAACATCTATGCACATCTACTGCATAGTTTCTTATTAGTTTTATATCATTAATAAAAAGCAGTATGAACAAAACAATTAAGGTTCCTCCAATTCTAATAAAGATAGGAAGAAAAGAAGATTTGGTTAAATTACAACAATTGGGACAGGTCTATTTTGGCACATTCGAAGGGTACAGAACGCAAGAGAAAGAAGAATTCCAGCGAATGTTAAATAGTTTTTTAAATAAAGAAGATATTGACTTAGACCAAACGGATTTTTATAGAAGAGATCCTCTAGAGGGGTTGGAAAGAAGATTTTCGGGGTCGGGTTCTATACGATTCAAAAGCAAGGATCAAAAGGATATTACAATAAATATCCCTGAAATGAAGTTAAATCTCTTTCAGAATAAATACAGCCATCTCTACTGTTTATATGCTATTCCAAATGTGATTGACGATACGTATAAAATTGACAGCAAAATGCTGAAATTTGGTGAAAGTGCTTTAATAATCACCAAGCCATTGGAGTTCTTAGAAAGATTGATTGGAAAAATAGAATCAAATTATGATATGGATCATGTCTCATATTATGACAATTGCCCAATGTTTGCTGGCAAATATGAAATCTTTCAAAAGCAAAAGACATTTGAATACCAAAATGAATTCCGAATAGCAGTGAATCTTATTGAAGACAATTCTGTTTTTATTGGAGATATTACTGATATATCTATTTTATTGGATTCGCAATCACTTTTAGAATCAGAATATAAAATTCAGTCTTAAAAGGCCGCATACAAACTTTTAGGAAATAAAGAACAAAAACAAATCTTTACCTTTACAGAGCAAAAAAAACAAATTACCCCAATACTGATGATTACCGGAGAAATAAAATCCCAAATAGATAAAATATGGAATGACTTCTGGACAGGAGGAATTTCTAACCCCTTGACCGTTATTGAACAATTTACCTATCTGATTTTCTTAAAACAATTGGATGATAGGCAGATTACGATTGACAAAGAAAAACAATTATTGGGAAGCTCAAAAAAAGCAGATATCTACACTGAAGAGCAGAAGCCACTACGTTGGTCTTATTTTAAAGACTTAGATCCTGAGCGCATGATGGATATCTTTCGCATACCACAAACAGATCTAGAGAACCTGACGGCATTTGACTTTATGCGTACGCTTGGTACCGCAGGAGGTAAATTTTCGCAGTACATGAAAGGCGCAACTTTCATGATAGAGAGTCCAAGTCTGTTAGATAGCGTAGTACAACAGATCGACAAATTACCGTTGAGTAACAGAGATACGAAAGGTGATCTATACGAGTATATGCTAAGTAAAATTGCCGAGGCAGGTACCAATGGGCAGTTCCGGACACCGCGGCATATCATCCGCATGATGGTGGAGCTGATGCAACCCCAACAAGACGATACCATCTGTGATCCAGCAATGGGTACTGCAGGTTTCTTGGTGAACGCTGCTGAGTACATCCAAGAAACGCATGAAGATTGGCTGCTCGATAAAACCTTCCGTGAGCACTATTACGGCAATATGTTCAATGGAATGGAAATCGATCCCTCCATGTTGCGCATAGCTTCGATGAATTTGCAGTTGCACGGCATTGAGAACCCCGTACTTTTTTCAGGTTCTGCCTTAGCTGAGCGCAATGGTATCAGTTCACAATATTCCCTTATCTTAGCCAATCCGCCATTTAAGGGCGCGCTGAATGCAAATGATGTTGAGAGCTCCTTGCTCCAAATGACAAATACGAAGAAAACCGAGATTCTTTTCTTGAGTCTGATGCTACGCATGATGACCCTTGGGGGGCGTGCTGCTGTGATCGTTCCTGATGGCGTTTTGTTTGGATCATCCACTGCGCACAAAGCCATTCGCAAAGAATTGGTGGACAACCAACAATTGCAAGCTGTAATCTCCATGCCTTCAGGGGTATTTAAACCTTATGCAGGGGTAAGTACCGCAATTCTGATCTTCACCAAAACCAATTCGGGCGGTACTGACAAGGTTTGGTATTACGATATGAAAGCCGATGGTTATAGCTTGGATGACAAGCGCAATGCTATTGCGACCAATGATATCCCAGATATTATCACACGATACCATAACCAAGCTAACGAACAAGATCGTACACGTACGAATCAGTCATTCTTCGTGCCAGCGCAGGAAATCCGCGATAATGGGTATGATTTGAGTATCAACCGCTATAAAGAGGTCGTGTATGAAGACGTGAGCTATGAAAAGCCAGCGGTAATCTTTGAGCAGATAGCGGAGATTGATCGGGAGAGACAGGTATTGTTAAACGAATTGAAAGGGCTGTTGTAATATGTGGGAGAAAGTTAAGTTAGGGGAACTAGCAACATTTATTAATGGTTACGCATTTAAGCCCTCTGATTGGTCCAGTGAGGGACATGAAATAATTAGGATTCAAAATTTAACAAAATCATCATCAGAAACTAATTATTATAAAGGACAACTTGATAGTAAGTACAAAATAACCAAAGGTGATATACTGATTTCATGGTCTGCTACGCTTGGAGTGTACACTTGGAATAAGTCTGATGGTTGGTTAAATCAACATATTTTTAAAGTAGTTTTTAATAAAAAAGAAATTAATAAGTCTTTTTTTATATACCTTATTCAATATGTTTTAGATGACTTAAAATCTCAAGTACATGGTGCTACCATGAAACATATTACGAAAGGAAATTTTGATAATACCTTAGTCCCGCTCCCCCCGTTACCTATTCAAGAAAAAATAGCTACGATCTTGGACAAGGCGGATGAATTACGTCGCAAAGACAAAGACCTACAAACCAAATACGACGAACTTGCGCAAGCTATTTTTATCGATATGTTCGGCGATCCGGTTAGAAATGAGAAAGGTTGGGAGGTGATAAAGATAGCTGACCTATCAAATGTTTCTTCCGGTAGTACCCCTAGCAGATCAAATGATAGTTTTTATGTTGGCAATATTCCCTGGGTAAAAACTGGTGAAGTTAGGGGTACAACGATCTTAGAGACAGACGAAAAAATATCCGAAGAAGCTTTAAAGTCTTCCAGTTGTAGAATTTACCCTAAAGGGTCGATAATTATTGCAATGTATGGACAGGGGAAGACAAGAGGGCAGATCGGTATTCTTGGTATTGATGCCGCAACGAATCAAGCTTGCGCTGTTATATCTCCCTCAAAAAAAATGAATTATGCTTATTTATTCGAATTATTAAAGCTAAATTATGAAGACTTGAGGAGTTTAGGCAGAGGAGGAAATCAACCTAACCTTAATGCTGGTTTGATTAAAAATTATGAAATAATTAATCCCCCTCTCCACCTCCAAGAAGCCTTCGCTAAAAAAATAGAGTTGATCAACCAGCTCAAAGCGCAAACCAATGCACAGAAATCCGAGGAACTTTTTCAATCCTTATTGCAGAAAGCATTCAAGGGTGAGTTGGTCTCGTAGCTAATTGAGTCGTTCCTCCTCGCAATGACGGTACAAAACAGGTCATTGCGAGCGTAGCGACATAATCTCTAGCAAACAATTATTTAAAGCCTAAGAAATGGAAAAAAACTACAAAGATTACTTAGACAAGCTACTGGCTCAAATAGAAACCTATAAATTCACCGTTAAAAAATTAGAACAACTATTTAGAGAAGATGAAGCACAGTTAAAGAAAGGAGGCGATTATCTAAATTTGGAAGCTATACACATTCGTGATTGGGATAATTTTTCAGATAAAGATTGGTTAATTGACTATCGGAGAATTTCAATCTTTGGAAAAGAAGATTATCTAAAAGAACTGAATGAAATTAAATCCTCGATTTACAAACACTATCTAATAGAGGTAACAAAATTCATGAAATACTTTGCATGAATTTTTAATAATATTTCATACATTTGTAATATGTCATCATTAGATAATTTTAAGAAAAAACTACGGGTAGGCAAAGTTTATAGGCGGGAGGAACTGGCTAAGTTTTCAACAGCTGTCGATAGACATCTTGCTGAATCCATTGCTGATGGCTCACTACAAAAGCTGGCTCAGGGGCTTTACTATGCCCCCAAAATGACTGCTTTCGGTATAGCTCCACCAGATGAAGAGCAACTGATAAAAGTATTTCTTAAAGGTGACGATTATCTAATAACTTCGCCCAACTACTACAATGCGTTAGGGCTTGGTAGCACGCAGTTGTATAATATAAAACGTATATACAATCACAAAAGACATGAGGACATAAAATTGGGTAACAGAGTTTACCAATTTAGGCGAAAACCCAAATTCCCTAAGAAACTAACTCAAGAGTATGTGGTTGTTGACTTACTTAATAATTTAGATACATTAGCGGAAGACAAACAGGTTATAACTTCAGCTCTACGTACTAAGCTCAAAAACTTCAATGCTAAAGAATTGAATCGTAATGCGAATAAATACGGTACAATAGCTACCAAAAAGCTAATACAAGAAGTTATCTAAAGATATATGGAGGTTAACTATTTACACCATCATTCAGATTTTAAAGATCTGCTATCCATTATTGCAGAAGAAAAAAGTATTGACCCATATTTAGCTGAAAAAGATTACTGGATCATGCAGAGTCTATATGGTCTCCAAAAACTGGGGCTACAATTTGAGCTCAAAGGAGGGACATCTTTATCGAAGGCCTATAAAATTATACACCGATTTTCTGAAGACATAGACATTCATATTCAACCACCAAAGGAGTTAAATATAAATGAAAACCCTAAAAATACCAATATTAACAATAGTAAAAAAAGGCTAACGTTTTTTGATTCATTAGCGCAAACTATCGATATAGATGGAATAGCAGAAGTAGTCAGAGATACTAATTTTGACGATGAAAAACACTACCGTAGTGGTGGCATAAGACTAATATATCCATCGCACTTTCAATCAGTACCAGGTATCAAAGAAGGAATATTGCTAGAAGTGGGATTTGACACTATAAATCCCAATATGCCAATAGATGTATCTTCTTGGGCTTTGGAAAAAGCTCAAGATTTAAAGGTACCAATTCTCAATAATAAGGCGTTAAATGTCCCCTGCTATCATATGGGGTATACCTTTATAGAGAAACTTCAAACCATAGCAACTAAATATCGAAATATGATCGAATCCGGCAACGATCAGATCAATTTTATGCGCCAGTACTACGACATATTTCACCTATTACAACAAAAAGAAGTAAACGAATTCATTGGCACCAAAGCGTATTATAGCCATAAAGAACACAGATTCCCAAAAGCAGATTACGAAATCCCGCTAGCAAAAAATCAAGCTTTTCTGCTAGAAGATATGGAGATTAGAGCTAAGTTGGCTCAACTTTATCATAGTTCTGAGGCCCTTTATTACAATGGTCAACCAGAATTTGAATTGATGTTGTCTGATATTCACAAGCAGCTACCTCGATTATAACTTCCTCTTTACTCCTAAATATATTTTATTTATCTTTAAAGAAAAACCAAGTATCTCGTTGATGGCATCAAATTTTGACTTTTTAGCAGAAGAGTTTCCTCTTATTTACCAAGAAATCACACAGGCTGAACAGCATACTTTTACAGCACCGCGTTTTGCGGCAATGTTATGCCGCTCTACCTTAGAAAGGTCGCTTTTTTGGCTTTACGAAAATGACCCGGATTTTGAAATGCCATTTGACAAATCGATCAATAGTCTGCTGCATACGGACTCATTCCGTGAAAACATAAGGTCCTCTGTGCGTGAAGAATTGAATACTGTTCGTTTATTAGGCAATATCGCTTCGCACGCAGGAAAAGGGAATACCGTAAAAACAATTAAAGATACAGAGGCCTTACATGCACTCAAATGCATGTACAACTTTTTACATTGGATAGCAAAATTATACGCCAAAAGATTTCCGGGAGAAGCACAATTCGATGAGAATCTAATCCCTCGTGGTCTGGTCGATGATATCAACGCCAAGAAAGTTAAAGAACTAAATCAATCTTATCAAGAGGCACAAAAGCTTGCAGATGAAGCCTACAAAGAAAAACAAAAGGCTTTACTGCAGAATGAAGTGTTACGCAAACAGTTGGAAGAAGTACAATCGCTACTCGCCAACAGAAAGGAAGAACGAGAACAAGTTATCGCCGCTTTACCAGCGCCGCCTATGCTCATAACTGAGCTGGAGACACGTCGCTTGCTCATCGATCTTTATCTGAGAGAAGCTGGATGGGACAACCTAAAAAAACCCCGCGATCTGGAGTTTGAAGTAAGTGGAATGCCTTTATCAACGAATCCTTCGGGCAAAGGATACATCGACTATGTCCTTTGGAACGATGATGCCAAACCACTAGCGATTGTTGAAGCTAAAAGCACATTGCATGATGTGCATAAGGGCCAACATCAGGCCACACTTTATGCGGATTGTTTGGAAAAAAGCACCGGCCAGCGCCCTATTATTTTTTACTCCAATGGGTATGAAACGTATATATGGGATGATCAGTTTTATCCGCCCCGACAGATTTATGGTTTCTACAGCAAATCAGAGTTACAAACATTGATCAAAAGAAGGGAATCGCGAAAGGACATCCGGAAATTTGAAGTAAATGCTGCCATCGCGGGGAGATATTACCAGTTAGAGGCCATACAGCGACTTTCGGAGCATTTTGTAACGGTGAAGAATGATAAACTGAGAGGAAAAAATCGTCGCGCTTTATTGGTGATGGCAACGGGCTCAGGTAAAACACGTACTGCTGCGGCCATTGTGGATATGCTTACTAAATCCAATTGGGCCAAACGTATACTTTTCCTGGCAGATAGAAATGCGTTGGTCACACAGGCTAAAAATGCCTTTAAGGAGCATTTACCTCACTTGTCGGCAGTGGATCTGACGAAGGAAAAAGAAACAGGTCACACGCGGCTTGTCTTTTCGACCTATCCAACCATGATGAACCTTATCAATAACCAAATGGAAGGCGAAAGTCGCGATTATGGTGTAGGTCACTTTGATGCTATTTTCATCGATGAAGCACACCGCTCCATTTATCAAAAGTACCAATCTATCTTCGATTACTTTGATGGTTTATTGATTGGGTTAACGGCTACACCCAAAAAAGATCTTGATAAAAATACGTATTCATTTTTTCAATTAGAGGATGATATACCAACTTTTGCCTACGAATTAGATACTGCAGTAAACGACGGCTTTTTAGTACCGCCACGCTCGTATGCTGTCCCCGTACAGATGGTACGGGATGGCGTGAAGTACAAAGATTTAAGCGATGAGGATAAGGCCGAATTAGAGGAAAAGCTGGGATTGACAGAGGTATCTGATGAAGCCCTTCAGGAATTTGAAGTTGGAGCGTCTCAGATTAATTCTTTCTTATTTAATGAACCTACAGTAGATCTTGTTTTGGATCACCTAATGAATAATGGGTTAAAAGTAGCTTCTGGCGATAAGGTCGGCAAAACGATAATTTTTGCCAGAAACCATCGCCATGCTGTTTTTATCGAAGATCGATTTAACAAAAACTATCCCGAATATGGAGGCAACTTTTGCCGGGTCATTGACAATTACAATGACAAAGCGCAAGATTTACTTGAAAAGTTCTGTTATGACAAAGAAGAACTAGAACCTCAGATTGCTATTTCGGTCGATATGATGGATACAGGAGTCGATGCACCTAGCGTACTGAATCTCATATTTTTTAAACCGATAAAATCATACGCTAAGTTTTGGCAAATGGTAGGAAGGGGTACTCGTTTACGTCGTGATTTATTTGGACCCCATGAGGATAAAAAATTCTTCCTACTATTTGACTACTGCCGAAACCTTGAGTTCTTTCAGGAGAATCCAGACGGTTATCAAACGAATACCCAAAGACCTTTAAGTCAACTGTTGTTTCTGGAACAATTACATGTTGCTAACCTTATTCAGGAGAATGCCGAAGCTAATAGCCTTGATTTAGCTTTAGCAAAGGAATACATCGATGGATTACATGCCAAAGTAGCCCAGTTGGATACAGCTCGCTATGAGGTCAGAAAGCATCTCGCTGTAGTGCATCAATTTGCGGATCGAAGCAAGTGGGAAAACCTCAATAAATCTGACATCATTGCTATTGAAACCGAGCTATCTCATCTCATCCCTTACACAGAAGACAGAGATGAAATGGCTAAACGTTTCGATCTAAATAGCTACAAACTGCAAGCAGCAATGATCAATAAATCTCCGCGGCAGACAGCCCTGATCCAGAACTTTATGGATATAGGAAAGAGACTGTTAAAAAAGCGAAATGTACCTGCTGTGGCGGCTAAAGAAGTCTTCATAAGAGAGATGGCCTCCATAGATTTTTGGCAAGAAATATCATTATCAAAAGTTGAAAATCTACGAAAGGAAATTCGAGATCTTATACACTTGCTCAAAGAGGAAAATAATATTAAACCTATTTATACAAAGCTTGATGATAATCTTTTAAAGGAAGAAATTATCGGGTATGATATTATCTCAAATTTTAAAAATCTACAAAGTTATAAGGATCGGGTAACCGCCTTTATCAAGAGGAATAAGCATCATCTTGTGATCGACAAGTTGTATAAAAATCAACCGATCAATGCTTTCGAATTACAGCAGTTAGAACAATACCTCGTCGCGGAGGCACTAGGGTCCAAAGAGGAGTTTATAAAAGAATTTGGCGATCAGCCGCTAGGGACTTTTATTCGGTCCATCATCGGCTTGGATCAAGAGGCTATACAGGCTCATTTCACAAATTTTATTGGCGAAGCTAACCTTTCGGCCAAGCAGATCAAGTTTATGGACACTGTAATACGTTATTTCGTAACCAACGGTTATCTAGAAACCACCGATCTCATGGAACCTCCTTTTACGGAGCTAGATGACAGCGGGGTTATCGGATTATTTGACGAAAACAATGTTGTCAAACTCATGAGCTTAATCAAACAAGTTAACCAAAATGCAGATATCGGGGCCTAGATGACAATGTATTCATCTACCGGCCTTGAACGTTGATTTTGTCCATTATGTTCGTTAATTCTTCCATCATCGCAGGACGGTGCCTGTAGATCATTTTCCAGTGAAGCATTTGGGCCAAAAGTGTTTCCCTGCCAGAAGGTATATCTTTAAATATAGCGAATACGATGTCCATAAATCTTTGGTAAGCGCTACGTTTATTTGCAGACTCGGCTTGTTGATCCAGTAGCGGGGAATACAAATTCATGAGCTGCGAAGGATACAATTTATATAAATGATCATGATAGTTTAGTATGGTTTCCAAATCGGTCTGTCGTTGCACAATTGCGAGTAATTTGTCGAACATATTCTCTTCAATATAGATAGGACCTATTTCGTTTAAAAGCCAGTAGTCCTGATTTTTCCAATAGGAACTTTTTTCTCCAGTTGCTTTTGCACGAATCGAGTTGATTTTGTTATTAATGATGCTTTTCCATTCTTTTGGAGTATATGTGTTTTTCCACTGGTTGTAGTAATGGCTGTTAAAAGAGTACCCAATAGCGAATTTTTCTGTAAAAAAGCGCACCATTTGAATGTCATTTTCCAATACGGCAATATGCAATAGGATTTCTTCCCAGTCCCTTATTATACCGGGATGCTGGGCTTCTTCCGCTAGTCGTATGCCTTCTGCCAGCAATTCCTTGGCCTCTTCGAAGCGTCCATTTTCAATGGCTTTTTCGACCTGAATCTTCCTCACTTTTGGCAAATGGATTTGTTGTTCCATCAGTTGCTGTGCCTCTTCGATCCTGTTTCCATTTTGAAGGATGGAGGCTTTAATTTGTATAAAGAAGCTACTTCGGTAATCATAATGGTCTAAACGAGCCTTATAAATAGCCGCATCGGCAAAGTTCATAAAATCGTCGATTTTACTTAAATCCAGACATAGCTGCGCATAAAGATCCGTCATGTCATATCCGAAGTTGCCGTAGTCAAAGTACAGATCCTGTTGCAGCACTTTATTTAAATACGTGGCAATCTTTTGTTTCAAATCGACTGGGGACTGGACCGCAATATCTGTCAATAAGGATATACCACTATCGATAGCATCTCCTAAATATCCATTGCTATCGTCAGCGTAAGTAATCACGGGCATAACTTCCTGTATATATATCATGCATAACAGACTGCCGTATAGGAAGTTTTTTTGGGACAGATAATATTGGCCTTGCATCAGAATTTTTTCTAATTCCCGAGCCAGCTTACCGCTTGAACCATAATCGATAAATTCGTGTTTGCTGTAGGTCTTGATCGCTTTTCTAATCTGATCCTTTATTTGTTTTTCTATGTCAAAGTTTTCATCTTTTTCTGCAAAGAATAGTTCAAAATCAGATTTAAAGCTCTTGTTCTTTTTGCTGTACTGGACAATAAATGCTTTCAGCTCGTCGCTACTGATATTGTCCAGTAGTTTTTGAAAGGATAGTTTTGTTTTTTTCTTGGTAGTTTTAGGTACATCCTCAGGAGCAATCGCTTTTTCATCCCGTATAGCATACAAGACAGCAACCACATGTTTGCACAAATCGCTATCGAAAGGACAGTCACATTCATAATTATTTACAAATCCCTTTTTGCTTATTCCAATCTCTACAAAATAATCGTCCGAGCCGGTTACCGCAGCACTCCAGACACCATCTTCTGTTTCTTCAAGAGATTCAACCTGTCCTTTTTGGTAGTAGACTTTACCTCGCTGTAAAATCGTACTATTGATCTGTTTTTCAAAAGATGATAGTTCCATTTCCATGTTTTTTTAAAAATAGTAATTTATGTGTCGATAGAACAATTGATTTTCTAAAAATTATCCTCACTGTACCAGCCGACAGATCTTTTATCAAATTACTTGGCGAGAACCAAGTTGTCGACTTCACGAGTAGCAGCAGGCACGTTAACCAAAATGCTTAAGCATACCATCGGATAGATTTATTGTTATAATTTCGTATCTTAATCGACTAAATCGAAATACATATGGCAACACTAGAAATAGGACAACAAGCACCGGATTTTAGTGCAAAAAATCAAAATGGTGAAACGGTACATCTTTCGGATTTCAAAGGGAAAAAAGTTATTTTATATTTTTATCCAAAAGACAATACACCAGGCTGCACCACGGAGGCCTGCAATTTCAGAGACAATTATCAGTCCCTGAAAAAGGACGGTTATGAAATCATCGGCGTAAGTGTGGATGACGAAGCATCACATAAAAAATTTATCACTAAACACGAATTACCTTTCCAGCTCCTTGTCGATGAAGACAAAAGTCTCGTGGAGGCTTATGGGGTATGGGTAGAGAAAAACATGTATGGTAAAAAATATATGGGTACAGCACGCACAACCTTTGTGATTGATGCAGATGGCATTATCCAGCATATCATCAAAAAAGTAGATAACAAAAATGCGTCCCAGCAGATCCGTGATTTAGGCATTTAAAGAATACCTCTTATCAAGAATCTTATATCTAAAATCTAAAACTAATATCTATATTTGCCACTTATGAGCAAACAGACAGACGACTTTTTCAAAAGTGTAGTATCACACGCGAAGGAATACGGTTTTGTATTTCAATCGAGCGAAATATATGACGGATTAAGTGCCGTCTACGATTATGGTCAATTGGGTTCGGAATTAAAAAACAACCTAAAGACTTATTGGTGGAAATCCATGGTGCAATTGCACGAAAACATTGTTGGTATTGATGCCGCAATTTTCATGCACCCAACAACATGGAAAGCATCTGGTCACGTTGATGGTTTTAACGACCCAATGATCGACAATAAGGATTCAAAAAAACGTTACCGTGCCGATCAATTGATCGAAGATAAGATTGCACGTTATGAAGCAGATGGTAAGACAGCTGAAGCTGCTGCCCTATTAGACGCTTTGAATACCGCATTGAATGCAGACGATTTAGCTGGACTGAAAACCATCATTGAAGAACATAATATCGTATGTCCGGTTTCAGGCACCAAAAACTGGACTGAAGTACGTCAATTTAATTTGATGTTTGCAACCCAAATGGGTGCTATGGCAGATGGAGCTGATCAGGTTTACCTTCGTCCTGAAACTGCACAAGGTATTTTCGTCAACTTCCTGAACGTTCAAAAGACAGGACGTATGAAAATTCCGTTTGGTATTGCACAAATTGGTAAAGCTTTCCGTAACGAAGTAATTGCACGTCAGTTTATCATGCGTATGCGTGAATTCGAGCAAATGGAAATGCAATTTTTCTGCCGCCCGGGTACTGAATTGGAATGGTATAACAAATGGAAAGAGACACGCTTGAAATGGCACTTGGCATTGGGCTTCGATCCATCAAACTACCGTTACCACGACCACGATAAATTAGCGCATTACGCAAATGCTGCAGTTGATATTGAATTCAACTTCCCATTCGGATTCAAAGAAGTTGAAGGTATCCACTCGCGTACAGATTTTGACTTGAAACAACATCAGGAATTTTCTAAAAAGAAAATGCAATATTTTGATCCTGAAATCAATCAAAACTACATTCCATATGTAATTGAAACTTCAATTGGATTGGATCGCCTTTTCTTAACTGTATTATGTAACTCTTTGGTAACAGAAGATCTTTCTACAGCAGAAAAACAAGATTCTCGTGTTGTATTGAAATTTCCACCAGCATTGGCACCGGTAAAAGCTGCAATTTTACCATTGACCAAAAAAGATGGTTTACCAGAAAAAGCACGTGAGATCCTAAATACGTTAAAATTGGATTACAACGTTCAATATGACGAAAAAGATGCCATTGGAAAACGTTACCGTCGTCAAGACGCAATCGGAACACCAATCTGTATCACAGTCGATTACGATTCATTGGAAGACAACACCGTAACCATCCGGCACCGTGATACGATGGCACAGGAGCGTGTTGCCATTGCCGATCTTGAAAAAATATTGAATGACTTGGCTGGTTGGAACACCCTGCTTAAAAAATTAATATAATCAAATCACTATAACAGAAAAGGTGTCCACTGCTGGACACCTTTTTTGTGTTGATAGATGTAGGGAGGCTAGATGCTGTATTAAAAGCTTTGACTAGTATTCTATCACAATATTGTCGTCCCAGTGCTCGTTCTTCACGACCTGAAAACCCAGATTTCCGTTGGCAGATTCCAGCAATTTGCCCTTAAACTGTATTTGAACATTGTTTCGGATTTCACTCCCGAGTTCAAATGTACGCAGTAATTGGCCGTCTTTGAAAACTCGAAACTGATACCGAATAGCCTTGTTATCGAGATAATAGCCCATAAATTGGTTGAACGAAAAACTTTGATCAGCTACCGTAAAATGTGGGACAACCGTCAACACACTTTTATCGAACTGATCGCTACTTCGCGTCATAAAAGGATAATAATGAAATACAGGATGAAGTTGCTCTACCTGAATACTATCAATTGCGCTCAGATCTTCGCTGTCTGTAAAGGTCAACTTGACCTCACTGTAGATCCGGTTTAACTTCAGTACCCGCTCTAACGCCCCCTTAACCTCAAAGGTATCCCGAGCGGCAAACAACTCCGCAGATTGTTCAGAAAAAGCATTCGTAGCATAAAAATGTTCAAAATCCACAGCCTCTGCCATAATCAGCGGTAATGTTGAATTTTTAGCTATTAGACTGAGGTAATAAGTTCCAATCGGCAATTCAACAGCGAATGTTTCCTGCGAAGTAAGCACGCCCGATTTGATCATGGCCTTCGATTTTGCATCGAACACATGATAGTAAAACTTGCTTGGTAAAACGGCCGGGTTGACTTGTCCGTAAATCATCAAGTTGTCCATCTTAAAGGTACCTGTCGTTGGACTGTAACCCGCTCCTCCATCCCTGCTACCCGCAAATAATGAGATTTTCAACCAAAGCTCTTTACTGTTGCCAAGCGATATGTCAGCCAAAGAAGCACTTACAGAAACTTTAGATGAAAGAGACAGATTAGAAGGATACTTGACTGTGTCTGAAAGTGCGGAAAAACTATTCCCCTTATCAAGCGAATAACTCAAAAGCAGCGCCCTTGGTCCTGTACTCGAACTATTGCAATCAAAGGTCCAAGTACCCAGCGAGTGAATACTTGTAGTAGGAATCTTGACTAGTATCTCTTTACTCCCTTTAAAACTAACGGCTTTTCCCGTTGCAGGCCAACCAGCCAAGAAATCATAGTCTGTCTTTTCATTGTTGTAATCGATCGAAACGGCGGCATCGAGTGCGACTTCAGGAACAGTGTTGCTACTATCAAACGTCCAGTGGTACAGCAATTCGTTTTCGGAAGCAGCTCCGCTTAGCGCAGCCCGTTTTGCTTTGATTGATTGTTTTTTTAGGGGAGTAACAATCGCTTCAAAATCCTTGACTTTGAATTTTACCGCATGAATTGTTTCATCGTTTTCATCGGGAAGTTTTGCATGCTTTTTGCACGAAGGCATTGCGGCTAAAACCAGGATGAATACACATGAAAGAATTCCCCAAGTTGACTTGGATTTTCTTTTCATAAATATAAATGATTTATAAGTTAATTAACCGGCAGATTAAAATTAACTTATAAATCATTTCACTCCAATAGCGTAACTAAAAAATTACAATCGTTTTCTCGCTTTTACAAGTGGTCTCTTTATCTATTTTTTGAACGTATATCTTTCCAGAAGAGATTGTTAATTTCATTTTGAGCACATTATTCAGCCCTCTTAGACGTACATACTCGCCATTAAATTCGTCCCATTCCTAATCGGATTACCATCTTCATTCAACCAGATATAGTTATAATGCGCATCGACTTTATCTTTTACCGTCAACTGTACTGTGTTTTTCTTCTTGTCTATTTTAACCTGAATATTCTTTGGCTTATCAATTTTGTCCAAATACCAACTCCGTCTTTTCCAAGCCAGCATTTCCAGTGGACCTGCTTTGCATCTGCCGATTGCGAGCGGTTTACAGACTCAATAGCATATGGATTACCAGTCCAATACTCATCGGAAAGCTGGGCAAAGGAATGTCCAATTTCGCGCATCGCGATGTCATTGCTCTTAAAATTAACAGTGACGAGTCTTTCTCCGATATTGTCAATAAAACCCTTCTTCAGATCTCCGCAGGGCGCCTACCAAAAATCAATGGGATAAGGTTCCCGCATCGTAACATGCGTCAAACAGCTTAATCGCGCATACGATGTTCCTGTACATATTCACTCGGCGACAGTTTGGTTATTTTCTTGAACACCCGATTGAAATTGACAACATTGTTAAACCCTGTTTTAAAAGCGATATTAGAAACACTTTCCGAAGATTCGTCAATCAACATTTTACAGGCGCGTTCAATCCGGATTTCATTGAGGAAGGTAACATAGGTTTTCCGGGTATGTTTCTTAAAATACTTGCAAAATGCGTGTGGTGTCATGTGTGCTACCGCTGCTATATCTTCCAAGGAAATCTTGTCTCCAAAATGCTGGAAAGTATATTGGAATATTTCATTGATTCGCAATCCTTCGGCATCTGAGAACTTCTTTTGTGGAATACCTGTATACAGCGAAGTCCATTGATCTACTTTTTTACTTAAAAAATTAATCAGCTTCACAAACGAGAGGAGACGATCTATGCCCGCACTCACGTTAATCTGTACAAATTTTTCTTTCAACGCGACGGAATGCTCCGCATCCAATTTTTTACTGACGTTGATGTGTTCCAGGAAATACTTAACATCATCGAATTCAGGGAAATCCAGAAAGGGTTTAAAATGTTCGTAGTCGAAAAAAATATGGATGGCATGAATGCCATCCCTTATATCTTCCCCCGTTTTGAACATATGCGGTTCATCCGCATCAACGATATAGATCTCGTCCTCTTCAAAACTATGTGTAAAGTTGCCAATCATAAAGGTTCCCCGCCCTTTCAGGATGTAGGTCAGTTGGATTTCCTTGTGTCGGTGATAGTTGCTATAGAATGAAGGCAGAATGTCTTCCTGCACACAAATAGATCCTTGGTAAACAACCGGAACTGTAAATTGAACGACTTTCATTATGTATTGAAATAACAAATATTAAACAGTTAATTCAAATGTAAGATTTTTTAAGACAATAATCGTTAATTTTTAGCAAGAAATTCCTTTACCTTTCCTAAAAACTGTGGCATTGCTGGATCCTCACCACTCAAGGATAAAATTTGGAAGGTCTGCGGATTTATCCATAGATAACTTGGCGTACGATCTATACCAAAATCATTTTCCATCGTTGCCTGGTCATTATAATTCAAAAAATAGCTCTGCTTCCCTAGCGCCAGCTCCTTACTTGATTTGATCCATTTATCCAGATCCTTATCCAGCGAAAAATAGATAACCCTTACCCCCATAGCGTTCAACTGAGATTCTTTTTTCCGTAACATCACTATATCTGCCTTGCTATTTGTATTGGAAGTTCTCCAAAACGCGGCAATCAGCATTTTAGCCTTTGAAATATTCTTTAAATTCAAACTATCCCGTTCTACATTCATCGGGCTAATAGCAGGAAATACAGGCATATTTTCATAGAAGTCTTTCACCCTATCGACCTTTTCGCGGGCAAATTTAAAATAAGGATGCTTCTGCAAATCCGTATTAAAACTCAGCAATGCGGCATCGAATTTTTTATAATTCGTCTGATCCAAGGAGATGTATTTAAAAAAATAAGGCAATACTAAGGATGAACGGTGGGTACTATCGAGAATAAAATCGGCGTATAGTGTGCGTGGATTAAATGCGGCATTACCGCTTAAGCGCTGTATTTCATCCACTGTTTTCTCATAGGAACCATCATTTCTTGCAGCCATCGAAGGCAACTGACTCTCCAGCTGCCTTACCCGTTGGCTTTTATTTGCTGTTTTATTTTTTTCCTCCTCTTCACGCTGTTTATAGTTCGCATTGAACTGTATGAAATCCTTGGCATTCTGCGAAGAGGTTGTCAAGGTAAACTTACCCTGATTTTCACTCAGATCATAGTCACTCCCGCCTTCGACAAATAATGTATAGGCCTCCATACCCTTTATCTGAATATCATAAAATCCGGCCATGGCTAGTTCGCCTTCCAAAACAAATTGCCCATTGGCAACCGGCGTTTTTACAAATTGCTGCAGTTTATTATCGTGATCGACGAGGCTCACCTGAGTCCCGTCCGCGGCAGTGGTTTTTCCAGTTATCTTATAGCTAAAGCTATTCAACAAGGCGGCTGTCTTCGCCGATTCGGACTTTTGGGTACAGGCTGTCGTCCCCAAGGCCAGCACAGACACCAAACAAAAATAGTTAACGAACTTCATAATCTTTATAGTTTCCGTTTTCAAATAGACGAAGCTTTCCTTTTTTACCTTTAATCTGCAAGGCGGAAACCTTTCCATTTTCCCATTTGATGTCTACGGTATAGTTTCCACGGGTTTTAAGTCCCTTAACTTCACCCTTTGACCAAGCTTTGGGTAGAGCAGGTAATAGATGGATATAACCATTGTGGCTCTGTATCAACATCTCGGCAATCCCGGCTGCACCGCCAAAGTTTCCATCGATCTGAAAAGGCGGATGCGCACAGAATAAATTAGGGTAGGTACCTGCCCCGATTCCCTGATAGGTTGTTTCATTGGTAAAAGCAGGTTTAAGCAACTGCCTTAGAATTTCGAGTGCATGATCACCGTCCTGTAATCTCGCCCAAAACAATATTTTCCAGGCTCTCGACCAGCCCGTTCCTTCATCGCCGCGCACAGCTAAAGTCTTACGTGCTGCTTCAGCCCATTCAGGTGTCGTCTGTGGCGAGATAAATGCCGCAGGATACAAACCATATAAATGCGATACATGTCGGTGTTTAGGTTCAACTTCCTGATAATCTTCGAGCCATTCCATGACACGCCCGGATGGGCTAACGACTACAGGCGGAGGGATATCCTTCAGCTTTGTTTTCAAGGTACCGGCAAAACTATCGTTCATCGCCAGGATAGAATCTGCTTGAATTACTGCCTGATACAACTCCCGTACGATCTGATTGTCAATGGTAGGCCCCATCACAACCGCAGCAACTTTTCCATTGGCCATTCGGAAAGCATTTTCCGGCGACACCGATGGTGAAGTGACCCACCATCCGGTTTTAGGATCCTGAACAAGTGTGTGATCATAAAATACGGCTGCTCCTTTTAATATCGGATAAATCTCTTTGAGGTAATTTTTATCGCCGGTAAACAGATAATGTTCCCAGAGATGATTACATAGCCAGCCCGATGCCGTACTGGCTCCCCAGGAAGCCTGCTCACCCGGAGCGGAATAGCCCCAGATATTCGTCATCATATAGACCACCCAACCCGGTGCATTATAGTATGCCTTTGCAGTCTGCTCACCTGTCTTTGCAATCCGTTTTATCATTTCGATAAAAGGCTTATGATACTCGCTCAGATTATTAACCTCCACGCCCCAATGATTCATTTGTGCATTGATGTTGAGATGATAATCACCATTCCAAGGCGTATTGATCTGATTAGCCCATAGTCCCTGAAGGTTTGGCGGGAGTGCTTTTGTATTTTTCGGGGCAGCACTTGAAATATTCAAATACCTTCCGTATTGATAATAAATCGTTGCCAAATCGGGATCCTGAACCGGATTTTTATAAAAATTAGCAATGCGTTCATTGGTCGGAATAGCGTTATTCACTGTATTTCCATACAGATTGAGACTTACCCGATCGAAGACCTTTTGATACGCAGCGAGATGATCCCGATATACCTTTTGTTCTTCAGCAGTTTTTGCTGCTGTAACCGCTGCTTTGACAACAGGTAAGGGGTCCTTTCCATAATAGGAAGTACTTGCTGAGAAATAGATAGTAAGACCACCATTTGCCGACACCTCTAAGGTTTTATCCTTTTTGTTGATCTGCAGATTTTTACCTTTAACCTGAATAAATCCAACGAATTTCAGATTTTTACCTCCCTTTCCATCAGGCAAAGATCCCTCAACCAGAATCCCATCGTCCAACAAGGTATAACGGTCAATATTTTCCTGGCGCTGGAATGATATGCCTAACTGCTGTACCTCATCGTTATGTTGACTCAATTGGATAACACCTACATTATTGTCAAAAGAAGTATAATAACGACGTTGGAACTGTTGTCCGTTGATCTTGAATGAAGTTTGTGCCGAGGCTGTCGCTAAGTCCAAGGAACGCTTGTAATCTTTGATCCTTCCCGCGGGCAATTTATAATCGAGTATAAGGTCGCCGAATAGCTGATAACAGCCGTAGGGAACCGTTGCCCCATTACCAAAACTAGACCCCTTGCCTTTGGTCACAAAAGTTTCATTGACCAATTTTTCGGCTTCATCATTTTTACCGGCCTTAAGCAACGCCTGAATAGCTTCAACATTTTTATAGGCTTCATAATTATTGGGATCCTCTGGACTGCCCGACCACATACTAATCTCGTTGAGTACGATCTTTTCATGACTAGGATTTCCATCTGGCATCATGCCGATGAGTCCGTTTCCTAATGGCAAGGTCTCTTCCCAAACCTTCGCGGGCTTATTATACCAAAGTACGAGTGGATTTTGTTGAGCAAAAAGCATCGTGGTATGACATATACATACCACGATAAGCATTAAAAATCTATTTACCATACAATTCAAATTCCGCTATGGCCAATTCATTGCCATCAATAAATTGTTTTGGTTCAAATTTGATAAACTTGGTTGCGCTGTTCGTATCGAAAAACACCTGTTGCAAAATCGGATTCGCCTTAATATTGGAAAACTCACCCTCTTTAACAAGGATCCATGTTTTCCCGTCAGTACTAGTTGATATTTTGTAATGTGTTGGTGTCCCTACGTTCTTTCCATCCTGACGAGGAAGGAAGCCGATACCAGAAACAGGTTTGTCTGTAGCGACAACGATTACACCTTGATCGGCAACAGTCGCAAAAGTACTTGGTTTTCCGTCAGATAAATAAGCATTATTATTGGATCTACCTGTCGAAATCTTAAACCCTGTCAGCTTTTTCACCTCTTTGGTATTAAATGCAAAGGGTTCGTTGTACTCCTTGAACAGTCCAAAATCACTGAGCGTGATTGCTACCGGAGCATAAACATGAAGACGTAGTTTACTTGCAGTTTGAGGTTGCTCGAGTTTGATGAGGCGGTTTGCGCCGATACTTGTTGCTTTGGCCAAAGGTTTCCAGCTGTTATTTTCCCAACGTTCAATGGAGACACTGTCGATACGTTGTCCCAACTTAATGTTCTCTCTCAACTGAATAAGATCAAATTTCGCAGGGGATTTTAATTTTATTTCCAATGTTGCCGATGTTTTGGAATCGTCTGTTGCCCAATAGCTATAGCGGTCGTTATCTGTAATAAAGGAAGTACCATAGGATTTTGAATCACCATTACGGACATTAGATGCCGTGATGGTTGCTCCCTTAGCCAGATTTGTACGGAAAGTTTCCCTCACTTTTTTCCCAAAAGCCTGCAGCGACTTCACATCATTCTCATGTAATGTACCAGAAGGCATCGGTGCTAAACCAAGATTCATGCATGCTCCTCTTCCAACTGATTTTAAATAGATCTCAAAAAGTTGATTTGGTGTTTTTACACGGCTATCTTGTTCTTCATGATAAAACCATCCCGGACGTTGTGGCACGTCACATTCAGCAGGTATCCAATATTTACCATTACGGTCACCTGTTTCGGCATTATGTGATTCTGTCGCTCCGGGTACAGCGACTTTTCCGTTTAAGCCAATCGGCGTAAATGTTGCCCATGATGTTTCAGCAGCAAATCCTTTTTCATTACCCACCCAGCGCATATCCGGACCGATATCTGAGAAAATAACCGCTTCAGGTTGTAATTTTCGTACAATTGGCCAGGTTTTTTCATGCCACTCATAGTAAGTTGTTCGGTCGATGATACGCTTTCCTTCATGGCCACCATAAAAGCCATCACCACCATTTGCTCCATCATGCCAGGATGTAAACAAAGGGCCATAATTGCTCATCAATTCAGTCAGCTGCTGTCTGTAGGCTTCAGCATAGGCCGGCGTACCGTAACGTTCATCGTGACGATCCCAAGCAGAAAGATATACACCAAATTTCATCCCATTTCGATGGGTCGCTTGCATAAATTCTTTGACCATATCACCTTTTCCATTTTCCCATGGTGAAGAAGCGATACTATAGGATGTTGTCTTGGTTGGCCACAAACAGAATCCATCATGGTGTTTTGCCACACTAATTAAGCCCCTGAAACCACCTGCTGCCGCTGCCTTAGCAATTTGATTTGCATCAAAAGCCGAAGGATTAAACAACGAGGGCTGTGCATCACCATAACCCCACTCCTTATTTTGGAAAGTTGTCGGCGTATAATGAATCAAACAATACGTTTCCATCTCTTGCCACTTTAATTGACGCTCGGTTGGCAGAGCCCCGTAAGCTTTTAAAGTATCTGATTTGGCTACAGGCCCGCTGGAAAGTAAAATGGAGGATAACAAGATTGTCAACATAGTCTATATTTATGTTCTAGAAAATTAGGTTGTAAAGCCCTAAGATAAGAAGTTTTGCAAAATGCTGTATGTAACATTTGCGTACAAAACCGACCGATGCTCAGCTCCAATAGGATTTACCCCTGGGTCAAATCGTATTCTTTGTTCAAATCAATCGATTGATTAAAATAAGTATTCCAATTTATCCATGCTGCTATTTTCTAGCAAGAATTTAGCTTATCCTGTAAAGCTATAACCGTTTTTCAGCTCCTATTTATTTTCTAATGCTAAAGAAAAAGCAATCATTCAGTCAATTGATCAGCTATATCGCACCTAAAATATCCTTTTTTTATTCTACTTTCCTGAAAAATCAGATTCTTTCCCTCGTGGTTCAAAAATCATCGATCCTTTAATTAGGGGATAAAATAGTTAACAGCGTTCTACTAGATGCTCGCTTAGGCTATACTCGAGATTGGCAATTTTTTTCGGTTTGTTCCTTAAGTCCATTTCTCCTTCCTTTGAACAGGAAAAGCAAAGCACTAGGAATATAGTACAAGGCAAAAGCCATATTTTTTTCATAAGATGGGTTATTTCATTGCTAATTATACGAATATAAAAATTTCATCTCGTAACTTTACCCATCATGAAACAAGATCAATCTAAAATCATACGTGAACAGGTCGATCGTTCAGCACTTCGCGAACATTCGACTCCTTTATACCTTACATCAAGTTTTATCTTCGACAGCGCTGAACAAGGTCGGGCGGTCTTTGCTGGCGAAGAGGATGCAATGATTTATTCCCGCTATGCCAATCCAAATACTTCAGAATTCATCAACAAAGTTTGTATTCTTGAAGGCGCAGAGGCAGGGTTGTCTTTTGCATCAGGTATGGCAGCAGTATTTGCCTCCTTTGCGGGCATTATCGAAAGTGGAGACCATATCGTTTCTTCACGCGCGATATTCGGTTCCACGCATCAGTTATTTACGGAACTCTTCCCACGTTGGGGTGTTACCACAACTTACGTAGACGCTGCTAATCCTGAAGAATGGGAAAAAGCGATTCAACCCAATACGAAAATCATCTTTTTGGAATCGCCATCCAATCCTGGTTTGGAACTGGTTGATTTGGAATGGTTGGGTAAATTCAAGGAGAAATATCCCCATATCATTCTGTCGATCGACAACTGCTTTGCTACGCCTTATCTTCAGAAACCGATTCAATATGGATTTGACCTAGTTATCCATTCGGCCACCAAATATATGGATGGGCAAGGTCGTGTATTAGGTGGAATTGTGGTCGGAAAACAAGAGCTAATCGACAAATTGATGTTCTTTATCCGTCATACAGGCCCAGCACTCTCCCCATTCAATGCATGGATCATATCAAAAAGTTTAGACACGCTGGGCATTCGTATGGACCGCCATTGTTCCAACGCATTGGCTTTGGCCGAGGCATTGGAAAATCATGCGGAAATTGAGGATGTAAAATATCCATTTTTACCAAGCCATCCACAATATGAGCTGGCCAAGAAACAAATGAAAGCTGGTGGCGGTATTGTAACCTTTGTTGTCAAAGGTGGTTTTGAGCGAGCAAAAGCCTTTGTGGATCATTTGGAAATGATTTTATACACCTCTAATCTAGGAGATTCAAGATCAATCGCAACGCATCCAGCTTCCACTACACACTCAAAATTGTCGGAAGATGAACGCTTGAACTTAGGCATCAAACCGGGTAGCATTCGCCTGTCTGTGGGTCTGGAAGATCAACAAGATATCATCAACGATATCTTGCAGGCTTTAGAGAAAACGAAATAAACGTTCGCTTTGTCATAGTTAACGAATATACATTAACTAAAAAAGCCTTTGCATAACATAAGCAAAGGCTTTTTAGATTATTCCAAAGTTACTCTTAATTCAAAGATGCGATCGCTGCCGCATAGTTTGGCTCGTCAGCTATTTCTGCAACTTGCTCTTCATACAGTACTTTTCCAGTTTCATCCAATGTAATGACAACACGGCTCAACAAACCTGCCAACGGTCCGTCCGCAATAGCCAGTTGATAAGCATCTGAAAAGTTTGAATCTTTATACTCTGATAACGTCACTACATTATTTAGACCTTCTGCCGCACAAAAGCGACCTTGTGCAAAAGGTAGATCTTTCGATATACATAACACGACAGTATTATCCAACTGCGATGCTTCTTTATTAAATGCACGTACGGAAGCGGCACAAGTTCCGGTATCTACACTAGGAAAAATATTTAATACAATTTTTTTTCCTTTAAAGTCTGCAAGAGACTTATCGGAAAGATCGCCTGCAGTTAATTTAAAATCAGGAGCTTGCTCGCCAACTTGTGGTAAACTGCCTTTTGTGTTTACTGGATTGCCTTTAAAAGTGATTGTAGCCATATAATATGATCGTTTAATTTTTAGTATCCTTGCACTTAAAGGTACGAGCAAAAAAAATATTACACAACATTTATTAATTTTAGTCAAACATTTATTATGTTAGCATTGTATTTGAAAGTGGAATGTTAACCAAAAATAAACACTAGTATGAAGAAACTACTATTCTCAATACTTTGTGCAAGTCCGTCACTCCTGTTTGCACAAGGATCTCAAGTGAATCTACAAAGTCCCAAAGCTGTGGGAATGGGGGGAGCAGGTTCTGCTTACTTTTTAGATGAGTCTTCCATTTTTTATAGTCCGGGTGCTTTAGCAAAAATGGACCATAACGCTATTTCAGTTGCCGGTAATGCCGTGATGTACAAATCTGGCTTTCAAGAGGTCGGCAGTACAGTTGTTTATCATACTAGAAATCAGATTTCAACTCCTTTTTCATTATTTGCTGCATTCGGCCCTAAAAACTCCTGGTGGAAAGCCGGTATTGGAGTATACACACCTTACGGTGGAGCCGTCGATTGGGGGAAAGATTGGGTAGGTAAATTCAGTTTGGTCAGCCTTTCGCTACGTGCAATCTATATTCAGCCCACATTGAGTTTCAAACTGACTGAAAATTTTAGTGTTGGGGGTGGTTTTGTATACAACATTGGTACCGTAGACCTCGAGAATTCTGTTCCGGTATTCTATCCAGACGGTCACGCCGGACTGGCAACCCTAAAAGGAACTGGAACTGGAACGGGGTATAACGTGGGTATTCATTATAACTTAGAAGACGACTTCGCTATATCGGTAAGTTACCGCTCTAAAGTCGTCACCAAACTTAAAAATGGAGATGCAAATTTTGACGTGCCTGAATCGGTAGCAAGCAACTTCCCTGCGGGCAACAAATTCAGTGCTGAATTACCGCTACCATCCACATTTGCCGCGGGCGTTGCCTTCCCTATTTCGGAGAAATTGAAGATGGCTCTTGATGCAACAATCATCAATTATGACATCTATAAGGCGCTAGATTTCGATTACAAAGAAAATACGCCGGTATTGCAAGATACGCATTCTCCAAAAAAATACGATAAAGCAGGATCCGTCAAAGCAGGATTGGAATATATTGCTTCCGACCGCTTGCAATTACGTATAGGTGGCGGTGTGATCGCAACTCCAGTACAGCAGAGTGCTTATGTTTATCCGGAGACACCAGATAACACCAGGTATTTGATATCAGGAGGTTTTACAATAAAACCATCACCAAAATTTGACGTCACAGGTTCCTTTGCATACCAACGCATCGTGGCTCGCCAATCAACCAATGTGGAGAGTCATCTTTCCGGGACTTATGCGACAAATATTTTTGCTCCTGGTATTGGTGTAAGCTATAAATGGTAATTAACAGCCAAATTTGACTAAGATGAAAAAAAACAAACTTTATATAGCTGCGGCGTTAGCACTTTTAGCGATCGCCTCATGTAAACCTACCTTGGACGAATATACGCCTTCGGCTGGATCGCTTAATTTTTCAAAATATGTTGCCATCGGAAATTCATTGACAGCAGGTTATGCCGATGGCGGACTCTACTTGGAGGGCCAAAAGGTGGCTTACCCCAATTTAATTGCAGAGCAATTAAAACAAGTGGGTGGTGGTGAGTTCAAATCGCCATTTTTCAGTGAAGATCAAGCCAATGGTTCTGGCTATATTACGCTTACAGCACTTGTCAATGGACAGCCTGTTACTGCCCAAGTAACGGATAAATTGGCCTATCGCTCAGCTTCACCAAAATTATTGACAAAATATACCGACCCGATTAACAACCTTGGTGTACCAGGTATGCGTATGGATCTTTCTATGGTAGCAGGTATGGGGTCTCCCGCTGGAAACATGTATTTCGAGCGATTACTACCTGATGCAGATGCGATGAAAACATATTTCACCTATTCCACCACGCAAAACCATACCTTCTTTAGTTTTGCGCTTGGAAATAACGACGCGCTCGGCTGGGCAACAAATGGTGGTGTAGTGAACATTAACCCAACAACAAAACAACCGGATCCGACAACTGTGTTGACAGAAACGGCTCAGTTTACTGCGATTCTCAATGGCTATGTACAGGCACTGACTGAGGGGAATAGAAAAGGAGTACTAGCAACAATTCCAGATGTAACAGCAACACCCTATTTTACAACGGTAACCCGTGCTGCTTTATTGGCTGCTGTCAATGCAACAAATCCGCCGACACCGGTAACAAATATCTACATAGCAACCAAGTCAGGTCCCCGTGCAGCTACCGATCAAGATTATTTTGTTCTTCCTTTCTCCTCAACAGGATTATTAGGAAAACCAAATGCTGCACAAATTCCGTACGGCTTACACCCACTGAACCCCGTCGAAGACAAATACGTACTTGATGTAAGCGAAACAGCAACGGTCGTACAACGTATCAACGAGTATAATGCGGCTATCAAAGCTGCTGCAAATTCAAAAGGTCTAGCTTTAGCTGATGTGCATGAATTCTTGAATAATGTAAAAGGAGGTGTTCGTATCAACGGACTAGCGGTGAGCGCAAAATACATTACCGGAAATTCATTCTCTTTAGATGGTATTCACTTAACACCAATTGGAAACGCCCTAATGGCGAACATCTTTATCAGTGCCATCAATTCTAAATATGGCTCAAAGATTCCACAAGTTGATGTAGCGAAATATCGCGGTGTCAAACTGCCCGATACCTTCACAAAATAAACAGTGATCAACATACTGACAAAAGGCAGACGAATAATCGTCTGCCTTTTTTGTATATTTCCTCTATAAATAAGTTCCTCAATAGGCAGAGGAGAGATCGATAAATTACTTTTATATACTACGCAATTATATTGTATATAAAAGGTAATTTATCTAAGTTTGTTTAGTATAGATTGAACAGAAAAAAACTCGTTTCACGTTCCACAGCCTAAACGAGCAAAAAAAGAATAAAATAAGATGAAAATCAAATTAAACCGTGTCAACCAAGCTGTGCATTTCGAAGCCAGCAGTGAATTATCCCCTGTCAAAGTCAACATTGATGGCTCGGAAGCTATCGGCGGTGAAGGAAAAGGTGTGCGTCCAATGGAATTGGTTTTAATGGCACTGGGTTCTTGCAGCGTCTTTGACCTCCATAGCATATTGGTAAAACAACGCCAACAAATTGACGATATCCAGGTCGAAGTAGAAGGTAAACGCCGGGAAGAAATTCCACAAGTATTTACAGATATTCACATTAATTTTTTCCTAAAAGGTGAAATTGATGAGGTAAAAGCAGCCAAAGCGGCTGAATTAGCCGTTAAAAAATATTGCTCAGTACACGATATGCTTGCCGCTGGTGGTATTAATATCACGTATTCTTTGAAAATAAACTAAGAAAATACTTTCTTAGCATCTGATAATCCTCCACATGCGATGTGGAGGATTATTGTTTTTAATGAATGCGACATCCATTTCCTTTACCAATGTATTATGAATAAAATAGATACAGGGAATCGGAAGGATTTAACTTTACTAGGGTTAACTGATTTACAAACGATTCTGCTCTTCTGTTCTAGTGGGTTGATTACTGCTTTTGACTTTCTGATTTCCAAAATGATACCGCAGCGTCAGATTTACTTTTCTGGTATCCCGATAGTCCCTATAAAAATTATTTTGATCGCCGTACTTGGATGATATCGTCATTTTCTCTGTTTTGAAAATATCTATAAATGATAGATTTACTTCAAATTTCTTTTTAAAGAATTTTCGATTTGTCATCACATAGGTACTTGAATACCCTGTAATATGAAATGGCCCCTGTATCGTGGGCGATGTAAATGTATTACCCAGTTCAAGGTTCCAACCGGCATCCTTATTCAGCACATAGTTGGTGCTTACGTTTCCGTTGCCGATATACACATCATTCTTGTGCAATATGTCATCAGTACCCATAAAGTAATTCTGGTTATACATCCCCTCTAGCTGCAGATTCAATCCCCAGCGGCCGGTCAGCTGAAAACTCTTTCCTAAGTCTATCCCTGCCCCTTGTCCTTTCTTGATATTGGTATATTGGAAAATAAGTTGGTGATTGTTGTTATCTTGGCGGGAAATTTCCATATTGGGCCACTTTTCAAATCGGTAGAAGAGATCGATATTCCAGTTGTTTTTTGTCCAGGTCAGATTCAGGTTATGAACGATCGTCGCCCTTAAACGTGGGTCTCCCTGAAAATAAGAAAAACGATTGTAATAGGATTTTGCGGGATTAAGCCAAGAGTAAGAAGGTCGGCTGATACGCTTCCCATAGGAAAAACCAAACTGCTGATCGTCAGTCAAGGCATATTGCATGTAAAATGTCGGAAAGAGCACAAAATAATCACGCTTATTGATATCAGTTGGTTCGGATACAATACCTTCCAAATCGGTATATTCTCCCCTTAAACCTGCTTTCCAGCTCCATTTTTTCCAGGCATAGTCCAATGAGCCATACAAAGCCACATTACGTTCTTTGTAATCAAACACACTACTCTTATCAGGCCTTTGCTCGAGCTCTCCTGATTCATCATCAAAGAAAGCAAGGGTACTCGTCGTTTTCACATCGCTAAATTTTCCACCAAACTCCATCCCCAGCTTCCTTATTTTTCCGGTGAAATCTATCTGGGAAGAAAAAAGCCGATTTTTATTTCCATTATTACTAATAAATCGGGTATCTGTCGGTTCCTCCCCCTTAAATCGCAGCGCTGTCAGTACATCCTGATCATTTGTCGAATGATTGTCAGTGAAGTAGGATGACCAATTTATGCTCCACCTGGAATTAAGCTTCTTTGTTACCTGAAGGTAGAGGTTATTCGTTTTTGTCGACCGTTGATGATCATTGGTGGTAAAATAACTAGACTCCTGTACATGATTTTTATCGTATATAATGGTGGGCACTTCATAAATACCATAGGTTTTCGGTCCGTAATAACCATTTAGCCCAGCATTAACCGTCCAGGTTGTATCGGGTGTATAGTCTATCGAAAATACATAGCTGTTCTGACTGTTATTGGTATCAAATCGATCCATGACACCTTCCCATGAGGTTTGCTCATTCGGATAATATACATAATTCGTTTCATAGCGTGCGTAGGTCCCTCGTCCGAAATTATAAGTACCACGAAGATTGAATTTTTCATCTTTATAATACTGGGTCAGTCCAAACAGTTGCTTCCAGGTACTGCTTTTTTCGGCCAATGCAACCACCGTGCCTCTAAAGCCATATAGGTTGGATTTGGAAAGTTTAATATTGATAATCGTGCTTCCCTCAGCTTCATATTTTGCAGGTGGATTGGTAATAACCTCTATCGATTGCACGTCGCTACCTGCTGTATTCTCCAGATAGGTTTTCAGTTCGTCCCCCGTGAGCATCACTTTGCGGTCATTAATGAGGACAACAATATTTTTGTTTCCACGGACCATTAAATCCGCACCATTCACCATCACTAAGGGTGTACGCTTCAAAATATCCCAGCTATTCAGTGCTGAAAGATTGGAATTTTGAACGTTAAATTCCAAGCGGTCCAACTTACGGATCAATCGGGGAGCTCGACCCACGACCTGCGCTTCTTCGAGTACCTTTGCTTCAGGAAGAAGTTCAAGTAACAAAGGGCAAGAAATGGTATCGCTGCGAAAAAAAAGTTCCTGAGACTTGAAGTTCAGATAGGTTGTCCGTAGATAGTATCCACTAGGATGATCCAGCGTAAGTATAAACTTTCCAAAATGGTCAGTCTTTACTTCACGGATCTCTTGATAGTTGCTATCCAATAGCATAACGGTCGCTCCCGCCAGCACAATTTTGTTTGCATCCTGTACTTGTCCCCCGATTTGTTTAATCTGTGCCGAAAGCAACAGGGGGAAAGCCAGAAAAAATAGGATCAATTTCATGTACAAATAATTAGTCTTTTAATTCTAGTATAGCTTATCCGCATTATTCTATTTGACAATCGCGGCCATTTCATACTGATATGCTATGCTTCAAAAGTGTCTATAGTGACGGCAAATAATGGTTAATAAAGGGTTAATACTGGGTTAAGGTATATTATCTTAGCCCTCAGCAGTTATATTTGTATATGGAATTGAAGCCCAAAAGTTATATCGTTCTCTTTACATTATTTTTTGCCGTTCTTATCGGCATACAGAGCTATCAATTACACAACACCTATCAGCTCAAACAACGCGATATTTTTACCACGGTGAAAAATAAGCTGAGCAAGCTCCATGAAAATGATAGGCTTTTTGATGATGATTTAATGAGCAAAGACATTGCAAGAGATTACTACATCAAATTGGTTAAACATGAGATAACGGCCGAAAAATTAAAGGAGTTATACCGCACAAACGCCCATAAAACATCCCAAAAGCTTACACGATACGTCGACAGCTTATTTAAACCCTTGGGAATGGATGTTATCCTGAAAAAGGAAATTTTGGGTATCTACTTTAAGAACCTAGAAAAACAGATTGCGGCTGGTCCAATCACGGTTTACATAACGAATGGGACATTTCGTCAGCCTGTAGAACTCTCTTCAAGCGAGTGGATAACAGAAAAAACGGAAACACAGAAAGTCAAAGACAGTATCCAAAGCAGGGAGATCTTGTACACCTTTTTTGTTCACCGGAAGACTTCCTTTGAGGTGACAAATCTCAACTGGATATTGTTCAGGGAACTCACTTCGCTTCTACTGAGCACCCTATTTATTCTGGCCGCTTTTCTTTGGCTTTTTTATAGAACCATTCAGAATCTCCGAAAACAGCAGAAACAGATCACTGTACTGCACGATGTCGTCGACAATATTTCACATGAACTCAAAACACCTATTGCAACCCTGAAAATTGCTGCTAAAACACTTCGGAAATCAACAGACGAAAGCATTATAACCGTCATTGAACGACAAGTAAATCGCTTGGAACAAACCCTTGATCCACTTAACGAAAATCTTCAAACTATTGATCAGCCTCCTGTTAAAAGCACAGAACTACAAGCTATTTTCGACGATTTTCAACTGACCAACTCCGCTATTGCATTCCAATTAAGTCTCTTGCCTGACGGCAAACTATGCCTGAGCCCAAATGATGCGACAACACTATTTCAGAACCTGATGAACAATGCCGTAAAATATGGTGCAACTTGGATTAATATCTCTTTTGAGGATCAGAAAGGCAAACTCTCGGTTTATATACAGGATAACGGTTACGGCATGGAGGAGTCCGAGCTACCCTATATTTTCGACAAGTTTTACCGCATCCAAAAAGACAATATTCACGACACCAAAGGCCTGGGAATAGGTCTTTTCCTTGTAAAAAAAATCGTCGATCGTTATCACGGACAACTTACTGTAACCAGCGAACCCAATGTCGGGACTACGTTTAAAATCCAGCTGCCGCATGCGCTTGTCCCATCATCGGAAATATGACCAAAAACAAGGATAAGCTGTGAAAAGACAATAGACGGCCATAGACTAAAGTATTTATATTAACTCAACTACTGAAAACAAAAATGAATAAAATATTACTCGTTGAAGACGATCCCGATTTTGGTTTTATGCTTAAGCAATACCTTGAGCTATCCACATTTGCCATAGACTGGATAGCACAGCCCAATGATCTTACGGAAAATTTCCAGCAGCTAGCCGATTACGATCTGGTTATACTGGATGTTATGCTTCCTCAAATCAGTGGTTTTAGCCTCGCCAAAGAAATCAATGCACTATACCCTACTTTACCCTTTATCTTTTTAACAGCCAAAGAGCAAAAAATAGATAAGCTCACGGGACTAAAAATCGGTGCCGATGATTATGTCACTAAACCTTGTGATCCCGAGGAACTATTGCTTCGCATACAAAATATATTAAAGCGGAATCAGAAAAATAGTACTCCAAAATCGATCGCCATCGGGAGCTATCTATTCCATCCTGAACAATTATTATTAAGCCATGCTTCGAAACAATATAAGCTCACTGAACGTGAAGCCCAACTTCTCCTCTTTCTATGGCAACACAATGATCAGCTTGTCACGCGTGAAGAAATCCTTGAAAAAGTATGGGGAAATGCAGATTTCTTCACAGGAAGGAGCATGGATGTCTTTATTACCCGGATCCGCAAATATTTAAGCCTGGATCCTAATCTGAGCATCAGTTCGAATAGAGGTGTCGGATTTACGATTCAATTTTAAGAGTTATCCAGCAATCTCTTCCTTCCGTTTGTTCCATAATTTCTCTGCCCAACGGCCGACAAACCAAAAGGACACGGCCAAAATTAAAAAGAACACTGCTCTATTGATATTATCCCAGAGATACTCGACATAGCGGGTATAGATATTGAGCACTAAAAATACAAAGCCTACTTCTCTGCTGACGTTATCTTTCGCTTTTAAGCCGTAGACAACCAGGAATACCGACACGGCAGTGGATAAAATACCCCAGTAGAACATATGGTATTGACGTACAGTCGTCCATTCATAGAAATCAGCATAATTTCCAAAAATAGAAAGGGTCCACAAGGATACCATCAGATAGATCAATCCCACAATATAACTGATGGGCTGAAAGATTTGTAGCCTTTCAAACCTGGGTTGAACCCAAACAGCCAACGCGGTTATCAGTGCCCCAAAAATGGTAAAACGCAGCGGATAGTTCATCCCCCAAAACTTAAATCCCCAATTGCTATGGTAGGCGGTCTCGGTCGCAAACCATACGCCCAAGGCCAAAAGCATAAACGTCCAAATCAGCTTACTCTCGAGCTTGACGGCAAGAAAGCCATAAATCGCCACGGAGAGTAAAAATAACAGGGAATAGTGCATCGTATCTTTATCCAATACTTTACCCATAAACCCGATACAGGCCGCAGTTCCGAAAACTCCAATCAGCATCATGGTTTCCGTAGATAGATTTTTATAAGGATAGCGTTTCTTATACCGAAAACCCAGCGTATAGAATAATACAGCCACGGCAGCGAAAAAGAAGCAAAATAGGATATTAGGTGCTTCGTAGAGTGTATCCACAAAGGCCAAGAATGATGCATCTGTAAACAACGAAAAGACAGCGAAGACCAGAGATGCCAAGGCAATCCAAAAGGCATATCTAGCCAGTTGTCCCCAATCAAAACTTTTCACGTCTAAACTATCCATCAGCTCGTTCGCTTTTTGCTCATCTAATAAGTTCTCTTTCTTCCAAAATTGGACAATATCGTCGATCGATTGTTTCTCTTGTTTGCTGACGTCGTATTTTCGCATAAATTTAGATTTACTGTGCAAGGTACATTATTTTTTTAAATCACTTGTATATCACATTTTGTTCCAAAAGTCAGAAATGCTCGCATAATTCCTTTAAAATCTGTAATTTTGCATGTTTTGCATTTAATCCCTCACACGGGACCTTAAGGAGTTTTCATGGCAGTAAAAAGAAGCCCAGATTTGGGCGAACAAAGTGAAGTTCAGGTATTTGGAGCGCGTGCGCATAATCTAAAAAATATAGATGTTTCTTTTCCGAGAAATGAATTGGTTGTTATCACAGGTTTAAGTGGCAGCGGAAAGTCTTCCTTGGCTTTTGACACCATTTATGCCGAAGGACAACGTCGGTATATGGAGACATTCAGTGCCTACAGCCGTCAGTTTTTGGGAGGCATGGAACGTCCGGATGTGGACAAGATATCGGGCTTAAGTCCAGTGATCTCCATTGAACAGAAAACCACCAGCAAAAACCCGAGGTCCACTGTTGGGACCATTACTGAGGTGTATGACTTTATGCGTCTACTATTTGCCCGAGCAGGAGAAGCTTTCTCCTATGTGACTGGGAAGAAAATGGAGCGTATGTCGGACGATCAGGTTATCGAACGGATTTTGACTGAGTTTGAAGGACAGGCACTGAACATCCTGGCACCAGTGGTTAAGGGGCGTAAAGGCCACTACCGTGAGTTGTTTGAACAAATCCGTAAGCAAGGCTATGTGAAAGTACGTGTGGATGGAGAAATATTGGACCTTGTTCCAAAAATGCAGGTTGACCGCTACAAAATACACGATATTGAAATCGTCGTAGATCGTCTGAAAGTAGAGCGTGAAGATAAAAAGCGCTTACAAACTTCCGTGATGCAGGCGATGAAAACAGCGAAAGGTATCATCAAGGTCTCCACGAAAGATAATCAGGAGCAATTCTATAGCCGTTATCTCATGGATGCCGAATCGGGGATCTCTTATGATGAGCCACAGCCAAATACCTTCTCATTCAATTCCCCATACGGTGCGTGTCCGACATGTGATGGTTTGGGCTATATTTTTGAAATTGATAAGAATGCCGTTATCCCGGATAAAAAACTAAGTATTCAAAAAGGTGGTTTGGCCCCTTTGGGACCTACCCGGGAAAATTGGACTTCGGAAGTATTGAAAGCTGTCGCAAAAAAATTAGATTTTACCATTACAACACCGCTTGAAAAACTAACTGAAGAACAGATTGACCAGCTTTTATTTGGCAATAAGGAAGAGCCTATCGTTGTCACCGTATCTTATGGAAGTTATGGCACACGTGAATATCGTGTTGAATTTGAAGGAATCTTTAAGATGCTGGAAGAGTTTTCGGGAAAATCATCGGATGAGGCACCTTCTTTAGATGACTTCAGAACGAAAGTGACCTGTCCAACCTGTGCGGGAGCGCGTCTGAAAAAAGAATCTTTACATTTTAAAATTGCGGATAAAAACATCCATGAGCTCTCAACGATGGACATTACATCCATCAAAGAATGGTTTGATCAGGTAGAAAGCAAACTTGATGAACGCCAGCTCATTATTGCAACAGAGATTTTAAAGGAAATCCGCGCACGTTTAGGCTTCCTGCTGGATGTCGGCCTAAATTACTTGACCTTGGACCGTACAGCTAAAACACTTTCGGGTGGTGAAGCACAGCGGATCCGTTTGGCCACACAGATTGGTTCCCAACTGGTGAATGTACTTTATATTCTGGATGAACCGAGTATTGGGCTCCATCAGCGGGATAACGAACGTTTGATCAATGCGCTTAAAAACCTACGCGATATTGGCAATTCGGTCCTTGTTGTGGAACATGACAAAGACATGATCCTACATGCCGACCATGTTATCGACATGGGACCTGCTGCAGGCGTTCATGGTGGGACTGTGGTTGCCGAAGGTACACCAACAGAAATCCTAAAATCGAACTCTTTAACAGCAGCTTACCTCAACGGGACAAAAGAGGTTAAGATTCCCGAGAAACGCCGTGAGGGCAATGGAAAAACATTGTCATTACATGGAGCAACCGGACATAACTTAAAAAATCTGTCTGTCTCTTTTCCATTAGGAAAACTCATTGTTGTATCGGGTGTTTCAGGTTCGGGTAAATCAAGCCTAATCACAGGTACTTTATACCCGATTTTGAATAAACATTTTTTCAGAGCCAAAGCAATTCCACTTCCTTTCAAAAAAATTGAAGGGTTAGAACATATTGACAAAGTCATCGAGATCGACCAAAGTCCTATCGGCCGTACACCACGGTCCAACCCTTCGACCTATACCGGTGTATTTTCGGATATCAGAACCTTGTTTGTTCAACTTCCAGAAGCTAAGATCAGAGGCTATAAACCAGGAAGATTTTCCTTTAACGTCAAAGGTGGTCGTTGTGAAACCTGTCAGGGAGCCGGGCTGAAAGTCATCGAAATGAATTTCCTTCCCGATGTACAGGTTCCTTGTGAAACATGTCACGGAAAACGCTACAACCGAGAAACTTTAGAGGTACGCTACAAAGGAAAATCCATTTCCGATGTACTTGATATGAGCATCAACGATGCTGTGGATTTCTTCGAAAATGTACCGAGTATTTACCGAAAGATCAAAACACTGCAGGATGTAGGTTTGGGTTATATCACCTTAGGACAGTCCTCCACAACCTTATCGGGAGGTGAGGCACAACGGGTAAAATTGGCTACTGAACTTTCTAAAAAAGACACTGGAAATACATTCTATATCCTTGATGAACCGACAACAGGTCTTCACTTTGAAGATGTCAATGTCCTTATGGGCGTTATCAATCGTCTGGTCGAGCGCGGGAATACCATTTTGATTATTGAGCATAACCTTGATGTCGTTAAATCGGCCGATTGGGTCATTGATATCGGTCCCGAAGGTGGCAAAGACGGCGGGCAGGTTCTATTTGAAGGAACACCTGAAAACTTAATTAAAAATAATAAAAGCGAAACAGCACGTTTCTTAAAATTGGAAATGTAATGCCTTTGAAACGGCAGCCGCGAAGTATTATGTTTCACGGCTGCTGTTTGCCCGGGATGGCTCGGTTATTGCGCAGGAATGTTTTCCAACTCCTTGGGCTTTGTCTTACAGGGGCAATAGATATCGCACACTGACGTTGACGGCCGAGGAATAGGACACAACTATTTATCAATGCCATCCATTTTCATTTGTATAAATGAACACATTAAAGGTTTTTGCTTTTAAAGAACATACGGAATGTCCAGTTGATTTTCATCAGTGTTTATACGCTGTAAATATGGATATTTCTTAACTTTGTATTATATGTCGGATATTATTCAATTACTTCCAGATAATGTTGCTAATCAGATTGCGGCGGGAGAAGTGGTGCAGCGACCAGCGTCTGCCATTAAAGAATTGATTGAGAATGCTATTGATGCTGGAGCTGACAAAATAAAACTTATTGTTAAAGATGCAGGCAAGTCATTGATCCAGGTCATTGACAATGGCTGTGGCATGAGCGTAACTGATGCTCGTCTTTGTTTTGAACGTCACGCAACATCGAAAATTCGTAAGGCTGAAGACTTATTCGCTATCCGTACGATGGGTTTCCGTGGTGAAGCAATGGCATCCATTGCTGCGATTGCACAGGTAGAGCTCAAAACACGCCGCATTGAAGATGAACTGGGTACAGTTGTTGAGATAGAGGGATCAAAAGTTGTCAACCAATACCCGGAAGCTGTTGCTGCCGGAACAAATATTTTAGTTAAAAATCTTTTTTACAATATTCCTGCGCGAAGGAACTTCCTAAAGAGCAACTCGGTAGAAATGCGTCATATTATTGATGAATTTCAACGTATTGCCTTATCAAATCCACAGATTTTCCTAACCCTACATAGCGACGGAAATGAGATCTACCATTTGCCGGCTGAGACGCTGAAACAACGTATTGTCCATATTTTTGGCAACAATTACAATCAGCGACTTGTCCCGGTGGAAGAAGATACGTCCATCATCAAGGTAGAAGGTTTTGTTGGGAAACCTGAATTTGCAAAAAAAACACGTGGTGAACAGTTTTTCTTTGTCAACAAACGCTTTGTACGTGATCCATACCTGCACCATGCAGTCATGAATGCTTATGAAGATATTTTACAGGCCGAAACATTCCCTTTCTATGTATTATTTATCGACATAGATCCTGCACGCATCGATATCAACGTACACCCTACCAAGACCGAAATTAAGTATGAAGACGATAAGGCTATTTACGCCATTATCCGTTCAGCCGTAAAAAGATCGTTGGGACGGTACAATATCATGCCATCTTTGGATTTTGAACAGGAAACAAGCTTCACCAATCTTATTACAAAAAAGGCATTGGATGAAATTATCGTTCCAACGGTAACTTTTAATCCAGACTTCAATCCATTTGATACAGACAAATCGAAATCCAATTCGAGCTACACCCGTTCAGAAAGCTACGCTGAAGGACTTAACAAGAAAACAGGTGGCATACCTAGCAATTGGGATTCCCTGTACCAAATCGTCGAAGAGGAGGAATCTGTTCAGCTGCCATTGCATGCGGAGCCGGAATTGCATACGGATAGCTCACAGGTCATTCAGGTGGAGGATAAGTCATCCTCAAAGCTCTTTTTTCAGCTCCATAATAAATATATTGTCTCTCAGATTCACTCTGGATTTATTCTAATTGATCAACAGGCTGCACATGAACGTATTCTCTTTGAGCAATTTCTTGCGCAACTGGACCAACATAAAGGGCTGAGTCAGCAAAGTTTGTTTCCACAGACTTTGGACCTAAATGCTGCAGATAATGAATTAATGAAAGATCTCCTGGAAGACATCAATGGCTTAGGCTTTCAAATTCGTGAATTTGGAAAAAATTCCTATATTATTGACGGAATTCCTGCAGACTTAGGGACAGGGTTCGACGAAATAAAGATGATTGAGAAAATATTGGAGGATTACAAAAACAATCAATCTGAGTATAAGCTCGCTAAGCGCGAAAATCTTGCAAAAAGCCTTGCCCGTAATGCGGCCATTAAACCTGGTACCGCGTTGGACAATACAGCAATGGCAGAGCTTGTGGACAGACTATTTGCCTGTCACTCACCCAATATCTCCATCTATGGCAACCCTGTGATTGTAACATTTACATTGCAAGAATTAGCGGAAAAATTTGGCAAAAATTAGAAGATAAAATATATGTTTCCACAACTGACACCTGTTATCAAGAATTTATTGATCATCAATATCATATTTTATATTGGATCACAACTTGTACCTGTAGCATATGATTATCTTGCGGTCTATTATCCGGACTCCCCTTATTTTAAAATTTGGCAGGTGATCACGCATATGTTTATGCACGACAAGAACAATATTAGCCATATCTTCTTCAATATGTTTTCCCTGGTCATGTTCGGTCCTATGATTGAGCAGGTCCTTGGTTCAAAACGTTTTTTAAATTTCTACCTGGTTTCGGGAATCGGTGCCTGGTTTCTTTATACAGCTGTAAATGGTATACAACTCTATAATGCGACAGGTTCTTTCGCTCCACTTCACGGCATAAGCGGAAACGAACTTATTGCCATGGCCAATACCGGAAATAATGAAGCACTAACCTACCTCATTCCGATGTTGGGGGCCTCAGGAGCCATTTATGGTGTTCTATTAGCATTTGCCTACCTTTTTCCAAACATACCGCTTCAATTTTTGTTTATTCCTGTACCAGTCAAAGCAAAGTATATGATCGGTGGATTCATCCTCATCGAAATTTATATGAGTTTGTCTAGACCAGGGGATTCTGTGGCTCACCTGGCTCATGTCGGTGGTGCACTATTTGGCTATCTACTGCTTAAACTGTGGAAGATTAGAAAAGGAATTTATTAATATCGTGCGCAATGAATAACATCGGTTTAAAAGATTTTTGGAGACAAACCTATAAAACTGGATCGCCCGTACCTTTGGTGATCAGTATTCAGGTCTGTTTATTTGTCCTCATTTATTTTTTAGACCTGCTCTTCGAATTAAAAATTGTACCACAAAGCTTTTTGGAGCCTACGGTGCGTCTATTAAGTTTACCGAGTAATTTCTCAAGCTTTATTGCACAACCCTGGTCATTGGTTACATCGAATTTCGTTTACGTCAAGCTCTGGACCATACTTTTTGATAGTCTCTGGCTCTATTGGGTCGGTCAGATCTTCTTTACCTTCTTAAACAAACGGCAATTTCTATTTGTCTATATCGCCTCATGGCTGCTCGGCAGCGTGCTCTATATGGGCTTTGGGTCACTTATTCCCATGCCAAGTAACTTACAGCTTATGGGAGGTTCTCTTCCCCTGGCAGCGGTATTAGCCGCGATTGTGACTTTGGTTCCCAAGTACGAATTACGCTTTCTCCTTATTGGTACTGTTAAGCTAAAATTAGTGGCTATTATTTATTTTGGATTGGAATTCCTTACCCTTACGATGACCAATCGACCTGCTGCCATTTCGTATTTTGCAGTTATACTTTTTGGAATGGGATTCACTTATGCGCTAAAATCGGGAATGGACTGGTCTACGATTTTTCAGAAAAAACAACAGAAGCCTGCAAAAATGAAAGTCGTTGTAGGTAACAATATTCCGACAAATCGGAAACATCGTTATGACTTACCCAATCAGGACGAAATCGATGCTATCTTAGATAAAATTTCTGTTTCTGGCTACGACAGTCTAACGAACCATGAAAAAGAAACGCTCTTTAGGGCAAGCAATAGTGGTGACAAGGTTGATGGATAAAAGGACATTTTTAAGAAGAAAACTGGGCTTTATAAGTAAAACAATGTTCCTGGCAAATATGCTTGCGATCGTTGCATTACTTATGAGCTATTCGGCGACCTTCATTAATCCTAAATCTTTTTGGCCCATTGCATTTATGGGCCTGGGCTACCTTCCAATTCTCCTTATCAATATTGGATTTATCTTTTACTGGCTACTCCGCAAACGAAAAATTGCACTTTATTCACTCGTAACAATCCTCATTGGATGGCCTTTTTTAACTAAACATTGGAACATTCGCAAAGAGAATGCCCCTGTATCCTCCGAGACACGTACCCTGCGCATCATGACCTTCAATGCTCATTTGTTCAAAAAAGTAAACGATGAGAAAAAAAACTTTAAAGCCGACGTTGTCCGAATTATTGACAGCATATCTCCCGATGTGATCTGCTTTCAGGAATATATTAGCAAGATCAAAGGAAAACATGTGTTCTCCGAAGAATTCAAGGATAAACTGGGCTATGATTATTTTTTCTTTGAACCTAGCTCTAAAAACGATTACGAGGCTTATGGAATGGCTGTCCTGTCCCGCTTCCCAATCTATGATTCAGGTACCATCAGAGACAACGATTACGGAATCAACCGGATTAGTTATGTAGATATCAAAAAACAGGATACACTGATTCGCATCTATAATATACATCTCCGTTCTTTTGCGCTTCAAAATGAAGACAAGGAATTTATCCAAAATCTGTCCAATAATAATGAATCGGATAATTCGAGGACACGTAAATTGAGCCGCAAACTTAAGAATGCCTTCGAGCTTCGTAGCGAACAGGCGCATTCGTTAAAGAAACACATGAATGAATGTCAATATCCTTATATTGCCGTAGGTGATTTCAATGATACTCCAATGAGCTACTCGGTCAATCTAATTGGAGACGGGCTGTACAATGCATTTAAGGAGAAAGGTAATGGCTGGGGAGTAACCCATCATGCCCTCCTTCCGATATTCCAGATCGATTATATTTTTGCCAGTCCGAAATTTCAGGTGATGAACTATCAGATTGTCAAACAGAAATTGTCGGATCATTATCCTGTATGGTCTGATCTTAGACTTAAACCTTAGGCATTTGATAGCCCAACGTTTTAAGACCTATTTCAATAAATTTATCTCTTCGGTTTTTGATTTTGTAATACGCTTCACGACCAAAATAATATCGACCTACCAAGGCCTCGATATCGGATTGAATTAAATCATGTAAGTTTTTTGCTTCTTTGGCTGTGACCGCGATCCGCTTTTGACTATTAAGATATGAAATGAATAAATCAAATTCTGTTGCTGGCAAGTGATAGCCACTAATAAAATTCTCGATAGAATATGCCGGCAGATGTTTCGTAAAGCGATCATAAACAAACTCTTCGATCGCATTGGAATGAAATATCTCGCGATACTTGGCACTGGTTTCATTGGTGTCAATCGGGATGGTTACATCCGGAAGAATACCGCCACCACCGAAGACAAGCTTTCCTTTGCTGGTTGTAAACATTTCTTTTTGGCTGAATTCGGTATCCATTGTCCATAGATCGAAGCCTGTCATGTATTTTGCTGCATCAAAATTCGCCCGTGCATATTTTCGCTGAATACATCTTCCAAGCGGTGTATAGTAGCGAGCCACAGTCAGATTGATTGCAGAACCGTCTGAAAAATCAAATTGCTCTTGCACCAAACCTTTGCCATAGGATCTGCGGCCGACAATAGTTGCCCGATCCAAATCCTGAAGAGCACCGCTCAGTATTTCGCTCGCTGATGCTGTACTTTCATTGATCAGCACAATGACCCGGCCATCACCAAAATCGCCCGCCTTCTCAGAATAGAAATCCTGGCGCAGTTCATTCGCACCCTCGGTATACATCAACAGTCTCTTTTCTTTGAAAAATTGACCTGCCAGGTCAATTGCCGTATGTACAAATCCGCCGCCATTATTACGTAGGTCCAAAATAAGATCTTGAGCTCCGCTTTTTCGTAAGTCAATGAGTGACTGCCTGAATTCATCTGCTGTCTTATGTCCAAATCTTCGAATTTTCACATAAGCTGTTTTCGGAGCGATCATATACGATGCATCTAAACTCGAAACATTTACCTGATCACGAATGACTTTTATTGGATTGCCCAATACCTCTCCATTGCGTTGAATGGAGATCAATACAGCTGTTCCTTTCTTTCCGCGGATCAGTTTTTCAATTTCGGATTCGGCAACCTTTCTTCCGACAAGATCCTTATTTCCGATCTTTAAAATGCGGTCGCCAATACGCATACCTGCTTTTTCAGCGGGACCTGCTGCAACCATCCCAACAACAAGTAGCGTATCTTTCAGGCGAAAATACTCTACTCCGATACCATCAAATGTTCCCTCAAGAGTTTCCTGCTTTGCAAGCACTTGATTGGGTTTCAAAAAGGTGGAAAAGGGATCCAGGCGGGAAACAACATGCTCGATGGCTTCATCCTGCACGGTGTCTATACTGACATTGTCGACGTAATTCTCGGAAATTAATTGAATGAGATATTGTAATTTATCAGAATTGCCATTGGAGCGCAAACTTGAAAAGGTTGTTTTCTGGTTACTTCCCTGTTCCTCGGCATAATTTTGTCCCAACAGCAAGCCGAGAAGCAATACTGCAGCATATGTAGCGGCTACAAAAATATTTCGTTTAATACTTTTCTGCATGGGAAATCTTCATGAATTACCGAAGATGAGACAAACTATTCAACAATTAATTACTTTATCAAAAATAGCAAGTTTATTCGGTTAAACGAGTTTTTGAACCCATATTTTTACATTAAAAACAAAAAGTTCACGTCATTGTTTTGGTCAGGAAACAAAGCTGTCCATGATTAAAAGTCTTTATCAAAAATCATAACCAAACAGTTCGTAGGAGTGCCAAACATTTAATTTCAACAGATGACAATGATCCCTATAATTTAACTTGCAAATTCGCGTAAATTTATCTTAGTTTGAATTGAAAAAGATTCCACTTTATGCACGAAATCGAACCTTATTACAATTGGCGGGACTATTACATTGCCGCTGAAGATGAACAATCCCCATTTTATGGTACAGTCTACAGCGAATTCGATTTTGACAAACAGATCTATAATTTTCTTTTGCACCCACAATGGGATGAATTCGGTTCGCTTACCTTATATCTGAAAATACTGTTTGTAGACTATGAGAAACAGTACTGTATTATCGAACTGATTGGTGAATGGAATGATGCAATCTACAATGACATCATGTTGCTCAAGCGAGAGATTATCGATGTATTGATCAGTCAAGGGATCAAGTATTTTATTCTAATTGGAGAGAATGTACTGAATTTTCATGCTTCAGACGACTCTTACTATGAGGAATGGTTTCAGGATATCGAGGACGGATGGATTGCGGGCATTGGTTTCCGAGAGCATGTTATTGAAGAATTCCAACAGCAAAATATAGATTATTACATTAATTTCGGTGGTACATTGAACGTAATTCCCTGGCGGACGTTAAAACCGAAACAGGTTTTCCATCATGTGAATGATTCCTTGACAAAACGTCTTGGTTTTTAAAACCTGCTTATTGTGTCTTTATGCTTTAATCCTTGTTCTTTACTGTATTATCCTGTAACTTTGTGAGTGATGTATAATGTGCTTTGCACATATGCTTTTAATTTTTACGTTTTACTTATACTTACATACTATGTCATTCAGAATTGAAAAAGACACAATGGGTGAAGTTCAAGTACCTGCAGACAAATACTGGGGTGCACAAACAGAGCGTTCACGCAACAACTTTAAAATCGGACCGGCAGCTTCAATGCCACACGAAATCGTCGCAGGCTTTGCTTATTTGAAAAAAGCAGCTGCTTATGCTAACCACGAGTTGGGGGTATTACCTGTAGAGAAACGTGATGCGATCGCTACAGTATGTGATGAGATCTTGGCAGGTAAATTGGATGATCAATTTCCATTGGTTATTTGGCAAACGGGCTCGGGTACACAATCCAATATGAATGTGAACGAGGTTGTCGCAAACCGTGCACAAGTATTGGCTGGACATAAAATTGGTGAAGGTGAACCTGTATTAAAAGCAAATGATGATGTAAACAAATCACAATCATCTAACGATACTTTCCCTACAGGAATGCATATTGCGGCTTACAAAGCTGTTGCTGAAGTTACCATTCCAGGTGTAGAAAAATTGCGTGACACATTGGCGAAAAAAGCTGAGGAGTTTAAAAGCGTGGTTAAAATTGGCCGTACACACTTAATGGATGCTACCCCATTGACTTTAGGTCAAGAGATTTCAGGTTATGTTGCTCAATTGAACCATGGTCTGAAAGCTTTAAGAAATACACTTTCGCATTTGTCAGAACTTGCATTGGGTGGTACTGCTGTAGGTACAGGATTAAATACACCAAACGGCTATGACGTTGTCGTTGCTAAATATATCGCTGAATTTACCGGCCTACCTTTCGTAACCGCTGAAAATAAATTTGAGGCATTGGCTGCTCACGACGCAATCGTTGAAACACACGGTGCATTGAAGCAATTGGCTGTTTCATTAAATAAAATTGCAAATGATATCCGTATGTTGGCTTCTGGCCCACGTTCAGGTATCGGTGAAATCTTGATCCCTGAGAACGAACCAGGATCATCGATTATGCCAGGTAAAGTTAATCCAACGCAATGTGAAGCATTGACAATGGTTGCGGCGCAAGTGATGGGTAATGATGTGGCTATTACAATTGGTGGAACGCAAGGTCACTATGAACTAAACGTGTTCAAACCATTGATGGCCGCAAACTTCTTACAGTCTGCTCGCCTATTGGGTGATGCTTGTGTTTCATTTGAAGAGCACTGTGCAGCTGGTATTGAACCGAACTACAAACGCATCAAAGAATTGGTAGACAACTCATTGATGTTAGTAACGGCACTGAACACAAAAATTGGTTACTACAAATCAGCAGAAATCGCACAAACAGCACATAAAAATGGTACTACGCTTAAAGAAGAAGCCGTACGCTTAGGTTATGTGACTCCTGAAGATTTCGATGCCTGGGTAAAACCAGAAGATATGGTTGGAAGTTTAAAATAAGCTGTGACTTTTATTTCAATAAAAAACATACGAACAAAAACATACCTATTGGCACTTGCCATAGGTATGTTTTTCTTTTTTACTGCCTGCAAATTCAATTCGGATATGCAGAACGAAGGCGCACCCTTTTTACAGGGAGAATGGGTCCAAGACAGTATTCCAGGACAACAGCAGATGATGCAATATACCTTGACCGATTTCAAGTTTACCTGTGATTCTGTTTACGCGACCATGCACGTCAACAATAAGGTACAAACAATTCCGGATAGCTGTTACAAAAATGGATCCTGGACAGAACATGCAAAGGGTATTTATGTTTTGCGTGGAGACTCCATCATTGTCGATGGTATTTATACTAAAGAGAATGGCAAGCAGAAAATTTCAGGCTGCTATCTTTCCGGCCAGTATATCCCCCGCTTTAAAGTTGTTTATCATGCTGCGGATTCGGTGGTACTGGAAAGCAGATTAGATCAACGTCAGATCATCTTAAGAAAGACTAAAAATGTTACTTGTGTCCCTCAAAAAAGGTATCAATAATTTTTAGTACAATCTATTTATTATCTTCGTACCATTATCGTACAACCTCAACCTTAAAATACAATGAACAAAGGAATTATCGCTTTGGCATTTGGCGGACTTGCCATCGGAATGACCGAATTCACGATGATGGGTATCCTGCCTGATATTGCCAAAGATCTTCATATCGAGATCCCTACTGCCGCGCACCTGATTGCACTATACGCACTGGGTGTTGTTGTAGGTGCCCCAACATTAGTCCTATTTACGGGAAAATATCCGCCAAAGAAGGTATTACTTTTTTTAATGTTGCTCTTCTTTATTTTCAACGGCCTATTTAGTATTGCTCCAGGTCAATTTTTGATCAGCCTCTCCCGTTTTATGGCGGGGTTTCCGCATGGTGCATTTTTTGGTGTTGGATCTGTTGTTGCTGCTCGGTTGGCACCAAAGGGAAAAGAAGCCCAGGCTATATCTATCATGTTTACAGGAATGACCATTGCCAATTTGGCTGGAGTACCGCTAGGAACCTACCTCGGCCATCATTATTCATGGCGTTTGACGTATGGTATCATCAGTATATTGGGGTTAATCACTTTTGCAGCAATTTATGCTTGGATGCCAAAAATTGAAGCTTCCAAAGGGAATAACATCTTTAGCCAGCTCAACTTCTTCAACAAAAAAATTGCCTGGCTATTAATGGCTATTATCGCCATCGGTACCGGTGGACTTTTTGCATGGATCAGTTACATCGCACCTTTAGTGACCAATGTGTCGGGCATCGCTGCTGATCGCGTACCGTTGATTATGGTCCTGATCGGTGTTGGTATGTTTTTCGGGAATCTTATCGGCGGAAAATTGGCCGATACAATCTCCCCAACCAAAGCTGCGATCGCTAGTTTTTCTGCCATGGCGCTATGCCTTGTGATGGTTTACTTTATATCGCCATTGGGCTGGACTGCTTATCCTTTGGCATTTATTACTGGACTGGTATCCTTCACCATTGGTTCGCCGACACAACTGATGTTAATTCGCGCTTCAAAAGAAGCTGCAACATTGGCTGCGGCAGGTGGCCAGGCTGCCTTTAACCTGGGCAATACCTTAGGTGCATTTTTAGGTGGAATTCCAATAACCTGGGGTTTAGCTTATAACACACCTTCGCTTGTTGGCGTGGGCATGGCGAGCATTGGCGCACTCCTAACGCTGCTGTATTTGAAAGCCTACGACAGTAAAAGTCAATAAAAATAGCATAATCAAATGGCGCGAACCAGTTATATCAGTGTACTACGTATTGTTGCGATATTCCTCGTTATCTTGATTCATTCCTCTTCGGGCTACCTAAACAGCAATGAATTTGAGTCATTCGACTGGAGTTATGCCAATTGGATCAATAGCTTCTCGCGCTTTGCAGTACCCCTGTTTGTCATTATTTCAGGCGCTCTGCTGCTACAGAAAGATGAAAGTACGGGACAGTTTTATCGGAAACGTCTGTTAAAAATTGTCCCGCCCTTTCTTTTTTGGACGATCGTCTATCTTCTCTATTATTTTATTCGGTACATTGATTTTGACTATATTGGTTTTCCACAAGTTATTAACATCGTGTTAATTCGCTTAAAATCAGGAACGAATGCGCACCTTTGGTATCTATACATGATACTTGGGCTCTACCTCGCAGTTCCTTTCATACGCAAAATTGTGGGAAACTGCAGTAAAAGGGAGCTTGAGATCTTTTTGGGATTGTGGTTTGCAGCGTTATTTTTTACGAATAAATGGTTCAATAGTTACCTACCTAATTTTGACCTGAGCTTTTTCTCGGGGTATGCGGGTTACCTTGTCTTGGGGCATTATTTACGTAATTATCCAATCCAAATGGTCAAATTATCAAGTTTTACGTTTTTTCTGATCTGTTGTTTAATTACGGCTTCGGGGACATCGCATTTGAGTGTTTCTCGTGGAGAATTTGACCCGACACTTTACAACTATCTTTCGCCAAATATCGCATTGAGTGCAGGCTTTTTATTCATCTTCGTGCAAGGCCTTAAACTCCCAGAACAGCTCAACGCTTTCTGGGAATTTATTGACATTCACAGCTTTGGCATTTACTTATGCCATATTTTATTGCTGAATTATATTCATCCTTTGCTTCCATTATCCACTTTGTGGAAAATCCCGGCAGCAACGGTTCTCACCCTGTTGGCGAGTGCCTTACTGACGTATCTTCTCCGAAAAGTTCCCTACGGTAAATACGTCAGCGGCTAATTCAGTTATCGGAGCTTCGTTTTACAGTTTCTCTCCTTCGACCTTATTGTACACATAGAGATGTGCATTGGGACCATCGATCGCATGGCCTTCCTGATCCAGTCCAATCAGCTTATTTTCGCCGACCTTCAATTTCATATTTGTCTCCTTCCCTGTGAGATGAACAACGGATCCGTTGTCATGCCACATGACTTTGCCAGTATCTTCAACCTTGGTATTTTTATTAATATATTCACTGACGATGGCAAAGGTATTATCATTCTTTAAGGTGATATTGGTTTTGATACCTTCACAATCTGCACAGGGAATAGTAGCTTCATAGGTACCAGCCCAATCCAGTGAGTTTTGCGATGTATGGGCAGTATCTACTGCCGCAGTCTCATGTACTGAAGAATCTGCTGTAGCATGCGGACTCTCTTTTGAAGTTTGATTGCATGCACTTAGCGAAACGGCTGCTAAGCAAAGAAATAATACGGATAATTTCATATCTATTGTTTTTTGATGTACGACACCGTATAGCAAGCAATTTCAGCGCCAAGAAAAATCAGGCGCCCATGCTGATGCTATGAAATAAAAAAGGCTTCTTGAAGAAGCCTTTTTTATTGTAAATAACCGGATTGTTTACAGTTCAAATAATCTATTGGCTACCGCAAGGGCGATAGTGCATAAAATCCTATTCAGATTAGAATGGTAGATCATCATCATCTGATGAACCAGCCAAATCTACAGGAGCAGGCATATCTGCGTAACCTGGAGAAGATGGTGCTGGAGCAGCATTACCCAATTTTGTTACACGCCATGCAACCAATGAATTGAAATAAGTTGTTACGCCATCTTTATTAGTCCAAGGACGACCACGAAGATTAAAAGATACTTCTACCTCTTCACCAATTGCTAGGTTATCAAAAATTGACGTTCTGTCTTGTGTTGATTCAAAACGGATATACTCAACAAATTGTGGGTTTTCGGCATAAGCTACAATCATATCGCGTTTTTTGAATGATTCTGTCACTTGTTGTGTCGCTCCTATCTCGTGTACTTTTCCTCTAATTTCCATAATCAAAAAAATAAATATTAAAGCGTAAAATTAAGCAATTTTTGAGGAAGAGTTTAATTAACTTTGTACAAAATATGATGGAAGTTTTCAACACCCCCAATAAAGTTATTATAACGTGCAATAAGCGCTTATCACCTTATTTGCAACAGGAAGTTAAAGAGTTAGGTTTTGACATTGTCAGGGCATTTCCTACAGGAGTAGAATTAAAGGTCAGTATAAACGATACGATCAAGCTCAATCTGAACCTGCGCACAGCATCTCAGATTTTGTATTCGTTAAAAGAGTTTACGGCCAATAATCCGACGGAGCTCTATGACGAATTAAGTCAAATCGCATGGGAAGAACTCATTCAATTTGACGGATACTTCTCTGTCAGTTCCAATGTGGACAATGAGACAATCAGCACACCATTATTTGCAAACGTCAAGGTTAAAGATGCAATCGTAGACCGTATCAAGGAAAAAAAGGGTATGCGCCCTAATTCAGGTCCGGACAATAATAAAGCGGTTGTGCACTTGTACTGGAAAGATGACCGTGCTGAAATTTTTCTCGATACCTCAGGTGAAACACTAGCGAAACATGGCTACCGGAAAATCCCTGGAAAAGCGCCAATGTTAGAAGCCCTGGCAGCCTCAACTATTATTGCATCCAAATGGGATGGTAATTCTCCTTTTGTGAACCCGATGTGTGGATCCGGAACCTTAGCTATTGAGGCAGCTCTGATTGCTACAAACAGAAAACCTGGATTATTACGCATGAACTATTCATTTATGCATTTCATAGGTTATGATGAAACAGTTTTCTTCCAGGAGCGTCGCGTACTTAAAGATCAGATCAATAAAAAAGCGGCCCCGCAAATTATCGCAAGTGATATTTCGGAAGAGGCTATCAACGTCTCCAAGATGAACGCAAGAACTGCTGGTGTAGAGCAATTAATTTCATTTGAAGTATGCGATTTTGCCGAAACACACGTTCCTAAAGAAGGAGGGGTCATTTTATTCAATCCTGAATATGGTGAACGTTTGGGCACACACAGCAAGCTAGAAATTACCTATAAGCGTATGGGAGATTTCATGAAACAGGAATGCAAAGGTTATAGAGGCTATATATTTACTGGAAATCCAGATCTGGCAAAGAAAATCGGGTTGCGCGCATCCCGACGTATAGAATTTTATAATGGTAAATTAGATTGTAGATTATTAGAATACGAATTATACGAGGGTACTCGCGAAAAAACAAAAGTATTGTATGAATAACATTATTGAGCGCACAGTAGCATTTGTGCAAGACCGGTTGAAATTTGCAGAAGCAGGCCACGATTGGTCGCATATTCAACGCGTATGGAACAATACGAAGTTAATTTTAGAAGATGAAGAAGCAGATGTTATGGTGTGCGAATTGGCGGCGCTATTACATGACATCGCTGACAGTAAATTCCATGATGGCGACGAAACAATCGGCCCTCGTGTTGCCGGAGAGTTTTTGGCAAGTCTAGAAATTTCGCCTGAGATCATTGACCATGTCAAGAAAATCATCTTCAACATGTCTTTCAAAGCAAGTTTAGGTGAAGTTTCATTCCATTCAAAAGAGATGGAGATCGTGCAAGATGCTGACCGTCTAGATGCTATTGGCGCAATAGGTATTGCCCGCGCGTTTAGCTTTGGCGGAAACAAAGGCCGTGAGATGTATAATCCCAATGTTCCCGTTCAGGAATATAAGGATAAGGAAGCGTACAAGCATTCGGAAGCTCCTACAATCAATCACTTCTACGAAAAGCTACTATTGTTAAAGAATAAGATGAATACAGAAGCCGCGAAAAGAATCGCAGCGCATCGCCATGATTATATGCTCAGCTTCCTAGATGAGTTCATGGCCGAATGGAACGGTAAAAAATAAATTACACTTAACAATTCCTAAATATAAAAGTGGTACTTTAGATCTTGTACATCGAGATAAAAAGTACCACTTTTTTTGTCCTATGTAAAATCAGCTTTTAAACAGATTTGTAAGAAACGATCCTATCATTAGGGGTCGATTTTTTACCATAAACATCTTAATCGGTAATATAATGCCCAAAAAGAGAAATAGAATAGGAATAAATCAACGAGTGAAACGTGCAAATTATGCCGTTGAAAACAAACACTCATACATAATTATCACATGAAAAAACATATTTTTAGCTGTCTGACACTAGCCATGGTGATCTCATCGTCGGCATTATTTGCACAAACTAAGGCCATTGCACATCGTGGCGTATGGAAAAACAGCCACCTTCCGCAAAATTCCATTGCTTCTTTAACAGCAGCCCACGACCTTAAGCTCTTCGGATCCGAATTTGATGTGCATTTGACCAAAGACAATATTCTTGTGGTCAACCACGATAATGATTTCTATGGTATCGATATTGCCACAGCAACGTACAAGGAGCTCTTAGAAAAGAAGCATCCTAACGGTGAATCTATTCCCACCTTGGAAGAATATCTTAACGCTGGTAAAAAATTGAAAGGTTTACGTCTTATCCTTGAATTGAAAATCAATAAACTAGGGGTAGAGCGTACACTTGAAGCGACCACAAAAACGGTGGAAATGGTTAAAAACTTGAAAGCAGAGAAAGTCACTGATTATATTTCCTTTAGCTTTGAGGCTTGTCAGAAGATTCACGAACTGGCGCCTAAGGCCAATATTCAATACCTCACAGGCGATAAAACTCCTGCTGAGGTGAAGGCCGCAGGAATAAATGGTTTGGATTATCACTTTTCGGTTTTCAAAAAGAACGCGACATGGCTGAAAGATGCACATCAACTTGGCATGAAAGTGAACGCGTGGACAGTAAACACAGAAGAGGAAATGACAAATCTAATTAATCAGAAAATTGATTTTATTACAACTGACGAACCTGAATTGTTGCTCCGTGTATTAAAGAAATAACAATACCGTTGAAATAGTCATGTATTCTAATCAGTCGACCACTTATCAGGCCGACTTCATGAGCATGACCGTTTCAGTACCTTTTTAAAAACTAGATTCTAAATGAAAAAAAGTATTATTCTCGCTTTAGCGCTCTGCCTATCCTATCTATCTTATGCACAGGAATTTATTGCAGCAAGCTATAATATCCGTCAAAGAAATACCGTCGATGTTGACAACATGTGGAACGACCGCAAAGTTCCGCTAACCAATCTGATTAAATACCATGGCTTTGATATCTTTGGTATCCAAGAAGGTTTTTTTGATCAGGTTCAAGATCTTAAAAAGCTCCTTCCTGGATTTGATTATGTGGGTGTTGGTCGCGACGATGGTGCACAAGAGGGCGAACACTCAGCTATTTATTACAATACAAATCGCTTTAAAGCAATAAAGAGCGGAACTTTCTGGCTTTCGGCAACAGATACCGAACACCCGAATAAAGGCTGGGATGCAGCGCTACCGCGGATCTGTACCTGGGGTATTTTTGAAGACAAGGCCAACAAAAAACGCTTCATCTTCATGAACACGCACTTTGACCATATCGGCCGTACTGCACGCACCGAGAGTGCCAAGTTGATTCTAGAAAAAGCAAAAGAGTTTGCCAAAGACCTACCTTTGATTTTAACCGGCGACTTCAATGTGGATGAAAAAGATGAGGCTTATTTCACATTAGCCAATAGCAAAGTAGTCACTGACGTACATGAACTGGCAACATTCAAATATGAACCCAATTCTTCCTTCAATGGCTGGGGCAAAAGCATCAGACCAACAGGCCGCATTGATCATATTTTTATTACCAAACCTTTCCAGGTTAAAAAATATGGTATCCTGACGGACACGTATATGAATAAATTCCCCTCAGATCACTTTCCAGTAGCAACGACGCTCTCCTGGAAATAATATCATGTTAATTACAACAACCCTATAACACACACAGCAGGTTCGCTTAGAATCTGCTGTTTTATTTTGTGGGACAGCTTTTTATTTATACCGCATCAGGGGATAGCGATTCAGCACGCTGTAGCGCATCTGCTACGATTCTTGACAATAGCTATGGTTCCTAGCAATTGCTTTAAACTTTCACATAAATTAACAGTCGATATGTTTAATTTTGACAGCAAAACATAACATGATGAAATTTCCACTATTATATTGTACACTATTTGTCTCAGGACTACTTTATTCCAATGCAAGTGAAGCACAGATTTTTAAGAAAATCAGTGAAACATTGACAAAAGCAAGTCAGGGCCAAACCGACAGTACTAAAACGACGACAGCATCAAATACTAAAGCAACAGCATCCAAATCCAATACCTTGACGTCTTTATCCAACAAAGATGCTTCATTGGGGATCAAACAGGCTTTAAGCAATGGTTTAAATCTGAGTATCGAATCTTTAGCCAAGAAGGATGGTTTTTTGGGTGATGCGGCAGTAAAGATTTTGATGCCTGCCGAAGCACAGAAAGTAGAAAAAACACTTCGTGCTGTTGGTATGGGAAAATTATGCGATCAGTTTATACAGAGCATGAACAGAGCTGCTGAGGGAGCCGTTAAAGAGGCTGCCCCCGTATTTGTCAATGCACTTTCAAAGATGACAATTACAGATGCGACCAATATTCTTTTAGGCAGCAAAGAAGACGCCGCGACAACGTTTTTTAAAACAAATACATCGACAGAGTTAACGAACAAATTTAGTCCAGTTATCAAATCTGCCATGGGTACTAACAATGTGGACCAGTATTGGACACAATTGACCTCAGCTTATAACAACCTCCCTTTAGGCAATAAAGTGGAGACAAATCTTAATGCCTACGTTACACAGAAAGCAATAGACGGTCTTTTCATCAAAGTTGCCGACCAGGAGTCAAAAATTAGACAGAACATAGGCGGCAGTAGAAATACCAATATTTTACAGAAAGTATTTGGTTACGCAGACGAAAAGAAATAGAGAACGATACAATAAAAAAGGACCTGTCAACGATTTGATAGGTCTTTTTTTTAATGTGAGATCATCCAAGATTTCTGCTCACATAGCTATGGGTAAAACTTTACTGTTCAAAAGCGCTACAGCACATTGTATGTAGTAACAAATTATAGGTAACAATAAATTCCCTTCAGCGGGAATTGGGGTTGTGCCCACTCCTGTGAGTTTCAGTTATTGTCAGTTTGTTAACAAATAGAATTAAACCTGTGGAGTAAGAGCAAATTGTTTGTAAATGCAACCAAATTAAATTGCAAATAAAAAGCAATTTATCTAAGTTTGACCACCCTTATCACATTAAGGCTATTAGAAAATGAGCACATTTGAGATCAACAACATAAGTGATTTTTCGGTATCCGAAAGATTTCAACGCTATGTACAGATTGACACACAATCTGATGCAAATTCACCAACATGTCCTTCTACGGAAAAGCAAAAGAACCTTGGAAAGTTACTTGTAGCGGAGTTGCTAGCATTGGGTATTTCAGACGCAGCAATGGATGAAAATGGATATATCTATGCAACTATTCCATCCAATACTGCAAAGCAAGTTCCTGTTATCTGCTTCTGTTCTCATATGGATACATCTCCGGACTCTTCTGGAAAAGATGTTAAACCACTGGTTCATCCTAATTATCAGGGCCAGGATCTTGTGCTTCCTGACGACAAGAGTATTATCATCAAATACGCCGAACATCCCGATCTAGCCAATCAAATTGGCCATGATATCATTACAGCGAGTGGCACCACTTTGTTGGGTGCAGATGACAAAGCAGGTGTGGCCGAAATCATGGATGCTGCCCGTTTATTAATGAAACATCCTGAAATCAAACATGGTGATATCAAAATTCTTTTCACACCAGATGAGGAGATTGGCAGAGGTGTTGATAAAGCAGATTTGAAACGTTTAGCAGCAGATTTTGCTTATACAATGGATGGCGAAAAAGCGGGAACCATTGAGGATGAAACATTTTCAGCGGATGGAGCTACATTAACTATTCATGGTGTGTCCGTACATCCGGGCTTTGCTAAGGGTAAAATGCAAAGTGCCATCAAAATCGCCAGTGCGGTAATTGATGCACTACCAAAAGATCGACTTTCACCTGAAAGTACCAATAAAAAAGACGGCTTTGTACACCCTGTTCATATCAGTGGATCTGTGGAAAAAGCTGAAATTCAATTTATCGTACGCGATCACGTTACAGCCAATCTAAAGAAACATGAAGATGAGCTGGAAGGCATCGCAAAATCGATTGTGGAACAATATCCAAACTGCACCTATACTTTTGTCGTAAAAGAACAATACCGTAATATGAAAGAAGTGCTGGATCAGCATCCTGAAATTATGGAAATCGGTATGGAAGCCATCAACCGTGCAGGAATGGTGGCCGAAAGAAGAAGTATCCGCGGTGGAACAGATGGCTCCCGCCTTTCGTTTATGGGCTTACCTTGTCCAAATATTTTTGCTGGAGGGCATGCCTTCCACGGAAAACAAGAGTGGGTAGCTGTACAAGATATGGAAAAAGCCGTCAAAACAATTTTGCATGTTGTATCTTTATGGGAAGAAAAAGCATAAAGGAAAAATAAATTATAATGAAAAACGACGTATTAAAAGCAATACACTACAGAAGATCCGTATTTCAAGCTTCCTTTACTGAAGAAGAAGTCAGTAAAGAGGATATCTTGAGTATCTTGGAAGCGGCCAATGCTGCTCCAACACACAAAAGAACACAACCTTGGCGTTTTGTGATCTTCCGCAAAGAAGGATTAGAACGTTTAGGCACCGAATTATCACGTATCTACAAATCGGTAACACCTACAGAGAAATATACTGAAGCAACAGAAATAACAATGGGCAAAAAAGCAACACAGTCAAACGTTGCCATTGCGATTGTTGTCAATTATACGGGCGAAGTTCCTGAATGGGAAGAATTGGCTTGTACAGCTGCTGCAGTTGAAAACATGTGGTTGGCTGCACACTCGCTAAATATCGGGGGATACTGGGCGACTCCAGGTTTAATCAATCACTTGGGTGGTTTCTTAAATCTCGAAGAAAATCAAAAATGTATCGGTCTATTCTACTTAGGACACCACCAATCTGAGGCGCGTGAACCTATCCGTACACCCATTGCAGATAAAATTCGTTGGGAAGAGTAAATCTCTATATAGAAATACAGAGCGGTCTAGCCACACTTCCAGGCCGCTTCTGATTTTTTCTTGCTACCATTTGCATCAAATAGTATGCTATTAATATAAAAAGCCAAACAACCATAGTGGGACCTTATTTTGATGACCAAACTCAATGTCATCTGCTGCAATGTAGGCATTGTTTATTCTTTTAATTTGTTTATTGGACTTGTCTCTCCCTCCTACCTCAAAGGTGTACTTTTCATCAACAATAAAATCTCCTTGCTCCGCATAGTTCACCTGATGTTGAAATGCAAGTTGGTTAACAAAAAATGTTTCCCTTAGATTTCCAGGGTTAACATTTTCATGTGCAAATAAGAAGGAAAGGTTGGTATTGTCTAGAAAAATTTTAGATGGTTTTTGTAACTGACTTATACCTTCACCCACCTTATAGAGATTATGCGTTAAACTAATTTCATCCAAATAGTAGAGATAAGACAACAGAGTTGTCCGGCTAATACCAATCTTTTCACTGAGCTTACTGATGTTAGGCACAAAAGGGACAGATTCAGCAATGATAACAAGCAATTGCTTAATCTTAGTAACATAAGCGATATCTACATTTCGTAAGAGCGGCAATTCAATTTCCAGAATCATATTAATGACCTCCATTACTCGCATCTCATATAAATCAAGCTGTTCTCGGTAATAAGGATAATAACCATATTTCAAATATTTCTCAAAATGCTGAAAAGGTTTAACTATGGCATTGATTTTATAGTCCACTTTGCTATGCTCTTCTAAAATTTGATCCAGGCTAAATATTGGGAAAGTAGTTTTTGTTTCCAATGAAAGAAATTCACGAAAGGAAAATCCCTGCATTTTGTAAACTACTGCCCTACGACTTAAATCAGCACGGGCATTCAGAATTTCTAAAAGGGAGGAGCCAGTAAAGATGATCTTCATCTCAGGGTAGTCGTCATAAATATTTTTTAATATTTGGGCCCAGCCTTCATATTTATGTACTTCATCCAAAAACAGATACTTTCCTCCTTTTTGATCGAATTCATATACTAAATCCAGCAAAGACTTATTATTGAACCACACTGCATCCAAACTGACATAAAGCACTTCGTCCAACCTGTCGAACAAATTTAGCTTAATGTATTGAAGCAATAAGGTCGTCTTACCAATTCCCCTTGCTCCTTTAATTCCAATTAAGCGAGCGGACCAATTAATTTCATACATTATATTTCGCACAAAATTCATATCCACAAACCTTATGCGTCGTTTAAATTGTTGAACTAGTTCTTCCATGTGATAATGTTTATTTTGTTTGAAAAATGCCTATTTTGTTTATTATAAAAAACAAAAATATAAAAAATCGTTCACTGCACTGAACAAAAGAAACAAATATTTATCTATTTAAAGATATTTTAATAGCAAACCGCTCGGTTTCTTCCGAGCCGCCCGCTCTGTGTATAGGTTAATTAATTATACGCAATAGGCAACCTAAATCCATTTTTATTAAATATTTAATAATGAGCCCTTAACCATTTAACAATCTTGCAGGGATAATTTCGCAACATACTTGTGACAGACACTAATCAACTAAAAAGTGAAATTATTATGCAAAGACAGATCATTTGGTTAATCTCATTGACCATCATTACATTTTTTCAAATTCCAACCAACAGCTGGGCTCAGGGTACGGAAGCAACCATTACAGGTCGTATCATGGACAACAATGGCCCCGTAAAAGGAACGTCTGTATCGGTAAAAAATGAATCTACCGGGTTTAAACAAACAACACTGACGAATCAAAATGGTATCTATACCTTTCCACAATTACCTTTAGGGTCACCGTACAGCATATCAGTAAACCATGTTGGCTATGCCGAACAAAAAAAGACCGACTATAAATTAAGCTATGGTGACGAACTCAATGTAGATTTTACCTTATCATCAGCCGAAAATAAATTGGATGAAGTCATCGTTCAGGGAACTGCAGCTGATCTAAAAAACAAGATCAAGACATTGGGTGCATCCACAGCTATTACGGCCAATGATCTCAAAAAAATGCCTGTAAATGGACGTAATTTCTCCTCGCTAATTGATTTATCACCTGTTAGCAGTGGAACAAATCTAGCCGGACAACGAGCATCTTCGACCAATTTTACGGTAGACGGCATGAATTCACGGAGTACCGTCGCTGGCGGGAACAGCGGTGGCGCCTATTCAATCTCCATGGAAGCGATTCGGGAATTCTAGGTAGTGACCAATGACTACGATGTCACGTTCGGCCGCAGCGGTGGCGGAAGTATTACCACAGTAACCAAATCAGGCACCAACACCTTAACGGGAAGTGCGTTCACTTTTGCTCGTGCGGGCTGGCTTTCGAGCAAGTACAACCTGAATGGAACGGCACGTAAACAAAAATTCTCCACCTATCAATATGGATTTTCACTTGGTGGGCCAATCATCAAGGACAAAGCCCATTTCTTTGTAACCTGGGACCGTCAAATGGATACCCGCCCACTTCAGATCGCTGATATTCAAACAACCGAGGATATTGCACGTTACAAAGTAACGCAGGCTACTTTAGATGAGTTTACCCGCATTGCTGTGGGCAAATATGGCGCTAGCGCCGATCGTCTGTTTGGCTCTTTCGACAAAAAGAAAAAGACCGATGCTGCCTTTGCCCGCATTGACTGGCAGTTGAACGATAAAAACCTATTGACAATTCGTAACAACTTTGTCTACGATATGGACAATCAACAGGAAGGGGACAATACAGGGATCAATGTTTTTGAATCTTATACCAACAGAAGATACATAAACAATAGCCTAATGGCCTCCTTGCGTACGTCTATCAACTCCAAACTGACCAACGATTTGAAGGTACAACATTTCTATGAACGCTCAGAAGCACAGCATAATGTTGCTGGATTTGATCAATCACACAGTATTCCGCGTGCGATCGTCGAATCCGTTCAATCTGTAGACGGTACAAATAAATATACCAATTCAATACAGCTTGGTGGTCAGCGTTACGCGCCAGAATGGTTCAACGGAAATATGTTACAATTGGTCAACAACCTATATTATAATACAGATAAAATCAAATATACCTTCGGTGCAGATGTCATGTATACCAACATGGACTTCCGCTACGGCAGCGAAATGAATGGTCGCTTTTATTTTACCGGTCTGCAAAATTTCGACAACCTGACTCCTTATCGCTATGCCCGTGATGTATATATGACCGACAAAGAAAACACCCTGGTCAACAATCTGGCTGTAGGCCTTTATGGACAAATGGAAGCTAAAATCGCAAGAGGTCTTGATGTTGTCGGCGGCCTACGTCTAGACAACACGAAATACCTAAAGAAGGCAACATTCAACCAAACGGTCTATGACGAACTGGGTCTCTCGACCGATAATGGGATCAATACCTTTCAGATACAGCCCCGTGTGCAGTTCAACTGGGATATCAATGAAGAAAAGAAAAATATCATCCGTTTTGGCGCTGGTATATTCGGTTCGGCCCTCAACCCCTATTCTATGTTAAACAATATGTTGTTTGATGGTTCACGCATTGCCGGTGTAGATATTACTGACCCGACCTTAATTCCCAAGCCAAATTTTGCAGGATATCGCAAGGATCCCGATACAGCTCCGGGACGTGAATTGTTGGACAATCCAAAGATTGAAAAACTTGTCACCATCAATACCAATAGTAAGGATGTGAAAGTGCCGACGGTATATAAAGCCAATATCTCCATCAATCACTTTTTCACACCTTCATTACGTATCGGATTAAGTGCTTACGGAACTTGGGGACGCAACAATTATATGTATGTAGATCGCAATATGGTGGAGGACCCTTACTTTAGACTTACTGCCGAAGGTAACCGTGGGGTGTATGTTCCTGCATCGAGCATCAACACGACAAATGGTGCCGCCAACTGGACCAATAGCCGTAAAACCAAACAAATAGGCCGTGTATTAGAAATGAACAGTGAAGGGAAAAATAATTCTTACACCGTTGTACTGGACGGAACTTATCGTTATTATAAGGACGGTCAGATCACCATGTCTTACACTTGGAACGATACAAAAGATAATACCTCCTATAACGGTAATGTTGCCAACTCCGCCACCCTTTCCCTGATGGTCAAAGATGATCCACGCGACTTGAGTACGATGACATATTCGGACAATCAATTCCGCCATAAAGTCGTCTTTTATGGTACCATGCCATCATTATGGGGTGTTTCGATGGGTTTACGTTTCAGCGGAATTGCAGGAACACGCTATTCTTTAGCGGTCAATGGGAATGTCAACGGTGATTTTGTAAATTCCAACGATCTTGCCTTCGTATACGATCCAAATAACAAAAACACCCCCGATTACATCAAAACCGGCATTCAAGCTATTTTAGACGATCCAAATGCAGAGCAAAGCATCAAAAAATACATCAATGGAAACCTCGACCGCATAGCCGAACGTAACGGAGGCATCAACGGTTTTTATGGCGTATTTGACTTGCACTTGGCCAAAAATCTAAAAGTTTACAAGAAACATGGCATCGAAGCTTCGATAGACATTTTCAATGTAGCCAACCTTTTGAAAAAAACTTGGGGCGTAGGACACAATCTGGGTAAACAAAATCTATATGCCATCAAAAGCTTTGATGCAGCGAATCAACAATATGTTTATAATATGAGTTCAGGCGTTGGCGTATCTAACTTAAATGGTAATCCTTATCAAGTACAACTGGGCCTGAGATATGCATTTTAAGTAATTCAGACCCTATAAAAAGAGCAGCGAGCCATTTCCTATGAAAGAAATGGCTCGCTGCTTTTATCAGATCACTTCTATTTCTTCTCAATTCCAAAACAATGCGGAGGTTTAATGACAGCTGCTTGTGCCGGATTATTTTCCGCTTTCGCGGGGAAAACAATCTTTAAACGTCCTTTTGTTCCCTGCCATTTTGGTCCATTCTGGAGAAGGCGAACCGTTTCATTATAGAGTGATTGATCGGGTTGCCCTTCGGTACTAATATTAGTGGGCACTCCATTTTTGTCGACTGTAAAATTGACAATAATTTCGCCACCTCCTGCAGGCGCTACGGACTTCTGGTTGAGGTACTGTTCAAAAATTTTCCATCCTTCACGGGGTGTTGCATCCCCCCCATCCAGCAAAGGTTGAACAGATACCCTATTTTCAGGTTCACTTAATTCTACATCCGTTGTGCGCTCAGCTTTACCGCTAAAATGTTTAAAATATAACAGGGCCAATAAAGTCACAAAAAGTACACCCGCGGTAGCACCTATGGCCAAACGCTGCCATGTGAAATACTGGGCGTGTCTTGTTGCAACAGTATCTTCCACCCTACGATTCAGGCGTTGTTGCAATAGGCTCAATTGCCGGGCATCCACACCATTTTGCAATCGGTAACCATCGATGGCATCTTGTAAAAAGGGATCTTCCAACGCTTCACGTTCCAACTGAAACATCTCCTCTTTACTCATCAAACCATGGATGTAATTATGGATCCTTGATAATTGATAATTATTTTCCATTTTCTTTCCTTTCCATACAGATTTTCAGATTGCGCTTTCCATTTTGAATAGCACTTTTGACCTTATTCAAATCATATCCAGTCAAATCTGCAATATCTTTATAACATTTTTGCTCGAGATAGAACAAACGTACACATTCCTCTTGTTCGCGGTTTAAAGTTTGCATACAGCCTTCCAGTTTCTCGAAATCCTTTTCTTCCCACTTCGCTTCACTGGTATCATTTAGCTTTTGTTCGCTTTCAAACAAATTGTTTTCAATATCAACCTGCGTCGTCCGCTTATCCTTACGTAATTGCATAAGGCAATAATTTTTACTGTAAACGTGTAACCAGCTCTTAAAATTATCGACTTCATATTGACGAAGCTTCGGTATCAGTTCTTCAAATATCTGCATCACAGCATCCTGACTACGATCGGGATCCTGTAAGTATTTAAAGCACACACCATAAAGCAAAGACATATAGGGCGAATATAGTTTCCCCAGTGTAGACAAGTCACCGCTTGTTTTATAGTGTTGTAAAAGCTCTTTTTCGTTCATGCGCAAATCATTCACCTTAATGATGATTTAATATACAAATTTCCATATATAAAAAAAGGAGCTATTCAAAATTACCGAAAAAACAAAAACCGTCCCCATGATAAAATGGAGACGGTCGATAAGAATATACTATGAATTACGGATTTAATTCCCTTGTTTCCAATTGTATCGCAGTGTAACGCCGTAAGTCCTCGGATCTGCAACTACACCTGCGTATTGCCCATAACTTCCAGGTGCCGCCAGCAACTGCTCGTAGTAATCTTTATTTGTTAGATTTCTACTCCACACAAACACCGAAATACCATTCGATCCCCTGAATCCTAGCCTGGCGTTCAAGACCGAATAGGCATCAATATTTAGGTATTGGGATGGTGAAGAACTGGACGAAAATTTAGAACGGTGAAATAGGTCTGCACCTAAAAAGTAAGATCCATTAAGCCCGATCAGCTTACCGCTTTTATTCGCTTCGCCACCCAGCGACCAGGACCATTTGGAAACACCAGGAAGGACGCCACCAGAAATATCTTTAAAAGCCTGAGCTCCGCCAACCTCTTCTAAAGGGACAGGTGCATTGGTAAATTTGACATACTTGGCATCTGTATAGGCCAGTGCTCCATTCAATCGGAGAAAATGTCCGATGTTGATGTTTCCATCCAATTCAACACCCTTTACACGCACCTTCTCGGCATTGGCCAGATAACCACGGTTCACCCCTGGTTCAGGAGTCTGCACTTGGGTCTGGTAGTCTTTGATATCCGTTTGGTAGACGGTCAGATTGAGCAGTGAATTGCGTGTTGGATTCGTCTTCACACCAATTTCCTTATGACGGACAGCCTCAGGTTTTACTTCGGCGAGATCCAGCAACACTGCTCCATTGGCTGTCGGCAATCCGCCGACGTTGATACCGACAGGTTTATAGCTGATGGAATACGTTGCGTAAGCATTTATCTTTGGATTGAAGCGATATCTTGCGGAGAGTTGACCAGAGAAATTGTCTGCATCCGCATTGACATCAAAAGTCTGATTGGTATATACACCGTTCTTTAAGGCAAGCAGGGCGGGATCTGAGGTCTGCAAACCACCATAGGTCTGCCTATCGTAGTTGGCCACCTTTTTATCGTAATTGTAGCGCAGCCCTGGGAGGATATGTAATTTTGGCGTCACAGCCCAATCAATCTGTGTATAGGCTGCCAAGCTTGTGCTTTTAATCCCGTAAACGGTCTTGATTCCAAAATTGTCAAATAATCCCGGTGTCTGCCACAAAGCACTGGTAGAGCTTTTTTGAAAACGCCAAAAGGCAGATCCTGTTTCTTCGGTATGTACGGGATCTGTGCCCAGATCCTGCCAAAGGCCAAATAAACCGACAACCCCGCTAACCTTTTCACTGATTTTTCCAGAGTATCTGAACTCCTGTGACCACTGGTTATGGACGGAATTACCTGCTGAAACGGTGTATACCGGAAGTCCTAAATAATCGCGGTCATTGAGCGGGACCCATGTCCATGTCCGCCACGCAGAGGTTGAGGTCAGTGTCCCTTCTCCAATCTTGATATCGGCATTCAATGCGACCCCACCCAATTTATTATCAGCTTTAGATTGCGTATCCAAATCTATCTTACGCTCGAAGGCACTTTTATAAGGCAACTCGTAGCCCAGATCTTTAATAATTGCATCAAATTGTCTGTAGTCTGCACGCTGTGTTTTTACAACTCCGGCAACCGCCCAGCCGTAACCATCGGGTTTTTGTGATGACACATCACCCGAAAGCACCAGTTTGATATTCTCGGTTGGGGTAAACAGCAATTGCCCTCTAAAGCCCAGGTTGTTGATATCATTGATCTTCCTATTGGTATGTACATTAAACAAGTTTCCATCCCGCTGTGTGCCAGAGAAAGAAGCTCTCGCAGCCAGGTTTTTGGCCAATGGCCCCGAGATTGAAGTCTTCGCCTGAATAAAACCTTGGTTTCCGTAGCTGACTTCCACATTGGCCTCTGGTGTGAATTGTGGTAAACGTGAGGTTATATTAAATGCACCTGCTGTTGTATTCTTTCCAAAGAGTGTACCTTGAGGTCCACGTAGCACCTCTATCTGGTCGATATCAATAAAGTCCAGCCAAGTCGCGGCAGGGCGGGCGATATATACACCATCAAGATAAAATCCTACACCAGGATCGATACCATCATTGGTGAGGCCATAAGTTGAGCCCAGTCCCCGGATATTAAGCGTCGTATTACGTGCATTCGATGCATATAACTGAACTGTAGGTACAAGCTCTTTCAGTCGATTGACATTAAATGCCCCTGCATCCTCCAATGCAGCGCCACGAATAATCGATACGGGAATCGGAACATCCTGTAACTGCTCCTTACGACGGCGTGCGGTGACCACTACTTGATCCAATGCTTCCAATCGTGGGGTAAGCTCAATCACTGCTGGAGAATGGTCCACCACGATATGACGAGTTTGATAACCAACAATGGATACGATCAATGAAAATGGCAATTTTTGTCCAGTTACAAACTGGAAAACGCCTTTACTGTCGGTTTTCACCTGGTGTGTAACGGCCTCCAACTGAACCGTTACGCCTTGCAGGGGCTCTTTTGTTACGGCGTCAATTACGGTACCTGTTAACGAGGCATTTATAATAGGTTTAGGGTTTTCTACTTGCGCGTAGGTATGGTAAGAACCTGTTAAAAGCAAGCTAAAAATGACGCTAATTCGAAAAATAGCATTTTTTTTCATAAATTTATTCAGTTTAATGGTGAATCTAAAACAAGTGCCAACGCCAATCGATACTTGCTTCATTGTTAAAACTTTGTAAAAGGGAAGCCTCGGCTTCCCTTTTCTAATATAAGAGAGTGTAAGAGAGAAATTTTAACAACACATTCGTTTCTTGTCACTTTTTAGGGTAACAACAGATCCTTCTACCGAAGCAACCAATAAATTTGTTTTTGGAGAGTAATTTTGTTTCATTCTTTTTATCTTGTTATTTTCTTTTATTTCCTGCTGCATAAACGAATCCGTATATGCACTTATCAGGCGGCAATTTCAAACAACTTTCATCACATTTCTTTTTTATAAAATCAATTTCATGGCTAGTTCGATTCATAATCAAGTCAGTCCTTTTTGCCCGCCTTCCTATTTATCTGTAAATCAGATAACGATACAAATATATAAATATTTTTTAAAAGACTACTAATTTGATAGATTTAATGATATATTTTTTAAAAAAAGCCATTAAACCTTAATTTTAAGACACTTAAAGCAAATAAAAAGTGCTTCGAATTTCTTTCAGCATGAAAAAAATCATGAAGGCAGCCATCCTAATCACCAACAATCCAGCGAAAATCAAGAAGCAAGCGATTTTATAAAAAACGAAGATCTGTGCTACGAATCAGAAAAAAATTCACGCATAAACCCTTGATGAAAAAGCATAAAAAAAGCCGTCCTAGTTAGACGGCCATCTTTACAGTCATATTTTAACGATCTATTTCACCTTGAAACACTTACCGTCTTAGCGAAATAGCACCAGAGCAATCAATAAGGTAATAATAACATTAAAAGTCTGCGCAATCAGAAAAGCATATAGCGGTTTCTTGTTATCTTGAGCAAAAAGATCCTTAAAGTTCGTTTCCAAACCAATGGATGTAAATGCCAAGGTAAACCAGAGGCCCTGTAAATTTTTCAAACTTCCTTTGACGGCATCAATCTTCTCGGGAGATATCACGAATGAAAAGAGCAGCGATGCAAATACAAATCCCAACACAAACTTCGGGAAACGTTCCCATATAATTTTTAGCGTAGGCTTATCCCGCTTGGTTTCATCATCAACCGATTTCGCATAAGTCCAATAAATACTGATTGCAAAAGCAGCCAGCCCCAACAATACGTTTTGGGAAAATTTCACAATGGTACTGATCTTCAACGCTTCTTCTCCTACCAGCGAACCTGAAGCCACGACAGCACCAGTTGTATCAATACTCCCGCCGAGCCAAGCACCGGTAACTTCTTGCGACAAGCCCATCCACTCCGCCATATAAGGCATGAAAATCATCATTGGAATCGCTGTAATAAGGACCAGTGAAATGACATAGGAAAGCTTTTTGCTATCGCCTTTGATTGCTCCCGAAGTTGCTATCGCTGCGGAAACACCACAAATAGATACTGCACTCGACAGCATCAGCGACATCTCCTTGTCAATCTTTAATTTTTTACAGATCCAGAACGCAAAGTACCAAACAGACAATACGACAGCCAGCGCTTGAATAAGTCCCAAGGATCCCGCTTTCAGGATATCCCCGAAGATCACGGTAGTCCCGAGCAGAATTAGGCCTATCTTGACATACAGCTCGGTACTGAGCGCCTCTTTAAACCAATTCGGCAGTTTAAAGCAATTGCTGATGACTAAACCGATAATCAAACTAAAAATTACAGCTTCGAGATTGTATTCTTTAACCGTTGCATTCCCTGCCAGCACCAATGCAAATACGGTAAGGATAAATACAACAGGAAATACAACGAATAAATGTTTTACAGATTTCCCCAAAAGAAAGGCACCCAATATCGCGGTAACGAATACAAAAATAAACTGCTCAAAAAGCTTCATTAAATTTGTCGGGTCGAAAACCGTTGTGACGAGTTCGGCGGAATTACTCCACGAAAAACCAGGTACTGGCGCAACAATTCCTGAGAGTGCGAGAAATATGGTAGCGATCCCCAAAATGACGACTACCCAGTCTTCTGTAAATGTAAATGATCTTGAAGATGTCATATAATGGTTAGGGTTTAAAAGGTTAAATTTAGCATAATTACAGTGACTTTCTAGGATTGTAACACAAAAATGGCCGAAGATTTCTCTCCGGCCATCAACCAAAACCAATAATCTATTATCAATCAAAAACAATATTTATTCTCATCTATCAATTTCTTTGCGATTCGCTGACGTGCATCTTTCACATTAAATGGCTGTGCTTTCGTGAATCTGCGCAAACCAACCAACATCATATTCAGTTCATCACCTTCACCAAAAGAATATAATGCTTCTTTACCGGCAGCGCTGATTTTATCAATAGCGCCATACAGATAGATCTTAGCCATATCTTTTGCATAGTCTGCTTTATCAGATCCTGTATGCAGCAATTTTTCTGCGCGCAACAAAACTGACTCGGTGATATAAACATACCCGATAATATCTGCAATATTCATGAGGATTTCCTCTTCTTTGGAAAGAGACATCATCAATTTTTGCACTGCTGCTCCCGCAATCAATAATCCTGCTTTTTTAAGGTTTGCCACAATTTTCTTTTCTGCAGCAAAAGGTGCATCGTCCTCTTCACCAAAATCCGGAATAGCGAGAAGCTCTCCGGCTACAGCTTGCGCAGGATCCATCAGATCCAATTCACCCTTCATGGCCCGTTTTAACAGCATGTCAACGACAAGCAATCGATTCACTTCATTCGTACCTTCAAAGATCCTGTTGATCCGTGAATCCCGATAAGCGCGTTCCATTGGCGCATCTGCTGAGTACCCCATTCCACCATAAATCTGTACCCCTTCGTCTACCACATAATCCAACATCTCCGAGCACCATACTTTGATGATAGCACACTCAATTGCAAACTGCTCCACCGACTTCAATTTTGCTTTTGCTTCATCCATCCCGCCGGCAATCAATGCATCGTAGGCATCATCAATATTTTGACCGGCACGATACGATGCCGACTCCACAGCAAACAAACGTGTTGCCATCTCAGCCAGCTTATAACGAATGGCGCCAAATTTAGAAATCGGCAGATTAAACTGCACACGTTCATTGGCGTACTGCACCGCATGGTTGATCACCATACGTGCCGAACCGATCGTGGCAGCGCCCAGTTTTATACGACCAATATTCAGGATATTTACAGCAATCTTAAATCCATTTTCACGATCAGAAAGCATATTCTCTACAGGAACGGCGCAATCGTTGAAAAAGATCTGACGTGTTGAAGATCCCTTGATACCCAATTTATGTTCTTCAGGATTCATCGTGATGCCACCAAAGTCTTTCTCGACAATAAATGCCGTCAGGTTTGTATCATCATCGATTTTTGCAAATACGATGAAGATATCTGCAAAACCACCGTTTGTAATCCACATTTTTTGCCCGTTGATCAAATAATGTGTCCCCTCGGCATTTAATTTTGCGGAAGTACGGCCCGAATTTGCGTCCGACCCAGCATTGGGCTCTGTCAAACAATACGACGCCTTCCATTCACCGGTAGCAAGCTTTGGAACATATTTTGCCTTTTGGGCATCATTACCATAATACAAAATAGGCAGCGTACCGATTCCCGTATGAGCAGACAATGCGACAGCAAAAGAAAACCCGCCACCTACCGCATCGGCAACAAGCATAGAAGTGTTGAAATTCTTGCCGAAACCACCATATTCTTCGGGAATAGAAACACCCAACATCCCCAGTTCACCGGCCTTATCCATCAAACTAGGCATAAGTCCTTCTTCTTGCGCATCGATACGGTCCAGCTTGTTCAATACTTCCGTATCCAAGAAATCCAAGCAGGTCTGACGAATCATTTTGGCTTCTTCATCAAATTCTTCCGGAATAAAAACGGCTGTATAGGGAGTCTCTCTAATCACGAACTCTCCGCCTTTAATTGCTTTATTTTCGCTCATTGTCTTTTTAGATTTATATGGACCAGATAATCACTGCTTAGTGACGCTACTGTCCACCATGTTTTTAAATACTTCTATGCGTTATGAGATCAGAGATCCATATTTCGTTTATATTGCTATTCTTAGCGGCTAATTTTAGTCCAATAACTCAAAAATACCAGCAGCTCCTTGACCAGTTCCGACACACATCGTCACCATGCCATATTTTTTGCCTCTGCGTTTCAACTCGTTTAAGACTTGGACCGTCAATTTAGCTCCTGTACATCCAAGAGGATGCCCTAAAGCGATGGCACCGCCATTGACATTTACTTTCTCTTCGTCTAATCCAAGTTCACGAATTACGGCTAGCGATTGAGAGGCGAAAGCTTCATTCAGCTCAAAGAGATCAATATCTTCCTTTTTAAGACCGGCTCTTGCCAAAGCCTTGGGTATGGCATAGATAGGTCCAATACCCATAATGCGAGGTGGAACACCTGCTACAGCAAAACTAACGAGCTTTGCTATAGGTTTTACACCAAGCTCTTTCACTTTTGCTTCAGACATCACCAAGACAAATGCAGCCCCATCAGAAGTTTGTGAGGAATTCCCTGCTGTCACGGAACCATTCGCTGCAAAAACTGGTTTTAATTTCCCTAAAGCCTCCAGGGAAGTATCAGCTCGAGGACCTTCATCCGTATCAACGACATATTCACGCGTTGCAATCTTGCCGTCTTTCAAGTAATTTTCCTTTACGGTGATAGGCACAATACCATCTTTCAAATGACCATTTTGAATAGCTGCAACTGCCTTTTGATTTGATTTAAGTGCAAAAGCATCCTGATCTTCACGTGAGACATTGTAATCTTTGGCTACAGCTTCGGCAGTCAATCCCATACCCCAATACCAATCGGGATGCTCTTTTGCTACGACAGGATTAGGAACAATTTTCCAACCTCCAAAGGGCATTCCGGACATCACCTCTACCCCACCGGCGATAATAACATCTGCCATGCCAGTCTTGATCTTTGCGACCGCTGTTGCAATAGTCTCCAAACCTGAAGCGCAGTACCGATTAACGGTTACTCCCGGGACCTTATCCGTATCCAATCCCATCAGTGAAATGAAACGAGCCATATTGAGTCCCTGCTCCGCTTCCGGCATCGCATTCCCAACGATGACATCGTCTATATCTTCTTTATTTAAATTTGGCACAGTGGATACAAGATGTTTAATAACATCCGTGGCTAAATCATCCGCCCGCATGAAGCGAAATACTCCCCGCGGCGCTTTGCCTACTGCTGTACGAAATCCTGCTACTATGTATGCTTCCATTATTTTTATTTTTTTCGTGAGTAGTGATTTTTAGTTCCGTAAAGGCTTACCCTTGGTCAGCATAAATTGAATCCTTTCAAGCGTTTTGCGTTCGGCACAAAGCTCGAGGAAAGTTTTACGTTCAAGATCCAGTAGATACTGTTCAGATACTTCGGTCGGTGACGATAAATTTCCACCACACATCACCCAGCCTAGTTTTTCTGAGATCTTTCGATCATAATCAGAGATATAATTACCTTCACGCATCGACGAAGCCCCCACATACACGATCCCCAATCCTTGGTTTCCTAAAACCCTGATATCATTGCGTGGAGCAGGCTGAATATAACCCGCATCAGCCAATTCCAATGCCTTTGCTTTGGCATCTGCCAAAAGGCGGGCACGGTTCATTGTAATTGCAAATTTATCTTTCTGCAAATAGCCGAGTTCATAGGCTTCATAAGCAGAAGTCGAAACTTTCGCCTGCCCAATGGTCAGGAATTTATCTTTCAAGGTGTTCTGAACAATCTGATCCTCCTTAAATTCCTCCGAGGCACGTAGTGTAAATTCTTTGGTTCCACCGCCACCGGGAATAACACCAACGCCAAGTTCAACCAAGCCCATATAGGTTTCGGCGTGAGCCTGCACAAAATCAGCATGCATGGAGAATTCACAGCCCCCACCGAGGGTCATTTGAAATGGCGCAACGACTACAGGTATTGACGAATAGCGTAAGCGCATGGATGTATTTTGAAAGGCACGGACTGCCATATTCAATTCATCAAAATCCTGTTCTACGGCCATCATGAAAATCATTCCAATGTTGGCGCCAGCAGAAAAGTTTTTCCCATCATTGGACACCACTAAACCGCGATATTCCTTTTCAGCGAGATCAATAGCTTTATTCAAGCCCTGGATAACATCTCCGCCGATGGTATTCATCTTGGTATGAAATTCACAGTTAATGACACCATCGCCAAGATCAATAATAGAAACCCCCGTATTTTTCCAGATTGTATTACTTTCCCGAATATGATCCAATACGATCAGATCTTCCGTTCCGGGAATAGCTTTATAAGATTTGGTCGCAATATCATAATAGTGACGTACACCATTTTCAATTTTATAGAATGATTCACATCCCGCCTCCAACATCTCGTGTACCCAGGAAGCAACCTCCCCATCCTGACCTGGAAGTCGTTTTTCTTCGGCCTTAATTTTAGCTAAGGTCTCTCGGACACCTAGCGCATCCCATACTTCAAATGGTCCTAACTCCCAACCAAATCCAGCACGCATGGCATCATCAATGCGGAAGAAGTCATCTGTAATTTCGGGAACACGGCGGGATACATATTCAAACAATGGATAATGCATGGCACGGAAAAGTTCCGCCGCTTTATCGCTCCCTTGTTCATATACTTTCATCCGCTTGCGGATATCCTCCACAGGCTTGGTGGCTTCCAAAGTTGCTGATTTCACTTTTTGCTGTGAACCAAATTCCAGTGTTTTTAGATTTAGAGACAAAATCTCCGAATTACCATCGGCAGCTTTTACTTTTTCATAAAACCCTTTCTTGGTTTTCTCACCCAACCATTTATTCTCTACCATCTTACTGATGAATGTTGGAAGTTGAAAGACACCCTTGGCTTCATCTTCGGGCGCATTTTGTGCGAGTCCATTGGCAACATTCACCAGGGTATCAAGTCCTACAACATCAGCCGTACGAAAAGTTGCCGATTTAGGATGCCCCATTGCAGGACCGGTATATTTGTCGACCTCTTCCACTGTCAACCCAAGAGGTTCTACCAAATGAGTAACTGCCAACATCGAATAAACACCGATACGATTACCAATAAATGCAGGTGTATCTTTACATAATACAACAGATTTTCCCAGCATCTTATCGCCAAAATGAAGAATAAAGTCAACGACCTCAGGCTTCGTGTGCGGTGTGGGAATAACCTCCAATAAAGGAAGATAGCGTGGCGGATTGAAGAAGTGTGTACCGCAGAAATGATCTTTAAAATCTTCACTTCTGTCCGCTGTCATTAAATGAATAGGAATACCAGAAGTATTGGAAGTAATCAATGTTCCTGGTTTACGAAATTGCTCAACACGCTCAAAAACAGACTTTTTAACATCAAGTCGCTCAACAACAACCTCTATGATCCAGTCCACATGAGCAATGTCTTTTAGATTATCATCAAAATTACCTGTTTTGATACGTCTGACAAATGACTTGCTATAAATTGGCGAAGGGTTTGTTTTTAAAGCCGTTTCTAGGGAGCTGTTGACAATTCGGTCCCGAACAACCTTACTCTCCAGCGTGAGACCTTTGGCTTGTTCCGCTGGCAGCAGTTCACGTGGAACGATATCCAACAATAAAACCTCAACACCAATGTTAGCAAAATGACAAGCAATTCGCGAGCCCATAACACCCGAACCGAGAACCGCCACTTTTCTAATATTTCTGTTCATCATAACATATTTATTATGCACTTCTGTACATTTGGTTTAACTTCTAAACGATTACTTCTTCCTTGTAACTGGTTGCAAGCTCATTGAGTTTCGCTAAAGAAGCAATCAATTGATCACGTTCATTTTCTGAAAAATTATCCGCTAAGTATTGATTGAAATTACGCACCACATCCTTGGCAATTCTTCTTTTCTCCCGACCCAATTCAGTCAAGTATACTTTTACAGATCTCTTGTCGGTCTCACTCGTCTCACGGTATATAAATCCCAATGATTCCAAATTATTCAACACCCGAGACAAACTAGTTGTTTTAACTCCTGTCAAATTTGCAATCTGAGAAACAGGTGTACCCTCTTTATGAATGTTAATCAAAATATAACCTGCGGCCTGGGTAAAACCGTACTGCGAAGCAATTTGATTATATTTATTGGCAATTGTCTGCCAGCCTGTTTTTAAAAAATAGTCGATTGTCTGATTTTGGTTCATAAGCGTACTCACAAGCTATTTGTTATGCTTGCATAACAAATATACCAGTTAGTAATCAGAATAACAAGATCCAAAATATAAATTTTGTCATATATTCGTCAGCATGACTGCGCTTCATATTTCTTCGCTGAATTTGCCAATAATAGAAAATGTGGAAAACTTTTAAGCACTGAAATACAACTAAATAAAACAAAACACAAAACTTTTATTAACAGCCCCTGTTTAATAATCAAAATTAATTCCGTTAACTTTGTCCTGAACAAACATCAACACCGTATGGCTTTAGTAAACATACCTCGCTTGGACTTGCTACATTATACTCAAGGAACCCAAGAACAACGAAATCAATTCATCCAAGATATTGGCAAGGCTTTTAACGAAACGGGCTTTGTAACGATTGCAAATCATGGCTTATCAAAAGAGCTGATTGAAGAATTATATCAGGTAGTGCCTGAGTTTTTTGGTTTGCCGACCGAGACGAAGGAAAAATATGAATTTCCAGAACTTGCAGGTCAACGTGGCTATACAGCAAAAGGAAGAGAAAAAGCGAAAGATGCGAAGACTCCTGATTTAAAGGAATTTTGGCAACGCGGTCAAACGATCGTTGGTGAAGAATACTCCAAAGCTGATTTTCCGGACAATCCTGAAGTGGCTGAAATACCTCGCTTTAATGGTGTGACAGCTGAGGTCTATAAAAAATTAGAAGATACAGGCCGGGACTTATTAAAAGCGATTGCTACCTACCTCGATCTGGAAGAAGATTACTTTGAAAAATATGTTATCAACGGTAATTCTATTCTACGTGCAATACACTACTTCCCAATCAGCGATCCGGATGCCTTATCTCCAGATGCTGTACGTGCAGGCGCTCACGAAGATATCAACCTCATCACCTTATTGATTGGGGCTAGTGCGGATGGACTTGAAGTATTGACAAAAGACGGAGAATGGTTCCCTATCAAAGCCAAAGGTGAAGATATCGTCATCAATGTGGGTGATATGTTGCAACGGTTAACAAACAATAAGTTGAAATCCACTACGCATCGCGTAGTAAACCCGCCACGTGAAAAAATGGGCACTTCCCGTTTTTCTATTCCATTCTTTTTACACCCAAAATCCGCCATGAGTTTGGCTTCATTAGATTCCTGCATCGATGCAGAACACCCGAAAGTCTATGAAGATTATACCGCCGGTCAATACCTGGATGAACGCTTAAGAGAAATCGGATTAAAAATGTAACACTCCGCATCATTTAAATTGGTTTAAATGAGCAGAACAGCATATAAAAAAGAAATGGCCGATCTTAGGATCGGCCATTTCTTTTTTACGGATATGAAAGCTATTTCAATTTATAACCTATACCAACATTCATAAAGATATTATGCAATCCGAAACTAATACTTTCAAATCCGGTTTTCATAATATTATTGAAGCCATAATCCAACTGTGCCAACGCAAAAAATCTTTTGTCAATAGCATAATGGGCTCCCAAACTCATACCAACATCAATACTCCTAACACTTTCCGAGAAATCATAATCGGCATTATCCACAACAATTTTATTTCCAGTAGGTTCTTCATGTCTAAGATAGCCATTGTAAGCCTCGCCATAGAATTCCTTTTTTACCGCAAAAGAAATATAAGGACCTGCCTGCACATTCCAACGATTTGAAAGCTGATAAGTCGCTTGAATCGGCACAGACAGATACAGATTATGCACTTTAGTTGTAATATCACCCGTATAATAACCTCTCAACTCCTCTTTTGCATCATTCACAGCATTGAATGTCGTCTTGTATCCTTTAACAGTCGCTTTCGTATCCATTCCCTTTCCTTCGAAGACGAGTCCCAAAGATACTCCCCATTTGGGATCAATACGATAGTTTGCCCTTGTTCCGACAAAAAAGGGAACATTCGGATTATAGCTTTTAATTTTTCGGATCTCACGTGGCAATGAAAGCGGTGCGGCTCCGCCGATCTTACTGCCAACCATCACATCAAAACCTAATTTACTTTCACCCGATGTATTTTCCTGCGCATTTGCAACAGACCCTATCAAAACCATCGCAGCCACTGCGATTGTATATTTTATCATTTTCATTATTTCTTCGTTACAATTTTGAGATCATCCACCGTTAACTTACTACCGACAGCACCAATAAAATTATCACCATATTTACTCGAAGACATCACAATAGCAATGCTATAATCCAAATTGGCAACGTCAGCATCAGTTACTTTCGCCGTGTACTTAAATGGCAATGTAAACTTGACAAAACCATTGGTCGCTGTTGCGCCACCATTTTCCAGCCTGGCTATAGCCACTATACTTGGATCTTTCAAAATATTATGTCCGGTCAAATAGGAAACTTTCTTCTTCGGATCAGGCTCCGAATCCATCAGCTGCTTGCGATTATAAAAAACCGCATAGATATCACAGGAATCTTTGGTATTGACCGGCTTCATGTTTTCGTCCGTCACCGTCGCGCCAGGACTATATTTATAGTAACCTTCCAAAACCAACGGTATCTGATTGAAAGGAAGACCAAACTGCGTTGCCGAAAGTGGATCTGTCAATACAGGCCCCGTATCAAACGCTCCTATAAAAAGATTTCCGGCAGCAATAGGTTTCTTGAACATCGCCCCAAAAGCACCGGTCAACTTCGTTTCCAATAAAGCCGCTTTCGATCCTGAATGTGCATCCGAACTCGTTTTAGTAGGATATGACTCGGGCTCCTTTGTACCTCCTCCCAAGCTCAATGTCAAGGAGAAACTTGGATTTCCGGAAGCCCAATTATAGAAATCCTGGCCATCAATTTTATTGTAAAATATGGTGTATTTATCATCTTTATCGATCGCCGTATCTTCAAAGCCATATTCTGTTGGAACAAATCCACCATCTGTTTTCACAATTTTAATCAGGTAGTTCTTTGTAAACTGATGATCTTCGGACGTAACTTTATAATATACGCCGTTTTTTAGCAATTCATCAACAATTACTTTATTCATATTCTGAGTTCCGACCGGCATTTTCAAAGAATCCTTCAAAAGCTCAATCGAGGCACCAGGAGTCAGGTCAAAAGTCATATTCAACTTGGTAAGATCATGAATATTGGGCTGAAGATAAAGTGTAACTTGCGTATTTGAGATGACCGGGTTCAGCAAGAAGACATCTTCATCGGCATGAACACCGACAATATCCGCTTCCATATTTAGCGCTTCTTCCTTTATACAACTTCCCAAACTGAAAAGAAGCATAAAACAGATTAACCACGAGTAATTTCGTGTTCGTTTCATAAAAATAATATTTAGTGTAAATTTAATGATCGATGTTATTGAGCGATACATCGAGTTAGCAAAGCTACTATTCCTCGCTCCAAAAACAGCCCTTTTAATACCTTTTATGCACCAAGCAACTAATTCTTTACACGTAAACCACACTTAGCGCCCACTTATTTCTTGTCTAATCTTCACAGGCAGGCTTTCGACAATAAGTTGATAGCTATGCAAAATTAACTCTTCAAGCTTTCTATCATCAAGTTCCCGATTAGCAATAATGGTATTCCAATGCTTTTTATTCATATGATACCCCGGAAGCACTGTGTGTTCATGCCTTTCACGCAGTTCAATTGCCCACTCCGGATTACACTTCACATTAAACCGAAGCTCATCAATCTGATCCAGTCCCACCAATAAAAAAATCTTGCCACCAACCTTAAATACCAGTGTATCCGGACCAAATGGCGTCTCCTCCATAACTGGCCCAATAGACAAACAATATTCTCTCAGATCTTCAATGTTCATATTTTTTTGTTTTAGTTATCCTTTAAGTTAATCTGAATGCCCTTCATAAAATGGACAATAATCCATATAAAGCTAACAAAAACAGCGGATCGTTTTACTTAAAATCTTTTAATCTTTAGCAAAGACGATATTAAACCTATTGGCAATAAAGCGATATGGATACAGAGAAAAACAAATGCGGAATAAACTGGAATTAGACAATGAAAAGCATAGGACAACTTCGGTATTTATAGGAATTATCGACGGATATGAAGCGGTACTCATTCGGAGCTTCTTCGGTTACAAGCGAAGAAGCTCCGAATGAGTACCGAACAAGTACCGAGGAAGCACCGAACAAGCAGCGTTAAAAGGCAGAATGTCTTATACTGAAATAGGCTTATGTCTTATACTGAAATAGGTTTACATTTACCGAACAGATTACTATATAGATTTTACATCCTATTTTTTCTACTGGATTTGGTTGTCATTGTCCGTTTTCTGACTGTTATCGGTTGTCCTTTCCCTAACCACAGTTTCCCTAGTTTTGCTGCGGAACTTTTTTGACTCAGCGTTACGTCTTTGAAACATTTTGGGAACTTTTTGGTTCTGCAATTGCTGATGTGCCTGCTGGGGAGACATCATATTGCAGGACATATGTGGCCTAAAATGATTGTATATATTGACTGCCTTGACCAGCTGTGCAAGTGCCGTTTTGTAGTCTGGAAAGGTCTCAGCCATGCGATATTCGCTTTTTAGGATGCCATTTAGCCTTTCTGCCACGGCATTGTCGTACGGGCTTCCGGATTGTGTCATGCTTATTGTAATCCTATTTTCCTGCAATATAGTGACATAATTTGTACTGCAATACTGGATGCCGCGATCGGAGTGGTGGGTCAGATCGCTCTGTGGATACATTCTATGTGATATTGCCATCCTGAGCGCTGATATACAGGCCTGTGCTGTTGGCCTGTGCGTAAGTTTGTAGCCCACGATCTTTCGGGAATAGGCATCTGTGACCAGGCACAGGTAGATCCATTTGTCCCGGATGCGGATGTAGGTGATGTCACTTACCCATATCTGCTCGGGACGCAGGGCCTGCCTGCGCTGCACAAGGTCGGGCCACTTTTTGAAACGGTGGTCGGACTGGGTGGTGATGGCATACCTGCGTTTGCATTTGACCAAAAGGTCATTTTCGCGCAACAGTCTGAAGAAAGCGTCCCTTCCCAGTCCAACCATCGCACTACCCATTTCTTTGACCAATATGCTGCGGAGTTTAAGGGTACCCATGCGATGGGAGTCCTTCCGAATTTCACGTACCCGCGCCAGCACAAGCCCGCTGCGAACGGAGTATTCCTGTTCTCTGCCCATATATTTATAGTAGGATTGCCTTGTTCTGCCAAATAGTCCACAAAGTCTGGAGACCGAAACATTCTGGTAACACGACTTCATTTCTTGGACGATTTGGCCCCAGACTTTTTTACAAAATCAGCCCCATGGAGCTCCTCCGCTTTTTTGATCAACATCTCCAGGGCAGTAATTTTGAGGTTCGCCTGGAAGAGTTCATCCCTGAGATCCTGCTCATTTTTCACCCCAGTGTCTTCTGGCTCAACAGTCTGGGAAACTTCCAGCTCCAGATTGTTTTCCCACTGCTGGTACCATTTCATAAAATACCGCGGAGTGGCTTCCCCCGGAAGATTGTACTTCTGGGCAAGTTGCGAATAACTCAGCTTGCCGGCAAGGTATTCTCTGGAAACGAGGATCTTGAAGCTATCACTGTAAACTTGCTGTCCCCCTGATTTACGTTTTGTCATACGCTTTTTCATAATATTAAATTTAAGATTTTAATATTCGGTTTTTGTAAACCTTTTTCAGGAATGGACATTACATATACCGAAGTTAAACGCGGACTGTTACAGCGAATTCTTTCGCTTTTTCGAACCATGCTCAGGAAAGACCAGGTCTACTCCTGAGATGATTATCTGGTTAAACTTAAAAATTGCCTGTCTTTTATAAAGATGAATTTTTTCTTATTTTTCTAGCAAGGCCTGGATTTCCTTTTGGATTTCGGTTCCTTTATCGGCATTGTACCACTTTTGAATCTCCTCTTTGATTTCGGAGAAATCTGCCCCTTGCGCTTTCATATTCAAAAACAGCTCCTGGCAGGCTTGAGGTCTTGGACCCCAGACAGCCAAATCCTGCCCCTGTTCATTACGTATCACTAGAATTGGAATAGATTTACCTCCGTTGGTTAAATAAGAATCGATCAGAAACGGAGCGCTGTCACGCAGCTGGATATCCACCGTGATATTGGGATTTTTTGAGGCCATGTTCGCCAACATAGGCACCGAATGCGCTGCATCCCCGCACCAAGGTTCAGTAATGATGATCCATTGTTGCTTTTCCGTAATTGACTCCACAAATTGTTCAAAAGTCGACGTTGGTTCAAAGCGTTTTAACCAACGGCCCATTCTTGTCCAGTTCATTTTTGTGTACTGATAATATTCATCATCTTGATAGGCAGGGTGATTCTCAGGATGATTTAAGATATCTTCGAATTGTTGTAAGTAATTTTCAAACGTCATAATACCAATTTTTTGCAAAGGTAAATTTTACTTCTAACTTTCTCAAACAACCTTCCGCCAACAATCTGTATTGAATGCAATAAAAAAAATGATGCTCAAAAAGTACATGTATAGCAAGAAAAAATGTGATTTCCTCTACCTTATATACCAAAGATTTTACATTCAGAAGAGATGTTTTACATTTATTAACGATTAAGTAAATTATATTTGAAAGATACAACCCGTACATGAAAAGATTAGTTCAATTAATACTTTTACTATTTATCGTCATCAACAGTGCTTACTCCCAAATAAACATCAAGGGGAGGATTCTAGACAAGGCGGATGACAAGCCCCTGACCAATGCTTCCATTATTTTACTGAACCGCGATTCAGTCCTCCGTTATTTTAACCGAGCCAATGAAGAAGGAAAATTCCAGGTCAAAAATATCAAACCCGGGAGCTACATTATTTTGGCAACGTACCCTAAGTTTGAACTATATAGTGATACGATCCAAATTGCAGACAAAGATCTCGACCTGCATGATATCAAAATAAATTCCCAAAGAAATGTGTTGCAGGAGGTGATTGTCACCCGACGTCTTCCAATTACACTGAAAGGCGACACCATCGAATATGATGCGGCGAGTTTTGCAACAGAAAAAAATGCGAAGCTAGAGGATTTACTACGTCGTCTACCCGGTTTCACGGTTACTGGAGATGGAAGTATCACGGCTCAAGGAAAATCTGTACAGAAAGTGTTTATCGATGGGGAAGAATTTTTTGGCTATGATCCTAAAATAGCCATTCGAAATGTACGGGCAGATGCCGTTGACAAGGTGCAGCTCTATGAGAAAAAATCGGAGGAAGCTGAGCTGTCAGGCATCGATGATGGCGTAAGAATTCAGACAGTTAATGTTGTACTCAAAGAGAAAGCAAGAAAGGGTGTCTTTGGAAACATGGAAGCATTGGCTGGATCAAAAGAATTGTATGCGGGAAATCTCTTTGCGGCGAAATTTAATAAGACTGAGCGGATTGGCATCACCGCGAGTCACAACAACATGGGCAGTTCAAGCGGCCGTGAAGGCTCTCTACGCATGAACAACCAAATTACGGGCGAACCTCTGAACACAAACCTTGGTGCCAATTATGAAAATCAGTTCTTCAAAAAAGCCCTAAAAGTCAATGCCAACTATGGTTACGACAACAACAGCAACAGGAATCACTCGGAGACTTACAATAAGAATGTACTGCCAGACGAGTCCATTCAGGAAAAAAACAGCAAAAACGATAATGAAAGGCATAGTCGAAGCAATGGTTTAAGGTCAAACCTTAACATGCGACTGGATTCCACGCAAACTATGGACCTGCAATCCAATGCCAATTGGGCCACCAACGCTAATCTAACCTATACAGACAGCAAAACGGGCGACGGATCAGGTAATCCGATCAGCGACTTTAGAGAGAACAATCAATCGAACTCTTCAAGCTCTAACAATAATTTTCGGTTAAATTATAGAAAACGGTTAAAAGCGGGTCGTTCCGTCAACCTAATGGTCGGGAATAACCACAAAGAGTCAAATTCAGACAGCAAAGTCTATTCGCGAACCTATTTCTACAAAACAGGAGACAGCACAATTATTGATCAAGATCGGCACGGACGGACTAGCGGAAATGACTTCAACTCGTCAATTAACTTCAATAACCGAATCAGTGACTATATCAATCTAGCTTTAGGTTATAGCTTCAATCATTCGAAGAATACAAATACCCAAAATTCGATAGACAATATTACCCAAAAGTTTGATTCGCTGTATTCTCAAAACCAGATCGACAATAACACCAATCAGGGCGTTAATGTGAATTTTTCCTATCGTAGGGAAAAGTTGGAGATCAATTTTTCCAACCGTACGTTCTATAAGAATCAGAAGTTAAATGATAGTTATAGGTCAATCGATCTCGCCCGGAATTTTTGGGACAACAATTTAAATGTTGATGCGAATTATCGCCTTTCAAATAGCAAAAATATACGTTTAGCTTATCAAAGTTCGAATATCATTCCATCCTTTGATCAGTTACAACCGCTGCAACCTCAGACCAACCCTTTGTTTCAACAAGTTGGTAATCCTGACCTAAAACGTGCGGTGAACAATAATATTTCGGCCAACTATAATGCTTTCAGTTTATTGAAAGGAACCAACATCAATATCAACGGAAACTTATCTTTCGTAAATAATCCGATTGTCAACAAAACAACCATACTGGACAACTCTGCCCAGATCAGTACTTATGAAAATCTATCCGGCAAATCCAACTGGAATGGTGGTCTGAATATCAACCATATGCAGCCTTTGGCCAATCGACGTATCAATTTTAACAAAAGTGCAAATGTTAGATTTAACAACAGCTATAGCTACACCAAATTTGAAGGCGGACAATCCGATGCCGAGTTTCTGCTGAACAATGCAAAGAATACCAACTTTAGCCTAGGTTCAAGCTTAAATGAACAAGATTCAGAAGGGTTCGATTTTGACCTTTCTGCAAACGCAGGCTTCAATATCCAACAAAACTCGATCAATACACAATACAACGCAACAAGTTTTCAAGGTGGGACCTCGGCCTATGTCAAATACTTTCTACCAAAGAAGTTTAATATCATGGCCAACCTTTTCTATAGCTACACAGGACCTACAAAACTCTATAAGAAATCAATCAATCAATTTTATACCAATATCGAATTGGAGAAAAAAGTACTGAAAGATGAGAGCATGACACTCAGCGTAAAGGCCTTTGACCTTTTCAACACCTTTAACAACACACGCCGTAATGCGAGTGACACCAACTATTCCGAATCTGTTCAACAGGTATTGACGCAGTATTTTTTGGTCGGTGTAAAATGGGATTTCAACAAATATCTAGGGAAAGGAAATGATTAAAAAAATATATTTAACACTAATCATCTGCTGCTTGTATGGTTTATCCCTTCAGGCACAATACGCCTATTTTGGAAGTAGGGGTACCATCAGTTTTGACAAAGTTACCTACACAAAAGCACGCATACGGCAGATGTCCAACGACATGAACTCGAAAGGAATGGACAGGGGTATGGGAATGATGGAATATCTCGACAAGGTACCGGATTCACATACAGAAAAATTAAACTTCTACTTTGATGAGAATTCTACCCTGTTGATGCCCGAGGAAAGCGAGGGTACCGAAAAGCAACGTGCTGAAGTAAAAATGGCTGCACCTACGATAACTTCGGCAAATGGCAGAAGGGGCAGATCTCAGGGTGCGGCCCGAAGCGGAGGAAACCAAAGGGGGCAGTTTAGAGGTGGCGCCAACAAGAATGGCAAGGTCCTCTACCAGGATCTGAAAGCTGGTACAGCAGACATCCAACTTGATATCGACGAAAAATATATTCTTTCGGAAACGTTGGACAGCATCACTTGGCGTTTCACGGAGGAGTTCCGCAATATTGCTGGTGTAAATTGCCGTAGAGTCAACGGTGCCACCAAAGACTCACTTTATCTGATTGCCTACTATTCGGAAGAAATCCCAGTATCGGCAGGACCAGCCTTGAGCCATGGCCTCCCGGGAATGATATTGGGTCTTGTCATCCCAGAAATGCACATTCAATATTGGGCTACCAATATCGCCTATACCAATAAACTTATTCCTTCTGACTGGCGGGATAAGAAATCAAAAAAAATGAAACTTGCCGAATTTTCGAAAATCTTTGGCAGATATATGCCACGCAATCGCCAAAACGAGTCAGCAAAAAAAAGGATATTAGAGCAACTGGTGTATTGAAAATGTCAGTTTGGCAGTACCTAAAGACAAATTGATGACAAATAGTGTTTTTTTTACAAAACTTTTGGATTGGCATAAGGGTTGATAATAGACTGATAGAATTTATTAAGTAAAAAATTAAAACACAAGATATGTCTAAAATTATAGGAATTGACTTAGGTACTACAAACTCATGTGTTGCCGTAATGGAAGGTAACGAGCCTGTAGTAATTACGAACAACGAAGGTAAACGTACAACTCCTTCGATCGTAGCTTTCGTAGAAGGTGGCGAGCGCAAAGTTGGGGACCCAGCAAAGCGTCAAGCAATTACTAACCCGCATAAAACTATTTATTCCATCAAACGTTTTATGGGACTTTCATACGATGAAGCTGTGAAAGAAGCTGAACACGTACCTTATAAAATCGTTAAAGGTGACAACAATACACCTCGTGTAGAAATTGATGACCGCAAATATACACCACAAGAGATCTCTGCCATGATTCTTCAAAAAATGAAGAAAACAGCTGAGGATTTCTTAGGTCAAGAAGTAACTGAAGCTGTTATTACAGTTCCTGCATATTTCAACGACGCACAACGTCAAGCAACAAAAGAAGCTGGTGAAATCGCTGGTTTATCTGTAAAACGTATCATCAACGAACCTACAGCTGCAGCTTTAGCTTACGGTTTAGACAAAGCACACAAAGACATGAAAATTGTTGTGTTTGACTGTGGTGGTGGTACACATGACGTTTCGGTATTAGAATTAGGTGACGGAGTATTTGAAGTTAAATCTACTGACGGTGATACACACTTAGGTGGTGATGACTTTGATAACGTAATCATCAACTGGTTGAACGAAGAATTCAAAAGTGAAAACAATGGCTTTGACTTGAAAAAAGACCCAATGGCATTGCAACGTTTGAAAGAAGCTGCTGAGAAAGCGAAAATTGAATTATCAAGCGCAACTTCTACTGAAATCAACTTGCCATATATCACTGCTGATGCAACTGGTCCAAAACACTTAGTTCGTTCATTATCACGCGCTAAATTTGAAGCTTTGGCTGCTGACTTGATCAAGAGAACAATTGCTCCTTGTGAGTCTGCATTGAAAAATGCTGGTTTCAGCAAATCTGATATTGATGAAATTATCTTAGTAGGTGGTTCTACTCGTATCCCTGCAATCGTTGATGCTGTAAAAGCATTCTTCGGAAAAGAGCCTTCTAAAGGTGTAAACCCAGATGAAGTTGTAGCTTTAGGTGCTGCTATCCAAGGTGGTGTATTGACAGGTGAAGTAAAAGACGTTTTATTATTGGATGTTACTCCACTTTCATTAGGTATTGAGACAATGGGTGGTGTGATGACTAAATTGATCGAAGCAAATACAACAATTCCAACTAAAAAATCGGAAACATTCTCTACTGCTTCAGACAATCAGCCATCTGTAGAAATTCACATCTTACAAGGTGAACGTCCTATGGCAAACCAAAACCGTACAATCGGCCGTTTCCATTTGAATGACATTCCACCAGCTCCTCGTGGCGTTCCTCAAATCGAAGTTACTTTTGATATTGATGCGAATGGTATCATCAAAGTATCTGCAAAAGATAAAGCTACTGGAAAAGAACAAAATATCCGTATCGAAGCATCTTCAGGTTTGTCTGACGACGAAATCAAACGCATGAAAGAAGAAGCTGAAGCAAATGCTGATGCTGACAAAAAAATGAAAGAAGAAGCTGACAAAGTAAATGCAGCTGACGCTTTAATCTTCTCAACTGAAAAACAATTGAAAGAATATGGCGATAAAATTTCAGCAGATAAAAAAGCGCCAATTGAAGCTGGCTTAACAAAATTAAAAGCTGCTTACGAAGCGAAAAACTTTGCTGATATCGACGCTGCTTCTGAAGAATTGCAAAATGCTTGGAATGCTGCCTCTGAAGAAATGTATGCTGCTTCTCAAGGTGGTGCACAACAACCTCAAGGTGATGCAGGTCAAGCTCAAGGTGGAAACCAAGGTGGTGATGATGTAACTGACGTAGATTACGAAGAAGTGAAGTAATCACTCCTCCTCATAAAAAAAGCTCCGGGATTAATCCTGGAGCTTTTTTTATGTCTATCATTTTCACTATCTCACTTCACATTAAACGAGATCCTGCTTATGGATTTCCAGCTACTTCTTATTTTTATAGTGACTTAATATTCCTTTGTCCAATGTCGCCCATATACCTGCTGGCATAGCTGCCTTCTTTAAGGCATTATTTGTCCAGGTATTGCAGGAATAAAACATGCTATAGGCTCCCTTTGCTTCATAAAAAGCGTCTGAGTCACCATACTGTGCATCTGTTTTCACCAAAATAGTTTCCGCTTGATTTCGATCCAACGAATCTTCTATATATTTTATCAGATCCCGATATTGGGATCTACTGATCTGATAAGCAAAACATAACTCATCCTGCTGAACCGAATTGTAATAGGTCACATGCATGGCAGACTCCCCCAATCCAAAGGCAGCAACAAAGGCCGTCGATGCTTTTAAATCCTTCCATTCTGGTGTGTCCAAATAGAATCCTTTATCACCCCAACCGATACCTACATACCGATATCCGCTATGTTTCCCAACTGTATTCCCATAGGGAAATAGTTGCGACCAATCCATCTCTTCGTTAACGACAGGCAATACAATATCGGTATGAATGCCATTGGACTGAACAAAAACCTGAATCGTCTTCTCTTCGTCTATATTCTTCGTTGGAGCCGAAATTCTTGACAGGCTGTATTCAGCAACAATATAGAGCACACAAAAAGACAACAATCCTAAAATAATATAACCAAACACTTTAAGAATTTTTTTCATCTAAGATCTATTTCCGCTCAATTAATCTAGCGCACAGGTCAAAAAAAAACCTGTATTGCTTGACAATACAGGTGAAAGATAAGCTATTTCTTTTAGCTCTTAAAATAACTTTTCAGGATATATTCCATCAGCTACTAATTTCGAAATCGATTCTTGTACGATAGGTTTATCTTCTTTATAAGTTACGCCAAACCATTTCGAAGAAGTTGGGATCACTTTAAAATCAGCCAACTTATGTTTCACCATATAATCCGGTACGGAAGGAATGAAAAATTCTGCTTTTAAATTCTCCTTATTTTCCTCAACAAATGCAGGGAACATCGCCTGCGCCACTTCGAAAATCTTTGGTGTAAAGCCCCAAAAGTTCATCGAAACGCGGGTTTTTGGATCTAGGTCTGTTTCAACACCATTTTCTTCATAAACGATTTTGCGATCGTCACCTTCACCTTTGTAGTATATATTTGTACGTTCAGTTACACTTTCCATATGTCCAGAAGGGGTAACCTCACATACTCCGCGTGAAACATAACCATAATCAGACATGGTATTTCCAACCTGGAAGCCCATCAATGACATTTGCTCATCAGAGACTTCGGTTGTTAAGAATTCGGCCATTTTTTGAAAAGAATCCGAACCATAGAAATCGTCTGCATTGATTACACAAAAAGGTTCATGCACTTTATCCTTAGCGCTCATCACCGCATGGGCAGTACCCCAAGGTTTAGTTCTTTCGATAACGTGGTTAACGCCAAATTTCGTTAGGTCAAAATCTTGAAAAGCGTAATCTACTTCTATTTTACCTTTCAATTTTTCATCAAAAACTTCTTTCATTTTATCTAGGAACTCCTCCCTGATAATGAAGACAACTTTTCCAAATCCTGCGCAAATGGCATCGTAAATTGAATAGTCAATAATTGTCTCGCCGTGTGGGCCAAAACTGTCGACTTGTTTTAAAGAACCATACCGGCTAGCCATTCCTGCTGCCAAAATCAAAAGGGTTGGTTTACTCATATTTAAATTGCGTTAATAGAATTTTCTTTTCGTCCGCAAACTTAGCTAAATTTGCCCTTAAAAGCAAATTTAGCTAAGTTCAGCTCCACCTTCAAAGGTATAGTATTGAAACGAAAAGAATCAAAAAATTAGTATTATTTCTTTTTTAAAAATGCGTTTAATAAACCCGTCGCTAATTTGCCCAACAACTTAACTCCTTCCCGTGCTAGCGTCGTTGTCGCAGTTCGTTGTGCAGCCTCCAAAGGCGTCTGTCTTCTGGAAGAAGGCCGACTTGCCTTCTCTGCTTCTTTTTCCTGTGCCGCACGTTGTTGTTCCTGCTCAGCGGCCTGCATTCTTTCATCTATGATTTCAGCTGCAGAACGATTTTCCTGTCGCTCCTGGTATTTAGCTTTCAAATCAGACTGATTGATAATCTGGTTGATTGTTGCATCAGCTGCAGGCCCCATCACGGCACGTGCTGGTACCAAATGCGTAGCAACAACCTCTGTAGGAATACCTTTGTCGTTCAATACGGTAATCAATGCCTGTCCCGTCCCCAAAGCGGTCAACATCTGATCAATTTCATAAAAATCAGATTTTGGATACGTTTTGACTGTCTTCTTTAAGTTTTCAGCATCGTTGGGTGTAAAGGCACGCAATGCATGCTGCACCCGATTTCCCAATTGCGCCAATACAGACTCCGGTACATCGGTTGGAGACTGTGTACAGAAGAAAACACCTATCCCCTTCGAACGGATAAGACGAATAATCTGATCCACCTGTGTCAAAAAGGCTTTAGGAGCTCCGTTGAACAGCAGATGGGCTTCATCAAAGAAAAAGACCAGCTTCGGTTTATCCAGGTCGCCAACTTCGGGCATATTTTTAAACAATTGTGCCAATAAACTCAATAAGAATGTAGAATACAGTACAGGTTGATCTTGCACATCGGAAATATTCAACAGGCTAATCACGCCTTTCCCATCTACTTTTTGAAACAAATCGTTGATGTCAAACTCTTTCTCGCCAAAGATATGAGCCAAACCTTGCTGCTCCAAAGCGACGATCTTACGCAGGATAGTTCCCGAGCTGGCGGAACTAATCTTACCATAATCGTTTTTGATTTCTTCGCTACCAGGTCCTTCTGAAAGGTAGCTTAGCAGTTTTTTGGTATCTGAAAAATCGATCAATGGCATTTGATGATCTTGCGCATATTTAAACATTGCGGCCAATACCCCTGTTTGTGTTTCATTGAGTTCCAGGATCCGGCCCAGCAAGACAGGTCCGAAATCTTCTACGGTAATCCGCATAGGAATCCCCTTATTGCCAGAAAGTGAATACAGTTCAACGGGAAATGACGACGGCTCAAACGGCACGCCCACGGCGTTTCCCCGATCAATAAGGGCCTGATTGGTGACACCTGGTTCTGCTAAGCCTGATAAATCGCCCTTGACATCCAGCATAAATACAGGTACAGAGGCATCCGACAACTGTTCGGCGATTAATTGTAGCGTACGCGTTTTACCGGTTCCGGTGGCCCCGGCAATAAGTCCGTGACGGTTCATCATTTTCAAGGCTAGATTCACTTTTGCCTCAGCCAAAATTTCACCATTGAGCATTCCCGCTCCCAGATAGATAAATGCTCCCTTGGGATTATAGGAGGCCTGGACCTTCTCAATAAATTGTTCTTTATTTGCCATACGAAAGGCTTAATATTTATAAATCAAAGAAAATTGAAAACTTTTCAAAAAATAATCTCTTCGTCACAATTTCGTGCCAAATTTTATTTTTAGTGCACTATTAATTTGAATTTAACATAGAATTACTATTTTTACGATGTAAACAGTAAGATTAAAGGTAATAAAAAATGTTAAATAAGCGGTTTAGATTTGTGGCAGCATTCCTTTGTGCTATCATCTTTTTCACAAAGATGGCCATCTCTATTTCGCCTATTTTTTCCAACAGCTTAGATCAAAGCACCATCTTACAGGTCGTTTTACAACTGGAAATCGAAAACAATAACGGTGCAAGTAACGACACACTTGAAACCGCCTCAAAATTTTTCAATACAAAAACAGAAGAACCTATTGTATTTGAAACCATTATCGTTGAGAACCAAGGAAAACAGAAGAATTATCTTAAAAATGAGAAAAGCATTTTAGCTTTCCATCCTACGGTTCCAACACCGCCTCCTAACTGTTAATAAAGGCATCCCTCGGGGATGTACTTCCATCGACCCGCATGCAAAAGATAAAGCATGTGCGGTATCCTTGATTTTTCTGAAGTAACCTATCGGCTTTAGTTCGGTTGAATCTTATCGTTTAGCTTTCTCAGCAAGACACGTTGTCAATGTTATTGAAGGTCAGATGATATAACGATACACAGCTACAGCTCACTAAAGGTTGCCTGATGAAAACTTTATTTATAGATAAACACAAATTTTATGTTTGGAACTCGTACGTCGGCTTTTCTGAAACTATCGAAAAGAGACTTAAAATATGACTTCCCTGCTAGTGTTGTGGTGTTTTTGGTGGCACTTCCATTATGTTTGGGAATTGCAATGGCCTCTGGTGCGCCATTGTTTGCAGGATTATTGACTGGTGTAATTGGTGGAATCGTTGTCGCTTCAATCAGTAAATCACCACTCAGTGTAAGTGGGCCAGCTGCTGGTCTTACCGTTATTGTCTTAGGTGCTATTCAAAGCCTGGGCGCATATGAAACCTTTCTACTTGCCGTCGTGATCGCTGGTGTAGTACAGGTCATTCTTGGTATATTAAAAGCCGGGATGATCGGCAATTATTTCCCTTCAGCGGTCATTGTAGGTATGCTTGCCGCGATCGGCATCACAATTATCATGAAGCAGATTCCTTTGGCATTGGGCTTAGTGGAAACACATGCCTTCGAAATGGACAATGGACATGGTATTGGCGCCTATTTTGATACGATCGCCTCTGCGATCAACTTTGGTGCATTGATCATCTGTGCACTATCATTGGCAATTCTAATCTTCTGGCCATCTATTCCAAAGCTTAATAAGGTTCCGGCCCCATTGGTTGTCGTGATTCTGGGCGTAAGCTTAGCTTATTTTTTCAACGGCTCAGCACTCCAGTTGCATGATAAACAATTTGTTCTGGTCCCTATTGTAGGTTCTTTTGCTGAATTCACAGGATTATTTACCCTACCGGACTTCACACAGATTGTCAACAAAGATGTGTGGATAGCTGCATTTACGATTGCAATTATTGCAAGTCTAGAAACCTTATTGAGCATCGAGGCGGTTGATAAAATAGACCCTTACAAAAGAAATACGCCAACCAACCGTGAACTCGTTGCACAAGGAATCGGTAATATGACCAGTGGACTTCTAGGCGGTCTACCATTGACATCCGTTATCGTACGCTCATCAGCAAACGTCAATGCAGGTGGAAAAACAAGACAGTCTGCTATCATGCATGGTATGTGGCTATTGGTCGCTATGCTCGCTATCCCAACAATGCTGAATATGATTCCTTTGGCCTGTTTAGCGGCTATCCTTCTCCATACAGGGTATAAATTGGCTAAACCAAGCCTATTCACCTCAATGTACAAAAAAGGCTTAGATCAATTTATTCCATTTTTTGTCACCATTGTAGCGATCGTGTTTACCGACCTTCTTATGGGTGTAGGAATAGGTATTGTCGTGGCGACATTCTATATTTTGAGAGCAAATATGAAAAATGCTTTCAAATATAATATTGAAAAAGACAATGAAGAAGATAAGGCCGTCATTACATTAGCGGAGGAAGTATCCTTTTTGAACAAGGTTCCTATCCAACAGAAATTATACAGCTTACCAAAATCTATCAGTAAGATCCGCATCGATGGAACATTCAGTAAATTTATAGACAAGGATGTCATCGAAGTCATAAAAGATTTTGAGCAGAACGCGAGAAGTAAGGGAAAAGACATCGAGCTTTTGCAGGTTGTCTATAAAAAACCCTCCTCATAAGGGAAAGGTTTTCGACGTATCGCGTAAGCCATTACGTTCCATCGTTCTACCAGCACCCTTGGTTGAAACAAGAGGAAGGATTATTGAACATCAAGAACAGATTTTCAATAAAAAATAAGTTGTTTGAAGTAAACAATGAATTTAGACATTTGTATTATTATAATAAAATCGAAACGATGCCTTTGGGCAAGAGTGAAATAAGAAGAATATGGAAAATAAAGATTTAAAAATAGGATTTGACAATATCATAAAGGGAAATAAAGAGTGGATGGAATTTGTAAAGAATGACGCTACGGGACGCTTCCAACAACTTGCTAAAGGTCAAAATCCAGAAATTCTTTGGATCGGTTGTGCAGATAGCCGTGTACCCGCAAATGAATTGACAGGTACAAAGCCGGGGGAAGTTTTCGTTCACCGTAATATTGCCAACATGGTCATTCACTCGGATATGAGTATGCTTTCCGTATTAGACTATGCCGTGAATGTGCTGAAAGTAAAACATGTGATTATCGCTGGTCACTATGGCTGCGGTGGTGTTGCGGCTTCTTTAAGCCGTAAGCAGTATGGTATTATCGACAACTGGTTGGGCCATATCAAGGATGTCTATCGCTTACATAGTGCAGAGATCGATGCGATCCAGGAACATGATAAAAAAGTAGATCGCTTAATCGAGCTCAACGTACAAGAACAGGTTTTCAATCTTTGTGCGACGTCGATTATCCAAAACGCATGGAAAGAGCGTAATGATCTTGCGGTACATGGAATGATTATCAATATCGGCACGGGAGAATTGATCGATCAACACTGTACCTTTACCAATAATGATGAGCTAGGTGAAGTCTTCGCTTATAAATAGAGTAGTAATAAAAATCGGTAAAAAGGGACGAAATTTCGTCCCTTTTTTATTTCATATCCCAACGTTATTAAGTCTCTCCATTCCAACAGATACAGCTGGCATATTCAACCACTCTTGCTAAGCCGAATATCTACGATCTCCTAGCTAATATTTCACGGCGAATAATTAACTTTGTATTATGAGTGAAGAAAAATCATTAAATTTTATCGAGGAAATTGTCGAAGAGGATCTTCGTACAGGGAAGCATGGCGGACGTGTATTGACACGTTTTCCTCCTGAGCCAAATGGTTACCTCCACATTGGTCACGCCAAATCCATCTGTTTGAATTTTGGATTAGCACAGCAGTATAATGGCAAGACTAATCTACGTTTTGATGACACTAACCCTGTCACTGAGGACACTGAGTATGTTGAAAGTATCAAGAAAGATATTCAATGGCTTGGATTCCAGTGGGCAGAGGAATTATATACTTCAGATTATTTCGAGACACTATATAGTTATGCCGTTGATCTAATTAAAAAAGGCCTAGCTTATGTCGACGACAGTACTGCTGAAGAAATTGCAGCAGCAAAAGGTACCCCAACAGAACCGGGTGTTCCAACGCCCTATCGCGATAGGTCTATTGAGGAAAATCTAACCTTATTCGCAGCTATGCGTGCCGGTAAATACCAAGATGGTGAAAAAGTGCTACGTGCAAAGATTGATTTAGCTAGCCCGAATATGCATTTGCGTGATCCTTTGTTATACCGTATCAAACATGCGCATCACCACAGAACAGGGAATCAATGGTGTATCTACCCCATGTATGATTTTGCGCATGGACAATCAGATTCCATTGAGAAAATTACACATTCGATCTGTACGCTGGAATTTATTCCACACCGTCCACTTTATGATTGGTGTATTGATAAATTGGAGATTTTCCCTTCCAAACAATACGAATTTGCACGTTTGAATATGACTTATACCGTCATGAGTAAACGTAAATTGCTACAATTGGTCAATGAGAAGTTTGTTGAAAGCTGGGACGACCCGCGTATGCCTACGATCTCAGGATTGCGCAGAAGAGGGTACACACCTGCGAGTATCCGCAACTTCTGTGAAAAAATCGGCGTTCAAAAACGTGAAAACATGATCGATGTCAGTCTTTTGGAATTTTGTATCCGTGAAGATCTCAACAAAACGGCATGGCGCAGAATGGCTGTTCTTGATCCAATCAAATTGGTGATCACAAACTATCCTGATGGTCAGGTAGAGGATCTTCTTGGCGAGAACAATCCAGAAGTCGAAGGTGGTGAAGGTTCACGCTCCATTCCATTTTCAAAGGAGCTCTGGATAGAGCGCGATGATTTTATGGAAGATGCACCAAAAAAATTCTTCCGTTTAGGCCCTGGGCTTTCTGTACGTTTGAAACATGCTTACATCGTCACCTGTCATGATTTTGTGAAAGATGAAAATGGCCATGTAACGGAAGTTCATTGTACGTATGTTCCAAACTCAAAATCGGGAGAAGACACTTCGGGATTAAAAGTAAAAGGAACAATCCACTGGATCTCGGTTCCATATGCAAAAGAAGCCGAAGTGAGATTGTACGACAGATTGTTCAATGATGAAAATCCTGCTGCTGCAGAAGATTTTAAAGCATCGATCAATCCTGAAAGCCTACATATTATTGAACGTGCTTACATTGAACCGGATCTCGCAAATGCAACCCCCGGGAAAGGATATCAGTTTATACGATTGGGGTATTTTACCTTAGATACACATTCAACTCCAGCTCATTTAGTCTTTAACCGTACGGTTACATTAAAAGACTCTTGGGGTAAGGAAGTAAAGAAAAACGCGTAAAATCGTAACCCATAAAAAGAAGAGGTTGGAAGTGATTCCAACCTCTTCTTTTTATCGTGTATTCTTATCCCCAATATTCTCCAACATGCCGGATTTATATCCCCATTAATCTTGCTAAACTACACCTCTGTCAACCTCTTGAAACATCAGCTCTCATAGCATAAAGCTTCACAAAGGGTCCACTCCTGCTCGAAAATGACCACCTTTTATCAGGTTGGCCTATCCTCAAGCTAGATAAATGCCTGCCCATTTACTTTCTTCGAACTGAAAACCTACAACAGATGATTTACCTTTCCCGTCCTTCCCCTTTTTTACAGCAGTAATTTATAAAGGTACATCATCTGCAATAAGAAAAACATCGTATCATTCATTTTTCAACCTGATTATCGTCACTCTTTTGTCGTGATTTTAGCAATAGTTTTACAGCAAACAAAATACCCTTAATGATATGAAAAAGCTACTTTTAATTGCACTAACACTCACCCTAGGCGCACTAAGTTTACAGGCACAAACAATCCCTAATCAACGCTGGCAAATGAGACTCAGAGGTGTGACAGTCATGCCAAACGAATCGGCCAATATTAATACTATAGGCGGAGACGTCGACATCAATACAAAATTTATTCCTGAACTAGACTTCACTTATTTCTTCACAAAAAACATTGCGGCGGAATTGATTCTTGGGACTACAAAACATAAAGTTAATACAACCGGCTCAAATTTAACTGCCATTGGTGGCAGTTCATCCAGCAATGTCGATCTTGGCAGTGTATGGCTCCTTCCTCCGACACTGACAGCTCAGTATCATTTCTTCCCCGATGGTGCCATTAAACCTTATGTAGGTGCAGGAATAAATTATACAATATTCTATAGCGTCAACGCGGGACAAACGGTAAAAAATGTAAAATACGATAATGCTTTCGGTTTTGCGACTCAGCTGGGAATTGATTTTAAGCTATCTGAAAAATATTTCGTGAATTTGGATGCGAAGTATATTCTTTTAAAAACAGATGTCAATGTTGATGCATCAAATCTTGCACCTAACTTATCCATACCGGCAAAAGTTGACATCAATCCCTTCCTGCTCGGCTTTGGCGTCGGCATGAAATTCTAATCATTTGGCTCATTCCCTATCCTATATGTATCGAGGCCTCTTCCAATATTTTAGAAGAGGCCTCATCTGGTTTTTTTACCTCAAGTATAGCAGTCAATTTGCCGTTTAGGCAGACTGCCTAAATTTGGTTCAGTATGTCATCAAAATTATTCTACTCCGTACCAATTTTGATATTGCTGTCTCAAGCGCTCAACACGTGCCAGTCGCTTGGTATCTTTTGCTTCCAATAAAATAGCCTTGTACCGGTCCACCGAGTCCAAACCGGTCTGAATATCATTCCACTCGAAGCTCAGGTTTTTCTTATCCGACACCAACTGATGTAGATACTCCATATTTTCAGCAACATAATCAAGGTTTCGGTCCATCATCCTGTTGGCTAGCTGAGGTTGTCCCGAACGATATAGACTGTCGATAATATCGGCATAATTGATGGCATCCGACATCGCATATACGCGATCGGGTAATTGATCGTATGCTTTTTTCGCTACTTCCCCAGCTTGTTTGACCTGACCATTGGCCAAGAGCATCCGGGCGGCTTTTCCAAATATATCACGAGCGTACATACTTGTAAAGCGAAACGAATCGGTATCTAAATACTGTGCATTTTTAACATTGCCCCACTGATATGTATGCATAATATTGTTATATAATGCTTCCATGTTAACTAGCCCGGCCTGCTCATTTCGTTTTCCTGTCGACTGATCTGTAGCAGCGACAGGCATCAATCGGGAAGTAAAGCCCTCATTGACCAGGTATTTATCCAAGCCCAATTTAATGTCACTTGGCAACATGTTCGAAAAATATATCGGTCTGTCCCAATGGTTATTTTCAAGCACCGATAACAGGGTTAAATCCGCCCTGGTCAGATGATCATTCGGAATTTCCCATTCCATTGCAGAAACAATAGCACTCTGAAAATAAGCCGGAACCGCATTTTTCTTAACCACCTCCTCTTTATCAACGCGCAATTGGACTTTCTTGGAAGGGAAATAGTTTTCCATATCACCTGAATTCAGCTGAACTTTATACTCCGGATCATCCGATGTGACAAACTGAAATAATTGCTGTATATCCACCGCATTATCAAGCTGTCTATCCACAAAAGGGATATAATCACGAACGCCTTTTTTTGTCTTTTCAGCTGGGATCGTCACGGGAAGACCTGCCGCTTGATACGTCGGTTGCTTCGCCTGCTGCATATACCAATCGCCAGTCAGATAACTTAATACCACAACCCGAACATCCGGACGTACTCCTTCCACTTCTTGCAAATACCATACAGGAAATGTATCATGATCTCCATAGGTAAATAGAATAGCATTTGGAGCGCAGGATTCTAAATAATTACGTGCCATATCCCTTGCCAGCGATTTTTCAGAACGATTATGATCATCCCAATTTTGATGGGCCAAAATAATGGGACCGCCCAATAAAGCGAAAGAAATACCTGTCGCTAATGCATACCGTGTTTGTACAAAACGATTGAGAAACCGAACAAATGCTATTGCTCCCAGTCCGATCCAGATCGCAAACGCATAAAAAGATCCTACGTAAGCATAATCTCGTTCCCGAGGTTGCATAGGAGTTTGGTTGAGATAAACAACGATCGCTATTCCCGTAAACACAAAAAGTAAGGTCAAGACCAAGGTATAAGGTTTATTGTTTCGATACAACCAGATCGCTCCGGCTATTCCCAGTAGCAATGGAAGGAAAAAATAGGTATTCCGGCTCGGGTCATGCTCCTGTGATTGGGATATTTTATCTTGCCCTCCCAAACGCCAATTATCCAATGGTTTAATCCCCGACAACCAGTTGCCGTCACTATAGGTCCCATACCCTTGCCTGTCATTCTGCCTACCGACAAAATTCCACAAGAAATATCGGGTATACATATCACCCAGTTGAAAATTAAAAAAGAACTTAAAATTATCCGAGAACTGTGGCTGCTGCCCCTCCTTCAAATTGAGGTAACTCCTATAATAAGCCTGATGGGCTCCATCTTGACTATATATGCGGGGAAAGAAAGTTTCCTTATCAAACGTATACTTATCGACCTGACTAAAAGGAATATACCCTGATTCATCTTTGCGATAACCGGTTTTACTCTCGACACCAACGACTTGTGAATCATAATTGGGTCCTTTGAGTAAAGGTTCCCGGATATATTGCTCCCGGCTCAGATAACCCAAAAAAGAAAACACATTGTCCGGCGCATTATTGTTTAACGACGGATTGGCTTTTCCACGGATTAAAACCATGGTATAGGAGCTATAACCAAATAGAATAAAACAAAAGACCAGCAGCCCGGTGTGCAGTGTGTATTGCCGCTTTTTATAAGAATAATATAGCCCATAAACGAGGAAGCACCCCAACAGCAGACAAAAGAAGAAGATGCCTGAGCCAAAGCCCAAACCTAGCGAGTTTACAAATAAGAGGTCTACCTTAGCTGCGAGACCGACCAACCATTGAATAATTCCCCACAAAACAGCCCCCAAGATCAGCACTCCTACCAAGAAAGCTTTTATTGTACCTTTCACACTAACCTGTCCTGCTCTTCTGAAATAGACAACCATCGCTATAGCCGGAATTGCCAACAGATTTAATAGGTGCACTCCGATCGAAAGGCCCATAACAAAAGCAATAAACACCAGCCAACGATCGCTACCTTCCTCATCTGCACGGACTTCCCACTTTAAAATTGCCCAAAAAACAATCGCAGTACACAATGAAGACATCGCATATACCTCGGATTCAACAGCCGAATACCAGAATGAATCACTGAAGCAGAAAGCCATTGCACCAACTAAACCCGCAGCAAAAATTTGGAAATAATTCGATAATTGAACTTTCTCTTGCCTGTTGAGTATCTTTTTGGCAATTGCTGTTATTGTCCAGAATAAAAATGTAACAGTAAGCCCACTGCAGATTGCGGATCCAATATTCATCCAATAGGCGATTTTACCTGCATTACCCAAAGCCAGGTTGGAAAATATATTCTGAATAAGAAGAAATAATGGTGCTCCCGGTTGGTGTGCCACTTCCAGCTTGTAGGCACAGGCAATAAATTCACCACAATCCCACCAGCTTACCGTCTTTTCAACGGTGGCGATATATACACATGTAGCAATTAGTCCGCAAGCAAAGCCGAGTAGAGAATTTAATCTAGTGTACGTCATAAGGTCAATTTGGTCTATTGTTAAAATCCTTTTTAGCACTTTAAGTTAAAAAGTTATCCTGACTCCAATAAGTTAATTAACACTATTTAACACAAGTACCTGACTATAAACAGGCTATTAAACCAAACAGGCTATTAAACCCTGAATATAGAGATCGACCTAAAACCACACGATCGAAATTCTGAACTTATTATAAGCTTTCACAACGAATACTACCCCAAAAAAAAGAGAGCTTATGCGCTCCCTTTTCGTATTATTTTTATGAGTTAGGCTAGTTTTTCAACAATCTTCTTTGTTGGACCAGGATTACTCATCGTATAGAAATGTAATACCGGAGCGCCAAATTTAATCAGCTCCTGACATTGTTGCACCAACCACTCTTCACCTACTTGTCTAACGTCGGCATTCGTTTTACATGCTGAAACAGCATCGCTCAGTTCCTCCGGAATATCTAAATGAAATATCCTTGGTAGGGTAACCAACTGTTTTTTCGTTGTCAGTGGTTTCAATCCTGGAATAATAGGCACATGGATTCCATTGTCCCTACATTTTGTTACAAACTCCTTATATTTTTCAACATTAAAGAACATCTGAGTCACAATAAACTCTGCTCCCATATCGACTTTTTGTTTCAGGTATTTAAAATCAGTATTGAAATTTGGCGATTCAAAATGCTTTTCGGGATAACCCGCTACACCGATGCAAAAATCAGTCTTTTCCGATGTGATAATGTCTTCATGCAGATACTTTCCTTTATTCATATCAGTTACCTGTTCCAGTAGGTCTGTTGCAAAGGCATGTCCACCATCGGTCGGTATAAAATCGGCATCGCCCTTACGTGCATCGCCCCGCAATACCAAGACGTTATCTATCCCCAGAAAGTTCAAATCGATCAATGCATTTTCAGTTTCCTCTTTTGTAAAACCACCACATATCAAATGGGGCACCGCATCTACTTTATATTTATTCATGATTGCAGCACATATCGCCACTGTCCCAGGACGTTTACGATAGGAAACGCGTTCCAGTAATCCACTCGCATGCTCTTTATAGATATAATCTTCCCGATGGTAGGTTACGTCGATAAAAGGAGGTTTAAACTCCATCAGTTCATCCATGGTTTTAAAAATACTTTGGATGCCCTGCCCTTTCGCCGGTGGCAATAGCTCAAAAGAAAACAATGTTTTTCCTTTGGCATTCTGGATATGATCGATAATCTTCATTAAAAAACTGTTTTTAGTTTGGTTGGCTTACATCGAAACGCACACGTCGAGGAATCGTTTATCTACATGTAACTTATCTTTCCCACATGGAGTAGGGTAGAATTTAGCACCTTGAACAATACAGGTTGCTAAGGCTTCAACGGGTCTAGTCCCTCGGCCTTTCTCTATAAGCGTTGCTAATATCGTTTTAAAAAATCAAAAGACAAAAATATTTTTTCGAAAAAGCAAAAATAGCGGCAAAAAGATTGCAATAAATACGGCTTCAGGTTTATTCCCAGGCAACAACAGGAATTTAGGCTCCACCAAATATAAAAGACTCTAAAAAAAGATAAAATTAACGATCGCGGATCATCGACAGCGAAGAGACTGACTACGTCACAACAGGATCGGCTAAAGATTCGTTGCTAGGGAATTCCGTAGATTTTTGAGATAAAATGTAATCAGTAAGAGTCCCGTAACATGGTACTCCTCTTTCGATCCATATTTAAAACCATCAAATAAATATTTGTAGGCGATTAATGCATTTTTTTCGTTGTAAAATAACTCTTTCCAAGAATCGGGAACATCTGCCCATGCCTTGAGCACAATGCCATTCTCAGCATAAATAATGGGTGATTCAACACCATCCATTCGATAATCGTGATGTGTGCCTGAACTTGATATGTGCTGGAAATAAGCGATAGAATAATCTACAAAATTCAATGCCCTGGCTTTTATCTCCATTTCACTTTCTGATTTTACAGGGGCATTTCGCCATAGATTCACTTGGCTATCAAATTTGCTCGGGGTCTCCCGGATAGGGGTTTTATCTAACGCAAAGTTGATATAAAGTTTTTCACTTGTGGGCACACGTGCTGAGCTAAACTGTGAAAAATCACCTCTCAGCTGAACAAAATCGTTTTTTACCTTAACAATATCCAAAGCGAGACTACCCTTTTTCTCATCGGTCAATTCTAATCGATCGCCGTCGAATCTATACTTACCGAAGAGTAGGATATCATCGATCGCCATGACAAACTTATCTTTATCATGGAGGGAGAGAAAGGACCGGTATATCGTAGGGTCATTACCATAGACATCTGCCTCCACATTTTGGGGTGATTCTCTTTTTACTTTATGATACTCCTCATTTGAATAGCCCAATATCATTTGGTAATTGCCTTCAGGAAAGTCCTTTTTCTTCCCAAAGAAAGCACAAGAAGACAACGAGAATAGGAATAGCAGCAGTAATAACGGTTTCAAAATAAATCAATAATTATGGCCAGTAATAATATACAGACCAAGATAAGAAATTACTGCAATAATTCGTGTACCGCTATTTATTTGAATAAGCTTGGGGATATGCTTATTCTTTATAAAGATCCACCAAGCCTTCTGGCAATTCAACTTCAATGATCTCCTCTTCGCCATCGATTCCTAAGATCAAATCATCGGACAATGGGAACATCAGTTCTTTGCCATCCATATTTACCGAAGCGACAAATTGTTGTGGAAATTCCTGAACATCTGTTATTTGCCCCAATTCACCATGGTTTTCATCAATCACTAAAAAACCGATTAAATCAGTATATCTAAAATCATCTGGATCGCGCTCGGGCATCTTATCATTGGAAAGATATAGCTTTTTACGTACAAGTACTTGAGCCTTATCGATATGATCCACATCCTCAAATGTCACATACGCTGTACTATTTTTTTGAAATTTAATGGTATCAACAAAATAAGGAACAAGTTTTTTGTTCACTTCCACAAAGACAACATCGATATTCAAACTCTCGTATTCCTCGAATTCAAAAAATAGTTGTACTTCTCCTTTAAGACCTCTTGTTTTACTGATGTAACCGATGTAAAAGCTTTGATCAATAGTCATATATTTCGTATTTAGCGATTAGCTGTGAGACATGATTTGGCAAACCATTAGCCTATTGGCTGTTTCAAAAAAAGCCGACTCAAGATTGAGTCGGCTTTCTCGAATACTTTATGAAAGAATTAACCTTCAGTTTCTTCTGATGCAGGAGCTTCAGTCTCTTCAGCAGCAGTTTCTTCCGCTACAGGAGCATTTTTAGCAGCTACAGCAGCAGCTTTTTCTTCTTTTTTCTTAGCTTCAGCCACTAAAGCAGCTTTTTTAGCTTCAGCTTTAGTTTGTGCTAAACCATCTTTTTTACCAGAGATTCTTGCATCATTAGCTTCAGTCCAAGCTGTAAATTTAGCTTCAGCAGCAGCTTCATCAAAAGCACCTTTTTTCACACCACCTTGCAAGTGTTTTTTGTAAAGAACACCTTTGTAAGAAAGGATAGCGCGAGCAGTGTCAGTTGGTTGAGCACCTTTATTCATCCAATCCAAAGCTTTTTCAAAATCCAAAACGATAGTTGCTGGATTTGTGTTTGGGTTGTAAGAACCAATACGTTCGATGAATTTACCGTCACGTGGAGCGCGAGAATCCGCTACGACTACGTGGTAAAAAGGACGTCCTTTTTTACCGTGTCTTTGCAATCTGATTTTAGTTGCCATTTTTTAATTTTATTTTATGTATTCAACATATCCCCCGAGCTTCATACTAGAGGGGATGCAAAGATAGTTATTTTTTTCTAATCATCATTATAATTTAATAAAACTTCACTGAAAACGACAGGGTTAGCTCTTTCAACAAGCTCTTTCAACCGTAATACCTGCCCCTTAGACCTTCATCTTTTCTTGCTTCCATACGGAAGCTACAACAAACTTTTCAAAAATCAAGACAAAAAACAGTTCCTTCCTTCAAAAGGACATCTTTACCAAATCGGTAAGCAGGATGAACCGTTTGGGTACAGTACCTTCGAAATAGTCATCGACATTTTTGCCAATTCACTTTTTACTTTCTACCTTCATTCTATGAAATCTGTTGCGCCATTAAAAATACTAAAAGCTTCGGCCGGTTCGGGAAAAACCTTTAGCTTGACTTTACACTATCTCACACTCCTACTCTCCAACGAGAATAGCTATAAGGAGATTTTGGCGGTGACATTCACCAATAAGGCAACCGCCGAGATGAAAGAACGTATCCTCTCGGTACTCCATGGCTTGGCAACAGGCGATCCTAACCCTAAAATTGAAGATTTCAGAAAGCTTTTACTCCAGCAGCAGCCAGACTGGAATCCGCATCTGGTACAAGAGAAAGCTTTTCGGGTGTATCGACGTATCCTACATGACTACAGTCATTTTACCATAAGTACAATTGATGGATTTTCCCAAAAAGTTATTCGCGCATTTACGTATGAACTCAATCTTGATGCTGCTTATAAGATTGAAATGAATGTCAATAAAGTGAAAAATGACCTGACAGTCATGCTTAATCAATTGCTGGATGAACGACCCGACCTACTGGATTGGATTATCGCTTATGCGGAAAAGAAAATAGCAAAAAATGAAAATTGGAACTACCGCCAACAACTAATGGGTTTGGCAAGTCTTATTTTCTCTGAAAATTTTCAGGAATTTGATGGCTACATCAATTCTGCCAATCCAAAGGAGGTTTTTAATCTCCTCAATCAGGAAGTTGAACAGAAGATAAACTCCTTCACGGAAGCGCTCTCCATGACAATTGAAGCCTTTAGTGAAACATTCAGGAATTTTAATATCTCCGAAAGTGACCTTAAAGGTAAATCGCGCAATAAAATAATCTCCGCTAGCAAAACCAATAAAAAAACGGAAAAGCTGAGCGCTTCCGAAATTGCCAAGGTACTGGAAAAGTATCTCCAGTTGATCGACAATGAAGATGCTTTTACAGATAGTGACAAAAATATACGGCATGATCTTATCGCCGCACTCAGCCCCATTCTGGCATCGTTCCAAAAGCTACACGATAATCTATCGGCTTACATTGCTTATCAAGCGGTACAAAGTAATCTCTATTACCTACGCCTGCTCAAGGAAATGAGCGACTTACTGACGCAATGGCGGCGGGATAATGGTGCTCAATTAATTTCCGACTCGCAGATTTTATTAAACAAACTCGGACTTGATGAAAATAGCGATCCAACATTTATCTGGGAGAAGATCGGCAATCGTTTTAACTACTTTTTGTTTGACGAATTTCAGGATACCTCGCGTATTCAGTGGAAAAATTATAGTCCACTACTGATCAATGCATTGGCAGATGCCAAAGGCACAATCAGCGAACACCTGATCGTTGGGGACGTCAAACAGAGTATTTATCGCTGGCGAAATGGGGATTGGCGTATACTCCTGCAACAGGTAGAACAACAGGTTGGTCATACTTTTCACTTAGACGAGGATAGCAGAACCACCTTTATCGAAAACGGAAGCCTTGACACCAATTTTAGAAGTCTTCCAAATATCATCCATTTAAACAATTACCTCTTTAGCAGTATTCCCCAGCATCTGCAACAGGTACTGAATGAAAAAGTATTCGAAAGCCTTGATGAAGAAGGTAAACAGTGGTGGATTTCTACTGGCAATGACACGATGCTGGTCAAAGCTTATGAAAACAGCCAACAGGAAATACCTGAACATAAAAAAGGGAAACTTGAGCAATTAGGATCTATCGAAATCTCTTACATTCCTGTCTCTGATGGACGCTACAGAAGAAATCAGGTTATTGAAGAATCGCTACTCCAACTATGTCAGAAAATAGGCGACTGGCTCGGTAGTGGACGATATCAGGCGCAGCAGATCGGTATCCTGGTACGGAGTAATGTGCAGGCTAAATTGGTTATCCAAAAGCTCATGGACTTCAAAAAAGAGCAGCAACTTACATTTGAAGTGATATCCGGTGATGCATTATCCTTAGCGAGCAATGATGCTGTACTATTATTGATCGAAACGTTAAAGGCTTTAGTCTACAATTCGGATAAACATACCATCCATAAAGCAAAGATGGTCTATCTATACCAGCATATTCAAAATAAGACAATCGATCAGAATGCATGGTTAAAATTTGCCGGCAACGACATCCGCGCACTTAAAGATTATCTCCCTGAGGCGCTGATTGACTCCTGGGAAATGGCGCAGAAACAGCCTTTAGTCCATTTAATTGAAAAACTCATTGAAATCTACGGCTTCACAACCACGGACAATATCCACCTCCCTTACCTCCTGGCGTTCAAAGATATGATCTCAGCTTTCTCCACCAATGGCGAACGTGGCATTATACAGTTCCTGGAGTTTTGGGAAGAAGATGGCAACCGGGCGGTGCTCCCTTCCAACGGAGAAATTAATGCGATCGAGGTAACAACAATCCACAAATCAAAAGGTCTAGCCTATGACGTTGTGATGATTCCATTCTGTTCCTGGGATCTCGACGGCATGATCAATGGCGATTTTTGGATAGAGACCTCGGATACTCCTTTTGCCCAATTGGGAAAAATTCCAATAAAATATACATCCACAGTCGGCAAATCTGTATTTTTCAAGCAATATTTTGAAGAGATGCTGTTCAACTACATGGACGCCCTCAACACATTCTATGTAGCAACAACACGTGCTGTTGAACACCTCTATATTACGGCTCCTTCCTTTAAAGAATCTGTTGACAAAAAAACGGGTGAAATTACAGGATATGATATTAAAGACGAATATATCAGCGATGTGCTCTATCAAGTCTTGGATAGCCCCATAGCTCCGTTTGCACTGGAAGAAAAAGGTGTACACATCGATCAAACGATCGAACAAAAAAAACATCAGGCTCAGAACGACAATATTATTTCCCTTCGCCATTACCCCATTTCCAAAGAATTGGAAATGGCCTTAGAAAAATCGAGTACGCGTAACATCAATGATATTATGATGCTGGAAAAAGCCGCGCAGTACGGTATATTGGCCCACGATATTATGGCTCAAATTTCAAAGGAAGAAGACATCCATAAACTGGTACGCCAACTGATCCAGGAAGGAATCCTTTCCAAAGAGGAAGAACCTTTTCTCATGCAGGAGATCAATCAGATCTGGAAGCACCCCTTAATCAATAAATGGCTCACCGGAAACTATAAAATCTGGAATGAAGCAAGCATTATTACCGCCAAGGGTGAGACCATTCGTCCCGATAAAGTCTTCACCTCCGCGGAAGAAACAATCGTTCTGGATTTTAAATTCACACAGACAGACTATATTGGGCACAAGTACCAAGTCGACAACTATAAAAAGAATTTGGAGAACCTTGGCTATAACAACGTTAAAGCCTATCTCTATTATGCGAAATCAAATCAATTAACTGAAGTAAAATAATAGCACGATGCAGACAGCCTTTCTAAAATTAGTAGCAGCAGACATTCAAAAACGTTTTGGAAACGATCTGAGTGAAATTGCCATCGTGTTTAATAATAAACGGCCGATTACCTACCTCAAAAAACATCTTGCTGAAGTGTATGGTCAGGCGATCTGGTCGCCGCAGTTTTTTACGATTCAGGAATTTTTCAGACTTTCGACGGATGATACCGAAGCCAGTCCTTTAACCCAATTTTTTCATCTGTTTAATATTCATAATGAGTTATTGGTAGCTGAGGGCAGGCAACCAGAAACGCTGGAAGAGTTCTATCCAATTGCCGAAATTATATTGAGTGACTTCGGTCAACTGGATTATGATCTCGTTCCCATCGAGCAGATCTATCTAGAACTTTATGACAATACCAAAATCGACATTGCTTTTCAACATCTCACGCAAGAACAGCAAGGGTTTATCCGTCAATTTTGGCAGTCCTTTTCTATTGCGGGGCATAGTGGAGTACAAGAGCGCTTTCTTCAACTTTGGAAAAGACTACCGGTATTATATAATCGATTTAAAGAAAAGCTTAAAACAGAAGGCCAAACCAACTATCCAACAATCTACCGTGATCTGGTTGAAGGCAAGGCTACACATCAGCAGTTTGCATCTTCCTTTCAGCATATCCTTTTTGTCGGTTTCAATGCTTTAAATAAAGCCGAGGCAAAATTATTTAGACAATGGCAGGACAAAGGCAGCGCACTATTCTACTTTGATGCCGATGCCTATTACCTGGAGGACACTATGCAGGAGGCGGGACTTTTTATCCGTCGAAATATTTTTCAAACAGGTTTGGTCAATGCCCTTGGCGATAGCCCGAACATTATTGGCAATAGAACCTCTACCGTAAATCTATATGCCAGCACCGGAAAGATCAGCCAAACAAAACTGCTCTATGATATCCTCGAACAGCACCATAAAACGGAACAGACCTCTGCCATTCTTCTAGCAGATGAAAACCTGCTTGTTCCTTTGCTGCAGAGTCTACCCGATGTCAACCCCAACATCACAACGGGATATCCACTGACACAGTCTCCCATTTTCGGCATCCTGGACTTATGGATGGATGTACATTTGGAGATATCACAGTTCAAGAGGCGGAAGATTCCTTATCAGGTCATAGAGACCTTCATCAACCATCCGCTCAGCATGGTTTCTTTAGCAGATAAACTTCAGATCCAAAAAGAGATTGCCGACAAACAGCTCTTTGAGATCGCATTGGAAGACATTCATCTCAAAAGCTCCTTGCCTCAGTTTTTTGTGCCAATCGAAAACTCGGCGCATTTGATCCCTTCGCTCATTCTGATCGTCGATGACCTGTTGCATAGCATCTCTTCTCAGGAGCGCATCCGCCAAATTGACAACAACCTCCTGATCGAAACGAAGAAAACGCTGAACCAGCTGCTACTGGGCTTTGAAACAGTTGCGCCCTTAAGCATCAGCTTCCAGATTGGCCTGATTAAAAAAGCAATCGCCCCAATAAATTCGGCGATAGAGGGAGATCCGCTAGAAGGAATTCAGATTATGGGACTCTTGGAGAGTCGTTGTTTAAATTTTGACAACGTATATATTCTAGGCGCAAATGAAGGCATTCTACCCAAAACGTCCAATTCACCGACCTTTATACCCAATAGCCTGAGAAGCGCTTATGGCCTCCCCATATTAGAGAATCAGGATGCCCTGTCAGCTTATTTATTCTATCGCCATTTTCAATACAGTGAAGGAATACATATTTTCTACAATGGCTTAGTAGACGAAAGCTCTACCGGCGAAGAAAGTCGCTTTATCAAACAGCTGGAGTTTGAAAGTAAATTTCAGTTTGACCGAAAAATTCAACAACAGACCATCCAATTTGCCGATAAGGCGCAAGAGATTGTCATCGAGAAACGTGGTCAAGTCTGGGAAAAGATGTATCAGGATTTTATCGTCAACCAGAAAAGGATATCTGCAACGGCACTAACAACTTACCTGCAATCCCCGCTACAGTTTTTTTTAAAACATATTGCCGGCATCAAAGAACCGCCTTCAATCTCTCAGGAATTTGAGATGAATAAACTGGGAACTGTCATCCATAATGTCATGGAGAAAATATTCCTACCTTTCAAGGGGCAACAGGACTTTACACCGACAACTGTCTTACGGCACGAGATCGACAAGATAGAAGCACAGGTGATTCGAGAAATAGGCCTGCAATATCAGATCGAATTAAAGACAACACATGATTTAAACAGCCTGCAGCGGATCATGCTGAAGATTGCCTGCGAGTATGTCAAGATGTATCTTGAATATGACATCAACAACTACAAAGCATTTCGGATTATTGAACTCGAGAATGACAACGATTATGTACTGCCCTTTCCTATTGAGATCAATGGAGAAGAACAACAGGTCACACTTTACGGCATCATCGACCGTGTAGATGAGGTCGTAACACACGACGATCGTATTATCAGTAGAATTGTTGATTACAAGACTGGTGGAGACTCGATCATATTCAAAGAAATCGACCAGGTATTTGCGCCAAATACCGAAAATAAAGCCATGGTGCAAACGCTATTCTATGCCTATGTATTTGAACAGAAAACAGGAAGAAAACAACTCGAACCCCATCTCTATGTCGCCCGTAAAATGCGGGAAGAAGGGACATTATTCAGTGGTAAAGAGGGAATATTGACTGATGAATTCCTTGCTTTCCAGAAAGAAAATTTTGTCAGATTCCTGCGAGATATTCTTCAGGAAATCTTTAACCCAGATGTTCCATTTCGGCATAACCCGGACTCAATGATTTACCCAAGCGACCCTTATACACTATTCTACCGGGAAGCTAGCAAATGGGGCGATGCAGAAGAATGAATATAGCAAAGACTTTAAGGAGAGGTCAAACGAAATGCTGTACAAAAAATACATTTTAAAAACAAAAGGGGACATTTTACTGTCCCCTTTCTATATTAACGTTTGTTTCTTTTAATTGCATTATTGGCTCGACGTTTTGCTGTATTAATTTTATAATGGAACCAATGGTCTTTGAAGATCTTTCGCATCGTATTGTCAAAATGCCTTGTGATAAACAGATTACGTGCCCCCTGCAATTTCTCACTGATCGAATTTGCTAACGCCCTAACAGAAATCGAATAGCCCTCTGTCTCATATTGAATATAATGCCACCAGCCTGCTGGCATATATAAGGTCTCTCCAGGATGGATCACCGCCTCATAGCCATCCAGATATTTAATTCCGGGATATTCCTCTTCACTACTATATTTGGGGTTTGCAATACTATGAAAATTGTATGGCAATTTGTACATCAAATCAGATTGATCATTTGGAAAAAGCCAAATACGTTTTAATCCTTGGAATTGAGAAATAAACACGTGTGACATATCAATATCGAAATGATTACGGGTACTTGACCCCTCTCCACCAAAGAACATAAACGGCAACCATTGCAATACCTTACCGCCTGTAACATCGTTATAAATAACATCGTGTTTCAGTTCAGGACGTATCTTGAGTAGATTGAACAAAAACAACCGTAACTCTGTAGGTTCTTTTGTGATCAGATCCAAATATTCTGCAAATGTCATATGGCCAACAGGAGCACTGGCAGCACGGTCCATTGATTCTTCCTCTTTTCCATAGACATCTATCTTTATATCTCCTGCGATTTCCTTAAAGTAATCATAACTCCATTTCTTCCACGCTGGACTTTCTGCACTGATAAAATCTGATATGATTACAGGAAAACCTGGTTTCAGATAATTCTTTAAAAAGTCCTCTGATTGAATGCCCGAAATTTTATCAACTTGCTTTAACTTCACGACTGACTAATTTTGCTTAATTACAAACATAAAAAAAATATTTCTATCAAATTTTAAAAATACTGCCTATGCTTTATTTTTAATTGGAATAAATTACTCCAAGCAATTTAATAGAAATATACTTAAAATCTCAATGACCATCGTCACTTTTATTACATTTTAACATCATCGATTCGACTCGCCACCATTTCTATACCCCTACAGATAAAAATACGATTCATCTATCTTTCATACAACATGAACATACCTCACAAATTGATCATCCGGCCAATTCGTAAAATTGTCATCGTACCATTCCCGATTCGGAATGATAAAACTCAACAACAACGCCCGTAAAAGTCTTTACAGATCCTTGCGGATCTTAAACTGCACAAATAACAAAAAAAGGGTCTTAAGAACCCTTTTTTTGTTATTTACCTTATGTTAGGCTACTACTTATTTACCTTTTTGATATATTCTTCAACAGCCATCGTCATACTAGGCGCTTTTGGTGTTGGAGCAGGGATATCTAAAATCAATCCGTGATCTAAAAGAGCCTGTTGAGTAGAAGCACCAAATGCTGCAATCCTTGTATTATTCTGCTTAAAGTCAGGGAAGTTATCATATAAGGACTGTACACTTGAAGGACTAAAGAACACGATAACATCGTAGAAAACATCTTTCAAATCAGTCAAATCGCTTACAACAGTTCTAAAAAGCACAGCCGGTGTAAATTTATAGCCGTTTTGTTGTAACCAATTACTTGTTTCCTCATTGGCCACATCCGAACAAGGGAACAAGAAATTCTCCCCTTTGTGTTTTTTCAATACCTCTTCAAGGTCTTTCGCGGTCTGTTTACCAAAGAAAATCTTCCGTTTTCTATATTGGATATACTTTTGAAGATAGAGGGCAATCGTCTCTGAAATACAGAAATACTTCATTTCTGCAGACACTTCAAATCGCATCTCTTCACAAATTCTAAAATAATGATCTACAGCATTTCTGCTCGTAAATATTACAGCAGAATAATCTGCTAAATTAACCTTATCCCTACGCACATCTTTGGCAGGAACTCCTTCTACGTGTATAAAACCTCGAAAGTCTAATTTTAACCCGTATTTCTTTGCTAAATCATAATAAGGGGACTTATCGTTTTCAGGTTTTGGTAAAGTCACCAGTACACTTTTTACCTTCTTTGCTCTTTCTACGTCTGAAGTTTGCATATTAACCAGTTTTAGCTCAATAATCTTAACAGTATTAATATTGGTGCTATTTCTAGGCAACAAAGGTACAAAATTAAATAGGAAATTGAAAATTTATACATAGACATAATATGAGTCGCTGTCTTAAGAAATCGATAGAAAAAGAGTAAAGCAGCTCCAACAATAGCCAAATGCAGTACAACTCCGACCGATGTCAAAGGCACAAGACTCAAAATTAATAGTACAGGAAGCATTAAAAAAAGTGTGTTGAAATAAATCAGATACAGCACGGTCACATATTCCTTTACCAACTTTCTAATTTGAAAAACAAAGGATAAGAATCGGATAAATCCGATTTTTAACGCAAACAACGCACCAACCATTCCCGCAGTCTTCATATAATTGGGAAAAGTAATAAAATCGAATCTATTTAATTCATATGCATAAAATAGACTTACAAATAAGCCTATTGCCCCAGAAAATAATATAAATAGAAAAATAAATGGCCAAGACGTCAGAATCGTGTCCTCTTTGCTTACAGACAATAAGACCCTATCATCCCAGTACCCCTGAAAAACCAATTTAATATCAGAAGGGAAAAATACCCGAATCAACCCAACACCAAAAATTAATGCGAGAACTGTAAATAAAATCCAGTTTTCACGATGAGCCTTGAGCGTTCCATATTGCCGATCCAAATTGCTACTTCTTAATTTAATCTGAAAATACTGCTGAACATCAAAATTATAAATGTTATGAATCCTTAAACCTCCCCCATTCACTGTTACGATCCGATATTGATTCTGTAACGCAGGGTTCAAGGATGCCAAAACTTTCTGGTTTGGCGATTCAACAGAATCCTTTACAATATTTAGACTATCAGTACTAACTGTGCTGCTGTCCTGTACAACCGTCCGAAAAGTCCGCCGCTGCGCATTCAATCCCGTAATTGAAAACAGCAGAAGTACTACAAATAGAATATGATATTTGAAGATAGTTACGCTCATTAAAATGAATTGTCTCTTAACGGTAATGAAATGCTCATGAACCGTCTATATTCGAAACTCTTTAATTGTGGTCGTAAAGTTAGGATAAAAAGTTATATTGCATTCAAAAAATCTTCAGAGAACATGTACAAAGAAATCATACGTTGTCAATGGTGCGGATCTGATCCGCAATATGTCGATTATCACGATAAAGAATGGGGACGACAAGTCCGCGATGACAAAACTTTATTTGAATTTTTGATATTAGAGTCTGCACAAGCCGGCTTAAGCTGGATCACGATTCTTCGTCGAAGAAAGGCATACCAAGAAGCTTTTGCCAATTTTGATGTTGATCAAGTCGCTGCTTATACCAATGAACATGTTGCTAGACTTTTGGTCGATTCGGGAATTATCAAACACAGGAATAAAATTGAATCCACCATTACCAATGCGCAGCATTTCAAGAAAATCCAAGCAGAATATGGTAGCTTCTACGACTATTTATACACTTTTTTGCCTGAAAAAAAACCAATTGTCAACCACTGGACCAGTTTGCAACAGGTCCCTGCAACTACAGCTATTTCTGATAAAATAGCTAAAGACATGAAGAAAAGGGGATTTAAATTTTTCGGTTCTACCATCTGTTATGCTTATATGCAGGCCGTTGGAATGGTGAACGACCATATCGAAACCTGTTCGTTTAAATAAGCTAACCATTAAAATGCGCATAGGTTTCGCAAATACCAATTTATAAAAATCAAAACAGGTTCTCTACACCATAAAAAACAGATCGTTAAGAACAGAAATACGACATATGAATCAAATCGACCTAAAACAAAACCAATTGGTATTAAAAGAAAAAAGGGGGCCTCTAATTGCCAGACTATTCATCTATTTACTTACCATATTTTCTATAATTCTACCCCTTGGTGGCGTCACTGTCAATGTATCCAATAGCGGGCTGACAATTGTGAGTGTTATCATGCTTGGCTTATTTGGATTAATAGCATACTATATGCTCCGTGTTTCATTATGGAATACTTATGGCGCTGAAATTATTGAATTTCAAAAAAACAAAATCAACTACACCGCCGACTACCAATGGTTTAAAGGAGGTCAAAAAGAATTTGATTTTGAAAAGATAGACTTTACAATACAAAAATCGGGCTATGAGGAAGATAACAAAGGTGTCTTAGTCATTAAATTTGATGAAAAGGAAATATTTGAAACTGTCTCCAAACTACCGTTATCAGATTTAGAAATTTTACGCATAAATCTGAAAGAATTATACAACAATCAAACACCTGAATAAATCAAAATTCTATAGTTAAAATCTAATGATCACCTGTTAGTACATTAGACTGCTACGTTTTTATAAATATCAGGGAGATTCCGACAAAGACCATTAAAGTCCATACCATACCCAACCACAAATTCCTTACTTATTTCAAAGCCAACATAGGTCAATTCCTCGAAATGATACTGCAGCGCCTCGGGTTTCACCAAAAGTGCACAGGCAATCACACTCGCTGGATTTAATTTTTTTACGGCATCCAAGGTATACTTCAGTGAATGCCCAGAGTCGACAATATCTTCTACAATAATCACATCACGGCCTTCAAGATCGATACCAAGCCCTAAAAGCTCGTTTAATTCAGATTGCCCGGTTCCAATATAAGAAGCCAACTTAATAAACGACATCTCACAAGGAACATCAATTTGCTTAAGCAAATCTGCCATAAACATAAAACATCCATTCAAGACGCCTATAAAAACAGGCTGTTTGTGTTCATAACGCAGGCTGATATCAATCCCCATCAAGCGCACTCGTTTCTGAATTTGCTCCTCTTCAAATAAAGGTTCGAAAAGCAATCCGTCAATTTCTATCTTTTTCATGCTAATATTCTTCTTTCAACACAGGCACTATTTGTGTGTGTCGTTTTCTTTTTCCTCTTTTTTACGCCCTAATATCTTGTCAAATAGCGACCGTTTTGGTTTCTCCTGCTCACTAGCCTCCTCATCTTTCTTTTCTGTTAGATCCATTTGTTTTAGCTTCTTTGGAACAGATACATGCTCAAGATTGTCGGCAGGAGAACTACTTTCGAGACGATCGAACAACAATGGATCATCTCCCATATCAAATACATCAACAGAATCTACCACAGCTGGTCTTGCTGCCCGCAGATGCGGCTGCAGAACAACTTCATAAAAACCATAATTTGAAGTTGTTGAATCCACACTAATCTGCCCTGTTTTGGTCATAATATGACCATAGGTATTAAAATAGCGCAACATATTCCCTTTCAGGTGCCCTGTCCAGTCAAAAAAGTTGAGTCCCTTTTTAGGACGCGGAACAATGCTCGACAAAAATATACTTTCTCCAAGCCCTAATTGCGCTGGTGTTTTCCCAAAATAATAGCGTGCAGCTTCGGTAATACCATATACATTATTTCCCCACTCGATGACATTCAGGTAAACCTCGTACATGCGTTTTTTACTCACTTGCTGCGAGCGTTCCATCAGCCATACCAGCAAAATTTCCTCCAGCTTCCGTACAACCGTCTTATTGCGATTTAGAAAAACATTTTTCACTAGTTGCATTGATATCGTACTCGCTCCACGCTTAAATCCTTTTTCCTTAATGTTTGTAGCAATAGAGAGTTTAAAAGCCTTCTCCTCAAAGCCTTTGTGCTTAAAGAAAAATGGATCTTCTGTATTGATCAAACTAATCTGCATATAACGGGATATTTGATCTATAGGTGTAAAATTAGGATTTTGAGGTCCGACAACAATTTCCCGCATCGGCTTACCATCTTCATAGGCTGTATACGTGAATGGTGTATTTAACATCGCAATATCGGCCTCCCCCCATTTGACTACCTTTAAATCCCTATCATCCATTTTGGAAGAGAAAAGAAGCTTTTCGGGCTTTTTGATTTCGAGAGCAAAGTTCAGATCGTATTGAATATGCCCCTCCACCTGAATACCATCTAAGCCAGGAAATAATCCAACTGGCATGGCATCAAAAAAGTGCTGCGCCTCTATCCTATCAGTATGAATGGCAAGGAAGAGTTCTTTTTCCGGCTTGTGCACATATTTGATATAAGGAGAAAACACGAAATCTTTGACCTGAACGGTACTTTCTTTGCTCACTTCAATCGATGATGCTCCAATATTCAATGCCCCCTGCATGATGGCCTCAGGAAAGATAACATCTTTACTAGAAATACGCCAGTGATTTACTTTCAGATTTTTAAATCCCCATTGCCCATGCAACTCCAGTAACTCCTTATTTCTTCTATGAGCCTTGTCCAATCGGAAGGATATTTCATCAAAACTTACCGCGAGACCAAATTTGCGCTGTAATAGTGGAAGATTTACCTCCTTTTTATCGGAAAAAAGACGAAGGTCACATTCTTGATTATCTGAATCAATCGTTCCGGTCAGATTCCAGGCCGCCTCATGGTCATTTAACAGAAACTTGGTTTCCATATCTCCGCCGTCTATCACAGCAGAAGGAATTACAATGCGTTGTGAAGTACTGTCGTCACGATAGGAAAGCTCAAGGTTCTTGAGATCGAGGTCATTTGGAATCTTAAAAAATACATTTTTCAACAATCGATCTGCCAAGGCCGCCAGATTCTGCTTTGGGTTATCATTTTCAACAGTATCCTTTTTCTGCTTCTTGAACAGGAAATCGTAGTTACTGATCGAATCCTTTTTAACAAGAGAAACCTTCCCATTATCTAAAAGAACTTGTCCTAACTTCACATCCCCAAATAACAAAGGCCACAATTTTACAGACACTGTCAAATCATTGATTTGAGCCAATTGATCTCTATTTTTGGGCAATAGCTGTATATTCTTAAACTGTACGGCATTAATCCCCTGGAAAGCATAATATTGAATCTTCAATTCCATATCATACTTTTCAAGCAACTTCGCTTTCGCTTTGTTGATTGCTCCCATGAGCATGGCATCTCTTTTCTGATAAGCATACGTGCCTACTGCGATCGCCAAAACCAAAATAGCAGCTAAAGCGATATAAAGCCATCGCCATTTGCGGGACTTAAAAGATGTTATAAATCGATTGGACATAATTATTACTTAATGCAAATTCGTGCATATCAACAGTCAAACTTAGATAAATTTGGCTGCATATACAATTATAATTCACTGAAACAAGGATGGCCTTTATCCCTTTCTACAGTCCAACAAAATTATTTAGAAAACAGGTTGGTTACCCGAAAACGAAAATGTACTGGATAACGGATCTTTCCTAAAGATTAGGAGTACGATACAGTAATCTTAATCCCATTAAAAACAAAGAAATGACATGAAATTGATCCGCAATGAGTAGTTTTGTAATCCATGATTACAAATGAATAATAGATGGTTACCAAAGAACAAATATTAAATGCATTATCCTATGTTGAAGAGCCTGATTTGAAAAAGGATCTTGTAACATTGAATATGATTCAAAATATCGAGATCGAAGGTGAAAAAATTTCTTTCGATGTCATTTTAACTACACCAGCTTGCCCGCTTAAGGACCATATTGAGCATGCCTGCCGAAACGCCATAGCCCATTTCATCGACAAAAACCTCGAAGTTCATATCAATATGACTTCCAATGTGATCGGGAAACAAGGCGCGCAAGTGTCGGGTATTAAAAACATCATCCTGGTATCCTCAGGCAAAGGTGGAGTTGGTAAATCTACTGTCGCTGCAAATCTTGCACTTGCACTCCATGCTAAAGGAGCTAAAACAGGTCTTTTAGACGCCGACATCTATGGGCCATCGCTTCCAATTATGTTTGGCCTAGAAGGTGCCAAACCGGGTTCGATAGAAATGCCAAACGGCCAGGTTAAAATTGAACCGCTTGAAAAATTTGGACTGAAATTACTTTCAATAGGATTTTTCACCGATCCAAACCAACCTATTCCATGGCGTGGACCGATGACGACCTCGGCCATCAAGCAGCTTTTTAACGATGCACATTGGGGTGAACTGGATTATTTGGTTGTTGATATGCCTCCGGGTACTGGTGACATCCATATCACCGTATCACAGACATTCCCGATTGCCGGGGCTGTGATTGTCACAACCCCGCAGCACGTTGCCCTGGCTGATGCTGTCAAAGGAATCGGAATGTTCTTAATGGATAGCATCAATATCCCATTATTGGGTGTCGTGGAAAATATGGCCTATTTTACACCAGCTGAACTGCCAGAGAACAAATATTATATTTTTGGTAAAGATGGCGGAAAACGTCTTGCAGAAGAATATAAAGTTCCTTTCCTAGGTGAAATCCCTTTGTTAAAAGGCATTTCTGACGCAGGAGATAATGGTTTCCCTGTTGCCATAGATAACGAAGATCCTGTAACGAAATCATTTTTAACGATCGCAGAGAAAGTTGCCCAGCAACTTTCCATTATCCATAGCCAAGGGAGATAGTTAGTGAATAATGCGCTCTTGCGCTTCACCATAAAAAAGGCTTTCATACGTATGAAAGCCTTTTTTATGAAATGTCATCTAAGTATTAGATAGCAAGTTCCAGCAATACCGGGCAATGATCGGAATGGACTGCATCCGGCATTATACTGGAAGATTTGATTTGTTCCGCCAAAGGTTTTGAAACCATATTATAATCAATACGCCAGCCCAAATTCTTTGCACGAGCCCCTGCACGATAGCTCCACCAACTGTAGTGGTGTGGATCAGGGTTTAAATGGCGGAAAGAGTCAATATAACCCGAATTAATAAAATTCTCCATCCATTCGCGCTCTTCCGGAAGAAATCCCGAAGAATTTGCATTTGATTTTGGATTGTGAATATCGATGGCACGGTGACAAATATTATAATCACCACAAACGACCAAATTCGGTTTTTCGATCAAAAGCTTATCACTATATGACTGAAAATCCTCCAGAAAACGGTATTTAAAATCCTGTCTCACATCTCCAGTTGTACCTGATGGAAAATAGGTACTCATCACGGAGACCCGATCAAAATCAGCACGGATAATACGTCCTTCAAAATCATAATCTTCATGGCCGCAACCATACTCAATATGCTTAGGTGTGATCCGCGTAAACAAGGCGACTCCACTATACCCCTTTTTTTGAGCTGGATACCAGTAATGCTCATAGCCCATCTGCTCCAACAAAGCAATTTCGGGAATCTGATCCGGTGTAGCTTTAATCTCCTGAAGACATATGACATCCGCATTTACAGTTTTCAACCAGCCTAACCAATCTTTCTTCAAGGCTGCACGTAAACCATTCACATTATAGGTTACTATTTTCATTTTTTGAGTATTGAGATTCTAAATAATAGGAAAAAAAGCGCTTCAATCCCTGATTTACGACTTCATAAAAACATTAATAATCCTTAGAAGAGAACAGATCACCGATTTTAGAAAAGATACCAGTCTGAGGTTTTAGACCTTTTAGTTCCCGCTCTAAGTTTAACGCTTCTCGCCGCGTTAGTACATGCATGTTCATCTTTTGGTCGACTTCTGGTCTATCGTGCTTATCTGTTTTCACAGCTGCAATCTGATCGATAACATCTACTCCCTTGACCAACTCACCAAATACAGTATAATTCCAATCCAAATGAGGTGCACCACCAATAGTTGTATAAGCCTGACGCTGTGCTTCCGAAAATTTCTTACCATTCATCCGTGTTTGCTCCAAACGATTAAGATCTTCAGGTGTGAATACCTTTCCCTGAACAAGATAAAACTGAGAACCCGAAGAAGCTTTTGCGGGGTTGTTATCCCTAGCCGCTCCAATGGTCCCTTTTTTATGGAACAAACCGTCCTGAATCTCTGCAGGAATGGTATACCCTGGTCCTCCATTACCCAGCTGCGCTCCTCCAACTGCATTTCTTGAGTCAGGATCGCCTCCCTGGATCATAAAATTCTGGATGACGCGATGGAACAAGGTTCCATCGTAGTATTTACTTTTTGCTAATTTCACGAAGTTATCCCGATGTTTTGGTGTCTCATTGTACAACCGCAGCACACAGGTCCCCTTGTCAGTGACGATCTGTACATATTTAAACTCGGGTTTAGCCGCAAATGCCAAAACCTGCAAAAAGCAGAATACTGCTATTAAACTAGCCTTTAAAAATCTCATCTGTTAATAATTATATGTTCCCATTTAGAACTTCCTATCTTTTCATTTGTGTTATCTTCTAGATAACGTTTAACTCTTCAAAATAATTTATGATCAAGGACTTCATAATCAGTTCTTGCTCCAAAAGAGTATAGTTAGGAATAGGTTTTACCAATTCCCAATGTGGCCACCCTTCTTCATCCAGACCTTTCAGATTATAAAATCCCATAGCACTGAAAAGACGACACGTCGCAATGTGCATCAACTCTTCTTTTTCTCGTTTTGAGAATTTTTGGGCACCTTTGCCCAATTCCTGAACACCAATAAGGAATAAACAAACCTTGATGTCAGGCTTTTCCATATCGAATAGCGAAGCAATTTCATCCTGTAGGATGTTCCACTTCTTGTTTACTTCTGCTGCCTTCATTTTTTTGTTTTAAACAAACTAAGATAAATTTACGATGATTTGCAAGCAAATTAACGCACAGATAAATATAGTTATGCTGTTGGATTCCCTCCTTTGGCAATAACCTCTGCACAACGTTGATCAATCATCTGAAACACGGGATCGAACAAATTATCATCAAAATATGGATCAGGAACAACATCATCTCCCAAAAACAATTTAACTTTGTGCAGATCTTCCTTATCAATCACCTGAGCGCATACATCTGCATAGTTTTGTCTATCCATTACAAATATAAGATCGTATTCGGAAAAAAATTGCGGTTTGAAATGCCGAGCCCGCTGACCGGAAATATCGACACCATATTTCTTTGCAATTGCTATAGCTCTACGATCGGGGGCTTCACCAATATGCCAGTCGCCTGTACCCGCCGATTCAACGACCCAGTTTAATTGATTATCTGCTGCTTTTTGTTTCAATATACCATGTGCAAGGGGAGAACGACAGATATTTCCCAAACAAACCATTAAAATCTTCATCTCTATAATTTTTAAAAGCTATCAAAGAGTAACAATACCACGCTATGATCCAACTAAACGGCGCAAAGAACGCGATTAGCCGACATAATCAGGTTTTCATGCTTGTCAATAGCAAAATATGTAATAAATCACAAGGCCAGAAAGGCCCAGCATAAAAAGTGCTGGAACTGTATCGGCACTTCATTCCGCAAAATAGCTAAACTAAAATGATTAAGGAAACAACCGGCTTAAAATTGACTTACTTCTTACCAAGTGTCCTAGCTTTCCCATAAAGTCCTTCTGATTCCGGATCCACCGCCAGCAATGAAAACAGACGGGAGAACTTTGCTGTCCAATACCCCAATTCAATGAAGCCAATGAGACTAAACACTTTTCATTAAACCAAATGTAACGAGCTGAATGATATCGTCATAAAAAATACGATCAATAACACAAAGCATAAAAAAGGTGGCCTAACCTTACGGTTAGAACCACCTAAACTATATTAATCAACCAATTCTTAATTCAATGCTTAATATTCTACAGGGAAGCTCAATTGAACAGCACCACCTTGCGGAGATACTCCTTTCAATCGTACAATATTGCGTTGCGTTGCACCAAGCGCTGTTTCAACATCATCTACTGTATTGACCGCTTTTCCATTCACCTCTGTAATGACCAGTCCACGCTCTACACCGAAATAATCAAAGATACCACCACGGTTCACCTGAGTTACAACAACTCCGGAATTTACGCCCAATTCCTTTTTCTTCTGAGCTGAAGCAGGAATAAAGCTTGCTCCTAATTTATTATAGATCTCCGTTGCACTTTTCGAAGCTTTTCCGCCAGTGCTTGCAGTCTTTAAGGATTCTTCGCCTTTCAATGTCATGGTTACTTGTTTCTCTTTACCATCACGTTTATAGGTAACGTTCACCTTATCTCCAGGACGCGCACGGCCTATAGTTTCACTTAAGACCGGTGAACCTGTAATCACTTTTCCATTGATTTTTGTCAAGATATCTCCTTTTTTGATACCGGCAGCCTCTGCAGCACCGCCACCAACTACATCTTGAACATATAAACCATCCACATCTGTAAAACCTTTTTCCTTGGCCAATTCAGGTGTTATTTCAGTATAAGTAACACCTATATAACCACGTTTTACATTACCGTATTCGACAAAGTCATCAACAATCTTTTTCACTAAATTAACTGGAATCGCAAAACCATAACCCGCATATGTTCCTGTTGGAGAGGCTATGGCAGAGTTAATACCAATCAATTCTCCTGAAGCGTTAGTCAAGGCTCCGCCACTGTTCCCTTTGTTGATAACCGCATCTGTTTGAATAAAGGATTCGATCGCTGAACTTACAGGGATTTGATCCTGTCCACCACCAAATGGATTACCACGTTGTTGTTGACCTTCATTCAAAATACCAATCTGACGACCTTTAGCACTAATGATACCTGCGGTCACTGTAGATTGAAGTCCAAGTGGGTATCCGAAAGCCAGTACCCATTCACCGACATTGACATTATCTGAGTTACCCAATTTGACAACAGGAAGGCCCTTACCTGATACTTTCAACAAGGCTAAATCTGTGTTCGGATCACGTCCGATCAATTTGGCTTCAAACGTACGTTTGTCTGTTAATACGACTTCTATTTTATCTGCATCTTCAACGACGTGGTTGTTGGTTACAATATAACCATCATCAGAGATAATTACACCTGATCCGGATGCCTGTATAGGTTGCGATTGCATTTGACGACGTCCACCACCCTGTGGCATCCCAAAAAACTCTTCAAACATATCGAACGGAGAACCTTGCGATTGCTGCGACCCCTTACGACTATATGTTGTTTTAATATGTACAACCCCAGGTGATACCGCCGCTGCAGCTTGGGTAAAATCAGGGTTACCTGTTGAGGACATCACCCCAGTTGGATTGTTTGCGAAATAAACCTTTTGTTTGTCTTCGAAAGACATACCATCAAACTTCTTATTCTCAATAAGCTTGTAACCTCCTAATGCTACCGCTCCACCGAAAACAGCTGTTAATAGCGTTAAACCGACCTTATTCATAAACTTATTTTTATTTTAAAATGTCTTATAAGCTGATAACTTTTGCTCTTAAAATTACCGATTTTATTCGGATATGTTCAAATGTAATACCATTTCGAAGCCTTCGGAAAATCCGACACGTTAAAAAATGTTAATTACTAGACAAATGCAACCATTTTAACAAATCTTAACTTTTCTCCGTTTTTTTGTAACAAAAAAACGTACTTTTGTTACTACAAATCAACGTAATGGCATCAAAAGTAAGATTTTCAAAATATCAGGGAGCAGGCAATGACTTCATTTTAGTAGACAATCGCAACAAAGCATTTGACCGCGCAGATGAAGCATTGGTAGAAAAGCTCTGTAACCGCCGGTTTGGCATTGGTGCCGATGGTTTAATGCTCTTACAAACCAAAGAAAATTACGATTTTGAGATGATTTATTATAATGCCGACGGTAGAGAAGGCAGCATGTGTGGTAATGGGGGGCGTTGTATCGTCGCTTTTGCACGCGACTTAGGCATTATTACTGACAAAACTGTCTTTTTGGCAGTAGACGGTATACACCAGGCCTCTTTATCAGCAGACCTTGTCAATCTCCAGATGATCGATGTAACGGATTTTACCCGTGATGGAGAAGCCTATCTGTTACAAACCGGTTCTCCACATTATGTTGAGTTCGTAAAAAATCTGCAGGATAAGAATGTCTTCCAAGATGGCTACGCAATTCGCAATAACGCTACTTATGGAAAAGAAGGCATCAATGTAAATTTCATTGAAGCTGAAGGAGATGGTTATTTCCTCCGTACATTTGAGCGCGGTGTTGAAGATGAAACCTATGCCTGCGGCACTGGAGCAACTGCCGCGGCCATGGCTGTCGCCTTGCAGCAAAATTTAGAAGGTGATATCAATATTCCTATCCGAGTATTAGGAGGACAGCTGTATATCTCCTTCCATAAGAAAGGCTCCCATTTCTCAGAGGTGTTCTTAAAAGGGCCGGCACAGTTTGTCTTTGAAGGGAACTATTAGATTTTTACTCCTATAGCGATCAAGGCTAATTGCAACCCAAATTTTCAGTCCAAGCAAATCAAGCCGTGAAATAGGGCCTACGCCCCTTGATATTTAACGACACCTGTGCACAACCTCATAATGAAGGTTAGTACGAGATCTTAACTAGCTATCCCTTAGAATCGATTTTTAAAATTTCAACGCGCAAATTGCGATTAATGGTATATTTTATTGTATATTAGAAACCTTTATTTATAAGGTCCGCTATTTTTAATGCAACAGTCAAAGTCATTTCCAGTATATAAAATCGTTTATTCTATATGTGAGCACCCCTATCTTGGCTATCTTATTGAGCCACACATGGTCAAACTCAATCCCAATGGGACTTACTCACTACGCTATCAACGTATATTTAGCAATACTGTAGATGCTTACGCCGCTGAATTGGATGAATTAGATTACAAACTAATTCGATTGCTCGATGAAATCGAACAAACTCACCTCATTAAAAAATACTACAAAAAAGCAATTAGACCTGTCGATTTCTTTTCCAAAGTTTTCGATAAAAAGCTACATGAGCTTCTTCGTCCTAAAATTGATGAAAAAATGATCCAATTTTTTGAAGCTGTTGGAGACAAACCGCTTTTCATGATGAGCAAAGATGGTTATCCAGCAGATCAAGAAATTAAATTGGCAACCTCCGCGGCATCGATTCTATTTCATTTTCGACGAAACGAAGAAGAAACACGTTATTTCCCGACAATCAAATACGAAAATCAGCGTCTGGAGTTTATGTTCAAAAATGCCATTGTCTTGACCAATGTACAAGCATGGTTACTTCTAAACAATACCCTATATTATTTCGATCAGGCACTTGAGGGCAAGAAACTCAGCCCTTTCCTAAATAAACGTTACATTTCTGTCGGTAGAAGTACCGAAAAAAAATATTTCGAAACCTTTGTATGTGGGCTGATTGAACGCTATCATGTCTATGCCGAAGGATTTGAAATTCAAACCCACCAACACCAAGCAATTCCACTCCTCCATTTGATTTATATTGAAGACGGGGCATCGCAATTACAACTGCAATTCAAGTACGGGCCGCACACCTTTACCGCAGGAGCCGAGAATAAAGTTACTGTTCGTATGGAATATAATGAGAAAGATGATCAATATATATTCCACCGTGTAAAACGATCTTTGCAATGGGAAGAACAACAACATGAAAGCTTAAAAAAATTGGGGCTACAGGATGTCGACCTCCAACTCGGTTTATTAACGCCAACTACCCATAATGGAAAACGGCTTTCAGTATTTGACTGGATGAACAACCATCAAGAACAACTTGAGACTCTAGGATTCCACATTATACAAAATAGTGAAGAAAAACGCTTCTTCATAGGGCACACCTCCTTAGATATCTCCATTGATGAAGACAATGATTGGTTTGATATCAGCGCTATCGCAAAATTTGGTCCCTATGAGATCCCATTTATCCAGCTGCGCAATCATATTCTTAATAACATTAAGGAATTTACCTTACCGAATGGAGAAATTGCCATGATTCCGGAAGAATGGTTTGCAAAATACAATCATCTCTTCCAATTTTCTGCAGATCGGCATGAGCTCAAACTAAATAAGGTACATATTGGTCTACTCTTTGAAATTAGTGAGCATACACAGCTGGTATTTACACGAAAACTACAGAATCTAGCCAACTTTGAAGAGATTGCTGATATTCCCGAACCAAAACATTTCAAGGGAAATCTTCGCCCATACCAAAAAGCAGGATACAATTGGTTTAATTTTTTGAAGCAGTATAAATTTGGCGGCTGTCTTGCAGATGATATGGGTTTGGGTAAAACCATACAGACTTTAGCCCTATTGCAACAGCAGAAAGAACAACTCCAAGACGAACAGGATATCCGTACCTCACTTTTGGTGTTGCCAACATCATTGGTATACAACTGGCAGAAAGAAGCACAGCAATTTGCCCCACAGCTTAATATCCACCTTCATACCGGAAACAACCGCATCAAAGATGCTACTCTTTTCGCCAAATATGATTTGGTAATTACCACCTACGGAATTGCCCGTATTGACGAAGAAACCTTGAGTGGCTTTTATTTTAATTACATTATCCTCGATGAGAGCCAGAATATCAAAAACCCAACTTCCAAATCGTTTAAAGCCATCAAAAGCCTAAAAAGCAAAAACAAATTGGCTTTGAGTGGAACTCCTGTAGAAAATTCCGTTTCGGATCTTTGGGCACAGATGCACTTCACCAATCCAGGACTACTAGGCAGCTATACTTATTTTCAAAAGGAATTTGTACAGCCCATAGAAAAGAAAAAAGATGAAGAAAAAGCACAGCGTCTTCAAGCGATTGTCAAACCATTTATATTAAGACGTACAAAAGATCAGGTGGCAACAGAATTACCGCCAAAAACTGAACAGATCCTTTATTGTGAAATGACTGAAAAACAATCCGAGTTGTACGAAAAAGTCAAATCTGAATATCGCAATGCAATTCTTGACGGACAATTGGACAGCAAGCCTAAATCTACGCAAATTGCGTTGTTGCAAGGCCTGACAAAGCTCCGACAATTAGCCAATCATCCCAGAATGGTGGATGAGAAATTCTCGGGTGATTCCGGCAAGTTTGAAGCTGTCATTGAAACGCTTGAGATGGTCATGCGAAGAGGCAACAAAGTGCTGATTTTCTCCCAATTCGTAAAACAGCTCAATATTTTCCGTCAGTATTTCGATCATAAAGGAACAAATTATGCCTACCTGGATGGCGGCACAAAGAATCGGGATGAAGCCGTCAGCCAATTTCGTAAAAACAACGATACCAAGTTATTCCTTATATCGATAAAAGCAGGTGGGGTGGGACTCAATCTGATTGAAGCTGACTATGTTTTTATTCTGGATCCGTGGTGGAATCCAGCTGTGGAACAACAGGCTGTAGACCGTTCACACCGCATCGGTCAAACGCGCAACGTGTTTATCTATAAATTTATCAGTAAAGATACCGTCGAAGAAAAGATATTAGCTTTACAGAATAAAAAGAAGTCGATTGCACAAAGCCTGATCACGACAGAAGAAAGCTTCATCAAGTCACTATCACAGGAAGATCTGCAGGAACTTTTGGCCTAAATAAAAACATTACTGTTTATATTCATTAATCTTCGCCATATATATCGATGGACGGATACCCGTTACACGCGTAAAAATATTGCTAAAAGAAGACAGCTCATTGTACCCTACACGCATGGCTATTTCTAGAATGGAATAGCTATTCTCAGACATCAGTTCCAGAGCTTTCGCAATTCGTATGGCTCTTAAAAAACGGATATAACTAATCCCCATATCTTCTTTAAACAACCGTGACAACGAGCGGCTGCTCATACCAAAGCGCACAGCAACCTGTTCAATGGTAAATGCTTGATCAATATTGCTATTTAGATATCTCGCTACGCTCCTGAGTTTTTCACTTTTAGGATAAGGATGCTGCATCGGAAAAGCATCTATTGGTGAACTCGTATCCGGAATAATCGCCATCATCGCACGCAAGAGACAGTACTTTGAATAATCAGCCGTTTTGCTGATCCCTCCGCTCCAATCCTGAGCAAATAAAAACATTTCACGCACCAGATCATTGCTTAGAAATATATTTGGCGTTGAAAGTACGGACGGCATATGCTGCTTCTCCTTGAAATAAAAACTATATAGCGGAATACGAGAGCTTGTACTTTCCAGATGATAAGTTGTATTTGCCGGAATCCACATATAAAACCTTGCTGGCAAATACCAGTGCTTTGTTGTTGTAAACACATGAATAATACCACCGTCAGCATAGAGCAGCCGCGCCTTTTTATGTTTGTACTCACGAGAATCGATACGATCGACATACATATGGTCTACATAAAAATCATATTGGTCAGCATCAATAGCTACAAGTTTTTCCTCTTCCATAACTTAAAATTACACTTTTCCTACAACATGGCGCAAATGAACATATATCCGTCCGACTATACAAAACAAAACGTTTCTATTCCACAGTATCTTTGTACAGCCATATGCTCATGCTCTCAGAGGAAGTTTGCTCGTATTCCGGGTAACCCTGATTAAGTAACATACAAAAACAGAAAAATTGCTACTCCGAGTACATCATAAGCGGAACTGAATACTGGCACAACGGACTTTAATTAAATTTTTAAAAGTCTCCTACAACATCGGATCAAATAAAAAGGCTCAACTGTAAATTTAGATGATGCTAAAAGTACACAGTTCGCCTGTGTTGACACACTATAAACACATAAAGCAGACTATTAAAATTACGCAATCAAAATAACAATGAATAAAGAAGATAAAAAAGACAAAACAAAAGGATTTAATAAAATGCTCGTCATATTTGCCAGCCTATTATTATTGACCGGTATCGGCGTCTTAGTCAGACACCTTATTTTTACCAATCAATATGTAACAACAAATGACGCACAAATTGATCAATACTTGACACCTATTGCCAGTAGGGTTTCTGGTTTTATCAAGGAGGTACGATTTGAGGAAAACCAATATGTACATCGGGGCGATACCTTATTAATTATAGATGCCAGTGAGTATCAAACAAAGGTTGATATGGCGAATGCCGAGCTCCAAAGTAGCCAGAGCAATGCTGAGGTAATCAGCAAAACAGCCAATGCAACAGCCAATAGCATTTCTGTTCAAAAGGCAAGATTAGAAGCGGCAAAAGTAAGTGTATGGCAGACCGAACAGGATTACAAGCGATTCAAGAATTTATTTGAAGCAGAGGCTGCGACCCAACAACAGTACGATAATGCCAAAGCAGCATATGATATAGCATTGGCACAACTGCACACTATAATCGAAGAATATAATTCAGCTCAACTAAACACCAACAAAGAAAAAACAAGCGAACTACCGGCAAGAGCCAATATCAATATTAAAAAGGCCGCAAAAACAAATGCACAGCTTTTTCTTTCGTATACCGTAGTTACAGCACCTTATGATGGCTTTGTTGGAAAACGAACCATCCAAGCAGGACAATATGTAAAGGAAGGTCAGACACTTGCCAATGTCATTAGTGAAGAGAAATGGATCAACGCTAACTTTAGGGAAACTCAACTCGAAAATCTTGCAGAAGGCACTATCGTTACTATACAGGTCGACGCTTTTCCCAAACTCAGTTTTAAAGGAAGAATCCACTCATTTTCTCCGGCATCAGGTTCCAAATTTGCCCTGATACCACAAGACAATGCAACCGGAAATTTCGTAAAGATTGAGCAACGGATTCCCATTAAAATTGTATTTGATCCAAATCAGGATCTCAAGAAATTACGTGCAGGTATGAATGTCGTTGTCCATGCCGCCCATCAATCCTAATCGCCCATGAGTACGAACAAATCTTTATACTACAGCTGGGTACCCGAATGGATAAAACTCCCGCTAATGATCGTAGCGATGTTCCCACATCTCATGCTAATGTCGCTCTTCCATTCCAATACGGCATTTACCGCTTCGGCACTGGATATTGAAGCTGAGGATATTCAGTATTTTCTATCCTTGATGTATGGTGCCATTGTCGTTACCTTACTCATATTTCAACGGCTGTTTTCGTTTTTTAGGGTAAGGACATACATACTCTTGACCTGTAGCCTCTCCATCCTTATTCTACTCGGTATTTCACTTACAAGAGACCCTTTCCTTATTGGTATTCTCCGCGTGATCGAAGGTATTTTCTGTGTGTTGGAAGGTGCATGCTTTCTTCCACTGCTTATGATGCAGATTAAGCATACCAAAAGCCGAACGATCGCCTATTTTTTCCTATATACCTTTATGCTTACAGGATCAACTTTAACGACATCCTTACTCAAAGAAAGCATAATGGACTATGGATGGCAAGATATGATCCATGTCGTACTCTATTGGCATTTGATAGTGATTGCAATAGCCTTGCTGTTACTCAACAATAATCGCTTGGGTAAAAAGTTTCCACTCTATCAACTGGATCTGGCCAGCTGTCTATTTTTATTGATATCATTGAGCTGCGGGGCCTACGTTTTAATTTATGGTCGCAAATACTATTGGTTTGAATGCTCCAAGATCACCATCAACTTCGCACTTTTCCTTATTTTCGGAGCACTTTTCATCATTAAACAGCGGATTGTCAAAAGACCGCTGTTTCATTTTGAGATCCTCAGATACAAAAATGTGATCTTTGGTGTTATCCTATTTTTTCTCTTTTATATTATTCGCAGCTGTCTCAATAATGTATACACAGTGATGGCTACCGTATGGAAGTGGCCCTGGCATTATATTGTTGATGTACAGTACATCAATGTCCTTGGTACAATACTGGGTGTTGGCAGTTCAGGATTCTTACTCCTCCGCGATGTATCTCCTAAATATATCTTTGGTTTTGGCTTTTTGATATTGGCGACTTCATGTTTTTTATTTGTACCTATATTTTACCCTGATACCACAATCTGGGCAATCAGGCTTCCTTTGTTTATTCAAGGAATCGGACAAGGATGGCTTTTTACACCACTGGTTATTTATATTTTGACAGGTGTAGAATCCCATCATGCTGGCAATGCAGGCCTCATGGGCACAACCGTTCGGTTTTGGAGTACGAATGTCGGATTTGCACTTATTCAAAATGCCAGCTATACACTAAATCAAAAGCATTATATTCAACTCGAACAGACACTGAATACAAGCAACCCACTGACAATAAACTATTGGAATACATTAATGGACAAATATACCGGAATATATGGAGATCAAATAGCAGGTCGTATTGCAAGCAAAAGTATTTCGGGAATCCTAAGTCAGCAAGCATCACTAATCAGTAACATGGAGATATTTACTTATCTGGGAATCCTGGGAATGCTGGTCACAGGGCTAATATTTTTATTCGGCCCAGCCAAAACACTTTTCATGCGCCTAAGAATCCCATACTTGTAAATGAGGCAGCTAAATCTCCTATATACAACTTTCATGCTTTCGCAAGCAGTAACAGCAATGAAAGCGAACCGAAGATTCTTTCGGCCTAATAAACCAAGTATCACGAGCTCATTGATGCCTTCATAAAAACAATACGCATCAATTAAACTGGTTCTTTCAAAAAAAGGGGCTGTTTGCAAATCAATGCAGACAACCCCTCTTTGGTATCTCGTACTTAATCTATTTAAGCATCAAATTCTTTAAGAGCTTTTTTCACACGTGCTATGACCTCGTTTTTACCGAGCAATTCAACAATCTGAAAGACATCTGGTCCAAATTTACCGCCTACCAACATAATCCGGAATGGCATCATCAGCTCACCCATTTTCATTCCCGATGCCTGAATCGCATCTTTGAAGAAAGGCTCCAATTCAGCAGCTTTCCACGTATCAAATTCTTCGAATGACTGGTTTATACCCTCAAAAAATGCTGTTTTTTCAGCAGTCCACTTAGGCTTCACAGCATTCAAATCATATTCCGCAGGTTGCAAAAAGAAGAAAGACGCCTGACTCCAAAAGTCCTCAACAAAAGTTAAACGCTCTTTCACAGCATCCAATACCCTGCTCACGTAAGCTTCATCGGCATCTACTTGATGATCTTCCAATACTGTTTTGATCTTTGGCAACAAGGATTCTGTCGACGTGCGTTTAATCCATTCATGGTTGAACCATTTTGCTTTTTCAAAATCAAATTTCGCACCAGCTTTACTGATACGGTCAACACCAAATTTCTGAATCAATTCATCTAAGGAGAAAAGCTCCTGTTCGGTGCCATCATTCCAACCTAACACGCCGAGCATATTGACAAAAGCCTCGGGTAAGAAGCCCATCTCACGGAATCCTTTTGTTGTATCGCCAGATTTAGCATCGGTCCAGTTCATAGCATAAACAGGGAAACCCAAACGATCACCGTCACGCTTGCTTAGTTTACCGTTTCCATCTGGTTTAAGGATCAATGGAAGGTGCGCCCAGCCTGGCATACTATCCCCCCAACCAAGGTATTCCCACAATAAGATGTGGATAGGTGCCGAAGGCAACCACTCTTCACCACGGAATACATGCGATATTTCCATGGCCTTATCATCTACAACAACAGCGAGGTGATAAGTCGGCATGCCATCTGCCTTAAGCAATACCTTATCATCGACAAGATTTGTATCAAAAGCAACCTTTCCACGGATCATATCAGTGAACGATACCGTTTCATCAGTTGGAATCTTTATACGGATGGTGTGCGGTGTGCCCGCATCCAATAATTGTTGAGTTTCAGCGGCAGACAAACTCAATGAATTACGTAATTGAAGTCTGTTCTCGTGACTATATCGAAAATTAGGCTGTAACTTACGCTGCTCATCCAGCTCCTCTGCTGTGTCAAAAGCATAGTAAGCATAACCATTCTCAATCAGCTGTTCAGCATATTTCCGGTAAGATGGTTTTCGCTCACTTTGACGGTAAGGTCCGTACTCGCCTCCTTTTAATGGGCTTTCATCTGGAGTCAAACCACACCATGCTAAGCATTCGTTGATATATTCCTCAGCACCTGGGACAAAACGAGTTTGGTCCGTATCCTCGACACGTAAAATAAAATCTCCCTGATGCTGACGCGCATAGAGAAAATTAAACAAAGCTGTACGTACCCCACCAAGGTGAAGACCACCTGTCGGGCTTGGTGCAAAACGCACTCTTACTTTTCTTTCTGAACTCATGGCGCAAAATTACCACAAAATTTTTGATTTGGGCGGCACGATAACCTCATCAATGAAATAAAAGTGCAGAAAACAGACATTTATTCAGTAATTTGCAAATGAAGGACACGAATACGGAATCATGAAACCCTATCAGATTAGCCAGCAACGCTGGAAATTTATCTTGCTTATCTTTGCAGCAGTCATTGCTGTCGCCTCCCTGGTTTATACCAATTACCTCGTTCGAAATCTTGCACATGCCGAACGTTCGAAGGCTGAGGTATGGGCTATGAGTACCAAAAATATAATGACCATGCCCGACGTTGATGATGAATTCATTACATTTATTTACGCCGTAAGAGACAGTCTAAATTTACCCGCAATTATTACTGACGACAAGGAAGACATCATTTTCTGGCGTAACCTCGATTCCACAAAGACAAATATTAAACCCGGACACAACGACAGTGTTACAAAACATCTCGATTATGATCCCGTTTATTTTCAAAAACAGCTTGCGTTTATGAAGAAAAGCCATCCGCCTATTACGTTGGAATTGGAAAATGGACAAAAATGGCATGTGTATTATAAAGATTCATGGTTTTTGCAACAGTTAAGGGTGTTTCCTTATGTACAACTATCGCTGATTGCCCTCTTTCTCATTATTGCTTATACCGTTTTCAATTCTATCCGGAAATCTGAACAAAATCTCGTTTGGGTAGGGCTAACAAAAGAAGCCGCACATCAATTGGGTACCCCTATTTCATCGTTGATGGGTTGGTTAGAATTGATTCGCATAAAATTTGATGCCGAAGAAGATGACACCCTAAATGAAATGGAAAATGACATTAAGCGACTTGAAATCGTCGCCGACCGCTTTTCAAAAATAGGATCTACTCCCGTACTGACTAACCATAACCTGTATGATGTCATCAAAAATTACATGGATTATTTTCGCATACGAACCAGTAATAAAATTGCTTTCGAATTAAAAGGAGACACACATCTTGAAGCACAGCTTAATATTCCACTCTTTGATTGGATTATCGAAAATTTATTGAAAAACGGAGTAAATGCCATTGGCACAGAAGGAAAGATAACTGTTAATATTTCAGAAAATATTGCGAAAGAAGAAATTTTTATAGACATTAGTGATACGGGCAAAGGAATTCCGAGATCTAATTTTGAATCTGTTTTCCAGCCGGGGTTCACAACACGGAAAAGAGGTTGGGGGCTTGGCCTTAGTCTGACAAAAAGAATGGTGCGGTACCACCAGGGGCAAATTTTTGTAAAAGAATCTGAAGTAGGTAAAGGAACAACATTTCGAATAATCTTAAAAAGCAACTTAAAATATGAAGCCACTCAAATCTGACGAATATCCAGCGGTCTACGCGCCTTATATTGAGACTGTCGTCGATAATGTGTTCGATGCACTAGAAGAACAAACGCTCTCCTTTCCAGCATTTCTGGACACGATACCAGAGGAAAGAGGTAATTTTAAATACGCCGAAGATAAGTGGACAATCAAGGAAGTTGTTGGCCACGTCATCGATAATGAGCGTATCATGGCTTATCGGGCATTGCGTTTTTCACGTAATGACCTTAAAGAGCTCGCTGGATACGACCAAGACTACTTCATTCAGTATTCCCGTTACAACGATCGCACTTTAGAAAGTCTGAGTAAGGAATTTACTTTTCTTCGCAAAGCGAACATGATGCTTTTCAACAGTTTTAATGAGGTTGAATTGGAACGTAAAGGGATGGCATCTGAACGGCTAACAAGTGTAAAAGCACTCTTGTATGTCATTGCTGGTCACCTTAATCATCATCGCATCATTATTCAAGAACGTTATTTAAACTCAGACGATGTCAAAAATTTGGTTTCAGCATTACAGCATTGAGGAAATAAACGTATTTTTCAACAAATACCTATCGGGTCTGCTCGAGATTCAAGCGACAGAAATTGATGACAACTCCATCACGGCGACCATGCCGGTAACAGATAAAGTCAAGCAACCACATGGTATTTTACATGGCGGCGCTTCTGTCGTTCTGGCGGAGTCTTTGGGAAGTATCGCATCTAACCTCGTGGTTGATCCAGAAAAATACCGCGGAGTTGGACTTGAAGTAAATGCCAATCATATACGCCCGGTAAGTAGCGGCGTAATAACAGCAAAATGTAGCCCAATACACATTGGTCGATCCACACATATTTGGGAAATAAAAATGTACGATCGCTTCAACAAATTAAATTGTATCTCAAGACTTACAGTAGCTATCGTTCCAAAATAACGATAACTATACGGCTCTTGCTAACTCGATTTATCACCACGTTCCAATTACAATTCGACAATATTTATAAGCAAAGAAGGATAAATTTCACAATTTATCCTTCTTTTTTTTGTCAATTAATTATCAAAATCCCCCAAAAATATGCCTTTATTTATTTCCAATATTCAAGAAATTTAAGTAGTCTTGTAGGATGGATACTTTAAAAATCAGTAATTATGAAGCGCAATCGTTTGTTCATTCCTTATTCCTGCTGATTTACCAATCCTCGAACGATAACTTAACTAAATATAATAAAACAAAACATGACCACTAATCCTAACGTTGGTAAAACAGCTTTCCGCCCTATGGCCATCTGCTGTGGTTTATTTTTTATCCTCGGTTTTATTACCTGGGCAAACGGAACCTTAATTCCATTCTTAAAAATTGCTTGTAACCTCGAAACAGATTTGCAAGCTTTCTTCGTAACCTTTGCTTCCTATATTGCTTATTTTTTCCTAGCACTTCCAAGCTCAGTCATCATTAAAAAAATTGGTTTCCAAAATGGTTTAGTTGTCAGTCTTATTATATTAGGTTTAGGATCTTTGATCTTTATTCCTGCGGCAGATAATAGAAGCTACGGCCTATTTTTAACAGGAATTTTCATCCAAGGTTCAGGAATGGCATTATTACAAACAGCCGTTAACCCTTACTTAAGTATTATTGGTCCCATTGATAGCGCTGCACAACGTATTTCAATAGCTGGATTTTTCAATAAATCGGCTGGTATCATTGTACCTATCCTTTTCGGAACACTCTTTTTAAAAGATGCTCAAAAGGTAACAGCAAAATTGGAAGCAACAACGGATCTTGTCCAAAAGAATGCGATCTTAGATGATCTTCTTCAACGCGTACATACTCCATACATCTCGCTAGCAATTATATTCGTTGCCTTCGCAATATTCTTAAAGTTCACACACCTGCCTGAGGTCGATGTGGATGCAGAAGAAGAAACCAGCGCAGAAAGCGGAACTGTGGCAGCAAAGAAAACATCGATATTTCAATATCCACATTTGTTCTTGGGAGCTTTGGCAATCTTCTTCTGTGTGGCCGTCGAAGTTATGGCGGGAGATATCATTGGCGTCTATGCACGCGAACTGAAAGTTGATCCTTTCTTTACAACCTATGCAACAGCATTTACACTCGCTTGTATGTTGATCGGTTATATTATTGGTATTATTTCTATTCCAAGATTTGTATCACAACAAATGGCCTTACGCATTTGCACAATCATTGGCATCACATTCACCATTATTTCTGTTTTTACGACTGGTACAACTTCATTTATATTCGTTGCCTTGTTAGGAATCGCTAACTCCCTCATGTGGCCAGCGATCTTCCCGCTAGGAATTAAAGGCCTCGGAAAGTTCACGAAAACAGGGTCAGCCATCATGATTATGGGTATTGCAGGTGGTGCTATATGGCCTTTGATCTACGGATTGTTAAAAGATCATTTACATATTGATTTTCAACATGCATTCCTATATGCAATGATTCCGGGCTATCTATACATTATGTTTTTCTCTATAGTAGGCCATAAAGTTGGCAAAACGAATTAATGTAAATCCATCTTATATTTTAGGAAAAAAGGGCATCTAAAAAATAGATGCCCTTTTTTCTTAAAATTCTTCCTATTTTTAGGAGATAGATGCTGTAAGAGCCATTAAATATTACAGCCATGCTATAATCAGATTTTCTGTTTTTCAACAGGAGAAATAGAAGTTATGATCAAATGCATATCAAGAGCATATTGAACCACAGGATTAAGCATACAACAAACAAACAATGATACAGATGAAAAAGAATCTTTTTGCAATTGCCATTGCCGCAACAATGATGTTTACGGTCAACGAATCTTTTGCTCAGCTAAAGCTACCTGCAGCAAGTAGCTCACAGACAGTTACACAAGGTTTAGGTATTGAAAACGTAACCCTTAATTACAGCAGACCTAGCGTGAACGGTCGTAAGATTTTTGGTGATCTTGTTCCTTACAACGAAGTATGGCGCACAGGTGCAAATACAAATACCACATTAACTTTTGAAGGGGATGTTGAGCTGAATGGACACAAGCTTTCCGCCGGAACCTATGCTCTTTTCACAATCCCCAACAAATCGGAATGGACGATCATCATCAGTAAAAACACAAAACAATGGGGCGCCTATACCTATAAACAAAGTGAAGATGCTTTGCGCTTCAATGTGAAACCTCATACGCTAGCAAATCCAGTAGAAACTTTCAGCATTTCTTTCGACAATGTTACGCCTACAGGTGCTGTATTGAGTTTGGCTTGGGAAAAAACGTCAGTAAAGGTTGATCTCAAAGTCAATCAACAGGCTAAAATATTAGCTTCCATCGACGAAGCTATGAAGGGCGAGAAAAAACCTTATTTTGCCGCAGCCCAATATTACTTCAGTAATAACTTAGATCTAAATAAAGCGCTAAACTGGTATGACGAAGCCGCCAAAGCTCAACCTAAAGCTGCCCACGTCCTTTATTGGAAAGCAAAAGCTCAATTAAAAGCTGGAGATAAAAAAGGTGCAATAGAAACTGCAACGAAAGGTCTTGAAGTTGCCACAGCAGATAAAAATAGTGAATACATCAAATTGAACACACAAGTTATCAACGCTGCAAAGAAATAGGTATTTATAGCTAAAAAATGCCCCCAGAAAGTATCTCACTTTTTGGGGGCATTGCATTTAAAGCCTTTTTTATAAATCGGCTTTTAGTTTTATAGCTCGTCTTTTAGCAATTGCTCAAGTTCTTCTGGTGAAACGTTCATATTGACATTTCCGTCTTTCGCAAAAGAGATCTCACCGGTCTCTTCAGAGACAATAACAGCAATCGCATCCGAGATTTCCGTCACCCCAATAGCAGCGCGATGGCGTAGTCCGAATTGCAGCGGCAAATCCTCACTATCCGACAATGGTAGCACACAAGATGCTGTCATAATCTTAAAATCAACAATAACGACTGCTCCATCATGCAAAGGACTATTTTTATGAAAGATACTTTCAATCAGGCGCTTCGAAATATGGGCATCGATATACTCACCACTACTCTGATAATACTCCTCATCAAAATATTTTGAAAAAACCAATAAAGCACCTGTCCGTGTACGCGACATGCTTCTACAGGCTTCAATAACCGGTTTTAAGTCTTCCGTCAAATCCTTTTGTATAGCTTTCTTATTCCCGATAAATGACCAAAAAACTTTTTTCCGTTTCATGGATATGTTCTTCCCAACGTGCAGTAAGAACCGCCTGATTTCCTGTTGGAACACGACAATCAATGCAATGGACCCTACAGATATAAAACCGCCGAATATCTCGGTCAGTAAACGCATGTGCATCTGCTTAACGACTATATAAACACCATAAAACAGTGCTACACCAATCAGGATATTAACAGCAATGGTCCCTCTAATCAAACTATAGATATAGTAGATAATAATCGCTACCAATATGATATCAATAACGTCCAATAGGCGAAAGCCGCTAAACAGGCTATAGTCGATTCCATCCATATATGCAAGTTAAAAAAAAATAGATATTATTTGTATTTTTACAACATAACATACAGGAAAATGACTAGACTTTCAGTAAATATCAATAAAATCGCAACGCTCAGAAATTCCAGAGGTGGCAATAATCCTAATCTAGTATCTGCAGCATTAGCCTGTGAACGTTTTGGAGCACAGGGTATCACTGTCCACCCGAGACCTGATGAAAGACATATTCGCTATCAGGATGTCTTTGACTTAAAAGCAGCAATCCAGACCGAACTCAATATTGAAGGAAATTGCCAGGAACAGAAATTTATTGACCTTGTATTGGCCAATAAACCAGCACAAGTAACCTTAGTGCCAGATACCGAAGGACAATTGACCTCGAATCATGGCTGGGATACCATTAAGAACAAAGCCTACCTACAAGATATGTGCAAATTGTTCAAAGATGCAGGTATACGTGTTTCTATTTTTGTTGATCCGGTTGAAGAAATGGTAGAGGCTGCGGCAGAAACAGGAACAGATCGCATTGAACTTTACACAGAAGGTTTTGCCACGGAATATGGCTTTGACAAGGAACTCGCTATAAAACCGTATTTCAAAGCTGCATTAAAAGCACGTGAAGTCGGTTTAGGTCTAAATGCGGGCCATGACTTAGATCTCAACAATTTGCAATATTTCAACCAACATATCCCTGAACTCCTGGAAGTAAGTATTGGCCATGCCCTCATCTCTGATGCACTATACCAAGGATTAGAAGAAACAATCAAACGTTATCTGGCTTGTTTGAAGTAATAGCATGTTCGGCGAAGAGCGCTAACTTTATAAATGAGCTTCTTGTGATCTACCGAATTGCACAAAAATGCATAAATAGAAAAGGGCTTTCTTAAACGAAAGCCCTTTTTATTACCCTCAAAATAGCAAAACTATTGCTGAACTTGCAATTATTAATGAATTCCTTTAAAGATACGGTTCCAGCGAATTTTCGAAAGTCCTGTACCAATGTCATCCCAGCTCATCCAAGTAAATAAAGCCTTTCCGACAACATGATCTTCGGGAACAAATCCCCAGCCCCTTGAATCCAGGGAATTATGGCGATTATCACCCATCATCCAAAAGTAATCCATTTTAAACGTATAATGGTCTGCTTTCACATCATTGATATAGATCCCATCCGAACGTTTTTCTAACTTGTTATTCTCGTAAACACGGATAGCTCTTTCATAAATGGGCAGAGTCTGTGCATTTAATGCCACTGTCCATCCTTTCTTCGGGATTAAAATCGGTCCAAAATTGTCAAAATTCCATTTGTATTGTGGATCATACGGATAAGCTCCTTCTCCAACAGGATTCCTTCTGATTTCTTTGACATTCGACCAAGATTTTACAATGGCTAGTTCATCTTTTGTCATGAACAACTGATAAACGCCAGGCTGCTGATCGCCACCGACCGCTTCTATTCTCAACTCCCGTAATCTATCCATATTTAATGGGGTACCATCCGTTAATACAAGATAGTCCAATTGGCTTTCTGGAGGATCAAATCCTGGTTGATCGTTCACAAAGAGTTTAGCATCTTTCATGAAAATCTTATCGCCAGGCAATCCAACACAGCGTTTAATATAGTTCTCCCTCTTATCGATAGGTCTTGCCTGAATTGTAAACTGAGAATTGATAGTCTGCCAACCATAAACTCGAACAAGATCATAATAACTTGAATTTTGGTTTTCAAGCGCGACAGTGTCACCCGCAGGAAAATTGAAAACAACGACATCATTACGTTCAATTTTTTGAAATCCTGGCAAACGTTTATAAGGAAGCTCAATCAATTCAGAATATGCTTTTCCGCCAGTGATGGGCATCGTATGATGCGCAAAAGGAAAGGCAATCGGCGTATTAGGAACACGGGGGCCATAATTTAACTTGCTCACAAATAAGAAATCCCCGATCAACAAGGTACGCTCCATAGATCCTGTTGGAATCATATAAGCTTCAATCAGGAAGCCACGAATAAGCGATGCCGCTACGGTTGCAAATACAATGGCATCTGCCCATTCGCGTACCATCGATTTCTTGTACGGATATTTAATTTTATATTCTTTATAAGATTCGAGTGCAATTTCGGCACGCTTCTCTTCAGTCAATTCAAGACCTTCTTGGCTTGCAGCCTTTAAATTCTTAGCATATAAGCCATTCAAAAAACGTACGTTATTGTCCTTTGCCCACATTGGCAGAACAATAAAAGGTACTAAAACTGCAGCAGCATTCTCCCAAAAACGGCGTTTTCCAAAGCAATGGATAAAATCAAGGTAAAGATTATAGAAAACAAAGACATTGACAATCGGTACGAGCAATAAAACTACCCACCATGTAGGTCTTCCTGTCAATTTCGCCTGAATATACTGGCTATAAAAAGGTACGATTGCTTCCCAGCCATTTCTGCCAGCTTTAACAAACAATTGCCACAGTCCATATCCCGATATTGCTGTTAAAACCGCAAATATAATTAAGCCCATAATCTACTTATTAATACTATTTATTAAAATCAAAAATTTCAGTAACCTGATAGAAACCTTTTTTGCCATTCAACCATTCAGCAGCAACTACAGCTCCTAAGGCAAATCCATCGCGGCTATGTGCGGTATGCTTAAACTCTATTTGGTCAACCTCAGAACTATAAAGTACCGTATGTGTTCCCGGAACCTCTTCGATACGATGACTTTCAATTAAAAGCTCCTGTGGTTTTGGAATAATTTCATCCTGATCACCAATAACCGTATTCACCCAGTTGGTTTTCACATCGCTATTATCCAATATCCCCTCAGCAATCGTAATTGCTGTACCACTAGGTGCATCCAGTTTGTGAATGTGATGTATCTCCTCTACCTGGACATCATATTGTTTGTACGGCTGTAAGGCCTTCGCCAACATTCTATTGATATGGAAGAATACATTCACTCCGATGGAAAAGTTAGATCCATACAAAATGGAACCATCAGCCTCCAAACACTTCGCCTTAACTTCCTCCAGTTGATCATACCAACCGGTTGTTCCGACGACAATAGGTACACCTGCCTCAAGGCAAAGATTCATATTATCCAGTGCCGCGAAAGGTACACTAAAGTCTATTGCGACATCAGCCCCTTTGATATCATCAGCAGTCAGGTTAGGACGATTATGTTCATCGACAACTAAAAAAATTTGATGGCCTCTTTTCAGTGCGTATCTTTCGATAATCTGCCCCATTTTGCCATATCCCAAGAGAATGATGTTCATATATTTAGAAAAAAAAGTATAGTTTATTTTTAAAATTAAAAAATTCCAATGAAATACCCATGTTTAAAAACCACAAACATCAATCTGAACGAGCAGTGTATATGCAATATTCACTAAAAGACAAATTAGATAAACCCTGATCAACAATCATTTCCAATCGAAATATCCACCTTAGGAATACGGAAGTTAATTGAATTTCATGGTTAATTTAAGTCCTACAGTAGGTTTAAATGAATAAGTTCCCGACGCGAGACTCGCATCCATTAAAGTAGGTCCAATTAAGAAAGCAGTCTTTTTGGGTTTATCGTCGCCAATGCTCCAGCGATATTTAAGCATCGAGTCAATATAAGCCTCTGCGACATTCAGGCCATAAACACCTAACGTAAGTAGCACCATGAGGTCTCGATTTCGCCGCGCATTATCTTTTGCTCGGATGATAGATTGGTCTGAGATTCCGATGTAATAAGGATCAATAGGCTTACCAAGAGCTTTGTCCTGTAACACCCCCAGTAATTCCTTATAATAACGGTTATTAAAATCAAAAACAAGTACGGTTGTTATTAAGCCACCATAGATTGCAGGCACTTTTATCCACCAAACGCCACCGTTGGTATATTGTCCCCAGCCTGGAAGGACCAAAGAACGTTTCCAAGCCTGTTTATTTTTTGCTTCAATAGCCAAGCGTGTCGAATCCTTGAATACAACCTTCTCTTTCGCCTTAGCCTCCTCCTTCTCCCGTTTTTTACGTTCCTTCCGAGATTCCTTCTTTACGGTATCCTGTACCGATTTTTGCTTTATGCTATCTATTTTGACGGGTGTTATTTGTTTCTTAGGAATTGTATCCACAGTCTGTCCATGTACCACCGACAGTGCAAACACCGCAAATATCAAGCTTATTAACTTGGCCATATTACCAATCTAACAATTCAAGAATGCGACTTAAATCATCTTCCGATTCAAAAGGAATCTCAATTGCTCCTTTTCCTTTTGTACTCTTCAGATTCAATTTGACACGAGAAGAAAATTTCGAAGCCAGATCATCTTCAATCTTCTGCAATTGAAAAGACATCGGAGCTTTATCTTTCCCGGCTTTTTTCTTACCGCCTTTTTGTAACTCACGAACCAACTCCTCCGCCTTACGAACGGATAAACCTTGATCAATAATCAACTTAAAGATATAAAGCTGTTTATCAACCTCAGGAATATTAATCAAGGCACGAGCATGTCCCATGGTCAATGCTCCATCACGTATTGCCGCTTGAATGACAGGTGGGAGTTTTAATAAACGGAGATAATTTGTAACAGTAGAACGGTTTTTACTGACTCGCTCCCCCAATTCTTCCTGTTTTAGATTACATTCCTCAATCATGCGCTGAAAGCTCAAGGCTACTTCAATCGCATTTAGGTTCTCCCGCTGAATATTCTCAATCAGGGCCATTTCCAGCATCTGCTGGTCGTTGGCGGTACGGATATACGCTGGGATTTCGGTAATACCGGCCAAGCGAGAAGCGCGGAGACGTCGCTCCCCGGAGATCAACTGATAATTACCGTCCGAAATTTTACGTACGGTAATCGGCTGAATTAATCCTTGTAAAATAATTGATTCCGATAACTCCTGTAAGGCAACCGGATCAAATTCCGTACGCGGCTGAAAAGGGTTGACAGATATTTCTTCTACACGAACATGGCTGATACTGCCATTCTCTTTTGTTGTTTTTACAGCAGTTGATGTAACTAGAGGAGCCTCTTCCACTTGCTGATTACTTTTAGCAGGAACTTCTACACTATCGTTTAATAGCGCACCTAAACCTCTTCCCAGTCCTGTTTTACGCTGATGTGCTGCCATATTATGCGGTTACTGTTTTATTCATTTCATTAAGATGCCCGTTTTTCTGTAAAATCTCGCGTGCCAAATTCAAATAATTAATTGCCCCTTTGCAGGACGCATCATGCATGATAACAGAAATTCCAAAGCTTGGAGCTTCGCTCAAACGGGTATTTCGCTGAATAATCGTATCAAAAACTAAATCTGTGAAATGTGTTTTTACTTCCTCGACCACCTGATTTGACAATCTTAAACGAACATCATACATGGTCAACAAAATTCCTTCGATCTCCAAACTTGTATTTAAACGGTTTTGAACGATTTTAATTGTGTTCAACAACTTACCAAGTCCTTCTAGGGCAAAGTATTCGCACTGTACCGGAATGATGACTGAGTCTGAAGCAGATAGTGCATTGATTGTAATTAAGCCTAAGGAAGGCGAACAATCGATGATAATAAAATCATAATCCTGTTTCACCTGATCCAAGATCTTTTTCATCTTGTACTCCCTTTCGTGCATATTGATCATCTCAATTTCTGCCCCAACCAAATCAATATGAGCGGGTAAAAGATCCAAATTTGGTGTTTCTGTTGATTGAATCGCCTCACGAGGATCCAAATCATTTACCAAACATTCGTATACACTTGCGCTGATTGTACGAGGGTCAAAGCCAATCCCAGAAGTAGAGTTTGCTTGGGGATCTGCATCGACCAACAATGTTTTATATTCTAAAACCGCCAAACTAGCCGCCAAATTAATTGACGTTGTGGTTTTTCCGACCCCACCCTTTTGATTTGCGATTGCAATTACTTTTCCCATCTTGAATGAAAACCTTTCTTAATTAAAATGTCTTTTTATACTACATTTCACTTTTTTGAAGATCAATTTGCCAAATTTTTTATCCGTAATTCAAATTAACAAAACAAATTCAGCATATTTCGTACTTTTGATTGATCGAAAGCACATATCCTCAGGATGCTAAGATACAAAAAATCAAGATATGTATCCACTTTGAAACTGCGCTTTTTATAAGTATCAACAACACAATGATTTTAATAATATCCGGAACAAACCGTCCCAATAGTAAGACGTTAAAAATAGCAAAGTGCTACCAGCAATTACTTGACCGTAAGTCAATTGAAAGTGACATCTTTTCGTTGGAAGATCTACCAGCAAACATTTTAGAAACAGATCTTTATGGCAAAAGAAGTACAGCATTTGAACCTATCCAAGAAAAGATCAGTAAAGCGGATCTGTTTATTTTTATCGCACCAGAATACAACGGAAGTATACCAGGAGCGCTCAAGCTTTTTATCGATTGCTGCACTTTTCCGATCAGCTTTTATCACAAGAAAGTTGCATTGGTCGGACTATCTTCGGGACGCTATGGCAACCTCCGCGGCATCGATCATCTGACCGGCATATGCCACTACTTAAGAATGCACGTGCTTCCCCTCAAGATCTTTCTACCCAATGTTCAGAACGAACTGAATGATGAAGGGCAGTTATTCAAAGAAGATACGCTGCAATTTATCAACGAACAGATTGAGGAGATTATCCGGTTTTAATACGCTAGTTTTAGTAGCCACGATAGCGAATTCACCCTAAAACTAATCCTACTCACGAACAGTGAAACAAGGATTCTGTAGCGTGAAACAAGCATAAAAAAACAAAGGGCATCACAAAACCTGATACAAAAAAAGCCTCCGGCAAACACCGGAGGCTTTTTTAATTTCATACGCTAATCTAATTCTGAAGACAAGCCATCCGGGATCTAATAGCCGAAGATCTCTTTAAGATCCAGCTTTTTAACCTCGCCCAGTTTCGCAAGATCTTCTGGCTTAAGACTTTCTTCCTTCGCTACAATACAGTAAACGTACGGCTTTTGACTCATTTCTTTCTTGTGGAAAGTATTTAGATCGCCATAAGTTAATTTTGGCGCTTGCTCATAGACAACTTTACGAATATCAGTTGCATTTCCCAAACGTTGTGCAGCCAGATAACTACCTAAGATAGAAGCATTCAATACACGTTCACTGGCAATTGATTTTTCCAGACTTACTTTAGCAATATCCAGCCCCTTAGCACTTTCTGGCAACACATCCAGCAACTCATTCATGCCTTTAATCGCATCGTTAAATTTATCGGCCTGCGTCCCAACATAGGCTCCAACAGTATAGTGATTTTCCTTTTTATAAGGCTGTCCGTAATAAGCATAAGTTGAATAAGCCAATGCTTTTGATTCACGGATAGTCTGGAAGACAATACTTCCCATTCCGCCACCAAAGTAATTATTAAACAATGAAACAGTTGGTGTTAAGGCACTGTTGTATACTCCTGAACTTCTATACCAAAACACTTCAGCCTGCTTCATATCAAAATTAGCAAAAAGGACCTGGTTCTTGCTTGTTGGCAATTCTGCAAACACGACCGCCTTTTTCGCCTGAACATACTCTCCAGCACCTTGTTTCAAAGGTTTCGCTTTCGCTACAAATTCCGAGGCAGTTAACGGGCCAAAATAAAGCATCGTATGTTTCATATTAGCCAAATCGTGCAATGCCTTCACCAAATCCTCCGCTTTTAAAGCATCCAATTCCGCATCTGTAAACACATTATTAAACGGATTTTTAGCGCCATATTTAGCATAAGATTTTAGGCCTTCCATGATCGCGCCCTTGTTTTCTTTCGCATTTGCTCTCGCTTTTTTAAGACGGGCAATATACATTTTGAAAGCCTCCTGATCAGCAACACAATTACGCAACAAATCCTGAATCAAGTTCAATGTAGCCGTAAAGTTGGAATTCAAACCTGAAATCGACACCATGGTTTCCTCATTTCCTGCAGACACCGAAAAATCAGAAGCCAATTGATAGAAATCCTTGCTGAATTGCTCACTGGATTTGTCTTTTGTACCCAAAAACTCAAGATAGCCCGCAGCCAATGAAAGTAACTTATTGCTCCATTTTCCACCATCAAAACGATAAGACAGCGAAAACAGCTCATTATCTGAGTTCTTTACAGCAAGTACTGGTAAACCGTTCGCTGTAGCTTTCTGAATATCTTTATTATAATCGACCCATACCGGTTGGATTTTATCCTCTGGCATTGCTTCAACCCGCTTCAAGAACTCAGACTGGTCATCACGATTCACCGTTACAGGAGTAATCTCAGGTTTAACAACTTTAACAACATTATTATCAACGCCCTTACGCTTATAAACAACTACATAATTATTGTCATTCAAGTATTTGTTAGCAAAATCCACTACATCTTGCTTGGTGATTTTATTCAATTCATCCGAATAGCCCACAACAGACGCCCAATCCTGACCCGAAGTAAAGGCATCCATCAATGATTCAGCCCGGTCACCATAACTTTCATTCTGTTTGATTTCATCTTTCTTCGCGTTGTTGACAATGGCTGTAATCAAATCATCCGAGAATTCACCTTTTCTCAATTTCGCCAATTCTTGCAACAGCAGCTGTTGCACCTCTTCCAAGCTCTGTCCCTGACCAGGATTACCCTGCAACAGGAGCAAAGAGTAGTCTTTTAACACATAAGGAAAAGCACCTGCACCTAATAATTTTTGATTCTTCACCAAATCCAGATCAATCAAACCAGCAGAACCATTTGTCAAGATCTGACTCATCAGATTAAGCATACGGGCATCCTTTGTCGCAGCCCCAGGAAAACGGAATCCCATTAACATAAATTCAGCATCCGGACCTTTAACCTCGCGGACAACAGGAGTTAAAATTGGTTTCTCCGCATCAAAAGTATAGGCCGGAACTTCTTTCGCCTGCATAAAAGCAAAAGTCTTATCCACCTTTTTCACCACCTCGGTAGGATCAAAATCCCCCGACATTATCACCCCCATATTATTAGGGACATAATAGGTATGAAAATATTCACGAATCGCTTTCAAAGACGGATTTTTAAGGTGCTCTACCGTACCAATTGTCGTCTGCTTTCCGTAATTATTATTGGGAAACGCTGCTGAAAACATCGACTCCACAGCCTTACGATTATCTTTATCCAAGCTGATATTTTTCTCTTCATATACAGCTTCCAGCTCAGTATGGAACAGACGCAATACCGGATATCTAAACCGTTCTGCCTGTACAGCAAGGTACTTATCCATTACATTACTAGGAATTTGCTCCTGATAAACAGTCTGCTCAAATGAAGTGAAAGCATTGGTACCTTCCGCTCCCATTGATGCCATCAATTTATCATACTCATTCGCAATAGCATATTTCGCAGCTTCTCCAGATACTTTATCGATTTCCTTATAGATTGCTTTCCGTTCGGTTTCGTCTGTTGTACCATTGTATTTCTCATAGAGCGCATCAATCTGATCTAACAAAGGTTTCTCCTTTGCCCAGTCTTTAGAGCCAAATTTATCCGTTCCTTTGAACAACATATGCTCGAGGTAATGAGCCAAACCGGTGTGATCTTTCGGATCTGTTTTACTCCCCGCCTTTGTTGCAATGTAAGTTTGAATACGTGGTTCTTTTTTGGTCGGACTCAAAATCACAGTTAAGCCATTTTTTAGCTTATAAAACCGTGAATGTGTAGGATCGTTGGTTACATACTTGTAGGTGTACCCCCCCTCAGATGCTTCTTTCCAATCAAATTTGGTGTTTTGGGCAAACAAAGCACCCCCTGCTGTTGTTAGTGCAAACGTAACAGCAGTAATTCTAAATAGGTTTTTAATCATATTTCCTTTTTCTTTTCACTTCAAACTTAGATAAATTGCTTTTTATATGCAATACAATTAAAGACATAAACAATAATTATTTACCCATTTGAGATCCTGATGGTTAAGCCGCCCAGTTTCTCTCGCCACTAACCGACAAGATGTGGCTGAAAAATGGCATTTTTTACATCTAGATTTCGCTACTGTTTAAATACTATTGTTACAATGATATATCATTCTTATTTTTGCAAAAATTTTAAAAAACGCTAACGTTTTATTTCATGAGATCAAGAATACTTGCTTTTGTGGCCCTGGCACTACTCTCCTTTCGTGCCACTGCACAGGTCACACCCCGAATAGAGAATCCGAAAGACACTTTACAAAGCCGTACCCCAGCCAAGACGAGACTTATATTTCAACTTGAACATGAAAGCGGGGGCGAACTCAAATTCAATGAGCGCTCCAAAGAAACCCTTGCTGACTCATACTATAGTGGACTAAATTTCAGAGTCGGTTTTCAAACTCAGTTTCAAGACTCATTAAAGAGCATTTACAATGAAATATACAACTATCCGATATACGGCATCGGAATCTACAGTAGTACTTTTGGTCAGGAACACCTCGGACGACCTTTCGCGGCCTATGGCTTTGTCGCCATTCCCATTAGACCAAAAGTAAACTCGAGGTGGAATTTCAACTATCGGATTGCACTCGGTCTCTCTGGCAGATTCAACCCCTATAATGAAGAAGACAATCCTTTCAACCTACTTATTGGCAGCAAAAACAATGTATTTATTGATCTTGGACTTCAGGCCAACTACCGTCTAAATAAAAACTTCCAGGTTGGGGCCGGCGCAGCCTTTCATCACTTCAGCAATGGAGCCCTGGCATTACCGAACACCGGGATAAACCTCGTCCCCTTGAGCCTATCTGTTTCGTATACACCAACAAACAAACCTTTTGATTACAGAAAAACAAGTATTCCACAACTGGAGAAAACAGAGGAACTCCATTTCAACTATGCCTTTGGCTTCAAACAGATTGACCGCGAACACGATGGCCAATATTTTAAATCTACATTAGGCGCATACTACAGCAGGCATTTCGGCTACAAATGGCGGCTTGGCGCTGGGTTCGATGCATTTTATTCAGCTAGCGGAAACGATGAGAAGGTTGCCGGCGATCAAGCCGGGAAATTCTCAGCCCTATTTTCTTACGGCCCAGCATTCTACATTGATCATGTGTTAAATTCACGTCTATACATCAACGGAAATGTAGGAGTCTACCTTCATCGCAACGAATTCAATGGCGAAAGCATGCCCGTGTATTTAAGAGCAGGTGTACGTTATAAAGTATACAAAGATTTCTTTGCCGGTGTTTCCATTAAAGCCCATGGCGGTAAAGCTGATTTTATTGAATGGACGACAGGTTACGGAATTAAACTAGGTAAGAAACGGAAATAGTAAGAAAATAAACGCGAGGGATTCCCGAGACAGATTGAATACCGGATCGGGGACTTTCAAATTTACAGCGCATTCAGCCCATAAAAAAAAGCGTTCATGAAGAACGCTTTTTTTTATCGTGGGGATTACTGGGTTCGAACCAGTGACCCCTACCTTGTCGAGGTAGTGCTCTAAACCAGCTGAGCTAAACCCCCTAACGAAAAAAAAGCACCATTTGATGATGCTTTTGTGGAGGCTACAGGATTCGAACCTGTGACCCTCTGCTTGTAAGGCAGATGCTCTGAACCAGCTGAGCTAAGCCTCCGTTTTGGATTGGTGGAGAATACTGGATTCGAACCAGTGACCCTCTGCTTGTAAGGCAGATGCTCTGAACCAGCTGAGCTAATTCTCCGACTTTTGTATGGTGGAGGCTACAGGATTCGAACCTGTGACCCTCTGCTTGTAAGGCAGATGCTCTGAACCAGCTGAGCTAAGCCTCCATACTTTTTTAAAGAACGCCGTTCCCTAATTGCGTGTGCAAATATAGCTTAAAAATTCTATTCTCAAAATTATTTTATAAGATTTTATGCCTTTAATATCACAACAAGCTAAGAAACACCGAAATAATTTTTAATCATAGAACTTCCAAGAAATACCAAACCTAAAATTAGCACTATTCATCGGATAACGTCTGACCGTATAGTAACCATGCGGATAGAAGTTCTGATTTAAAAAATTATAACTCAAAAACATATTTACCCGTTGTATATTCGCTGTAATCCATAAATCCATGATCGGATATGTCGAAAACTCAATCTGTTTGTAAGCATTGTAAAACTGTCCTGTCCCAATCGAATAATTCGGATTGGCATAGGGTGTGTTGAACTTTGCGTCCAGACCGATACTATAATCAATAACTTTATAAAACAGGTTACTGTAATACAAACTATGCCAGGTATACAGCTCCGGAACAGCCAGTGTGTTCTGTTGATCTGTCTTTTGATAGACCACAAGATTATCGAAGGTAAAATGGTTTAATTTAAATTTTTGTCCAACGGTTACCTTTAACAAATTAGCTTTATCCAATTGTGCAGGAACAATCCATTTATCTTTCTTCGGATCGTTCTGTGGATTGGACAACTCTTCGAAATAGGTATAATTGTTCATCAGAAAATACTCCACCTTGCCATGGAAACCAAGCATCGGATTGGCATATTGAAAACCCAGATTCTGAATTTTCGTCTTTTTAAGATCTAAATCATTCCATTTTCCGTAGGTATAATTCAAATTCTCGAAAACCATCTCCGGGGATTTGTTCTGTGAATAAGCTGACAACGTCACCTTTCCGATTTTATCCCCCATCGAGATATCCGCTTTAGCTTCATACAAGAAATCTCCAAAGTTGTGGCCAAATACGATTTGATTCGCTTTTAAACTAAAATCAAGTCGATCTGAAAACTTATACCCTAATTCACCTTTCACGATCCCGTTCTGATAAAAACGATCAAATGTCGTGCTATCCGGCAGCTTCTTCAGCGGCTGTGGATAAGCTGAAGTATTATTATAATACCGCATGGAGTCCAACTGATTCTGCTCTACCCAGTTCATATCGTGCTGAAAAGCCAAATTCAACTTTGCCTCGTTCTTAAAGACCGACTTTCCTCTGAGAAAAAAGTTATATTCAAATTCATTGGAAACATTCGTGATCAGCGTCTTATCATTGTTTAGCGCCAATGCCCTATTATTGTATGGCAAAGCTGCATTTTGGTCATCCATGTTCTTGAAGAAACTATAAGTCTGCCTTCGGATGCGGGTATTATGTGCCATGCTATTCGTTGGACGGATCTCCATCGTAGGCTTACCTTTATCGATCGTATCCAATCGCCCCAAATAAAGTGACTGTCTCAGGAAAAATGAATTATCCCACCATTTAGACCGAGGTATATTTGTATTACTCGCATCATAGAATTTTGGTATAAATCGGTCCGGCGATTGTCTATTTCCAGGCGCAAATGGAAGATCTTCCGTAATAGAACCATTCTCCATGGCATCCAAACGATTAAATACCCCATTGATCAACAAATTATAGCGATTATTTTTTGATTCATACCAGGATGCCACCGAAGCTTTTAAATCGGAGTAATTCTGTCCAAGGTAAAATCCATCCGTTTTGGTGGAATGGAAATCGACATTCATATTCCATTGGGAATTGATATTCTGGGCCACCCGAGCTCTAAAAACCTGATCATTAAAAAAGAATCCTACCGCAGACAATTCGGAGTACCTCGCACGGGCCCTAAAATATTGGACCGAATCGGGGTTCAATAAATAACGTTCCAATGCTGTAAAACCAGACTGAAAGCCAATGGTCTTTTTAGGCTGGAACAATAGATCCCGTGTGGCAAGCCCATAGGCTCCAAGGTTCACACTGGGATTCCAGGGTAAATTCTGCGGATTATAATATTGATAATTATGATGTGACGTATCAATCTGCCGTGTATAAGTGCCTTTTTTTAGCATATCCAACGTTGCATATCGGATATACTTTGCAGACAGGATAACAGAATCCTTCTTTCCATCCTCCTTGGCTCTCGCCGAATCCAATGCACTGCTCCAATCCTCTTTGCTCTGCGCAATAACATCCACGGAATAAATAAATAAAACACACCATGCGGCAAGTATGCGTACGATCAACTTCATCTAAAATTATATAAAAACCAAAAAAGCTAAATTCACCTGAATGAACCAATTACACTTCACCCCACACAAATCCAACAACCTTCTCCCTCACCGGTGTTACATGAAGATGCAATTTATTGCAAAGCTATTAATTCTTTCAAAATTAATGTCATTTTAGGTTCCGCTTTCTCCGCAACAGCGACAATTTCCTGCAACGAGACAGGTTTAAGTTGTTCATGAAAGCCCTCATCCGTAACAACAGAAATAGCAAATACCGGAAGAGCCATATGATTAGCGACAATAACTTCAGGAACGGTACTCATGCCCACTACATCGCCACCAATAAGCCGCATATAGCGATACTCAGCTTTTGTCTCCAAATTTGGACCTGCAGAAGAAACATAAACAACTTTTCGCGCAGCAATAGCATGTTTGGCTGCAATTTCAAGAGCCTGCTCGATCATCTTTCGGTTATAAGGCTCACTCATATCCGGAAATCGTGGTCCAAACTCAGCCAAATTTTGTCCGCGAAGCGGATTATCCGGCAATAAATTGATATGATCTTCAATAATTCCAAGGTCACCTTTTTTCACATCAGGATTCAGGGATCCCGCAGCGTTGGAAACAAACAATTTCTGCACCCCCAAAACCTTCATGATCCGGATCGGAAATGTAATCTGCTGCATATCATAACCTTCATAGTAATGCAACCTTCCCTGCATAGCGACCACATTGCGTCCGCTCAACTTTCCAAAAATAAGCTTACCAGAATGAAATTCAACAGTTGAAATAGGGAAATTAGGTATATTGGAATACATCAGCTGATACTCGACTTCAATTTCATCAACCAATTTACCTAAACCAGTACCTAGGATGATACCGAATTCTGGAGCAAAATCTCCAATTTTTCTACGGATAAATTCCGTAGTCTCATTTATGCTATGATACATACGTACAGAAAAACTAAGTATATCAAACTTAACTTAATTTTTCTGTACGTACAAATCAAAATCAATACTTGTATTTACATCTTCTCACCAATGGAGAAACTTTTTATAACCAAATTACATTAATTGTGGGACAATGCTTTTTCACTTGCTTTACCTGGAGAACTGATCAAAAGCATCACAAACGTGATAAAACCATTTATAATGATCAAATCCAATCCGATAACATACGGTGTGTACACCTCAATAACATAGGTTTTAAGCAAAAATAATACGGTAGGCGAAAGCACACAGATATAGGGCACAGCCTTATCCCGCACGGCATATTTTGTGAATATTCCAAAAACGAATAAGCCCAACAAAGGTCCGTACGTATAACTCGCCGCAGTAAAGATTGCATTGACGACCGAATCATCGTTGATCAGCTTAAAGACCAAAATAACCAACAACATCACAATGGAAAAACCAAAATGCACATAGTTACGCTGTTTGATCAGCGCTGGATCATTGGGATTTTCTTTTTTATTGAAGTTTAAAAAGTCTACGCAGAAAGATGTCGTTAGGGCAGTCAGCGCACTATCTGTCGTTGCAAAAGTCGCCGCCGTCAATCCCATCATAAAGATGATTGCAGGAACAATAGCCAAGTGGTTTAATGCAATTTCTGGATACAAATAATCACGTGTTGCCAGTTGAGTGACATCAATTCCGTTTTTGGCCGCGTAGATATACAACAAAGCACCGACAGCCAAAAAGAAAATATTAATAACCACAAATACACTTGTAAACGTAATCATGTTCTTTTGCGCCTCTTTAATGGTCCCCATCGATAAATTCTTTTGCATCAGATCCTGATCAAGCCCCGTCATTGCAATGGTCACAAAAATCCCTCCCAAGAATTGTTTCCAAAAATTTGCTTTACTGCCAACAAAATCATCCCAGAAAAAGATCTTAGAGTAGCTACTTTCTTTCACAGCCTCGAAAGTATCCACAATACCAAAATCTAATCCTTTTGCCATAAAATAAATGGAAAGAATTACTGCAGTCACTAAAAAGGTAGTCTGTAGGGTATCTGTTACAATGATCGTCTTTAAACCGCCCTTATTTGTATACATCCAGATTAACACCAAACATATAACAACCGTAATTGCGAAAGGCACATTCCAGGCATCAAAAATAAAATGCTGCAATACGATTGCCACCAAGTAAAGACGAAATGCCGAACCGATCGTACGGGAAACTAGAAAAATAGCAGCACCTGTTTTGTACGTGGTGTGCCCAAAACGTTCTTCCAAATAGGTATAGATGGAAGTCAAATTCATTCTATAATAGAGCGGAAGCAATACATAGGCAATAATGACAAAACCAACGGCGTTCCCAAGAACAAATTGAAAATAGCTAAATTCAGACGCACCGACTGCGCCGGGAACCGAAATAAAAGTTACACCGGAGAGCGCGGTACCGATCATCCCAAAGGCGACCATATACCATTTAGAGTTCCGGTTTGCGACAAAAAAAGTAGAGTTATCGGAAGCCCCCTTCGACGTGAAGTGAGCTACAGCAAGCAGAACTGCAAAATAGATTATTATAAAAGATAATAATATTACTGGTGACATAGTTTGTTTTTAAAATAGGTGATTTTTAGTAGGTTATACTCAATGGGTAGCCTGATAAGCTTCAATTGCCTGTCTTACATTACCAAATTGTTCAAGTAAAGCCGCAGCCTCTTCTTCCAGCGCCCCGGTTTGATCCATAATGATACGTACACCACGACCGACCAGCTTATGGTTTGACAATTGCATATCGACCATCTTATTCCCTTTTACCCTACCCAATTGGATCATCACTGCAGTACTGAACATATTTAAAACAAGTTTCTGTGCTGTACCCGATTTCATCCGCGTAGACCCAGTAACAAATTCTGGCCCAACAATGACTTCAATCGGATACTGCGCTACTTCAGCAATCGGAGAACCCCCATTACAGACAATACATCCTGTCACAAGTCCTTTCTCGTTTGCCGTTTTTAATCCACCAATAACATAAGGTGTAGTTCCTGAGGCCGCAATACCGATAACAACATCGTTTTCATCAATATCATACGCTTCCATATCTTTCCAGGCTTGCTCCAGATCATCTTCTGCAAATTCGACTGCTTTTCTAATTGCAGTATCACCACCAGCAATCAGTCCAATGATCCATTCAAATGGAACGCCGTAAGTCGGAGGTAATTCTGACGCATCCAACACGCCCAAACGACCACTTGTACCAGCGCCGATATAAAAAGTTCGACCACCAGCCTTCATTTTCTCCACAGTCACTTTGACCAATGCTTCAATCTGAGGGATAGCCTGCTCTACAGCAAGTGGCACAGATTTATCCTCATTATTGATATTTGTCAATAACTCATGCACAGACATCTTGTCTAAATCCTGATAATTCGAATCTTTCTCCGTTGTATTTACCATTATTAGTATATATTGTATTTCTTTATTTCAATAAATCGGGCACATCCACAAGTTGATACCCTTTCCCCTTTAATATGCTAATGATATCATCCAAATGATGATACAGTTTATCTTTCCGACGATCATCGGTTCCCATGTGAATCAATATCAGAAATCCATTGAGCCCATATCGAGTTTCGTAAGACCAGAGATTGTCGAGAATCGCTGCCGACGATACATAACGAGCCCCCATTTCTGGATAAGTATAATCAGCCGCAGTCCGTATTCCTGGTGTATAATTAATCGAATGTAGACCAACTACTTTTGCCCAATCGACTGTTTCACTATTATACCATTCATAAGAAGGAATATAATAGGACAGCTGCTCTCTTTGAACGCCCACGCGTTCCAGAGCTTTCAGATTTGCCTTTAGATCAGCGACAAAAGAGTCACGCTTCACCAAAAGAACATCCCTACTCCCCCAGTCACTCACCAGAAGATGTTTATCCGAATGCCCCGAAACCATATGACCATCGTTTAACATCTGACGGACATACGGCTCAAAATCTGGCGTTCTGAGATAATCACCTGTCAGGAAAAAAGAGCCTTTAACGCCATTATGTTTTAGACTCGTCAATATCTCAGCTGTACCTTCAGATAAATCATGACCAGTAAACACCAGAGCCACCTGCCGCTTTGTCGAGTCGCCCCGGACAATAGCTCCGAAAACATCCCGTGTTACTTTTTTCCGGTCGGCTCCTCCATTGCCTTACCCTCCTTTGAAGCCAACAAATAAATCAACGAAGCGGTACCATCCATTGTCGGCTCATTCGTACTATAATCTCCGTAGTCGTCATGATAGACCGCCAAATCACTTTGAAACTCCGCATAGCTATCCGGATTATTCAACTTGATACCGATCAGATTGCGATACGTGGATGCCATAATGGGCCCATCAACCAAACCGCCATCGATCGGATGCTTTCCAAGAAAGGTAAACGCCGAATGCGGATCAACAGGTGTATCGCCCCCAGATGGAAGACCATATACCATACTCGTGCCCCAAGGGTTCGTCCCAAATAACCAGTCAAAATTTGCTTGCGCTAGCTCATCAAAATGTGCATCTCCCGTCAATTCTTTATACCAGAGACATTGGATCGCAAAGGATACCGTTAAGTTGTTGCTACACCAGATAAAGGGAACTCCGCGAAAAAATGCATTTTTTTCGGCTCTCCGATTGACTTCCTCAATCCCCTGTTTATAATAGGAAACAATCTCCTCGCGATCTTGTCCTTTTAATCCTTTTGCCAACTCATAATGCCCAAGATTGATAAAAGGGTACCACTGATAATGTGCAGCAGTATCGCTTACCATCCAAGGTGTAATCTTTTCTTGCCGTGCGTAGCCTAAGGCTTCTCGTGCAAACTTTTCTTTTTTTGTCACCGAAAACCCCATTGCAGCGGCCAACTGCATATCGTCCACCCAATTATCTTCGGCATAAATATAAGGCGATTTCACAGAAACTGTCTGTGTCACGCCTGGTTTTATATTGGCATAAGCATAGGCCGTTTCCGATTTCTTCGAAAGCAGCTTTGCATATTTACCATCCTCTTTGTCAAACAACATCGCCCCCAGGCGAAAAGCACTACTAAATTTACCAGCAGTAGAGCTTGTCCCCGTCGTATTATTCATAAACTTACCACGCTGTTGTGGTTCGCCATCGATAAAATACACCGGTCTTTCAAATCCACGACCATAATAGGGATCTTCCTTTGGCATCCGCATGCTTGCATGATCCCGGTCGTCACCAATCTGATTGTACATTTGATTGGCTTTAGGATGCATTTTCAACAACCAATCCAAGCCCCATTTCGCTTCGTCCAGTACATCGGCACGACCGTTTTTTCCATCAAGACCATTTGCTTGCTTTAGATCACCAAACACCTTTGGAAAATCGCGGTAAGCCGCTAGCAGATGAAATGTCGCATTTGCCGACGTTGTCGCATATTGCAAATAATCAGAAGCATCGTGCCAACCTCCACCCGCATCGATATGGGAACTATCGGGAATACCAACCTTTCCTGCATAAAGCGCAAATCCATCATGTGTATGGCAGCTATCTTTCAGAAAAGGGTTAAACAATGTGCGTTGTTGCCGCATATAACGCAGTACAAAATCTGCCGCTCCTTTATAAACGTCTCGCGCAATTCGGAATGTTGGAGACTTCACATCTCCAGCCTGAACAAAAAAGCGTCCTGTATCCTGCATAGAAGAGAAATCCAAACGAAAGCTCTGAACAAAAGGACCATAAGCTCCATAATCTTTTCCAACAGGATGCACATAGACTGTTTTACCCGTTTCTGCATTTTTAATTTCAAAAGAACGAAGCTGCCTGATTGATTTCCCGCCCCATACCGCGACCTTCTTGCCCGCCGGAGTATAGCCCAATTGGTTTATTCTAATCCAAGCATTTTGCTGTGCTTTCGCAAAGTTACAAACAAAACATGCAAAAACAAGCAAAAAAGCTTGACGTAAATTTAAGAAGTTTAGACATTTTTTTATCATATCAAGGCATTTATTTTCAAAAAGATCAATTCAATCGATTGCTTAAAACTGTAATGAAACTATTTTGCCATCCATCGTACTCGCTATCACCGTATTTCTGCCATTTAGCGCTACAGGATTAACCATTCCATTGGATATTTTATATTGCCATACTACCGCGCCTGTTTTTGCGTCAACCCCGGATAGCAAACCCGAATGACTCGGCACAAATACCAACTTGCCATTGGAGGTAATTGCAGAAGGCGTCAATTCGTAGGGCAATTTAAGCTTGGACTTCCAGGCAACATCCATGCTGTTCCCAGCAACTGAAATACCTAAAAGATCGCCGTCCATCGTCTTCACATAAACCAATTTATGATCTGCAGCCAGCCCCATAGACTCGCGCACCCGAATGGTATCTTTCTTTTCCCGCCAAATGACCGCCCCCGTTTTCGCATCCAGTGCTGTCATAAAACGATCCGGCGCAACTACAAAAACACGATTATTTACGCCCACGGGATTACATGCCGCCGCCGAAAACATCCGATTAGCCTGTCCGTTATTCCATTCCCAGGACAGCTTACCTGTATTGACATTCAAAGCATAGAATCCATTACTCCAGGAGCCAAAAATTACATTTCCCAAATAATACGTTGGCAGGGTCGATACAAATCCTTTGACCTGATCAAAACTCCATTTTACAACCCCAGTCTTGATGTCCAGTGCGCTAAACTTACCATCCGAACCACCGATAAAAGCCACGCCATTATGTAGCAGGGGCGAACCCAAAACCGCCTTTTCAGTCTGTACCTTCCACAACAACTTGCCATTACGGGCATCTACCGCATAAATTGCATGATCCGATGATCCCGCCACGACAATCCCTTTCCACACAGCTGGCGTAGAATAAACTTTACCACCGGTGCGAAATGCCCATAGCTTTTTACCCGTTTTTAAATCAAGCGCAAAGATATCGCCAGCGGTATTTGATGTAATCACGCTATTTTTGTAAACAGCTAGTCCCGCCCCAATATCACTAGCATCTTCAAACGTCCAATTGACTTTAACCTGATCTGCATATTTTGCATTCACAGCATAACTTGGTCTCGGGTAGCTTACCGTTTCATTTTCATAATGATGATTAAATAGAGGGACAACAACCCAAGATTTCTCCTGCATCCCTACACCGGGATTACGCTCCTGATAACTCGCTTTACCATCGGCGATGGTCACAATATTATAGCCGCCAACCGCTTTATTCGCACGCAGGTTAGACCGCCCCATTACCCCCGGAATTCCTTCCCAATCGTATAATTTATTGGCATGACCATGTCCGCAAAGCGCCAATTGAACATTCCGCGTTTTAACTCTTTTTAAAGCGTCAAACCAGTTATTTAGCGAAGAATCCTGTGGATAATGATTAATATAGATCAATGGCAACTGATTATCCGGATTCGCTGCAAAAATGGAATCCATCCAGACCAGGTTCTCACGAGGAATCTGACCAGGGCTCATACGCATATTTGGTCCTGAATTGGTTCCAATGAATGCGTAACCTTTATGCTTAAAGAAAAAGGTTTCACCACCAAAAACGGTGCGAAATGTATTGGCTCCATTTTCAGACCAATTTCCATCGTGATTTCCCGGAATCACATACCAGGGCAGCTGCAAACTATCTAAGATGCGCTTTGCAAGCTTCAACTCATGATCAGCGCCAAACTCGGTGATATCCCCAGAAAGTATAACGAAATCAATATCTTTCAATGTATTCAGGTCCTTTACAGTACGTCGCAAATCCTCCTCTCCTGTTGCACCACCGACATGCGTGTCTGTTACGTGGGCAAATTTGAAGGACTGCTGCGCCATCACAACGTTAAAAACGCAGGATAATGCAATAAAAAAGGTGATAATTGGAAACCTCATGCGTAATGTTTTCTTAAAAATAGCGTTTTTATGCATAATAATAAAATAAAAATGCGTTTTTATGCAAAGTATTTTAGATATAGATTTAGGTTTGTTTTCGACAGCCTCGGCTATCATGGACACAAAAAAGCCTTGTCTAAAAACATAGACAAGGCCTCATAATATGTGGATTAAATTACCACCCTTTAGTTTGTGTTAATTTATACCCTCTTTGCTCATAGTCAACAATTTGCGCTTTACCCACTGGAGCTAAATAAAATTTATCATCCACGGCATTTCTATTTGCTGCATTTTGAACCACTATAAAACCAACCATATCGGCAGCATTAGAACCATTATAAGTCACTACGGTTCCATCCACTTTCCTCACTTTGGTGACGCCAACATAGTTAGATTTTAAGAAATCCGGGGCCTGCTTTGCTACATCAACCCAAATTCCCGTGAAATAATCCGTACTTTTCGAAAAGTCCATATAACCCAGCTTTTTCCATCTCTTTAAATCCAGCAATCGCGAGTATTCAAACACGAATTCCATCCGGCGCTCACGACGTATTTCCCACATTAGCGGTGTTACATCTGCATCTCTAGCTGGATCATTAGCAATTGAACCAATCTGTAACGGCGCAGTCTTTGTCACTCCTTTAGCTATAGCAACCTCGTCAAGCGGCCTATTTCTTACTGCATTGATTGACTTATCGAGATCTGTTTGTGTAACAGCTGCACCACCAAAGTTTTCGGCTAAAATTTGCTTTGCTTCAATCCAGTTTAACACAACTTCTCCATAACGTATAACAGGAGCGTCTGATGTATTGGTATTTGAATTCCACTTAGCATAATCAGGATTTGCACTTGTTATCTTATAACCATTGCGAGCGACATACTTTGTTCCATAGACAAATGTTGAAGCCTTGGAGTTCAAATCCGTATCAAAGGAAGCCTCAAAACGTGGGTCACGAGAGGTCGCCAACTTGCTTAACGAAAAATCCGTCGCACTAGCGAGTGATGATGAAGAATAAGGCTTACCATCAACACAGATAAATTCCTTGATCAATTTTAAATTTGGAGCTGTGGCCTGTGCCTCAACGCCATTTTGATAAGATCCGATTGCATGCAGCACACTAACGGATGCATCGTATTTACGATACATAATCACTTCTTTGTTGGTAGCTAAATCCTGGGAAGAAAACAAACTTTTGAAATCAGCAGTAAATGAATACTTACCTGAACTCATAACAACCTCCGCTGCACTTTGGGCAAGCTCCAAATATTTCTTTGCTCTTGCCTGATCAAGACCGTGGTATTTCTGCCAAGAACCTTCAAACAACATCAAACGTGATATAAAAGACGCTGCAATATACTTATTCAACACATTTGCACCATCATCGGCTTTCATATTCTGTAATACATATACAAAGTCATCGTACACATGATCCATCACGACACCACGATTATCACGATCTTTATATTGCGTATCAAAATCAGAAGCAGCTACTTCAGATTCAAAATATGGAACATCCCCGAAAACAGAGACCAACCTCGAATACTCAAAAGCTTTAAAGAATTTCGCAACAGCAGTCCAGTGATTATATTGAGCCGTGGTTAAGTTCGGCTTAGCAATAGTCTCTATTCTATTCAAGAAAATATTGGATTTGCGAACCCACGAATAATTCCATGTGGGACCAGCATACGTATCAAGCCATGCCGCAACTTCAGATGTGGATGAACGCGTATCAGGTATAGCATTTTCAAAATTAGCTTGTTGACCACTAAAAGTCAAATCGTCTGAAAAGGTATACCCCCTTACTGGCGTATAATCCGTCGTAAAGGAACTATTGTAGCCGTTGAAATATTGCGTATAAAAACCGTTCGCAAATAACCTCAGGTCATTTTCATCCCTCCAATAAAGCCCCGAACCATCTGTAATCTGATCCAAAGACGGGCGATCTAACAAGCTGTTACAGCTTGACAACACCATTGAGGAACCTAATAATATATATAAGAATTTTGTTTTAATTTTCATGATAATTTCAATTAAAATGTCAATTGAACGCCAAAAGAAGCAGATTTGAACGTTGGCGTTCCAACACCAATACGGCCACTATTGTAATTATTCAAGCTCTGATCAACAAACATATTCACCCCAACAACAGCTTCAGGGTCGATAGGCAAGCCATTAAGTTTATCCCATGTAAAGAAGTTTTCCAAAGCAGTGTATATACGTAAATTGCTTACTCCGATTCGACTCAACGTTCCCTTCGGAAGAGTGTAACCCAAGGTTAAGTTCTTAATACGCAAATAGGACATATCCAACAAATAGCGACTTTGTATCTGCATATTATTAATATTGTCTGTTCCACCGTTGCTGTATGCTGCTGGATAAAATGCGCCCGTATTATTTTCAGTCCAATAATCTGAAGACATAACTGCAGGCATTGCTCCATCTGATGCATTAAAGCCGGCCTGTGCCAAGAACCCTTTTCCCCAAACTTGACGGCTACCTACACCTTGGAAGAACGCAGAGAAGTCAAAGCCCTTGAAATCAGCCCCTAAACGAAATCCATATTCATACCTCGGCGTCGAATTACCGATCACAGAAAGGTCACCATGATCTGAAATTGTCCCCTTTCCGTTATCTATAGCACCATCTCCGTTTAAATCCTTAAACTTAACATCACCGGGACCATAAAGGAAGGTAGATGAATTTTGAACCCAAGATTGGTAAGCTCCATTTGGATCAGACAACTTGTTCATTGTCTTACCATTGACGGTTGTCGTAACTAGTTTTCCATTTTCATAAACGAAATCACTTTTTTGATACAGACGATCCGTTTCATAACCCCAAATTTCACCGAATGTCTTACCGTTATAGTATCCATCCACTAAAGTTGTTGTACCGTATTCTGTGATGACAGATTTTGCATCCGATACGTTTGCACGTAGATTAATCCCCAAACCATTTTCGAAACGGTGGTTAAAATCAACTGCTAGCTCCCAACCTCTCGTACGTAAAGCGCCAAAATTACCTTTAGGAGCCTCAGCACCAAAAGTCGCAGCAACACCTTCCATCGGCACTAGCATATTTTTAGTATCGCGTTGATACCAATCGAATACAAGCCCCAGTTTATTCTTGAGGAATCTTGCGTCAAGTCCAAAATCCAAGGTCTGGATATCTTGCCAGCCCACCTGAGATAAAACGGCGGCAGGAGATCCTACATACCAATCCTTATTTCCTGAGCTGTTAATCCAGTTAGATTGGGCATTCGTCATATAACTTGTATACAAATTGTTCGGAACAGCCTGATCTCCAATCGAGCCCCATGAACCGCGGATTTTAAATTGATTTACGAACTCACGTGACCAGTCCATAAAAGATTCTTGCGATACCACCCAACCTGCAGAGAACGACGGATACCATTTCCAGCGCAAGCTTGTCGGAAATTTAGACGATCCATCACGACGTAAATTTGCTTCAAACAAATATTTATCCTTATAAGCATAGTTCACCCGGCCAAAAAAACCAATCTGAGATTCCCATTTTTTATAACCGGAACCAGTCACTGTTCCCGATCCAAACGTTAATTGTGGATTCTTGATATCCAGCAGGTTTGTAATTTGTGTCCAAGAATTTTCAGTTTGTTCCGCGACACGGTTTAAACCTGCCATAAATTTAAACTCATGCCCACCATCCAAGCTCAAATTGTAAGTAGAGAAGGCATTGATCGTATGGCGCAAGAAATTCTCATCTTCCTTACGGTAATGGTCAGGATTAGAGCCTGCAGCTGTATATTGGAAATAATCTAGATCATATGCAGCCATCGCTCCCGCAGCAGATGCGTCCACATAGCTTCCATTTGCATCGACATACATCTGGTTTCCATTTGCATCCTTTTTCGCTACTGGATTTCCCCAGGAATTGCCTGCCGTAAAACGTGTACCCGGCTTATTCCAGATCATCTCCTGATTGGTCAATGTGTAATCAAAATCCAATTTCCAATTCTTCGTGAAATTTACAGTAGCACCACCATTGAAATTCATATAGTTTTTTAACTGGCTCGCCACGTTTGCCGCACCAGTCTCATAAGCTGGACTACGAATTGGGTCCCCGTCTCCATCATTTCCAAACGGATACAGCGAACTCCAACGGTACATATATAACCATGGATCTGCTGTTGTCGAATTCGTTGCATACGGATATTGTTTATTCGTACGGGAATAAATAGCTCCTGCCCTCGCTGTAATGTATTTGTTAATCTCATGAGAAACCCGTACTGAAGCATTATATCTCGAGAACTTGTCCGTATTAGTCTTCAACATACCAGACTGATCAAGCAACCCTAATCCTACATTATAAGAAGTTTTACCTGACTTACCCGATAGCGATAAATTATGTTGTTGTGTAGGAGCCCATTCACGAACCATATAGTCATAAGGATCATACGTACGTACGCCATATTTATAACCTGTTGCAGGATCATAATACCAGTCACGTCCATACAACGTTGGATCATCTTTACCGACCGAGCTACCATATTTATCCTGCCATTCAACCGATTTTTGATAACTTTCTTCATTTATTTTATAGAAAGCTCCAGTAAAATTGCTACCAACGCGCAAAGCTGCATCCAACGAATATCTCAACGCATCAACCGTCCCCATTTCGTATTTCTTGAATGGGTTTTGAAAGGAGAAATTATTAGAATAATTTACTGACACCTGATCAGTTTTAGCTCCCTGTTTTGTTGTAATTAAAATAACACCATACGCGGCTTTAGCTCCGTAAATAGATGATGCTGCGGCATCCTTTAAAACTGAAATAGATTCAATATCATCGGGATTCACAATATTGATACTCGGAATCTCCACATTATCCAGTAATATCAATGGATTATTGGATCCAGTTATTGAACCTATTTGACCGCGAATTTTGATCGTTGGATCAGATCCCACCTCTCCACTCGGGATAACGATACTCAATCCTGGTGTCGTACCCTGCATGGCACGTCCTGCATCAGCAATAGGACGTCCTTGCATTGTCTCTTTGATATTAACTGACGCAACAGCACCTGTTAAGTTACTCTTTTTCTGCGTACCATATCCAACAACAACGACTTCATTCAACGTTTGATTATCATCGACCAAAGTTACATTTAGCGAATTCGAAGTCACAGGAACCTCTCGTGTAATATAACCTACGGATGAAAAACGCAACTTGCTCCCCACGGCAGCTGTAATTTTAAAATGCCCCTGCGCATCGGTCTTCGTTGATGCATTACCACCAATTACAGACACGCTTACTTCAGAGACTGGACCTTTTCCATCCGTTACAGTACCTTGCACTGTATTTTGAACCGCACTTTTTGCAGAAGAACTTAAAAGAACGCTTGTTGAATTAACGTTCTTCAAAGAGCCTTCCTTTTTTGTAAAAGAATAGGATTCAGAAGGAAAACTCAATCCAAGAGCAACAGAAAATAGTACAAATTTTCTCATTGATTATAGAGTTTTAAAATAAATGATTCTAGTTAATATTGTTAGTTATTGCTATTCAAAATCAGTATATAACAAATACTTCTTACGCATTTGTTTATAGTTTTTCAAGTCATCCGACCAGGAAGCGCGAATCTGTGCCTCGGATTTACCTGCAAGAATCTGCTTACGCAACTGATCAGTGCCTGCGAGCTTGTCAAAAAATTCAGGCCTCGCAAAGAAAGTCGATTTATCAGGCGTCTTTTGATAAAAATCCAGGACATATTTTAGTGTGAATTTTTGCTTTTCAGGATCCAGGGCACGTAGATCTATACCATAATTCGTCGCACCTTTCCCCTCCACATGCTTGGACATACCATGACGTTCACCCGGAGTAAACGTAAAGGAGCCGTACACCGGATTTGTATACCCCAAAACCTGGAATGGCCAATCCGTCCCACGCCCTACCGAAATATCAGTTCCTTCGAAAAGGCATAATGAAAGATACAATCGTACAGAAAGCTGATTGGGTAGACTTGGTGAAGGAATTACCGGCAAATCGTACATCGTTTTGTGATCCCAGTTTTGTACTTTTACAACCTGCACATCTGCCTGACGACCATTTTCCAACCAGTGTTCCCCATTGATCATCTGTGCCAACTCACCAATTGTCAAACCGTGGATCATTGCTATTTTATGCCAAGAAACATCGGATTTAAACTTATCGTCATGCCTTACTGGACCGTCGACCTGATCTCCATTCGGATTTGGGCGATCTAATACAATTAATTTTTTGTTATGCTTTGCACAAAGCTCCATCACACGATGTAAGGAAGTGATATAAGTGTAAAAACGCGCTCCGACATCCTGTAGATCGAAAATCATAACATCGATGGAATTGACAATCGAATCCTGTTTCTTATTTCCACCATATAATGTAAATAGTGGTAAACCTGTTTTCTGATCAATATCATTTCCAAACTTCTCGCCACGCTCTACATTACCACGGAAGCCATGCTCAGGAGCAAAGGCAAATTTTAAGTCAACGTTATTATCCATTAAAACATCAACGAGATGTTTTTTATCCGACCCAACAATAGATGTCTGATTCCCCATCACCCCTACTTTTTTACCTTTTAATTGCGGTAGATACAAGGCTAACTGATCTGCCCCTGGCACAACAACCTTGTTCGTTATATCACCAGAAATGCTGTTTCCTGCTTTTTCATTAGTCCGAACAGACTTCAACGAACTTCCACAAGAAATACAGGTGACAATCGTAACCAAAAAGGTCAAATTTAGTACGGTAGTTTTCATCATAAATAGACTTTTAGCTCATGCATAAATGCAGTTTTATGCATGAATAATTGAAAATCAGAATAAAAGTAAGTAGAACTTTTCGTTTTTAAAACTAAAAACTACACAAAAACGCAAAAGAAAGTAAGTGTTCACTTATACAATAAGCAGACAGAACTAGCAAAATTGATTAATAAACAATAAACAATTTGTTTTAAAAAAAATATGAAAAGCTAATTATCAGAACTTTACTATAAAACAAAACAAAGGATAAAGAAATAGAAAGTGTACAAATAACAATATATTGTAACATATAAGATACAATTAACACATCATTAACAACACAGCAAAATACAGCAAATCAGCAGGATCAATACGATTACCTTCCAATAAACAATAGCTATAAAATACATTCGCTCAACATCAGCTGTTAATCCGACAGGCATCAAAAAAAATATCACACCTACCTAAGGGAGCGGATTCAATTTTAAGTCAGTCAAATTTTTTCTCAAGTTATTCATAAATTTATCTCCCGGATCATCTTTACCCGTGATATAATTGGGATCAGTTTCTTTCCACCAACTTGTTTTCTTAAAACGCTGATATTCATGATGACCCAATACAAATTCGATGGGATATTTTTTACTGAGATAGCGGATCAGTTCTTCATTAGCTTTTAGCTGCGCATCGGTCAACGGGTTCTGACGGCTACCTATATTCTCAATACCGATCGCGCAATAATTGAGACCTATCGTATGCCGCGCAAAAATAGAATCGGGCAGAAACTGGTAAATAGTCCCATCCCGATCAATGACAAATTGCGAAGACACGTTCAATGGACTGGCCTTGGTCAGTTCCGGACGCCCCGGAAGCCGTACGGGATTAAAGGTGTTAAAAGTTGCCTTTACACTGTTATTGGCCGTCCAATGTACCACCACCATTTTAGGATGGATAATCGGTGTTGACTGCGTCAGACCATGTCTATTTTTCAAATAATCCAAAGACAGCTGAATACGTTCTTGATTCCAAGTAATCGGTTTTTGAACAATCTTGGGTGATTGTGCAAATCCTACAGATGCCAACAGCAACGCAACAGCTGTCGTTAAATAATTAGTGAATTTCATACGTTAAAATTACAAAAACAAAGCCGTTAAAAAACGGCTTTGTACAATACATATTTTATATTATTCGGCAATATCCCACCATACTGGATAAGACCAAATATCATCACTTAAAGCATTAGGATGTGATGCCATTAGGCTTTGCGCATTGTAGTTGATCTCATGCGACACTTGTCTAACACGTCTAAATTGTTTACCATCGGGTATTTTAGTTTTCGCGGCCGCTGTAACCGTGTACTCATAGGGAACGCTCCAGCCAGGATATACATTAGCACTAAAATCATAACGTCGCATATCATTCCAGTTCTGTTGCGTAAAAGACATCGCTATAAACTTTTGTGTCATAATTTTCGGCAGTGTAATATCTGCAGCAGTTCCAATACCTTTATTGATAAATTCATCAATTTTACTTTGAGCCATTGGAGATTTGCTCTGATTGACGTTGCCATAAGTAGCCAACTTAAGATTCATTAAGTCAATATGCCCTTGTATAGCAGTTTTATAAGCAGCAAAAGCACCTGCCTTATCACCTTTTTTAAATAACACCTCCGCTTTAATAAAATTCATTTCAACAGATGTTAAGAGATGAGTCGGTGCATCGGGTCGCGAATAAAAAGTTCCACTTGCAGCAACAACACCGTCGTCCCATTTATAAATATCCGGTGTTTTCTCGGCCTTTGCATTCGAGGTGCTCCTAAACGAAACATATACGGTGTCACCCCAGCGGGCAGTGTTCGCTGAATTGATATACCAACTATGCGGAGCCACCGAACGATTATTACTTTCAATAGCAACATCTTTCGCGTTATATGAAGCCACAATAGGACCAGATTTCATACGGATATCAGACTGCATATCAACCCCTTTAGAACGTACCATTTTCTTCGGAATACCATATTCCGCCCATGGAATCAACTTATCTGCCCTCGGATCTTCGACATTTTTGTTATCAAAATTGGTCAATAAATTCTCATACCATTTGGTCACCAAAATATTGGAATTCATCCCCACATTATCATAAATAATGGAAGTCTTAACTGGATCTGCAAACAAAATATCGCCAAGATTATCCCCCTGTACGTCAACATGATTTACAATTGTACTTTCATTAATGGCTAATGGCGCATTATTTAATGCAGCCAAAATATCATCAGGCTTGTACAAACTTGATTTTTTCGATAAGTTATTTAACCAGCGCGCTTTTACTCCATAACACATCTTTATCCATTTCGAAACATCCCCACCGTTCCAGCTATCTCCCGCAGACAAAGCCGTCGCTGTGGCAGGTTGCTCCATCTTGAGATAAGCAATAGCTTCATCAATTTCCTTTAGGCAACCTTCAAAAATAGTTTTTCCATCATCAAATTTGGGGGTGATAACATCTCCCAATGCCTCTGTATAAGGCATTTCCCCATACCAATCTGTCATCAGCATAAAACCCATGGCACGAATTGCCTTCATCGCACCAATATAATGATAGGCATTTTCTGCTTTGGCTTTTACCTCTAAATCAGAGAAATTGGCCCCTGCTCCCACAAAAAAGAACTGATAAGGTGTCGTCGACATCCCTGCAATGGGGTTCCAACCAGCAATCATACTGTTGGAAGCGGTACCATTCGTAAAACTCAACTGTTGTGTCACATAACCCGCACGCGCCCCAGCAGTACCTTGCGCATATAAATAATAATGCTGAATCCATGCCAATCGACTATCAACCGATGCTACCGTACTAGAAGGTGTATTGGGATCCACATTGATATCCAACCAACCCTTGCTACAGGAAGAAAGACTAGCCACCCCTATCACCAAAGCCAATAAATATTTTGATTTTTTCATAATGTGCTTAGAATTTTAAATTAACACCAAAAGTTACACCTGCAGTGCTCGGCACTCCATTATAATCAATACCAACAGAACTCGAACCTGTCACTCCCGATCCTGCTGCACTAGCCTCTGGATCCAATCCTTTATAATTAGTCAAAAGCCATAAATTCGTACCTGTCAGCGTCGCGGTCAACCCTTTAATAACTTTGGAAACATTAGATTTTTTAAGCAAAGAATTTCCGAAATCATAAGAAACGGAAACAGTGCGTAATCTCAGCCAATTGGTTTTCGTCATAAAATTGGCACTTTCTTTTATATAATGTACCCCCCAATAGTCTTGAATGATCTTTTTACCACTTGTTTGCGCCCCACTCACCAGATAAGATTCATTTGCATTGAATGTAAATGTTTTATCCTCATAAACTGGAGCTGCAGCTGTCCCAGTATTCACAACACCAGACAATGTCAATTCATCACGTTCCAATGTACGCATGCTCAACCCATTAAGTGTCATCGCATAATCTGTTCCGTTATAAATATCACCGCCAATACGATAGTCCAACAAAAATGAGAGGTTGAAATTTTTGTAGGTCAAACTATTATTTAAACCGCCAATTAATTTCGGCTCCCGATTACCGATATTATACGTCGTCGCATTATCACTAGTTGGCATACCTGTATTGGCATCAAGGATCAACTTACCATCCGGAGTGCGCGCATATTTTGATCCAGAAATACCCATAAAGCTTCCACCATTGAATGACGCAGCCTTAGCATTACCAACTTGCACATCCGTTACATAAAGAATGTCCACGCCAGAAATCAGGTTATCTACTGTCCCCTTATTCCGAGACATATTTAAGGTAACATCCCATTCAAAATTTTCTCTTTTTATAGGTTTACCCGTTAATGAGAGCTCCATACCTTTGTTGTAAATATCGCCCGCATTGACCGAGACAAAAATATAACCCACAGACTGTCCTAAACGTGGTGAAAGGATCTGATTATACGAATTATTGGTGTAATACGCGTAATCTACGCCCAATCGACCGTTTAAGAAACGTAGTTCAGCCCCAACTTCAAAAGATCCTGTAGTTTCTGGTTTAAGATTTGGATTCCCTTTTGTCCAGCTATTTCCTGTTCCAATAATTCCGCCTAGAGATTCTCTAGGTGTCCACAGATAGGTATTAGTAGCATATGGTGTAGCGTCCTTACCTACACGGGCCCAAGAGGCACGCAACTTACCAAAGCTCAGCCAATCTAGCCCTTTATCTTTCAACAGCTCCGTAAAAACAAAACTTCCTCCCACAGATGGATAAAAATAGGACTGATTTGCAACCGGAAGCGTGGATGTCCAGTCATTTCGACCGGTTACATTTAAGAAAAGGAAATTTTTATAGGAAGCCCGTAATTCACCATATAGGCCATATAACCTCTTCTTGGAGGTAACTTCATCAAAAAGCTTATTTGCTTTATCAATATTTCCAAAACTATAGAAGTTATTAACGACAAAATCATATCCCATCCTTCTATTTGTATTCACCTTGGTCTCTTCAGCAAAATAACCGACCATGGCACCTAAATCAAAATCACCGATTTTCTTATTAAAGTTGGACATTAAATTGGAAGACCAATAGTTGAATTTCAAATCATTCTCAGACATCATACCGTTTTGCCAAAGTTGTTTAACAGCTCCGTTTTCGGCAATTAATGTAGAGTTTTTAGTTAAATAACTATCCATCCCAACACGATAAGATACATTCCACCAATCGAAAATATTCATATTGGCATTAATACTTCCTGTGATCCTTTCTGTATTATCGGTTAATTTATTTCTATTTATCGTCCAATAAGGGTTTTCAACATCATCCTGAAGTTCCTGCAAACCTTCGAACATCCGATATTTGGTTCCATCATCATTCAGATATTTCTTCATATCATCACTTCTCGACCAGCCGTAAACTGAAGAAATTGCTCCAGCTCCCCCAGAACCATACAGCCCCGCCGAAGTTAAAGTCTTATCGGTATTGGCTAAAGTATAGGCCACATTGGCTCCTACACTTAATTTCCCGAATTTTTGATCACCATTAAAGCGAAAAGCCGTTTTTCCATAACCAGTTTCTGGGATAATACCCTGCTGATCAAAACGAGATCCTGACAAATAAAAAGATCCATTCTTATTTCCCCCGGTAACATTGACTGTATTGTCAAAAACGGTAGCCGTCCGAAAAAAGTCCCCAACATTATCATAAACTTCTTCCCCTGGCTTGAAAGCTTCTCCCCAAGATTGTGTTGTATAGTTATCTAAAGTCCCAGCGCTGTTATAGTACCCACGCTTGTACTTACCTTGTTGTTCAGGCAAACGATTAGCCCAATTTGCAGAAAAACGACTCGAAAAGCCTATTTCAACACGCCCTTCACTACCACGTTTCGTCGTAATAACAACCGCTCCAGCCGCTGCACGTGAGCCATATAACGCCGCTGCTGCAGGGCCTTTTAACACAGAAACATTTTCAATATCTTCCGGATTAATATCCATGACACGGTTGCTATTGGAAGTTGACGTAGCCTGCATTCCATCAAATCCACTATTCCCTCCAATGGGTGTTGAATTATCGTAGATAATACCGTCGACAACAAATAAAGGTTGGTTATCCCGCTCTAGCGAAGTACCACCGCGAAGGATAATCTGCGCACCTGCACCTGCTGCTCCCGAAGATTGTGTTACGTTTACCCCCGCAATCTTACCGGCCAATGAATTGACCACGTTGGCGGTCTTATTCTTCATCAACTCATCCGATTTAATATCCTGAACGGCATAACCGAGTGCTTTTTTTTCCTTCTTAATTCCCATTGCCGTCACAACCACCTCTTCAAGCGCCTCCTCACTGCCAGAAAGCGCAACATTGATCGTTGCATTTGTCCCGACTAATTGTTGTCTTTCTTGAGAGCCCACTGCTCTAAAAATCAAAATATCACCTGGCTCTGCATTGATGGTAAAACTTCCATCGGGCTTGGTTTGTGTACTGACAGATTTACCTTTGATGCTCACGGTTACATTAGGCATTGTACCACCATCAGAGGCATTCGTCACTTTACCCGTTACAGTTTTGGTCTGTGCCCATAAACTGGTTGACAGCATCACCCCTGAACAGAATAAGAGAAATTTTTTATTCATGGTTTTTAGTTAGTTGTTAATAATTTTCCATAACGGGCGGTTCCAACCCTAGGTTTATATCAATTACTACACAATAGTATGAAAAGCTTCCTATTTTTGCAAGCTTATGCGTAATTATTTGAAAAAGAAATAACAATAAACACATTAACGCACAATCTGACAACAAAAAAGCCATCAATCCACATGAAAACAGATGCAAAAACGCACAGCACAGCAAAATAAAAACAAAAACATCTTATAAAAGCATTTAGCAAGACCTTTTCACCGCATTTAAGAGCAAAAAACAAACATTAGCACAACAAAACCACCAACAGCATGCATCATCCAACACACAACAGCGTGCTTATGCAAGGAATTATTCGATTTACACCGCCACTTTAAACTAATTAATAGCTATTGTATTCGGATATTACCCGGCTCTTCTTCCGTCTTTCTTCGGTGCTTCTTCGGTGCTTCTTCGGTACTTGTTCGGTACTCCTTCGGTGCTTCTTCGGTCTCTACCGAATAAAGTCCGACTAAGTTCCGTTTAAGCTTCGTTGTAATTCCGAAAAAAAATCGAACTTAATATTGACCAATACCTATTTATTTTGTAACTTAAAGAAAAATCAATAGCAATTAACTTAATATTATGGCAGTCATTAAAAACGGTGCCAATGGCACGCTTTCGGGCAAAGCAGGATCAGTCGTGTTTGTTACCAATGGAAATACAACCTATGCAAGGAGCCTACCAAAGAAAACCAGAAAAAAACCTTCTGCAGATCAAATTCAATCAAGGTCGCGTTTTTCCCTCATCCAGAAATTCATCTCTCCAATGCTAGGCTTATTAAGGATCGGATTTAAAAACTATAACCCCGATAAAAAGGCCTATAGTAACGCCATGTCCTACAATCTCAATCATGCGATAGAAAAAACCGCAACTGGCCATGCCATCAATTATGAAAACTTTCGCGTGAGTAAAGGGACCCCCAATCCGATTTCCACCTACACATTTCAGGTAGATAAAGAGACAAAAACATTTACACTCACCTGGGAATACGACGCAAATACCGCATCGCAATATGACATTAGCTCAAGTAATTGTCGTTTGCTGTTATACAATCCCGATGAGTGCGCTTTCACAAATGAAAGCATGAATCCCCTGACGCATAAAACACAGACAGCCACCCTAACCCGACAGCAGACCGTCGGCAACTACCATGTCTATGTATTTTTCTACAAAACAGACGGAAGCGATCAATGCACAGACAGTAAATATCTAGGAACATTTGAATGGTAAGAAAGGGAAGAAGACCTAAGAGCTCAGACTGATCTTCACATCAAAATGCGCTGTGATATAAGCTTGCTGCTCGGCAGAGTCCGTTTCCAGATCGTGAATAGCGCGATCCCTTTCTTTGTCGACCTCCATCTTCACCACACAGCGGTAGAAACGAAATACATCTTTTTCGGTCTCCAATATTAACCTTGGCACCCGGGCAGGCTTGCCTGTTTCATCTTTTGCCACCATCGTAAAGTAAGAGGAATTACAATGCTTGGTTTCACCCGTCTGAATATTCATGGCTTCGACCCGAATACCGACTTCCATGGAAGAGTTACCTACATAATTCACAGAAGCGATCAATGTCACCAATTCACCCACCTCAATAGGCTTCAAAAAATCAACCTTGCCAACTGACGCCGTTACACAATAATGTGCAGAAAATTTGGACGCCACAGCAAATGCGATCTGATCCATCAATGATAAAATATATCCGCCGTGTATTTTACCACCAAAATTAGCATTCGAGGGCAACATCAGCTGTGACATCCGGATCACAGAGTCGCTTACCGTTTTATAGATTTCTTCCATACCTATAAATTTACCTTGCATAGATTACAATTCAAAACAAAAAAGGGATATCTAAAATTCAGATATCCCTTTTTTAAGTGTTGATACAACAACTCGTTATTTTATCTTCTCAGCGATATAAGGCCCTTCGTTGCTCAGACGGTCAACAGCTTTTACCGCAACATACTGCAGTTTTTTGTTGTTCAATGCCGCTGGAATGTCCTTACTTGTAACCCCCGGATCCAGAATCTCATATTGCCATACCCCACCGTAGTTGAGATATAGTACCCATTTTGAAACCTGATCAATTTGCTGGTGCTGCCATTTCGCAAAGATATTGCCCCCTTGAGGAGTCAGTAGCAAAGTCGGTTTCAACAAAGGATTTGCATTCAACCAAGGACTTGTTGGCACCAATGCTTTCACCTGATAAGGACCATTCACCAAAGCTTGTGTCATGGCCGGGTTTTTGGTCAGTCCCGCCAAACTCCAGTGGATTACACCTTCCCGGTTATCAGGCAATAGTGTACGTGCTGCCTCCACTTGATTCACAATTTCCTGAACATATTCCGGACCACGTCTGCCAACCGTATTGATGCCCGGCCAAAGGTGGCGCCCCAACGTATTTTCACTTTCCCACCATTTTAACAAAGCCGTATAACTCTGTTTGGCTGGCTGTATAGGCCAATACAACTGCGGAGCAAAATAGTCTATCCAGCCTTTGTTCAACCATAATTTAGCATCTGCATAAAGCATGTCATACTGGCTAGACCCCTGAATTCCTGACGGATAACCAGGTTTCCAGATACCAAAGGGACTGATACCGAATTTCACAAAATTCTTCTCTTTCTTAATATCCTTATAGATACGTTCGATAAAGGTATTTACACTATTTCTACGGAAGTCTCCGCGCGATAGATCCCCACCATTACGTTTGTATTCATTGTAACTATCTGAATCCGGAAAATCCTGGCCACCATTGTATTCCGCGTAAGGATAGAAATAATCGTCGAAATGCACACCATCGATATCATAACGTTTGACAATATCCATAACCACGCGCGCGGCGTGATCCTGTGTAGATTTTTTGGATGGATCAAACCAATAATAGCCCTGTTTCAATTTAACAACCGACTCGGGCATTTTGCGCGCCATGGAAGCTGAAGTAACGGCGCCGCCAGCGGTATGGTGGGCACGGTAGGGGTTCAACCAAACATGAAGTTCAATCCCTCTTTTATGCGCCTGCTCCACCCAAAAATCAAGCGGATCGTAATAAGGAGAAGGTGCTTGCCCCTCTGTACCGGTCAAAAAGTACGACCAGGGCTCAAGATCACTTTTATAAAAAGCATCGGCTGATGGGCGTACCTGAAAAACAACAGCATTAAAATTATTATTTTTCAAAAAATCCAATATACCAATCGCTTCCTGTTGCTGCTCGGCCGTACTCAGGTTGTTTTTGCTCGGCCAATTGATATTTGCAACAGAGGCCACCCAAGCTGCACGAAACTCGCGCGGTAACACCGGAAGATCGACAACGATTTCCTTCTTCTTTTCTGCAACTGGCTGTTCTTTTGTTTCAATTGTATTTTTCACCCGTTCCCGCTTAGGTACCGAAGGCGGATCTTTTTTTACAATTTCGACAGTTGTAGTTGTGGTATTGACAGGCTCCTGTTTTTTATTTTTCTTGGATGAACAAGAAGATAAAACAAAAAGTGCTGCCGCTAAAAATAATAGGGAACGTTTCATCAATCTATAGAATAGTGTTTTTTCAAAAATAACTAACGAAGATACGGATAATATTAGTCAATCTCGGTCTGTCGGTCAATCTTCTCCGAAATGGATCAGCGCTTTAGCTCTCCTTTGAAGATCACCTGCTCCAGCTTAAAGTCGTCATTAAAGACAATAACATTCGCCATACTTCCATGATTGAGATTTCCGATATCACCTCTATTTAAAAGATTTGCGGGATACAGCGTAGCCATTCGGATCGCTTCATCGCGTGGTATACCCACCTTTTGCACAGCATTTTTCACCCCTTCGAGCAAAGAGATTGCAGCCCCTGAAATGGTACCATCAGGCAAAGCATAATATCCATCGTTCAACACATGCTGATAAATATCTTTATCGCAACTGGCTACAGCATCAGTAATCATAAACAGCCGCTCACCCATCTGACGTTTCGCAATTTTTACCGCTTCAAAGCTTACATGATGTCCGTCGACAATAATACTTGCCTGTGCCGTCGGATGATTAAAAATTGCACCGACCAACCCAACTTCGCGATGATGTAAAGGCGACATTGCATTAAACAGGTGGGTGCTTGTTGGAATCCCCAAATCATAACCATGGGTACCTGCCTCAAAAGTAGCATCACTATGCCCCGCACTGAGCAGCAAATTATAGCTCTGCAAATACTTTAAGACATCGTCCGTTATACATTCAGGCGCTATGGTCATCATCTTGACAACCTGATTTCCTGCCAAAAGATCGTCAATCTTTTCCTTCGTAGGCTCGATAATTAATTCCGCAGGATGAGCACCCCGTTTTTTAGGATTCAAGAAAGGGCCTTCCAAATGCAATCCTAAAAATGCATCATGTCGGAAACCTTCTGCCACCCGAATGGCATCTTTAAATACAGGGATGGTATTGGTCGCCAGGGTCATCATAAAAGAAGTCGTACCTTTACCGACCAAACCCTCGGCGATGCGTTCCAAAGAGGCTACACTACGCTCGGCGGAATACAAGTCCGATCCGTCACCATACAATTGAAGGTCAATCAGCCCAGCGCAAATATTAGACCCGTTAACTGGATAACTGGTATAATCTGCAGGCACCTCCTGATCACTGACAATCGCTATAATTTTACCTTCGCTGATCAGCAATGCTTTTTGTTCCAAAATCGACTCACCAGTGTATATTCTGCCTCCAATTAATGCTATCTTATTCATATAATTTTTTTTCGTTTACCAAGTTACCAAAATTCAAAAAAATCCGTCCACTTGTACAAGATTTTGTTTTATCGTCTACCGAGAGTTCCTTCAAAGTTTTTGATCTTTTCATTTTCACTTTCTAATTTACTGTTGTAACTTAGTTCCATGTACTTTTTTAGAAAGCGTAACGTCGATCGCCCCTCAAATGGCAGCATAAAAGCTATGCATATTATTAATGCAACGGCCATTATTGTCTTTTTATTGGGCCTGATCTACAAAATATTTTTTACATCCTAAACACTGTTATCCATGTCAAAAAAAGAAATCTTAAATACCGACAAAGCTCCTGCTGCAATTGGCCCCTATAATCAGGCTATCAAAGCCGGTAATACATTATATGTCTCTGGACAAATTCCATTGATTCCCGAAACAATGGAGTTAATTTCATCTGGAGTTAAAGACGAAGCGCACCAGGTACTGAAAAATGTTGAAGCTATCCTGACACATGCGGGATATACTTTTGAAGATGTTGTCAAAGCTTCGATTTTCTTAAGTGATATGGGCAATTTTGCATTAGTCAATGAAGTATATGCGGAATATTTTAAAGAAGCGCAGCCTGCACGCGAGTGTGTTGCGGTCAAAACTCTTCCCAAGAACGTCAATGTCGAAATTTCAGTGATTGCCTGGAAAGATTAATCCGTGGAAAATAGCAACGAAACAACAAGCCGCGGAAAATATCTTTTCGCGGCTTTTTTGGCCCCTTTTATCTGGGGGTTTATGTCTATCCCTGTACGCTGGATACGTGGCTATCCGGCCGAGGATATTCTGTATTTTAGAATAATAACGGCGCTCCTGATCCTCTGGATATACCTGCTGTTGTTTCGAAGGAAAACCATGCAAGCTGATATTCGGAAGTTCCAACTTCTACCTCGGGTGGGCAAGCTTCGCCAGACCTGCCTTACCCTGCTCGCGTCGGCGTTCATCTTTGGAAACTGGTTTACCTATATCTATGCGGTCAACCACATCAGCATTCAGTCTGCGGCATTGGCCTACCTGACCTGCCCCTTGATCACTGCGGCGGGAGCCTACCTCATACTCAAGGAGAAGCTAACGAGCTGGCAAAAAACAGCACTTTTTATTGCTTTTGGCAGCGTTTGCCTTCTTGCAAAAGGTTCGTTACATGATGTCCTCTGGGCTATTACTATTGCCACCTGCTACGCTTTTTATCTGATCGTACAACGGGTATCTACAGGTTTCGATAAACTCAATCAATTGGTGATCCAGCTCAGTATATGTGCATTGTTTGTGATTCCCAAACTGATCTACAATCATCATATAATTCCGGCAGAACCCCTATTTTGGTGCACCATAGTTCTTATCGCATCGCTATTTACGATTATCCCCCTTTTCCTGAGCATGTATGCACTCGTTGGCATTTCATCAACAACGACTGGCGTTCTGCTCTATATTAATCCGCTGATCGCATTTACTTTGGCCGCGACCTATTTCCGAGAACCCGTTTCTCCAATAAAATATATTGCTTACGGAATCATACTTGTTGCAATTATCCTTTTTAATATCAAAAACATCAAGGAGTCAGTATCCACATCGAAGACGCATGCAAAACAATAGATCATTTATTATTTTCAATGAACCCTTAAATCAAGTACACTGTCTGAAATTAAACAGATTACATCTTTCGGATGATGCAAGACAATGCCGCGATCTCTACTTAAAAAAATGACAAAACATATAACAAAATAATTATCAAGGCTTTAAAAGCAAAAAACACCTTATATGTATCATTTTTGTTTCATAAAATTTTTGATTTTTCCTCAACTATAGTAAATTAGATCTTTATTAAGGAAAATCACACCGCTTTTTCTTCCTATAACTAGGTATTGAATAGCATACACACTATTACAAATAATCACTTATTTTGCCCCCCGATTATTCAATATCTTCTCTTCTAACCAAAATGCTAAATGGAATTAGCCCATTTTCATTAAAAATTTCACCGTTATGAAAATATGTATATAAAAAACTGAATATAACACATATACTATATGAATAACAAATTATACTCTACATTAAGGGTGTTAGGTATTGTTCCAACAATGCTTTTTTCAGCATCTTTATTGCACGCGCAAACCAACCAGGTAAAGGGAACGGTTGTAGACGCTAAAACCAAAGCTCCTATTCCAGGTGCCACAATCAAAGTATTGGGCACATCCAACGCAAGTTCTACGGATGGTAAAGGTGCATTTCAGATCAATGTCGACGATAAAAACCGCATACTGAACATCAGTACGGTCGGTTACGAAAATAAAACAGTCACATTGGGCCCTGGAGAAACGACAGTTACGGTGAGTTTGGAAGAACAAACCCAACAACTGGAAAGTGTGGTCGTTACTGCTTTGGGTATTAGCCGTGCACAAAAATCATTAACATACTCTACACAACAGGTCAGTGGTGACGAATTAAACAAAGTTAAAAGCACCAACTTGGCGAATAATTTAAACGGTAAAGTCGCCGGTGTTAACATTGCTTCCAGCTCTTCTGGACCGGGTGGTTCGGCAAAAGTTATTTTGCGTGGTAACAAATCGGCTTCCGGCAACAATCAGGTACTTTATGTTGTCGATGGGGTTCCAATCAATAACCAGACATTGGCAAGTCAGCCAGACAACGTTTTCGGTGGACAGCGCGATGGTGGCGATCCTATTTCATTGATCAACCCAGAAGATATCGAAAACATCTCCGTATTAAAAGGAGCATCTGCGGCGGCATTATATGGTAGCCAAGCAGCCAACGGCGTTATCTTGGTGACAACAAAATCAGGTAAACAAGGCCGCACAACGATCAACTTCTCGTCAAGTGCACAGATCGAACAAGCTGTATCTACACCTAAATTCCAAAACCAATATGGCCAAGGTTCGGGTGGTAAAAACAGTAACACCAGTGTATTTAGCTGGGGCGACAAAACCGATGGCGCCAACTATGATAACGTAGGCGAATTTTTCCGCACAGGTAGCAATTTCACCAATTCATTGACATTGTCCGGAGGTAACGAAAAAAATCAAACGTATTTCTCTTATGCAAATACGCTTGCAAAAGGTATTCTTCCAGAAAATGACCTGATGCGTCACAATTTCAACCTTAAGGAGAGTGCTTCATTTTTTGATAATAAGTTAACCGTTGAAGGTAGTGCCAATTACATTACCCAAAAATTGGATAATGCGCCTACTTCAGGATTTTATTACAACCCATTGGTTGGAACCTACCTATTACCTCGAAGCTTAAATATTGCGGATTATAAAAATTTCGAAACCTTCAACACAGGCCGTAATCTTTATGATCAAAACTGGTTTACTCTTTCGGACGACGAGACTACCCAACAAAATCCTTGGTGGATCATGAACCGTAATTCAACGCGTTCAACACGTAATCGTTTACTCTTGAATGGTAGCGCAAAATACAAGATTGCACCTTGGATCAGCGTACAGGCCCGTGGTAGTGTAGACCGTACCAGCGAAGTATGGGATCGGAAAGCTTATGCCGGCACACAACACATTTTAGCGCGTGAAAATGGGGCTTATAGCTATACAAATACCACGATCACCCAACAATATGGTGATTTAACCGCCAACATGAACTTTAATATTGGCGATAAACTACAGATCACCGGATTGGTTGGTACAAGTATCACCGACTGGAAAACAGAAGGTACAGACTTCAACACCGGTAAAGATGGTTTGAAAGTTCCCAACCAGTTCTTTATCCAAAATACGACAACTCCGGTCACTTCGACACTATCTGCAAACCGAAGACAATTACAATCGGTATTTGCATCGGCTAACTTAGCCTATGACAACTGGATTTATTTGGATTTGACTTCACGTTGGGATTGGTCGAGCACATTGGCCTATACACCGCAAAATCCATACGCTTATCCATCGGTTGGCTTGGGCGTCGTATTGAACGACAAACTTAATCTTCCCGAATTTGTGAATATGGCCAAAATCCGTGGTTCCTATGCAAAAGTCGGAAATGATCTTCCGCCTTATACCACATTGCTTACCAACCGGGTAGATCCTTATGCGGTGCTAACGGTAAATGATATTGCCTTCTTGAAAGAATTAAAGCCAGAGAAAACAGCTTCTTTGGAGATTGGTACAGAATGGCGCATGTGGAATAACCGTTTGAATGTTGACGTTACGTATTACAAAACAAACACCACAAATCAATTTTTCAAAATTGCAGCTGGAAATGCATCCCTCAATAACATGTATGCGGTTAATGCCGGAGACATTCAAAATCAAGGGGTAGAAGCATTGGTATCACTGGATGCGATCAAAAATGACGATTTCAAATGGACGACCAGCCTCAACTTTACGTACAATAAAAACAAAATTGTAAAACTTGCTGACGGTATTTCTGAATTTACATTAACAGGTGAGGGACGTAATAATTTTGCATCCAAATTGCAAGTTGGTGGTTCTTTCGGAGACATCTATGGTCAAGATTTTGTACGTGACGAACAAGGAAGGATTCTTATTTCCGAGGACGGTATTCCACAGAAGAACAACACCTACACCAAACTTGGGAATTCAAACCCCATTTGGCAGATGGGCTGGAACAACAGTTTCAATTATAAAAATTTCAACTTAAGCTTCTTGATCGACGGTAAATTTGACTACCAAGTGATGTCCGTGACACAAGCATTGCTTGACGGTTACGGCGTCTCTAAAGCTAGTGGCGATGCTCGTGCCAATGGAGGTGTTAGTATCAATGGGGTTACACCAAGCGGTAAAGCCGTAACAACAGTGGACGCCGAAAAATGGTACACTTCTACGGCTGGTATGGGCCCTGTTAGCAGCCAATATATTTACGACGGAACGGTGGTGAGATTGCGTGAATTGACTTTCGGTTATGACTTCAATATTAAAGACAGTTTCTTCAAAAAACTTCGCGTAAATGCTGTCGGAAGAAACCTATTCTATATTTCGAAAAAGGCTCCTTTCGATCCTGAAGTAACGATGTCTACAGGTAATTCCTTAAGTGGTGTGGACATCTTTATGATGCCGGCAACGCGTAACTACGGTCTTACACTAAATGCAACTTTCTAAACGGCCAACAATGAAATATCCACCGCTAAAAAATACCTATATCGGTAAACATGGCGAGGGTATTTTATATAGTCTTAAAATACAAACGATTAAAAGATGAAATTTAACATAAAAAACATATCCAAGTTCTCACTCGCTTTTTTAATGCTTGGCGGCACCTTAAGTAGTTGCACCAAGAATTTTGAGGACTATAACAAAAATAACATTGGCGTTACGGATGAGGATTTAAAAGGTGATGGCCAAGATCTTGTCATTTTCTTGCGAAATGCACAGATGTCTATCTACAATTTCTCAGGCGCAGGCGATCCCAACTCTTATCAAGTACAACAGAATCTGAACGCGGATGTATTTTCAGGTTTCTTCATGTCTCCTACGCCTTTTAATAGTGGACAGAACAACCTGAATTATGCCATGGTGAACGGCTGGAATGGAGAACCATTTAAAGTACTCTATCTGAATGTCATCAAATCCATTGAAAAATTAAAAAGCAATGGACTTGCAGAAACCTATCCTGCATTATGGGGTTCGGCTTTGGTGATCAAAGTAGAAGCTGCCAGCCGGGTGACAGATATCTATGGTCCTATCCCATATAGTAAAGTAGGCACCTCCAATACTGTTCCATACGACAAACAATCCGATGTATATGCTGCTTTCTTCAAAGAGCTTGATGAGGCTGTAACAGCATTGAAATCGTACAAAGCAGATAGTCCAATGGCTGCCAAAATTGACCAGATCGATCTTGTATTTCCGAATACAGATAATCAGGTCAGATTTAAAAATTGGTTGAAAATTGCCAATTCATTGCGCCTTCGTTTAGCGATGCGTTTGGTTAAAATCGATGCAACGTTAGCGAAAACACAGGCTGAGAAAGCATTGGATCCGGCAAATGGTGGTGTCTTGGAAAGCAATAGCGAAAACTTCAAGATCACTGTACCTGCAGATGGAACCTACAGCAATCCACTTTGGTTTATTTCCAAAAACTGGGCCGATACCCGCATCAATGCGACGCTTTCGTCTTATATGACAGGATTGAATGACCCGCGTATCTCCAAATACATGGCACCTGTCATTAAAGATGCAACCACAACAGCTTTCGCCGGTAAATACATTGGAATCCGTACGGGTGCTGATGGTATCGAAAAGGATAAATACCAAAAACTATCCGCTTTGAATACCGAAGGTACAACGCCTACTTTCGTAGCGACAACAGCACCGATATTAATGACTGCTGCTGAGGTTTACTTCCTACGTGCCGAAGCGGCATTGAGAGGTTGGAACAATGCTGGCGGAACAGCGCAATCACTTTATGAAAAAGGAGTGGAAACTTCCTTTACGCAATGGGGTGTAACTTCTGGTTTAAGCACTTACCTAAATGATAATACAAGTAAGGCAGCAGCTTACGAGGATCCGTTCAATGCGAAGAATAATGCAGAATCACCAAGTGCTCTTACAATCAAATGGAATGAGGGCGCTACCAACGAAGAAAAATTGGAACGTATTATCACACAAAAATGGTTGGCGATCTTCCCTGAAGGACAAGAGGCTTGGAGTGAATTCCGCCGTACAGGATATCCACGTCTATTCCCAGTTGTTGTCAACAATAGCGGTGGACTGATCGATACTAAAATACAGATCCACCGTTTACCGTTCCCACAAAATGAATACAATACAAATGCAGCCGAAGTACAATCTGCAATCTCCTTGTTGGGCGGACCTGACAACGGCGGTACCAGACTTTGGTGGGATGTAAATAAGGGTAATTTCTAATCGAGAAATGATCCGAAATAAATCTTAAACGGGGCTGTCCAAAACGATTGGACAGCCCTGTTTTTATGCAATTAATATCTATCCTCCAGCTTTAACCAAGTCTCTTCTCTTCTCTTCTCTTCTCTTCTCTTCTCTTCTCTTCTCTTCTCTTCTCTTCTCTTCTCTTCTCTTCTCTTCTCTTCTCTTCTCTTCTCTTCTCACGGCTACTGCGACATACTCCAAGTTCGCTTAACAAAAACTTAATAGAGACCTCCTGTAGCAGAGATCAAAAATTACCCGTTTAGTTAAAAAACCAAGAAGAATATTATGAAAAATCTTTCCATTTTGGGTATGACCACCCTCTTAGCCTGCAGCATGCTATTTGTTGTCTGTAAATCAGAATCACATTTAGAAAACCCCTACAAGGACAAAACAGAAAAGGAACTTGAGTCGCTTTCCAATGAAAAATACAGTAAAATAATTGCCTTCGCCAGCCCCAAAGCATGCAGTGATGCTACAGAATGGGAAATGATAGAAATACGGACAGTATGTGGGACAAGTTATCTTCCCTACCACAAATCCGTTGATAAAACAACCTTGCAGAATATGATCAATGACAACAACAAACTGATGGAAATATACCAGCCTATGATGGCTCCCCGAATAAATTGTATACCTTATCGCAAACCATTGAGCGTGATCTGTAAAGAAGGAAAAGCAGACATTAACTATGAAGAACCTGCTTCAAAATAGTTATACCAAGCCAATAAACGGCTCCACAAAAGCATAAATTTTCGTAATTTAGCCATTCAAGAAGAATGGCTGAATTAAGTTTAATTACCCCCATAGAATACCTCAAAGGTGTAGGTCCACAAAAAGCAGATGTACTCAAAAAAGAGCTACAGGTGTTTACCATTGGCGATCTATTGACACAGTATCCTTTCCGTTATATCGACCGTACGGAGTTTCATAAAATCCGGAAACTTCATCCTGATATGATGGCTGCACAGGTTCTGGGCCGTCTGGTTTCTTTACAGCTCGTGGGCGAGAAGAGAACGAAACGTCTTGTCGGTTCTTTCAAAGATGAAACCGGCTCCATGGAGCTTGTCTGGTTTCAGTCTATTCCATGGCTTCAAAAATCATTGAAAGTTGGTTCGGCCTATATTATTTATGGCAAGCCAAGCGAATTCAATGGTCAGCTATCCATTACCCATCCCGAAATGGATCTGTATAATCCGCAGGTAAAACAGATCGGCAATATGAGTTTACAGCCGGTTTATTCATCAACAGAGAAACTCAAAAAGTTCAATCTGGATACCAAAGGAATCCAACGCTTACAACAGACTGCATTGGAAACCGTATTTCGCACTATAGGCGAATCCCTTCCTCAGGATGTTCTCACTAAACATGGCCTGATATCGCGACAGCAGGCTTTCGCATCCATACATTTTCCAAGCGATCAAAAGGAGCTTAATCAAGCCATCAAACGCATCAAGTTTGAAGAACTATTCTTTATACAACTCAAGCTGCTCAACAACAAACAGCTCAATACTCAGAAGTTTAGAGGCCAGCGCTTCAATAAAGTCGGTGAAAAATTCAACACATTCTTTAATGAGCGCCTTCCGTTCCCGTTGACAGGTGCACAGAAGCGCGTTGTGAAGGAAATCCGTATCGATACCAATACAGGCGCGCAGATGAACCGTCTGGTGCAGGGCGATGTTGGCTCCGGCAAAACAGTTGTTGCCCTCATGAGTATGCTGCTCGCTGTCGACAATGGATTTCAGGCCTGCATGATGGCACCAACAGAAATCCTGGCGACACAGCATTATCATGGACTCAAGCAGCTCGTGGGCGATGACATCGTCAATATCAAGCTACTTACAGGCTCCACAAGCACGAAGGAACGTCGCTTGATCCACCAGGCACTGGAAGATGGCAGCCTGGATATTTTAATTGGCACCCATGCCCTGATCGAGGATAAGGTGCAGTTCAAAAACCTGGGCTTCGTTGTTATTGACGAACAGCATCGCTTTGGCGTAGAACAACGGGCCAAACTTTGGCGGAAGAATGTCATTCCACCGCATATGTTAGTCATGACAGCCACACCTATTCCACGCACACTAGCGATGACCATGTACGGCGACTTGGACATCTCCGTGATAGACGAATTACCTGCTGGGCGTAAACCAATCAAGACTGTTCACTTTTTTGAAAGTTCGCGTTTGCGGATGTTTGGTTTTATGCGCGAGGAGATCGCCAAAGGCAGGCAGGTCTACTTGGTATATCCCCTTATCAAGGAAAGCGAAAAACTGGATCTGATTTATTTAGAAGCAGGCCTTGAGAACTTGCAACGCGAATTTCCACTACCACAATACAAGATCAGTATTGTTCACGGCAAGATGCCCGTAAAAGATAAAGACTTTGAGATGCAACGATTTGTCAAACATGAAACGCAGATTATGGTTGCCACCACCGTTATCGAGGTTGGAGTTAATGTTCCCAATGCCTCGGTCATGGTCATTGAAAATTCCGAACGTTTTGGATTATCCCAGCTGCACCAATTGCGTGGCCGCGTAGGCCGTGGTGCCGAACAGTCTTTCTGTATCCTGATGTCGGGCAATAAGCTGAGCAAAGAAGGACGATTAAGGCTGGATACAATGGTGCGTACCAATGACGGGTTTGAGATTGCGGAAGTCGACCTACAGCTACGTGGTCCGGGCGACATATCAGGCACGCAACAGTCGGGTGTACTTGACCTCAAGATGGCGAACCTAGCGACAGATCAGGCATTGCTTACCGAATGCCGTAACACCGTCATTGCTATCTTCAAAGAAGACCCAACACTACAAAGTGAAAAGAATCATCTGCTGCGAAGCTTCCTGGCAAGAAAATCCGATGGCATTGCCTGGGATAAGATTTCTTAACCGCATGTCATTTTCGAAATAAAAAACGGGGTCAGCAAATCAATCGACAACGTGTTTAAGGGAATAAACAGAGCGCGTTGGAATCTAAAGGCCGCTCTTCAACATAAATAGGATGCGAATTGTTTTTAATTAGCGCTTGAAGACAATTTATCTTTTTTGTAAATAAAACCAAATTTATTTACTTTTGCATCATTATGAACATGATATAGAAAAATATCCCTTCTTTTACTAGGCAAAAGATGGCGACCGAACGCTTACATATTTTGAGTTGCCCTGGTAAGCAAATCACAGGAAATTTATTGGTTAATGGAGAATTATGTCATAATCGGCATCCAAAAACCGGGCTTGCGAGCTCATTGAAAATAATTAAAAAGTGAACGTATAACAAGAGGTAGGCAATAGCATACAGTGTAAAGCTTAATGACCTGCCGACTTCACTTGAAAGACTTAATAGTACAAAATGGCCAGATTTAAAATACACGATACAGCTATAAAACCCGAAACAGCCGTCTTGGTGAGTGTCATCACGCCAAGTGTGACGGAGACAAAAGCAAAGGAATACTTGGAGGAACTTGAATTTCTTGTACAGACTGCCGGTGGCGAGACCAAAGGTATGTTTACACAGAAACTGGGCTTCCCAGATCGCGCTACATTTGTCGGTAGTGGAAAGCTGGAAGAAATAAAAGCATACGTCGAAGCCGAGGAAATCGACATCGTTGTTTTCGACGATGAGCTTTCACCTTCGCAGTTGCGCAACATTGAAAAAGAACTGAAACGCAAGATATTGGACCGCTCCAATCTCATCCTGGACATCTTTGCCCGTCATGCCAAAACAGCACAGGCGAAGACACAGGTGGAATTGGCACAGCTGCAATACCTTTTACCTCGTTTGACCCGTATGTGGACCCACTTGGAACGTCAGCGCGGGGGTATTGGTATGCGCGGTCCGGGTGAGTCACAGATCGAGACCGATAGACGGATCATTCTGGACAAAATTTCCTTGTTCAAAGAACGCCTAAAAGCAATCGACAAGCAAAACGAGACACAACGAAAAAACCGTGGTGAGATGATCCGTGTAGCTTTGGTAGGTTATACCAATGTCGGAAAATCGACGATCATGAATATGATCTCCAAGTCTGATGTATTGATCGAGAATAAACTTTTCGCGACATTAGATACGACAGTACGTAAAGTTGTTATCGACAACCTTCCTTTTTTGCTTTCAGATACCGTTGGTTTTATCCGCAAACTGCCGCATCACTTGGTGGAATGTTTCAAATCCACATTGGATGAAGTTCGGGAAGCCGATGTCCTGATCCACGTGGTCGACATCTCCCATCCGAATTTTGAAGATCATATCCAGGCGGTAAACGAAACATTGAAGGACCTTAAAGCGCTGGACAAACCGGTGATTACGGTATTTAACAAAATTGACCTTTATAAACCAGCCGTCGAAGAAGGACACGATGGCGAGGAGATCGAGGTAACGTTGGATGATTTCCGTAATTCCTGGATGGCAAAAAATTCAGATCCCGCAATCTTTCTGTCAGCAACAAATAAAACGAATATCGAAGAGTTCAAACAAAAACTTTACGATATCATTGTGAAGATGCACAATGAACGTTATCCATACAATAACTTATTGTATTAATTTTGACAAACAATGCTGTGAATGGACCTTATGTCCATTCACAGCTTAAAAAAACACGAAATGAACAAAAAGGTGCAGTTTCAAGATTGGGGTCTTGTCGATTACCAAGAAGCCTGGGACAGACAAGAATCCATCTTTAAGGGAGTATTGGACATTAAGCACGACAATAGGGTCAACGCGACAGCAACCAGTACCCCGAATTACTTGATCTTTACAGCACATCCCCATGTTTATACCTTGGGGAAAAGCGGGCACGAAGAATACTTGCTGTTAGATGAAAAAGGGCTCGAAGAGAAAGAGGCCAAATTCTACAAGATCAACCGGGGTGGCGACATTACCTATCACGGTCCGGGACAGATTGTCGGTTACCCGATCCTGGATCTCGACAACTTCTTTACCGATATACATCTTTATCTGCGTACACTGGAAGAGGCCATCATACTAACCTGTGCTGATTTCGGTATCGAAGCCGGGAGATATCCCGGGTTTACCGGTGTATGGATAGAGCCCGATAAACCGACCGCACGCAAAATCTGTGCGATGGGGGTTCGCGCTTCACGCTGGGTGACCATGCATGGTTTTGCATTCAATGTCAACACAGACCTCGACTATTTTGGCAACATCATTCCTTGCGGTATCGACGATAAGGATGTAACGTCTTTAAAGCGGGAACTTGGCAAAGAAGTCGATATGGAAGACGTGAAAGAAAAATTGAAAGGACATATTGCAAAACTCTTTGAAATGCAAGTAGTCTAATTTAAGATTTCAATAACATCCAAAGGCCCTTTGAAAGCGGAGTTTTAATTCCCCTTCAAAGGGCCTTATTTTTTGAGCATCCCTGTTCATGCTCGTTAATAAAATCCTTGCTAACATCACAAAGGAAGGACATTTCAAACGCTTGGAAGTCTATACTTAACCCCTACACAATTTCGGAGCATTAACAATAATACATGCACTCATAGCTGGCCAGTTTTCCTTCGACAAATTTGAAAATAAATAACCCGGCATCGCCATTTTGAATATAGTACGTATGTGGCGTTGAAATCCAATCTGCCGAAAGCAGTTCACCAAAGTGGTTTACAAAGTCTTTTTCTGCGTAATTGGCATCCATTCGCTCGTTGCCCATGACAATGGTTTCGCCATCACTAAAAAATAGCTTATATATCGAACCGACCACTTTCCCTTTATAGTTTTCTTCGAAAGCTACGATCATATTCGGTGTTTTATAGTAATACCGCGGCTCCCAGCCACATTCGGTCATATCCGGGATTTCGGAAACCCGTTGTAAAGCGAGTTGCTTCATCTGAGCATCCGTAATTTTGCCGTCAGATAACGACACTCCTTTCCATTCGAAATGGAAATTCAGCGCTTTCAGTTTCTTGGCATAAACTTCGGACTGGAGCTCATTTTGGAATTTATTGGCCAAGAGTAATTCAAAGTCTATATCAACTTTGGGATCTACTATTCCCGCTTGAGCATAAGATTCCTTCCAATAAGTAAGGGCCTGTTTTAATTTGGGATACTTGGTCCAACCGATCTCACGCAGGCGGCCAACTGCTGCCAGCTCTTTCTCCTGGTCCTTTCCTTTTATGGCCAGATATTCTCTTAGCACCTTGTCATACGTTAGTTCTGACCCCAAAAATTTCATCTGAATATACTCCGGACTTTCATGAAAGTGGTCTCCGATGTAGACCCATCCATCTGTGTAGAGCGGCACATAATCGATACATACCATTTCATTGAGCCCTGCCCTACGCACAGCGGTACTTGTTGTATTAGGAGCCTTACGCACGCGCAATTGCGACACCTGCACATAGAAATGTGGGCATTGGGCATCTGTTGTTCCGCGATAGAAATATTGTTTTGGCTCGCCGGCAGATCTTTTTCCGAACATTGCACTTTTGAGGGGCTGACGGTCAATATAGCCGATATCCCCATTACTCACCTGCACCTTATACTGTGTATTGGTGGAATCTAGCAGGTAGACAGGAGCCTCGGTCGGAAAAACCCCCAAGAGGTCTTTACTGTTTCCTGCTTCACGGTAAAGGTGCCCCCATGTTGAGGTATACATTGGGCGCTGACCCGCAGCCTGTGCTACTGCCTGATGCACAAAACAAGCTAAAAGCAGACAGCATATAACAAATACTTTTTTCGACATAAAATTAATTCTTTGAATAAAGGACTAGTGGTCGTTCCATTGCGATCAACCGCAGGGAACGAGACATCTATAAATGCAACAGAAACTTTTTCTGGCTGCCGGTCAAACATGCACCGTTACAATAACGAAATTAAAACAAAAAGGAGGCCAATGAAATCACCGGAATCAGGTATTTTTTGGAGAGGAGATTATTTGGTTTCTAAACTACGCGATATGGCTATTTGCGTTGCAATAAACTCACCTGTCCTTCTAATGACTGGATTGTTTTTTCCTGTGCCTTGACTGTTTGCTCTAAGGCATTGACCAGCTGCCTATAAATTCCGAGGCCTTCGGCAGTAGAAGGAGCTGTTTCGGCAGGTGGAGCACTTACCACATTCCTCTCATCCTTCCGCATCATAGTTCCTTCCCCCATGAGTAACCAGGCCGGACTAATGTCGGGATGTTTAGACAGTATAGCAACCATGGCATCGGAGCTGAGTGCAGTATTTTTCTGCCCTCCCTTAAAGTTTGCATAGGAAAGTTGCACATCTTTGAAAAATTCGGTTTTGCTGATCCCTTTGGTTTCAGCAATAAGCAGCACACGTTCCTTTACATTCACCTATAGCTTTTTTTTAAATGTTGGCTGTTTATTTATTTCTTAACGATTTTATTTCCTGCTCTTGAATCGACAATAATCGCTCCAACGAAATAATTGTCTTCTCTTGAGATTTAATTGTGATATTTTGTGACGATATAACCTGTTTTAGTGAACTGACAACGGCATTAGTAACGCCTTCAATTTCATTTGTCAGATAGCCTTCCCGCTCCTCTTCCTGCGTAAGAATAGGCTTTAGCATCTCGCCTTCGCCTTTTAACAACCAATCGGAAGAATATGCAGGATATTTTTCAACAATACTAATTAACCATTTCGCCTGTACATCTGTATTGTTGGTTAAGGCACGTGTAAATACGCCTCTACTGGCTCCAACGGCAGTTTCAAAGGCTGTTACGCTCAGTCCTTCTCTATCTGCAATAACTTTAATTCTCGTTAAAAAAGAACTCATAATCAATAATTATCAATATAAAATTTGTTTAATCGAAAATTAGTGTTTAAATTAGCTTAACTATTGATAATTATAAACACAACATTAACCAAAAAAACTTACAAATGAAACCGATAAGGCTTTAGATCAGGTGCACGGATCGTTATTAGCCCTACGCAGCAGTTTCATCAACTTTAAAACATATAATCTGATGAAAAATACGCAAAAGAAACTAAAAGCGAAACATTTTCGCTATTTAAGCAAGGATATAGTCAAAAATCCAATGATCTATATCAGGGATTTCTATCGCTATGGAACAAATATTATTTACTGGGTGAATCATATTCAGCTTTTTGTCAACGCAGCAACTGTCCCCGAAATGGCAGATCACAATTTTGCTGAAAACGGATATCATTGCAAACAAATGATCAAACAGATTGAAGTGGCTTTTGTAATTTTTCATCAATGTCAACTCTCTATACAAGAAACGCCATTGAATTTCTTTTCGACAAAAGAAGACTACCACAATTATCTATTTAAACTGGAATATACGACCAACGGACATATAGATCCTTCTGACACCATCAGTAAGTTTTTCTCATATCAATCTCTTCAAAAATGGTATGAAACAATGGATGATATCATGCACTATCTAACGGTATCCGACTCAGGTAACTACGAATATTTTGGCGATCAAATTATGGCCATACGAGAATTGCTGATGCGACTCGCATTCGCCCTACATTATATCTATGAAGATGAAGGAATATCCTTAAATGTTCCATGCTATGTAAAAGCTATAAATGATGAACCTCATCAGTCTACCAAAGAGAAAACTAAATTACGGCAAATCATAGAAGAAAGTATTGATAAAAAATATGCTCAAAAAGAAGTGCAGGAAAACAGCAATGATATTGAAGACAGCCAAAACTCACACATATCAGAAATCCCCGTAAGCGAAATAGCAACTTAGAAACAATAAACTAACGCTTTTAAAGCACCAAAGATCAATGAAATCCGCATAATTTATTCAACCAAAATGCAACGAATTCATGAATACAGCTGAAAAATAAACTATGCATGAGTAATTACGAGGGGAATTAATAAATGGCATTAGGCTCGTTGAATATTGCTTAAAACAGCGCTTAATAAAGACCTAGTTTGTGCGTCCACGAAGGTACTCACAAAGTTTCAGCTCAACAGCGCCTCTCTGGTGTAGTATAAATAACTGAATCAAAAAAAACAATTGATAATCAAATAACTTAAGAAGATGAAAAAGAAAAGCAGAAAAATAACATGGAGAGAATTTAGATACCTCCGTAAAGGCCAATTCAATAATCACTTGTTGACCCTCAAAAAATTTTCAGAGGATAAAAAAACTTGCAGTAAAAACTTCTTGCATTTTATCAACATGTGTTTATGCAAAGAGATCCGCTGTAAGGATTTTAACTCAACGCATGCTTATCTAGAACTCGGTAAAGCGATCGATCTTGCTTGGCTGATATTTAACAAATCCGGATTAAGAAGAAAGAATAAAAAATATGTTCTTCCAAACCATAGCGACGAGATTGACTGCTCCTGTAATTATCGTCTAGGAGTATATCCTCCCGATTTTTTAACGAAAATGTTTAGCTACCAAAGTCACAGAGACTGGTATACCGCTATAGACGAACTTCTCTTTTCCTACTTGGACCCAAGTTTTAGTTGCACTTTTTTAAGTTATTCAGAAGATCTCATACCTCTTCAAGAAATACTCTCAGATCTCCCAATTGTTTTGAAAACCATACATCTAAATGAAGGAAAAATAGATAAATAACCACAACACCAAACCAATTTATTATGAACACCGATATTAACCCTATTATCGAAGCAATACTTCGTGCTGTTGCCGTCGATGAAATTTACCAATGGACTTTTGACCACGATGGTAAAAAGTATCAGATGTTACAAGTCAATCTTACGTCAAATGCCGGAATTCGATTTTCCGATGCAAACAGTCTGATAAACAAAACCGTTGGTTCCTATCCCAATGTGTATATCAATGTGAACTTCACCCACGAAATACAACAAAAAATAAATCAAGGTTTAGGCCGAGCCTATCTTATTTGCCAACCTGACAACCGCATTTATCAGAATCCTGTGCAAGATATACCCCTTGTCTTACCAAATAATAAAAGTGACGAAGTCATCGAAAAAACACGGACATATATCGATAAGGAAAAGGGCAAGATTCGATCTTTTATAGATGGCTACAATTTCTATTTCGAGCATAAAAATTATGCGCACGCAGCATTCATGCTACACCAAGCGTTAGAACTTGCATTTCGAACAGCAGAAAATATCCTCGTCGTTGAGGATAAAAAGTCTCATTCGCTAAAAAACCATATAAACTATCTTAAAGCTTTCGACGATCGCCTCAGCACACTAGCTGATAAAAACGAAGACAAACAAGCTTTGGAGAAAATCAACAAGGCTTACATTGACTATCGATATCACTTTGACTATTTTATCGATGAAGATGTTTTAGAAACAGCCTATCAGATTGCTATCAATACATTAAACTGGATCTACGATTATTCCAATCTTTTATTCAAAGAAATTAAGTCAAAACTTAACCCAGTCCCAGCTGCTAACAACGAAGTCGAAAATTGCAAAAATAACAATGAAATATACAAACAAAACTATTGTAACGCCAATTATCGAGACCTCATTTTAAACGCTATAGAGCACTATTGCACTCCTGCGCTGGTAGTATGTTTCGGTTATGATTCTGATCATCACAACTATCAGAATGCGCTCCGAAGGGCAAAAAATGATTGTATCACGCATGCCTACTATATTTTTGTTGCTTATGATATTTTAAGCGCCGAGATCAATAATCTAACGCAGCTCATAACGGATTTGCTCCCCAACAATGTATCGCTTACGCTCGCCCCTGAAAACACCACCACTTTCAGCAAACAGCTTTCAAAAGGTCATCCCTTTTTTCTTTCGCTCCTGAAAGCCGGTGACATCTGGTTTCAGAATCCATCAATAGCAAATATCGATCTGGAAAGCATCGTTGCCCCACAGCTTAATCTGGATTATGTACATCAACAATGGAAGACGCGCTATAATAATGCGCGCACATTATATTTACCCTACGAGGAAGACTGGTCGTCAATAAGCATCGAGGCCTCATATTATATGCTATCGCAAGCGTTGGAGCAGGCTTGTCTCGGGGTAATCAATTCCGTCATCCAATACAAACCGCAACGTGTCAACCTGACTTTTCTAATGACACTCTGCAAATTGATAGTCCCTGATGCCTACGCAACATTCTGCCTTGACCATGAGGAACATTTCGCCGCTTTTAAGAATATTACGGAAGCACAGCAGGAATTTAGATATAATGCAAATTACAAAGGAGATCCACTAACAATCATAGAATTGCAACAACGCACAAAAACATTTATCGAAAAATGCAACAATGAGATGGAAATCTATTTTGAGAAAATTTACAGCCAACAGCTGCTCGAACAAGTTGAATAAAAGAGATTAAAACAGAAGCCTGAGCACCATGATTCAAATGCTATCAAAGACCAATAAACGTTCTAAAATTATCCCTTGATATTACCTGAACATCTGCACTATATGCTTCTACAAAATTTGATGGTATTTTTGCTTTCGCCTTAGGATTCCATTTAAATTCGTAGCCAGTTATTTTACCATCCGCTTCTTCTACGTAATCAATTTCTTGCTGCTGTTTTGTTCGCCAAAAGTACTTATTAACAAAATGCCGGCTATAACTGTTATGTTTTAAGCGTTCACCAAAAGTAATGCTTTTCGGTGAACAAACTCACCAAAAAGCATTACTTTTGGTGAATACACATCCGTAGTTTGGTGGCCCACATTTCGATCAATACGATGATCGCGATCATCGCGATAAATAAAGGAAACAAGCTATGCATACGAGTTCATAATTTATGGATCCAGAGATATCCTTTTCCTAGTGTAAAGATCTCAAATGGAAATTAAAAAAACTCATGGTCATCTTATTTTTTTCTGTACCCTTATTTTAACTGCAGTCTGTACCTAAACAGCATCCTGTACCCTTCTTAAATTAGCAAAAAGATTTATTCTTATGGCGACAACTGCAAATCAACCGTATCTGATCAGACAAGTGGATCTTTCTGATTTAGCGCTTATCAAAGAAATACTCAACAAAAAACAACTGGATACAGACTCGATAGGCATGCCTTTTATGGCACTCGATCAATGTAATCAATTAACAGCTTTTTCGTCCGTAACAATCTGCAAAAAAAATCTGTTATCGATCGAAATTACCTACGAAGCTCCTATTTCGGACACGCTCTCCAAAGTATTCACGGAAAAAGCACAATCCTTCTTCGAGCACCAGTTGATTGACCTATTTGGTTCGGAAGAATTGCTCAGAAAAGGAATCCATCGATATAACAACTGGTTAAATCAAAACAGAAACAGTAAATTAGCATAAGCATGGAGCAGCAACTGTTATATAAGAAAATAGCCAATATTGTTGAGAGCCAGATCAAAAATGGCTCTTTGGTCTATGGAGATCGTTTGCCCTCTGTCCGGAGCGCTCAGAAGCTATACAATGTAAGTTTAAATACAGCAAAAAGCGCCTATATGGAATTAGAGAGTAGATCTCTCATTGAGTCACGACCAAAATCAGGCTATTTCGTTAGTCGGTCGGGGCTTCGTCGGATGGCTATTCCTTCTATTTCCACGTTTAAAATCGACGAAAAGAAACAAGATCCTGCAGCATTGATCGATAAAGTTTTTCACTCCCTGGAAGACAAGGAAATTACACGCTTTTCACTGGGTTTACCCAGCGCATCATTACTTCCGATTCAGAAACTCAATAGATGCATTATAGAGTCGGTTCATGAACTGCATGATTACGGTGATCAATACGGACAGGTACAGGGAAGTCCAAGCTTGCGGAAAGAAATTGCCAAATGGTCATTGGTACTTGAAGGAAAAATAAGTGACGAGGATCTTATTATCACATCGGGTGCCATGAATGCGATCTACAGCTGCCTTCGGGCTGTCACTAAACCCGGCGACACCATCGCGGTGGAAAGCCCCCTTTATTTTGGTTTTATTCAGGCCTTTCAACTACTGGGACTCAGAACCATCGAGATTCCGACCCATCCTATTACGGGAATTGAATTAGATGCCCTGAAAAAAGTTATTCATAAAATTGATGTCTGTTGCTTCGTTACCAACTTTAGCAATCCACTGGGCGCGCTCATGCCCGATGAGCATAAAAAGGAGCTGGTCAAACTGCTCGCCCATCACCATATCCCATTGATTGAAGACGATCTGTATGGAAACATCTATTTCGGTTCGTCACGGCCCAAGCCATGCAAATATTTTGATGAAGAGGGACTGGTGATGTGGTGTGGATCATTTACCAAAGTATTGGCGCCAAGTTTTCGGCTCGGATGGGTTGAGCCCGGGCAATACAAGGATAAAATCCTAAAACAAAAACTCATACAGACGATTTCGCAGCCTGCAATTTATCAAGAGGCGGTTTCCAAATTCTTACAGATCGGCAGGTACGACCATCACCTCAATAGCTTCAGAAAAAAACTGTACAGCAATTATATCAATTTCAGAAACAGCATTGAGGCCCATTTTCCGGAAAACACAAAAATGTCACAGCCTGAGGGTGGGTTTGTACTTTGGCTAGAGATGGACCCTAAAATAGACTCGACCCTGCTCTACGATTATGCCCTTAGGCAAAAGTTGAGTTTTGCTCCAGGAAGGATGTTTACGCAGCATGATCAGTTTAAGAACTGTATTCGGCTCAACTATGCCGTGGACTGGAACGAAAAGACTGCACAGGATCTGATGCGCCTTGGGCGATTTTTCAAAGCTGTACGCTAAGAAAGCCATACTCCAAGTAAATCAATCCCAGTCTATTTCATCAACATCATCGGCCTGAACGAAAGGAGGAATATCATTGGGACCTTCTTTGGAAAAATTACCACTTTTCCATCAAGGATCAACATGGCATCAAAGATTTTTCCCAAGCCTTACCCTATAAACGTTCCAAGGGCACCTTGTGAGCGCCCTTGGAATTAAAAAACGAAGTGTACTTACTTCGCAGAGAGAAAAGAATCTTTGTTAACGAATAGTCTCAAAGAATTTTTTAGTCTTGTTATAGGCGATTATACCGATGATACCGATCATAAGCCATAAAAAGTCTACCACAAAAATATCACGCTGTCCATTGCGAAATGTATCCCAGATCCAGTTACCAGTTATAAAACCATTGACTAGTGGAATAAAAAATGCCAATATGCTTCCAACCAGCAATGTTTCGCGATTGGTGCGTCGAATGCTTCTCCGTATAATATAATACAGTGAAAGTACAAGCCAACTATAGAAATACACACGGTAAATAAAATCCTGATTAACCTCTGGGCTCAATTTAATGGCAATAAAAGTCAATGCTGTGACAGGCAGCATCGTCAGACATATTGCCGTGAAGATATTGGCCGCCCAGAAATTGAATTTTCGCTTTCGTGGAATTACGTTGTTTTTGTCACGTGCTACCAGCCAGATTAATATACCAGAGATAATGACTAAACAGCCCATAACACCTAAAATAAAGTATACCATCTTAAGCGGATAACCGCCATAATCTCCATAATGCAGGCGATATAAAAGGCTGCGGACACCATCGGCATAAGTAGCTTCACTGATCGGGGATTTTTCGGCAACCACCTTATTGTCGGCCGCTCTCACAGACAATATACCCGATCCAGCAAAGCTCTTATTAAACTGCGGCTCCAGCTCCATGACAACATGCATATTGGAATCTGCATAGTTTTTGATCGTAATGCGCTGAAAATCGGATTCAGGCCATTTATATTTTGCCAGATCCAAAAATGGAGCGATCTTAATGTCTGCTTTTAAAGGTTTGTAGGTATAAGGAAAATCGGTCTCGGCACTAACCCCCATCTCCTGATACATTTTTTGTTGATCACCATCATACAACAACTTACTCAGCGGCAAAGCCAGGACAGAATTAATGATCAAAAACGTACCTGTTACCGCAAAGATAAATTGAAACGGAAAACCAATAACACCCAATGCCGTATGCATGTCGGTCCATACCGTTTTCCATTTACTGAAGGGTCGGAACACGAAGAAATTTGAGACGATCTTGTCCCAATGCAACAATAATCCTGTAATAAGAGCAAATAGGAAAATAAAAGCGGTAATTCCAGCAATAAGATAACCAAAGGGGGCTATACCTACGCGAATTGGCACCTGATTGAGCTGAGCCATGAAGTGTAAGCGAAACAGAAATTCGCCCATATCGTAATTCTGCGTATAATCACCTGACTTCTTATTTGCAAAATTATAGGTAAAGTTCTTTGAATCATCATCGCCACCTCTTCTGCGGCCCTTCTGTTTTGCTGCTTTCTGTTCAGGCGTTACCTTTGCTAGATTTTCTTTGTTGAGGATGCTATCGTTAGATGCACTCAAGCCCACATAGGCTGAGGTCCCTTCCCGGTGCATATAAAAAGTGATATCGCGTCCATGCAAATTTGTTTGTCCTTGGAGTGAATCGAGCAAACGATCAAAGTTTTGATGATCTTCGCGATAGGTCTTATAGGATGTATTATTCTGCCAGGCAGCAATTTCATCCCTAAAAAATGCAAATGATCCCGCAAAAAATATTACATACAGGATGGCGCAAATAATAATGCCACTAATGGTATGCGTATTGAAATAGATATTATAATTTCGGTTATTCATGGCCAATTACATGTTGAAAAAATAAGGCAGCGAAAAAACTGCAGCCAAGAGTAAATATAGTCCCCATATTTTCCATCCGTTCTTTGCAAGGAAGGCCAACAAGAGCAGTACTGCCCATAGGAGATAGCCCGTGAAGCAAGCCGTGACAACAACATCCTTTTTCTCAAAAACATGTGTGACCAAGACGTGGAAAGAGATCATGACAACATAACCACCGATAAATCCGGCTGTAATTTTCAAGAAGCGCTGAAAGGGCGTACTGAGGTATTTTTTATTAGCAGGCATATTTTATCGGTTAGGAAATCAATAATTCAACACAAAGGCTAAATACATACAATCCCACAATTGGGTATAATTTGATATAGCGATAAGGATTCAATAGGACAACAAGACACATCATGCACATGAAATAGGCGAAAAATGCAAAAAAGCCCGCGCCAAATCCTTGCATATAGAGAACAGTGCCAAATGGAAAGAGTAGTAGTAATATACTCAAAGTGCGCACAAACTTAGTTTGTGCGCACAGTTTTTCCAGCCATTGTGGCCTAGGGCCAAATTTCACCTTTTTGCTCGTGTTGTAAAAAAGGTATGCTCCAAAGAGTATAACGACTAGTAGTGTACTATACATCGATTCTATAATTTATCTATATCGGGCCGTTAAAATTTATAGGTAATTCCCATACGGAAATTACGTCTAGCTTCTACGATATAGGAATAATAATCCACACCTCCTAACTTCTGAACAGCTGCACTCGCTTTGGAGATCGATCCAGCAGTTAACAATTTCCGATTGTCCAAAACATTATTGATCACAACAGAGATGTTATACTTTCCTTTTTGAAAACTAATACCCGCGTCCGTACGTAAATAATTCTTAAAATTACTCTCTTTCGTTGTTCCTACGGCACGGTCAAACATCCCTTGAACACTCCCCATAAAGCCAAGCCCACGAGCCTTTCCATCCTGAATACGATAAGAAACAAATGCGTTAGCAGTATGTTTTGCAGTATTAGGCGTGATATTACCTATATTTTCTTCTTTCGTATCTTTTGAGATCTTAGAATCTGTCAATGCATAATTTGCATTAACATTCAAGCCCCTAATTATTTCACCAGTGACATCGAATTCGATACCTTTACTTCTAGTCTCTCCCAATTGGGTCTGGAAAGATACACCGTTAACGACATGGCTAGGATCGGGGTCAGCTACCAGCGCATTTTTACGTGCAATGGTATATGCACTTAATGTGGATATCCATTTTCCACCCATCCACTCCTTCTTAATTCCGGCTTCCAAATCATTTCCACGGATCGGTTTGAACGTATTTCCTTCCCAATCCGTACCAGCGACAGGAACAAACGATTGATCAAATAATCCATACACACTCATGGACTTGTCGATAGAATAACTCAACCCTACCCGCGGAGTAAATGCTTTATCAGTTCTGTCTGCGGCTGCCGTTTTACCTATCGTCTCGTTAATTGTATATCGTAAGCCAAGAGACAAACGCAATTTCTCGTCCAAGAATGCCAACTCATCATGTGCATAGAATGACATGTAGTTTGTCGAAGTCACATAGTTGCTTCCTCCTGCACGCACCTTTACACTCTGTGAACGATCCAATGTAGGGAATACACTTCCTGGGATACCATATTTAGGATCATAGACATTAAGCGGAGCCGAAGGAATAGAATCTAAGATTGTTCTAAAATCACCCCAAAATTTCTTATTACCATAATCTGCCCCCACTAAAATTCTATGACGAACGCTTCCAGTATATTCTTCCCCATTTAAAGAAATCTGACCGAAACTATTTTCGCCATGCTCATCACCGATACTATAATAACGTGGCATATCGCCATTGGCTTTCATATAATTCAACCAGGTACTCGTCGCTTGCATATCAAAATTAAAATAAGCCATCTGAGCATGCAATTTCCAGTTTTCATTCAGCCTGTGGTCCAAGTAGATATAAGCACTATGGTCTCTTAGCTTACCAGGTTCCATGGAAGGATCTGCATAGAAGAAATCATTGGCAATACCTGGATCGGCAAAACCTTTTGGTGAAAAAGTATAATTACCATTTGCCAGGTACGAAGATCCTTGGTAGGTATATTCAAATGTTAAACTCGTCAAAGAATCCACTTTGTAGGTCACAACCGGTGCTATGACAAGCCGGTTACTGTAATTATATTTTGTAAAAAAGTCTTTTTGTTGGCCAGCCACATTCAAACGATAGAGTAGCTTTCCATCTTTCCGCAATTTACCATCTAAATCAAGAGCAGCACGATACGTACTAAAACTACCTGTATTCAGCGTCACAGATCCCTTGGTATTTCCTGTCGGTTTTTTAGTTACGACATTATAAAACCCGCCAGGTTCACCGTTTGCAAGCATAAAACCCGCAGGCCCCTTTACAAACTCGATCCGCTCGATCATACTCGCATCTTCGGCTGTAGGTCCCCAAGAAGCTTCGATATTCATCCCGTTACGGAATGCTGGGATCTTAGAGCCACGCATACGTATATTGGCATATTGGTTGTCCCAATGGCCTTGACGTGTAGCCCCGCTAATATTACGCGTAATACCATCCACAATATCAAAAACTTGCTGATCGGCCATTAAATCAGCAGAAATAACCTGTATATTTTGAGGTAACTCTAAGATTGGTGTTTTAAGACGTAACGATCCGGAGATACTGTCAAACTTATAATGCTCATAGTATTTACCATAAACCGCAACTTCGTCGATGGCCTGCGATTGGTCTTTTACGATGATGGGCCCAAGGTTTGTCACCTCATCTTTTGCATTCACCTCCATTGTATGCTTACTATAACCAATCGCTTTAATCTCGATATGATAAGTTTTGGATGAAAGCTTATGAAAAGCGAAATGCCCCTCATTATCGGTACTGGTGGTCGTACCCGTATTGGTTAATTTTACTGTCGCCCCTGTGATCGGTTCAGATTTTTCATTGATAAGAATTCCCTCAATTATTTTGTTCGTCTGTGCCTGTGCAACAGAGAAAACCGAACTAATCATAGGAATAGCCAGAAAGGATAAAGTTTTATTCATGAATGTAGTGTGGTAGATGTTTTTTATAGTAGATATTCTTTTTTTGCAAGGATCCATTGGTGTTTCCATCGTTTCAGATGGACCCTTTACTATTTTGTCTGCGCTGTATCTGCAGTTATTTGATGGTAATAAAAGTTGTACTTCCCTGCCATGCCGAAGCATAGGGTTTTCCTTCATGTTCACCTGCTGTCTCAGCAAACGTACTTGCTTCCAAAACGTATGGCCCCGACCAAATTGCATCAAATGTCAGGATACCATTCTCGTCCGCAACAAACTCTTTTCCCCAACCAGTAGCCGAAAAAACAGAAACTTTGGCCTGAGGCACAACTTTGCCAAAGCTGGTGATCTTTGCTTGTACGCTTTGTCCTTTTTTTGCGTTAGCCGCACCAAGCAACTCAATCTGCAATGGGCTTTTTACGGCCGTATAATCAAGTGTTGTAGACTTTCCTACGACAACAGGTACTAAGGAAGAAAATTCATACTTCGTTTTGCCGCCGAGATCTTTAGGTGCTTTAACTATTGACAGGAAATAGGTTCCTGCTGCTGTAGGTTGAAATGAACCGCTAAAGTGATCACCTTTATTCGTCAACTGAATCTTGACAGGCTCCTTTCCAGGGGCATGCAACATTAATGAGAAGTCCTTCACGTCGGAGTACCATTTGTCGATCTGATCTCTTTCATTCGTTGCAAACTCACCGTAATATACCTTGACTTCATGGGATTGGTTTAACGTCCCATAAGAAGATGATTCAATCCAAAGGGCATGTGCATGACTGGTATGACTACACAGTAATACCGCAAGAAATGTAAAAAATGAAATTAAAATTTTCATAATATGTTGATTGATGTTTAGTTTTCTTCAACTTATTATGGGAGAATTTGCTGGTTTAAGCGAGCTCTACAACGAATAAAACAATAAAATTCGTTATCTTGCAAGTTCTTCCATATCGTATATCGGGAGTAACTGACACAGCGTGCTGTTTCAGTCACCTACATTCAGTTGCCGCTGTATGTAGATTTACGCCATGTGATAGATTGCCGTCTATTACATGGTGTTTTTGTTTCTCTTTGTCCAAGTAAGCATACTATGAGTTATTTAGACTGATTAAAAACAAAGCAAATATAATAGGAAATCTTTTTAAATCAACTAATTTTTTTATTTTACAGTATTCTTACGCTTTAGTTGAAGACATAAAACGAACAAAAAGAGCATTTTAAACTAGGAAGAGAGTGCAGAAGGAATTGAAAAAGCTGTTACATGATTCTCTAGCACAACTTTCAGGTCGAATAATTCTGTTTCCTGATAGCGTGTTGCTACATGAAGCTGGATACGTTCGCAGTGTGGTTCGAAAGTTTGCTGCACCAGATCGACCGTATTATTCTCACCGGAGAGGTGAGTTAAGATAAGATGTTTAAGGCGATCGGTTTTATAAGCGTTAAACAGTTCGACGGCAACACGATTTGAAAGATGTCCCCAACCACTGCTGATCCGGTTTTTCAGAAAATACGAATAGCGTCCTGTACGCAACATTTCCTCATCATAATTTGATTCCAGAAGCAATACATCCGAATGCTGAATAACATGCTGTACATTTTCACAAGGCCGTCCTATATCCGTCAATACCCCGATATTGTATGTTCCATCTGAAACAAGGAAACTACAGGGTTCTTTGGCATCGTGATATTTGGGAATACCATACACCTTGAGACCTCCAATTTCAACGACTTCGTCCGGAGAGATTATATGGACCAAATGGGATGGAAGATGCAATCGGGTACCATCGTAACTCCCCTTGGTGATATAAACCGGTAGATTATATTTTTTGGCAAATACTGATAGGCCTCTGATATGATCAGAATGTTCATGGGTAATGAAAATTGCTTTGATCTGAGTCGGTAAAAGCCCCAGATTGTACATCCGAAGGTGTATATGTTTGCTGTTGATTCCAGCATCTATCAAAATAGCAGAATCATCTTTAGCCACATAATAACAGTTTCCATTACTTCCGGAGGCGATTGCACAATATTTCATTCGTTTACGCTATTTATAAGAATATATCTATTTTACCGCGTCAAAGATACGAAAAACGAGAAAACTCAGACAGTCATTAACATTCTGGCAAACTCAATGGAATATTGACGGCAAGTCCACCGTCTGCTGTTTCTTTATATTTAGCATTCATATCCAAAGCGGTCTCCCACATCGTCTTAACCACAGTATCCAGGCTCACTTTTGCCTTATCTGGGTTCGATTGCAGTGCTAACTGCGCAGCAGTAATTGCCTTAATGGCTCCCATAGTATTACGCTCAATACATGGAATCTGAACCAATCCACCAATTGGATCACATGTTAATCCAAGATGATGTTCCATCGCAATCTCGGCAGCCATCAGAACCTGACGCTGCGATCCACCCAACACTTCTGTCAGCGCTCCGGCAGCCATCGCTGAGGAAACGCCAATCTCCGCTTGACAGCCACCCATTGCAGCAGAGATCGTTGCATTTTTCTTAAAGATCGAACCGATTTCAGATGCTGTAAGAATAAATTGGATAATTTTGTTCTCACGCATTCCGTCGTGGAAAGTAATATAATATTGCAATACAGCCGGGATAACGCCCGAAGCTCCATTGGTAGGCGCTGTAACCACGCGTCCGAAAGAGGCGTTTTCTTCATTTACGGCAAGTGCAAAACAACTTACCCAATCAAGAATATATTGGAAGTTTTGGCCGCCCTCACGAATGGCCGCTATCCAGGACTCGTAATCTTGATAACTGCGTCCCTGCATTAATTTCTTATTTAGTTTGGCTGCTCTACGTTCAACATTTAAGCCCCCAGGTAATGTTCCGCCTGTATGACAGCCCCGGTAGATACATTCGTGTATTGTTTTATAAATATTCAATACGCCTGCTACGGTTTCACTTTCTTCACGCCATGCACATTCATTTTCAAGGACCAGCTCAGAGATTTTCAGCCCTGTTTTCATCGTCCAATGCAAGAGTTCGTGTGCAGTATCCACAGGGAATGGAAGATCTACTTCAGACAGGACGCTTTCCGTATCATTTTCTTGGACCACAAAACCGCCACCTATAGAATAATAAGTTTCGGTAATCGCCCTACCACTGGATAGGAAGGCCTGAAAGGTAACGGCATTGGGATGAAAAGGTAAGCTTTCGGCATATAGAAACAGGAGGTCTTCCTGGTAAGAAAAAGGAATCGTCCGTTCGCCAGCGACTTCCAGTTCACCGACCGCCTTGATATGTTCGACTTTGGGTGTCACTCTATTGACATCAAAGGTAACCGGATCATCTCCACTTAGCCCCAGTAGAACAGCAATATCAGTACCGTGCCCGGCACCGGTTTTCGCCAAAGAACCATATAGCAGAATTTTGACTTGTTCGACTTCATGCAATAGGCCTTTTGACTTGAGCACAGCGGTAAATTGCTGGGCTGCACGCCAAGGTCCTAAGGTATGCGAACTCGAGGGGCCGATACCAATCTTAAACATGTCAAAAACGGATATTTGTTCTTTGCTCATAATCTTTTTTATTGCGGTTAGCTGATCAAGCTATTGCTTTTGTGAAAACCGCAACTAAATTAGTACAAATAAAGTACAATGTTACCTGTATTTGCATTATTATCAATTTGAAAACCAAGCTCAGGTTCTTTTAACAAGTATCCAACAAACATCTTACATTTTTTAGGGAAAAAGTAAGAAATGCTTCCCTATCTTTGTTGGCTATAATTTATAGAATGACGGGAAAAACATATTTATATTCTTTTTTTACCATTGTTATCTGTTTATTTTCGATTAGAACGTATTCCCAACAACTACCTAAGCGGGAGTTTCGTGGAGTGTGGGTTGCAACCATAGGTAATATAGACTGGCCCTCTGTCAAAGCGGGCAATAATGTCGCACTGCAAAAACAGGAGTTTATTGATTTACTGGACCAACACCGCAGCGCGGGGCTGAATGCGATTATTTTGCAGGTGCGTCCTGCTGCCGATGCTTTCTATGCAAAGGGCAGAGAACCCTGGAGTAGATACCTGACCGGAAAACAAGGCCTGCCTCCGTCACCATTTTATGACCCCCTGGAATTTGCGATCACCGAGGCCCACAAAAGAGGGATGGAGCTACATGCCTGGTTCAATCCGTATCGCGCATCAACAACATTAAATCCGGCCCATTTTTCGGATGACCATATTACCAAGCGCCACCCAGAATGGTTCTTCACCTATGCTGGCAAGAAGCTTTTCAACCCAGGTATTCCGGAAGTGCGTAAATATATCATTGATGTGATTATGGATGTAGTCAAAAACTACGATGTAGATGGTATTCATTTCGATGATTACTTTTACCCCTATCCTGATAGCAGAAATACACCGGTACCGGATCAGATTACCTTTGGTCAATATAACAACGGGATCGAGAAAATTGACGACTGGCGACGCAACAATGTCAACGTACTGGTACACGATCTTGGTGTTGCCATCAAAAAGATAAAACCTTATGTAAAATATGGCATTAGCCCCTGTGGCGTATGGGACAACAAAGAAAATAATTCTGCTGGCTCAGATACCCGTGGGCTGAGTGCTTACCGTGAACTATATGCTGATGGTGTAAAATGGATGCAGGAAGGCTGGATAGACTACATCAATCCCCAGATCTACTTTCCTTTCAAAAATCGTGCTGCAGCATATGAGATCTTAGTTGACTGGTGGCAGAAACACACCTATGGCCGTCACTTTTATGTGGGGCATGGGGCTTATCGTGTTACAGAAAATAAAATAGGCTGGACAGACCGCAGCCAAATTCCCAGACAGGTACGCCACTTAAGAGAGGAGCACGACGTGGAAGGAAGTATTTATTTCAGTTCCAAATCACTCACGGACAATCTTGTTGGACTGCAGGATTCCATGCGAAATGACCTGTATCGTACACCAGCTTTACCCCCTACAATGCCGTGGTTAGATAGTATCCCACCCAATGCACCTTTCGGTCTTCTGGTTAAAAATTCGGCCAATGGTAAAATGAACACCTTATTTTGGCAAAAACCAGATTTGGCCACTGATGGGGAGTCTGCTTATGGCTACGTGGTCTATCGGTTCAATCTCGATGAAAAAGTGAACATTAAGGATCCTGGAAAAATCATCTTTATCACCTTTGATGGCGATAAGCTTCAATATACGGATGACGATATCAAGCAGCATCAACAGTACAAATATGTCGTTACAGCTATTGATCGCATGAAAAATGAAAGTAAGCCATCAGATAGCAGGAGTGCTAACGAAGAAATTTAGAATTTGACAAAAAAATGCCTCTTCCTAAATGGCTTTGCTAATGCAATGGGACCATTTTCGGAAGAGGCATCCTGTTTGTGTGATTTTATAATACGTTATTTCCCCTGTCCGTATTTAAATTTTTTGTTGATCGTAACCGGAAGTTTTCCTTTCGGCGTATTTTGCCCCAAAATCGTTTTTACTGCTGCTTTCTGCATGAAGGCATCATTTTGATAAGCCAGCAAAATTGTCTTTGCTTTTTTCGTCGCCTCAAAACCATCCAAAGCATAGGCATTGGTAAATAAGGTCAAGATCGATTTTTTCGCAAATTTCTTCATCAAGCTCTGAACATCTTTATTCAATACCATGGTCGGACGTGGACGAAGTCTCGTGTCATGCACGGCGATAATAAATTGTTTATTTTTCTTGATTTCTTTGGTAATACGTTTAATATCATCCTTACTCATGCTGTCTGTGACGAAATACTGTGTTTCATTGGTCAGCGCACTCGCTAATTCATTCTGGAAAGTCTGATTAGCCGTAATTCCGATATTGATAATAGCGGTAGGTAAATCCTTTTTGAATGATTTTATTTTTTCGGTAGAATTTAATGCTGTGATCGCTGCATTTGACAGTTCGTCAATGAGCTGAACCGCTGAGGCACGATGTAAATCATTGTATAGATTCTGTGGTGCTGTGGCCTGATATTTATCTAAACCAAGCCATAATTTGGCGGCCAGCACTCTTTTAACACGCGCATCAATATCTGCCTGTGCTATGCGTCCCTCTTCAATGGCTTTTAGGATCAAGTCGATCGCACGTTTGCTATTCTCCGATACTTCAAGTAAGTCATGTCCTGCGATAATCGCCTGTACGTCGGCTTCTCCATTTGGGAAAAACTTCTTTACGCCTTTCATATCCATTGCATCGGTGACTGCTAGCCCTTTAAAGCCAAGTTCGTTACGTAAAAGGTCCGTAACGACCTTTTTAGAGATGGAAGATGGCATATTAGGTGTATCGTCCAAACTCGGGATATTCATGTGCGCCACCATAACAGCAGGTGCTCCAGCTTTGATAAGTTCTTTGAACGGATACATTTCCAGGGTATCTAAGCGTTTTTTGTCAAAAGGAAGTTGTGGCAAATCATAATGAGAATCCACATCTGTATCTCCATGACCCGGAAAGTGTTTAATGGAAGCTAATATACCGCCATCCACCATACCGTCCATATACGCTTTTGCTTTCTGGGTTACATTATATTTATTATCACCAAAGGAGCGGATACCAATAACCGGATTTTTAGGGTTATTGTTGATATCCACATCGGGTGCAAAATTGAAATGCATACCTATACGTTGGAAATCTAAGGCAACCTCACGTCCCATGCGATAGATCAACTGATTATCTTGGACGGCTCCTAAAGTCATCTGATAAGGAAAGGACAATGTTGAATCCGGCATACGCATACCTAATCCCCACTCGCCATCAAAAGTCATCATCAAAGGTACTTTGGACAGGGATTGATAGCGATTGAACATATCGACATGACGTACGGGACCGCCCTGAAAAACAACTAGACCACCCAAATGTTCGTCCTGTATCACCTGAGCTACCGAGTCAATATACTTCTGCCCTAGATTGGTGTGTGCTCTAACCAAAAATAACTGAGCGACTTTTTCTTTTGGCGTCAAGGTATTGAATACCGCATCGACCCATTCATGCTGCGAGTTGATGTATTTCACAAAATCTTTTTTGTCCTGAGCTTTCAAAAAAGAAATTGTGCCGACTAATGCCAATATTCCCAGACCGAGTTTTTTGAACATAAATTAGTTTGTATAATGTATTTAAAATAGAACTACTAAGAACGTTATTATTTTGGACAATATGAAATTGTTTTTGCAACAATTTCATATAAACATGCACAAAACAGCATTTCAATACAACGCACAAGGGGTACTGAAGACTTGTATATTTGAGAAAATAAACTTGAGACCCGAGAGATCTATTGTTTTACATCAAGCGATGTCCATTCCTGAAAAAGGTTTACAAAAACCGAATATTAAAATCTTAAATTTAATATTATGAAAAAGCGTATGACAAAACGTAAATCAGGGGGACAGCAAGTTTACAGTGATAGCTTCAAGATCCTCGTTTCCAGAGAATACCTTGCCGGCAAGCTGAGTTATTCGCAACTTGCCCAGAAGTACAATCTTCCGGGGGAAGCCACTCCGCGGTATTTTATGAAATGGTACCAGCAGTGGGAAAACAATCTGGAGCTGGAAGTTTCCCAGACTGTTGAGCCAGAAGACACTGGGGTGAAAAATGAGCAGGATCTCAGGGATGAACTCTTCCAGGCGAACCTCAAAATTACTGCCCTGGAGATGTTGATCAAAAAAGCGGAGGAGCTCCATGGGGCTGATTTTGTAAAAAAGTCTGGGGCCAAATCGTCCAAGAAATGAAGTCGTGTTACCAGAATGTTTCGGTCTCCAGACTTTGTGGACTATTTGGCAGAACAAGGCAATCCTACTATAAATATATGGGCAGAGAACAGGAATACTCCGTTCGCAGCGGGCTTGTGCTGGCGCGGGTACGTGAAATTCGGAAGGACTCCCATCGCATGGGTACCCTTAAACTCCGCAGCATATTGGTCAAAGAAATGGGTAGTGCGATGGTTGGACTGGGAAGGGACGCTTTCTTCAGACTGTTGCGCGAAAATGACCTTTTGGTCAAATGCAAACGCAGGTATGCCATCACCACCCAGTCCGACCACCGTTTCAAAAAGTGGCCCGACCTTGTGCAGCGCAGGCAGGCCCTGCGTCCCGAGCAGATATGGGTAAGTGACATCACCTACATCCGCATCCGGGACAAATGGATCTACCTGTGCCTGGTCACAGATGCCTATTCCCGAAAGATCGTGGGCTACAAACTTACGCACAGGCCAACAGCACAGGCCTGTATATCAGCGCTCAGGATGGCAATATCACATAGAATGTATCCACAGAGCGATCTGACCCACCACTCCGATCGCGGCATCCAGTATTGCAGTACAAATTATGTCACTATATTGCAGGAAAATAGGATTACAATAAGCATGACACAATCCGGAAGCCCGTACGACAATGCCGTGGCAGAAAGGCTAAATGGCATCCTAAAAAGCGAATATCGCATGGCTGAGACCTTTCCAGACTACAAAACGGCACTTGCACAGCTGGTCAAGGCAGTCAATATATACAATCATTTTAGGCCACATATGTCCTGCAATATGATGTCTCCCCAGCAGGCACATCAGCAATTGCAGAACCAAAAAGTTCCCAAAATGTTTCAAAGACGTAACGCTGAGTCAAAAAAGTTCCGCAGCAAAACTAGGGAAACTGTGGTTAGGGAAAGGACAACCGATAACAGTCAGAAAACGGACAATGACAACCAAATCCAGTAGAAAAAATAGGATGTAAAATCTATATAGTAATCTGTTCGGTAAATGTAAACCTATTTCAGTATAAGACACGAGGTAAACCGGGGTAGCAAGCCAGGGACTCTTTCAATGTTTGTTCGGTGCTTCTTCGGTACTTGTTCGGAGCTCCTTCGGTGCTGCTTCGGTTGCAACCGAAGAAAATACGACTAAGTACCGTTTTATCTTCGCAGAAATAACGTCTTATCGCCGAAGTTGGTATCCACTATGAACAGATTATTTTGCGACCTATAACGTGTCTACCAGGCCACATTTATTTTCATGAGCAGCGATACATTAAGACCGAAACAGGTTGCAGGAAATAGAATAATTTAAGCATGAACTCTAAATCAGATGATACTTTTTCTCGAGAAAGAGTGTCAACTCCATGGTATTTTCGAGTTCTCCAATGGCCTCTTTTTTCCATAGGGTATCTATGATCAGCAATAAGAATTCTGTCTCAAACTCAGGACTCTCATAGCCCAGCTCTTTAAAAGCACGATGAATAATAGGCTGAACAGGTTTCATAAATTGTTCATGCTGCTGTTTGGAAAACGGGTGATGAGACAAACGCTCCTGCAATCTCCAGAATATGGGTTCTGCACTGACCAACTTGCCCGGGAGGTTTATCATCGTGCGCAGAAATTCCTTTGGTTCACGATAGGTCATCATACCACGGTGATGTGTAAGGACCTTACGATAACCTGATTTAATCAAATAAACCAACAGTGCGTCTTTATTCCCAAAATGTTTAAAGATTAATGCTTCGGAGACTCCTGCATTTTGGGCAATCGTTTTGGTAGAGGTATTCGTATAGCCTTGATCTGAAAAAAGCAACAATGCTTCTTTCATAATACGCTCTTTTCTACTCAAAACACTTTCTTTCATCTTTTATTTTTTTAATCTATATCCGTATATCACTAGATCGTTATACAGATTTGTTCAGTTGATTTTATAATTCTACTGCAAATATATCTAATCTTTCCATTCACTTGGGGTTATTGTAACTAAAATGATAATAATTCGTAACAAATAGTGCCATATTTTTGGGAAATAAAATTATATAACCGTCAACAATACATTAAAACACATTTGTACCTCGACCGATGAAGACCAAACTTTGGACCATTTTGATCTTTTCTATCTGCTTATTATTGGGTACAAACGGGCAAGCCCAACAGTATATTACGGGCAAGTTGCTCGATAATACGACTTCGCAGCCTATCAGAGGTGCAAGCATCACCATTATCGCGGTAAAAGATTCCAGTAAAGTACAGGTTCCTACAGATATTTTGGGCAGGTTCAGCAGTAGCACACTTCCCAATGGAGATTATCTGGTCAGCACACAGCCGATGGGCTACAGCATGGATCTTCGGCGTGTAAAACTAATCGGCCAAACGATCGATCTAACGTTTAAACTCACTAATGCCGAAATTGTACTGGATGAAATTAACATTTCTTCGAGCAGTATACAGGTTAAAGGGGATACACTTGAATTTGACACCAAGAAATATGTCACACAGGATTTTGCAGATGCTGACGAATTGGTCAAACAGATTCCCGGTGTTGAAATTGATGACGATGGCAATGTAAAAGCACAGGGAGAACCTGTCAATAAGATTATTATTGACGGTAGGGAGTTTTTTAGCACCGATCCGAAGGTTGCCTTAAAAAACCTTCCGGCCGATGTGATTGCTAAGATCCAGATTATCGATGACAAAACTGAGCAGGCCAAATTTAGTGGTTTTGACGATGGAAAACGTATGAAAGTGATCAATATCGTCACCAAGCCCGAGAAAAGAAAATCATATTTTGGCAAGCTCTCTGGTGGAGTGGGTCCCGACCAGAAATATGCTATAAATACCCAGGTGACCAAAATGAATCCCAAACGTCAGTATGCTATCGACATCAATACCAACAATGTCAATCAGCCCAACGGCTTTGCTCCACGTGGAAACACAAGAGGACGTACCGGACAGGGAGTGACAACTCGCTTCAACGCCGGGTTCAACTATTTGGATCGTTTTTTCGATGACCGAATGGATTTCAATGCGAATTACACGTACAACTACACGGAAAATAATATCCTTAGCCAAAGTAAAACAGAATATACGGCAGGCAACCGGGCCAACCAAATCAACAATCAGGATCAATTAAACAGCACTTACAGCAACAATCATGCACTCTCTATCCGCGCAAACTGGAAGATAGATTCTATTCAGAAACTTGACTTTCAACCTAATTTTTCCTATCAGAATAATGACAGGAATACAAGTTCTACAGGCAATACGTTATTAAATCTTACAGAAATACTTAATAGCTCTGATCGTAGGAACAACAGTTTTGGAGAAAATTTCAACTGGGGAGGAGACCTCACTTACATGCGGAGACTCAACAAACCGGGGCGCACGATCAGTTTTAATTTCAATGGTTCATTTAACAGCAACAAGAGCCATGCTGAAAATTTTGCACTGAATTCCTATTATAAAGACGGGCTATTTAACCGGGTCGATACCGTCAACAACAGGAATTACTCCATTGGTGATAATAATGGTTTTCGCTCAAAGATAGCTTATACCGAGATGTTCGGTACGTATTCACGGCTGCAAGGGAATTATACTTTTCGGAATACGGCGCGCTACTCGGACCGCAAGACCTATGAATTTCTGGTCGAAACAGGTCAGCTAGGTGAATTAAAAAACCGTCTTTCCAATGAATTTCGTAATGATTTTGTTTACCATAGCGGTGGAGTATCCTACTTATTTAACAAAAAAGACAGTATAAGATTTCAGATTGGCTTAGATTATCAGACGGCTTCCCAGGTCAATGATAAATTGTTTCCCAATACACTGACCACAAAAAGCCACTTCAATAGTTTGCTGCCCAATCTAAACTTCCAGTATAATTTCAATAAAGACACGCGGGTTGAGTTTCGGTATAATGCAAAGACGAACACTCCTTCTATCGATCAATTACAGGATTTTATAGACAATCAAAATCCACTACGCATTAGCTCGGGGAATCCGGATCTAAAGCAAGAATATGACCACAACCTTGTGGTACAATTTAGATCAATCAATAAAGGTTCGGGCAGAAGTTTTACCTCAGACTTTACAGTAGATTTTATTGAGCATAAAATCTCCAATACCATTTTCACCACAGATTCAGCCTTTACGATCACAGCGGATGTTATACTCGGGCCGGGGGGGCAATACATCAGGCCTGAAAATTTCAATGGTGTCTATAACCTGAAATGGCAAAATAGCCTTGGATACCGCTTTGAACCATTGAAACTTAATTTCAACCTAAACAATAACCTCTATTTCAACCAGAATTACACCTTATTGAATCTCGAAAAGGTCAATGCGCAAACCTACGGCCTAAGTCAACGGGTCGGTGTAAACACGGCATTTAGCAAGGATATCATCATCGGATTGGATTACAATGGAAACATCGCCTTTTCCAAGAACTCCGCAAGCGAGAAATCGAATTATTCGGTCTATAAACATACCATTGGCAATTCCATTGCATTGACCTTGTTAAAAACATGGACGCTCAATTCAACATTCAACTACCTTTACAATGGCAGCATTCTGAATTCACCAAGTACAACAAGTTTGTTATGGAACGTCTCTATAGGCAAGAAATTGTTCAAGCGTAGGAATGCCGAAATCAATCTCACGGTATTTGATCTATTTAATGACAATAAAAACATTAATCAGCAGGTCAATGATCTTTGGGTACGAGTTTCGCAATCCAACGCCATAACGCGCTATGCCATATTAAGTTTTACCTACCATATCCGGGGACTTGGCGGAAAAGGAGAAATGAAAACCCGTCGTTAATATGCACCATCATCGCCAATCCACGTGGAACACCTCTCAATCGACGGTAAGCATGTAGCCCACTCCTCTGACATTGATAATCTTGATGCGATCATCCTGACTGAGGTATTTCCGGATACGGCTGATGAACACATCCAGACTCCGTCCCGTGAAATACTTATCATGGCTCCAATAGGCTCGCATGATATCCTCCCGCGGTATGACTTTATCTTTTTGTTCATACAGTTTCCGCAGCAGTTCACTTTCGCGGAAAGACAGCTTAAGTACCTCACCCTGATAAGTCAACTGATGTTTTAAGCTATCGAGGCTATAGTCTCCTATCATCAGCTTTTGGCCGAATAACATCTTAGGACTATTTTTCAACAAGGATTCTATCCGCACAACGAGCTCTTCAATCTTAAACGGCTTTTTGACATAATCGTCCCCGCCCAAACGAAATCCCCTCACAACATCCTCTGTCTGCACTTTGGCTGTCAAGAAGATAATGGGCACCTGCGTATCTGATTCGCGTATTTTTGTTGCCAATGTAAAGCCATCCATGACGGGCATCATGACATCGACGACCAAAATATCTGGCCGAGCCGCTGTAAATGCTTCCAAAGCTTCGTGACCATTACTGCAATGGGTAACATGAAATCCATTAGCTTCCAGGCTATCGGCAACGATCATTCCGAGACTTGGCTCGTCTTCTACATATAAAATTTCAATCATAGGGTTGTCATTCAATCAAAATATATTTCGGCCTTGTTTCAAAGACATCTTTCGGATAAATCAGCCTATTTACTGCGCTATAAAAAGCCCTATTTCCGCTCAGAAAAATAAACAATGCTGTTTATTCGTACGGTAATCGGATATTAAAGGTACTTCCTTTTTCCAGTTCACTATCGACGGTAATCTTGCCATCGTGCCTCTTTACCACCTGCTTGACATAAGCAAGCCCCAAACCAAAGCCCTTTACATCGTGCAGATTACCCGAAGGAACCCGAAAGAACATATCAAAAATCTGATTATGGTATTCTGAAGGAATTCCCTTACCATTATCTGTAATACGAATATGGACATTTTCTTTCATTTCCTTTACTTCCACTTCAATATAAACCTGCTGTCCAGCGTATTTTATCGCATTTTCCAACAAATTATTGATCACATTCTTTAGATGGGCTTCATCACCATTGATCCTTATTTCACTTGGAACAGCAATAAGCTTAAAGTCCACTCGCTTAATTTTATTCAGCTGAGCAACTTCAATGGCTCCCTTCACCATGGCGACAAGATCGAAGTCAGTACGTTGCAAAACAATGCCCCTTGTTGCATCGATATCCATTTGAAGCACTTTTTCAATCATATTGGATAGATGTTCCAGTTCTTTTTTGGAGATATTCAGATAGCGATTCATCTTTTCCCTATCATCCTGTACACCATACAACTGTATCGCTTCTATGGCTGCCATGACTGTAGATACCGGTGTTTTGAGTTCATGTGTCATGTTATCAACGAAGTTCTTACGCAGCTCGGCCATCTTATTTTGGTTGAGAATGGTTTTCATCAAATAGAAGAACGTCCCGAGCAGCAGTCCAATCAAGAGCAGTGAGATGAGCAGCTGCCAGCTTAAGCTATACAGCAGATACTTCCAATCCTCCTGAAACTTGATCACAAGAAATTCATTTTTTAATGGGTTAACCATCATGGGTCTCGTCCAAGCAAGATTTGCTTCGCGGTACTTGCGGCGCGCATCTTTGATTTGATCGTGTGGAATCGTGACAATAGCCATTTCAAATGGTACTGAAATGCTCTTATTGTTCAGGGATTCTTTAAACTTTCTTTCAATTAACTCCAGGTTGGCTTTGTTCATCTCAAAGTCGCGGAACAGAAAGGGCGGTATAATTGCGCCTTGCCCTTCCCGGTCTTTGGGAAACATTTTCTCCCGTCTGTTGTGGATCTCGCGATCAAATCGCTCTGTTTTAGGCCGTTCGGTATTTACACGTTGTAAAGCCTTATCCAATTCAGCAGCGGGCACTAAAGCCGAGAGCTCCCGTTTTACATCTTGGAGGAGGCGATTCCGGTCCGCTTCTGGCCCATCTAACTGCCGATCACCATTTCGCGCTTGGTATGCCTCCTGGACCGCATTGAAGAGCGAACGCTCAGCGGTAGAAAGAAACAGGTCGCGACGATTTGTATAACTTCCATAAAGCCAAATCCCCAGTACAACAGTAATTCCTGCCCCTATTAAAACGATCAAACTGATCAGTAATTTAAATCTTCTACCCATAACTAAAACAAATTTAAATTACTAGATTTGCAATCGCTGTGGTAATTAACCATATTTAACAAAATATAACACTGATTAACAGTTCGCATTGATTACTTTTGCACTATTCAAAAATTAATATGATTAAAGACTTTAAGAGACGTAGTATTCAACTTTTACTTCCACTTTTTACATTGGCCGCTTTTGTTGGTTGTAATAAAGACATTTCGCTCTCATTGGATAGTTCAAGAGATGAAACAATCGGTTTAGTACCAATTGATACGGTTTCCGCCAAAGTTTCGACTTATCAATTGGACGATATTCCGACTTCCTCTACTGGAACAATGCTCGTTGGAAAGAACAGCGATGCTGTTACGGGTAGTATGAAGTCTACCGCTTATATGCGCCTTGGAGTAGGAACGATAAGTAATGCTTCTATTCCAGATGACGCTACCTTGGATTCTGTGACCTTGGTATTAACACCTAACAAATACTCTTACGGTGACACAACGAAAGTACAAAAGATATCGGTACACCGTGTTACGGAAGAAATTACGCAAACACAGATTGATTTAACCAAACCAGTTGATGAACGTCCTGTTTTTGTCACTTCAGCGGCAATCTTCAGTAAGCAAAAGTTTGCCTATGAAAATACGCCACTGGCAGAACTATCCTTTAAACCACGTATACAATCAGCAGATTCATTATTCTTTAGATTCAACAGTACCATTAGCAATGAGCTGTTTACGATGATCAAAAATAATGACAACCGGATTCAGAACAGCACAAGCTTTCAGGAGTATTTCAAAGGATTGGCACTTGTTCCTGACAACGGAAACACGGCTTTGATCGGTTTTAAAGACACCGTATTTCTACAAGTTCACTATTCATTCCTGAATAATGAAGGAACGAAATCTGTTGGTAAGCAATATTTTTCCATTGATAACAAGGCCTATCAGTACAATCAGATTGAAGCGGATCGCTCTGCAACAAAGTTTGCGCCTATGAGCTTAAAAAATCCTCAAATTGCGAGTCAACAAACTGATGGAAATGTGTTTTTAGAAGGCTCAACGGGTGTTGTAGCAAAAATTGAATTCCCAACGTTATTAGAATTGGTTAATAATCCATCAATTGCGATTAATAAGGCTGAACTTGTCATTGAAGTCCCTAACGGAGCTTCCTCGATTTTTGATCAGCCTCAGAGTTTGGTCTTAATGGTGGCAAGTAATAATGGAAATCCGATTAGTTTGGTCACTTCACCTTATTCGACAACAACACAACAAGCAACATTAGTGCGAGGAAATGATTTTGGTTCGAATGGAACATATACATTCAATCTGATTGAATATTTAACAAAAATTAAAACAACAGCATACAATAATACTTCATTATATCTATCTTTACCGACATCGGGTTTGTTTTCAACTGGAAATAGGTTAATATTGGCAAAAGATAATGAGAATGATCCGAAAATTAAATTAAACATCCTTTATACTAAATTTCAATAATTTATGAACAAGAAAAATTGGCTACTCGTTTTATTAGCTTTTGTATTTACAGTTACAACTTTCTCTTCTTGTAAAAAAAGTGACGACAGCGAAGACAAATCAGACGAATGGTTTGCAAAAGCTGCTTTTAAAGGCCCACAAACTTCATCTGCTGCTAGCTTTTTGATAAATAATGTTGCGTATGTTACTACTGGTCTAGCAAGTAATGCTGGTGGTAAGCCATTTCGTGTGAAAGACACGTATGCATATGACGCAGCATCAGATACATGGGCTGAAAAAGCGCCTTTCACAGGTGTTGAGAGAAACGGTGCCATCGGTTTTTCCATTGGTAATATCGGTTATGTTGGTGGTGGAAATGACGGAACAAACAACCTAACAGATTTCTACAAATTTGATCCTACAGCTAATGACGGAAAAGGTGCTTGGTCAAGCATTGCTCCACTTCCTATTGCTTTGTCTAATGCAGTAGCTTTTACTTTAAATGGCGCTGCTTATGTTGGAACAGGTGAAACTGTCGTTAGTGGTGGAACAACAAATACAAATGAGTTCTACAAATATGATCCAGCTGCTAATACTTGGCAAGCAATCAGTGATGCTCCATTTTCAGCGAAAAGAAAAGCAGCTTTCTCTTTTGTTGTCAATAATGTAGCCTATGTAGGTGGTGGTATCTCTAACGGTTCTTACCCAAAAGATTTCTATAAATTTGATGGTAGCAAATGGACTAAATTGAACGATCTAAATAGAGCAGATGATTCATATACTTACGATTTGACTCGTTCAAATGCTTCTGCTTTCGCAATCAATGGTACTCCATTCGTTGTTGGCGGTTACAAAAATGCCGTAATCAACAGCACATGGAAATATAATATTTCTGGTGACTACTGGACAAATGACAACGGCGCTTTTGCTGGTTCAGCACGCCAAGATGCTGTTGGTTTCGCTGTAGGAAATAACGGTTACATCACTACTGGACTTAATGGTTCATCTCGTTTTGACGATACTTGGATGTTTACTCCGATTTATTAATCGAAATAAAATCAATATAAAGAAAGGAATGGAGTTTCAAACTTCATTCCTTTTTTTTGCTTCAAATATTTTGTTTCTATTGGTTAAAAAAGATTTCTAGCTCCCTTTTATGGCTGTCCGCTATAGCGAAATAAGTCATCAATAATAGATACATCCAGCTACTATTTACTAATATAGGGCAACTCTCTTGTTTTTCATTAATTGAGGCGCACCTGACGAGAGATCTGCTCGTCATAATGTTTCTCTCCATGCAGTTTTAAAAGCTTCCGATACAGTTTTAAAACCGATCTGTCTCAGCCCCGGGCCGCATTTATAAAAAAGATGGAATTGAAAACCTCATACGATAACATCCATACTTCAAAGAAGAATGGGGCGCAATAAAAAACCTTGTCAGATAATTCTGACAAGGTTTCCATTTTATTCGAATGTGCAATACTGTCTGCCTCACAAAGGAGGATCAAGATCTGAAGTTCATTTATTTTTCAACTGTCTTGATCTCGAATAATGTATTCCATAACTTCCCTGTTATAAAGAGACGCTTTCCAGCTTGGTCGTAAGCAATTCCATTCAATTCATTGTCATAAGCGGAAGTATGCTCATAGATACCCACAAGATTAATCCGTCCTTCTACCGCTCCTGTTTGCGGATTGATTATAACAATAACATCTTTTTGATAGACATTTGCGTAGACTTTGCCGTCTATATATTCCAGTTCATTAAGTTCATCCACTGGTCCAGCTTCATCGTAAACTCCGATAGCGTTTAGCTCCTTACCGGTCGTTGCATCTAAAAAGAACAATTTATTGGATCCATCAGACTTTATCAAATGCTGCCCGTCGTAGGTCAAGCCCCACCCCTCTTTGCTATTTTCATATTTAAAGGAACTTTCCTTTACAAACGAGTTTTTATCAAAGACATATCCTTCTCCCTGTTGCCACGTTAACATAAATAACTTATTACCTACCAATGTCATTCCTTCGGCAAAAGTCTTTTCATCAAATTTGATTTCCTTGAGTACTTTACCTGTTTTTAGGTCGACCTTTCTCAAGTTTGACTCACCATAACGGCCATTAGATTCGTAGAGAATGCCATCAGCAAACTGTAGCCCTTGTGTAAAAGCAGTCGTATCGTGCGGGTATTTGTTGACAACCTCAAAACCATAGTTCTTCGCATTTTCAGGTACAACATAAAATGTACTTGAAACAGAATCGGGTTTTCCAGCATTGTATACCAAGGCGGAAATATTGCGTGTGCCATAGGCCATGTCTTTGGTATCTACTGTAATTGCCGTAGTATCAGTTGATGAACCCACATGTTTATCATCGACAAAATAAGCCACAGAGTCCATTGATACTGATTCAAATTTCAATTTCAACTGGACTTGAGCACCTTTTAAAACAGCTTGATTTGCTCCAGGGGATGCAAATTCCAAACTTGATTTTTTTGACTTACAAGAAGCAAAAGCTAGCGCTGCAATTGCCATAAAATAAGTGATTTTTCTCATCTATGTATAATTATTTATAAGTACGTATCCTTAGCTATCCCAAAATGCATCTTTGATATGGGTGAGTACTGTTTTGGGGGATCTTGTTATTGCGACAACATCAAATCTGACTTCACCGACATAACCTGTTTTAAGGATATAAGCCTGTGCTGCACGAATTAGCAATCGCTGTTTTTTGCGATCTACAAATTCGTAGGGTTCGCCGAAATCCGTTCCCGACCGTGTTTTTACTTCAACGAATACCAAGGTATCCCTGTCCACGACAATCAAATCTACTTCTAAATTCTTAAATCGCCAATTTCTTAACACTATTTTATAGCCTTGCTCCACGAGGTATTCCATGGCCATTTGCTCACCCCATTCGCCCGTTTCAAGATGCTTGGCCATATCAAGTATTACTTAACAATCGTATTTCCCAGAAAGCCTCCCAAGAGCCGTTCGGCTTCTTTAAGTTTCTGATATTTAAAAATAAGGACTTCTAGGTTTGCCACATCTTGTTCATGTTTCATTTCTTCACGAATATGATGCATTTCTGCCTCAATCTTACGCTTCTTGATCCGATAGATCGCTGTAACAACAAGTTGTTTTAAATGCTCATATTCCTGCGTTACATAAATTTTACGCTTATCGTCATTCCAATTTTCGCTGAGCGAATATTTGCTGGCAACACTATTAATCGCCAAATCGGATATTGTTGTATCCGAATTCGAATAAAACTGCTTGGCATCTGGAATTTCGTAATTTTCTGCAGCATCTCTATAGACTTTTAAAATATAGGCCGCAGCTTTATCCTTAAATTCGATGTCGCTGATATTTCCCAGTAGCAGTCCTGCAACGGGAATATCCCCATCACCTTCCCAGGTTGCCAGATAATCCCCATAGTTGATTAGAATACGGACAATCTCTCGTTCCTGAAGAATTTCCGAAGTCAGTTGTACCGGTTGTTCGACATTCTCCATAGGAGCTACTCCCCCTCTTTCATCATCTGTCATGAAGAAATCCGGAGGTGGACCATCCATCCCAAAAGGTGGCATCCCTGCATTAGGCGGCGGGCTCTGCGGTTTACGAGCGGCATCCTTATCTGCCTTCTTTGCTCTATTGAGCCTAATCTTGTTGAGTTCTGCCAATAAAATACGCTCTTCGATATCCAAAAGGCTGCTACATTCCCGGATAAAAACAGAAACCTTAATTTCATCGGGAATCAATGCAATACTCTCGACGACATCACGGATTACCGAAGCCCTTTTTATTGGATCGTTATTGGCATCGCGAAGCAGAATATTCGTTTTGTAGAAAATAAAGTCCTGCTGATTGGATTTGACATAATCTTTAAAAGCCGTGGCACCAAACTTTTGAACATAAGAGTCGGGGTCATTACCGTCGGGAAAAAGCAGCACTTTAACGTTTAAGCCTTCTTCGAGCAGCATATCTGTACCGCGTAGGGAGGCTTTGATCCCTGCTTCATCCCCATCATAAAGTATGGTCACATTCTTTGTAAATCTGGAAATAAGCTTGATCTGACCTGTTGTCAAAGACGTTCCCGAGGAGGAAACAACATTTTCGACTCCAGCTTGATGTACCGAAAGAACATCGGCATAGCCCTCTACCAAGTAGCAATTATCCTCTTCCATAATTGCTTTTTTGGCAAAATTCAATCCATACAGCACATCGGATTTATGGTAGATTTCGCTTTCGGGAGAGTTTACATATTTGGCGACCTTTTTATCCGTCTTTAGTGTCCGACCGCCAAAGCCAATTACACGCCCTGTCAGGTTATGAATCGGAAACATGACCCGGCCACGGAAACGATCATATAAAGATTTATCATCACGTTCAATAGCCAAACCACTTGCAGCCAAATAATCTGGGTGAAAACCAGCTACCTGTGCTTTATCGACCAATGCAGTCCATTCTTCAGGCGAATAGCCCAATTCAAATTTTTTGATGATATCCTCCCGGTAGCCACGCTCCTTGAAATAGTTGAGTCCGATGACCTGACCCATTTCAGTTTTCCAGAGTTGTTCGGCAAAGAATTTACTGGCCCAAGCACTTAGGACATATAGACTTTCCCGTTTATCCTGCGCAGCAAGCTGGGCCGGAGAACGCTCGATTTCTTCAATTTGAATCGAATATTTATCGGCTAAATAACGGATCGCTTCCGGGTAAGAGAACTTTTCCAGTTCCATGACGAATTTAAGGGAATCTCCACCAACACCACAACCAAAACACTTATAGATACCCTTTGCAACTGAAACGTGGAAGGAGGGCGTCTTTTCATGGTGAAAAGGACAATTTCCAATCAGAGAAGTTCCCCGTTTCTTTAAATCAACGAAGTCCCCCACCACCTCTTCTATCCGTGCTGTTTCCAGTACTTTATCAATAACTTCCTGCTTTATCAAACCGTTTCTTTTTTAATGTAAAATTAGAATAAATCTTTTGTATCTCCACTACGAAATGGTATTGGGATCAAGTGATTTTGATGAATGATTATCAAAAACAGCGATTTGCAGATAACATTATCCAAACATTGTATAATACTGTATCGGGCAAAAAGATTGCATTCTTAGGCTGGGCATTCAAAAAAGACACCAATGATACGCGTGAATCTGCAGCGATTTATGTTGCAGATTATCTATTGAGTGAACAAGCTGAAATCACGGTCTATGACCCCAAAGTGTCTGCTGAACGCATCTATGCCGACCTAGATTATCTGAATACGCGCTCTTCGGAAGAAAACCGAGCTTTGGTAAAGGTTGTCAATACCGCCTATGAGGCTTGCAATGATGCACATGCAATTGCAGTATTGACTGAATGGGATGAATTTAAGCATTATGATTGGGCCAAAATTAAGGAGCATATGAAAAAACCTGCATTTGTGTTCGATGGCCGTAAACTATTGAACCGTAAGGAACTTGAAGACCTTGATTTTAAATATTACGCGATAGGCGAGTAATCAATATATAGCTAAAAAGAACCCTCAGCATATAGTCGCATAAGTGTATGCGACTATAACTGAGGGTTTTGTTTGTGCCTGTTGTCAACGCGTAAGGAAAGAGAGATGAAACACAAGCGATGCAACAGGACTTTTTATCTTAATTATTCAGCATTCCATAAAACTCATTCATGTAATAAGATTCTTGGAGTGCATCCCTGAAATTCTGCCATTGTTCTTCATCAAATGAAAATACGATATCTGGATAAGGTGTTTTCATAATCAACCGAAATTCACCATCTGGGAATGTGCTAAAAAAGAGCTCATCACCATTACTTTTCGTAATATTCAAGAAATCGAAGAATTTATTCCTCGTAAATGTCAGTACAAAACTTTGTTGCCAGATATAATATGTTTGACACTTATGGCAAACACTAATATGGGTATCTCCTCTTTGGCTTAGAATTTTTGTGTCACACATACTATCTACATTTATTTAGACTCATTATAAATAATATTCAAATGTAAGAATAGTTTTTAGAATAACAAGTACCTGAACAAAAAAAAGGCGATATATTTCTATATCGCCTTTTTTTAATTAGAGAGCATTAGTTCAAACCTCTCTTTTTCAATAGATATTTTGGATCTGGATCTGCACCTCTAAATGTACGGTACATTTTAGCAGGATCATCAGTACCTCCTTTTTCAAGGATATTTTTACGGAAAGAATCCGCTGTCACTTGATCATACAATGATTTTTCCTTGAAAGCTGCAAAGGCATCTGAATCCAATACTTCAGACCAGATATAGGCATAATAACCTGCAGAATATCCACCAGCGAAGATATGTTGAAAATATGTACTTCTATAGCGCGGAATAATAGCATCAATAATACCTATCTTTTTCATTGCTGTTTTTTCAAAGCCTTTAATGTCTTTTGAAATTTCTTTTGTGGTAGCATGATAATCCATGTCTAACAACGCGGCAGAAAGGTATTCAACCGTTGCAAATCCTTGATCAAAGGTACCGGCCTTTTCCATTTTTTGAATCAATGAATCTGGCATTGCTTCTTTGGTCTTATAATGCTTAGCATATGTTCTTAACACCTCTGGATCTGCTGCCCAATTTTCCATCACTTGTGAAGGTAGTTCAACAAAGTCACGTGGTACAGAAGTTCCGGCCATAGAGCGGTATCTCACATTGGAAAGAAGACCATGCAGAGCATGTCCAAACTCATGGAACAAAGTAGTCGCTTCATCAAATGTCAACAAGGCAGGATTTTTTCCCACTGGTTTTGTGAAATTGCATACGATGGAAATTACTGGTGCAACACGTTTGCCATCTTTTGTCGACTGGTTACGGTAAGAAGTCATCCAGGCTCCCCCTCGTTTTGACTCACGTGGGAAGAAATCGGCATATAGCAGACCTAAATGTGAACCGTCTTTGTCTTTAACTTCATACACTTCCACATCTTTATGGTAAGTTGGTACATTGTTTAAGGCTACGAACGTCAAACCATATAATTTATTGGCTACAGCAAACGCACCTTCACGAACTGCAGGAAGACTCAAATAAGGTTTAATTTCGTCCTCATTCAATGCGAAACGTTTTTTGCGAATAATTTCTGTATAATATCTCCAATCGTAAGGGGCCACAGCAAAATTACCTCCTTCAGCCTTTATTTCCTTTGCTATATCTGCTTCTTCACCCTTTGCTTTAGCGAGTGCTGGAGTCCAAAGTTTATTTAACAGTGCATAGACATTGGTCGGATTCTTCGCCATTGATTCCTCTAGTACATAGGCCGCATGTGAAGAATAACCCAATAATTTTGCTTTTTGAAGGCGTAGGTTTACAATTTTTTGAATGATCGCCTTGTTATCGTTGGTGTTATCTTGATTACCGCGTAGCTGATAAGCCTCCCAAAGTTGCTTTCTCAGTTCACGATTTTTTGCATATTGAAGAAAGGGCATAATGGAAGGATTCTGTAAAGTAAACACCCACTTATCCTTCTTTCCTTTTGCTATGGCTTCTTCAGCTGCTGCCGTTTTCAACGATTCAGGCAAGCCTTCCAATTGGCTAGCAGAATCAACGACCAGTGTATAAGCATTGGTTTCAGCAAGCAAATTTTGTCCGAATCGTGTTGTTAATGTTGAAAGCTCAGCATTAATTTTTTTCATTTTTTCCTTATCAGCATCCTTTAAATTCGCTCCGGAACGTACAAAACTCTTATAGGTTTCCTCCAACAGTTTATTGTCCTGTTCGTCTAATCCAAGTGTATTTCGACTGCTCCAAACTGTTTTGATACGGTCAAATAGTTTGGTATTCATCGAAATTTCATCAGAATGACTCGATAAGATGGGAGCCAAATCTTTTGCTATCGCCTGAATACTGTCATTTGTATTGGCACTATTTAGATTATAAAATACAGTAGATACATTATTCAATAATCCACCTGCATTTTCCAGGGCGACTATCGTATTTTGAAATGTTGCTTTATCCGAATTGTTGACTATCGTGTCAATTTCCAAATTGTGTACTTTTATCGCTTCATCAAAAGCTGGCCTAAAATGCTCTGTTTTGATCTTGTCAAAAGGCGGTACATTAAATGGGGTTTCGTAAGCCAATAAAAGAGGATTATCTGTCATCACTTTTTTTTCCTCACAACCAACAAATGCAGTTGCCACTATCGCAAAAAATGGCAAAAGTTGTCTTTTCTTCATATTATCTGATTATTCCTGATTTTTTTTCAAAGATAATAAAATTAGGCAAATGGTCGGCCTTGTTAGAGAGGGGTTGCAGAAGAACATAAAAACCGTCATCGTATTGTAAAACAAAAACTTATTCATAAACCTTGTTAAAAATAATCTGTCAATTTGAGTAAAAATATTTTAATGAGCGATATTAACCGTTTCTTTTGGAGATGTGCGGGGGTACATCAAGAAACTCTTGAAAAATATCCGGAAGAGCATAGTAAGTACACAGCCATAGGTGCTACTATTTTTTTTACGGGATTGTTTGCCAGCCTTTCGGGTGGCTATGCCATGTATTTCGTATTTAGTGGAGGGGCATTTGACTGGCTTTTGGCCATTGTATTTGGCATCATTTGGGGTTTAGCGATATTCAATATGGATCGCTATATTGTACTCAGTATAAATAAATCAAAAAGCGGCCTTATGCAGCTTATGCAGGCTCTTCCTCGAATTTTATTGGCAATTTTGATTGGTTTGGTTATCTCTAGGCCGTTGGAGTTAAAAATCTTCGATAAAGAGATTCGAGAAAACCTCCGTGTACGTTTTCTCGCAGATCAACGCGCTAAAATCGACACGCTCAACAGTACGTTCAATAAGAAATATGCCAATGAAGTTTCGCTTTTAAAAGCGATTACGGTCGAACGTGATTCATTAGAAGCCAGTATTAAAAATGACCGTACAAAATTGAATTACGAGATATTCGGTAACAAAACAACTGAAACATCCGGTGTCATGGGCTATGGCCCTTATGCCAAAATGAAAGAAGAAGAGCTGAAGAAAAAAGAGGGCTATTTGGACACTTTACGGAACAAGATAACGACCCAACAAAACGCAATACGTCAGAAACAGAAATTTGAAGGGATATTGGACCAAAAAGTCTTATCCAACGCTTCTTTGGACAGCGCTGTCAATGTCGCTGGTTTTGCAGACCGCAACTCTGCGCTGGGCAATCTAAGGTACGATGCCAATGGAAAGGTCAACGAATCCAATGCAAATGCTGTGTTTTTTATTGCGCTGCTTTTTGTCTTCCTCGAATGTCTTCCGGTAATCGTCAAGCTCTTGGCAGGAAAGGATCCTTATGACAACGAAGTCCAAAACCAAAGGACTATTCATGATTACGAATCAGACAGCAATGTCACTGTTCAAAAAGAGGCTGTAGATCGTTTAAAGGATACGTATGTGGATGTTTCCATCAATAAACGGATGAAAGAGCTTTAGTAGAACCTCTAGCATAAGTTAGTAGAACAGGCTTTGCTTTGCACGGTTAAAAATTATAAACGGGCTTACCTTTCGGCAAGCCCGTTTTTGTTAATCTTCCGCATCTAAAAATTTGGAATCGATCTGTTTATTTGCTTTGGCTCCTAAACGTTTTAATTTCTCCACTTTTCCGATCACGTTCCCAGCGCCTGTAGAGAGCTTTTTAGTTGCATCTTCATGGCTTTTTAATGCGCGCTCCAACTGATTTTGCACCTGTTCCATATCGTTCAGAAAGCTCACAAACTTATCGTAAAGGCTCCCCGCTTCTTTCGCTATTTCAATTACATTCCTGGTCTGACGTTCCTGCTTCCAGATACTAGCGATAGTACGCAATGTCGCCAACAATGTCGAAGGGCTAACGATGACAACCTTACGATCCCAAGCATCGCTGAATAGATCCGGTTTTTCAGCGACGGACATACTCAATGCAGATTCGATCGGCATAAACAGCAATACAAATTCTGGCGATTCTATACCATATAACTCGTGATAGTTTTTTGCGGAAAGTTCTTTCACGTGATTTTCCACAGACTGTACATGTTGTTTTGCGAAAATTGCGCGGTCCTCATCCGTCTCAGCATTGACCCAACGTTCGTAGGCAATCAGCGAAACTTTTGAATCTACAATCAGATGTTTATCTTCAGGAAGGTCGATAATCGCGTCGGGTTGCATTCTTCTTCCTTCGGCATCCATCAGAGAGACCTGTAATCTAAATTCGCGATCGCGCATAAGTCCCGAACGCTCTAAAACCCGCTCTAAAATTACCTCGCCCCAATTGCCCTGCTTTTTGGTATCCCCTTTTAATGCCTTGGTTAAGCTATTGGCTTCGTCTTTAATTTTAAGACTCTGTTCGACCAGCTGAAGGACAACTCCCTTTAAAGAATTTCTTTCCGCGGCCTCTTGATTGTAATTTTTATCGACTTTCTCTTCAAACAATTTGATTTTTTCCTTCAATGGATCCAAGATCAAGCCCAGGGAACGATGATTGGTCTCTGTAAACTTTTGTGTCTTCTCTTCCAATATTTTATTGGCAATAACCTGAAACTCATTGTTGAATTGTCGTTTAATCTCTGCGATTTCATTCTTCTGTTCCTGAAATTTATCGAGCTGCGCCTCATAAAAAGAACGTGTACTCTCTAAAGACCGCTCTGCGACCAGAAGATTCTCCCGTTCCTTATCCAATTCATTTTTTAGCATAAGACGTTCTTCCAGCAAACTTTGTTCCCGCTGTTGCGATCTAGCAAGCTCAATTTTTAGTGTTTCAACCTCTTTACTGTACGCAGGACCGGTACTGGTATCGGTATTCTTTTTTAGTACCAATACGATCAAAATGACCAATAACAATACGATTCCCGCAAAGAAAAATATTTCCATGATTTGTATTTTCTGAAGATGGTGTATGCTTACCTGAGCAGGTCTATTTTGCCATCACTGCATTTAACTAAACCTATAACGTCTCAATCTTAATGAATCGGCACCACTAAAAAACAGATAACTCCAATCTGTTATCAGTTTGCACGATGTATTACACACTTCTCTATGGTAAGGCGTAATACCAATGTCCCCACTTAGTGGTACATTATTGTAACTTTTGGTGTGTTTTCCACCATAGATCAGGCATTTCACCTGAAATAGCCAATTGGTAGTCTTCATAACGGCAAGGCACGAGGTAATAGCGTTCATTGACTGATTTAGATCCAAAATAAGGCACTTGAATCCACCAGCGGTCTGATTTTTTACTTTTCACAAAGACCAATTCATGCTCTTCATTTTCCAGTGTCGTGCGATAAATGATATAAGATGATTTGGGGTACAGTGGCGTATCTTGTTTGCGGTTATAGTAACCATCAATAAAGCACCAGATCATTTGGGAGACCAACATAGCCGTCTGCTCCATTGGATCAAATGTTGGATTGAATTCATAAAAACCGATGGAAGAACATTTATCCGACATCCCGGCATAGCGGGCGAGTTGACAAGCTTCATCGCCAAATAAACCATTGGGCATTGCATTGGCATTTCCAGGTGCTTCAGAGGCCCGAATGGCTCCTATGTCAAAACTAATTAAATCCGCTGCTCGGATCAAAGGCTCTGATTGGTCCATTTTACCGGCAATCATACCGACTCGTGTTGCATTAAAAAATAGTTTATCATACATATTGATAGACTCTTTACTTACGAGATAGGTTTGATAGGCTATGGCATTTAAATTGAATAAATAGTCCGGCTGGTGCAAGATAATATGGTTCACATAAGATCGGGAATTCAGGCTTACATTTTCAGCATTTTCCTCATCAAGGTCAAAACGAGCATCTATAATTGCCAGCTCTATCTTTCGCTCTAAGTTTTGATACCCCAAATATTGTGCATAGGTAAGGTCCTGTCCACCACCAATGATAATCGGAAGAATATTTTCTTTGACCAGTTCTTCTACGACAGATTTTAAAGCGATATAGGTATCTTGAATTGTATTACCGGCTTTGATATTTCCCAAATCAACGATATTCATCTTATAATCGCCCTGATATAGCGCATAGAGATGTTTTCGTACTGCATCCGGCGCCTTATCCGTTCCGTTATTATTCATGGATGCACGGTCTTCCTCCACACCGACAATAGCCAATTGAGGCTGTTTATCCACTTCCCAGCTCGGAAAATCTATTTCATAGGCTTGAATAATGTTCCCTAGTTGAGAACTCAAGAACCCATGCTCAGGAGCAAAACCTGTAATTGAAATCGGGCTAAAGAATACGGACAGTGATGACATAAGCTATAATTTGTAAAATTTCCTATTTGTTCTGAAAACGACTGTTTTAATTGGACTGAAAGAATCTACCTTGGCTTTCATGGCGTTTGATACCCGCGAAAGCATGAAGGTTTTCAGGATGCAATTCACACAAATATCCATTTATTAACTAACTTTTGAAAACATTATTTTTAACAGTATCTTTATCAAGTGATATTAATAACTGGAGGAACAGGTTTTTTAGGGTCTACACTAATCAGACAGTTGATAGACCAAGGAATTGACGTCATTGCCATCAAAAGAGCTCAATCGACTATTCCGGCCTCGTTGTTATCGTCTTCGTTGGTCCAATGGATCGACGCTGATATCAACAATTATTTTGAATTAGAAGATGCTCTTGATGGGGTTACTAAAGTATTCCATTGTGCAGCATTGGTTTCCTACCAAAAGAAAGACGCTAAGGCACTCTTTAAAGTGAACGTGGAAGGAACGACAAATCTGGTCAATCTTTGCCTTGAAAAGGGTATTCGCCTACTTCATGTCAGCTCGATCGCAGCTTTAGGGACAAATCGAGACAACCTTCCGGTATCCGAGAAAGACCATTGGGAACACAATTCATTGACATCGAACTATTCGTTATCAAAATATCAGGCGGAGATGGAGGTCTGGCGTGGCATTACCGAAGGTTTAAGTGCAGTTATTGTCAACCCCTCAGTAATTTTAGGTGCTTCGGCAAACGAGAAAGGCTCTGGCGCTATTTTTTCGATGATCAATAAAGGTCTACGATTTTATCCGAAAGGAAGTGTCGGCGTTGTTGACGTTGAAGATGTTGCTGCAATCATGATTCAATTAATGGGAAGAGATGATATCACGGCTGAGCGCTATATCATCAATCATCTCAATATAAGCAACAAGGATCTGCTGAGCGTGGCAAGTGTATTAATGAATAGGCCTGAACCGACAATCGAAGTTTCTGAAACCTTACTCCAAATTGCCTCTACTGTTTCCAGCATGCTTTCCGTATTTAAAAAATCGGATACGACATTGACAAAGGAAACAGCGGCAGCGTCAAGTGCCAAATTGCAGTATTCCAACGCTAAAATCCAGGAACTTCTAAACCACAGTTATCGACCTTTGGAACAAACGCTAAAGGAAATTGCAGATTTATATAACAAACAGTAAAACTATAACATAACAAACAACCAAACCTTGAAACCGTCGGAAACCTACCGATATCGGAGATCTGCATTCAGCGCTATTGCTCACGATCGTTTCATAAAAAAATAACAAGATGAAAAACTATTACATCATTGATTTCGATAGTACATTTACGCAAGTAGAGGCACTTGATGAACTTGCACGGATCTCCCTTGAGAACCATCCGGATCGCGAATCTATCTATCACGAAATTGAGCGGTACACCAATCTTGCCATGGAGGGTAAACTATCTTTCCGTGAGGCTTTGGCTGGTCGCGTCAAACTTTTAAATGCCAACAAATCTCATCTGGATAAACTTGTTTCACATCTTAAGAAAAAGGTTTCAACCTCTTTTTCCCGAAATCGTGAATTTTTCAAGAAACACGCCGACACCGCATGGATTGTTTCAGGAGGTTTTAAGGAGTTTATTACTCCTGTTGTTACACCATATCATATCAAGACTGAAAATATCTATGCCAATACATTCAGATTTGATGAAGAAGGTAATATCATCGGTTTTGATGAAGAGAATCCATTATCAAATGAAGGTGGAAAAGTGCAATTATTAAAACAGTTAAATATTGAAGGAAGACTATTTGGCATTGGTGACGGTTATTCAGATTTTCAACTGAAAGAATCGGGATTAATTGAAAAATTCTTTGCATTTACAGAGAATATCCAACGTAAAAGTGTCACTGAGAAAGCAGACTTCATCACACCTAGTTTTGATGAGTTCTTATATGTAAATGATCTGCCCCGTGCAATATCCTATCCTAAAAACCGTATCCTTTGTTTGATCGTGGGTGATGTACCAGAAATAGCGGCTCATATCTTAAAAAGAGACGGTTTTTCTATCCGCACAAAAGATACCTTCGAAGAAAAGTATGTGAAAGATGTAGGGATGCTTCTATTGGGGGACAATATCGATATCAGTGATGAGCAACTCCAACATGCTGACAAATTAAAAACGATCGGATATTTGGGTGATATCAGAGGGCATATCAATAAGGATATCTGCAATGCTAAAGGTATTGTCGTTTTTGATGATAAGAAAAATAAAAAGAAAAATTCCGAGTTTATACCTCGCCGGATGGCCGATTTTATCAACAATGGTGATACTTATTTAAGTCGCAACTTCCCAAATCTGATTTTACCAAAAGTAAAACAGGTAACGAGATTATTGCATATCCACCAAAACGTTCCCGGAATTATGGCGCAGATCAATAAGGTCTATGCCCAAAATAACATCAATATCGTTGCCCAATTTCTAATGACCAAAAGTGATATTGGCTATGCGGTAACCGATATACAAGGTGAATATGATAAAGATCTATTGAAACAACTCAAACAGATCGACAATACAATTAAGTTCAGAATATTGTATTAATAGCAAGCGGCGGTAAATATGGGCGGCAGCTATTGCCTGCTTAAATTCCGGCTTATAAAACGAGAAATTTATTCAGGCACACTTGCAGTGTGCCTGACTTTTCGCTCAACAACTCTTTTTATACTAAAACATAGATTATGTCCTTACATCAAGATGCCGAATTAAAGAAAGCTGTACTTGACCTACCTCAGAAGGAAAAAGACAAACTCCTTGTACGCCTGATAAGCAAGGACAAAATGCTGATCAAACAATTGCATTTCCAATTACTGGAAAATGCGGACGATTTAGAGGAACGTATTGAAAAACTACGAAAGCAACTGGCGCAATTGTTCGATATTGGTTTAAGTCAAATTGGCAATACGCCACAACACAGTCATTTTATTGCACTTAGCAAGCTGGTGAAACAAGCAAGCGGTTTAGTGAATGAACACGAAAAAGTCACCAAGGACAAAATCAGTGAAGTAGAATTTAGATGCTATATCCTGAAGAGAACCATTGCTGATTACGACAGGCTTTTCGACTCCTCCTATCAGTCTGCCGCCCACAAATTGCATAAATATATAACAGGGCGTATAAAGCATGCGGTGGGTAAATACAGTAAACTTCATGAGGACTTTCAGTTTGACTACCGGGAAGATTTTCAAAATACACTGGATGCTTTTGGTAATACAACACTTAAAAGCTATATTAGTGAACAGAAGATTGACCTCGACCTAAATTAGTCATGAGAAATAGCAAAAACCGCGTTAAAATTGGATCCTTTCATGTTACAGCTTACGAGCAATATAAATTAATTTACTTGGCCACATTATTGGTGTTGCTCGCTTTTGCCTACACCTTTTACCTCGCGAAATAAACTCCTGCACAGATCAATCTGTTATAGCTTTTGAGTTCTCCAAAGTCATGCCTTTCTTAATGAGGGATTCAGCCATTTTTTTACCAAAAAATTTAGTACTTCATACCCAATACTTGATACTATTTCGTTAAATTCGCAATTATTCGAAATTTTTGCTCGTGGGAATTCAAGAAATATTAGAAAAATACAGCCAAAGCGAATCTGTCCAGTCGCTTACCAAGGCTATACAATCCAAAAACCCAAAGATTCAGCTGAAAGGGCTTATTGGATCTTCGGATGCGTTCATAGCCGTATCTTCTTACAACTTACAGGAACGTCCAATGGTCTTTATTTTACCAACTCATGAAGACGCTTCTTATTTTTTAAGTGATCTGGAAAGCCTGTTGGATAAGCAAGTTCTTTTTTTTCCTTCGTCTTATCGCAAAGCTTTTGATTTTACACAAACTGACTCTGCCAATGTATTACAACGTGCGGAGACTTTAAGTTCACTCAACCATACTTCGGAATTACCGAAAATGGTTGTGACTTATCCGGAGGCTATTGCTGAGAAAGTGATCAATCGCAACGATCTGGATAAAAATACGTTGGAAATAACAGAAAACACCGCTCTAAGTATTGATTTCATCAACGAATTTTTGATCGAATATGATTTCGAACGTGTAGACTTTGTGTATGAACCGGGGCAATTTGCGATACGCGGTGGCATTGTAGATATCTTCTCTTTTTCGAATGACCTCCCATACCGTATTGAATTCTTTGGCGATGACATCGAAAGCATACGTACATTTGACATTGAGTCCCAGCTGTCTGTCAAAAAAATCCATAAAGTAACCATTGTACCGAATGTCCAAGCGAAATTCCTGACATCCCAACACATTTCCTTATTGGAATATGTAGATCAGGACGCTACGATCTGGATCAAAGACGCTCAATTTACGTTAGATATTGTAAAAGATGGGTTAAAAAAAGCGGAAAAATTATGGGCGGGGCTAACAGATAAGCAGAAAAAGGATAATCCCGAATGGCATAATCCAGCCTATGAGTTTACAGATGAGAAGAATCTCAATGCCTTATTCTTTGAGTTCCCTATCATCGAATTCGGCAAACAGTTCTTTTATAAAGCTGAGGTAACACTCAAGTTCGATATCCACCCGCAACCTTCGTTCAATAAGGATTTTAATCTCTTAATCCATAATTTCAAGGAGAATGAGGGCCAGCGGATCCAGAATCTGATCTTTTCAGATTCAACCAAACAGGTCGAACGTATCTATACGATTCTAGAAGATCTCGATAAATCAGCGACCTTTATTCCAATTCATAAAGCTTTACGCGAAGGTTTTAGAGACGACAGTTTAAAGTTGGCCTGTTACACGGATCACCAGATATTTGACCGCTATTATAAATATAAACGTAAGAAGGCTTACGAGCGCTCGCAGGCAATTACGCTCAAAGATCTACGGGATCTTAAACCTGGTGACTTCATTACCCATATTGACCACGGTGTTGGTCGCTATGGAGGGTTGGAAAAAGTGGACGTCAACGGTAAATCTCAGGAAATGATCCGCCTGATCTATGCAGACAACGACCTTTTGTATGTAAACATCAACTCCTTAAACCGTATCTCCAAATATTCCGGAAAAGAGGGTACTGTTCCCAAAATGAATAAACTGGGTACCGATGCTTGGGACAAACTCAAAAAGACGACCAAGAAAAAAGTTAAGGATATTGCGCGCGACCTGATCATGCTTTATGCCAAACGAAAGGCCCAGCATGGAAATGCGTTCTCACCGGATAGCTACTTACAGAATGAACTGGAGGCCTCCTTTATCTATGAGGATACACCCGATCAGGAAAAGGCTACTGCCGATGTAAAAAAGGATATGGAATCGCCGCATCCGATGGACCGATTGATCTGTGGGGATGTTGGCTTCGGAAAAACGGAGGTTGCCATCCGTGCAGCCTTCAAAGCTGTAGCAGACAGTAAACAAGTTGCTGTCCTGGTACCGACGACCATTCTTGCATTACAGCACTACCGGACATTTTCGGAGCGCCTAAAGGGCCTTCCATGCACGATCGACTATATTAATCGTTTCAAAACGAGCAAACAGATCAAAGATACCTTAGCCAGGCTCGCTGAAGGAAAAATAGACATTATCATTGGCACCCATCGCCTTGTTAGCAAAGATGTCAAGTTCAAAGATCTTGGTCTAATGATTATCGATGAGGAACAAAAGTTTGGGGTTGCAGTAAAGGAAAAATTGAAGGTCATGCGTGCGAATGTAGACTCACTGACATTGACAGCAACGCCAATTCCAAGAACATTGCACTTTTCATTGATGGGCGCCCGCGATCTGAGTATCATCTCGACCCCACCACCCAACCGGCAGCCTGTACAGACCGAACTCCACGTTTTCAATGAAACACTGATCGGAGAGGCCGTCAGTTACGAACTTGATCGTGGTGGACAGGTATTCTTTATCCATAATCGGGTCGCAGATCTTCCGCAGCTGGGCAATTTGATTCGCAAGCTGGTTCCAGGAGCACGGGTCGGTGTTGCACATGGCCAATTGGAGGGTGATGAGCTCGAGGATGTGATGCTTAAGTTTATCAATCACGATTTCGATGTCTTAATCGCAACAACAATTATTGAAGCGGGTCTTGATATTCCAAACGCGAATACGATTATTATTAATCATGCACATATGTTCGGACTGAGTGACCTGCACCAAATGCGGGGTCGGGTCGGTCGCTCTAATAAAAAGGCCTTCTGTTATCTACTGAGTCCACCATTGTCGACTTTAACGTCGGAAGCCTATAAACGACTTTCTGCGATAGAAGAATTCTCTGAACTCGGCTCTGGATTTAATGTTGCCATGCGCGATTTGGATATACGTGGCTCGGGAAACCTATTAGGTGGCGAACAGTCCGGATTTATTGCCGAGATCGGTTTCGAGATGTATCATAAAATCTTGGACGAAGCTATTCAGGAACTGAAAGAGGATGAGTTTTCAGCAGTATTCGCTGATGAGAAAGAACGAAAATATGTGTCCTTTACACAGATTGACACCGACCTCGAGGTATTGATCCCGGATGAATATGTAACCAATATCACTGAACGATATAATCTGTATACGGAACTCTCTAAATTGGAAAACGAGCAGCAATTGGCAGCGTTTGAAAAAGAACTTGAAGATCGCTTTGGCCCTATCCCACGAGAAGTCTTTGAATTATTCAATACACTCCGTTTACAGTGGTTTGGCAAAACGATCGGATTCGAAAAAATAGCCTATAAAAAGCATACACTGAAAGGTTATTTTGTCAATAACCCCAAGTCGAGCTACTTTGAATCTGATCAATTCGGCCGAGTACTGTCCTTTGTACAAAGCCATCCGGAGATCAGCAACCTCAAAGAAGTCAAAGGCCAGCTTCGTTTAGCATTAAACAATGTGAATACCATTGGGTATGCATTGAGCCTGCTGAGAGAAATGTTGTAAGATATATTGATGCATCCGATATAAATAAAATCTACATATTGAGTAGATTTTATTTATATTTGATATACAAGACAAACCTTCTTCGAGCTGTTAGCACCAACAGTGCTTTCAAACGAGCTAAGGGTTCCTTACGATCACAGATTCGACAAGATCGAGTTATGGATTCTTAAGGCGATACAAGCATCAATCAATATTATTAGTATGGCTACCAATACCGAAACGATACTCGTCCATGAAGGACAGCAATTCAACCAGACATCTGCAGTAACTACTCCAATCTATCAGACATCCACATACATTGCAGATCCTGACCCAACGGAATACATCAAGGCTGCTACCGAACCGAAACACCCTTATTTTTATCATCGCCATGGCAACCCAACGAATAGCCAAGTAGCGTCCATCCTAGCAAAATTGGAAAAAACGGAGGATGCACTTGTATTTGCAACAGGTATGGCAGCGATCAGTACAGCCATATTGGCCATCGTTAAATCGGGCGATCATATTGTCGCCCAACATGCACATTATTCCGGAACAGCTATTTTCTTTAAAGAGTTCCTAACAGATTATGGCATCACGGTTACGGCTGTGGATCAAACAGATGTTTCAGCTTTTGAAAAGGCTATTCAAACAAATACCAAACTGATTTATATAGAGACTCCATCGAATCCAAACCTCAACATTAGCGATTTAAAAGCACTCGGAGAGCTTGCCAGAAAACATGGAATCCAGAGTATGGTCGATAATACATTTGCCTCCCCTATCAACCAAACACCGACAGATTTTGGAATAGACGTCGTTGTCCACAGCGCCACGAAATATTTGGGCGGACACAGCGACCTCACCGCGGGTATCGTCTGCGGTACGCAGCACTATATCGCCAGCGTATGGAAACGATCCGTCGCTTTGGGAGCATCACTTGCACCGCTTGATTCCTGGTTACTATTACGGGGATTGAAAACATTAAGTCTACGCGTCAAACAGATCAATACAAATGCGCTGAAGCTAGCCGAATTTCTGGATCAACATCCAAAAATAAAAAAAGTCAGTTATCCTGGATTACCCAATCACCCACAACATGAGCTCGCGGCCCAACAAATGAACGGTTTCTCCGGTATGCTTTGCATCGATGTCAACGGTAAAGATGAAGAAGAGGCATTTTTAAATGCACAGAAACTCATCAATGGGCTGCATATATTTATCAACGCGGCCAGTTTGGGAGGGGTCGAATCGCTTATTGTACACCCCGCGAGTATGTGGGGCGGTCATCATACGAAGGAACAGAAAGAAGCTTCCGGAATCACGCTAGGCATGTTGCGCATCTCTGTTGGAATCGAACATGCCGATGATCTAATCGCCGACTTAAAACAGGCATTAGACCAGCTTAACTAGGACTTGTGTAGTAAGTCGTTATCAAAAAAGAAAAAAATAAGGGGAATAGCATGAACATGCTATTCCCCTTACTGTACCTACTTTTTTATCAAAGTACGCGGGTACCATCGGCAATCCTGACCTGAATAACCGAAAGTTCTTTATCAAATTTCTGTTTGTATTCTTTTTCGAGTGTTGGTAAAATTGAAGGTAATACACCTTCTTTGACGATATTGATCGTACAGCCACCGAAACCGCCGCCCATCATTCGGGCACCGATCACCTCAGGAAATTGCTTGACATAATCCACTAAATAATCCAGTTCCGGACAACTGACTTCATACACTTTACTTAATCCCTCGTGGCTCTGAAAAATATACTGTCCAAGCTGAACAACATCTCCTGAACGTAGTGCATCACAAGATTTCTCTACACGTTCATTCTCACGGACCACAAAACTAGCTTTCGCATAAATATCGGCATCTTTGTCCTTTACCAACTCATCCAGCATCGCCACTGTTACATCACGTAGGTTCTTGACTTCCGGGTATTTTTCCTGTACCCATGCAGACGCCTGTTCGCATTGTTCACGACGTGTATTGTAAGCTGTAGAAGCTAATGAGTGTTTTACGTTTGTATTCAATAACACAACTTCATAACCCTTAAGATCAAGTGGCACATACTCGAAACCCAAAGTACGGCAATCCAGTTTGATGACATTTTTCTCTTTACCAAAGGCTGAAGCAAACTGATCCATAATACCGCACATCACACCAGCATAGGTATGTTCGGCCTTTTGTGCAATCTGTGGAATATCAAGTCGTTCGACCTGTAAATCGAACAGTTCGCTGAGCGCCAAGGTAACGGCACACTCAACGGCCGCTGAAGACGATAATCCGGCCCCCAATGGTACATCGCCATCGATATACAGGTTGAATCCACCTAGCGTTGCCCCACGTTTCTGATACTGATCAACTACACCGAGAATATAGTTTGGCCAATGTTTTTCTGAGATTGCAATATCCGCTAGTTTTACCTCATGATGTTCTTTATAATCTTCCGCATAAAGCACAATGTTATCATCCGATCGCTTACTTACAGCAACGTATATTGCCTTGTCAATTGCAGCAGGCAATACAAATCCATCGTTATAATCCGTATGTTCTCCAATAATATTAATCCGTCCGGGGGAAGTAACGACAAGAGGTTCCTCCTGGTAGAGTTCTTTAAATTTGTTTACAATTGTATCTTTTGTTATCATCTTATTTAGCTTTATAATGTACTGTCGAACAATTTCGCAACTGTTCTGCGGCAACTTCCGGTGTGATATCACGTTGTGGATTTGCTAGCATCTCATAACCTACCATAAACTTTTTAACGGTAGCAGAACGTAACAATGGTGGATAGAAGTGCATATGCCAATGCCACTCTGGATGATCACCATCATTTACCGGGGCCTGATGCATTCCTGCAGAATAGGGAAAGGATGTTTTGAAGAGATTGTCATATCGCGTCGTCAATAACTTGAGGATAGCGGCAAAATCCGTCTTCTCCTTCTCGTCAAACCCGGCAATGTTTTGGATAGATCGTTTGCTGACAATCATCGTTTCGTAAGGCCAGGCAGCCCAAAAAGGGACTAGAGAAACAAAAGAATCATTTTCGTCAATAATGCGTTCCTCTTTTCTCAACTCCGCTTTAACATAGTCTGACAGGATTGTACGTTGATATTTGTTGAAATATTGCTGTTGCTGAACGCATTCTTTTTGGATTTCTACTGGCAAATGATTTTGTGACCAGATCTGTCCGTGGGGATGTGGGTTACTACAGCCCATAATCGCGCCTTTATTTTCGAAAATTTGAATGTATTTAATCCAGTCAACCTTGGAGAGTTCGACAAATTCCTTTTGCCAAAGATCAACCACCGATTTGATTGCGGCCTGATCCATTTCGGGTAGTGTAAGATCGTGGCGTGGTGTGAATGCAATTACCTTACAGATCCCTCTTTCGGTCTCTGCGACAAATAATTCATCCTCATTAAATTCCTGTTGGCTTGTATCTTTTAATAAAGCCGAGAAATCGTTCACGAAGACAAAACTTTCTTTATAATCTGGATTGACATCACCATCTGCTCGTTTATTTGTCGGACACAAATAGCATTGTGGATCATATTCGGGTCTATTATCCCCGGGGAGATCCTCCACTTGCCCTTGCCATGGTCTTTTACTACGATGCGGAGACACAAGTACCTTTTCCCCGGTAAGAATATTAACACGTGTGTGGGGAGAGTCCCCAAAGTTTAAAGTTGATTGCATGTTATGTATAACTGGTGTACAGAATACACAATTATAGCTATATTAACTCAAAAGTCAAAGGAGATTTTTTAGGCTTTAAACTTTGGGTCATGCGCTTTTAGCAATTCGAATATGGTAATTTCAGGCAGAATTCCAACGCGTCCTGGATAACCCAAAAAACCATAGCCGACATTCACATATAATCGTTTGTTCTGTTGTTCACGATATAGCCCTGCCCATTCCTTATAGATATATTGTACTGGACTCCATTGCAACATCTCGGACCTTACGCCAAATTGCATACCGTGGGTATGTCCGGCAAACATCACATCCACGTCGGTATCCAATACCTGAGCCCGCCAATGCGAGGGGTCGTGAGATAACAGCAACTTAACAGGTTGCTCTTCGGTACCCATTAACGCTTTCTTGATATCACCATGTTTCGGAAAACGGCCTGTCCCCCAATTCTGAACCCCGACAATACAAAGCTCTTCACCGTCAACCTTAATCTTACGATTTTCATCCATTAACAGATCCCAGCCCATGATTTTATGAACATCGATCACATCCTTGAGGTTCTTGCGTTTTGCAGGAGAATCTTCTTTACCATAATAATAGTCACCATAGTCGTGGTTACCTAATGTAGAAAACACACCTAAATCAGATTTCACACGAGCAAAAATATCTTGATAGCCGCGCATTTCAGAAGCTTGGGCATTCACAATATCACCGGTAAAAAAAGTCACATCAGCTTTTTCCTTTAAAAGCATATCAATACCACCGTTGACAGCCTTTTTATTGTAGAAAGATCCCGAGTGCACATCTGAAATCTGCGCGATGGTCATTCCATGGAATGCTTTAGGCAAATTTGGCAAATACAAGGGCACTCTCCTTACACGATAGTCATAGGCTCCTGAAATAATACCCCAGCTCAATGGTATCAAGGGTGAGGCACCAACTAGAATACCAGCTTTGGTCAAAAACTCGGATCGGCTAATCCCTTTCACCGGATTCTCCGGTAAAGGGTCTCCGGCATCTTCAACTAAATCCTCAATAGATCTTTTTTTTGTAAACAGCCGTTTTAACCACACACCACCGCGTCGGATATCATCAATCAACAAAATCAAAAAGAAAAATATCTTTGATGCGGCAGTCAGAAAAAAGGCGACTAAAATAACCGACCGTACGATTAAAGGAATACTATATTGTGCTGAGATAAAAACTCCCAATAGCAGTAAAACAGAATAAGACCACCAGAGGATGGAAAATACTTTTGTTTTGGGAAATTTGATCTTCGTTGCGCGAAGGGCAAAGAAAATATAAAAATCCAATATGAGTAATACACACGCGTTTACGAACAACATCATTTACCTATTTTAGTTTTTGGCATTGAGTGCCAATTGTTTTAAAGACTCGATCCATTTGGGATCATCATTAAGACTTTCTACCAAACAAACCTCTTCTCCACCTAAGTGCTTAAATTCATTAGCATATTCCACGCCAATTTCATCAATGGTCTCGATACAATCCGCTACAAAAGCAGGACTGAAAATTAATAACTTCTTATAACCTTTCGCGGCAAGGTCGTGCAACAAATCCGAGGTATACGGCTGTATCCAGGGCTCTTTACCTAACCGGGATTGAAAGCAAAGCGAATATTGTTCTTTTTTTAAACCAAGCTTTGCAGCTATCGTCCGTGTAGTTGCATAACATTGCGAGAGATAGCAGTATGAATTGGCTGTCGTTTTACAGGAATCACAGCCTGCTTCGGGACATTTAAGTTGACCTGTCGGATCCACTTTACCGAGCTGCCGCACAGGAAGGCCATGATAGCTAAAGACAAAATGGTCAAAGCTTTCCAAATCGTGCCTGCGGGCATGATCTGCATAAGTTTCTGCCATCAAATCGTCAGTACAGAAATTGCTTACGAAACTGATTTCCGGTAGATAATTCCATTTGCGGATTAGCTCCATGACACGATCAATAACCGAGCCCGATGTTGCTGAAGCGTACTGTGGAAATAAAGGGATTACGCGAATGGACTCCAAAAATAGACCTTCCATATTTTTCAATGCAGCCTCAATCGATGGGTTTTGGTAACGCATCGCTAATTCGACATGGTATTCTTCCCCCAATGCTTCTTGAAGCAGATCACGTTGCAAAATACTGTAATGCATCAAAGGTGATCCCGTTTCTTTATCCCAGATCGTTTCGTATACTTTTGCAGATTTGGGAGCACGGGTACGTGCAATGATTCCCTTTACCAATAAGGTTCGTTGAAAATAAGGAATATCAATGACGCGTGGATCCATTAAGAACTCCGTTAAATACTTTTTTACATCTGGAGTAGTGGGACTATCAGGTGTACCCAATTGTACTAAAAGAATACCTTTTTTGCCTTTATTGCTCATAGCTTACAAAGCTACGCAAAAAAGAATGCACTCGGGATCTAAACCGCGGAATTATGAAATATCTGTGACGGGTAATTGTGCTTATAATGCTTCTAAACTTGCTTTTACGTCTTTCATCAACCACATTGGCGTAGAAGTAGCGCCACAGATACCAATTCGATCGTTTTCAGCAAAGACCGAAGCATCTAATTCTGCTGGATCAGAAATAAAATAACTAGCGGGATTGGCGTTTTGACAAACTTCAAACAGCACCTTTCCATTGGAGGATTTCTTGCCCGATACAAAGACGATTTTATCGTATTGTCTGGCAAAAGCGCCAAGATCTTCGTATCGATTGGAAACTTGTCGACAGATGGTATCATTGGCCTTTACTTCATACCCGCGCTTGATCAGTTCATCTTTGATCGCATAAAATTTATCTACACTTTTTGTTGTTTGGCTATATAGAGTAAATGAGGCGGGCAATTCGACCTGATCCAATTCCGTAATATCCTGAAAAACTAAGGCTTCATTATTTGTCTGCCCCTGCAAACCGATCACTTCAGCATGTCCATGCTTACCAAAGATTAGAATTTTCTCCTCTTGATCGAACGAAGTTTTTATACGGTTCTGCAGTTTGAGCACCACTGGACAAGAGGCATCTATCAAGGTTATGTTATTTTCCAAAGCAACACGATAAGTCTCTGGGGCTTCACCGTGGGCACGGATCAATACCTTTTCATTGCTTAACGTTGGCAGAGCGGCATGATCGATAATACGTAAGCCTTTTGCTTTCAATCGAGCAACTTCCTCATCATTATGAACAATATCTCCCAAACAATAAAGATATCCCTCTTCCTCCAAGATCTCCTCCGCCATATCAATAGCGTATACCACTCCAAAGCAAAAGCCTGAATCTTTATCGATGTCTACTGTTAGATTTAATGCCATAATATCACAAAGTTACATATTCGTATTGAACTTAGATCAATTGTTTTTTTACTTTTCTATAAACGGCCGGATACAAAGCCTTGTTACATATCTAGAAAAAACGGCTGATTAGGAGCATGCGAAACGTCTATTTCAATATAAACATATTTTCGAGGCGTATAAGATTTAGCGATAAGGGTTGCATCAGCCGGTTGGCTTTTCAATAATTGTGTCTATATGAAGCCTAATGATATTGCATATGAAAAGCAATTTATCTAATTTTGCAAAAAAATTAAAATAATGGCAACTAACAGAACTTTTACGATGATCAAACCTGACGCAGTAGCGAACGGTCACATCGGTGCAATCTTAAACGATATCATTGCTGGTGGTTTTAAAATCATTGCAATGAAATACATCCAACTTTCTCAAGAGACAGCTGGTGCATTCTATGCAGTACACAAAGAGCGTCCTTTCTATGGTGAGTTGGTAAAATTTATGACTTCAGGTCCTATCGTTGCTGCAATCTTGGAAAAAGATAATGCTGTTGAAGATTTCCGTACATTGATCGGCGCGACTAATCCTGCTGATGCAGCTGAAGGTACAATCCGCAACAAATATGCTAAATCTATTGACGCAAACGCTATCCATGGATCGGATTCAGATGAGAATGCTGCTATCGAAGGAAACTTCTTCTTCTCTCAATTTGAAAGATTCTAGTCGTAAGAAACAACATAAAAAAAGCGCTTTACAAATTGTAAAGCGCTTTTTTTATGCGACCTCTCCCCCGAGTAAAATATACCCCCTATCGGTTCACCGAACTGTTGGCCTTAATAAGCGTACGATGGAGTATATTAAAAGTTTCTTTTACCTAGATACTCATCTTCCTTGGCGGTCATCTTGGCTTTATCTGTCGGCTTTTTATCCGGATAGCCGCACAGGTGCATTACACCATGAATGATAACCCGATGAAGCTCATCACGCACATCAACCTTAAATTTCTCAGCATTCTCCTGAATACGTTCCACGCTGATAAAAATATCGCCAGCGATGGTGTCATCATATTCGGAAGAATCAAAGGTAACGATATCAGTATAGGTATCGTGATTTAAATACTGCTTATTGATCTCTAGTAAGTAGGCATCCGAGCAAAGGATAAAGCTCAATTCGCCCACACGTTTAAATCCTTCGGATTTGATGGCATCAGCAATCCATTGACGAATCTTTCCTTTTTCTTTTAATTTGAAATCCGTATCCTCGGTAAAAAATAATATGCTCTTCATCCTTCTATTTTTTATTCATTTTTGTTTGACTTATCAGTCGATGTGTATCTAAAAATTACGGCTATCCATGTAGCTTTGCAAAATGATCGTTGCAGACACGGTATCAATCAGTCCTTTTTGTTGACGGTCCTTCTTTTTTTTCCCACTTTGTGCAATCGCTGCAGAAGCCATTTTAGAAGTAAAACGCTCATCTATTTCGGCGACAGCAATCGTGGGGTAAGTCTTCTTCAGCTTCCGAATAAAACCGACAACATGTTGTGCGGATTCAGAGTCAGTCCCATCCAGCTGCCGTGGCTTGCCTACAACAAACGCTTCCACCTGTTCTGTCTGTAAATAATCGGCTAAGTATGTCCAGATATCTTGCGGATGTACTGTCGTCAATGCTGTAGCGATAATTTGCATTGGATCGGTCACCGCAACCCCTATTCGTTTTGTACCGTAATCAAAGGCCATCAATCTCATGGATATATATTTTTCACAAAAATACAAAGTAGTCCTGAGTATTACACAGGAAGATTTAATATTTCAATTGGACTCCGCTTTCTAATACATCCTCTTCTCGTTTTTGATCTTTTAATTTTGATCTTTTAACCAAAAAAAACTATAACTTTGATAGACTATTTAACAACGACAAGCCAACTTGCTTTTTGAGGCAATAGATCACCGAATTCGATCTGATCATAGCGGGCCAATAGAATTGCCCTATAGGCACACTGATCAAGGCAACACCAAAGGCGATGCAGCATTTGGCTGTACGAAATCGGAAGAATAAATATTTAAACAGATGAAAAAAACACTTATTGCCAGTTTCCTTTTGGCCTTATGCTTAAATACGCATGCTCAAAGTAAATATGAGCAACAAATTACGGCTCTTCGTGAAAAAAAAGCCACTGAATTGGCGAAAGAACAATATGGTCCATTGAAATCAGATCAAGTAGCGTTTTTGGATTACTTTCCCGTAGATGCGGGCTATAAAGTCAACGCCAAAATTGAAGTTTTATTTAACGAACCGGTATTCCGGATGCCAACCTACGATGGCACAAGCAACGAGTACAAACGTTACGCCATCATAACCTTTACTCTTCATGGAAAACAACATACGTTGAATATCTACCAAAGTGTCGCATTATTTCAAAATCCTGCATACAAAAACCATTTATTTTTACCATTTTTAGATTTAACAAATGGTCAGGAAAGCTATAGTGGGGGCCGGTATATTGATTTATCTACAGACGACATTAAAGGAAACAATGTTGAGATAGACTTTAACAAAGCCTATAATCCGTATTGCGCTTATAGCAATGGCTACCGTTGCCCAGTCCCACCAGTTGAGAACAATTTAGAAACAAAAATTATGGCCGGCGAAAAAGCATTTCATAAGTCAAAGAATGAAAGACCAGTCAACCTTAATGCAGGACAGGAGTTCAGTGCTGCCGACAAGAAAATCATTTTATCAGGAGATGAAAATGCAATTCTTCGCGTATTGCAAACAACAGACGATAAAGATCTGAAAGTTTTAAAAGCTACAAGCAGTGATGTCAAATACAACGACCCATTGATTGAGTCACTTTCCAAAAGAATGTTCGCGACTGTACGTGATCCCAATCACCCCGGTGTAGGCATCGCAGCGCCACAAATCGGTATAAATAAAAATCTAATCTGGGTACAGCGATTTGACAAACCAGATCAACCATTTGAATTTTATGTAAATCCTAAAATTCTATGGCGCTCCAAACTGAAACGTAAAGGCGCCGAAGGCTGTCTTTCTATCCCTAATCGTAAAGAGGATGTATTACGGAGTTATGCTATCCGCCTGCAATACATCAATAAAGAAGGTAAAGTTATCGAAGAAAACATCGAGGGTTTTACTGCGGTTATTTTTCAGCACGAAACGGATCATCTTTTCGGCATTCTATTTCCAGATCGGCTGGAAGAGCAAAGCAAAGAAGCCTATGCGCCGTTGAATGACAAGATTGAATTTTCTATCCAACCCACAACGTTGACGCCATAATTTCTAGCCCCTGTATCAAGGGCCAAATCATAAGTATATAAATTGTGATTTGATGATAGGACAAAAAGAGCCCCCATGAACGAATTCGTTCATGGGGGCTCAATATTTATTATGGAATCTACTTGAGTTAGATCAATCCTTTTTCGGCCAATAACTCTGCTACCTGAACTGCATTTGTTGCAGCGCCTTTACGTAAGTTATCTGCTACTACCCACATGTTAAGGGTATTTGGTTGAGATTCATCACGACGGATACGTCCTACAAAAACCTCATCTCTGCCGTGCGCATCCTTTGGCATTGGATATTGTAGTGACGCAGGGTCATCAACAACAATACAGCCACTTTGCGCCGCTAAAGCTGCACGTACATCATTCAAATCAAAGTCATTTTCAAATTCAATATTCAATGATTCAGAGTGTCCTCCCATAACCGGAATACGCACTGTCGTTGCAGTTACTTTAATAGAGTCATCACGCATGATTTTATTTGTTTCCAAAATCATCTTCATTTCCTCTTTCGTGTATCCATTTTCTTGGAAAACATCAATATGTGGAATAACGTTCAAATCAATCTGATAAGGATAAGCTTTTTCACCATCTTTTCCGGCACGCTCATCCATTAACTGGTTAACGGCCTTAACACCAGTACCTGTTACAGATTGGTAGGTAGAAACTACAACCCGTTTGATTTTATATTTATCATGTAATGGCTTTAAAGCCACCACCATTTGTATGGTTGAACAATTCGGGTTTGCAATAATTTTGTCTTCAGCAGATAACACATCGCCATTTACTTCTGGAACAACCAACTTTTTCGTTGGGTCCATACGCCATGCCGAAGAATTGTCGATCACTGTAATTCCAGCTTCAGCAAATTTAGGTGCGAATTCTTTCGAGGTATCACCACCAGCAGAAAATAACGCAACATCAGGTTTCAAAGCAATAGCCTCAGATGGTGTAACCACCTTATACTTCTTTCCCTTGAATTCAATTTCCTTACCCTTACTACGCTCTGAAGCTACTGGAATTAATTCTGTTACTGGGAAATTTCGCGCCGCCAACACGGTTAGCATCTCAGTACCCACAAGGCCTGTTGCGCCGACTACTGCCACTTTCATTTTTGTCTGTGTTTAAATTGTGTATATAAAATTGTTATTTGATTTTGTTTTTAGTTGATTCTCGAAGAATGAATTCTTCAAATTTAAAAAATATTCCCTAATTCCACTATTAAAATAACAAAATATTACTCCCTCTGCTAAAAATATCACAACATTAATAATTTTTCCTCCATAATTGCTAAAAAAGGAATCCGTGCATCCCATAACTATTGCTAAAAATCAGGATTAAAGCAATTCAAAAAAAATAAAAATTTTCGCTGCTTATTCAAAAAAAAAGAACAAACGATTGAAACAGTTTAAAATCTCATAAAAACAGCCCCAAGAGTCTAAAAATTAGCATTTTTTCCCTACTTCCTAAAAGGCCACAAAGTTGATAGATACTGAAAAGCCTTTATATTTGCATCATAAACCGCCATGGTTGAAATTTCATTTTTCATTACATGATGAAACGTAAATTATGTCAGGCTAGATCCTATTATATCGATAGGAAGAAACGAACGAAGCGATTCATTTATATTCTTGAGTATAGATCCTCAATATAGTGAAAGCGGGAGCTTCATAAAATAAAACTTACAAATGAAAGAAAGCATTATTATCATTGGTGCAAATGGCCAGATCGGCACAGAATTAGCTATTGCCTTGCGCAAAAAATTTGGTGCAGAGAATGTTGTAACCACCGACATTAGAGAACCGCAGATTAAAAGCCCTGATGAGAATTTCGAAATCGCTAATGTTCTTGACAAAAGTGGACTCGAGACATTATTTCAAAAATACAAACCTACTCAAGTATATCTACTAGCTGCCATGCTTTCGGCTACAGGTGAGAAATACCCTGAAAAGGCTTGGGAATTGAATATGAATGGTTTATTGAATGTTCTTGATCTAGCCGTGAACTATAACGTCTCCAAGATATTCTGGCCAAGCTCTATTGCTGTTTTTGGGCCACACTCTCCGAAAACAAATACCGAACAATATTGCGTAATGGATCCCAACACGATTTATGGCATCAGCAAACTTGCAGGTGAGCGTCTCATCGAATGGTATCAAGAACACCGTGGCCTGGATATTCGTAGTGTCCGTTATCCGGGCATCATTTCCTGGAAAACTGAACCAGGAGGTGGAACGACAGATTATGCAGTCGATATTTTTTATGAAGCATTGAAAACCGGGACATACGCCTGTTTCTTATCTGAAAACACAGCATTACCCATGTTATATATGGAGGATGCCATCCGTGGTACACTCGAATTAATGGATGCACCGAAGGAAAGCCTAAGCATTCGCCACAGTTATAACCTTGGTGGTATTACATTTACTCCAAAAGAACTTGCACAAGAAATTAAAAAAATTCTTCCTAATTTTGCAATCTCTTACATCGAGAACGATCCAAGACAACAGATTGCTGATTCATGGCCTGCTAGTCTAGATGATTCTTATGCAAGAAAAGACTGGAACTGGACGCCGGAATTTGACATCCAGAAGATGACAGTCGACATGATTGAAAATCTTAAAAACAAAATATAACAATGGGAAGAGCTTTCGAATTCAGAAAAGAGCGGAAATTCAAACGCTGGGCCAAAATGGCCGTTCAATTTACACGTTTAGGTAAAGAAATCGCCATGGCGGTTAAAGAAAGCGGCCCTCACCCTGAAACTAACTCGAGACTTCGTACAGCAATACACAATGCCAAGGCAGTAAATATGCCCAAGGATCGTATCGAAGCCGCAATCAAACGTGCTTCAGAAAAAGATTCAAAAGGTTACGAAGAGTATGTATATGAAGGCTATGGCCCGCATGGTGTACCTGTTTTAATTGAAACTGCAACAGATAATACCAACCGCACCGTAGGAAACATCCGTAGCTATTTTACAAAAGCAGGTGGTTCATTGGGGAAAACAGGATCATTGGATTTTATTTTCAATCGTAAATCCATTTTCCGTTTTGCTGCAACAGACGAACTGGACCTAGAAGAACTTGAATTAGAGTTGATCGATGGAGGCTTAGAAGAATTGTACGTAGAAGCTGATGAAGAAGGCAATGATATTGCTGTCGTTCAAACTTCCTTCGAAGACTTTGGTAATATGCAAAAATTACTCGAAGAAAAGGGAATTGAAGTAACATCTGCGAAATTGGAACGTATTGCTTTATCGCATTCAGATATCACGGAAGAACAAGCTGCTGATGTCTTGAAGATGATCGATAAAATCGAAGAAGATGACGATGTTCAAGCAGTTTACCATAACATGGCTTAAGCTATTGAACCTATAAAACAATAAAAAAGAGCGCTAGTCGCTCTTTTTTATTTTAGGCCTCCCAGCTGCGTCAGAAAAATTACTACATTTGTAATAGACTATATTAAACTCATAACAGGATGACTTTTGAAGAATTTTTCATAAAAAAGAAAATTGATTTAAAAGCTTTACAAGCTGCAGATGGACCTTTATTTGAAGAGTTCAAAGCACATTATTCTGCTATGGGAGAAAAGAGTTTTGACCACAGCAAAAAGTTTTGGTTCAACAAGCTCCGAAAAAGCTTCCATCTAGCAGAGGAGGAAACTGTTATTGCAAAACCTATTGTAAAGCAGGTTATCGCTGATACAGCATCCGAGACCTCCAGTATTCATACGGCAAAACCAGCAGGCTTTAAACCGCGATTCAAGGCACCTCCTACAGCCGTAGAAGATGAAGTCAAGGCAACATCCAAAAAGGAAATAACTGATTTAACGGAATCCACTCCTGATTCAATACCCACAGGATTCAAACCAAGGTTCAAAGCTGGTGTAACCAAAGCTCCTGATGTGGCCGCAAGCACATCTGTATCCGAAGAAAAAACCGACGAAGCAACAACAGCCGCTCCAAAACCGACGGGCTTCAAACCGAGGTTCAAAGCTGGAGTAACCAAAACGGAAACTTCTGAACAAGCACAGCTGCCCGATACGAAAGACGAAATTAAGTTAGATACCAGCGTAAAGGCTGAACCTGAAAACAACAGCACAGAGACACAGGAACCCGCTGCCAGTAAACCCACAGGATTTAAACCGAGGTTCAAAGCTGGTGTAACCAAAGCTCCTGATGTGGCCGCAAGCACATCTGCATCCGACGAAAAGACCGACGAGACAACAAACTCTGCTCCAAAACCGACGGGCTTCAAACCAAGGTTCAAAGCTGGAGTAACCAAAACGGAAACTTCTGAACAGACACAGCTGCCCGATACGAAAGACGAAATTAAGCTAGATAACAGCGTAAAGACCGAACCTGAAAACAACAGCACAGAAACACAGGAATCCGCTACCAGTAAACCCACAGGCTTCAAACCGAGGTTCAAAGCTGGAATCACCAAAACGGAATCTTCTGAACAAGCACAGCTGCCCGATACGAAAGACGAAATTAAGTTAGATAACAGCGTAAAAGCTGAACCTGAAAACAGCAGCACAGAAACACAGGAACCAGCTGTCAGTAAACCCACAGGCTTCAAACCGAGGTTCAAAGCTGGCGTAACCAAAACGGAAACTTCTGAACAGGCACAGCTGCCCGATACGAAAGACGAAATTAAGTTAGATAACAGCGTAAAGACCGAACCTGAAAACAGCAGTACAGAAACACAGGAATCCGCTGCCAGTAAACCCATAGGCTTCAAACCGAGGTTCAAAGCTGGCGTAACCAAAATGGAAACTTCTGAACAGGTACAGCTGCCCGATACGAAAGACGAAATTAAGCTAGATAACAGCGTAAAGGCTGAACCTGAAAACAACAGCACAGAAACACAGGAACCCGCTGCCAGTAAACCCACGGGCTTCAAACCGAGATTCAAAGCTGGCATAACAAAAATTGACAAAAAGGAAGAATAATTTTCACTACATTTAGACTGATTTTTTTAATTATTTTTAAATTCCGATTAAAAACCAAAGACCAATGTTAAAGGAAGAAAGACAAGCATTCATTATACATCAGATTAACCTACATAACAAAGTTTTATCGTCAGATCTAAGTGTTCAACTGAATGTGTCTGAAGATACAATTAGACGTGACTTAAACGAACTCGCGGAGAATGGAAAAGTTCTAAAAGTCTATGGTGGGGCATTATCAAAATCTTTTCAATTCCCATTTCAGGATGGAAACGTATATGCCAAGGAGGCAAAAAAAGAAATTGCCAAGAAAGCAAGCACTTTAATCTCCAATGGAATGACTGTTTTAGTCGGAGGCGGGACAACCTTAATTGAATTAGCGAGAACAATACCCGATCATCTTCAGTGTACGTTTTTTACTATAAGTCCATTAGTTGCACTAGAATTGGCCGAAAAGCCAAACCTTGAAGTCATTTTAGTTGGCGGAAAACTTTCACGCAATACAAACATCGTTTCCGGAGCCCAAGTCGCTAATGAATTGGCAGATCTTAAGGTCGATCTTTGTTTGTTGGGAACAAATTCTCTTTCAGTAGAAGATGGGGTGACCGATTCAGACTGGGAGGTGGTACAAATCAAACGTGCGATGATTAAATGCTCAAAAAAAGTGGCTATTTTAAGTATTGCTGAGAAACTAAATTCAGTTCAAAAAATGAAAGTTGTGCCGTTACGTGATATTTCTTATTTGATTACCGATGTCAATCCAACTGATGTTTCCCTAAAAGAATTTGCGAATACAATTGCAATACTTTAATATTGCCGCTCATTTAATTTAGCATGTCATCGCAAACGAAAAATGACTCTTTAAAATCAAAAACAACAAAAGGACTGCTATGGGGTGGTATGGCCAGTATCATCCAGCAGTTTTTGGGCTTCGGCTTCGGCATCCTACTAAACCGTAAGCTAACAGCAGAAGATTATGGTTTAGTAGCTATGATCACCATCTTTTCTGTTCTCGCCTCCGCTTTTCAAGAAAGTGGATTTGTGTATGGAATTGTCAATAAAAAAGAAGTTGAACATAAAGATTATAACGCGGTATTCTGGACAAGTGTAGGAATTGGAACATTTATTTATATTGTTTTATTTTTTGCGGCTCCTCTTATCGCCTTATACTATAATCAACCAGTACTTGTAGAACTTAGCAGATTTACTTTTTTATCCTTTTGGCTAGGTAGCTTTGGTATTGCGCACAATGCTTACCTCTTCCGGAATTTAAAAATCAAAGAAAGAGTCATCACAGGCACCTTTGCGCTTATTGCATCAAATATAGTCGGGGTTTATTTAGCCTATAAGGACTACGCCTATTGGGCATACGCGATCCAAATTGTCTCCTATAGTGGTTTCAATATGCTTGGATTCTGGTATTTTTCCAAATTCAGACCTACTTTCCAGTTCGATTTCCGACCTATTCGCGACATTTTAGGATTTAGCAGTAAAATACTAGTCACCAATATTTTCATCAACATCAACAAGAATATATACGCAGCGATCTTAGGCCGGCATTATACCGCTGAAGAACTGGGATATACCGTGAATCCTAATCGTTGGAGCATCATGGCACAGAATATATTGACCAATATGGTCAATAATGTGACACAGCCCATTTTAAAGGAAATAGAAGATGATAAGGATAGACAAATTCGGGTTTTTCGAAAACTAATTTCCTTTACGGCCTTTTTAGCCTTTCCGATGTTATTTGGTTTAACAACTGTAGCACAAGATTTCATTACTATTGCGATCACCGATAAATGGGCACAAAGTGCCATATTTCTTCAAATATTTTGTATTGGCGCTGCATTTGATTCTGTAAGCAATGTTTTTTCCAACCTCATCATTAGCAAGGGAAAACCCGAAGTTTATATGCGGAATATCATCGTGTTTGGTCTGCTCCAAATCGCTATTCTATTCTTCGGCAAATCATTAGGTCTTGAACTACTCATTGGATTAACCTCAGCATTAAATGCCCTCTGGATATTCGTTTGGTATGCTTCCGCTAAACCTTATATGAATTATTCATTTCGTTATCTTCTGGCAGATATTTTTGCTTATGCATTATTGGCAGCTGCCAGTTGTATTGCAGCTCACTATGCCACCGCAGCTATCGCCAACCTCTATCTACGGTTTGCAAGTACAATTGGAGTGGCTGTATGTGCATATATCATTGTCAATAGAATCTTTAAACCCAGCATTTTGTTGGAATTATTCCACTATTTCCTAACAGTTATCCGAAAAAAATAGATGGCCAGGATTCTCACCATAATCGTCTCTTATAATTTTGAGCCTTGGATCCACAAGTGCTTACCCAGTCTATTGGATTCGAGCTACCCCACAGATATTTTAGTTGTCGACAACAATTCGGGAGACAATACCACACAGATCATAAAAGAAACGTATCCGACAATAAGACTAATAGAAAGTTCCGAAAATCTGGGTTTTGGAAAGGCCAACAACATCGGACTTGACATTGTTTTGAAGGAAGAATATGATTATGCATTTTTAGTCAACCAGGATGCTTGGCTGGATCGGGACTGCATCGCCAACTTAGTGAAAGTAAACGCAGACAATATCGGAATTATCTCGCCTATTCACTACGATGGAACCGAAACAACACTGGACCATGGTTTTGCTTTATATACAAAAAATGCTACTAGCGAAAATTCGCATCGCATTTGCTCTTTCGTCAACGCAGCATTTTGGTTTATCCCCAACCCAGTGATCAGAAAAGTCGGTGGTTTCGCGCCGATCTTTTTCCATTATGGAGAAGATAAGGATTATGCCAATCGCATCAAGTACTACGGGTTAAATATCATTCTCGCCGACAGGGCCAAGGCCTATCACGATAGACAACAGCGTAAAACAGACCGAAAAACCTTTCTGAAAAGCGAATTTGTATATCATTTGACAGAGTATTGCAATATCAATTATACCTTTGTAAGATCTTTTTCGATGGCCGTATTGGCGAGTCTGAAAAAAATGGGAGCTTCAATTTTTAAAGGTCATATTTTTGAAGCAAAAAGCTACTTAAACATTGCTTTTAGATTGCTGGGCAAATCGGGAGCAGTTTATCGTACTCGTCTAAGCAACAAAAAAGCATACAACAAAATCTATTGATAAATGAACAATATTGCTCCAGTCATACTTTTTGTGTACAATCGTCCTGATCATACAATAAGAACACTCTCAGCTTTAGAACAGAACAAGCTTGCAGACCAGACTACGCTTTACATTTATTCGGATGCTGCAAAAAACGAAAAATCTGTTCAAGCTGTTATTGAAGTCCGAAAGATTATCAACCAGTCCTGGAACTTTAAAGAAGTTATTATTGTCGAACGAGCAGAAAATTGGGGTTTGGCGGCCAATGTGATCGACGGAGTTACAAAAGTGGTTAATGCACATGGAAAGATTATTGTTTTGGAGGACGATCTGGAAACTGCTGTATTTGCCCTAGATTATTTCAATCAAGCACTGGAGCGCTATAAAGATCAAGATCAGGTGATGGAGATCAGCGGTTATGGTTATCCACTAAAAGATTTAAATAAACTGCCTGAGACCTTCTTTTTTCGGGTCGCCAATAGTTGGGGCTGGGCAACCTGGGACCGCGCCTGGCAACATTTCAATCCGAATATTGATGAACTTGTATCGGATTTTACGGCCGAGCAGATACATCAATTCAGTATAGAGGGAAAAGAAAACTTCTGGAAACAAGTGCAGGAATTTAAGGCCGGAAAGATCAACTCTTGGGCGATACGCTGGTATGCTTCTGTATTCAAAAAAAATGGGTTAGTTTTGTATCCAAGGAATTCGATGACACAGAATATTGGCAACGATGGTTCGGGTACACATACAGCTGCGGAAGCAACTTATCAGGTTACACTAGCAGAAAGCCCTGTACGGTATTTTCCGACGGAAATTTCAGAAAACAAGCAAGCTTATGAGGCCATCAAGTATTTCTATGCACATCGGAAAGGATCTTTATTCAACCGTGGCATCCGATTCCTGAAGAAGAAAATGAATAAATTCAATATATAAACAACATGTCTGCTCATCCCAAATTTTCGATTATAACTGTCGTTTACAACAATGTGCGTGACATAGAACACACCCTGAAATCTGTTGTCAATCAGAGCTATGATCATATAGAGTATATTGTCATTGATGGACAATCAACTGATGGAACATTAGAGATCATCCAAAAATACAGGGATAAAATCACCGTTCTACTCTCCGAAAAGGATAAGGGGATCTATGATGCAATGAATAAGGGATTAGCCTTAGCAACAGGTGATTATGTTCTTTTTCTAAATTCAGGAGATGAGATCTATGATCTCAACAGCATTGAGAATCTTGCCAAACTGAGCGATGACGCGGATATTCTTTACGGCGAAACTATCCTCGTAGATGACAATCGAAATATTATTGGTGAACGGAGGCACAAAGTTCCGGTTCATTTCGACTGGAAAAGCTTTCGATATGGTATGAATATATGCCATCAGGCCATCTATATCAAGCGGGAAATTGCCGAGCCATACGATCTCAATTATAAATTATGTGCTGATATTGACTGGGTTATTCGTTGTGCCAAAAAGGCAAAAAAAACAGTCAATGCACAGCAATATGTAGCCCGGTATCTTGTGGGTGGGATGTCAAAACAAAGACATAAGGAATCCTTGAAAGAGCGCTTCGCTATTTTCAAACACTACTATGGGACCATTCCCAATTTATTCAATCATGGCATCATCGCACTAAAAGCTATTTGGTACCGTCTTAATTATGGAAAACCCCAAGACTAATGTTAAATCCTGAAATCTTAACCGAGCTTGTTACAGTAAAGATGCCCTTTGGTAAATATCAGGGCTACACGTTATGTAACCTTCCTGAACCCTATCTAGTCTGGTATAACCAAAAAGGCTTTCCAAAGGGAAAGCTAGGCCAGCAATTAGCGACACTCTATGAAATAAAGCTTAATGGCTTGGAATACCTGCTCGAACCTTTAAAGAAAAGGTGACGACGGTCATTTTATTCCACTTATTATTTTTTGTAGCTTTGCACTAAATTTATTTTTAGCATTAAACGCCGTTTGCAGCGGTATCAATGAATATCATGACACAATATCAAACTTTGCTGTACTATTGTTACAGCCCTATCGAGGATGCCGAAAAATTTGCATCAGATCACTTAGAATTTTGTAAATCTCTGGACTTGGTTGGCCGTATCATTGTCGCTGATGAGGGTCTTAATGGAACTGTTTCAGGTACTGTAGAGGCCTGTAAAAGCTATATGGATGCCATCTATGCCGACGGTCGTTTCAACAAAACAGAGTTCAAAATTGACGCTGTAGATGAACCGTCATTCATTAAAATGCATTGTCGCTATAAAGCCGAAATCGTTCACTCTGGCTTGAGAGATCCAAAAGAAATTGACCCTAACCGTCAAACCGGTGTGCACCTTGAACCGAAAGATTTCTTAGCCATGAAGGACCAAGAGGATGTGGTTGTATTGGATGTACGCTCAAATTACGAGCACAATGTTGGTCATTTTAAAAATGCTGTCACCCTAGATATTGACAATTTCCGCGAGTTCCCTGAGAAAATCAAAGAGCTTGAACAATATAAAGGAAAAAAAATATTGACATACTGCACAGGGGGTATCAAATGTGAGAAGGCATCTGCTCTTTTGTTAAAAGAAGGCTTCGAGGACGTTTATCAATTACATGGCGGAATTATCAAATACGGGAAGGAAGCTGGTGGCGAAGATTTCGAAGGCCAATGCTATGTCTTTGACAATCGTGTTACAGTTGATGTAAACTCTGTCAATCCATCTGTAGTATCGACTTGTTTTAACTGTGGCAAGCAAACCACTAAAATGATCAACTGTGCCAACCCGACTTGTAATGAACATTTCACACAATGTGATGAGTGCGGCTGGGAGATGGACGGATGCTGCTCAACAGCATGTAAAGAAAACCCCAATAAACGTGAATATGACGGAACAGGATATTATGTAAAAGTACCTCAACCCGTCAATATTGACAAAATCAGCAAAAGAAAACATAAAAATTTCCCGCCGAAAGTAACGGTCGAAGATTAATACGAATTGGACAAAAAGAATGAGGTCGGAAGAGTAGAACTTCCGACCTCATTCTTTTAAGATCTGCGTCATCTTAGCTTAATCCCGTACTAGCTTTTTATCAGAACAAATAATAGCTTAACATAGCTTACTTCCCAAACATACCGGCTATCGAATCAAGAATATTTCCCTTCGCCTGTCCATCGTTATTTTTATCAAAAAAACTACCTGCCAATCCACCAAGCATGTCCGTAATGCTACCTCCCGCTGCTGGCTGCTCTGTTGTTTGGGGCTGTTCTTCTTGGCCACCGCCTAAAAAAGAACCCAAAATACCGCCCAACATACCACCACCTGCATTTTGTGATGTTCCGCCACCTAGTACAGAACCAATTAAATCACCAATCCCTCCGCCACTCGAAGCCTGCTTTTGTTGCCCTAAATACCCCATTACGATTGGAGCAAGTGTGGCCAGTACGCCTGTCACTTGAGAAGAGCTCAAGCCCGCTTTATCCGCAATATTCTGTGTCACGACTTCAGTATTTTGGCCAAACATATGGTTGACAATTTTATTGCCATCTTCAGATCCATTCTGCTCCGTTCCTCCCTGTCCGAATAGATCACCAATTTTATCGAGTATTCCGCTATTGCTATGCTGATCAATAGCATTGTCAATATTTTCTGCCTGGCCTTTGTTTTTCGCATTATAGTTCAATGCAGCAATCATCAAAGGAACTGCCGCCGCTACTATCCATTTTGCTTTAGATTCACTGACACCAGTAATTTTTGAGATAGTCTCTATCGCTTTAGAGCCTACTCCGCCTGTAACTAAATCTGTTAAGTTCATAAGTCTTCGTTTATAGTTATATCATGAAGATAACGATTTTTTTTGACGAGTTGAGATAATACCTGATTATAAGAAAGCCCCATTGGACTGTGTAATTCAATGGGGCTTATAATCAATTTTTTAAATTAATAACTTTTATAAATAGCGATATCATCCAATCCCAACCTTCCGTTATTAATCACATTGTTACTTGTTCCTAATCCAAGCTTGGTAACTCTAAAGCGTACTGCCCCCTGAATATTCATTAAGAATACAGCCTGTTTTGAATTCATGCTCTCTGTCGTTGTATGGGCATCTGAAATAGACTCACCTGTTTGTGTCCAAGTTATCCCATTGTCCGTCGAATATTCCAACTTAAATGTACTCGAGCGATCTGTCCAGTAAGAGCCATACCAAATAGTGACTTTTGACGCGCCATTTGGCACATCGAAATTCATTTGTACATAACCGTCCACATTTAAATTCTGTTGCATTCGGATAGCATTTTTTCCAGAAACAATGCGGTCCCGCCCAGCTGTATTTCCTAAGATAGCTTGATACAGATACCATTGTCCTGTCGGAAAAGAGACCACGTTTTTATCCTTCATATCATAGCTACCTTTCACACTTGCATCGACAGCATCAAAAGTTTCGGGCCAACCTGCATATAACTTACCGCTGGCATAAGCCATATCAGCATAACTCTGCATCCTAACTTGTAGCTTTTCGCCCTCCTTGAATGCAATTCCTCTGAATGATGCACTTGGAGCGATGGACTCCCCAGCAAATGTCGCATTATCTTGTGTATGCAATATAATCTCATTTTTATCACCATCCATTAAGATTTTATCTCCTTTCAACGCTGTCCCAGCTGCGGGTTCAGGTTCAACATCGGCTGTAATATCGATATAGGTTGATTCAAACTCATCAAACTTCGACTTTAGACTGGAAACAGCAACAGGTAATGGGGCAATAGTATTACCAGATGAGTAGACTTTAAGCTGTTGATTATTATCTACTGAAAGAACTAATAAGCCATCTTTTTTAATCAGTTTTGAACCGCTAATATTGATCTGAACCGAATCTCCAAATTTAAATTCAGACGCATTGGGTACCTGAACTAATATTCCACGGCGTTGATTTCGCCAAATATTCTGTACAGCAAGTGTATTTTCTGGTAAATTCTTATTTTCCGCATGCGAAACGACCACTGCTTTGATATGTTCTGCCCCTTGTAGCGAAGACGCATTAAGCTGTAAATCGGCATTTTTATATAGACTGCGTAGCGCATACAACGATATTTCAGGATTTAGCGTCCCTATCGATTCATTGACGTTGTCTTTGATACAGCCGGACAGCAATGCTGACATCGCCAACATACTGCATAGTATTGATTTTAACTTTTTCATTGATTAGTTGATTGAAGGTTGCCACCACATTTTTTCATTTATCCCGTCTCCCCCCATACGACTCACAGCATCCTGATAATTTACTTTGTTTAAAGATTGTACAATTGTTGGATAATTTAAACGTACTGGCATTTTCCCTTGATTCAACAAGCCCGGACCTTTGTATAAATCCAATAATTGGGTTCTACGATATTCGTACCACTGTTGGAAATCCGTAAATAGCATCGCATAGTATTTTTGCAAATGCACCTTTTTCAATTTCGCATGATCACTATCTGTGGGCAGCAACTGAACCTTTGCACTGCTTAGGTAAGATGATGGCGCTGTTAGCCCCCAGTATTCCATAGCCGCGTTCACCCCCTTTAAATAGGCTCCAGGCGCATCAACCTGAGCATACCCTCTCATACCACATTCAGCAATAATAAATTGCAACTCGGCGTAATTCATGATATTCCCCATATGCGAGTCGGCTTTTAGACTTGTTAAAAGCGTTGATTGTTGCTCGGGGACATTTCCTCTCTGGTATCCGGACTGCATACCGCCATATACTCCTAATGTGGCTTCAGTGGCCCAAATTTTTAATCGTGGGTCTGAAAGGTCCAGCAGATTATTGATAAAAAACTCTGAATAGCCTTTGTTTCCATTAAAATCTATGTCACGGCTATTAAAATAAGGATTCATATAAGGCTGTACATTGGTGTAGTATAAAGCAGCCGTTTCTGCATTGCTTTGCATCACCGGATATTCAGCGGCATTCGTTTCTAATATTTCTTTGATCTTTGCAACAGCATTGGTTTCTGACTTATGTGCTATACGTAGCAATAATCGGAGATATAAAGAATTACCAAATTTCTGCCATTTTCCAGGATCTGAATTAAATATAGGATCCATCGCTAAATTGGTCGATTCGACAGCAACCTTACCTTTCAAAAGCGTATTGGCCTCTTCTAATTTTCTAAAGATATCCGCATAAATATCGGACTGTTTATCAAATACAGGAGTTAAATTACTATCACTATACCCTTTATTGCTGTCTGTATAAGGTACATCACCATACATATCAGTTATTAACGAACTCACCCAAGCATCCAATATAAGCGAAATACCCTGGTATGTCTGGTAACCCTTCTGCTGCCCTTCCCCTGCCTTCTGATAAATGTCGCGTATATTCGTCAACTGTACGTACCATCCGGACCAGGTAGATTCCGCTTCTGACGGTCTGATTTCATACCGTTGAATCTCCAATGCATCATTCACCGTTACAGTCACTTGCATAAGCTCATTGTTGATGCGCATATTCCGTGATAAATTTGTGTTTAACACATTGAGTAAAGCTGGCGCGATGAGACTTTGTGGCGCTGCCGCAGAAATTGCATTTGGATTTGTATTTATTGCGACAAAATCTTTTGTACAGCTCTGTAGTATCCCACAGGCTGCCAACAAAATAAAAGCTTTTCTTATATTCTTTTTCATAATACGCTGGATTTAAAATGAGAATGATAAATTGACACCCATTGTGCGGGTTGAAGGGAACTGCGCAATCTCTGCGCCCTTCTCAATACCGCTTGAATTTAGCGATCCAAACTCTGGGTCAAATGAAGGCCATTTGGTCATGACAAACAGATCTCTTCCGTACACGCCAATTGATGCGCGCTCAATTTTCAAGCGTTCAACAAAAGACTTAGGTAATGTATAGTCAAATCTGACCTCACGAAGCTTTATAAAGTCCGTGGAAAACGTATTTGATTCTATATTATCCCGGTTAAAATGTTTAGCATAATAATCTCCAGCAGACGCAACAACTGTATTCTTGCTGTAGCTTCCATCACTATTCTTCACAACACCATCGCCGATAATACCATTATATCGTCCCGGAATTGTCTTTTTTAATTTTCCCTCTTCCATCAATACGGCATGCGTCAACGAATATCCCACTCCGCCGAATTGACCATCAAATAAGAAATTAAATCTAAATCCTTTGTATTTAAATTCATTCCCCCAACCAAATTTGGTCGTTGCATTTGGATTACCGATATACATGTTCTGTTGGGACAATACAGGAAGTCCATTTTCATAAATAATTTGACCATCCTGATTTCGCTCATATCCGAGTCCATAGATATCACCAAATCGTTTACCAGGTATGGCCACAATTGTTCCTCTACTTCCAAACAACGTGGATAGCACTAACTCGCCTTGCAGATCTGCAGGTATGGAAATAACTTTCGAATCATAGCTCGTAAAATTTCCATACATATTCCAATTTAAGCCATCTTTCTTCTTGATAATATCGCCAGAAAGCGCAATCTCTATCCCCCTATTCCGTACCTCTCCAGCATTCGTAATCTGATTTCTGAAACCGCTTGAAGGATCCAGCGGAGACTCAATAATCTGATCAAATGTCGAGTTTGAATACAGAGTAAGATCTAATCTAAGTCGATCTCTGAACATTCTAAAATCTGTTCCTACTTCATAAGAACGCGTACTTTCGAACGTCAGATTTTCATCTGGAACGGTGGTTGGATTTGTAAGCCCTCCAGTGGTCCCCTCAACACTACGGTAACCATAAGAGTTTAGATAAGCCCGTTTTCCTCCACCTCCGACTTGAGCAATCGATGCTCTGACTTTCCAAAAATTTATCGCTTTTGGCAGGTTTAGCAATTGGGAAATAACAAAACTTGTATTAAGCGAAGGGTATATAAATGGTTTAACTTCATTCCGTTTCGGAGATGCTAATGTACTCGCCCAGTCGATACGATTCGTTGCATCGACAAAAATCATATCCTTATAACTATAATTTAGTAAGGCATATAAGCTATTGGCTGCATATTCCTCGCGGTAAGGTAAATAAACGATTTTTTCCCTCGCATTGGCAAAATTATATTGGTTTGGATAAATAAGACTATTAGCGTAAGCATCATCTTTAATATACTTATTGTGCATCAATGAACCTCCAACCGATGCGCCAAATTTGTGAAGATTGTTCCGTTGATTGTTATATTGCAATAAAAAGTCGGAAGTAATTTCCTGGTTATTGATGGACTGCTCCCGGTAATAGCCATAAGCATATTTATAGGTATCAAATGGCCTGGATTGTTTGCGTTTATCATAGCTCCAATCGATTCCTGTCCGCACCATCAAATTCAACTCCTTATTGAATTTATAATCGGCCTGTAAATTTCCAATAATATTGTTTTTATCCTGCGCATTGATCATATCATAAGATATGGTTCTTGGATTATCCAACAGGTTTGAAAACGGAGTCATCTGTTCAATTCCTTCCTTTCCTGGAATCCAATTCTGCTCTAGCCAAGCTGCATTCACATTCGGCACAATGCCCCGTACAAAGTACATGTAACTTTGATTGTTATAACCGCTATTTGGTAAATTGTCTGATCCTCTATTATTAAAATTAATTTTTGTTGAGAGGCTCAGTTTATCCGTCACCTTGTTATTGAACTGCATAGCGATGGTATTCCGATTATAACCCATGTTGGGAATAATCCATTTGTTCGTTACGTTGGTATATGAAAACCGTGAACTGGTCTTTTCAGTAGCACCAGAAATACTGATCGAATTAGTAGACGTGAGCTCCGTTTGGAAAAGATCCTTTCGGTTATTTTCATAGGGTCTCCATAATGTCCGCTCTGGAGGTGTCAAACGATAGAAATTAGGATCGTACTGGTAATAATACTGTCCATCAAATTTGGGTCCCCAAGCAGAAGACGTACTTAAAGTACTTGCACCATCCTCTGACTGTCCGTAGGAATAATAAAGATCCTGATCAATCGCACCTTGACCATATTCGTATTGATAATCGGGCCATCTGTTAATTGTCCCAATTGCCGTATTCGAATTAACGGATACACCAATTTTATTTTTAGCCCCTTTTCCCTTTTTTGTGGTAATAATCACAGCGCCATGTGCGCCACGGGAACCATAGAGCGCTGAAGCGCCTGGTCCTTTCAATACTGAAACGGACTCGATATCATCCGGATTAATATCCGCCAATGATGTTCCAAAATCTACAGGAGAATCACTATCCAAATAATTGGAACTACCATTACCGGTCATCCGCGTCCCTCCTCCCATGACAACACCATCCACAACAATCAATGCGGAATTATCGCCCGTAAAAGATGTTTCCCCTCTTAAAATAATCTGATTGGATCCCAATGGCCCCGCACCCGACTTTACCAAATTCAAACCAGCGACTTTTCCTGTTAGAGCATCCGTCCAATTGTTTGAAATTGCATTCGTCAATTCCTCGCCTTTGACCGTGCTTATGGAATAGCCTAATGCCTTCTCTTCTCGCTGTATGCCTAGCGCTGTCACAACGACTTCATTGAGCGCCTCGGATCTCGCACTTAAAGAAATTTTAGCATCCAATTGGCTGGATGAAAACGTCCTCGTCTCCGCTTCGTAGCCTATCAACTGAAAACGGATCGCTGCTCCTGATTCAACTTCAATATCGAAATTACCATTCCGGTCAGTCGCTCCTTTAACTACACCTGCTGCAAGGATTGATACGGATGCCAAGGGTTCTTTCGTCTGATTATCGACAACTTGACCTTTTACTTTAATCTTGGTCTGCTTAATTGCATGCACAGCGTGGTCAGATCCCAGTGGAGCTGCTATCGCCGTAAAATCTGTAGTGCACGCAATTGCTAATGCCGCAAATAGCACTTTCGAGGAGGAGTGCCTCAGATTAATTTGGATAGGGTTAATACTAAACATAGTTATTGGTGTAAATTGTTAATTTTCAATTTGGCACAAAAATATATTCTTAACAAAAAGTATACTTTAACTTAATGTTTTCTTTTTGTTAACAATTGTTTCGAATATCATTTCTTTTTAATGATATTATCATTGTTTAAAATATTTAAAAAATGTATTGAAGTCCGCATCGGCAGGAATATCACACATTAGGCTCGATCTAAAGCGATCGCTCTTTGGTTATTTTTTATTTTCAAATCGAAAATAATTAATAATATTTAAAAAACGAAATAAATCGAAATTATTTAAATATCGATTAAACAAAAAAGAGCCTCTCCAAAAAAGACTCTTAAATCAATTGAAATCCAATAAAATACAGCAAAAATAATGCAATTACTAAAAACAAAAAAAAGTCTAAACTTTCGTTTAGACTTTCTATTATGAAATAAACCTATTCGTTATCGTTTTTCGAAACTCCACTTCACATAGTTAATGTTCTTGTCATGTGCCAAATACTTCCGCTCGTAGTATGTTTTAATGGATAAAACGTTATCCACCAAGTCTGAATGGTAAAGATCCGTCGTTTCTTTATATTTTTTCAAATGCTGTATCTCAATTTGCTCCAGTGTGTAAGCATAGAAACCATCGTTATCTGTTTTCAAATTCATCATCCCCTCGGGTTTCATAATGATTTTATAACGATCTAAAAACTTTGGCCCTGTCAATCGTTTCTTTTCACGACTATCTTGCGGTTGCGGATCCGGAAAGGTAATCCAGATTTCATCAATTTCATTTTCAGCAAAATGTTCAAGGATAGTCTCAATTTGTATCCGAAGAAAAGCAACATTCCGAATTCCATCTTCCAAAGCTGTCTTGGCTCCACGCCAAATACGATTACCTTTAAAATCGATACCGATGAAATTTTTCTCCGGAAACAATCTCGCTAGATTAACAGTATACTCACCTTTACCACAAGCAAGCTCCAAAACAACTGGATTATTGTTACCAAATTGCTTTTCAGCCCATTTTCCTTTATATTCTTTGCCTGCGTCGAGTTGGATTACATTTTCAAAAGTAGCAACTTCAGCAAATTTACGTAGTTTGTCCTTTCCCATTTTTTAATAAATATCCCGCAAAAATAACCTTATATTCCCGCTAAAAAAAATAAATCTGAAGGACAGCACCAATACCGCCAATTACGGAACAGTCCGAAGTCCGATAGCACACACATGAATGAATAAATCACCCTCTTAAGGGCGAATTATATTGCATATAAAAAGCAATTTATCTAAGTTTGCAGGAATCAATAACTTATCGTGGAGAAAGACGCTAAAATTTACATAGCAGGCCATCGCGGCATGGTCGGATCGGCAATTCATCGCAAATTATCGGAGCTTGGCTACAACAATATTGTCACACGCACATCTTCCGAATTAGATTTGCGCAACCAGCAAGCGGTCGCTGATTTTTTCGATCAGGAAAAACCTGACTATGTTTTCCTAGCCGCAGCCAAAGTTGGAGGGATCATGGCGAACAATACCTATCGCGCAGATTTTATCTACGAGAATATGGCTATACAGAACAACGTCATCAAATCTTCCTACGATAATAAGGTTAAAAAATTAATGTTCTTAGGTTCAAGCTGCATTTATCCAAAAATGGCACCACAGCCTTTGAACGAAGATATGCTACTTACGGGCACACTGGAACCTACAAATGAGCCCTACGCTATTGCTAAAATCGCCGGAATAAAAATGGCAGAAGCTTTTCGGGATCAGTATGGATGCAATTATATCTCCGTTATGCCAACGAATCTTTATGGAATTAACGACAATTACCATCCGCAAAACTCACATGTTTTACCGGCCTTGATCAGAAGATTTCATGAAGCTAAGATCAATCAGCTCCCTGAAGTTATTATCTGGGGAACAGGAACCCCTTTACGGGAATTTCTCTTTTCCGATGACCTGGCAGATGCCTGCGTCTTTTTAATGAATAATTATGATGAGAAACAATTTGTCAACATTGGCATTGGCGAAGATCTAAGCATTAAGGACCTTGCCGAATTGATTAAAGACGTTATTGGCTACAAGGGCACTATTTCCTTCGACAGTTCCAAACCAGATGGAACACCACGAAAACTCATGGATGTCTCGAAACTGCACGCACTGGGTTGGAAACATCAAGTTAACCTCCGGGAAGGCATTCAACTAGCTTATGCGGATTTTTTGGAAAAAGAAGCAAACGCTTCCGAATAAATCCAATGCGATCGCATTAGTAGGTTTCGCTATAGGAAGGAATTCCGTACTCGTTAACCTCATCCTTGATAACCGCATTTTCAGCTTGGGCAGCTTTATTTTTCTTCTTTTTGGGACGAATAAACTGTGTTAACTTGCTAAGGAGGCCACTGATTTTATCTTGATTGATCTGGCCGACAGCACGCTCTGACAACAGCAACATCAACGCTTTCTTAAAAACACCGGTATTTTTTAGGAACAACCTATTCATAACAAAAGGCACGCCGATACGTAAGGTCTTCGTTAGCCAATCGGAATCTGGATTGCTACTTTTAGAGAACAGCTGCTGGACAATATTTACCCCTGGGATGTTGTCTTTTAATGTATTGAAAAAGCGAATTGGAGCCTCTATTTTATTGTTGAGCAAGGTAAATTGAGTCTTAAGATAGACTTCTTGCTCATTTTTAAGGGCTTTCAAACGGGAAATCTCAGCCTTAAGCTCTTGTAGGTTACGTATTTTAGTATGTTTATTGTTCATTTGTAGCCCTTTCTCTATCAAGTTTTTCCTTATGTAGATCTTCTTCCTCCTCCTCAATCTCATCGTTCCATTTAGCCAAAAAACGGCGGATAGAAAGATCCATAAATTTGGACTCTAACATCGGCTCAAAAACCCGTATTAAGATAATAATCACCAAGAAAATACCCGCTGTCGCCAAAAAGCCCAAGGAATAACTCCCCAGTAATTCTCCGAGCCAAAAACCCAGTGCCAGGCATAAAAAAAACAGGACAAATAACGTGAATATCAGCTTTGTCGCATCAACCACAAGGCTAGCGATCAATCGAGAAGAACGCTCAATTGTCTTTAATTTGACAAGCTTAAACTGGGAGTCAATGTACTCTTTGGTTTTTTGAAAAGTACCGCTAAGTGAAAATTTTTCTTCTTCCATGCATCTTAAAATTATTCAGGCTATTTCAATGTCTAGTTCTAAAACGAATCCTGTTTCGGCTCAACGCCGGCAACTTCAATCCTCTATCCTAAAAGAAAGGTGTTATCGTAAAAATCTATCCTAGAAATAGCCTGATGATATGTATTCTACACCAATTATTCATACGAATAATTTGCGAACTATGCATGTTCGATGATATCATCATCTAGCACTTCTTCGGTCTGATTTAATTTTCCTTTTAATGTAGAAACAATTTTCTCTTTAAAATCATTCAATTGATCGAATTGTTCTTCCGCTCTCTCACGAATAGCATCACTCAAATCGCTTAATGAATCATTGATTTTATCTCTCGTATCCGACCCTTTGTCCGGAGCAAATAAAACTCCCAAAGCTGCACCTGCAGCAAGACCCGCTAACAACGCCAAAGCTACTTTACTTGTGTCATTCATTTCTTTTTCGTTTTAAAGTTCTAATTCTATTACGATGAATCTAGTCCTCGTTAATAATACAATTAACAGAGCAAATCGTTTGCCAAACGCGGCATTTAATCCATTATTTACAAGAAACTATATCTTCCAATATAATCATTTTTTGATAAACTTCGATTGACTTTCAATAATTCACCAAACAATTATTAACCCGTTCAGTTTTTTAGTATCTTTAAATCAACCCATTATAAAAATTATGCTAAATAAAACCTATTGCAGTGCTGTCTATGGAATCAATGCCTGCACAATTACCGTTGAGGTAATCGTATCTACAGGCCTACATTATTATATCGTAGGATTGCCTGACAATGCTGTGAAAGAAAGCTTAAGACGTGTCGAAAGTGCCATTACTTCCTGTCAACTTCACATGCCACGTCAAAAGATTGTTGTCAACTTGGCACCTGCAGACCTTCGCAAAGAAGGTTCCAGTTACGACCTATCAATCGCAATCGGCATATTGGCCTCCTCCGGGCAAATAACAAATGAGCTTCTGGCAGATTATCTCATTTTAGGAGAACTATCATTAGACGGAAGCATTAAGCCCATCCGCGGTATTTTACCCATTACCTTACAGGCCCTGAAAGAAGGCTTTAAAGGGCTTATTTTACCACAAGAGAACGCCAAGGAGGCCGCTATTGTCAGGGGAGTCGATGTTATCGGAGTAGAGAATCTCAACCAAGTTGTCGATTTCCTAAATCATAAGCTGAAAATTGAACCAACAAAAGTTGATATTCAAACTTTCTTTCATACCGATACAGCAAATTACGATGTCGATTTCTCGGATGTTCAAGGACAGGAGAATATTAAAAGGGCACTGGAAATTGCCGCAGCAGGTGGTCATAATCTTATTTTAATAGGTCCCCCCGGCGCAGGAAAAACTATGTTGGCCAAAAGATTACCGACGATACTTCCACCCCTCAACATGACTGAATCATTAGAAACCACCAAAATACACTCTGTATCTGGAAACCTGAAGACCAAGGAGTCTCTCTTGACTACACGGCCGTTTCGTTCTCCGCATCATACCATATCCGACGTAGCCATGGTAGGTGGAGGCTCCAATCCGCTGCCTGGTGAGATTTCACTAGCACATCATGGCGTATTGTTTTTGGATGAATTACCGGAATTCAAACGGAGTGTACTCGAGGTCATGCGGCAGCCTCTCGAATCGCGACAGATTACCATATCAAGGGCAAAACTTACGGTGGATTATCCGGCGAGTTTCATGCTGGTAGCGGCCATGAACCCCTGTCCCTGTGGCTATTTCAATCATCCCGAAAAGGAATGCATATGTGGCAGCAACACCGTACAACGGTATTTAAGTAAAATATCGGGACCTCTTTTAGACCGCATCGATCTGCATATTGAGGTGACGCCTGTACTATTTGATCAACTGAGCACAACACGTAAAGCCGAGGACAGCCGTACTGTGCGAAGTCGGGTCATTCAGACACGAGAAATTCAGAAAGAACGGTTTGACTCTTTTCCAGACGTTCATTGTAATGCGCAAATGAGTACACAATTGACCCGAGAAATATGTCAGGTTGATGAGCCCGGAAGAAAGTTACTTAAAACAGCTATTGAACATCTGAGCCTATCTGCAAGAGCATACGATAGAATACTCAAAGTTGCTCGAACAATCGCTGATATGGAGCAAAGTAAAATGATCGAAAATCATCATCTCGCCGAAGCGATCCAGTATAGAAATTTAGATCGGGAAACCTGGGGTGGAAAATTTTAAAACTGAGCCAAACAATGCTTAATAACCCAAGGGAAACAGATAATCGTCAAGATCAGACCCGACAATGCGCCAAAGAAATGAGCATCGTGATTTATACCATCTTGCGCTTTTTTTGACGCCCACACACAGTAACCTAAAAACAAAAATGCAAACAGATAAGCCGGCATCGGTATAATCATCATCACACCAATGGTAATTTTCGGATCGAAAAGAATGTAGCTAAACAGAACCGCACAAATCGCACCTGAGGCGCCTAAACTATAGTAACCGGGGTTATTTTTTTGCTGGATGATTGTTGGAATATCGCTCAAGATTAAACTACCGATATAGATTACGGCAAATAAAATATGACCGTATGGACTTGCTTCTGCAAGTATGCGCTCCAAACCAAATGCAAAATAATAAAAGGTAAGCATATTAAACAGCAGATGCCCCCAATCTTTATGCACAAAGCCACTGGTAAGGATGGTATACCATTTTCGATTACGTGCGATACTATACGGATGCAACATCAGTTTACCGTAAAGTTGTTCATGTGAAAACGTATAGATACTGGTAACGAGCGTAAAAAAGAAAATAATACTCGCAACAGGCATTTCTGTTAGATAATATAATAGCATAGTAATTCCTAGAATCGATCCTCTAAAAGTAAAACGTAAAGTTCTTTTGGTCCATGTGCGCCCAAAACCAATCTTTTCTCGATATCAGCCGTCCTGGAGGGGCCGGTAATTGTCGAAATCATTGTCGGGATTTCCTGACCGTAACGCTTCTGCATATAAGCTAAAGCATCCTTAAGATCCCAAACCAATTGCGAAGCTTTGGCAATAACAATATGAATTGGAGGATATATACTCAACCTGCGTCCTGAAGCATTTGCATTACTCACCATAACACTCCCATTACGTGCAACCAATGCTTCACATGATGTAATACTTGCATTTGCTGATTCAAAATCTTCCGCTGTTTTTAAAAAAGGGAAACCATATGGACTGAGTAAATTTTGAACACCTTGTTCCCAAGCGTATATATTTTTGATATTATTCTCCTCGGTCAATAAAATCAGATTTTCAATCAGACCGATCTCACCATCACAATACAGAAACTTGCCTCCCGCAGCAGTCAATTCGCGAACAAAAACAATATCCACCAACTCATCCTCTTCTTTATAAAGCGGCGTTTCTTTGAAATTGGGATGTGGATTATCGTTTTTCTGTAGTAATGCCTGACGTACTCGTTTTAACATTATCTCTTTCGCTGTTGCGTTCTTCACGTTCATGGCGCAAATATATAAATGCAGCGCTAGATCACTCTAGCGCTGCAGCATTCAAATTAATTCAAATTATTGGAGGGTGCTTCTGAGCTCTGCCCTTCGTTAGATCGCGCTTCGTCCGGGTGAACATCCAACGGTAAATCTGTCTGTGGAACTCCACCACCATCAGCACCATTCACAAACTCCTCGTAAGTAGTCTTGGTTTCAAATGGACGTTTACCTAAGATCTCTTCCAAGTCCGACTGAAAAAGAATCTCTTTTTCCAATAGCTTTTCTGCTATTTTAATCAAACCCTCACGTTTATCCAGCAATAACTGTTTGGTACGTGCATAGACGTCATTAATTAAGTTACGTACCTCTGCATCAATCAGCTCTGCCGTTTTGTCAGAATATGGTTTTTGGAAAGACGCCTCAGAACTATCTCGGAAGGAAACATTGCCAACTTTATCATTCATACCGTAGATTGCTATCATCGCATACGAAAGTTGCGTGATACGCTCTAAGTCATTTTGAGCACCTGTTGAAATTCTTCCAAAAGTAATATCTTCAGCGACACGACCTCCCATAGTCATACATAAACTGTCTATAAGCTGTTCTGTCGTATATAGGAACTGCTCACGGGGAAGATACTGTGCATAACCCAAAGCAGCGACACCACGTGGCACAATAGACACTTTCACCAAAGGATCGGCGTGCTCTAAAAACCAGCCCGCAATAGCGTGTCCAGCCTCATGATAAGCAACAATACGTTTCTCTTCCGGAGAGATGATTTTGTTTTTCTTCTCAAGACCACCGATCACACGATCAACGGCATCCTGAAAATCCTGCATATCAATCTCTGGTTTATTTTTACGGGCAGCAATAAGGGCTGCTTCGTTACACACGTTGGCAATTTCAGCTCCCGCAAAACCAGGTGTCTGCGCCGATAATTTTTTTGCATCGACCTCAGCCGATAATTTCAACGGCTTTAGATGCACTTTGAAAATTTGCTCACGGCCAATCAAATCCGGTTTATCAATAGAAATTTGACGGTCAAAACGTCCTGGACGCAACAATGCTGTATCCAGTACATCGATACGGTTAGTAGCCGCTAAAATAATAACGCCTGAATCCGTACCGAAACCATCCATCTCCACCAATAATTGGTTCAATGTATTTTCACGCTCGTCATTACCGCCCATCATCGAGTTTTTACCACGAGCACGACCTATAGCATCAATCTCATCAATAAAAATGATACATGGTGCTTTCTCTTTCGCTTGCTTAAACAAATCGCGAACACGCGATGCACCTACACCCACAAACATTTCGACAAAGTCAGATCCGGATAATGAGAAAAATGGCACTTGAGCCTCTCCGGCTACCGCTTTAGCCAATAAAGTCTTACCCGTTCCCGGAGGCCCTACAAGCAAAGCGCCTTTCGGAATTTTACCCCCTAAATTGGTATATTTACGTGGATTTTTTAAGAAATCCACAATCTCCATAACTTCTTGTTTCGCCTCTTCAAGACCAGCAACATCGTTAAATGTGATATTGATCTGCGATTCTTTATCAAACAACGTCGCCTTAGATTTACCTATGTTAAAGATCGCACCGCCACCGCCGCCAGCACCACCGCCCATACGACGCATCAAGAAGATCCAGATTGCAGCCAATACCAACAACGGCAACATAAACGTGATAAACCAGCTTGCCCAAGGGTTGGAACGATCATCATAAGTCAACTGGACCTTTGGTGTACCTGGCGTTAATTCCGCTTGCGATGCAGCTAATTTCTTTTCTAAAACATCGGGAGAGGCATCCTTAAAAATATATTGTGGACCCTTGTCTTCCTGTCCTGATAGACTTGGAAGCGGATCAGCAGCTTTTGTAGCGTCTTTAAAACTTGGATTATCTTTCCAGCCCTTTTTTAAATAGACCTCCACTTCGACAAGATCATTCTTTTTATAGGCGACGAGACGCTCTACAGCGCCTGTATTCAACATACGTGTCTCAAAATCACTATAGCTAACTTCCTTAGCTGGGCTTTCTCCAAAAACGTACTGTAAGGCAAAAAAACCTAAAAACATGGCAATCATAAGCCACACAAAATTGAATTTTGGCGGTTTCGGGCTTACCTTACTACTCGGGATTTTTTTCATTATATCGTAATTATATTTTCTTTATAAATTTTTTCGTTGAGAACAATTAAGCGCTTTGGAAATGCTGTACTTCTGCATCTCCCCATAAATCCTCGATACCATAATGCGCTCTTTTTTCGGTCTTAAAGATATGTACAACCACATCCACAAAATCCAAAATCAACCATTCACCATTGGATTGTCCTTCTTTATATTGGGGTTCTTGACCAAATGCCTTATAGACTTCTTCTTCGACACTCTTTGCTATCGCATTCACCTGAATGTTAGAGTCGGCATGACAAATCACAAAATAATCGGAAACAGAACTGTGAAGATCTCTTAAATCCAAGCGAACGATCTCGTTTGCTTTCTTTTCTTGCATACCATAAACGATAATTTCTGATAGACGTTGGGACAATTCTGAACTTTTATTTTTACTCATTAAAAAATGTGATAGTTTTGACTTAATATTTATTTAATACTTTCAGTTTGCAAAATAACAATATTTCGGGACTTATCATCGGTCAAAATGCAATATATCTTGACAAAGTCGCCTCTACAAACGATTATCTCAGGGAATTATTGTCAAATTTCAAGCCACTAGCTGAGGGGACTGCCATTTTAGCAGAAGAACAATTTCAGGGCAAGGGGCAGCGCGGAAGCTCCTGGGTCAGTGAACCAGGGAAAAACCTAACGACATCTATCCTCTTAAAGCCTCATTTCCTGCCAATAGCGGAACAATTTGCACTTTCCGCCACAATCGCCATTGCAACCGTCAATTGGCTGAAAAGCAAAACCGAGCAGCCTGTAGCCGTGAAATGGCCCAATGATATTTACGTCAATTCAAAGAAAATAACAGGCATTTTAATAGAAAATAAATTAAAAGGCAGTAAAATGGAGCACGCAATTATTGGCATTGGTGTAAATATTAATCAACTTAATTTTGACACAGCAACAACAATAACCTCGCTCGCCTGCCTGACCGATCGACAGGATTACAACATCAAGGAACTGGCACAGGAGTTATTCCAAGTGATCCAACAGGAGTACCTGAACCTGTATAAGGAGGGCGCTCAATATCAGTTAAACCGCTACAACGCGTTATTGTTTTGGAGAGGTGAAGAAAGACCATTCCTAGTCGACGGCTCCAAGAAGACCGGTATTATCCAACAGGTGTCTAATGACGGGAAGCTACTGGTTCTTTTGGAAGACACCTTGCGCGAATTTGATATCAAAGAAATTACACATCTTATTACTTAATCTTTACAAAAAAAGGATAACCCATTTTAGAATTGTCATACCTTTGTTCTAAATTTGTCAACAGCGTGATTAAACCTTTATTCACCCGAAGCATCAAAGAACAAGAACACACTGCAATCATTGTAGTGAAAAAGGAAAGAACAAATTAAATTCTGATGAAAAAGTTAATACTGTTAATGACTGTGGTAATTTTTGCAGTTACGGGAGCATTCGCTCAGATTCACAAACCTGTAAAATGGACTGTGGCCAGCAAAAAGTTAAATAATAAAGAAGCTGTAGTTTATGTAAAAGCGACAATTCAAAATGGATGGCACATTTATTCACAAAATGTGAAAGATGGCGGGCCAATTCCAACTTCTTTCACCTTCGCCAAAGCTGCTGATTATGCACTGGTCGGTAAAACTGCAGAGCCGAAACCAAAAGTAAAACATGAGGATGTATTTAAGATGGATGTTGGTTATTTTACAAACGAGGTAATTTTCCAACAAAAAGTAACTTTAAACAAAGGAACTGCCACCGTTAAAGGTACTGTCGAATGGCAAGCATGTGATGCATCACAATGTCTTCCTCCAGACGAATATGCTTTTGCTGTGACAATCAAATAGTAAAAATGATTCTACACGGATAAATTAATAAGGCGATTCTCATCGCCTTTTTTTATTTTTGACCATAACATCAGAAATTCATACGCATGTTAAAAAACACATTCATTCTACTTTTAATTGCTTTTTTCAGCCTTTCTTTAACTACAGCAACTTTTGCCTCAGCACAAGATAGTTTAACAAGTACAGAAGGGCTTCAATTTGAATCATCACCGGATACAGCTACTGCTGTTGAAGCGGTACCCGAGGATCTAAATTTTACAGCTTCACCTGACACGATGGTTAGTCAAGATAGCAGTAAAATAGTTCCAACTAAGGCAAACGCTTCCTCAGGGAATCAAGAATCAGGGAAAAAATCACTTTGGAGTATCTTTATTGCTGGATTAGTTGGCGGCTTCGCAGCGCTGCTCATGCCTTGTATATTCCCAATGCTCCCACTTACCGTAAGCTATTTTACAAAACAGGCCGGAAGCCGCGCAAGCGGTATCAGCAAGGCACTTCTATATGGTCTCTTCATCATTGTGATCTATGTCGCTTTAGGAATGATTATTACCATTTCGTTTGGTTCGGATGCTTTGAATGCTTTATCGACAAATGGGGTATTTAATTTCCTATTCTTCCTCTTATTGGTTGTTTTTGCCGCGTCCTTTTTTGGTGCTTTTGAAATCACGTTACCAAGTTCTTTCGTCAATAAAATGGATGCCAAATCCGACAAAGGCGGTCTTGTAGGGCTTTTCTTTATGGCATTCAGCCTTTCACTGGTATCTTTTTCCTGTACTGGCCCCATTATTGGCACCTTATTGGTCGAAGCGGCCTCAAAAGGAGAACGCTTAGGTCCAGCAGTCGGGATGCTCGGTTTTTCTATAGCACTTGCAATTCCTTTTGGCTTATTTGCGATGTTCCCTTCGATGTTAAAATCCCTACCAAAATCTGGCGGTTGGCTAAATTCGGTGAAGGTTGTACTTGGCTTCTTAGAGCTCGCACTAGCGCTGAAATTCTTATCAAATGTAGATTTGGCTTACCATTGGAATTGGCTGGATCGAGAAGTGTTCTTATCGCTATGGATTGCCATTTTTAGTATGATGGGCTTATATCTTATTGGAAAGATCAAGTTTTCACATGACAGCGAATTAAAATTCCTCTCTGTACCGAGAACTATTCTCGCTATCATTGTATTTTCCTTCGTTATCTATATGGTACCGGGACTGTGGGGAGCTCCCCTAAAATCGATTTCAGCCTTCTTGCCACCTTCGGCAACACAGGACTTTGACCTGTCGGCAGGAATAGCAGCCGCTCCTTCACACAATGATGGTAAGGTTAAAAAATACGCGGAGATTTTTCACGAACGTGGTACACCAAAAGGATTTGATCCTTATTATGATTATGAAGAGGCTCTCGCAGCTTCAAAAGAACAGAATAAACCGGTATTAATTGATTTTACAGGCTGGAACTGTGTCAATTGTCGAAAAATGGAGGCAAATGTCTGGACTGATCCCGCGGTTGCCAAACTACTGAAGGAAGAATTTATTATGGCCGAATTGTTTGTCGATGATAAAACAGAATTACCGGCAAACGAACAATTCGTTTCAAAATATAGTGGCAAAAAAATCAAAACCATAGGTAATAAAAACAGTGATTTCCAAGCATCAGCTTTCGACAGTAATTCGCAACCACTCTATGTCATCGTCGATGCATCAGGAACAGTTTTAGTTCCAAAAACGGGCGCAAACTATAATGTCGCGGAATATACTGCATTTTTACAGAGCGGAATTGATGCCTTTAAGGCAAAAAAATAGGCTGTATACGCTGGAGATATCCGTCTGGAATGATACATGAGAAAAAGCAATTATTAAATTTGCATTATCTTTAGCTCACGCTTAGATGAATTGCACTTAAAAAAGCTATTGCTTGTTCTTAATAGCGTTATCGGCAACTTCTAATAACGGAAATATAATTGTATATACGCTTAAAAATAGCTAAGTTTGAGTACGTATGAGTAACATTAAAAAAATTGCTGTTTTGACATCTGGAGGAGATGCTCCAGGAATGAATGCTGGTATCCGTGCTGTTGTTAGAGCGGGTATCTACAATAATCTTGAAGTATTTGGCGTACGCAGAGGTTATGATGGTCTAGTTAATGGTGAGATTATCCCCATGGATGCTAAATCTGTAGCCAATATCATACAACGTGGTGGTACTATCCTAAAAACAGCCCGTAGCGAGGCCTTCAAAACTATTGAAGGACGTAAACAGGCTTATGAAAATTTACGCAGCCACGGTATTGATGCCATGGTTGTCATCGGTGGCGACGGTACATTTACCGGTGCGTCCAAGTTTATAGAAGAATTCGATTTTCCGATCATCGGTCTTCCGGGCACAATTGATAACGATTTGGCCGGCACAGACTTTACGATTGGTTATGATACAGCCATTAATACAGTTATCCAAGCCGTAGACAAAATTCGCGACACCGCCGAGTCTCATGATAGACTTTTTGTGATCGAAGTGATGGGCCGCGACTCTGGACTTATCGCCGTTCGCTCTGGTATCAGTACCGGTGCCGAAGCAGTTCTGGTTCCTGAGTTCGAGGTAGACTATGATGCGATCATGAAAAGACTTGACAAATCCCGTAAAAATAAATCATCCCGCATTATTATTGTTGCTGAAGGTGACAAAGAAGGCGGCATGGTTGTTTCGGAAAAAATCAAGGAAAATTTTCCGCATTACGATGTTAGATTATCAATTTTAGGACATATCCAACGCGGCGGAAGCCCAACATGCATGGATCGCGTGTTAGCCAGCAGACTTGGAGTGGCATCCGTAGAGGCTTTACTACAAGGTCGCAGGGGTGAAATGGCCGGACTGATTTGCAGTGAAGTAAGATTCACTCCTTTTAAGAGTGCCATCAAGCATAACGTAAAAATGAATGAAGACCTACTTCGTATCATTGAAATCCTTTCTTTGTAAGTGATATAAGTTATTCTTAACTAACAATAAAAAAAGAGTATACACTGTGATGTATACTCTTTTTTTATGCCTTTCGTTGCTAGATTGTCCAAACCCTTTAGGCAAAGGCCTGACACCTAAACTATCATGTTACCTAAAGCCACAATAGTACCATATCCGGCACAGTTGTTATTTAAGCAAATTATTGAGGTACTCTTCAGATACCGGAGGTAATTGAATGGCTTGGCCTGCTTTCGCCATCGAGTCAGCAAAATGATTCGTGTTGCTGATCGCCTGTTCGTAGGCCTTCACAACCTGTTCCGATAAGTGCAATACCTTAGGATCTTTGAGATCAACACGGTATTGATTATTTTCCAGTGTAACATGCTGATAAAAACGATATGCAGCAGCTTTTAGTTGGCCCAGCTCCTGTTGCGATAACTGATCGATTCTGGCATTAGGCGGCAGCGTGACATCGATAAAAGTCGTGTCTTTAGCCAATTGATCAATAGCATGATCCAAAGGAATGGCATGCAATGCCTCTAGGTTGACAACGGGAATCCCCTTACCCTGATCGCCACTGCAGGAAGCAAGAACCGTCCCCAAGAATATGCCCAAAATTACTGTTTTCTTCATCTATATAATTTTTATTGCCACAATTGCTTTAGAAATCCCATTGCTCAACTTGTTTAAAACTCAGGATTCATCATCCCCTAGTTGGATTGTACACGAGGATATAGTAGTTCCAAGTGATCATTCGCTATAGCAGCAGGCGAAGTTAGTGAATTCCCTCCACGTTATCACAGCCGCTAGCGCAGTAACGATGAAAGCGCAGGTTGATCAGGACAGCTATTATTAAATAGAAACCCCTAATTGTAGACCCAGCTCACCTGAGTATAACAATTAGGGGTTATTCAAATGCCTAATGGCAGTTATATACCGATTTATTTTAGCAATTCAGCTAACTTAGCCTCCAAAGCCTCACCTCTTAAATTTGATGCTACAATTTTACCTGAAGGATCGATTAAGAAGTTTTGCGGAATACCACGTACTTCGTACAACTTGACCGGAGCCGATTTCCAACCCTGTAGGTCCGAAACGTGTGGCCATTGTTGTAAATTATCATCATGAATAGCTTTCACCCAAGCATCTTTTTTACCCGGATTGTCTAAAGAAACACCAAACACGGTAAATCCTTTGTCTTTGAATTTATTGAAAGCCGCAACGACATTCGGATTTTCATGGCGACAAGGACCACACCAGCTTGCCCAAAAATCCAATAAAACATATTTACCTCTTAAAGAAGATAGGGAAATATTCTTTCCTGTTGTGTCTGGCAATGTGAAGTCAGGCGCTACCGAACCAACAGCAACTGCTTTCAATTTCTGGATACGCTCAGCCAATTCCTTCCCTTTTTCAGAATTTTTCAATTCAGGAGACAATTTCTCAAAAGAAGTCACATATTCATTGACGTTCTCACCGCTGACATTCTCAGACAACAAATCCAACGTGTACCAGCTTTTTGGGTTTTTGTTAATAAATTCAGCATCTGCTTTTTCCATTTTTTCGGAAATCTCACCAGCCTGTTTTTGCAGACCTTCGATGAATTTAGGATCCTGTTTTTGCGTCTCCGAAGCCGCATAATATTGTTGGTTCAACGCCTCGAACGCATCTGTATGAGGTTTCACAAAAGCCTTGTACTGCGTCAGATCATCATTGAGCGCTGTACCTGAGACGGTTGCATTTTTGAACCCTTTGGTTGCATCGACTTTGATAACTCCTTTAGAAAGATACAGCTGTGCTGTTTCAGGCTGCTTTTGACTATTTCTAAGTTCAGCGAAAGATAAGCCTTCCGGTGAATAGATCATCATACCCTTCGTTGGCGAAGCCACCTGTCCATTGAACTTAAACTCACCTTTTACAACCGTTGCTGAATCTGTCTGGCGAGTTCCATTGTTGCCAGCATATTGCATAAACACTTTCGCTTTGTCCGACGTCGTGTTTACCTTTCCTGTAACCGTGTAGCTTTCTTGTGCCATTAACAAGGCTGGTAAAAAGCTTAAACCCATTAATATTCCCTTTTTCATAATTATATACTTCCCATAAATGTAAAACATTTCCGTTTCACTGTCGTCCTATTTAACATTATTTAGCAAAGTTGTTACCAACGTCCTGAAGCACCGCCACCGCCAAAATCACCGCCACCGAAACCGCCAAAACCGCCACCTGAGCCGCCGCCGAAGCCACCGCCGCCACCTCGGCCGCCACCGCCGCCAAGACCATTCAGCAATGTCCACCAAAAGATATCAGAAGCGCCACGTCCATTCATCACACGACCGCCACCACCGCCACCGCGGCCACCGCGATTGGAGAAAATAACAATCAAGAATATCACAATAATAATGACAAACATCACCGAACCTGATCCCTTTCCTTTCGGTTGTTTTGGATCAGCTTTGTATTCGCCTTTTGTGTAGGAAATTAGGGAACTGGTCGCATCGTCGACTCCTTTGTAGTAATCTCCCTGACGAAAAGCCGGCTTGATATCATTTTCAATAATACGATATGCAATGGCATCGGGGACAGCCCCTTCTATACCATAACCTGTTTGAATAGTTACCGCACGATCTCCCAGCGCTACCAACAACAGAATACCGTTATTATACTTTTTATTCCCAATACCCCATTTTTTCGCTAAACGGACTGCATAATCAGAAATATCATAGCCGCCGGTAGAATTCATCATAACCACAGCAATTTGCGTAGATGCGGAATCCTCAAATGCCAATAGCTTCTGCTCCAATAATTGCTTCTGACTTGCTGTCAATGTGTTTGTATAATCATTGACAAGTCTGTTTGATGTTTCTGGGAAATCTTGACCCAATACTGTGGCTATCGACAGCAGACAAAGCAACATAGCCATAGCAGGGATTCGAATCCGAGAAAATAATCTCGATACAAATTTCATCCTATTATTCTCTTTTATTCATTTTTATTTGCCTTAAGCAATCTTGATGCTCCTAATGGCGTTCCGTGAATCCCGAAGTCGGGTTTATCACAATTTTTATCAATCTATTTGCGAGACAGGCGATAGCAGCTCGGGGTTCTTGCTGGTCACTTAACAATTAACGGTCTCCAAAAACAATATCATTTGGAAGCTCATTGATGTCATCGTGTTCACGCGGAAAGAATTTTGCCAATTGTTTACCCGCATGCTCGATCCCTTTGACCAAGCCCTCAACAATGCGATCCACCCGAAACTCTGCCACCATAAGATCTTTGGTACTGTTCCAAAAATCACTTTCTACACGTTGGTGGATTCCCTTATCGCCGATAATGGAAAATTTATGATCCTCAAGCGCGATATAGATAAGAACACCGTTTTTCAACGTGGTCTTATGCATGCCCAATTTGGAAAAATAATGTGTTGCACGATCATGTACCTCATCGGGGCAATGATTTTCTACCACTACACGAATCTCACCAGAAGTCTCGTTTTCAGCCACATTAATGGCGTGAACGATCTTCTCTTGTTCTTCAGAATTTAATGCCATAATCTGTATACGCTTACACTTCAAAACCAGATTACCAGACGGTTATTCCAGATTCAAAGTACCTAAAACTAGTTAAAACACGATAAAAAAATGGATGATGTGCTTCTACGAAAGCCGCATCATCCATCGTCCTGTTCATTACTAACAATTTATTATTAGAATGATACCGTTGGCGCTTTATCCGAACCTGGGGCTGCAGTAAATGTACCTTTCGCCTTAAATCCGAACATACCCGCCATTAAATTATTCGGGAAGCTACGTACGGTGGTATTGTATTGCTGTACCGCTTCATTGTAAGATCTACGTTCTGTTGAAATACGATTTTCAGTACCTTCCAACTGTGCCTGTAATTCCAAGAAGTTCTGATTTGCTTTCAAATCAGGATAAGCTTCAACCGACGCCAAAAGACGACTCAACGAACCGCTGAATTCATCCTGAACTTTTTGAAACTTGGCAATATTCTCCTCAGACAAATCATCGGCATTAATCGTTACCGAAGTTGCTTTAGCTCTTGCCTCTACAACGGCTGTCAATGTACTTTCTTCGTGCTTTGCCGCTCCTTTTACCGTATTAACCAAATTTGGAACTAGATCCGCACGACGTTGATACGCATTTTCAACTTGTGCCCATTTTCCTTTAACATTCTCATCTTGTGAGACCATCGTATTGTAGCCACAGGAGTTTAATGATACTAATGCAAATAAACCACATAGGGCGACCAAAAATCTTTTAATTTTCATTGTTCAAAGAATTAAATACTATTCAAATTATACGGTTACACTATCAAAGCATATACCAAGCTCTTACTAAGATAAGAATATTTTTATTTCCAAATCTCCAAATAGCCAATAATCATTAACTTTGTCTCGGTTTTGGGATAAAAACCCAGCCCTCATACTATGCAAAAAGAAATCGAAATTGCGATACTTCCAGAAAGGATCGAGGACGAACAGTACATTATACAGCAGGGCATAAAAGCTTTACGCGTTCAACCCCAGCAAATCAAAGGTTATAAAATCCGGAAACGTTCAATTGATGCCCGAAGCAAGCAGGTGGTCTACCGGGCAAGGGTTATCTACTATATCGATGAACTGCCTGTTCCTGAAATCTACGAAAATAATTTCAAGTCTGTCAAAGACGGAAAACCCGTTATTATTATTGGTGCAGGCCCTGCCGGCATATTTGCGGCTATCCGCTGCATTGAGCGTGGGCTCAAACCAATTGTAATCGAACGCGGTAAAAAGGTCCAAGACCGTAGGCGCGATCTCGCAAAGCTGAATCGGGAAGGCATCGTAAATCCCGAATCAAACTACTGTTTTGGTGAAGGTGGAGCCGGAACTTACTCTGATGGGAAACTATATACACGTTCCAATAAAAGAGGTGATGTAGACAAAGTGCTCAATCTTTTTGTCTCCCATGGTGCTACGACAGATATTCTAGTCAATGCACGGCCACATATTGGCACAAATAAACTACCGCATATTATTGAAGCAATGCGTGAGAGTGTTATTGAATTTGGCGGCGAATTTCATTTTGATCAACGTGTCGACGACATTTTAGAATCTTTCGGTCATGTGCGAGGTGTCAAGTTAGCCAGTGGCGAAGAAATTAAGGCCGATCACGTCATCGTAGCAACAGGACACTCTGCACGGGACATTTTTGAGCTTTTTCACCGTAATAACTGGCTGATCGAAGCCAAAGCCTTTGCATTGGGTGTGCGCATCGAACATCCGCAGTTAATCATTGATCAGGCGCAATACCATTGTCAGGTTAGAAGCGAGCATTTACCCCCTGCATATTATAGTTTGGTTGAGCAGGTTAATGACCGTGGAGTATTTTCATTCTGCATGTGCCCAGGTGGCGTTATCGCTCCCTGTGCAACAGATTTAGATGAAATCGTTGTCAACGGATGGTCCCCATCCAAACGAAATAATCCGCACGCCAATTCAGGTACCGTTATTCAGATTAACCTTGAGGACGTTGCCAATGCACATAAGGATCCTTTTGCATTACTTAATTTTCAGAAAGAGATCGAGCGAAAGGCTTTTGCCGTAGGTGGCGGTAAACTTGTTGCTCCCGCACAACGTATGGTCGACTTTGTCGAAGGGCGTGTATCGATGGATCTGCCAGAAAACTCCTACAAGCCCGGAACAGCCTCTGCAGATCTCACCGAAGTGCTACCTGCTTTTGTTCACGAAGCATTACGCGGTGCACTGCCAATCTTTGGCAAAAAGATGAAAGGGTATTATACCAATGAAGCCATTTTGGTTGGTGTAGAATCACGTACATCTTCGCCGATTCGGATTCCTAGAAATAAAGAAGATTTACAACACCCTCAGGTCAAAGGACTTTACCCTTGTGGTGAGGGTGCAGGTTATGCCGGAGGCATCATTTCAGCGGCTATAGACGGTATTAATTGTGTTGATGCGATCAATTTAAGTTAACATTTTTTGTTTTTTCTCTTGCAGAATACGAATAAATGCCTTACTTTTGTAGCATCAACGCGAAAGTAGCTCAGTTGGTAGAGCACAACCTTGCCAAGGTTGGGGTCGCGAGTTCGAATCTCGTCTTTCGCTCTAAAAAAGCTTCCAAAATTTGGAAGCTTTTTCTATTCTATAGCATTATACTTTTTTTTTGCCAGCCTTCTAATTGGATCATTGAAAAGATATAATACCCCAACCAATACCACAATAAGTCCTGCTATAACAAAAGCCGTTGCAATAGCATCTGCTGTAAATACTGAACGGTCAGCACATTACCATAAAATAAGCACAATAGGCCACCTTAATACAAAAATAAGTAAGATTTAGACTCACTATCATCTATTTATCGATAGAGGCTTAACAAGAAAAAAGCGAACACGCTATAAAACCCAAGGTTTATAAGCGTAAATTGTATATAAAGACAAGTACATGGTCGTACAAAACCACAGAAAGATACCACAGATCCAATTGTTTCTATAAAAATGGCGTTCACCGTATCGGTAAACGCCATTTTAAAAGCTATATGATCCTAAATGGATTTAATTTGTTCTTAGGCTTTCTTCTACAAGCTCTTCAACATATTTGCGAACAACCTCATTAGAGAAACGTGTAGTTACGTCAAATGCAAATGCATGTACCAACAGGATACGGGCAGACTCTTCACCAATTCCTCTTGCTCTCAAATAAAATAAGGCCTCATTATCAAACTGACCGATGGTACATCCGTGTGAACATTTTACGTCATCCGCAAAGATCTCCAATTGCGGTTTGGTATAAACCGCCGAATTGTCTGACATCAGCATATTATTGTTCTGCTGAAAAGCATTTGTTTTTTGAGCATCCTCACGTACAAAGATTTTTCCATTGAAAACTGCAACGGATTTGTCCTGTGTAATATTTTTATACCATTCGTAAGACTCACAATGTGGCTTAAGGTGGTCTACGATGGTATGATTATCGACTAATTGATCACCTGCAGTTAAGTTGATTCCATATAAATGGCTCTCCACATGCGCTGCATCCAAGCGAACATTGATATTGTTACGGATAAACGAGGCGCCAGGAAAATTACAGTTGTAATTATTATAAAGGCTATCTTTTTCTTGGTATACCTCTGTATGATTAAAGTAACGACTTACAGATTCTGCGAGCTGCAAATAATAATGTTGTACTTTAGCGTTCTCTTTGACGATAATCTCAGAGACCTTATTGTGCACATTATTTGCGGTACCTGCTGCAGTGATAAAACTTTCGATCAATTCAAGTTCTGCATTTGGCTCGACAACGATCAAATTACGTGTTTGTGCAAAGAAATCCTCTTTTCCTGTAGCGACATGAATAATCTGTATTGGTTTATCAAGTACAACTCCCTTTTTCAAATGGATAAAAACACCATTTGTAAAAGCAGCCGTATTCAATGCGACCATAATATTGTCTGACTTGTCCGCATATTTAGCAAAATGGCTCTCAAATGCAGGCTCTGAAGTGGCTTCATCCATTGGAATAACCGACAGTCCCTTCACATTTTCTAATTCACTTACCGCCAACACATACTGACCGTTCACCAAGATAATGCGGTAAGCATCCAACTGAGGAATCTCCCCTGCACTAAAGTCTAAGCCTTCGATATCCACATCGACATCAAGCGCATAAGGCTTATTGATAATACTGTGGATGTTTGTATATTTCCATTCTTCATTCTTAACGGTGGGAAAGCCTGCTGCTTCGAAACGTTCGAATGCAAGTTGGCGGGCCTCCACGAAAAACGAAGGTTCGTCTGAAACGCCTTGCTCTTTGAAAGCTCCCAACACTTGTTGAAGTAATGATTCTGAAACTAATGTACTCATGTTATTTTTTAATCAAATCGCCAAAATTCTCTTCCAATCCTATTTACTCAGGTAAAAGATTAGGCGTTTTGTGTATCATATTCTTTTAACCAATCGTATCCTTTTTCTTCGAGCTCCAAAGCCAATTCTTTAGGTCCCGATTTCACGATACGGCCATTGTACAATACGTGAACAAAATCTGGAACGATATAATCCAACAAACGTTGGTAGTGTGTAATAACAATAAAAGCATTGTCTTTAGAGCGCAATTGATTCACGCCATTTGCAACGATACGAAGGGCATCGATATCCAAACCAGAATCTGTCTCATCCAAAATAGATAATTTCGGATTCAACATCGCTAATTGAAAAATTTCGTTACGCTTTTTCTCACCACCGGAAAATCCTTCATTTAAAGAGCGGTTAGCCAAATTAGCCGAAAATTCAACCAATTTTTGCTTATCTTTTACCATTTGTAAAAATTCCTTCGCTTCCATTGGAGGAAGGCCTTTATACTCACGAATATCATTTACAGCTGTTTTCAAGAAATTGATATTCGATACGCCCGGAATTTCAACAGGATATTGAAAAGCCAAAAACAGCCCTTCACGTGCACGGTCCTCAGGTGAAAGATCCAATAAATCTACACCGTCCAATAGTGCAGAACCTTCACTTACTTCATATGATTCGCGTCCGGCCAATACATTACCTAATGTACTTTTACCAGCACCATTTGGTCCCATAATCGCATGAACTTCTCCAGCTTTTACTTCTAGGTTTAACCCTTTTAATATTTGTTTGTCTTCTACAGACGCATGTAAATTTTTAATGCTTAACATTTTATTCGTATTGAGTATGGTGTAATGTAGCGTCATAAACTACATTCCCAATGATTTTTTATCTATCCTACTGAACCTTCTAATGAAATTGCCAATAATTTTTGAGCCTCTACAGCAAACTCCATCGGCAATTGATTTAATACTTCCTTTGCATACCCGTTGACAATTAAACCAACAGCTTTCTCAGAATCGATACCACGTTGATTCAAATAGAATACTTGGTCCTCACCGATTTTGGAAGTAGTCGCCTCATGCTCTAATTTGGCTGTCTTATTTCTATTTTCGATATAAGGGAATGTATGTGCCCCACATTTATCACCGATCAATAAGGAATCACATTGGGTAAAGTTACGTGAGTTGTCTGCATTTGGGCCGATTTTCACTAAACCTCTATAACTGTTGTGGCTCTTACCGGCAGAAATACCTTTAGAAATAATTTTAGATTTCGTGTTTTTACCCAAATGAACCATCTTCGTTCCTGTATCAGCTACCTGATAATTACGTGTCATGGCCACAGAGTAAAACTCGCCAATAGAGTTATCACCCTTTAAAATCACACCAGGGTATTTCCATGTAATTGCAGAACCAGTTTCTACCTGTGTCCAGGAGATTTTACTGTTATCACCTTTACAGATTCCACGCTTGGTTACAAAGTTATAAATACCACCTTTTCCATCTTTATCACCAGGGTACCAGTTTTGCACGGTAGAATATTTAATATCAGCATCGCGTTCGGCAATCAATTCTACTACCGCAGCATGCAGCTGGTTTTCATCACGCATAGGTGCAGTACATCCCTCCAAATAAGAAACATAAGCTCCCTCATCTGCAATGATCAACGTGCGTTCAAATTGTCCGGTATTCTGTGCATTGATACGGAAGTAGGTAGATAATTCCATTGGACATCTAACACCTTTTGGAACATAAACAAAGGATCCATCCGAAAATACTGCAGAATTCAACGCTGCATAAATGTTATCCGTCTGTGGAACCACTGTACCCAAATATTTTTTCACCAGGTCAGGATGCTCTTGCACGGCCTCACCAAATGAACAGAAAATAACACCTTGTTCTTTTAATTTCTCACGAAACGTTGTTTTGACAGATACCGAGTCAAAGACAGCATCTACCGCCACAACTCCTGCCAATACTTTTTGCTCATCCAAAGGAATCCCCAGTTTTTCAAAGGTAGCAATCAACTCAGGGTCAACCTCATCCATCGAATTAAGCTGTGGTTTTGCTTTTGGGGCTGCATAATAGGAAATCTCTTGAAAATCAATTTCAGGAGCTTTGAAATTCTGCCAAGTAGGCATTCTTAACGTCAAGAAATGACGGAAAGCTTTTAATCTCCATTCCAATAGCCATTCAGGTTCATTCTTTTTTGCCGAAATAAAACGAACCGTATCCTCAGTAAGGCCTTTGGCTGCAATTTCCATTTCGATATCTGTCGTGAACCCGTATTTATATTCTTCGAGCTCCAGCTCTTTTAACAAATCGTCGTCTTTAGTACTCATATTGCGCTCTCACGGTTTAACTAATTTGGGAGGGCTTCACCTCCGCACCTATCGAACTGCAAAGTTACAATTTCAAAGCCAATAAAACAGCATTTAATAGCACCTTACGAAGGCATTTTTAATAAAAAAATGACATTTATCACTCCATTTCATTAAAATGAGCACATTTCAATCGATTATGACAGTCAAATGATTTTACATCGATTAAAATTATAACTAAACAACCCTAATATAGTTAAAATCTATTAATCATCAATAATTTTGTATATTTTTAAATTTCCAAATATAATTTTGTATATTTACAAATACTATTGATTATTAAGACTTAAGATATGCCCTTTGCACCGGATAAAACAGATTTAAAAATTCTTAAATTATTACAAGAGAATGGTCGTATAACTAATTTGCAACTCGCATCTAGCATCGGACTATCTCCCGCACCAACTTTAGAGCGTGTGCGAAAACTGGAAAACTCTGGCTTCATCAAAAGTTACCATGCTTTTGTAGACGAGGAGAAACTGGGACTTGGAATCAAATCGTTTATCCAGATCTCACTCGATTTCCATACACATAACGCTATCCCTGAGTTTGTTGCTGCTGTCAAAATGATACCCGAGGTAACCGAATGCCACCACGTTACAGGCAATTGTGATTTCATCCTCAAGGTTTACGTAAAAGATATTAAAGCTTATGAAGGTGTCATCATGGAAAAAATCTCCAAAATACCTTTTGTAAAGACATTCCAAACCATGATGATTATGTCAACCAGCAAAAAAGAGCCAATTATTCCTTTAGAATATTAAGCGAAGGAATAAGCCCAATCAAAAACATCATTACCGGAATCTCCGCTTTTGTACGTATTTGCTCCATGCGACGATAACCGGCAATGATGTTTATTTAACTCAAGACAAAACTTAAACCAGGCGCCAATCAATTGGGGTTTTATCATGTTCCATCAAATACTGGTTTGCGCGTGAAAAATGCTTACTACCAAAAAAACCACGATAGACAGACAACGGTGATGGATGAACCGCCGTTAGCACAAGATGCTTCTTCGCATCGATGAGCACACTTTTCTTTTGGGCATAACTTCCCCACAACAGAAATACGACATGTTCACAACGCTCCGAAATGGCATAAATAATACTATCTGTAAAAATCTCCCAACCTTTCTTTTGATGGGAACCTGCCAGATGCGCCTGCACTGTCAATGTCGCATTTAACAACAGTACACCCTGTTTGGCCCAATAGGTCAAATCGCCAGCACGCGGCTCAACAAAACCGGGTATATCGTCTTGCAATTCCTTAAAGATATTTTTTAAGGATGGCGGCAAAGCAATCCCTTCTGGCACAGAGAAAGACAAGCCATGTGCCTGCCCATCATTATGGTAAGGATCCTGCCCTAAGATAACTACTTTTACCTGGTCCAATGGCGTCAGCTTAAAAGCATTCATCACCAGATCTGCCGGTGGAAACACTTTCGTTTTCTGACGCTCTTCTTGCACAAAAGTAGACAGTTGTTTCATATAGGTTTGACCAAACAAAGGCTTTAGCACAGGAGCCCAAGAATCATCGTATTGCTTTTCCATACCCCAAACATAGATAAAGTTGCATATAAAGGCAAATTTATCCTCATAAGCTCTTTTCAAGGAACTACAGCAAAAAAAACGATCACATCTTGTTTATCCATATCCTCTTCAGGGGGAAAAACACATTTTTACAAAATAACCACCTGAACGAGTTGCTTAAACGATGAAATTAACGGATATTTGCAGAATTAAATTGAATACAAATATTTTAAACAAAGATTTATGTCAAATCTCGTTAGAATCATTATTTGCAGTGCATTGCTGATCGGAACAGTTGCCTTATTCTGGACTGGAAATTGGGGATGGGGAATCTTAGGTATCCTGATCACGATCTTAGGCTTTGTTACTGTATTTTTCCACGAATATATGCTGATTGCGCAATGGTATATGCGTAAACAAAATATGGCCGCAGCTGAAAAATGGCTACGTAAAATCACCAACTACGAAAAGCAATTGATCCCACAACAGCACGGTTACTACAATATGCTGATCGGACTGATCGAATCACAACGCGCACCTATGCAATCCGAAAAATATTTTAAGAAGGCATTGGCGTTGGGCTTACATATGGATCATAATATCGCTTTAGCAAAATTAAGCCTGGCAGGTGTAGCAATGGCAAAACGCAACAAGCGTGAAGCCGAAAAACTACTTCAAGAAGCGAAAAAAGCAGATAAAAACAAATTATTGGCCGATCAGATCAAAATGATGAAAGACCAAATGGGTATGATGGACAAACAGCAGATCAGATACAATCGATAATATTGAATAATCAAAAAAGCTTCAAAGTATAACTTTGAAGCTTTTTTGCTCAAGAGCCAAAATCTATTTCTTTAATGGAATAGGAACTTCCAAAAACTCCCCCTCTTCCGTGCTACTCTCAAACACCAGTTTAATCATAACCGGCTTATCCGTTTTCTTCCAATCCTTAACAATGACCTGTATATCCACAGGCTTATCTTCTTCTAGCAAATAGTGCAGATAATTCTGCTTATCTTCAAATTTAACCAAAACATTTCCCATCTGAATCGTTGAAAAGAAATGGGGTTGTTTCTTCTGATCCAACACTTGCGTGGAAAAGGTGTTCATTTTATATTCTCGTGGATCGGTACTATAAGATATCGCAAACAAATTGATCACCAGTTCATTCTTACCCTCATCGAAGTGAAATTCCCGCACATCGAATTGAATATCGTCAACAACCAGCAATGAATCTGCCGACTGAGCCTTTACAAGCCCACCTCCAAGAAAGAGGATCAAGACAACAACATATCTAAAAAAAACATTCATATCATATTATATTTAAAAAAGCCACGATCTTCGTGGCTTTAACTCGTATTATTTTATTGTCTTAAAATTATGCTCGCAATCGATCGGCAGATCGGATCAACTTTTCATCTTTACGTACTCCACCCATCGCTAACGCACAGAAAATAATCGAAATTGGCAACAAAAAGAAACCTACCCCGATATTCCCGGCACCTAAAAACTGGCTCACGGTGGCAAGATGAGTACTTGCAGACGAGTATAACCAGATTGCAAATAAGATAATTGCCACAATCTCCACCCATATAAGCAAAAGTTGAACTTTACGCTTTTTAAATTTAAATATCGTAAATAGCGGAAGTCCTCCCAATAACACGGTCACCACGGTCTGGAGAATATAACCAAATCCCCCCTCATGTACAGACTGGCCAGCAGCAACACTATACACACCAGTCACCTTCACATTCTTTCCTAAACCCACTAAATCGCTATAATTAACATAGGGAAATAGAAACAAGCCAAATATGACTAATCCTGCTATCAGCAAATAAACAGTTTGGATACGTTGAATCATAGTTTAATTTTTGTATATCAACAAACTTAGATAAATTGATTTTCATATGCAATATAATTGCGACCGAAAAAACAACCAACCCTACAGCTCTATAAACACCAAAACAATCAAACCTGACATTTTGTTGTATTTTTTTACATCATATCAAAGGGCTTCTTTTTAGAAAGCTTTATCTTTGCGAAAAAAAAATACCATGTTATACATATATGGAGCAACCGCTCATGCTAAAACTGCGGTAGATGTAGCAGAAGATTTAGCGATTGAAATTGGTGGTCTTATCGACAAATCGCTACTAATTGAAGATGTATTTGATTATGAGGTTCAACTTCATCATGAATCAAAAGGCACGGAAGAAAATTTCTTTGTCGCAGTGAAGAATCCTGGTCTTCGCCAAAGGATTGTGTCAGAAAACGCAAACTGGAACTTCCAGACCCTCATCCATCCTAAAGCCTACGTATCAAAAAGAGCCGAAATTGGTGAAGGCACCATTATTCTCCCAGGCGCTTCGATCGCTCCAGATGTACAAATAGGCAACCACTGCGTTATTGCCGGTTCCGCCGTTATCGAAAGCAACACCATTATTGAAGATTTTGTCAACATCGGCCCAAATGTCTCAATCGGAGCAAACGTTCTAGTCGGTCGAGGTTCAGAAATTAAAGCAAATACACGTATCGAAGACGAAGAAACTATCCCCAAAGAGAGTATTATCGCTTAATTAAATCCCTGCGGAATGAAACTGTAAGTCGTATAGTTTTTTATAATAACCATCGAAAGATAGCAATTCCTGATGCGTTCCGATTTCCTTGATTTCGCCTTTATCCAACACAATAATCTTGTCCGCCTTCTGAATGGTGGACAAGCGGTGGGCAATAACAATCGATGTTCTTCCTTTCATGAGGTTATCAATTGCATGTTGGATCATTTCTTCCGTTTCGGTATCAACAGAAGAAGTCGCTTCATCCAAAATAAGAATGCGAGGATCGTGTACCAAAGCCCGTATAAAAGAAATCAATTGTGCCTGCCCCGCAGATAAAGTTGCTCCCCGCTCTTTCACATCATAATCATAGCCCCCAGGAAGTCGCATAATAAAATCATGCGCACCGACTTCCTTTGCCGCTTCGATCACCTGCTCTCTAGATATTGCAGGATCACCTAATGTAATGTTATTGATGACACTATCCGAAAAGAGAAATACATCTTGCAATACCGTCGAAATAGTATTTCTCAGATAATCAAGGTCATAATCCCGGATATTACGGCCATCCAATAGAATTTCACCCTTATTGATTTCATAAAACCGGCTTAGAATATTGATGGTAGAAGATTTTCCGGCACCGGTAGCCCCAACTAAAGCTAAGGTCTCGCCCGGATTAACATTGAAGTTAACATCTTTCAGAACCCAATTTTCCTCATTATAAGCAAACCAAACATCGCGAAACGCAATCTCTCCTTTGATATGTGCGGGTTTCAAAGTCCCCAAATTAGGCGTCTTTTCATCGGTATCCAAGACTTCAAAAATTCGTTCAGCACTGACCATACCCATTTGAAGTGTATTGAACTTGTCAATAAGTTCCCGAATGGGCCTAAAGATCATATTGATATACATGATGAAGGCCACAACTACACCCGGAGAGATCACATCACCCATAATTTGTTTGGAACCAAACCATACCAATAATCCCAAAGCAATAGCCATGATAATTTCCAAAACAGGGAAAAAGATGGAGAAGTACCAATTGGTTCGAATATGTGCATTGCGATGTTGCGCATTAATTTCTTTAAACTTATCCATTTCCTGCTTTTCACGTGCAAAATATTGGATAATCCCGACTCCCGTAATGTGTTCCTGCAAAAAGGTATTTAAATTGGAAACCCATTTCCTCACATCAATAAAAGCAGATTTCATCGCCTCTTTAAACACATAAGTTGCTGCCACCATCAAAGGCATGGGAATTAAAACAATCAATGTTAGCTTCCAATCGGAGTAAAACATCACAACCAGAATAACGACCAGCTGCAATAAATCACCGATAATCTGGATCAAGCCCTCAGAGAAAATATTGGAAAGAGTCTCCAGATCAGAAATGGTACGTGTAATCAGTTTTCCCAATGCCGTACGATCAAAATACTTGAGCCGGAGTTGAACAATGTGGTTAAATACCTGAATCCGGATATCGCGAATGACCGACTGCCCCAAGGTATTTGTCATTAAGGTATGGTAATAACGAATCAAGGTCTGCAGGATAACCAATGCCAACATCGCTATCAGCATGAGGGACAACCCATTGGTATCGAAGTTTAAAATATAGTTATCTAATGTATGCTGAATTAGCATAGGCAAAGCGGGCGCCACAGCGGCCAACAATATCGTTAGAACGACCGATATCCAAAATGACACATGGTAGGGCCGCATATAGCGACTCATGCGTTTCACTAAATTGATATCGTAGGTTTTACCAGTTATTTTATCTTGACTCACGTTAAATTCTATATCTATTAAATTCTATATATAAGGATATGCTACTTCTGTTAAATATAAACCATGTGCAGGAACAGAAACACCCGCTTTTCCGCGGCTCTTACTTTGAATAACATCTTGCATAAATGAAACCGGCTTGCCTTTTATCCCTATTTCCAACGATGTCCCTACAATGGCACGCACCATATTGCGCAAAAAACGATCTGCAGTTATGTGAAAAACCAGATGCTGCTCAGTATGCCATACCCACTCAGCTCTACGAATATCGCAAATATTTGTAAACACCTGCGTATGAGACTTACTAAAGCATTCGAAATCTTGTTTACCCAATAAAAATTGTGCAGCTTCATTCATCTTTTCAACATCCGGACGATCGCGCATAAAACATGAATAGGGATAGATAAAAGGATCTTTATGAAAATGAAGATGGTATTCATATGATCTTTGCGTTGCATCGAAGCGAGCATGTGCTTCGGGCTCCACTTCGATCAAGCGCTTTACGGCCACATCAAAGGGCAATAAGGCATTGAGCGAATGAATGAAACGATCAGCTTTTTGTAGAATACCCACGGGGGCTGCATCGAAATGTGCATACAATTGCTTGGCATGAACACCCGTATCTGTACGGCCAGCTCCAGTTGTTTCAATCGGCTCCCGCAACAGGGTTTCAAGCGCTTTATTCAGCACTTCCTGCACGGAAATTGCATTATTCTGAATTTGCCAACCATGATAAGCCTGTCCAAAATAGGCTATTTCTAAAAAAAAACGTCTTTTATCCATTATATGGAACAAAGGTACGTTTTCCAAATGAGCATCATTTCTCTATAGAACGAATTTCCTCATTTTACTCATTATTTAATCCTTACATGACAAAACTGTTTGTTTTGCACTTCCTTTTCACTCAAATCTGCCTGATGGGTAATTTGGTATTCAGCGGCACCAAAGCCACAGTAAACACCTACTATCTTCGCCCTGCGACCACGGTAAGTCCACCGTGAGTCCACGTTGAGTCCACCTTTTTAAGTACATTCAATGCGGGAGCACCATGGTCGCAATATGGTCGCACCCCGAACTTATCCCCTCGTTGTGCATAACACAAAGCTAAAAAGGCTAGAGTAAATCGACCAGATTTTCAAAAGCCATGCCGCGTGAAGCTTTCAATAAAACTGTGGCATCAGTTATCGGCTTTTTGCTGATTGCTTGTTTTGCTTCGGCAGTAGTTTCATAAAACTCTCCACCTTCATACCGATGTGCGAAAAATTCTTTGCCGACAAAAATCTTGCGATCTGCAGGAATAGCTCTTACGTTTTCAACAATTTTTTTATGCTCTTCAAAGGATTCGGCTCCCAATTCAAACATATCACCCAATACAATAGCCTTCTTATCCGCTTCAATAATCCGGATATTATCCAGTGCAGCAGCCATGCTTGTTGCATTGGCATTATAATAATCGCAGATCAGCGTATTGTGGGCCGTTTTCATAATCTGCGAGCGATTATTTGTGGGTGTATAGCCTTCAATGCCCCGATTGATCGCCGCAGAAGAAATGCCAAAATGCAGACCCACTGCAATTGCCGCAAGAAAGTTTTCGGTATTATAAGAGCCTGTTAACTGCGTATCAACTACATAAGATTCGGCCGCCCCTTTCTTTTGCCACTCAATCTGCAAAAGGGGATTTGCTTTAAGAAGCTTTCCAATCACGTCATTATCTTCCGAAAAACCATAAGTAACAATGTTAGCGATCTGGCGAGCGGAAGCCATCTCTTTGAGGTGTGGGTTATCGGCCTGCAAAAATAATACACCTTGATGGTCCTGCAGCCAATCGTATAGCTCACCTTTGGTTTTCTTCACTCCTTCAAAAGATCCAAAACCTTCTAGATGTGCTTTACCAACGTTAGAAATCAAACCATGTGTCGGTTCGGCAATCCCACACAAAAAAGCAATTTCTTCCAGATGGTTTGCCCCCATTTCGATGATTGCCAGCTCAATGGAATCATCTATTGCCAATAATGTTAAGGGAACACCAATATGATTATTCAAATTTCCTTTCGTCGCGTATGCTTTATATTTCTGTGAAACAACGGCATACAGCAATTCCTTCGTAGTCGTTTTTCCATTTGTACCTGTCACACCAATAATTGGTATGTGCAACTGATGTCTGTGGTAATTTGCGAGTTGCTGTAGTGCTTTTAAAACATCATCAACAAGAATATACGCATCTCCTTTTCGGTAGGTCTCTTCATCAATAACAACATATTTAGCGCCCATTTCAAGCGCTTTCTCGGCGAAAGCATTTCCATTGAAATTAGCACCTTTTAAGGCGAAAAAAATACTATCCTTTTCTATTTTACGTGTATCAGTTGTAATATTCGGATACTGTTTATAAATCTGATAGAGTGATTGGATGTCCATGTTGAGAAATTTGTTGAACAAACTTAGAGAAATTGCTTTTTATATGCAATACAATTGAACTCCATATAGACAATTTAGCCCCTTAATCGTTCTGAACATCCTTTTGTGGCTATACAAGCTCAATCAAAGATATCCAAAACACGCAATATTTCAAGATACAAGTGCACGCTTCATGCCATGGTAGCATGCTAGAATTGTCTTTTCAATCGGTTCACGCAAACGTGACCGATAACGTTTGCGCATTTATTTTGGTGGATTTCCTTTAAGGAAGGCTTTAATATTGGTAATTTCATTGACCAATTAAACAATTTGGAATGCGAACGATCATACTTTCCCTTTTTTTAATTCCTTTTTTTCTTTTTGCTACGGAAGTAAAGAGCTATGATTTTGTCGTGGCCAAAGATGGTACGGGAAATTTCACGACAATTCAAGATGCCATTCATGCTGTCCCAGATTTTCGAAAAAAGGAAACGAAAATATATATCAAAAACGGGACATATCGCGAAAAAATCATCCTCCCGGGGAGCAAGCAGTTTGTTACATTAGTCGGTGAAGATAAATTTAAAACGATTATCAGTTATGACGATTATGCGCAAAAGAAAAATCGTTTTGGTGAGGAAATGGGTACTTCTGGCTCAGCAAGTTTTTATTGCTATGGGGACGATTTTACGGCCATAAACCTTTCTTTCGAAAATGGATCCGGCCCGGTGGGCCAGGCAGTGGCGGCATGGATCTCCGGAGACCGTAATTTGTTTCTCAATTGTCGCTTCTTAGGATTTCAAGACACCTTATACACTTTCGGGAAGGGAACAAGACAGCTTTATTACCAATGCTATATCGAAGGTACTGTAGATTTTATCTTTGGCGGGTCCACGGCCTGGTTTGAAAATTGTGAACTGCACTGCAAAAACAAGGGCTATATTACCGCAGCATCTACGCCCGAACAGGTAGATTTTGGCTATATCTTTAACAACTGCAACATCACGGGCAATAAAGACACAAAGACGTTCTACCTTGGACGCCCTTGGCGACCTTATGCCAAAGTAATTTTCATGCATTGTAATCTTCCCCAATTTATTGACGATAAAGGTTGGCACAACTGGGGCAAAGAGTCAAATGAGAAAACAGCTTATTTCGCAGAATATAAAAACAAAGGCGCAGGCTCAGTGTCACAAAATCGTGTCAAATGGAGTCGCCTATTAACAGATCGAGAGGCCGATAGCCTTAATTTTCAACGTGTATTCAAGGATTGGGTACCAACGCTTACATTTGATCGATAAGTCATGACCGGTAACGATTGCATAAGTTTTTCATCCAAGTTAGGGACAAAGAATGTACAATTGCTTTTACAAATAACCATTTTTAAACCAAAATGTAAAAAATGAATTCGTTTAAAAAGCACTATTCACGTACATTGAAATCCGCTCTTGCATTGCTTCTCATGCTACCACAGCTGTGTATAGCCCAAGAGCCTGCCCGTCCTATCGTACAACAGGTCGAATTTAAGAAAGACACGTTAAATATCGGCAATTATGGCGCGAAAGGTGACGGTCAATTTCTTAATACGGCTTCAATCAATCAAACTATCCGTAGATGTAGCGAAACTGGTGGCGGTGTTGTACTAATCCCCGCTGGAATTTGGTTGACAGGACCTATTGAAATGCAGAGCAATGTAAACCTGCACCTCAAACGAGATGCCGTACTGCTTTTCACCAAGGACTTCGATCAATATAAGCTTGTTGAATCTAATTGGGAAGGTGAGCCGGCCTGGCGCAATCAAAATCCGATATCGGGCAAGAACCTATATAATATCGCAATTACGGGCGATGGCATTATTGATGGCAATGGAGATGCCTGGAGGATGGTTAAAAAGAACAAACTAACCGCATCGCAATGGAAAAATCTCGTTGCATCGGGTGGCACTGTCGACACCACCAATGAGATCTGGTACCCCTCCGCAAGTTCGCTGAAAGGTTCGCAAGAAAAGAAAGCTGGGGTTATTCGTCCCGGCACAACAATCGATGATTTCAAAGATGTCAAGGATTTTTTAAGACCCAATCTTTTGGTATTCACAGACTGTAAAAAAGTATTGTTAGAAGGAGTAACGATACAAAACTCACCGGCATGGAATATACACCCTTTACTATGTGAAGACCTAACCTTACGCAAGCTCTCGGTTCGTAACCCCTGGTATGGCCAAAATGGCGATGGTGTAGATGTGGAGTCTTGCAAAAATGTCCTCATAGAAGACTGTACATTTGATGTTGGCGATGACGGCATATGCATTAAGTCTGGACGTGATAAAGCTGGGCGTAACCGTGGCAGGCCAACCGAAAATGTAATTATCCGCAATAACGTTGTGTATCATGCACATGGCGGATTTGTAATCGGAAGCGAGATGAGTGGTGGTGCCCGTAATATTTGGGTGGAAGATTGCTCGTTTATTGGGACTGATATCGGACTTCGCTTCAAAACGACAAGAGGTCGTGGAGGAGTTGTAGAAAACATCTTCATCAACAATATCAATATGGTTGATATCCCAGGCGAAGCGATTCTATTTGACATGTATTATGCGGCTGTAGATCCGGTTCCATTGGCAGGAGAAAAGAGGTCTGCTGTAAAAACAGTCACGCTTCCGGTTACAGAAGAAACACCGCAATTCAAAAACTTTTATATCAAAAATATCGCAGCGAAAGGAGCATCAAAAGGAATTTTCTTACGCGGTCTCCCCGAAATGCATATTCAGCAGATCTGGATAGAAAATGCAACCTTGGAGGCCAATAAAGGCATAGAAATCATTGAAGCTTCTCAGGTCAATCTGAAAAATATCACTTTAAAAACGATAGAAAATAATCCGTTGATCGCCATAAGTAATAGCACTGCGATAAATCTAGATCATATCCAAGCATTAGAAGCTCCTGAACTATATATCGAGGTCGCGGGTGAGAAAAGCAGTAATATCCATCTTTCGAAATCCAACACAAGAACTGCCAAGACTGTCAGTCAGTTTACAGCCGGAAGTACGGACAAATCCTTAACAATCAAAAATTAGGCCCCTGATGAGAAAGTTATTTTTAATTCTTTTAAACCTTACAGCACTTGTTCCATTTTCAGGGTTTGGCCAACAAAAGCCTTTTTCCGAACAAATGGCCAACACTGTACTTGAACAGCTCTATCCGGATTCATTATTCAACAGGACCGACAAATTTCCAAAATGGTCATACGATATGGGGGTTATTTTTGAAGGCCTGACAGATGTATGGCGCAATACTGCAGATGCCGATTATTTTAACTATATGCAATCGCGCATGGATGCCTACCTCAGCATTCCGGATTCAATTAAGAACTATCATGCGCAGGATTTTAATATTGACAATATTAAAAATGGTACCACCCTATTAACACTTTACAAAGTAACCGGTAAAGAAAAATATCTGAAGGCCTGCCACCAATTATATGCACAGCTTCAAAAGCATCCGCGCACACATGAAGGTGGATTTTGGCATAAGAAAATTTATCCTTACCAAATGTGGCTAGATGGCTTATATATGGGCCAGCCTTTCTATGCGGAATATGCTAGCCTGATGAATATTCCTGCCGCCTTTGACGATATCGCCAACCAGTTTAGCTACATGGAAAAAAATGCCCGTGACGCGAAAACAGGCCTGCTGTATCATGGCTGGGATGAATCAAAAAAGGAACGCTGGTCGGACCCCAAAACAGGCCTATCGCCACACTTTTGGGCTAGGGGTATGGGTTGGTATGTCATGGCGCTTGTTGATGTATTGGACTATTTCCCAGCGGAGCATCCTCGTAGACAAGAACTCATTGCAATCTTAAACAGAACGTTATCGGCAGTCGTCAAGTACCAAGATGGCAAAACCGGCGTTTGGTATGACATTGTGGACCTGGGTACAAGAAAAGGAAATTACCTGGAATCTTCGGCCTCCAGTATGTTTGTATTTGCATTGGCAAAATCATTACGCAAAGGTTATATCCCGGCTTCATTTCAGCAAAATCTGGATCGGGGCTACCAAGGGCTTGTAAAAGAATTCATCACCCCTGCTGGAGAAAACCGTGTCAATCTCACAAAGACTGTCCAAGTTTCCGGTCTAGGCGGAAAACAATATCGCGATGGTAGTTTCGAATATTACATGAGTGAACCCGTTATTACCAATGATCCCAAGGGAGTCGGTGCTTTTATCCTAGCGGCGTCCGAAGTTGAATTTGGAAAGGAACAAAAAGGAAAAAAAAGACGCACGGTTACATTGGACAATTATTTCAATAACGAATATAAAAAGACTGCATCGGGGGAAATTAAACCCTACCACTATCTTTGGGATGGTGACGACAACAACGGATTTTCCCTATTGGGTAGGGTATTTGAAAAAAATGGCGGTCAATTAAACACATTACGGACAGCACCTACAGTACAGAATCTCTCAAAATCCAACGTCTACATCATCGTAGACCCCGACACGGAGAAAGAAACTGAGCATCCGCATTTTATGAATGAAACCGACGCCCAACAAATTACGCAATGGGTTAAACAGGGCGGAGTACTCGTTCTTTTATTAAATGATAGCGGTAACTGCGAAATCAGCAAATTCAATACCCTCGCACGAAAATTTGGCATCACATTCCATGAGGATAGTCGCAACCGGGTGAAAGGAAATGACTTTCAGACGGGCACAATTGCTATTCCAAAAGGTAATGCCGTATTTCCGAATACGGCCCAAATATATATCAAGGAAATCTCAACATTACAGGTAAACGCTCCCGCCCAAGCATTGATTCAAGATCATGGGGATACCATCATTGCTACGGCAAAATATGGAAAAGGTACTGTATTTGCCATTGGAGATCCTTGGTTATATAATGAATATACCGATGGAAGAAAGCTCCCTAAGGAATATGAAAACTTTACTGCAGCGAATGATTTAGTGCAATGGTTATTCAAACAGATCAACAACTAGAGACCATGAGAAAGACAATTATGCTGAGTTTCATCGCGGTATCAGTGTTTCATCATTACTGTATTGGACAGACCGTGCCCACCAAAGATTCATTGGCCGAAAAGATGCTTCAGTACCAGCTATCAAATGGAGCATGGCCCAAGCAGTTGTTCGACAAAAGTGTGGTCGATTACAGACTTCCATTAACAAAAGAGCTCTTGCAAAAGGTCAAGAAAACAGCTATTGATCATGCCACACTCGACAACAGTGCAACAACCCGGGAAATAACTGGATTGGTCAAGGCTTTTAAGCTTACTCAGAATAAGGCTTATTTGACTGCCGCAGAAAAAGGTATTGCCTATATTTTATCGGCTCAATATGAGAATGGCGGATTTCCACAGTACTACCCAAATAAATCACTCTATAGAGCTGAGATAACCTACAACGATAATGCAATGATCAATGCATTACTGGTGCTTTACAAAGTCGCCAATAAGCAAGACGGATTTGAGGCTATCAATCCCATATTTGTGTCAAAAGCACAAAAAGCGGTAGAAAAGGGCATAGCCTGTATCCTGAAAACACAGGTCATGCAAGACGGAAAAAGGAGTATCTGGGCTGCGCAATACGATCAGAACACGTTAAAGCCCGCTCAGGCAAGAAAGTTTGAACCTGCCGCATTAAGCACAAGTGAATCTGTTGCCATCGTCCGCTTTCTCATGCTGCAGCCTGCAACGGCTGAAATTAAGCAAGCCATCGAAGATGCAGTACACTGGTTTGAGCAACATGATATCGAAGGTTACCGCTTCGACCGTGTACAAGATAAGCTGACTGGAAAATATCAACGGCGGCTTGTCGCCGATGGGACTTCCACGATTTGGGCGCGATTTTATAATCTCGAAGACAACCGTCCTTTGTTTGGAGATCGGGACGACACAATCAAATACAACTTTGAGGAGGTTTCAGAGGAGCGTAGAAATGGCTATGCCTGGTTCGGCAACTGGCCGGAAAAGCTGATCCAAAAGGAGTATCCAAAGTGGAAAAAACAACACAAAATTCAATAATAAAACGAGCAGATGTTACTGACACAACATACTATACAAACGATGAGCACTGACCTGGTGAATAAACCGACGGCAGCGTCCTTCGCATATCCAGAAAAGATTCTTCAATTTGGCACCGGTGTATTACTCAGAGGCCTCCCGGATTATTTTGTCCATAAAGCAAATCAACAAAACCTGTTTTGCGGCAGAATACTGGTTGTAAAGTCAACAAGCTCGGGCGGTGCTGATGCCTTCGAACAACAGGACAACCTATACACATTATCCATTAAAGGTATAGAAGACGGTGAAGAGATTTCACAATATGAAATCAATAATTCGATTTCCCGTGTATTGGCGGCCAACCAACATTGGTCAGAAATATTAAAAAGCGCCGAAAATCCGGATCTTGAAATTGTCTTCTCCAACACCACCGAAGTCGGCATTGTTATGAGTGAAGACCGCATCAGTGACGCACCACCGGCTTCTTTCCCGGGTAAACTTTTGGCTATTCTCTATCGGAGATTTGTTTACTTCAATGCGGATAAAAACAAGGGCTTAACCGTCGTCCCTAGCGAATTGATTACCGACAATGGAACTAAACTGAAATCAATCATCACAGCCTTGGCTAAGCTGAATGAGCTTCCAGAAGAGTTTATGGACTGGCTTGATACCGCCAATGATTTTTGTAACACGCTAGTCGATCGTATCGTTCCCGGAGCATTGCCGCTAGCGGAATACACGAAAACCTGCGCTTTACTGGGCTACGAAGATCAATTGATGATTATGGCCGAACCCTTTCGCTTATGGGCGATAGAAGCGACTTCTGAACGTATACAACAACGCCTGTCCTTTGCATTGGCAGATCCGAATGTCATGTTGGTTCCATCAATTGAAAAGTACAAGGAAATCAAACTAAGGCTGCTCAATGGAACGCATACTTTAAGTTGTGCCCTTGCCCTTCTTGCGGGCTTCGAAACTGTAAAGGAGGCCATGCAAAATGCTGCATTCAATCAATTTATACGTCTTTTAATGCAGGATGAAATTGGTCCCGCCATTTTAAGCGACACTATTTCAGTCGCGGACATCAACGATTTTTCATCCAAAGTCATCGATCGCTTTGCCAATCCGCATCTGGAACATAAATGGGAATCCATTGCTTTAAATTATAGCTCAAAAATGGCAATGCGCAATATTCCCTTGCTAAAAAAATGGTATACAACACACCACGAAGCTCCACAACTCTTCGCCCTTGGATTTGCGGCTTATCTCTATCTACTAAAATCCACGCTGAACGGTGCTCAGTATGAGCAATTGATTAATGGACGAACAGTCGTGCTTCAGGATGAGTCTGCACCAATATTACATACCGCTTGGTGCAATCCAGATACACTTGTCCATACCGTGCTTTCAGCTACGGATTTATGGGGGACCAATTTAACAGAGTTCCCTCATTTTGAAGAAACAGTCAACCAAAAATTGCAACAGATCATTGAAAAAGGGGCATTAAAGGCACTCGAAATTTCATCAGTTCTTGACAATAAAAAAGTATAAATAGCGCTACAGATGAAAAACAACGTATTAAAGATACATCCCAAAGACAATGTTTTAGTCGCCTTACAAGATCTCAAAAAAGGTGATGCAATTTCTTTTGAGGGTATACAATATATTCTACAGGAAGATATTCCGGCCAAGCATAAATTTTTTATGCAGGATATGCATTTTGGTGACGAAATCTACATGTATGGGGTTCTCGTGGGAAAAGCACAATTTGATATCCCACAGGGAAGCATCATGAATACCGACAACACCAAACATGCAGCTGAACCTTACCATTTTCGGCCTTCACATTATCACTGGGAAAAGCCTGACGTTTCAAAGTTTGAAGGAAGAACTTTCAATGGTTACCTCCGTCCGGACGGTCGTGTTGGCACCGCGAATTACTGGTTATTTATCCCAACCGTTTTTTGCGAAAACCGAAATCTTGATGTTATCAAAGAGGCATTATACAATGAGCTTGGTTATTCAGTCACTGGAAAATACAAGAACTTCACCCATCAGCTGTTAAAAGCTTATGAAAAGGGTGAAACACTAGACCTGTCCTCACTCGGGCAGCTAAACACAATTACGGAGCAATCGGATCGTGTATTCAGAAACGTAGATGGGATCAAATTTTTAAACCATCAGGGGGGCTGTGGTGGAATCCGACAAGATGCTGCCATCTTGAGTAAGTTACTTGCCGCTTATGCCGACCATCCGAATGTCGCCGGTATTACGGTATTGAGTCTGGGCTGCCAAAATTTGCAGCTGAACGATCTCGTCAACGACATTAAGCTGCGTAATCCAGGATTTGACAAACCATTGTACTTATTTGAACAGCAACAATCAAAAAGTGAGGAGCAACTGCTGAAAGAGGCGATACTACAGACTTTTGTGGGGCTGACAGAAATTAATAAACTTGGAAGACAGCCGGTACCATTGAGCAAATTAACCTTGGGTGTAAAATGCGGTGGTAGTGATGGATTCAGTGGTATTTCGGCCAATCCGGCTGTTGGTTATACGGCCGATCTTCTGGTTGCCCTTGGTGGAAAAGTACTGTTGGCTGAATTTCCAGAATTATGTGGTGCCGAGCAAAACTTAATAGACCGCACCATCGATCCGAAGGCTGCCAATAAATTCATTGACCTGATGACCGCCTATAGCAATGCTGCCGAGGCTGTTGGTTCAGGTTTTTATATGAATCCATCTCCAGGCAATATTCGTGATGGACTTATCACTGATGCGATAAAAAGCAATGGTGCAGCGAAAAAGGGAGGAACCTCCCCTGTTGTTGATGTTTTGGACTACACCGAGGAAGCAACAAAACCCGGTCTTAATTTGGTCTGTACCCCCGGAAATGATGTGGAAGCGACCACAGGGAAAGCTGCTGCAGGCGCAACACTTATCTTATTCACAACGGGTTTAGGTACGCCTACAGGCAACCCTATTTGCCCAGTTATCAAAGTAGCAACGAATAATGTCCTAGCAACCAGAATGGCCGACATTATCGATATCAATACCGGCCCTATTATAGACGGTGAGAAATCGATTCAAACCATGGGCGAAGACATTTTAGAATATTGTATCAAAGCAGCTAGTGGTGAAATAGCACCTAAGGCTGTTCAATTAAACCAAGACGATTTCATACCTTGGAAAAGAGGTGTGAGTTTATAAAAATAGAATATTGTATGAAAGCTTTTTTAGACGACAACTTTTTATTAAACACAAAAACAGCAGAACAGCTGTATCACAGCTATTCAAAGCATTTGCCGATCATTGATTATCATAATCACTTGATTCCTGAACAAATCGCTAATAATGTAAAATTCGACAATATTAGTCAGGTCTGGTTACATGGCGATCATTACAAATGGCGGGCCATGCGGGCCAATGGTGTCAATGAGCGTTATATTACAGGTGATGCTTCCGATGAGGAAAAATTTATCAAGTGGGCAGAAACTGTTCCTTATACATTGCGCAACCCATTACACCATTGGACACACCTTGAACTGCAACGCTATTTTGGCATCACAGATTTGTTGTCACCAAAGACGGCTGCCAGGATATATGCCGATACAGGCGCTTTGTTACAACAAGACAGCCATTCCGTTCGCGGCTTACTGAAAATGATGAAGGTTGAAGTGGTTTGTACCACTGACGATCCTATCGATAGCCTCGAGTTTCACCAACAATTTGCAAAAGAAAAGGAGTCGTTCAAGATGCTTCCGGCTTTTCGTCCGGATAAAGCAATGAACTCGGATGATATCATTGCACTGAATCAATATATCGATAAATTGGAAGCGGTCAGCGACATGCAGATCAGTAGCTTCGGTGATTACTTAAATGCGCTAAAAACAAGACATGATTTTTTTGCTGTCAACGGATGTAAAGTATCAGATCACGGCTTGGAACAAATTTATGCAGAAGATTATACTGAACAGGAAATCGTGACGATCTTTGATAAGATTCGTACAAAAAAGGAAATCTCTCCGACCGAAAATCTGAAATTCAAATCTGCGATGTTGATTTATTTTGCAGAATGGGACCATGAAAAGGGCTGGGTTCAGCAGTACCACCTAGGAGCTTTACGCAACAATAATGCCCGTATGCATCGTTTGATCGGACCTGATACTGGTTGGGATTCGATCGGAGATTTTAGTCAGGCACGTGCATTGTCAAAATTTTTGAATAAATTAGACAATCAAGATAAGCTAACCAAGACCATCTTGTATAATCTCAATCCTGCCGACAATGAACTTATTGCAACCATGATCGGGAATTTCAACGATGGATCAATTAAGGGAAAAATCCAGTTTGGCTCGGCTTGGTGGTTTCTGGACCAAAAAGACGGCATGACAAAACAAATCAACACACTGTCAAATATGGGTTTATTGAGCCGTCTCGTTGGTATGTTGACAGATTCTAGAAGCTTCCTTTCATTTCCAAGGCATGAATATTTCAGAAGATTGTTGTGCGACATCTTCGGACAGGACATTGAAAAGGGAGAGATACCACATGATATCGAATGGGTAGGGAAAATCATAACAGATATCAGCTATAATAACGCAAAAGAATATTTTGAATTTTAATGAACATGCAGGGTAAAGTTTTAAGCTTTGGAGAATTGTTGTTGCGGATCTGTCCCGACATCGAACAAGATTGGATTGAACAACACCAGTTGCCTTTTTACGTCGGCGGGGCCGAGCTGAATGTAGCCACAGCCTTGGCGTTGTGGAATGTACCATCATCCTACTTATCTGCAATTCCTCAAAATGCCATCTGTGAAGGTATTGATAGCTACCTGAAACGCAGAAATATAGACACATCAGCGATGCAATGGACTGGCGAACGATTAGGTATTTACTATCTCCCAAAAGGAAAAGATCTAAAAAATGCGGGGGTCATTTATGATCGCGCAAACTCATCGTTTGCAAACCTCAAAGTGGGCAGTATTGATTGGGAAGAGATTTTTGCCGATGTCAAATGGTTTCATTTTTCAGCCATCTGTCCTGCAATTAGTCAAGATATTGCTGACCTATGCCTGGAAGCTGTTAAAAAAGCACAAGAGAAGGCAATCTTTGTATCATTGGACCTTAATTACCGCGCTAAACTGTGGAAATATGGAAAGACACCAAAAGAGATTATGCCCGAAATTGCCAAGTATTGTAATTTAATCATGGGGAATATCTGGGCTGCACACCAAATGCTCGGCACACAGCTAGATGATAAGTTCCTAACTTCTTCTTCCGGGTATCAGGAAGAAGATTTACTGGCACAGGCAGATCGTACAAGTAAAGAGATCATTTCCGTGAATCCGATTTGTCAATATGTGGCCAACACCTTTCGTTTTGACTATCAAAGCAAAGGGATCAAGTATTATACCACACTATTTGACAAAGACAGCCTGATTAAATCAACGGAATATACAGCCGAAGAAATTTTGGATAAGGTAGGTAGTGGAGATTGCTTTATGGCAGGGCTGATTTATGGCTTATACTCCAACCTTTCTCCGCAGGAGACCTTAGCGTTTGCAACACTTGCCGCATTCGATAAACTATTCATCGCGAGCGATGCTACAACAAGTACAGTGGAAGACATAAAAAATAGAATGATAGCATGAATTTGAAAGAGATTGTATTAGAGAAAATTATAGCGCAAGGGACACTTCCTTTGTTTTTCCACCACGATAAAGCCGAAAGTATCGAGATTCTGCGAACCCTATATCAGGCAGGTATACGTGTTTTTGAATTTACAAATCGAGGCCCCGAAGCATTGGATGTTTTTGAAAGTTTAGTTGCTGCAAGAAACCTCGACATGCCTGACCTTTATTTAGGTATTGGCACCATCAAGTCAGTTGACGAAGCCCAACAATTTCTACAGATTGGAGCAGATTTTATTGTTTCTCCTATTGTAAATCCGCTAGTCGGTTCCCTTGTACATGAACAGCATAAGCTATGGATTCCGGGCTGTATGACCCCCACAGAAATCTATACCGCACAACAGCAAGAGGCCGCACTTATCAAATTGTTTCCTGCAAATATACTAGGCCCTGCCTTTATGTCGTCGATACGCGAGCTCTTTAAAGGGCAGAAATTTATGCCGACGGGGGGCGTAGAAATCGAAATGGAGAATTTAAAAGCATGGTTCAAATCGGGGGTTTGCGCAGTAGGCATGGGCAGCAAGTTAATTGATCCCAAAGACACAAGCAATTTATTTGAAAACACTAAAAAAGCACTTGAATTTGTCTCAAAAGCACGGTAAAGGTCTTTATATCGTGAGTTCAGAAAGATCATACTGAAGAACGCTTAATTGACAACAGGCAACAGACACGTATACTAAAAAATAAACTATTAAACCCATTATGATTAACACGGAGAAAAAGGGTAATTACCGTTGGGTGATATGCTCGCTACTATTTTTTGCTACCACAATCAATTACCTGGATCGACAGGTGCTGTCCTTAACCTGGAAAGACTTTATTAGTCCTGAATTTCATTGGACAAATACAGACTATGGCAACATCACCGCATTATTTTCGATCTTTTATGCCATCAGTATGCTTTTTGCAGGTCGCTTTGTGGATTGGATGGATACAAAAAAAGGCTTTTTGTGGGCGATCGGAATCTGGTCTATTGGCGCGATATTACATGCATTCTGTGGTATAGCCACTTCAGGTATCGTCGCCGGTGAATGGTTCGTCGGTTTCGAAGGCGCAAAAGAGGCAATTTCTCATGTTAACAATGTGGGTTTAGTAATGAGTGTGAGTGTCAATCTATTTATTTTTGCCCGCTTTGTTCTCGCTGTCGGCGAGGCTGGTAACTTTCCAGCCGCGATTAAAGCTACAGCAGAGTATTTTCCCAAAAAAGACCGGGCGCTGTCTACGAGTATTTTCAATTCAGGGGCAACCATAGGAGCATTGGCAGCACCCTTAACCATCCCTGTCATCGCAGCACATTGGGGTTGGGAAATGTCTTTCATCATTATAGGCGCCCTTGGATTTGTCTGGATGGGTTTTTGGATTTTTCTTTATAAGAAGCCACATGAAAACCCGAAAGTAAATGCCGCTGAATTGGCTTACATTCATCAAGATGATCATGAAACAGAACAAACCGGAGTAACCAAACAACCGCGAACTACCATATCGGAATGTTTAAAATACAAGCAAACGTGGGCTTTCGTCTTTGGTAAATTCATGACTGATGGTGTTTGGTGGTTCTTCTTATTTTGGATGCCGGCCTATCTCTCTGCTGTATACGATATCAAATCATCAGATACCGAAGGGCAATTGGCTATCTTCGTTTTATATGCCATTACCATGTTGTCTATTTATGGCGGGTGGCTACCAACCTATTTTGTTGACAAAAAAGGAATGAATGCTTATGAGGGCCGCATGAAAGCCATGTTGTTATTTGCTTTTGTACCCTTGGTTGTACTTTTCGCCCAACCCCTAGGTCATATTTCCTATTGGATACCTGTCATTTTGATCGGTTTTGCCGGAGCTGCACACCAATCTTGGTCTGCTAATATTTTTTCGACTATCGGTGATTCTTTTCCTAAACGTGCCATTGCGACTGTTACTGGAATTGGGGGACTCGCTGGGGGTGTAGGAGCCTTTATCATCAACAAAACGTCTGGATGGTTATTTGATTATGCAAAAGAAACTCAGCTAGTCTTTATGGGCTTTAAAGGAGAAGAGGCAGGATACTTCATTATCTTTTCTTTCTGCGCCATAGCATATTTAATTGCATGGCTTGTAATGAAAACACTAGTACCTAAACTTATTTTAATAAAAAATTAACATATATTGCAAAATTTGTATTATATTAGCAATATCTTTATAAATATCAATCTAAACCATTTTTAAAAACAATGAGCTTAAACTTAGAAAGTATTTTCTATGAGGAGAAAGACATTCCCGCAGAATTTACACTAGACGAACAGGTCGATCAAAGAGAGTTCCTTTCCAATGGAGAAATGATTTCTTGGACGGGTCAAGTAAACGAGGTTTTTTCACCAATCTGTGTGAAGACTAAGGATGGCTTGAAACGTAAGCGCATCGGTAGTTTCCCTGTTTGTACTGAAAAAGAGTCCATGGAAGCCTTGGAAGCTGCTGTAAAAGCATACGACAATGGCCGTGGAGAATGGCCGACAATGAGCGTTGCCGATCGTATTACTTGTGTTGAAAATTTCACACAGAAGATGATTGCCAAAAAGGACATTGTTGTCAAGCTTATTATGTGGGAAATTGGCAAATCCTATGCAGACTCGGTAAAAGAGTTTGATCGTACTGTAGAATACATCTATGCAACGATCGATGCATTGAAAGATATAGACCGCGATTCTTCACGTTTTCAGATCGAGCAAGGTATCGTCGCCCAGATCAGAAGATCTCCATTAGGCGTCGTTCTTTGTATGGGTCCATTCAACTATCCATTGAATGAGACATTCACGACATTGATTCCGGCATTGATCATGGGAAATACCATGTTATTCAAACCACCTAAACATGGTACTTTATTGCATTATCCTTTATTAGAAGCTTTTAGGACCAGCTTCCCAAAAGGTGTTGTCAATACAATCTATGGCCGTGGCAACAAGATTGTTCCTAGCTTAATGCAATCAGGAAAGATCAATGTTTTGACGTTAATCGGTTCAAGCCGTGTTGCTGATGAACTTAAAAAATTGCATCCAAAAGTGAATCGCCTTCGCGCTATTCTTGGCTTGGACGCAAAAAACGCAGCAATTATTACAAAAGACGCAGATTTGAACCTCGCGGTTTCTGAAACCGTATTAGGATCACTCTCTTTCAATGGCCAACGTTGTACAGCATTAAAAATTATCTATGTACATCGCAGCTTAGCGCAAGAGTTCCTAAAACGTCTCTCTGCTGAAGTCGCAAAATTGAAATATGGAATGCCTTGGGAAAAGGGGGTATCATTGACTCCGCTTCCAGAAGTCAATAAACCAGCTTATTTAACTGAATGCATTGAAGATGCAAAAGCATATGGTGCAAAAGTCGTCAATGAGAATGGTGGTCAAGTTGCAGAATCGTTCTTCTATCCGGCAATTGTTTACCCTGTCAATTCACAGATGAAACTTTATAGAGAGGAACAATTTGGGCCAGTTATCCCTGTTGTTCCTTTTGACGACCTTGAAGAACCTATCGAGTACTTAATCGGATCTTCGCACGGACAACAAGTAAGTATTTTTAGTAATAATGCAGCGGTTGTTTCATCACTTATTGATCCACTGGTCAATCAAGTGAGCCGCGTAAACATCAATTGTCAATGCCAACGCGGCCCAGATACTTTCCCTTTCACAGGTAGAAAGGACAGTGCTGAAGGAACCTTGTCAGTAGTTGATGCTTTACGGTCATTCTCTATACGTTCTCTAGTGGCTACAAAATTCACAGAGGAAAACAAGAAATTGTTAAATGAAATCGTGAGTGAAAATGAATCAAATTTCTTAAGTACGAAATATATTTTCTAGTATACGGCTGATATCAAAAAGCGACATCGAAATAATCGATGTCGCTTTTTTTCTGAAAGTGTCTGATTGTATTGGCTAGAAAGAACCTTCAGTTCGCTTTCATTGCGGTTGGTATCGGCGAAATCATGAAGGCTTTCTATGAAAATCCCTTCCCCAGTCAATCAAATTGATTTGAGTTTACAATTCTTTCTGATTTTATACCGTCTTAAAGTTACTTCAGCACCAGATTATTCTGAATAGTTAACTGCAACTCGCGAATGCCCTCGGCAACAAGCTTTGCCACTTCACTTGCCCCGAAAGTATTCAGATGTGTATCATCTTTCTTTCCCTGCGGATAGTTCCGATCTCCGCTTTCTACATGCAAAAACAATTTTTTACTTCCTTCGTCGCCATAAGACTGTACAAGTTTTGTCGTCTTATCCTCCATATCAATATAAGCTGTTTGCGTATCTGCAGCCACCTTACGGATAATAGCCGGATATTCGCCATGTGTTTTAATGAGCAGGCCATTTTCAAATTTACGTCGTGCGATAGGTGTCAAAAGAATCGGAATTCCTCCCTTTTCTCGCGTTTGCTTGATATAAAAGATCAAATTCTGCTCAAACTCTTCCAAAGAAGTGCCTACATTGGGCTTATCGACTTTTTCGTCATTATGTCCAAACTGGATGAAAACATAATCTCCGCGACGGAGGTTTTCAAAAATAGGTTCCCAATGATTAACAATGCTCCCGTCTTTGCCTATATCTTGTTTAAAGGATTTGGTACTCCGCCCATTTAATGCGCGATTATCGACCTTCACCTGCTGGTCAAACAGCTTAGCAAAAGCCATTCCCCAACCAGTTTCTGGAAAGGTGCGTTTGTCCTTATTTGCAGCTGTTGAATCGCCAATTATATAAATTGTGAGGGTTTGTTCTTGCTGTAAAGCAAGAAGGAAAATTACCATCACAAAGCCTGAAACAAGTATACTAATTTTTTTCATTGAACTTATAAGAAAGACACACGCCTTCTTAATTAAGCAGAAGGCGTGCGGTAATAACATAAAACATACTATTGACCCCATCTTGGATCACCAATACCATTATCCTTTAATGTTTGGTTTGTTAGTGTAAAGTCTCCTTTGGGGGCATCCTTGAATCCAGGATCCAATAGTGTATAGCCATTAGCACTAACATCATTTTTTACTCCAGAGGCAGAACTGTTATAGAAGTTTACCGCATCAAAGTAATTGTTACTTTTGAGTTCGACCAGATTAGTTGCAGACTGATTAGCGGTCATTGCCAGTGACTTCACAATTAAATTTTTAGCGAATGTAATTTCATTCTTCGCTAAACGCACATAGAAGAAACGTTTAGTAGCATCTTGTATGACATTGTAAAAGGTATTATTATTCACTTTGATGATGCTTGTAATAGCCGGATAAGCTGCGGATCCACCTGCGTCCATCCGGATAAATTCCCGGTTCAAGACAGCATTGGAAACTGTATTATTTGTAAATTCAAAAATCCTCGCAATAGCTTTTCTAAAATCAATAAACTCATTTCCATTACCGACGATATTGTCAAAAATATTATTACTCATGCTTACGCTCTCTACCGAAGCATCGAAACTGCCATAAATAATCCCTTTCGGGTAGTTCATCAGCTTACTATCTTCTAGGCGAATACTTCCGAAAGCACCTGCCTGCAATGTAATGACACAGTTTCCCCCCGACTTATTTTCTCCATCAAGTATAAGATCTTTTAATGATAGTGATGCGCCCTTATCCAAATTAAAATAAGCAGATTTTACCAACGGGCGATCGGCGGGTTTCGCACCTTTGATAGCTATCGCTTTATCGATCAGTACATCAGCAGTGAGCGAATAGGTTCCTGGCATTAATGCGAGTACATCCCCTGCTTTGGCAGTTCCGATTACAGCAACGAGATCATCTGTGGGCTGCACAACAACTGCATCCCCCAAGTCAATCAATGTCGTGAATGTCGCTGATCCGCGGATCTTGTTTCCTTTCAATAGTGTCGCGGTGTAGGTTGTTTCTCCTACCAGACCTGTGACTGTTGCTTCCCCTGCAGCAATCTCTTGCGGTGTCACGGGATGGATAATATTCCCTGGGTTAATCGCGATGGCTGTCGCCTCTTCACCTGCGGTCCAATTTAGCAGAACAGAAGTTGCCTGGATTCCCTCCGGGCTAACAGGTTTCATAATCTGTTCTTCGTTGGTCTTAAAGGTAATGGTACTCCATTTGGAATCAGCCACCTCAGTTCCTACAGCCTTGATACGGGCAGAATAGTTTGTTGCTCCATCCAATCCAATAATCGTATAGGGAATCTGATCATTTGTGATCTCTTCAATTATCCTGACAGGACTCCCTTCAAAATTGAGTTCGCCATTAGCAAACAGTTCTATTGTATAACCTTTCGCTTCGGCATTTTTCTTCCAGGTCAATTGAACTCCTGTTTGATTAACGATTCGTGCGCTCACTCCTGTAGGAGAAAAATAACGGTCTGTCGTCAGTTCTGTTAGTTCTTTTACACGATCATCAGAACAGCTTATATTTGCGAATATAAGCCCAAGACCGAGATATAGCAATATATTGATTCTTTTCATTCTTATGCTTATTTTCTATTGAAAACTAAAACCATTATTATTCAACTTACCGTTGCTATTATCCAAAAAATACTGCCAAATAGGCCAAAATTGCTGTGTATTGGGATCGCGGAGGTATAAAGCATCCCAGAAGGTTGCCTGATCACTACTTGCTGCCATCGTCCATTTTTTTGAGGAAGTATATCCTGCCGCAGCGCCCACTGCATCTGTGTCGCCAAAATTTAAGCCATATATTTCCACTTTTTCACCATCAGCTGCTGTCTTGTAGTAGATATTGGCAGGCAATGCCGCATATTTACCCTGTCTATTCTCCAGCTGCTGTAACTTTTGTTTAGCTTCAGCCAACTTGACCCCTAGAAGATTCCAGCGGATCAAATCACCCTTACGCAACATTTCTCCCGTAAACTCCAATGCACGTTCGTTGACGAGGGCATGAAAGAAAACATCCTTACTTGTGGTGATTTGCTGCATATAAGCCGTTACTTTCTCCGGATTGTTTGGATAAGCCCGTTCACGGATCATTTTAAAATAAGGTGCCGCAGCATTTGGGCCATCCAATTCATTTATTGCCTCTGCTGCCATTAAAAGAACATCAGCATAGCGCATATACATCCAATTCAAACCATCATCATTGGTCGAAGTAACCACCCTCGACATCCACTCATAGCGATATTTCCCAAAATACCACTTACCGAGATTTGTTGGTACCTGTACACCACCCGTCCATTCATACGGGACACAGCTTACGTCACGGCGCACGTCTTCTTTCTCGTATTCGTAAAACATAATGGGATTCGGGCCATTTGTCCCGCCCTTATTTTGGCCAGTATACTTATCTGTTGTGGTATGTTTGACACCGAGGTCAAATATGACACGGCCACGGCCTTCACTAAAAGGGATCTCCCATAGTGATTCTAATCCAGCCTGTCCTTTCTCTTGGCATAGTGTCTTAAAAACTTCTTCAAAACCGAGAAGCTTTGCGGCGCCACTATTGATGATATCCAAACATTCTTTTTTTGCCAGCTCATACATCTTTTTCGACTCCAATTCAGGATCATTACTTTTACGAACCCCATCTGCCCGTTGAGAATAACCTCCGGCAGACAACGCCAAACGAGCACGCAAGCCCTTAGCAAACGCTTTATTGATATGTTCAACATTGGATGTCTTTGCACTTTGGTTCGGCCAAGGCAGATAGTTTTGAGCTTCCTCCAGATCGGCCAGCAACTGCTTGTAAATTACATCACGATCGCTACGCTCGATATAGATTGACGCTGTACTCAATGGTTCGAAGCGAGCTGGTACATCGCCCCATGCTTTAACCAGATCATTATATACCACAGCCCTCAAAGTCAGGATTTCGCCTAGAATATAAGCCATCTCCGGGCGCTGCTCAATATTCCCATAACTACGCAGGCCCCTAATCGCTAAGTTAGCCCGCTCAATACCTTCATAAAATTTAGCCCAGGCATTGTTATCGGTATTCATTTGGGTATTATTCACGTTAGTATTATAATTTGACAATCGTGATTTTTCATCGCCAGGATTCTTCAGACTATTATTGACCTCTGCATCTGTGTTGATACCATAGAAGACCAAATATCTACCCCGATAGGAGTTTGTTTCACCAAAAGATTGAATAATTCCTGCAACAGCCCCTTCCGCGAGATCTTGGTTAGAAAATATAACCGACTCATCCAATGCAGATTTCGACGGTGCTTCCAATATTTTATTACAAGATGATACGGTTCCTGCAAATAATAAAGCCAAGGTTATATGCAATAGTGTTTTTTTCATAAGACTAGAAGTTTAAATTAAGACCTGCTACGAAAGTTCTGCTTTTCGGATAAGCCGAATAATCCACCCCCGGCGTGAGGTTGGTCTTTCTCCGTGTAGATACCTCAGGATCAAAGCCACTATAATTGGTCCAAACCGCGAGATTATATCCGGAAATATATACTCTAAAGTTCCGGATTTTCAACCTATCAGTAAACGCTTTAGGCAGCGTATAACCTATTGTAACAGTTCCCAAGCGCAAAAAGGAGCCATCCTCCACAGCCCAATCGCTGAATACAAATTTACTTGTAAGCGGAGACCAGAGACTCGTATTTTTATTCATATCGGCCAATTGGTTAGGGTCATTACTGATCGTTCCATCGGGCAGTAAGTTCGTCCAACGTTGCCCTTCTTCCATTACCGTGAGCATATTGCGGTTATTATACTTGCTCGTAGATGTATATTCAATCTTATTGGCATTGTAGATATCGTTTCCATAGCTCCAGTTAAATAATGCTGTCATATCAAAGTTATAGATACGTGTATTGATTGAAAATCCACCGGTATGTAGTGGATTTGCATCTCCAATAATCGTCTGATCACTTGCATCGATTTTATGATCATCACCAACTAGATCTTTTAATTTCATTGTTCCCGGTCTTATGGTGCCAACGACAGTAGAGGCATCAGCTACGCCATCTTTTAAAATCCATTTTTTTGATGCTGCATCATAGCCTGTAAAATCAGAAACTTCATATCGCCCGTCACTCACGTAACCATACATTTTTCCAACCCGCCCACCAGTCTCTACAACGTAATCCGTTCCAATTTCCGTTGAAGCCCAACCCGAAGCCATTGGAATCGAGGTCAAGGTTCCCAAAGAATTAACTTTCGTTTGATTGAAACTAATATTGCCACTAAAATTGAGATCAAAGTTCTTCTTATTTATTGCAGACCAGTTTAGTGTAAGCTCTATCCCTTTATTTTGGGTTTCACCTAAATTTCGATATTGATCATCATAACCTGATCCGGCAATTGGGAAAAGAATCAAGAGATCTTTTGTTTTATTTTTATACACATCGACCGTTCCCGATAGCTTTTTCTTGAATAAAGTAAAGTCCAAACCTATATTCTTTGAAATGGTCGTTTCCCATTTCAAATCCGGATTAGACATCGTTTTTGACGTAGCCCAATAATTATTATACCCATTGACCCATTCTGTGTTCTTAACTGAAAATATTGGATATATCTGCTCTAATGGAATATTATTATTTCCCGAGGTACCCAAGCTTGCTCTAAGTTTTAAGTCATCAAGCCAAGATTGCGTCTTGTCCATAAATCGCTCTGATGAGATCCGCCAAGCAGCTGCCATGGATGGGAAATACCCCCAATAATTGTCTGCCGAGAACTTGGAGGAACCATCTGCCCGGAAAGTTGCATTAAATAAATACTTCGAGTCAAAGTCATAATTTACCCGGCCAAAAAATGAAAGTAATTTTTCGTCAGCAAACATGTAATTGTTTATCGTACTCGATGCACCTTGCGGCGTTAATTTTCGGGTATCATCCAGTTTAAAGCTGTTCGGAAAACCGTGTGTCGTATTGGTATTTAATGTTTTTTGTGTAAACAAATATTCCTGGCCAACCAGCACACTTAAACTATGTCCTTTAGGAAGGAAATCTTGAAAGTTATAGTTTAATGTATTTGTGGAGCGTATCCCCTGAGTCGACGTATTCAATGAGATAAGAGCAGGCTTATTTTGATCTAAAGCAGCGGGAATATTACGCACATAATACGTCGTTGGACCATAAAACCGATCATTATAGTTGTGATAATCATCAAAGCCAAATTCTGTCCTGAACCGTAGGTTTTTAACAATATCCCAGCTAAATGCAGCATTTAGGTTATACGTTCTCCTTCGTTGCAATTGATCATTATCGACCAAAGACTCTAACGGATTATACAGATTGAATTCATCATCGGTTTCATCACTATTTGTTAGGCCCCCAACAGGAAAGGGAGGATAAATCATGGCGAATTTTAAACGGGAATCTGATGAAGAGGCTTCATTCTGTTCATTCATGCCTCCACCTGAAATGCGAACATCCGAAAATCGCGCACCCAAATCTATGGAAGTATTCTTTGATGGTTTATGGTTTAGTTTAAAATTGACATTTTGTCTCCGAAAACCAGACATTTCCATAATCGCTTTATCTCTCACAAAGGAATGAGAAATTGAATATTTCGTCTTATCACTCCCCCCTGACAAATTAAAATTTTGGTTAAAAGTATTACCGGTCCTTCCAAATATAAGCTCTTGCCAATCATTTGAAGGCACGTCTTTATAGAGGTCAATATCTTGAAAATTACCAAAGTATTTGACATAAGTATCCAGTTTATTTTGCAACAATGCCTGTTCGTACTGCCAGGTTACATAATCGTAGGGAGACAATACATCGAGCTTTTTTGCCAAATTTCGAATTCCGCCAAAAGCGCTATAACTAATTGATGTTTTTCCTGACTTTGCACTTTTGGTGGTTACGATAACAACCCCATTTGCTCCCCGAGAGCCATATATGGCTGCCGAAGATGCATCTTTTAACACATCAATGGACTCAATATCTGCTGGCGCGATATCTGATATCGAAGACATCGGAAAACCATCCACGATATATAAAGGCGCATTATCTCCTGTAACGGAGCCTCCGCCACGGACGCGGACCTTCATTTCTGCATCTGGGGATCCTTCTGTAGAAGAAATTTGAATCCCAGCCATTCTTCCCGCAATCGCCTCAAGAGCTGAAGATACTGGAGCTTTAGAAATGGTTTCTGCACCTACCGAAGTTACAGCTCCTGTCAGATCTTTCTTTTTGACCGTCCCGTAACCGATGTTTACAGTTACCTCTTCCAATGCATTAGACTGTTCTTCCAAAATAATGTTAAGTGTCTTCTGATTCTCAAGAACTGTTACTTTTTTTGTCTGAAATCCAACATAGGTAAATTGAAGTTCTTGATTGTTACCGGCTATTTCGATACTAAACTTTCCACTTTTGTCCGTCACAGCAACAATTCTTGTTCCTGGCACCGTTACACTCACACCAACCAATCCTTTTTGATCCGTACCAACGACCGTTCCTTGGACTTTTCGGGCTTGAGCGTGTGCATTTAATGTGAATAACGAAGCGCAAATAGCAGTAGATATTACTAAGGCCTTACTCATATTTTTAGGTTTTTAAATTACAATGATTAAATCACTCTTGCAGGAACTGCATCGAAATTTAACTGGTTATCATACAATCAAGTTTACAAGTTATATTTCACTTGTTCATGCAAGTATCATTAAAAAGTTATGCAAACGTTGCCGGCAACGTTTGCATATGCCCGTGAATTAGGTTTTGTAATTTTTTTTGATTAATATTATAGTCTATTTTGCCAATTATGAAATTCGAAAACTATACAATCAAAGATATTGCTAAAGCGCTCAATTTATCTACTTCTACGATCTCAAGAGCTTTGAGAGATAGTTATGAAATAAGTCCCGAAACAAAAAAGGTTGTATTAGAATACGCGAAAAAAATAAACTATCGTGCCAATCCTATTGCTAGGAGTTTAAAAGAGCGGCGAAGTCACTCAATCGGTATTATCGTTAGCGAAATAGCTAATAATTTCTTCTCCCAAGTCATAAGCGGTGTAGAATCAATTGCCTATGATAAGAACTTTCAGATCATTATTTCACAAACACATGAATCTTCCGAACGGGAACGACTGAATGTCGAATACCTAACTTCTAGGTCTATAGATGGACTACTGATTGCATTGTCTTCAGAAACTGAAGACATCTCCTATCTACATCAATTGAAAGAAAGAGGATTTCCAATAGTCTTTTTTGATCGGATCCCACAGCAGTTCGACACCTACAAAGTTGTCGTAAACAATCAACAAGGAGCCTATGACGCAACTCAGCACCTCATAACACTCGGAAAGAAGAAAATCGCGCACCTAACAAACTCTAAATCACTGTCCATCACGAAAGATCGATTAGTTGGCTATAAAAAGGCCCTTATGGCAAATCACATCGATTTTGACCCCAATTTGGTAAAATATTGTCAACATGGTGGACTACATGTAGAGGAAATTGAGACGGCTGTCGAGGAACTTCTCCGCATTGGTTTCGATGCTATCTTCATTTCCGGCGATAAATTAACCACAGGATATCTTCATGTCATAAAAAAAAGGCCTTTCGGGCCTGCACAAGGTATCGCCATTGCAGGATTCACAAATTCAAACGTTGTGGACCTATTTTCCGCCAAATTGACCGCAATTCGCCAACCTGCATTCGAAATGGGAAAAATTGCCACAGAATTGCTTATTAAGTTAATAGAAGCAAAATATCCCATTACGGAATTTGAAACCCTTGTATTGCCTACGGAATTGGTCAGAAATGACTAATTATAACTTGGTGCATTTCTTAAATAACAACAGCTACACAGAAAAAGATGCTTTCTGATTCATAAGCTATATGAAATACTCCGAATAACTTAAATATATGAAACAGACAATGCCAAAAAACCGTAAGAATATGACATTCCTACGGTTATATATTAGAAAAACAATCGAGTCCTATTGCGCTCTTTCCTTCTCCTCGTTACTTGTATCTTTCTTACGATAGTTATTTTTTAAATTTCCGAATTTATACGAATAGGTCAATCGAACCACACGACGATCTTGGTATTGCCTGATACTGGAGTCAAAATCGCCGAAATTAGTTTTCAGATTCTGATTCCCTGTATTAAACAAGTCGCTCACCGCCAGTTTCAAAGAACTACGTTGATCTTTAAATGTCTTTGTCGCTCCAATTTCCATATCCCATCGGGCTTTCATATCGTACACATTATATTTGAAAGGAGAGAAATATCGCAAATTGACATTAGCCGACAGACTTTTCGCTAATTTTAAATTGTGCATCGATGTAGCCTGCAAAAGAAATGACTTCCTTTTCAGCGGATGACCGCTCACCATGCCATCAAAGTTAAAATGGATGCCTGTAATATTGTTATTCATGCTCCAGATCTTGGATACCGTTATCGGTATGTTCAGATTCAGGTAAGCAGTCAAATTCTTTCCTAAATTTTCACGTATAACCCAAGTTTGTTTCAACACTGAATCTTGCCCCATACTCTCTACAATAGCATCCCGCACATCGTTAATACCCAATGTCACATTGTAACGTTGCATCAACGTATAGTTTAGTGTGAATTCATTGGAAAATTGCGGATTCAGATAGGGGTTACCACGTTCGAAGGTTAATTTATCAATGAAATAATCAAAAGGATTCAACTGTCTGTAATTGGGACGGGTTATTTTCCTTGCATAACCTAAGGAAAGAATATGATTCTCATCGAGGGTATATGTCAGATTTGCATTCGGAAAAAGTTTAAAGTAGTTCCGCTTCACCTGCTTATTTAAGGTCAATGAGTTTCCATCAGAAAATGTATATTCTCCTCTCGCACCGACCTTCAGCCCCCATTTTCCTATCGTATTATTATAGTCTATATATCCAGCGGCGATCTGCTCCTTATACACAAAATGATTCGTCCGCTTTTCATTATTGATCCAGGAATTGTTCAAAAAATCTTCAAAGGTTAAGTCATTATCCGACGTAACATTAGAATATTTAGCTCCCATCTCAAGCTTGGAGACCTTAGATAGCGGTTGTTCATAATCCAGTTTGGCGACATAGATATCGATTCCGATGGGCATTCTACTCCGTTGGATCTCCTCGGGAGTAATCGCATCCATCTGACCATCAAAATATTGGTTATTATACCCCACGCCTTTACTGCTTTTGAATTTACTCCAATCCAGATCAAGGGTAAGTTTTCTGCCGTTAGAATCAATTCTAAACTCATTGTTTAAATTAGCAGAGTACCGATCAAATAACTCTTTGAATTGCGATGTCGAAATCAAAAGCGAATCCAATGTTGTAAAAGACTTTCCTACATTGGTCTTACTATCGTTATCATTGTATTCGATATTATTCGAACCATTAAACTGCACGGTTAACGTATTTCTGGCTGATGTCCTTTGCTCAACACCGAAGCGATAGGAATGATTCTGTTCTTTTTCATCCAATATCGACCTTTGTTTAAAATAGGTCTTTTCCCCTTTATTCTGAATAACACGATCAAGCAGGAGCTTCCGGTGACTTTTCTCATTCGAATAGGCATACGATCCAAATACTGTCGTATTATTCTTTTTATAATTTAAGGATAAGGAGCTATTTCCTCTGAATTTTTCTCCCCGCCCTGCCGTCATGTTAAAGGTTCCATTAAATCCTTCCATCCGATTTTTCTTGAGCACAATATTTATAGTCCCCACAGCCCCCTCAGCGTCATCTTTTGCTGCCCGGGTAGTGATAACTTCGACGGACTTAATCTGGTTGCCATCCGTACTCTTCAAAAAATTCACCAACTGTTCACCCGACATATAGGTCTGCCGACCATCGATGGTCACTGATACACCAGATTGACCCATCAACTGTAGATTATTATTGTTATCTAAACTCACTCCAGGGGCCCGCTGTACAATATCTAAGGCATTATTCCCTGCGGCCAAGGGAGAGTTTTCGACATTTAAAACCAGTTTACCAGGCTTGCTTTCAACCATCGGCCGCTTACCCTCTACGGCGACCTCCTGCAATTTTCGTGTGTCCGCGTTCAGCAGGATCGTTGGGAGCTTGTAATCTGATTTACTGATATCAAAAACGCTGCTCTTATTGGCCGTATACCCAACCATTTTGACGTCGACATAATAACTTCCAGTTTGGATATCCGAAAACTGGTATTCTCCATTTTCATCTGTAACAACTGCTTTCAAAATAACAGTTGTCTTTGCCTTCATCAGATAAGCAGTTGCAGAAGCCAAAGGCACATTATTTTCCACCCGTACATTGCCTGTAACTTTCACTTGCGCATAGGCAAAGGAAGCAATTAAAAAATTTAAGAGTAAGAGGTAAAAATATCTTTTCATTCGTTTATAAATAGGTGTAATAGCTTTCACTTTTGATGGCACTAAATAGGCTTATCACACGAGGTTCAGTAGTGATTTTCGATTGGTTACAGCTTCAATAATTTGTCTTCCGCCTAAAGGCGGAAGACTTGGTTTATGTTATTTCTTTTTTGTCTCTATGGTAACTCCATCTTTTTTGACATTAATAATGGTATCCCTGCGGATGACAACAGACGTATCAGTTGCGATTACTTCATTGCCTTCAGCATCTGTTTCGTCACTGTCATCTGACTTTTTGGGCGGTAAGGCACATTTCAACCCGAGTGAAGTGACCACAAACTCAACATCTTTTACATCCCCTAGATCTTCCCGATAACGATCCCGACATTCGTAAAATGAAATATCCCTTAATTTATCTTCCAAATTATCATTAATGATCAACTTGGTGCCTACTGGGAGAAACAAGGTAATATTGACTTCTTGATCCCGATAGAGTTCACCTTCATTCAATTGGAACGCATTGTCAAATGTTAATGATGTACTATCTTGTCTCAGCGCATAGTTAATTTTACCTGCTCTGTCTGTTGCGACTTTATAGGAATTTCCTTTGGCCGAATACTCATAACGTACATAAGGTTCCTGTAGGGAGTCTATACGTTCGACACGGATACGAATATTACGTCTCAGATAAATAGAGAGGTTTTCGTGTTTTATCCCCAAACCGCTTTTTACACCATTTTTTAAGCGGATTACCCGAATATCATTTTCATTTAAGGAATAAACAGCTTGTTTTTGCAGCGGCTTCTCTTCAACAATCGTACTAGACTCTTTGAATTCCTTTGCTACCGATGTAGCGTAGTAGATAATTGCGCCTATCGACGCCAACCAGACTAAAAATAAGGTGGTTGTCAAATAATTGTTCATTGGTTTTTTCTCGAAGAGAACGCGGAGAAGCAAATAGAACAATCCAGCAAAAGGGATAAAAATGGCCAAGAAACCCGCTATCAAAGCAAAAGGTACGTCACTCGGATTCATGAGATAAAAAGGACCAGAATCGTCCATGACGTCAGGAATAACGTTCACAATAGCCAGTGCAAAGAAAATAAGTCCAATAATCAACCCGATGAGCGTCAACCCAACGATAATAACAAAGAATACGCCGATGACTTTCACAAAGACCTGCAATAATTTAGCAACACTATCGCCTGTACGATCCATTCCTCTCGAAAATGAATCCTTTACCCCGCTCATTTCTTCGTCGAAAGAACGCTTAAAGTTCTGAATGTTCGGTGCCTCCCCACGCATTTCCATCTTATCTGCACGAGTTACAGCGAGCGGCATGACGATCCATAGGATGACATAGACCAATACACCCGATCCACCGATCACAACAAATAAAGCAAAGAGTAAGCGCACCCATTTGGCCTCAATGCCAAAAAAATGTCCCAGTCCACTACATACTCCACTGAAAACTTTGTCATCAGGGTCACGCATCAGCTTCTTCCCTACTTTAAAGCCGTCTGCATTTGGCTGGCGCTGAAAAGATGCATAACCATCCTGATCCTCAGATTCAAAATCACTTACACTCCCCATTTGCTCTATAACAGCATTAACATCGTCCATATTCAGAACTTCTTTGCTGCCCGCCTGAATCTTTTCGGTAAACATTTCAGAAATACGATTTTCGATGTCCTCTAAAATCTCCCGACTATCTTCCGATTGTCCAAAGTGCTTCTTTATATCAATCATGTAGGAGCGAAGCACCTCATAAGCATCCTCTTCAATATGGAAGACGATACTATTTATGTTGATAATTATTGTCTTATTCATCGTTATTGTCTTTAACTGGTTTAGTTGAATCATTGTTCCTACCCACCAATGACGTGTTTACAGCAAACACGAGCTCATTCCAGGTAACATCTAGTCGCGAAAGGACTTCTAACCCTTCTTGGGTAATTTCATAATATTTTCTAGGCGGACCTGAAGTCGACTCCTTCCATATATAGCTTAACAGGCCATTGTTTTTTAGACGTGTTAAAAGCGGATATAAGGTTCCTTCCACAACCAATAATTGAGCTTTCTTCAGTTCGCTGATAATATCGGAGGCATAAATTTCTCCTCGAGAAATTATGGATAGGATACAATATTCAAGTATCCCCTTCCTCATTTGGATTTGTGTATTTTCAGCTATCATAACAATACAAAGATATATGTATTTTATGGTACCATGCAATACATAGTACCATACAAAACAAAACAATTTTATTAAATCACTGATTTACAGCTGAATAATTTTTAAATTCATAATATTTTTATTTCTATCAGGAAATTTTTGGATATTTAACGCCATGATTAAAATCTTATTAGACTATAAGTGGTGTTTTATTTGGGCCATAATAGTTATTATTTTATGCACACTCCCGGGTAACAATTTTGACGCAGTTCCCGCATATCCAGGTATGGACAAATTAGTCCATTGTGGGATGTTTTTTGTTTTCTGTACGCTGCTTTACAATGGTGTTATCCAGCAATTCAGCGGTAAACCAACCCGCTGGCTTCCGATTTTTATCGTATCTATCCTCGGATTTTTATTTGCTGGACTGACAGAATTACTTCAGCTTTATATTTTTACTTATCGGAGCGGTGATTGGTGGGATTTATTTGCCGACAGCATCGGAATAGGGATGGCCGGGTTTGCCTATCTACTAAACTATGTCAACCGAAGGTTGTAAATACCGGGTTGATTTAGTTTTGACGATTTCGTTATCATTGAGTGCTTTACCAGATCTATATATTGGGTCTATATAATTAGCTACTTAAATTATAAGAATTCGCTTTAAATTATCTGAACGCGTTCTTCCGGGCTGTGAATTTTATTCCTTATTATTTTTAAATAACCCATACGCTATGGGCCAGATTGGGCCTAGGCCCTTGCTAAAGTAGCAATAGATACCCGACAGTCAACAGCATCTAAGAGTGTTAATGCCGCGGAAACAATCGTAGCGCCTGTTGTTAACACATCGTCCACCAATAGAATGTGTACATTGGCCGGCACCCCAGTGGCCTGACAATCGAAAATATCACTTACATTTTCGTAACGGTCGAGTCGTCCCTTACCTGTTTGGCTAATTGTCGCTTTCTTTCTTACCAAAATATCTTCACGCAACGGGATTTCCATCGCTCTGGACAAACCTCTCCCAAAGTAAGTGGATTGATTATAACCTCTTTTTCGGAGTTTGCTCTTATGTAATGGCACAGGAACAATACAATCGATATCCTGATAGGCCTTTACTTCTATTAATTTTAAGCCGTATAGATAACCAAAATATTCCGCAAGAAAAGGTTGATTATTGTATTTAATCTGATAAATGAGGTGCTCTACACGGCTATCCTTTTGCATTAACAAAAAAGAACAGGCCTCTTCCACTGGAGCTTTCCCCCAAAGCTGTCTTGCGGTATCGTTATCTGAATATTCGTGAAAGTTAGTATAAGGCAAGTGGAAATCGCATGCTATACAAATAAACTTTTCCTGATATTTTAGCACACAGCCACAACAGCCACATTCTCTTGGAAAAAAGATGGATACAAAATCGCTAAAAAGTTTATTTAATTCGGATTTCATCTGGTTAATTCCCCTATTAAAGATAGGAACTATCCTTCAGATTATGCCTCGGATTCCTCCTTTTTCTCATCCTTGATTGCTAATTGTCCGCAGGCTGCATCGATATCTTTACCACGGCTACGTCTCACATTCGTGATTATACCTTGACTTTTTAGATAATTTGCAAATACCTCGATTTTATCTGCTTCAGCATTCAAGAAATCGGCCAGTGCGATAGGATTATATTCAATCAGGTTGACCTTACAAGGAACGTGTTTACAGAACTTAGCAAGTTCTTTTGCATCCTCCAATTCGTCATTGAAATTGTTAAAGACAATATATTCAAATGTAATTGGACTTTTTGTCTTCGCATAAAAATATTTGAGGGCTTCTGCCAGAGCTTTTAGTGAGTTCTGCTCATTGATCGGCATAATTTCATTTCGCTTTTTATCATTTGCGGCGTGCAAAGAAAGTGCTAGATTAAAACGTACCTGGTCATCACCCAATTTTTTAATCATTTTTGCGATACCCGCAGTGGAAACAGTGATCCGCTTAGCAGCCATATTTAATCCGTCGGGGGCCGTAATGCGTTCAACCGACTTCATCATATTGGCATAGTTCAACAAAGGCTCACCCATCCCCATATAAACGATATTTGTCAGTGGCTGCCCGTAGTTCTCTTCGGCTTGCTTGCTGATCAGAACGACTTGATCATAAATCTCATCGGCATTGAGGTTCCTCTTACGGTCCATATAGCCTGTTGCACAGAACTTACAGGTCAAGCTACAGCCCACCTGTGAGCTGACACAGGCTGTCATTCGTTCCGGAGCGGGTATCAACACCCCTTCAATGATATTGTTATCATACAGCCAAAAACTACTTTTAATTGTTTTATCCGAGCTGATCTGAGATTCTTTAACTGTTACTGCATTGATCGTAAAATTCGCTTTCAGCTTCTCACGAAGGGACTTACTCAAATTACTCATCTGATCAAAATCTACACAAGATTTTACCCAAAGCCATTCATAAATCTGCTTCGCACGAAAGCCCTGCTCCCCCAACGCTGTAAGTTGATCTTTGATCTGATCCAAAGACAAACTCCTGATATCTATTATTTTACTTTTTTCAATCACGGTACAAAGATAAGAATAAATAAGTGACAAAAAATCCCGTTCTAAGAAATAGAACGGGACAACTGTTATGTATGTGTTTTAAAATAGGTAGGAGCGCGGTCCGATTAGCCATGAATGGCTTCTTTATTTCCGTACGACTGAATCAGCTTCCCTTCAAATTCCAACCACTCCTTCCAACGCTTTTCTACATCGACGTCTACGGTATATTTGCGTGCAAAATTTAAAAATGTTGTATAATGATTTGCCTCAGACACCATTAAATCATGGTAAAACTTCGCAAGATCTTTATCTTGAATATTTTGCGAGAGCACTCTAAAACGTTCGCAGCTTCGGGCTTCAATCATTGCCGCGAATAATAAACGGTCAATAAAAGCCATATTTCTACTGCCATCTTTTTTAGAGAATTTCATCAATTGGCCAACATAATCATCTTTTCTTTCACGGCCCAAGGTATAGCCACGTTCTTTGATGATATCAATAACCATCTTAAAATGTTCCATTTCTTCGATAGCAATTGCTGTCAGTTCATGCACTAAATCTTCGTATTCTGAGTTGTTTGTGATTAATGATATTGCATTTGAAGCAGCCTTTTGCTCACACCAGGCATGATCAGTCAAAATTTCTTCTAAATTTCCTTCTGCGATGTTTGCCCATCGCGGATCTGTCAACAACTTTAATCCAAGCATCTTACTCTCTAAAATGATTTACGCCACAAAGGTAGCGAATATCTCAGCGTTAAAAAAATGATAATCGCTCTTTAGGCATCTTTATGAAGAGCCTTTCGAATTTCAGGCGCTATTTTTTCGCCAAAAATCTCAATAGAACGGAGCATCTCTTTATGTCCAGGGGCGCCCACATCCATGTGTGCAGAGAAACGTGTCAATCCGAATTTCTCTTGTATTTGCAAAATTTTATCTACTGCATAGGCAGCATCCCCAACAATTAGATGCCCCCTTGAAGTTCTTCCAAAGTCATATTGTGTACGTTGATATGGAGGCCAACCTCTACTTGCTCCGATACGGTCCATCTGTGCCGAATAAATCGGATAGTAATAATCTGCTACCTGAGCGTTGTTGTCGCCAAAGAACGCATGCATGTGCACTCCTACTTGAAAATTAGCCATATCATGTCCATTATCCTCATAAGCTTGACGATACATTTCAAATAAATGATCGAAGCTTTCGTACATGCCGCCGATGATAGCAAACATAACCGGTAAACCCAGTTTTCCTGCACGGATAACAGAAGATGTTGTACCACCTACAGCAACCCAGATCGGCAGTGATCCATTTTTAGGCCGAGGGAAGACTTCTTGATTGATTAAGGGTGCTCTAAAATTTCCTCGCCAAGTAATTGGATTTTGCTTGTTCAATCGTAACAAAAGCTCAAGTTTCTCCTCAAACAATTCGGAATAATCTTTCAGATCATAACCAAATAAAGGGAAGGATTCAATGAAGGATCCTCTTCCAGCCATCAGCTCAGCACGTCCATCAGATAAAAGATCAACTGCTGCGAAATCCTGAAATAATTTAACAGGATCCGCAGAACTCAATACCGAAACTGCACTGCCCAATTTAATATTTTTGGTAACTGTAGAAGCCGCAGCCAAGACAATTTCGGGTGCTGCAACCGCATAATCTGCCCGGTGATGTTCCCCGATTCCAAAGAAATCCAATCCTACTTGATCCATAAGCTTGATCTCCTCAATAATTTCTTTCATTCTATCTTGTGCTGCCTGGATCTGACCTGTAACAGGATCTATCCTCGAGTCACCAAACATTCCAATTCCTAATTCCATAATTGTCTATTTAAATTCTAAATCAAAATTAAGACCTTCTTCATTTAATTAAATTGATGTAGGACAAGAAATCCGATTAGCTTCAGCGCTTTCACCGATTTTGACAAGGTAAAAGGCCTATCGCTACTGTATAACCACCATAAAGGAAAGCTAGCAGACAATAACCCCGCCCAATTAAAAGAGAGCGACCGTATTCTTCGCTACCTGGTCTGCATTCCCACTAAAATGATGGCCCCCGGAGAGGTATTTTTTTGTAAAATTCTTAAGTGTTATTTTTTGTACAGGAAAATCGGCTTCGTCGTCACCGAGAATGACGCCCGTTTTGACTCCATCCATGCGATTGATTTCAGAGATGACATCAAGACTTCGCTTTGTATTACTACGGCCTAAAATATCAGCTATATGGATCTCCAGATCTGTAGACACGGATGGTTCCAAAAGAACAACGCTCTTTACGTTCTTCTTAACGACAGGGTCCAAACGATTAACAATAAAAGGGACCGCATCTGCTCCAAATGAATATCCAACAATGAAAACACGCATATTCTGCCGTGAGGATAGCAAAGTCCTCAAGGTATTAGAAATATCTTCTGCTATCTCTTTCGGGCTTTTCTTCTTCCAGAAATAATTTTTTGAATCAAGAGCTGCAACAGTATATCCTGCTCCAGCAATCAGCTCACAGAGCTTATTTGAGAACGAATTGAATCCTCCATCTCCACTCAGATAGAGAACCAGGGGTACTACAGCTTTATTATTCCAATATTTCATGTCAATCAAACGTTGTTGAGCAAAAGCATGAAATGCTATGCTACCAATTATAAATAAAGTGGCTAATTTTTTCATCTGTATGAGATTTACATGAAGCTATTCATTCGGTTTCATCACTTTGACCAGTGCTATAGGAAGTTGTAAGAGATCAAAATCGTTATCAAATATAAGGTATTTATTTTCCCAAAATGTCGCATACTTCTCTTTAAAATCACGCAGACTATGGTAATGTTTAAAGTTTCCCAATCGTGTTGAGGCAAACTTCATAATCTTTTCAGCGGGACTATCTGTCGCTCCCAAGCCCGTCATTGGCACCATGCCCAAATTTAGATAGACATACTTTTTGGCTTTAGCATATGCAATAAGCTCAACAATCAATGCATCCATACTCCCACCTGGTGCGTCAAGCGATTTTCGGATCATATCATAAGTGCACTCATCTTTAGCATAATCGGGAATAATATTCAGAAAGGCGACAATATTATTTTGCTCATTTTTCAATACAATAATATCTTGCATAATAAGCTCATTTTCATCAAACATTCCTTGCGAAAAAACCATTTCCTTTTTATCAAATTCTTTCAACCATTCATTGGAAATCAATCTTAGCTCGTCTATAATTGCTTTTTCCTGCGGAGCTTTCAACACCTCCGTTGTAAAACCCTTTTTTTGAATTGCATTAAGTCCATTACGTAATGACTTACGGTCTTTTCCTTCTAGCTTGAATGTTTCCAATTCTAATACAGCCTCCTGTCCAATGGTGATTTTTTGCTTACGAAGAGATGAAAAATGAACCAAGCTATTTTCATCAACACGGTAATAAATGGCTTTTAAACCGTTCGCATAACAATATTGATCAAATTCCTGCACCAGCTCTTCCTTATCTCCCTGCTCACAGACAGGTTCATCCAATACGATAGCAAATTCATTCGCCAAGCGATACGCCGTAAATCCCTCCGAGACTTCCGAGAAGAACAGACTCTTATCTTTTCCCAATTTAAAGAAGTCCATCGGAGACTGTCCAAACTCAATTAGTAATTGTTCTGCATGCTCCATTTTGGAGCTACTCGAATCTTCGTCATCAATCAGCCGAGGGCGTGCAAGTGCGTAGATCAATAAGAACCAACAAAATAGTCCCAAAACTTGAGTGATGCGCAAAAATTCTTGACCAAAAACTGTTTGTGGCATCAATTCATCATCTGCAAACAACAGAAAACTCCGTGCCGTATGATATATTGATTGTCCCCATGTAAAGTCTAGCCCGAAATGTTGCTTATCAATGAAGTAAAAACTCAACACATCAAACAGGCATATCGCTATCAGAGCGACAAAAAATGTGATAAACCCAATTCTTACCCAACTAATATTACTCTTGATGCGATATTGTTTATAGCTCATTGCCAATAAAATCAACGTCAACAAAGCAACCGATGCCTCTTCATAGTCCAGTGCCTTAAACACATGTCCAAACAGCGACAAAGCACTAAACACCACGGCGATCCAGAACGCAATACGGAAACCTTTAATCAGGTATGCCGAAGTTACCAATAATCCTAAGCCCAAAACCAATACCATAAATTTAGAAGCATGAATTGCTTCCAGCGGTAAATAAAAACGATCAAGTTTCATACGATCAGCCAAAGGAGGTGTCAATACGGAAACAAGATTTACCACACCTAAGAAAAATATAAGCAACGCCGGTCCAATACGTGCCAGCAATTGCTTACCACGCCATGCAAAGGCAAGGATTCCCAAGAGTAATGGAAGCCAAAATTCGAATGCCCGATAGAGAATTGTAATGCCCAATCCTTCTGCCTGCGAGTAGCCGTACGCTTTAAAAATATACAGCATGGTCAGCTCTACAGCCCCAAGGCCCCGTAGAAAAGGAGAAACAATCATCAATACGACCGAAACAGTATAGGCAATAGCCGCAGCCTCGAAGGAGTGTTCCAAACCAAGAGCATACATACTTACAAAAGCATGGGCAATACCGCAACATTCGACGACCATGGACGCCAACATGGTACCCAACAAATATTTTAGCTTGACTTCCCCTGAAAATATTTCATCGATGTTAGAGGCTACAGCAGGAAACTTTAATTCGACCCAGCGATAAATGCCTTTGTGTGTTCGAAAAGACCAGACCAGCCAAAATACGACAGCCAGGAGCAGTCCCAAAACCACCAATGAGATCCAGGCGTCACCAAAATTTTTATTATGCCAGATCGTATACAATATAACAGGTACACCAATCATAAACACCGTCAGTAGTCCGACATAGCCATACAGCGCCCCTGCTTGGTGAATTTGAGTCGTATTCAAATTTCTTTTCCGCAACTCCGTTGTTGTATATGCCAAAGAACTAATCCCACCTGCAGGAAGAAACACACTGAGTAAATTTCTCTTCAGGAAAAGATCAATGGCGATTCTCAGATTAATAGAAAGGCCGATCGCTTTAAAACTCTGCACATACATCAATCCCTGAAGCACAATATAGACGATGGTAATTCCAACTCCAACTGAAACCCAGGTTAGGTTGGCCGTGCGCAACTGCGGAATAATTGCGGCAAGCTCTTTCCGCTCATTTCTAAAAAATACAAAGGCCAATAAGATAACCAAAACAGCTATTAATTCCTTCCAATAGGTCTTTGGCGAAAAATGTCGAATCCGTTGAGCAATAGTTTTGGTCATATGATCGTTTAATGATGAATAACCTTTAAATATATTATAAACACTAAAATAAAGCTAATCGTTTGAAAATGACTAATTGTTAATTTTTCGTCAATTCTTTTCACATTAATCAGTAATTTTCCTGCATGAAAGAGAAAAAGGTTTTGTTCATCGGACTTGTGTGGCCAGAGCCAACATCTTCAGCGGCGGGTTTTCGCATGATGCAATTAATTGAAACGTTCACTACCCGCTCTTATCACATTACATTTGCTTCGGCTGCTGCGAAGTCACCTTATAGTGCCCCTTTGCAGTCTCTCGGGATATATGAACAAGCAATAGTGCTCAATAGTAATAGCTTTGACGATTTTATTACTCAACTACAGCCCGATATTGTTGTTTTTGATCGTTTTATGGTAGAAGAACAATATGGTTGGCGTGTCGCACAGCATTGTCCCGATGCACTCCGCATACTCGATACGGAAGACTTGCATTTTTTACGCCAGGCGAGACAGGCATCCGTCAAAAATAACGGTGATTTCTCCTTTCAAGAGTTATTTACAGACACCGCTAAACGGGAAATTGCCTCTATTCTGCGAAGTGACCTCTCTTTGATTATCTCCGAATCCGAAATGAAGATTCTTATCGAAGAATTTCGAATTTCACCCGACATCCTCTATTACCTCCCTTTCCTTGAACACGAGATCAGTTCTACTGAAATTAATCAATGGAAGCCCTTTGAAGAGCGCAAGAACTTATTATTTATCGGAAATTTTATCCATGAGCCGAACTGGCATACGGTTCAATATCTAAAAACACAAATCTGGCCCCAATTACGGAAGATGCTTCCCAAAGTAGAATTGCACATTTATGGTGCCTACGCAACCCAAAAAGTACTCCAGTTAAACAACTCTAAAGAGAATTTCCTGATCAAGGGACGGGCGGAATCTGCTCGCCTTACCATGGAAAACTACCGTGTACTGGTCGCTCCAATTCAATTTGGTGCCGGCGTAAAAGGAAAGTTTATCGACGCCATGCAAACCGGCACACCATCTGTCACCACGACAGTTGGAGCAGAAGCCATGAAGGGTAATTTGGACTGGAATGGTTTTATCGAAGACGATCCCGAAACTTTCTGCCGAAAGACAGTTGAGCTCTACGAAAACGAAGATCTTTGGAAAACGGCCCAAGAACATGGCATCCGTATTATCAACGAACGTTATGAGAAACGAAAGTATCAGGCCGACTTTATGACGAATCTATCTTTGCTAAAAGTGCAGATTGACAGGCACCGCCAACAAAACTTTATTAGTCAGATATTGTTGCACCACACGATGCAGAGCACAAAATATATGTCTTTATGGATTGAGGAAAAAAATAAATAGATCTTTAGTTGACTTCACGCCACCAGGGCGCGTATACTGTATCTAATCTATTAAAATGGATCATTTCCCCTATTTTTGGTGTAAGGAGAGTGATCTGTTCTTTGTTCGCTGTCTCGTAAAATTTCTCCATTGGCTCTTTCCAGTCGTGCATAGCTAACGCGAACTTAGAAGAATGAACGGGCAAAATAACTTGAGCTTTCAGATCCTTCGTTTCAGCAGCCCATTCGTCAGGTAAGGAATGGATATAATGCCAGGCATCGTTATACTGGCCATTTTCCAAGATTGCTAAATCAAATGGACCGAACTGGTCACCTATCTTTTTGAAGTGCTTACCATATCCGCTGTCTCCACCCAAGAAAATAGTGTACTGGGAAGTCTTTAACACAAAGGATGTCCACAAGGTATTATTCCGTGTAAATCTTCGTCCCGAAAAGTGCCTTGCGGGAGTGAAGGTTACCTGAAAATCGGGCGCCAGTTTTATCTGGTCGTACCAATCACCCTCGATGATCTGGTCGGCCTTATATCCCCAAGATTCAAAATGCGCCCCCACGCCAAGACCACAAATCACCTGACCGACTTTATCCCTCAATTTCACAACAGTCTCATAGTCCAGATGATCGTAATGATCATGAGAGATAAACAAATAGTCAATTTTCGGAAAAACCATCGTCGCATAGTCGACAGACATCTTAAATGCTTTATTGCTACCTGGGATAGGAGAAGCATTTTGGCTGAACACCGGATCAACCAATATTAATTTCCCGTCTAACTTCATCAGGTAGGAGGAGTGACCAAACCAAATCAGAGCGTCATCTGCGGGAAGATGTGCTAAATCGCATTCTATAGCAGGCAATACGTTGATTGGTTTCAAGTGGGGATTTTTGTTGAAAAGGAAATCCCACAGCAAAGAGGCCATATTCACATCGCCTTTCAACGATGGCGTTACTTCGAGATTATGAAAAATACCATTTTTAAAATTTGGTGACTGTTTCATCCGTTCCAGTCGAGCGCCTTTGAAACTTCCACCAAACATTGGATGAACAAAATAATAGAGTACTCCACTGATAAAAACAATCAATAGAGCCCCTAAAATAATCCATCCCATATTCCGCATCAGAAATTATTCTTCCACATCATGGATTCCACCGGACGGATGGTCTTGCCATTGTATTTTGCGTTACCTTTGGTATTATAAAATGTTTCGATATCGCCTTCTACAGCAAAATAGATCAATTGTCCAATAGGCATTCCCGCGTAAACCCGAACAGGTTGGGCAACCGAAATTTCCAAGGTCCAGGTATTACAGAAACCGACGTCACCCTTCCCTGCAGTTGCATGGATATCTATCCCTAAGCGACCAGTGCTCGATTTGCCCTCTAAAAAAGGAACATGCTTATGCGTTTCGGTGTACTCTTGCGTAACGCCTAAATAAAGGGTATTGGGTTCCAATACAAAACCTTCTTCCGGGATTTCAAAATGCTGAATTTCATTGTGTTTCTTGGCATCAAGTACACGGTCTGCATACGTTGCCAAATATTTCCCCAAATGCACATCGTAGGAATTTGTTCCCAAACATTTACGATCAAATGGTTGAATGACAATACTGCCATTTTCAATCTCTTCGAGAATTCTTTTATCAGATAAAATCATGTGTATCAAAATAGCAAAAGCGTCAGGCAATGCTATACAAATTCAAAAATACAGTTCTCCCACTAATTTTACTTCATTTTTCAAAACAAAAATCTGCGATTTGTTTTTTAAATTTGGGTATGAGTCTAGTGTATCTACGTGAAATTGATAATCAAACCAAATTTGCAATTTGGCGAATTGAGGAATCGGACGACGATTTGCTGTCGAAACTTCAATTGGATGAACGTGAAAAAGCAAAATTAGGGTCCTTCAATAAAGGGAAAAGACGGTTACATTGGCTTGCCACCCGTGTGCTATTGCGAACCTTATTAAACACATCCCGCTACATCGAATGTCCTTCGGATGCAAATGGCAAGCCTTATCTCGCTAATTTTCCCCAAAAAATATCACTTTCACACTCATTTGATTACGCTGCAGCAATGATCAGTACAAAAGGTGAAGTTGGTATCGACATGGAAATCATCAAAACAAAAGTAGAGCGCATCCAACATAAGTTTCTAAAACCTGCGGAGCTTGCATTCATCGCCCAGGATGATAGCCGATATGAGCAGCTTTATGCTTGCTGGTGCGCCAAAGAAGCGATTTATAAACTTCAAGGCAATGCAGGGGTCTCCTTCTTGAACAACATGACCATACAACCATTCGAATACCAAACGCAAGGTATATTAAAACTTGAACTCGACAGCGATCAAAACAAGCATATTTATGATGTACATTACGAGAAGTTCAATGAATATATGCTCGCTTACGCTGTAGAATAGATCCTTTAAAAAAATAATTTTTCTCAATTTCAATGAATTAGCACACAGACAGCACTTTTTTTTTGTGCTTTTTGAAAAAGCTTCTATATTTGCATCATCGAAAACGATATGGCCCGTTCGTCTAGGGGTTAGGACGCAAGATTTTCATTCTTGAAACAGGGGTTCGATTCCCCTACGGGCTACAAAAAGCGACTTCAAAAGAGTCGCTTTTTTAGTTTTTATCTAAGTGCCCAATACCAAATTCAGGAAACAGGCCAACAGATTTTTAAAGGGGATTTCAATAAAATTTAATTCTTTAAAATTTTCGCTTTTTCCGCGTCAAATTCCTCCTGGTTTATAATTCCCGCGTCCAACAGATCTTTTAAATCAAATAGAGCCTTTTTCTTCATTCCCATATCCATGTTTGATAAGGGTTCAGTGAATACTTTTTTCTCTGGAAGGCCGGGCTCACCTTTTAGGGGATCGGTCTGTGCGCCGGCATCAATCAATAATGCCGTTATTTCATTAAATCCTTGCATATTGGAATAATCTATTGCTTTCTGTTCCAATACATTCGTTATATCTGTAACGGAGCCATTAGATAAGAGATACCGCAACACATCTTTTTTACCATAGGCAGCAGCATAATGAAGCGCAGTATTGCCGGTAGCATCCTGTTTATCAATTGTTGCACCACTGTCTAAAAGTTGTTTGACCAAAGACAGATAACCCATTTTTGTAGCTGTATGCAGTAATGTTTCTCCTGCATAATGAGGTTCAAAACCAAGAATAAAGATACGCCCCCCTGTCCGTTCGATCAACCTTTCCAAATATTTACCGTCCTTTCCATCAAATGAGTCTACAGGACGCGCATAATCTGCAGAGAGGCCTCTTTCTAAAAATAAAGCGAGAAGCTCTTTTTGATTGCTATTACAAACATACCACACAGGAGAAATTCCCTCGGCAGATTCAGCAAAAATATCGCTCCCCTGCTCCAGTAACTTCTGAGCAAGAATACGGTTTCCATTTTTTACTGCGAGCAGCAAGGGACCTTCACTTAAGTCATTCAGAATATTGACAGATGCACCGTTATCCAACAACATATTGACAATAGGAACGGAGCCCAGAACCACCGCCAAATTTAGGGCCGTATTACCCTCCTTGTCAGAGATATCTACACGAGCGCCATTTTCAATAAGCCGCTGTACCACTGGCGGATATTTTGCCTGCACAGCCAATAGTAGTGGTGATTCAGCACTATTGTTCAACGCGTTTACGTCTAATCCCTGTGCAATCAGTTTTTCAGCCATTTCCTGTTGCCCTGTTCGAGCTGTAATATGGAGCAAGCTATTTCCCAAAAAGTCGTTGATCAGAATATTAGCATTATTTTCCAATAAATAGACTGCTGTTTGTTTTTGCTTTTGTAACAGGGCAAAATATAAGGGGGTTTCCCCCCGATGATCCTCGTAGTCCACTGTGGCTCCAGCCTCAACCAGCTTTCTCACCAAATCCAAATAACCTCGATGCGCCGCATAATGCAATGCTGTCCGTCCCATTTCATCGGTGTAAGATACATCAACTTGATTTTTCTCCAATAATATTTCCGCTATTTTACGTTTTCCGCTTTCACACGCTATTATAAATGACTGAGACATAACAATTTTTTCTGTTTTTTTATTGTTTTAATAACCATTCGACTGTCTTTACCTTTATATTATCCTCCATAGCATAATCGACAGCTTTTTTATCCATTATATTTTCCAATTGAGGATCGATTCCTTCACCGACAAGATATTTTACTTTTTTATAAAGGTCTCGGGCTCTATTTTCATCGTAATTGAGGTTTACTTGACAAATTTTATGCAATAGTGTATTACCCTCGTTATCCGCATAACTGAGGTCTAGATATCCTTTGTCCATAATTTCCTGTACAACTAGGACTGATTTTTCTGCTAGCCAATCTACGCCTGTTTTTTCTTTCTGATACCAAAGTGATGCAGCTGTCAAATCTGCCCCATGTTCCAAAAGTAAGATCAGCACACTCAGATTAGTCTCGCTATCCGTATGCATCATGCGAAGGAATGCATTGAGTAGGTTTTCTCCTTGTTTATTGACGCTATGAAAATCTGGACTTCCATAATTGAGAAGGGGAACGAGCAGATCTGGATTAAAATGCCTTACTGCTGCATAATAAAATGAACTTTCGCCATGCCAATCCTTTAGCCCTGGATCTGCTCCCGCATTGAGTAATTTAATCACAACATCAGTTTTCAATGTATCAACAGCCATGTGCAGGGCTGTTTTTTGTTCAACATTGCCGATATTCGGGTCTAAACCTTCAACTAACAGCCAGTCTACGAGCTCGCTAATACGTTCATTGGACTGCATACGTAGGCTACAAACTTTAAAAAGCAACGTTTGTCCATACTGATCCATCCGCTGCAGGTCGGCACCTGCCTCAAAAATAAGCTTTAAGAAAGGAATAACCACATTTTCCTGTAATGCATATTCCAATAAAGTAATGCCACCTACTTCTTCGTTGATATCATCTATCTGTGCTAAATAGCCTTTCATCCAAATTAAATGGGCTTCAAGCTGCACTTCGGATGCAATCTGAGGTTTGAATAGCGTATTAATCACGGATGTGCTAAAACGATCATAATCGTATAGATCAGTTGAGATTAGTCCTTTTTTTACAAAATGATCCAAGACTCCATAATGCTGGGCTCTAATCAATTGGCTCACTAAACTATTCAATTCGTAATCGTGAAAGTCAACTCTATTATTTGCTTCTGCAACAATCCGTTCCATCTCCGCGATTTCACCTTTACGTGAAAATTCAGCAAGCGTCCTTAATTCATTATTTGTCATTTTTTACTTCTGTTAGTCTAAAGAAAAGAAATCCGCATGATTAAATTGAAAACGATTTAACTAGAAAAATAGTATAACAGGCACTTGATAGTAACAACAGAATCACCATAAGCCTTTAAACTGCAGGAATATAAAAAAGTTACTCCGGAAAATGGAGTGGCCTTCAACTATATCAGATTGAAAGTTAGTCTATAATTGATTTATGCCAAAGGTCTGTAACAGGATGTATCCTGTCACAGACCTTTGGCATATAATTCTGCAATAGCGGATGAAGTTGAACGATTAGCCTTAGGCTGATGCGTTAAATTTTTCCAAAGCGATCTTCTAACTAATAGATCTCTTTGGGTTCGGATTTTTCTTGCGCTTCTTTGTAGCGCAACACCTGCGATAGAATCGCTGGATTTTCGATCACTTTAGGCCTAAACTTTGTACTGTTCATATACGTTAAGATGGAGCTCAACAGCTGTCTTGCAACGGGCCTGTTGGCTAGATCCGCCTCCAGATCAAACGAAGCGATCATCAGCTTGCCTGATCCTACCGTCCCTTCAAAAAGAGATGCTAATCTTCTATTATTGGCAAAGTTATCAATGAGCTCTACAACTGCATGTCCACCTTTGACCTGATCCGTAATCATCGTAGTCGATTTAATTTGGAGATCCCACCATTGCCAATCTGTATGATTATCTGTTGGGAAATCGGCAAATACAGGATGTTTAGGGTCACAAAGCAAGCCCATTGTACCGGCCTGTTTTGGAAAATGTACCGGGCTCCAAAAAACAGGAACGAACTTCCCTTCAATACCGTTTATTTTCTTCCAATCGGGATTTAAAAGTACTTTTTTCCCTTCTTTCAGCAAGTGCATTGCTTCCTCCAATTCGCGCGTATAGCTAACTTCCCCAAAATCAACGGCCACCTTTTGAGGATACACCCAAATATTCCAATGATTTTCGTATGAAGTACCCTCAAGTTTAAGTTGAATCGTCAATTTCTTCGCCTGTCCAATTGTTTGTAATGGTACTTCTAAATGCCCCACATTGCCTTGATGTCCCTTTCCAATGGTTGACTGAAAATGTCCCTGTGCGACTATTTGTCCCGCATCTTTCAGGAACCAACTAATCCCCTGATTCTTCAAAATCTCCTGTCCATAATTACTCACATCTATAGAAGCTTTGAACGTTTCATCGTTGGTATATACAGCTTTCGCAAACTGGAGCAAAGGCACTACTGGAGCGCTAAATTGTCGAAATTCTGCCGCTGAGAGAATATGTTTGCTGTCCCAAAAAGCATCTAATAAGCCCACCAATGCCGTTCCCTGACCAGGGAAATCGTGAAGATCAAGGAGCTGATAACCACTGATACCCGGTGTCTTCAACGCTCTTTCCATCTCCTCTTTGTACAGCATAGCTGCCAATTTTCCTGAGGACATCGTATATGCGCTGGCCTTATGTAATAATCCTTTTTGTTTTAGATCTTCTGCTACAGAAATGAAGTTTAACGGTTTTAAAACACCTTTATATTTTTTGATTTCGGCGAGATTGGGATAGACAGCATATTGTCCAATTTCGTGCGTTACGACCGGAATCGAAATTCCTTCCAAAGAATTGCTGTAGTTTTTATTGAATGTAGGTGCTTCACTATTAAATACACCTTGTCCCCGTACCCAGCCCTTGGCTGTCCACTGGGTAATCAGATAATCATCATAGGGTTCTTCCTTCACACCATGCCCTTGCTGGAATGTAAAAGAAGTTGCCGTATAAAGATGCCGTTTGTCTTTTTCCTTTACGTATTTTACCAGCGCATTCAGCGCATTGAAATCACCACTCAACTCATTACCCATACTCCAAAAACAAAAGGACGGATGATTTCCATAAGTCTGCATTATTCGATCGGCCTCTTCATAGAGAAAATTCATCACTCCCTCATCTTTACCAAGATTATTCTCCCAGATTGGCAACTCAATTTGAAGATAGAATCCCAATTCGTCAGCAACAGCAAAGGCCGCCTCAGGAGGACACCATGAATGAAACCTCAGATGATTTAACCCCCATTCGCGCGCTGTCACAAAGACTTTTCTCCAACCGGCCTTATCCATCGGCGGATGTCCCGTTAACGGAAAGATACTGCATTCCAATGTTCCCCTCAAAAATAAAGGCTCACCATTGACTTTTAGCATGGTCCCATCTGTAGAAAGCTCACGCATACCTATTGAGGTACTCAATGTTGATACGGCATCTATGGTTTTCAATTCCAGACTGATGTCGTACAAATGCGGTGAAAATTCGCTCCAAAGTTTCAGTTTGTCACCAAGAAGGTAGTTTAGATTGATCGCTGAATCCCCTGGCGACAGCTGAATGGTTCTTTCAACTGGTGTTAGGGACCCCATTTTGTATTTTACCTTTATTTTCAGTTTACCGACAACGGCCTTTGCAAGTCTATTACGGAGATTGATCTGCAGATTGATTTCCTTTTTCGCTAGATTAGGGCTCGCATACACAGACTTCAGACGCACCGCATCGTAGGCCTGAATAGCAATCTTTCCAAGAATACCATTCCAAATAATTTGGGTGTGATCGGTATAAGCATGCGCCATATCATCAACGCTAATTGGGAGCTTCTTCCTGTTATCTATGCGGATTGTCAACCGATGCTTCTTTCCTGCTTTCAGTAGGGAACTTAAGTCAAACTCATGCGGACTGACAAGGCTACGTTGCTTTTGTACTACTGCTATCCCATCGATCCAAACCATAGACTCCCAAAGAACACGCTCGAGGGTTAAGATCATCTCTTTACCTGCCCAACCTGCCGGGATTGAAAGTTCCCGTGTATACCATGCTGCCCCCACATAACAATGTGTTCGCGTTAGATGCGAAAGCTGAGGTTTGGCAAGAGCAGGTGTCAATGTATTTACGACTCCTAAACCCGCATCATCTGTTGTTCCTGGTAATTTAATCGATGTTTCGAACGATTTACCAGCCCAGCCACGCTCGATACCGACATCTTCGGGATCAAGCCGAACTTTCCACTCTCCTGCAAGATCAAGACGATTTAGTCCATCTGCCCAGACCGTATAACTTTGAAATAGAACGACGAATACAATGATATAGCGATACATACTGAATTAATTCTTTAAAGAAGTTTCACCTAAGAAAGAATACATAATAGCCTGGCTCCCTTGGTGATTGGGTTCCAACTGCTGGACTTGTGCTAAATAATCCATTGCCAAAGCACGATCTCCATTCCCCAAATACCCCAATCCCATGACATACAAACAATGTATTTTATTCTTATGATCCAGATCTTCCTCCCAAATATCCATATCAGGCAAGGAAACTGCAAAATAATCTATTTTGAAGGGCTTGTCAATAAATAACTTTCCATGATCAATTAAACATTGAAAACGTTGTTCAGCTCGCACTGGATCACCAAGCTCATGCCAGGCTAAACCTTGATAAAATATCTTATCTGGTTGTGGATCATTATAGAAAAGGGCCTGCTGGGGTTCATCAGCACCTTCTGTTGCTTTATAGAAATAAACTTTAGCTTCTTCGTCCATCCCCAATAAACGATAGACGAGTCCCTTATAATAGTGAACATCGTTTTCTTCCATTGTAATCAGCTTACCTTCACCAAGGTTATGTGGATAATAATCAAGCGCCTTTAGCAAGGAAAGCGCCTGTTGCGGCTCGTTTTGCAGTATCGATTTTTTGGCCAATTCCAGCTGACATATGGTGTATTGACGAGAGACCTTACCTTCCCCTCCTTCCCAGGGCTTAAACTGCCGGGAAGCAAGCAACGTTTTCGCGCTCTCATATTCACCCAAGAGATTAAACAGGGTGATCCGCTCCAAGAATAGATCATCTCTAAGCATCACCAAATCCGGATATCGATCGAGCAGGGCCAACCTTTCTTTGTAAGAGCGTCCCTCCTTCTTGTAGAGCTGATGAAGCTCCATGAGTAAACGTGCATCAGTTTCATCCAATGAAAATGCGCTCTCCAATAGGGGCAAGGCTTCTTTCTTCTTGTTTATCCGATTATAATAAGCTAAGGCCAAATTACGATAAACGGTAGGAAACTGTCCATCCAATTGGATAGCATGCTCCCAACAGTCAACAGCATCCTGATGCTGTCTTTTACCATACCAAAGATTGCCCAAATAATACGAGGCCTTTGCGTCAGCACTATTTAAAACTAGGGCATGTCGGAGAATTGCAATCTCTTCAAAACGATTTGGAAAACAATAAGTCGGATCCATAACGGCGGCTTGATCACAATACGTTTTTGCCTTGTCATGCAAGCCCAGATGAGTCGCAAAATACCCTAGTGTATAATATACCATAGGGTAAACTAAGGTTACGTCTTCAATGGTTTTTTCAAGGAGTAAAGATGCTTCTTCATACAGACCGGCATGAGCAAAATCCAATGCATACTCCATCACGCTATGAATATTAACGCGCGCTAAATCGAGAATAGGAGAAAATATCGATTCTTCTTGTGTTAACAGGTACCATTCGAATCGACAGCCCATATTAAACGGATCCAATTCCATTGATTCTTGAATCCATGCTAAAGCAGCATCTTTTGCCCCGATTTTTCTTAAAATAGAGGCCTTCAGCTGTCTTCCTTTATGGTGATACCAGTTTCTGCTCAATGACTGATCTATTTTTTCCAAAGCAGCTTTCCAATCACCTCTCTTGGCATCTATTTGTGCCAAGCCAAAATAGCCAGAATCCTTCCACGCGGCATTCCATGTTGCTTTGTAGAAAGCTGCATATGCCCCATTCAGATCCCCAGATAGTTGCAGAGCTACACCAAGGTTGTAGTAAGGTTCTCCATCATAAGGATTGGGATTACGTTCCGTAGCGCGAGCGATCGCGGTCTCAAAATAAGTAATGGACTCCTCTATCTTACCGTTCCGCAACAAGAAAGCGCCCATTGCATTATTACATCTGATGTCGTTCGGTTCACGTCGCAGAGCCTCCTTATAATAATCCAATGGATTATAAGTTGCATGTCGGTACTGCTCCAGATGCTGTCCTGTCAAAAACAATTCTTCGATAGAACAAATGTCTTCGGGCAGCAATGCTGCCTGTGCTGGTTTGGGTATATCTTTGGCATTCTTCGCCTGTTCTTGCTGGTAGACCAATATTTCATGGTTATTTTTATCATACACAGTCAATATGAGTTCGGTTGGTACACTGTCCAATCCAGCAACACTTTGGGTATAAATATTCCGAGGAGAACAAGTCACTTGTTCGTCCAAATAGATTTTACCGGCCGTATTACGTAACAAAACACGTATACTTTCATACCTCCCTGTTGTATACAAGACAATGTGAGCAGTCTGCTCCCTAACCTCCATATTGAGCACCGCATCTTTTGTTGCATTTTTCACCTGTCCGACTTCTGCGTATGGCATAAAATACTGAGACCAGGATTTCACTTCATAGGGTTGTAACCAAGCAAAATCAGGCTGATTATCTGTATATACACCAGCCATCAATTCAATATATGGCCCATTTTCATCTGTCAGGTTTCTATCCCAAGCGACACCAAAGTCACCATTTCCCCAGGTCCACTGTTTTTTCCCCGGTGAAATGTGATGGTCGGCCACATGTAACATCCCCGCATTGGTAGCACCAGCCTCATAGCCGCCAACGAAGTTGTATTTCGATTGAATGGCCATATAGGATGTCGGAACAGGAATATTTTTGTATTGTGCAATATCAACACCTCCCGAGTAATCGTACTTGTAATAGGTTCCCGTAGCAATCGGGAAAGAAGAGACCTCTCGCTTTCCATGATCAAAAACGGCATTGACATCGGGAGGGAACACGGAATAATAGTCGTCATTCACAACAACAGCCGGATTGGCCCACCACAGAAAAGTTTGTGGCAATGCTGTCCGGTTATACACCTGAACCTTGATTTCCAGATACGCTTTGTCGGGATGCAAAGTAAATCCCTGCATGGCCTTCATCCGAAACATACGCTCGATTTCGTTGCACCAAACCGTAATACTTCCATCGCTGTTGTGTTCGATTAAATGCTCTGTGGGCATAAATGTAGTCGGTCTATGATGCTGGGGCCAATTAAATTCAATCCCTCCGGAAATCCAAGGACCAGTGAGCCCGACCAAAGCGGGCTTGATAACTTCATTATAGTAAACGAAATGTCGTTCTCGAACTTTATCATAAGCCATATGAACCCGTCCACCTAAAGCTGGAAGAATCATCACCTTGATATATTCATTTTCAAGAAATAGCGCTTGATAGATCTTGTTTCGCTTCTGATCGCTAATTTTCTCTATGATCGGATAGGGATATACTACCCCCGAGCTACCTTGGTATACGCGCTTTTCGGCAAATATGGGATTCTTCTCCATCGTCCCAATCTCGTATGTTGGAATCGCAACCTGCTCCTCCCATGCTTTTACGATCCCTTTCTGGTCAACTGTTGATTTTATGAGGTAACGCGTCAATTCTGTCATTTTCTTAATACGCTAATAGGTTTATATAGGTCGAGTTGATTATCCTAGTGCCAATTATCTTTCAAGTTCTTGTTCAATTTCTTCTAAGCTTTTTCCTTTGGTCTCTTTCAGTCGGCTCCATAGAAACAGATAACCGATAAAACAGACTCCACCATACAGCCAGAATGTACCAGCTGCGCCCAGATTTTGATTCAGTAAAGGAAAAGTATAAGTGAGCACAAAACATGCAATCCATAGTAATGATGTCGCGATCGCCATCGCCTGCGCCCTTACAGCGGTAGGGAATATTTCGGCGATGATTACCCAAGTAACAGGTGCCAAAGTCATCGCATACACCGCAATTCCGGCTAACACAAGAAGAAGCACGAAAATGCCACTGCAATTGAAATAATAACAAGCCCCTAGGGCAATATAAATCACAAAAAGCCCTGCTGATCCGAAGAGCATCAATGCACGGCGACCAATTCGATCGACCAGATACATGCCGATGAATGTAAAAATTACATTGATCACTCCAGTGATAATAATATTGAAAAGCATCCCCGAAACGGTATATCCAGCAGCCGTAAAAATTTCTTGGGCATAATTAAAAATAACATTAATCCCACACCATTGCTGAAAGACCGCAATAAAACTCCCGAGCAACAACAACCGCAGCAACTTGCCCTGGAATAAATTTCTTTTTCGGGCTTTACCCTGATTTAGTTCAGCCGCCTCGGCAATAGATCGTATATTTTCTGCTGCATATTCATCTCCACCCATGCGTAAAAACACACGCTTTGCCTGTTCATGCCTCCCTTTCGTATACAACCAACGGGGGCTTTCGGGAATCAGGAAAAGCAGCACTAAAAAAACGACCGCTGGGATCGCTCCTGCCCAAAACATCCATCTCCACCCCTCTTGCCCATTCCAGGTTTCTAGAATAGATTCTCCAGCTAAAATGGGCTTTGCAATGAGCCAATTGACCACTTGCGCTGCAAGTATGCCCAGTACAATGGTTAATTGATTGACCGATACAAATTTTCCCCGACTTTCCGCAGGGGCGATTTCCGCGATATACATCGGAGCCAAATTGGAGGCTACACCAATACCTATCCCGCCCAAAATCCGATAAATAATAAAGGTATCAAGTTCGGACGCCATGCCGGTTCCCAATGCAGAAATTATAAATAAAATTGCGGCTGTATAAATCAGTGGTTTTCGACCATAGCGATCTGCCAGTCCCCCCGAGAGCAATACACCAACAAAGCTTCCCACAATCGCCGAAGACATGGCCCATCCCTGCAATGCAGGATCGGATTCCAAATGAAAATAAGCTTCGTAAAATGGTTTCGCACCTCCAATAACTACCCAATCATATCCAAATAGAAATCCACCAATAGCAGCCACAAAAGTGATCAATAGCAGATAGGTTGTTGCAGTCTTTTGCATAAGAGTTTACATATTTAGATTTACTTAGGTAAAAGTAATGGATTACTTGGGGAGAATCATGTAAGTGAACACGATAAACATGTAAAATATTACTATTTTTATAAGGATAACCAAAAACAAGCTCGATTTATGAAACAAAACCAAGATGTCATCGCTGAAGGATTCAAAGGAGAAAAGGCAATTGTCCTTCCCTATGCCGTATGCAACTACCAGACAGACAATAACATCACAACAAAATTACACATCACACATATCGGCTATTATCCCAATGCAAAAAAACATTATCGCGATCGTCAGGAAGGATGCAAGGAATATATTCTGATTTATTGCGAAAAAGGAAGTGGTTGGATAAAACAGGATGATACAACGCACAACCTCAATAGAAATGATATATATATCATACCGAGAGATAGTGCACATTGCTATGGCGCAAAATCAAATGATCCCTGGAGTATCTATTGGATTCATTTCGCCGGGACAGATGCGGCACTTTTTAAACATATCATGGGTCAAGTCATCCACATAACTGATTCCGACCCAAACAAACATGCCAACCGTATTCAGCTTTTTGAGAGCATCTACAAGAATCTCGAAATGGGATACAGCCCAGAAAATTTGGAGTATACAAGTTTTTGCTTTCAATATTTTTTAGCCTCTATTCAATATCAGGCGCAGTTTAGAGAAAGCAACCGAATTCAAGTAGATAATATCATACAGGACATCATTATATTTATGAAAGACAATCTGGAGAACAATATCAATTTGGAAGAGATTGCCGCACATTTCAACTATTCTAAATCACATCTTATTAACTTGTTCAAGCAGAAAACGTCTTACCCCCCCATGGTGTATTACAATCAACTACGGATGCAAAGAGCTTGCTCTTACTTGCAATTTACGCTACTCAAGATTAAAGAAATCGCATTTAAGCTCCAATTTTATGATCCCTTTCATTTTTCAAAGGCCTTTACACGAGAAATGAAAATGTCCCCCCAAGAATATCGCAAAAAATATCAAAAATAATGTCGGTTAAACCCTTCAGATTCATAAGCCATCTAGATCAGTTACCTCTAAACAATTGGTTATAAACGATTGGCTCTCCATTCGAACATCTTTTCTTGGTGTTATCTCATCTCTTCATCGACATTCAAACCTGCCAATACACAACGTATAGCGTTTAGCGAAGTATTGCGGCCTTATTCAAAATTGGGTGGCCTTTTCCCTAAAAACGCCGACACACCTTCTTTGAAATCTTCTGTTCCGAACAAATGACCGAAGGCGTCCATTTCCACCTTATTCCCATTCTGTTGTCTGTCTTCAGCTGCGTTAATGGCCGCAATGGCATTTGTTATGGCAACACGAGAGCGCGTAAATATCTTTTGGAGTATTTCCTCTGCCCGGGCAATTAGTTTATCCTGTGCGATCACCTCATTGACCAGTCCTAGTTCATAAGCCTGCTGCGCATCAATCATATCGCCCGTTAAAATCATTTGCATAGCCTGTCCTTTTCCGATCAATTTGGGCAAACGCTGCGTACCTCCGTAACCCGGAATCAGGCCCAAAGAAACCTCCGGAAGTCCCATTCTGGCATTTTCAGAAGCGATACGAATATGGCAAGCTAAAGCCATCTCGAGTCCTCCGCCTAAAGCATATCCATTTATAGCAGCAATAACTGGCTTCGGGGAAGCTTCGATAAGATCCGTAAAAATAATATGTCCTCTTTCACTAAGCCATCGTGCCTGAATCACAGACAAATCCATAAATTCCTTGATATCCGCGCCCGCGGCAAATGCTTTATGTCCGGCGCCAGTCAGGATAATACCCCTTACATGATCATCGGAATTGAAATGTTTGAAGATATCTTGCAATTCATCAAGCGTTTCCTGATTTAAGGCATTCAGTTGCGGCTCGCGATTAATGATGACATAGCCAATACTATCTTTAATGGCATACTTTAAATTTGAATATTGAACCATAATTGCTAAAAATTAAAATGTAAGGATGCCGTAAAAGTATCAGAAGGAACTCCTTCACCGCCTTTATAGCTTAATCTCTTTTTATACTCTAATCTAATCAATTTAAAGATATTATCCACCCCCACAAGTCCTTCTACATAAGGTTTGTTACGCACTGCTTTTGTTTGAATAATACCATCCTTGTCCGCTTCAAACTGAATATTTTCGGGCGTAATAAAGGGATTGTTGGCATCGCTTAACTTTCCATAAAAAGCCTTGAATCCTGTTACTTCACGCCACTTTAACCGTCTGAACAAAGGAATTCTATTAAAAAAGAAACCATTCCAATTGTGGTAATAAGTTAATTTCAAAAACTGGTCTGAAACAAATTCCGAGGTCGCCATCAAGTCAAAATTCACTAACGGTCCTTGCTTATCTTTAGTGACTTCTGGAAGTTCCAGTAAAGTATAAGGCAGGTGTTTCCCCCAAATTCTCCCGCCTGAGAATTCAAAATCAGCCTGCCCTGCTGGCGATAAGAACAATCGTTTGAACACACTGAACCGCAACGCATCATAACTATAATCTGCCCCCCAAAATCCTTTCAGGCCTTTATTATATTGCAGGGTAAAAATGGGATATTTATTTTCTACTGTTCCCCTGTCGAGATTATGATAAGTAAATTCTTCATTCGGAGCCCAACGCAAAATTAGCTGTAGATCATTTGTATTTACTTGGCGGACTGTATCGGGTGAAGGTAGACTATTGATATAAAACAAATCACCGCGAGGTTGTCTGCGGGTATGTGTAAATGCCGTTCCTACACTAATATGGTTCCCAAATTCGATCAGATGATCGATACGATAGATATCATTAAACTGCCATTTATTAGGTCTGTTTTTTCCAAAAGAACGGAAGAAACCATCTCCTTTTAAAAAACCCAAACCTCGCCCCGGTTCCATAACGTCGTGCTGTACGGTAAAGCGCAAATAATTTGCTGGAAACTGAACAATACGTTCTCCATTTAAAGTAAGTGCCGTACTCAGGTAGTATTTTAGCGCCTTGTCTTTATCACCATAGGCTGTGTATCCTTCAATGTAGGCTTTTTCCGAAAACAAGCGTGTTGTTCGACCACTCATCCTAAAACGATTCCCTTCGTAATTATTACGGCTATAAAGATATTCCAGTGGACCAAACTCAACTTTCCCGGCATTATAATACCCCTTTGCCAATAAATAGCCCAATGCTACTAACTGATTAAAAGAACGCATATTCTGTACCGAATCAACTTTTTGATATGCCCCTACTTCAGCATGGCTTAATGGGCTTGGTCTGACCCCTACTATGGGTACATGCGGTGCGGACTGGAGGAGATACCTTTTTTCAACAGGTACACCAGCAAAATTCTCATTCGAAATAGAATCGGTGCGATGTCCTAAGTATTGGGTTTCCCTGCGCCCATACAATACATCCGACTTGCTCCCGCCAAATAACATTTTCAGGTCTGCATGAACGGGAAACATGCTACCGTTTTTAAATTCGCTATAGCTGAGATCTATCTGCACGTCATTTATCCAATTGATATTTGCAGTACGTCCGATATTCAATGTCGCGCGATGAACCGCATACCTTGTATCATCTGAGATCAGTAGATCACCATAGAAGAGCAGATCAATTTCCGATTTACCTTCAAAATGGAGTTCAATATAATCCTTCCCCTCGATCTTTATCGTATCTTGAATTTTGTACCTATAAAACGCTGTAGCACCGGTAGCAATAGGGCTTAAGATACCCTTGTTTGTGACCTGAATCGTATTATCGTAGAGATCAACATCACGGAGTATCGTCTGGAACCGTGTCTGCCAATTATCATTGTTAAAAAAGCGTGGATTTAATTCGGTCTGATTGTGGCTGATGACAATCTTCTTACTACGATCTGGATTATGGGATGAATAGATATTGGCATAGTTTTCTTCCAAATAAAAGGGTGCAATGGTCTGCCCCCTAAAAGCTGTAGAATCAACATTTTCAAAGAGGAATCGGAATGGTTTCGGAAATTTTTTCGCTTTATCCTCAGGATTGACAAAACCAAATTGCGTCTTCTCATATTCGTCAAAACGAATTTCAGGTATACGGGTATAATGATTTTGTGGTCGATGTGCTATCACCTGTTCGATCAGTGCAATAGCTGGATCTTTAGGCTTTTTGTTTTTTCTATTGACCACGACCTCCTCTAATGTATTATTCGAGGCAATTAAATGCACCGTCAGCATAGAATCTTGTAACCGACGAACATCCACTGTCCTGCGCTCATACCCCACTGCTCCAAATACAAGCTGTCTGTATTTCTTGATATCTTGAATCTTAAAATACCCAAGGGTATCGCTGCTACCACCGCTATCTTCCCCAAGCCAGTTGATTGAAACCCTTGAAATGCCCTTGCCTGTTTGTGCATCAACGACCTTTCCACGAATAAAGTCCTGTGCAATTACTTGTTCGCAGATAACGAAGAAAAGTAACACACATAAAACATGAATCGAAAAAGATTTAACACACACTTTAAACGCCATCTGCAATTTGATAGGATTTCTTTTTTACAATATACAATTTGTATGCAAGAGTTATACCAATAAAAATAAAAAAAGCACAGCGAAATCGCCATGCTCTAATAAACAACAAGTATTTTAACAGAAACTTTATATTAATTTTAAAAGGCAGTCTGGATATACCCCAATTAATATGGTAAGCATTACGGCAAGGAATAATACCAATGAATAATTCCACTGCACATTGACACAGGATTCGTCACTGTCTCTAAAGTACATCGCAACGACAACTTTTAAGTAGTAATACACGGCAATGCCTGCATTGATTACCGCCAATACGAGCAAAACAATATGATAATTTTCCATAACAGAAGAAAACATCATAAACTTACCAATAAATCCAGCTGTCAGTGGTATTCCCGCAAGAGAAAGCATGGCTATCGTGATAGCAAATGCGAGCAAAGGATTTCGTTTACCCAAGCCATTAAAACCTTCAAAATGCTCAGAGCCGGTCGTTTTCTTGACAAGGATCAATCCCGTAAAGGCAACAATGGTTGCCAGTGAATAGGCAAGGCCATAAGCAAAGATACTATTAGCCGAAGTGGCCCCTACTGCTACAATAGCAAATAACATATACCCAGCATGCGAAACACTTGAATAAGCAAGCATACGTTTGAAGGAAGACTGCATTAATGCAGAAATATTTCCAACAAATAAGGTGAGAACAGCGATCACTAAGAAAACCGGAGTCCAAAAATCTTGTAAAGGCAATAGACTATAACTGAATAAACGTAACAATCCGGCGAACGAAGCAACTTTAACGACCGTACTCATATAACTCGTAATCAGTATCGGAGCCCCATCATAAACATCTGGTGTCCAGAAATGAAAGGGAACAGCCCCCACCTTGAACGTCAGTCCCACAATGAGGAACAATATACCTCCATAAAACAAAGGCGAAATTGCATGCGGGTTATTGACGACATAGTTTCTGATTTCACTTAAATCAAATGATCCGGTAGCACCGTATAACAGGGCAATACCAAACAGTAGAAACCCAGTAGAGAAAGCTCCCATCAAAAAGTACTTTAATGCAGCTTCATTTGATGCTTTGTCTCTTTTACGTATACCGACCAAAATATAAAGCGCTACAGACATAATTTCAATACCTAAAAAAAGCATTGAAAAATTATGATAACTATTCACAAGAACAGCACCTGTGAGAGAGAAAATCAATAATGAATAATACTCCGCAATTTGTCCCTCCTCATCAAAATATCCCTTTGAGATTACAAAGATGCACAAGGTAACCGCGATACATAAGATCGAGAAAGCAATAGCATAATGATCAAAATGAACCATCCCACTATAGAGAGGTCCGCTGATAGACGTCCAGTCATTCCATAAGAAACCAATTGCGACCAAGAAGCCAAGAATAGAAACAGGCAGCAGCATAGATTTCATCTTGAATAAGCCAAGGTAAAGGACGACTAATGCTAATATCGAAAGTGTAATTATTGCACCCATACAATTAAATATATCTATTATCTGCCTAAAAATGTACTTAAAACTTCCACAGAACCTGCAGAAAGGCTCAATAGGAAATTAGGGAATATACCAATATAAAGGATCAAGACAGAGACCACTGTCAATACAATAAGTTCCGTTCCTTTTACATCTTCAAATTGTATAGTTCTTTCGGTCGTTTCTCCCAGCATCGTTCCTTGATAAAGCCTAAGGATATAAACTGCACCCAGAATTAAGGTTAAACCCGCAAAAACAGCAAACCAAAATCCATATTGAAAGACGCCTTTCAATAATAAAAACTCACCAATAAATCCATTTGTTAACGGTAACCCCACTGCTCCCATACAAATAATCATAAAGAAGATGGCCAACCGAGGCGCCTTGCTTGCTATTCCACCAAGCTCAGTAAGACGACGTGTCTGTGTGCGTTGCTGTATAATATCCAACACATAAAAAAGTCCTATCACAGAAATACCGTGATTTAACATTTGAATAGTTGCTCCACTCAGGCCATTGGTATTCCATGTGAAGACACCAGCGCTAATTAAGCCAACGTGGGCTATTGATGAATATGCGATCAATCGCTTCACATCATCTTGTTTAATTGCAATAATGGAAGCATAAACGATCCCAATGACGCATAAGATCATTGCAAAATGTCCGTATAGAGCAATACCAGCTGGTGCGATAGGCAATAGCCAACGCATTAAACCATAAACCCCCATCTTGAGCATGATACCCGCCAATAACATCGTGCCTGCTGCAGGTGCGTTTGTATACGTATTGGGTTGCCAAGTATGAAAAGGAAAAATTGGTATTTTGATGGCGAAAGCAACAAAAAAAGCCCAAAATAACCATCGCTGTGTGTTTTCCCCCAAATCTAATGCAATAAATGAAGTCCATTCAAAATCACGATTGGGCACTTGTTGATAGAGATAAAGAATACCGATCAACATCAAAAGGCTACCCAAAAAAGTATAAATAAAGAATTTCAAATTTACGCGAATACGATCTCCTTCACCCCAAAGTGCACAAATAAAATAAATCGGAATCAAGGCAATCTCCCACCCCACATAAAAAGTAAAGGCATCCAAGGCCATAAATACGAGCAGTAAGCCCGCTTGCATAAAAGCCATTAAAGCATAAAAGTTTCCTTTATAATCCTTCTTAAAGGTTGTGGCAATAATTAAAGGCATCAGCCCATTCGTCAATAAGATCAACGGCAAGCTAATTCCATCAACGCCGATATGAAAATGAATATGCAATGAAGAAATCCATAGCCAATTTTGTTCAAATTGCATTCCGCCATTTGCGTCAAAAGTACAAAGGAAAGGAATAGTCAAAGCCAAAGACAGTAATGATAAAATCAAGGCAATAGACTTTGCAGCATTGGTCTTTAAAAACGTTAGAATCAATGCGCTTATTAACGGCAATAAAATAAGTAAAAACAAGTTATCCATCGATTATACCAAAATTAAAGACTCAACAATCCATAGATGAAAATGGCAATCACCCCAATTACCATCATCAATAAATAAAAACCAACATTACCATTCTGGAGCAAACGCAATACTTTTCCTGTATCAAATGTTGCTTTCCCGGCACCGTTAACAACACCGTCAATCCCACGTTGATCCACAACATTCCCGAAGAAAGCCGAGAGCCAATTGATCGGACGGACAATGATGCTATCATAAAGTTCATCCACGTAAAACTTATTGTAAGATAGATTCGCCAAGAAACTTCTGGTACCTTCTCCCGCTTCAGGTAACTGTTGTCGTTTAACATACTTATTAAAGGCTAAAGCAACCATAATCAATACTCCAACAACAGAAACGGCCATTAATAAATATTCAGTACTGTGTTCCAAATGATGAGTTGCAGGTATTATCGCTTTTCCCTCTGAGAACACTGGCGCCAGGAAATCCTCAAGCCAATGATTACCTCCCAAAACAGCTGGTAAGTTGATCACACCTCCAACCACAGAAAGTATAGCCAATACAATGAGTGGCATGGTCATACTCTTTGGAGATTCATGCAAATGATGTTTTTGTTCTTCCGTGCCACGGAATGTTCCAAAAAAGGTCATAAACAGCATCCTAAACATATAGAATGCCGTCATTAATGCGCCAATAAAACCTAAACCCCATAAGACCGGACTAGCGGCAAAAGCCCCCGCCAATATTTCGTCTTTCGAGAAGAAGCCAGAGAATGGTGGAATTCCTGCAATCGCAATTGTCCCCATCAACATCGTCAGATAAGTAATAGGCATTGCTTTCTTCAAGCCGCCCATTTTACGCATATCCTGTTCCTCACTCATACCATGTATAACAGATCCGGCCCCTAAGAATAGTAATGCTTTGAAAAAGGCATGAGTCAATACATGGAAAAATGCTCCCGTAAATGCTCCGACACCAAGGCCAAGGAACATATACCCAAGTTGTGAAACGGTTGAATACGCCAATACCTTCTTAATATCATTCTGCGTCAGTGCAATCGCAGCCGCCAATAGTGCTGTACAGATAGCTATGACAGAAATGAGCTGCAACGTAAACGGTGAAAGGATAAACAATACATTGGAACGTGCAATCATATAAATACCGGCTGTAACCATCGTCGCCGCATGGATCAGGGCCGACACGGGTGTCGGGCCAGCCATGGCATCTGGCAACCAGGTAAACAAAGGTATCTGCGCCGATTTACCTGTTGCAGCAATAAATAACAAAATGGTAATGCTAACGACTGTGATATCACCAACAGCAAAATTCTTGGCCGCTGGAAATACAGTCGAAAATTCTAAGGAGCCAAAAGTCCCAAGTATTAAAAATACCGCAAGCAGAAAACCTAAATCCCCTATTCTATTCATCACAAATGCTTTTTTTGCTGCATTTGCATACGAACTATTCTTATACCAAAAGCCAATCAATAAATAGGAACATAGTCCTACACCTTCCCAACCGATGAACATGACCAGGTAATTGGATCCCAATACCAATAGCAACATAAAAAAGATAAAGAGATTCAAATAAGCGAAGAACTTACCAAATCCATTATCATGATGCATATAACCAATGGAATAGACATGGATAAGGAAACCAATTCCCGTAACGATTAAGAGCATGATCGCACTTAACGGATCTACCAAAAAGGAAAGACCGATCTTGAGATTGCCCACTGCAATCCAATCAAATACATGTTGTTCAACGATGCCTGCTTGTCCAGCTTGTCTCGCTTGGTAAACTTCAGAGAACAGAAGGCAGCTACATACAAAAGAAATAAGCACTACAGCGCTGCCAACAGCGCCTATCATACCTTTGGAAAAGGTATTCCTACCCAATCCATTCACTATAAACCCGATTAAGGGCAAAAGGGGAATCAACCAAACTAATTCACTCATCGTATTTATTTCTTAAGTTCTACCAACGAAGTTTATTTAAGGAATCGATATCCACAGACTTCGTATTCCGATATACCATAATAATAATCGCAAGACCTACGGCAACTTCTGCCGCCGCCAATGCCATGATAAAGAAGACAAAGACCTGTCCTGACGAATCGCCATGCTGCACTGAAAAAGCAGCTAAAAGAAGGTTCACCGCATTCAGCATCAATTCAATAGACATCATAATAATAATGACGTTACGGCGAATAAGAACACCGATAACACCAATAACGAAAATAATCGCACAAAAAATCAGATAATGATTTATTGGCACCCCCTGCAACTGTTGAACAACTGTTTCCATTAGATTTGTTTAGGTTCTTTCTTAGCTAATAATATTGCTCCAATCATTGCCGTCAATAACAATAATGATGATAACTCAAAAGGAAGCAAAAATTCGTTAAACAACACCTTACCCAGATTCTTAACCAACCCGATTTCTGGATTAACAACAGTCAAGGGATTAGAAATATCAAATACGCGGTATACACCGAAGAAAGTCACCAATAGGCAACAGCCGGCGATAACACCCATAAACTTAACCAAATTGGATTTCATGGGTTCGGTATCCTTATTCAGGTTGAGCAGCATCAATACAAATAAAAACAAAACCATGATGGCTCCCATATATACGATGAAATTCACCACAGCCAAAAACTGTGCATTCAAAAGAATATAATGTATTGTAAACGTAAAAAACGTAATGACCAGATACAGTACACTGTGTACAGGATTTTTTGTAAAAATGGTCAGCAGCGCAAAGAAAATAGACAAGAAGGCTACAAAATAAAATACTGTCATAATTTCCTGGTTTAGCTCTTTAATTTGGTAATATCAAAAGTTGGTTCTACCAATTTATCTTTTCCATAGATAAAATCCTTACGGAGATAATCTGCTGTCACATGCGGTCCATCCAGATAGATCGCTTCTTTCGGACAGGCCTCTTCACATAGACCACAGAAAATACATCGCAACATATTGATTTCATATACTGACGCATACTTTTCCTCGCGGTAAAGATTTTCTTCACCTTTTTTTCGCTCGGCAGCAGTCATTGTAATCGCCTCTGCAGGGCAGGACAAAGCACATAATCCACAGGCTGTACACCGCTCACGCCCTTCCTCATCACGTTTGAGCGAATGTTGCCCCCTGAAGTTTTTCGAATAAGGTCTTATTTCCTCAGGATATTTAATGGTTGGAATTTTCTTAAAAAAATGCCTTAATGTAATGCGTAAACCTTTGATAATGGCCGGAAAGTAAATTCTTTCCGAAAATGTCATCGGTTTTTGTTCGATTACTTTTTTACGATTGGTTAGTTGCATAAAAAGTCCTTTCTTATGAGAAATAAGTATCTTTAATCAATGTAAATACACCTGTAAGTACAATATTGGCAATCGCCAATGGAATCAACATCTTCCAGCCTAGATTCATCAATTGATCGTAGCGGAAACGTGGTAAAGTCCAACGCACCCACATAAAGAAAAAGATAAACAGCAATATTTTAATGAAGAATACAACCACCCCGATGATCGTGATCATATTGGCAGATAATCCCAGATCATTCATAAAAGGGAAATTATATCCGCCAAAATAAAGTGATGCCATCAATGCAGAGGAAACGAACATGTTAATATATTCGGAAAACATGTAGAGTCCCAATTTCATGGAGGAGTACTCTGTATGGTAACCACCGACAAGCTCCGTTTCACATTCAGGCAAATCAAAGGGAACCCGATTACATTCGGCAAAAGCACAGACCATAAAAATGATAAAACCCAAGGGCTGTGCCCAGATATTCCAATTGACAAAGCCCGACTGCTGCGCAACGATTTCTTCCAGTGTCAAGGTACGCGTTACCATCAACAAAGCGATAAGCGACAATCCCATTGCAATCTCATAGCTTATACTCTGTGATGCTGCACGAATTGCACCCATAAGCGAGAATTTATTATTGGAGGCCCAGCCACCCAACATGATGCCATATACGCCAAGTGCAATCACACCAAACATATACAACACCCCAACATTGATTCCTTGCGCAACCTGCAAAGAAATTGTGCGATCTCCAATCTGCAATTCCTGCCCCCAAGGAATAACGGCTGAACTAATACATGCCGTTATAATCGCAATTGTAGGCCCCAAAATAAAGAGCACTTTGTGTGCGCCCGCCGGGATAATTTCCTCCTTAAAGAAGAATTTACCTCCATCACACAACGGTTGCAAAATACCAAAGAGACCAGCCCGATCAGGACCATATCGATCTTGCATAAAGCCTGCAATTTTACGTTCCGCAAGTGTCGAATACATCGCGATCACCAAGGTGATAACAAAAATAACAGACACCAGTATTAATTTTTCTATGACAAAAGACCACTCCATGTTTGTGATTATTTCAATTTTTCTGTTCTAGCCAACTGTTCGCGATTTTGTTCCTGTAGTAATGGATTCTCCTTAACAACTTTCGGCGGATTAAATAACTCGTAGTGATTGGCAGAAATGACGGAATGTCGGTCTATTTCTGTCGGTTCCTCCAACACCCAATCGCTTGTTTTTTTCTGATCAAAGCGACAGGTATTACAGATAAACTCTTCCACTTCACCAAACTCATCCTTTCGAGCAGTTACCCGAATGACCTCTTCTCCCTTATACCATAAGGTTACCTTACCCGAACATGTCGGACAGTCGCGATGAGCATCGACAGGCTTCGTAAACCATACCCTGTTCTTGAAACGGAAGGTTTTATCGGTCAAAGCGCCCACAGGACATACATCAATAACATTTCCGGAGAAATCATTATCGATTACATTTTCAATATAAGTCGATATCTCGGCATGATCTCCTCGTCCTAAGATACCGTGTACACGCTGGTCGGTCAACTGATTTGCGACATAAACACAACGGTAACATAAGATACAACGGTTCATATGCAATTGGATCTTATCGCCCAGATCAATGCGTTCGAAGGTACGTCGATCGAATTCGTAGCGTGTATGAGCGCTGCCGTGTTCATATCCAAGATCCTGCAATTTACATTCACCAGCCTGATCGCAGATTGGGCAATCTAAGGGATGGTTAATCAATAAGATTTCAACAACACCTTTTCTTGCTTCCACCACCTCTGGCGAAGTAATATTTTGTACTTCCATACCGTCCATCACCGTTGTACGACAAGAAGCCACCAATTTCGGCATCGGTCTTGGATCTTTTTCAGATCCCTTGGAGACTTTTACCAAACAGGTACGGCATTTACCGCCACTCCCCTCCAGTTTGGAGTAGTAACACATTGCCGGAGGGACTATATCGCCGCCGATCTGTCTCGCTGCATTTAATATGCTTGTCCCAGGAGCAACCTCTATCGGTATACCATCGATGGTGACCTTAAACTTTATATCTTCCGCTTCTGCCATGATATGATTAATTTATCGTTACAGCTTCTATTATGATACTATTGGTTGTAAAGGATCAGCATAATGTGCCAGTCCATAATTCCGTGTTTGTGACTCTTCCGGATGCAGGATATGCCATTCAAATTCATCCCTAAAATGTCTTATTGCTGCTGCCACAGGCCATGCTGCAGCATCCCCTAATGGACAGATTGTATTGCCTTCAATTTTCCGCTGCACATCCCACAGCAAATCAATGTCTGACATCGAGCCGTGACCGCTCTCGATCTTATGCAACACCTTCTCCATCCAGCCTGTTCCTTCACGACAAGGCGAACATTGACCACAGCTTTCATGATGATAGAATCGCGCAAAATTCCAGGTATTACGCACCACGCACTGATCCTCATCAAATACGATAAAACCACCTGATCCGAGCATTGTACCAGTTTGGAAGCCACCATCAGCCAATGACTCATAAGTCATCAATCGACTATTTCCAGCAGCAGTTTTCAAGATCAGATTAGCCGGTAAAATAGGCACCGAAGAGCCTCCGGCCACGACAGCCTTCATTCGTTTTCCGTTGGCAATACCACCACAATATTCGTCCGAGTAAATAAATTCTTCAACAGGCAGACCGAGTTCGATCTCGTAGACACCTGGTTTTACAATATTTCCGCTAGCGGAAATTAATTTTGTTCCGGTACTACGCTCTACACCGATCTTAGCATACTCTTCACCACCCAAATTTATAATGGGAACTGTCGTTGCAATAGATTCCACATTATTCACCACTGTCGGGCAGTTATATAAACCCGCTATCGCCGGAAAAGGGGGTTTAATACGCGGATTACCTCGTTTACCTTCTAAAGACTCTAATAAAGCCGTTTCCTCACCACAGATATACGCTCCACCTCCCGGTTGAACATAGATCTCCAGATCATACCCCGAACCTAAAATATTTTTACCCAAAAACCCTTTTTCCTTGGCTTCAGCAATAGCACGCTCCAAAATTCTGATCTGTGGCATCATCTCTCCACGCACATAGATATACGACGTGTGAGCCCCCAAAGCGAAGCTGGATACAATCATTCCCTCAATGAGTGCATGCGGAATATGTGTCATTAAATAACGGTCTTTGAATGTCCCTGGCTCAGACTCGTCGGCATTACAGACCAAATAGCGTGGCACCCCCTCAGGTTTAGCCAAAAAGGACCATTTCATCCCCGTAGGAAAACCAGCTCCCCCACGGCCACGTAATCCAGACTTCTTAACCTCTTCGACAACATCCTCAGGGGACATTGTCTTTAATACTTTTTCAACAGCAACATAACCACCTTTTTGTCGATAGACCTCAAAGGTATTGATGCCCGGAACATCGATATGAGTCAACAAAAGTTTACGTGCCATATTATTCTGTTTTAGCTTTTAAATTATCAATCAATTCGTCGACTTTATCTTCTGTCAGATTCTCATAGAATGTATATTCAGGGCCAATCTGTAAGACTGGTCCGAAACCACAGGCAGCCAAACATTCTACACCACGCCAAGAGAAAAGCCCATCGCTTGTGACCTGCCCCTCCTTTACACCGAGCTTTTGCTCTAAATGCCCCATAATACGCTCTGCACCGACCAAACAACAAGGCCCGGTACGGCAAATCTCCAGTACGTATTTTCCTTTGGGTTGCAACAGGAACATGGTATAGAAGGTTGCCACCTCATATACCTCAATCGGTAATATATTCAGGTAAACAGCAACCTTATCCATCGCATCTGCGCTGACCCAGCCGTATTCCGCCTGAACCAAATGTAAAATGGGCAATAAGCCCGATTTCTGCTTTCCTTCGGGATAACGGCTTACCACTTCTCCAAACTTGGCTAACAATTCTAGAGAAAACGTTACATTTTCATTATGTTGTTTTACACTAAGCATCTAATTCTCCAGCTATAACGTTAAGACTACTCATATTTATAATAGCATCTGAAATCAGCATTCCTGCACTCATTGGTGCAAACATCTGATAATTGACAAAAGAAGGTCTCCTGAAATGCAGACGATAAGGTGACCGTCCACCATCATGAATCAAATAAAAACCAAGTTCACCATTTGCCCCTTCGACCGCATGATAAACTTCGGCTTTAGGTGTATCCACCTCACCCATGACGATTTTAAAGTGGTAAATTAGAGCTTCCATATTGGTATACACCTGTTCTTTCGGAGGTAAATAGAAATCAGGAACCTCCGCATGGAAGACTCCTTTAGGCTCTTTCTCAATTTTCGCTAATGCCTGTTCAATAATCCGAAGTGATTGCCACATTTCGGCATTGCGAACCATGAAACGATCGTATACATCACCTGTCGTGCCAACAGGCACATCGAAATCAAATTCTTCATACGAGCAATAAGGATTCTGTACACGCACATCGTAATCTACACCTGTCGCACGTAAAATAGGACCAGACCAGCCATAATCCAGGGCATCTTCTGCTGTTACAGCAGCAACACCCGACGTTCGTTCTATAAAAATGCGGTTACGAACAAACAACTCTTCAAACTCTTGCAATACCGGAGGATAGCGTTTCAGAAATTCACGTATTTTCTCAAAGGCTATAGCATTGAAATCACGCTCGAAGCCTCCAATACGACCAATGTTCGTTGTCAGACGAGCGCCACAGATTTCTTCAAAGATTTCATAGATAAACTCGCGTTCCTGCATCACATACAAAAAGCCCGAAAAAGCACCCGTATCTACCCCCAAAATACCATTACAAATAATATGATCCGCAATACGGGCAAGCTCCATGACGATAACACGCATATATTGCACCCGCTTAGGAATCTCTATTTTAAGTAATTTTTCAACGGTCATATGCCAGCCCATATTATTGATTGGAGACGAGCAATAGTTTAGACGATCAGTCAAAGGTGTTATTTGATAAAAAGGTCGATGTTCAGCAATTTTTTCAAATGCGCGGTGAATATAACCGATCGTGGACACGCCACTCACAATACGCTCGCCATCGATTTGTACCACGTTCTGAAATACGCCATGCGTGGCGGGATGCGTGGGACCAATATTCAGGGTAATCAACTCGTCTTGCGGATCGTTGTCTTCGAAGACAGGCTGATTAGATGTTATCTTGCTTATAAATTCGCTCATATCGTATAAATTAACGGCCGAAATACAAATCTTTCTTATCTACGCGATTTGGATCCTCTAAAGGATATTCCTTACGCATTGGAAACACCTCCATATCATCTACATTCAAAATCCTCCTCAAATCGGGATGTCCTATAAAATTGACACCAAAAAAATCAAAAGTCTCACGCTCCATCCAGTTCGCACCTTTCCAAACGACGGTTGCTGTCGGAATCTCAGGATTCGGCCCATACAAAAAGACCTTCACTCGGATTCGGATATTATGAACGAGACTATGAATATGATAAACCACAGCAAACTCCTTTTCTAAATGCGGATAATGTACCGCCGTAATATCCGTGAGATGGATAAACTGCAACTCCTTATTCGATTTCAAGAAACGAAGTACATCAATCACATCTTCCGTATCCACGACAATCGTCAATAAATTGTGTGCATCTTGAATTTCGTTAATCTTTGCCGGAAAATTTCCTTGGAGCTTATCCAATAAAAAACTGTTTTCCATCATCTATTTATTTGTATGTATTCCGTACTTCTCAAGCAGCGCTTTGTATTCGGGTGTATTTCTCCGGTTCAATGATTCATTCTTTACAATATCCTGTAGACGCAACACACCATCCAAAATTGCTTCTGGACGGGGAGGACAACCAGGCACGTACACATCAACCGGTATAATTTCGTCTATTCCTTGTAGCACAGAATACGTATCGAAAATACCCCCACTAGATGCACAGGCCCCTACAGCAATTACCCAGCGCGGCTCGGCCATTTGGATATACACCTGCTTTAACACCGGAGCCATTTTCTTAGCGATGGTACCCATCACCAATAGCATATCTGCCTGACGCGGCGAAAAACTCGGGCGTTCGGCACCAAATCTAGCCAAATCGTAAGTAGAGCCCATCGTAGCCATAAACTCGATACCACAGCAGGATGTGGCAAAGGGTAAAGGCCATAAGGAGTTGGCTCGGGCCAAGCCAATGGCTTTGTCCAAACTTGTCGCAAAAAAACCTGCGCCTTCTACTCCCGGAGGAGCTTCTGCCAATTTTATATCACTCATGAAAAGTCGATTTATAGGTTTAAGTATTGCTGGCCCAAAGGCCAACCATCACGGGAATATCTAATCCCAACTCAATGCTTTTTTCTTGATCACATAGATAAAGCCCAACAAGAGCAGTCCCATGAAAATAAACATCTCGATCAAGCCCTGTAGTCCCATTTCCCGGAAGTTGACTGCCCATGGATACATGAAAATAACTTCAACATCAAATATGACAAACAGGATAGCGACCAAAAAATATTTTATGGAGAAAGGCTGCCTGGCATTTCCGACAACTTCAATTCCCGACTCAAAAGCTCCAAGCTTGTTTTCCGTGCGGACTTTTGGCCCGATAAGATGTGTAATAATTATGGTACCTACTCCAAATCCTACAGCTACTAAAAGCTGTATAAATATAGGCAAGTAGTCTATCGGCATACTATTGGCTTGCTCCATCTCAATTAAAATTTATATTGGTAACTATCTCTAAATATAGAGATTTCAAGGTAAAAATCAAAACAAAAAAGGCGTAGATATTACTATCTACGCCTAATTTAGAATGATTTTATTTAAGCTTATTTCAGGCCCTCTAAGTAACCTTTAACAGCTTCATTTGCCGGATCTATAGCCAATACTTTTTGGAAGCACTCCTTCGCTTTAGGAAGATCTTGCTTCACGTAATAGTAAAGTCCGATATATGTATTTGCATCGATCAAATAATTTTTATTCTTCTCTTGTGCGCCACGTTGATTGATGGTTTCGATCAATTTTTGGAATGGTGCAACAAAATCACCTTTAGGTTGCTCCAAGTTGTCCGCGGTTAAGGCAGCAAAAGCTTTATAATAAAGCGCATTGATCAAATATTTATCTTGTGCTTCTTTATTGTCTGTCGTTTCAATAACAGATAAGAAAGTCTGTGCTTTTTGCAAATCAGCAATTGCTTTATCTCTCAATTCTTGATTAACGACGACTTGTTCTTCATTCTTACTAGCAGCATCTTCCTTTGCACCGATTTGGTAATAGGCTTCTCCAGCATAGTAGTTTGCATCAAACAAATATGTTTTGTTATCTTTATAAGAAGCAACTAGCTCGAATAAAGAGGCTGCTGTCTGCAATTCTTGCTCTTGGTATTTAGCAAATGCCAACTCAGCTGTTTCTCCCAACAATTCTTTGTCTAAATCAATTGCTTTCTTAATATCAGCAATACCCTTTTGAATATTCGCCGTATTCTCTGCTGTCAATACCGGAGCCGCAGTAGCCGTGCTATCTGCACCAGCAGCCGCTGGTTTTGGGCTATTTGCAGCAATCTCAGACATACCTAGATACATATAATCCAATGGAATTACACGATCTTTTTCCATTTTGCTAAACATCTGGTTTAAGTACTCCAATGCTTTCGGATAATCTTTAGCTTTTTGGAAGGCGATATACCCCAAATAACGATAGATTTTTGGATCTACAGAAGGGTTTTGAGCTAATTCTTCAGAAACTACTTTCAAATCGTCGTATTGACGCGCGTAAACCAAGAAATCGGCATAACGGATTTTAGCTTCCAATGAATTATCACCCGCAACTTCCAGGTATTTTTTGTATTGCTCAACACCTTTTTTATTTAACTCGACATATTTCTCGTCAGAAGTACCCGGCAATCTAGACCATTGGTTATATGTTTCAGCCAACTCACGGTAAGTAGGTGCGTATGCCGGAGTTTCTGTAGCGATAGTCTGCAATTGTCCAATTGCCTCATCAAAAGCCTGCGCTCCACGTACGATAACAGCCTGTCCAACTTTCGCTTGTACTGAATTTGGATCGATATCAGTCGCTTCACCATAGCTTGTATAAGCTAATGAACCTTCTTTTAAACCACGGTATGCATCACCTAATGCGATAGGAATTGCAACATCTTTTTTGTTTTTTTCTTTCGCTTGCGTTAGGTATTCCAAAGCTTTCGCATAATCGGGCTCAGGCGTTTTTATATATGCACGACCGATTTCCAATAATGGCTCGTAATCTTTCTTACCTAATTTTGCTGTTGCCAAAGCGAATTTAGATTCAGCGCTCGCTTTATCCTTTTTCATTAAGTCAACATAGCCCAAACCTACATTGTTGATTGTAGCCTTTGGATCAGCAGCCAAACCTTGGTTGAAAATCGCAGCGGCAGAATCCGCTCTGTCGTTTACCAAATAAATTTGACCCAAATAGAAATAATTATCTCCATTCTTAGGTTGCTTAGTCACTAACTGTTGAAGGATAGTTTTCGCTTTACCATAATTTTCAGCCTCGATGGCTGCTCTAGCATCTTTCAAACTTTGTGCACTTACTGTGCCCACAGATCCCGCCAATAAAAGACTAAATAATAATTTACTGTTTGTCATAATCTATTTTTGTACTATTTATTATCTATTTAATATAACTTTCATCTCTAATAATGATCTCACGTCCAGGCATTGTAGCAGGAACCAGTCCAGCTTTCAATACAATACGTTGTCCACGATCTCCTGTCAAAAAGGCACTGAAGCCTAAACCTAAGCCCATATTCGGCTGATAGTTCATAATGTAGACAGGTCTTACAAAAGGATATAAGCCGTCGGCGATAGTCGATTGGGATGGTCTATAAAAACTGACCTTTTCGCCCTCCTTACCAACACTTTCGATGCTCAATGTACGAATTTTATCCAATAAATTCGAATTTTTTTCTACAGCTTTTAAATACCAATTATAACCAATAACGCCCACTGTATTTGCATTCTCGCTCACATATTTCATTACATCCTCACTATCTTTCAAAGCAGAAACAGCTTTCGGATCGATTTTGTTCAATTTAAAATAATCTTTCAAATAGCGTAGTGTGCTTGAATTGGCGTTGTCAAAGATCAGTCGTTGTCCTGCTAAGTTACCTTCCAACAAAGACTTAACGTCTTTTTGAGGCATTATAGTATCAGCACTGTTACGATTATTGATCAATACAACGGCATCCGACGCCATTTGGAATATTTTAGGTTGAATCCCTCGCTTTTTAAAGTAGCTATCTTCCTCATTTGTCAGCTTGCGCGTCAAAACAACCACATAGGCCGAATCGCCAAGCAATGCATTCACCGCTTTAATTTCAGGACGAGCAATAAGCTCCAAACTCGAATTTGGATAAGAGCTCTCAAACACATCCGCAGATTCTTGGATAATAGGCAACAAAGTTTGATCCACAATAACGGGCAGCTTACCTGTTAAAATATCATCGCCCTCTTTCGCTTGCTTTGTTTTATTTTTGCAGGAAACAAAAATGCCCATACAGATGCCAAGCATCACAAGAACCATTTTATATTTTCTCATATGATACATCATAAAATAAGACAGTTTAATTAAAAAATAGTTTAATTTTTGAAGAGAGAATTGGTTGTAGCCAAAAAGAAGAGGGCAGTTAATTAAAAATTATTTTGCCAAAGCCGTACAAATCGCATAAAAGAATACAGGATCAATACGACACCAAAGATTGTTTTGTAGGTTGGATTAATCTCAATGGGAAAATTGTCCCAGAATATAATCAAAAGGCCCAAAACAAAATAAAAGCCAAACATAAATAGTCCCAAAATAGACAGAAACCGCTTCAGAGGCGATTTCTGTCTATAATTTGAACTATTATTCGAATTAAAATTTGTCATTCTAATTTTGAAGGTTCAATCGAATTGGTAAAGTGTACGCTACACGAACTGGACGACCATTTTGAATACCAGGTTTCCATTTCTTCGCTTTCTTAAGCAACCTTACGGCTGCATCACCAGTACCATATTTCAAATCGCGTTTGATATTGATGTCTGTTAAGCTACCATCTTTTTCTACAACGAAAGATACCTCAACGACACCATTTACACCATTTTCAGTTGCCGCAGCTGGATACTCGTAGTTTGAACCTACCCAAGACATAAATGCTTGCATACCGCCTACAGGCATTGGCTGAACCTCGATGGCATTAAATGGAAGAATTTCATCTCCATTACCATTTGGATCGCCTTTTGCAGCACCAGTGATTGCGCCATCTTGTTTCTTCGAACCAAATTCACCACGTGCAACAGAAGTACCAGTCGGGCTACCTTTCAAAGTAATACGCGCTGGAGTTTTATTTGGATCTTTCAACTCTTCCTGAGAAGCAACTTCTTCCACAACTTTGTTTGCAGGAGCTACTTTAGGTTCAGGGAAACGAACCAAATCTTCTTTCGGTACATCCATAGCCACTTGTTGAGGTTTTTCTTCCGGTTCTTGTGGAAGCGGTTCCTCTTCTTCAGGCTCTGGTGGTTTGATTTCTTCAAGGTCTTCCAAAGTAACTTCAGTTACTGCAGGAGGAGCCTCAACGGCTTTCTTCGGGAACAGCTTACTTCCATAAACACTAAGGAAGCTGGCTATGACTACAATGCCGATAACGACAAGAAGTCCCCTGTTAGTCGCTTTAGGCGCTAGCTTACGAAGCTCATAAGCTCCGTACTCCTTATTGCGGCCTTGAAAAACGACGTCAAGCCATTCTTTCTTAAAAATATCTAATTTTGACCCTATCATCTTATTTTAGTTTTTTGTGTCAATCTAATAACTAATCATTATAGATATTGTCACGTTTTAACACGTCCACTTCCTCTGGAGTAATCTTTCCGATCATATAGCGTTTTACGTCTACAATTTTCATCTCGTCAAGAATGTCAACAAGATTACGTTGTGTACATTTATCACTCGGTCTTATGATTACGATCATGTCTTTACCGCCTGAAACGCGAGGTACATATGCCTTTTTCTCCATCAAAACCTTACGAATCCCATCTGCACCGTAACCAGCAACAGTAGGACCTTCGATCGGACGAGCAACTTGACCATATACCCAAGAGACTTTATTGTCAGAACCCAATAAAATTGTAAGTGAACGATTATCTGCTGTAAGCAATTCATCGCTTTGTTGCTCCTTAATTTTATTTTTGTCTGGCATAGCCACATCCATCGCTTGCGGTTTATTTAAGGACGTGGTCAACATGAAGAAGGTAATCAACAAGAATGCCAAATCCACCATCGCTGTAAGGTCGACCTTACCGCCATTCTTCTTGGATCTTACTTTCCCGCCTTTGCCTTTTTTACCACTATCCTGATTTAATTCTGCCATTGTTTGTTCTTATTAAATCGTCAATTATTTCTCCTCAGCACGCATGCCTGTTATGAAACTAAATTTGTTTTGCTTTTGATTGCGCAACGTTTCAATAACTAAATTAACCGAAGGATATTTTTCATTCGCATCTGCTTTGATAGCCATCTTTAAAGGTCCTGGATGCACGAAGTTTTTATCAGATGCTTCTTTTTCCTTATTTACTTCCTCAGCTGCAAGACGGGCATTTTGAACCCAGTAATACAACTCATTTGAAGTATTCTCTGTACTATCAACCGGGATACCAGTTTGCAGACCTTTTTCTGTACGCTTACTTCCATCCAGGGCCAATAATCCTTTCAATTTAGACATTGGTACACCAAAGTTTTCCATCAATTTGAAACGATCATAATCTTCTTGTGAAAAGCCAACGCCATATTTTGCGGACATTCTTTCTAGTGCTTTTACGCGAACCTGTTGATCAGTCGTACCGAAGAAAACTTTACCTTGATCGCCTATTGTGATCATACCTACATTTGAATCAGGTAACTTATCTTTTGTAGTCGATGCTGGGGTATCTACTTGCAAAGCCTCCGGTTGGCGCGCAGTCGCCGTTAAGACGAAGAACGTAAGCAGTAAGAACGATACGTCACACATCGCTGTCATGTCGATCGACGTACTGGCTCTTTTTACTTTTGCTTTACCCATTTTAAATTCTTCTTTTTAAATTAAAAACTCAATCTTCTATCCTATGATGCTTTTGATTTTTGATTTCCATAAAATAAAATCAAAAACTTTCATCATAGTTCTTATTTGTGGTTTGCAGCGTATGTTTGTACGATTGAGAAACCAGCTTCGTCGATAGAGTAAGTTAATTTATCGATTTTTGCAGTAAAGATGTTATACAATACGATAGCGAATGTTGAAGTCGCGATACCAGTTGCTGTATTGATCAAGGCCTCAGAGATACCGTTTGCCAATTTAGCTGAATCTGGAGCACCACCTGTTGCCAATGCCGAGAAGGCTTTGATCATACCTGTTACCGTACCCAATAGACCACATAATGTACCGATAGAAACTAATGTAGCGATAACGTTTAAGTTTTTCTCTAACATTGGCATTTCTAATGCTGTAGTTTCTTCGATTTCTTTTTGAATTGCAATAGCAGCTTTTTCAGTGTTTACTTCAGGATCTGCAGATACTGATTTGTATTTCAATAAACCAGCTTTTACAACATTTGCTACTGAACCTTTTTGTTTGTCACACTCAGCGATAGCTGAATCGATGTTTCCGCCATTGATTAACGTTTGGATCTTACGAACGAAGTTTCCTACGTTACCATTACCAGAAGCTTTGTTAATAACGATAAAACGTTCTACGGAGAAAACCCATACCATTAAGAATAAACCAAGCAAAACAGGAACGATAGCCCCAGCATGGTAAACCATTCCTAAATAGTTACCTGGATTTGGAGCATTTTCATTATTGTTGTCAACAAAGTTTGCAGGGTTACCCATTACAAATTTCCATAAACAGAAACCAACGATGAAACAGATGATGATTGCAGCTTGAGCGAAGAAAGATCCTCCGTTGTTGCTCTCTTGTTTTGCAGCAGTTTTAGGTGCGTTTGCCATTTTTCTAATTTTTAGTTTTTTACTGTTGTTTAAATATATAATGTTGTTTAAATTATATGCACTCTTATTCGCTTTTGAAACCAATTTTGCAAAGCAAATTTAATATTTAATGTCAAATTTAAAATATTCCTCTTAAATATATAAAAAAAATCAAATTTGTTTTTAAAACTGAATACACCATTAATCAGTGTTATTTTTCTCAGCAGTTCCCGTTATATAATCATTGTTACTCTATGCTAAATCGCTTATTCGCAATAATTATTTTACAATGAAAGCCATTTTTTTTTTGATATGCAAAAAAATCAAGGATTTTAAACGACAAAAAGTAAGTGATTACTCATGTTTTCGAACAGCCAGACATCCCACACTCAAAGCATACTTGCCTAATAGACAATTCATTAGATTTACCACTATTATCCCTGATATACTTGTTTAACCACCAACCAATTTTACGCGATACCCCTCTTTAAGTAACAAATCATAGATCTTTTGTTTAAACTCTCCCTGAATGATGACCTCCCCGTCCTTCACTGTTCCACCCACTCCGCACTTCGTTTTCAACAATTTACCTAAGTTCTCCAAGTCTTCCGCTTTTCCAACGAACCCCGTAACCAACGTAACAACTTTCCCCTTCCGCATTTTCCGGTCAAGCTGCACTTTTAAGTTTTGCTGATTTACAGGTAACGTATCTGCTTCCTGAAAAAAATCAGCCAGCTGATAGCTGAAGCTGTCGTCTGTTGAATATACAACGCCCTCATAGGACTGTTTCTTATTTTTACTCATGATCTTAACAAATTATCTTTAACGCTTTTGGCATAATGGAAATATCCAATTTATCGCCAAGTTCGATCGGCTCCCCATCCACATGAACCGGTGACACCTTATCAATCTCGATCTGTATGTTCTTTCCAGGAATGATCTCGACATAACTGGACTGATCTGCCGATTTATTAAAAAGATGGAAAATCATCTTTGGCAAAATGTAAAGCGGAAATTTGTGCACGATACAGACATCTAAAATGCCATCGTTAACCGAAGCCTGTGGTGCGATATAGGCATTATTTCCATATTGGGGAGAGTTCGCTACACTGATCATAAACGCTTGCCTTTCGTAAACCTTTCCATCAATCGTTAATTTATAATGGGCAGGTTGGTATTTACTGAGCACATTAAAAACGGACTTCATATAGCCCAAAGGTCCACGAATATTTTCATTGGCAAAATTTTCACTTACAGAGGCATCAAAACCTAAACCCGCGATATTAAAAAATCGTCTATCATTAATCACACCACAATCCACCTCTATCGATTCAAAACGATTAATCCGTCGGATAGCAGCAGCTTCATTCATTGGAACCCCCAAGTAAAGCGCCAGGCCGTTACCAGAACCTTCAGGAATAATCCCCAATGGAATTCCAGATCCTACCAAAGCGGAGCCCAGTTCATTGATCGTCCCATCACCACCGACCGCGATAACTGCATCATAGCCTTCTTTGACCGCTTTCAGCCCAATTTCGTAAGCATGGTTCGGTCTCGCAGTCTGCTGAAAAGTAGGGTCAAACTTCTGCAGATCAAGCACATCCAGCACTTGTTTTTTAAAGGAAGTTTTATTTTTCCCCCCTGAAATAGGATTAATAACAAACAGTATTTGTTTACGTTCTGACATATCCAAAGATAGCGGAAATTACCAATTTCTTAAAATAATGTAATCTTTATACTAATTAACGCACTTCCCTATGCTTTTAAAAGTTAAAATATAAATTTGATTTTAAATAATCCTCAAAGTATTGTAGCTTTGTCGCACAAAAAAAATAGAATGTGGACTGATTTGCGTGCTGTTGCATTACAAGGCAACGACAAGGAGATTGCAACCACAGTAAAAAAGTGCTAAAAACCCTTCGCTATCACGGCTCTTATCACTTTGCTGTTATTTCATTCTAGCGCAAATCCAATATTAAAAATTACGTAAAGCATGGCTTATTTATTTACGTCAGAATCTGTTTCTGAAGGGCATCCAGACAAAATTGCGGATCAAATTTCAGATGCATTAATAGACAATTTTTTAGCATGGGACGAGGATTCTCGCGTCGCTATTGAAACACTAGTAACCACAGGACAGGTTGTCCTTGCCGGGGAAGTTAAATCAAACATATACCTCGATGTTCAGAAAATAGCCCGTTCGGTGATCCAAAAGATTGGCTACACCAAGTCTGAATACATGTTCGAGGCAAACTCCTGTGGCGTTCTTTCGGCGATTCACGAGCAGTCTGCTGATATCAACCAGGGCGTAGACCGCAAGACAAGGCAAGAACAAGGTGCGGGCGACCAAGGTATCATGTTCGGTTATGCAAACAACGAAACTGAAAATTTTATGCCTCTGGCATTGGACCTATCACATCGCTTACTTTATGAATTGGCCGAGCTACGTCGCGAAAATAACGAAATCAAGTATTTGCGCCCGGACGCAAAATCTCAGGTTACCCTTGAGTATAGTGACGATCACAAACCAAAAAGAATCGAAGCAATCGTAATCTCCACACAACATGACGACTTCGATACGGAACAAGTTATGTTGGATAAAATTACACATGACATCAAAACGATCTTGATTCCTCGTGTTAAAGCACAATTGAAACCAGAACTTCAGTTGTTATTTAACGATGAAATTAAGTTTCATATCAATCCAACTGGAAAATTTGTTATCGGTGGACCTCACGGAGATACAGGACTTACCGGTCGCAAGATCATTGTCGATACCTACGGCGGCCGAGGTGCACATGGTGGCGGGGCTTTCTCAGGAAAAGATCCATCTAAGGTAGACCGTTCAGCTGCATACGCAACGCGCCATATTGCTAAAAACTTAGTGGCAGCAGGTGTTGCAGATGAAATTCTCGTACAGATTTCCTATGCAATTGGTGTAAAAGATCCTATGGGAATCTATGTAAATACCTATGGAACGAGCAAAGTAAATTTGACCGATGGCCAGATTGCTGAAAAAATTGCTCATTTGTTTGATATGACTCCCTACGGAATTGAAACGCGTTTGGGTCTGAGAAATCCAATTTATTCAGAAACGGCTGCCTATGGACACATGGGAAGAACACCAAAAAAAGTAACCAAGGAATTCGAGAGCTCAACTGGCGAGAAAAAGCAAATTGAGGTTGAACTTTTTACTTGGGAAAAACTGGATTATATCGATAAAGTGAAAGAAGAGTTTGGTTTGTAAGAACCTACCCTCCATAAAAAGAAAAAAGGAAGACATGATGTCTTCCTTTTTTTGTTTGTTAAAAACGCCTATTTTTCATTAAACACAAAAAACCTTTTCTCACGATGAGCGTCATTGGTATTGGTGAATTCACGAAGGTTTTGTATCTTAAAGCTTCTAAACCGTTTCAATCATGAAAAGACGCAACTTTCTTCTAGCACCCATGGTGCTCGTAACTGCTCCCACATGGGCAAATACAGTTCAATCGGATGAGGCTATCGAGTCCAGCACCATTGTACACGTTGTCAATTTTTGGCTAAAAAAAGATCTCAGTGAAAAAGAAAAAAAGAATTTTGTTGGATTTTTTGAGGACCTTCGAAAAATCGACGTCATCAAAACGCTCAATTATGGAGTTCCGGCGCAGACAAACCCGAGACCTGTCGTAGACAACAGCTTTGACTATACGTTGATTGTCACTTTCAAAAACCTTAAAGATATTACAACGTACGAGACACATCCGATTCATTTAAAAGCGATCGAAAAATATCAGCATTTGTGGACAAAAGTAATGGTCAAAGATACCTCCATCATTAAATAAGGCCACGTGCCTTAATTTCCAAATATTTGTTGATGGAGTTAATGGTCAGGTTTTCCGGTGCTGTATAGATTGTCTGAAACCCATTGCGAATCAGTTCCTGTACGATAAGTTGTTTCTCATAGATAAACTTTTCAGCAATGACCTGGTTGTAAATGTCGATTGTCTTTTTCGGCGTACTCTTCGCTAAATCCTCTATTTCTACGTTTTTAAAAACAACAACGACTATAATGTGGCTTCTATTTAACATCGACAGGTAATTTAGCTGACGTCTTAAGGAATCTAAGGTCTCAAAATTTGTATAGACAAAAATCAGCGAACGTTTATTAATATGTGCATTGGCATAACTATATAATCTTCCAAATTCCGACTCCTCAAATTTGGTCGACACCTGGTATAGTGCCTCCGAAATCTTGTGCATTTGATTATTCCTCTTCTCAGCGGCTATAAATGCATTGATATCCTTTGAAAAGGTTAATAATCCGGCTCGGTCCTGCTTTAAGATGGTCGCATTGGAAAGGACCAGCGCAGCATTGATCGAGTAGTCCAATAAGGTAAGACCGTTGAATGGCATACGCATTGCCCGACCTAGATCAATAAAAGAATAAATTGGTTGAGACTTCTCCTCTTCGTACTGGTTGACCATCAGCTTCTTTACTTTTGCAGATGCCTTCCAGTTCATGTGTCTATAGTCATCCCCCTGCACATATTCTCTAACATGGTCAAATTCCATAGCCGAACCAATCCGTCGAATACGCTTGATCCCCAGTTCATTCAACCGATTACTTGTTGCCAAAAGCTGGTATTTTCGGAGTTGAATATAGGACGGATAACAGGGTATTTCCTGTTCTTGATTGGTAACAAACCTTCTTTTGAAAAATCCAAAACGCTGAACCAAAGCCATACAACGACCAAACTGATAAACACCCCTTTGTGTGGGTCGCAGGGAAAACGAAATTTCCGAGCGCTGAAAGGCCAGCAAACTTGTCGCAAAATCTTTATCCCGAATTTGAAGCTGTACCGGAAACTCCTCCAAAATATCAACTTTTGTCCCAAACGGGTAAAAAGAATTCACAATCAGACGCATCGGGTTTTCATCGCCATTGGATAATTTTTCAGGATATATCCTTGTGATCTCAATTCGCCCCTTTCCTGAAAATAAGACAATAAAATCAAAAGCCAAAACAGCCAACCATATCCAAAAAACAATCCAAGCCACAATCAACAATCCTTTAACGAAAAAAGAAAATGTAAAGAGTGTTGCTACACCTAATAGGGTGTAGAAGAATTGATTTGTTAGAAAAAGCTGCCTTAATTTCTTCATTATCTTGGAATTTCTACAGAATTAATGATTTGGTCGATGACATAAGCGGTGGTAAATCCTTCCATTTCCCTTTCTGGAGTCAACATAACACGGTGGCCCAGTACGACAGATGCCACCCTCCGAATATCCTCAGGAGTAACAAAGTCTCGGCCTGTCAAGGCAGCTGAAGCCTTTGCTGATTCCAACAAAGCAATAGAAGCCCGCGGTGATGCCCCAAGGGTCAAACTTGGATTCGTTCGTGTCTTTATAATAACTTGAGCAATGTAAGTTAACAACTCTTCGTGAACAAAGATAGATTTGATCAATTTCTGGAATTCTAAAATTTCTGCGGCCGAAACGACAGCCTGAACCTGATCCTCTTTATTCTCTGCTTTTTGGGCATGGTGCTCCTTTAATATTTCCAGTTCCTGTTCAAGTTCAGGATAATTCACATTGATCTTAAACAAGAAACGATCGAGCTGAGCTTCCGGCAATCGATAAGTACCTTCGTGTTCGATGGGGTTTTGTGTCGCAAAAACAATAAACGGTCCTGGCAATCGATAGGTCGTTCCATCGACCGACACTTGTTGCTCCGCCATACTTTCAAAAAGTGCGGCTTGTGTCTTTGCCGGAGCACGATTGATTTCATCGATTAAAACAATATTTGCAAAAATAGGTCCCCGACGAAATTCAAATTCATTACTTTTCAAATCGAGTATCGACGATCCTGTTACATCCGAAGGCATTAAATCCGGTGTAAATTGAATCCGCTTGAATTCACTGTGAATAGTTTTGGCAATCAATTTTGCGGATAATGTTTTTGCTACCCCAGGTAAGCCCTCGATCAAAGAATGCCCTGAAGCCAAGATCGAGATTAAGAGCATGTCAATCAATTGATCTTGCCCAACGATTACTTTTTTCACCTCCGACTTTACCTGCGCCATTTTATCGAATAAAACGGACACATCTATTCGGTTTTCAAAAGATATATATTTATCGAAGTCACTCATATCATTTTTGCTTTATGTTTAAACTCTTCTATTGTATCATTAATCAATTTGAGATCAGCCACTTCATGTTGTTTAGCATCTTGCATACGAACAATCAGCCTGATTAAAGACTGTGTCTCTGCGAGCGAAACCCCAGACCGCTCGGCCAGTTCCTCACTGAACTCTTCTTCCCGCAACATCAGCGTATCCAAATGAAAGCGCATCCGAAGATCGTGCAGGAAATAATCTATTTTTTTCGCGACCATATTACCTGGTGCACCATTTTCATAATATAAAGTAGCGATGGTTCCACAGAACTCCTTCGAGAGATTTGGTTCCGGACTCACTACCGCCACAGCCCGCTGCTCACGTCTACTTCTAAACACAAGCAAAAGAACTAGTCCTGCTAACAAAACATACCATGCTTGCCGAAGACCATCATTCATAAGCAATACACGCAAAGGTGTCCGATATTGCTCCATATTCGCTTTAAAATCATACCAAGCGATCGGCTTATCATTTAGATAAGATAACGACTTAGCAACATAGGCATATTGCGAGGCGGAATTCAGCAAGTAATAGTTCCCAAATAAATCAGGGGTCAGGTGAAGATAGAATGTTCCTTTACCAAATTGAACAGCAATGAAGTTCGGTAGCGCAAATTCCTTATAGGTGATCGAGCCTAAAATGGTCGCATTTTTAGGAAGTTTTTTGAAGACTTCGCCAAGATCTGATTTACTGTAATGAATTTTATTGTTATCGTTCATCAACCGCACGCGCAACTGACTTTTTATATCTACACCTTTTTTAAAACCATAGAAATTATCGGCTTTCAAACCCAGGGAATCCAATAGGTAATTATCAATATCCTCGGCTACAATCATTGCTTTCCCACCCCGGTTTACATAATCCAGTAACTTATCTTCCGCTGCTTCACCCATCGAAAAATAGGACGTATAAAAAAATAAGTTAGCGTCTGTTTTCTTTGTGCTATCCAGATACTCATACAATGGTCGCTCAATCGTTGTATTCTTTTGATCAATGATATGCTTCAGTTCTTGACGCAATACATAAGCTCCAAAGGGATTTTTATCCTTTGCATCAAAAGTCCGATCCCAGATAATAGGTTTCTTACTTGTTGCATCGATAAGAGCTATTAGCACTAACACAACAGTCAATAATATCAATCCAAATTTTACCGATCCCTTCATTTAATCTGTTTTTGATATTGGTGAAACAATTGCTGATATTGACTAAAATTGTCTTCTGTCAATTCAAATTGACCAAACCAGACATAATCAAATATTCTTGTACATTCGGCAAATCCACGACGGAGCTCTTCGTTTTGAATCTCTTCTGCAAATTCAGCATTTGTTTTGCTCAGCTTCCATTTTATATGATCTGATTGCGCTAGTTTCTGAATATTCAATAGCTGTAAGTATCGGATTCCCAACGCATAATTCCTTTGGGCAATAGCCTCCTGAATATAAGGTTCTAGGTTGCTATTCATCAGGTTTCGCTCCACATAGGCTAAAACGTCAAGTTCACTCTCCTCTTCACTATGTTTAATAAAATATTGTTTCCTGTTGTAGAGTACTTTATAGAGGATAAACGCTAATGCAATAACAGCTAAAAAGGCAAATACGTAGCCAAATTCTTCCCGAAATTTATAGGGATTATCTGGCATGATGCTTCCAATCCAATCCGCAAGTCGGGCAAGGATGCGCTGTAATGCTCCCACCCGATCTTTAATATTTTCAGAATAAACAAAATCATCGGTCTCGTATCTTTTGATGATATCCTGATAAGGATCCATTTTAAACGAACGTTCTTCGGTATATTTTGGGATTGAATCAAATAATGCTGGATCCCACAGGTCAATTTCATCTTTTTCCTGTTGGCCATTAGAAGCTTTTACGGCTATTGAGTCAATAGCGACAGAATCTGTTCCCACCAAGGTCGAATCTATTTGCACATTAAGTGAATCAATCCTATCGCTATTGGAATCCGTGTCCCTTGGTTTTGGATCACAAGCAAAAAAAACGGATAATAAGGCGATACCAAGAAAAACGAAGAGTCTATTCACCATTTCCTCCTATCTTTTCGATCATGCCATAAATACGTTCCCCAAATTTGAGATCCTTGGCCGTTTCATAAATAATACCGTTGGCCAAAACACCGGACATATACAGAAAGAGGGTAAATAGTGTGATAAATAAGCCCCCAAATGTCATCAGCAGTTTTCCCCAGGATGAGTCAAAGAAAGCGGCATCTATTCCAAGGAAGTTGAATGACAAAAGCCCCATGATAATCAATGGCACAATGGAAATCATCATGACAGCCATTTGGAAAATAAAATTCACGATATAGGTGGCAATGCCATACTGAATCAACTTTTTGCTCAGCATCACATAGGCATCCGTAAAACAACTGCCCAGATCCGAATAACCTTCCCGATAAAATAAAAATGAGCAAAATAACCAAATGCCAACCATAGACCCCAAAATACCGATCGCAAAACTTCCGACGAAAGGGATAAAAGCACAAATTGCAGCGACGATGGCCAGGGGAATAAAGACAACAATTAACGCCAATATCATGGCAATCAAAAACATAAAGTATTTCCCGAGGTTTGATCTGAAATTCTTCAGCACCTCCGCTCCCGAAAATGCCGTACTTTTGCGTTCTTTGAGCAGTACAAAATATTCGATAGAAATACCATAAACGTACAGCCCCAAAGCTATCAGCGCCAGAATGAGTAATCCAGCCCACGTAAAAGCATCGATATCCTCAAAAGAATCACTGTTGGCAGAGAATGTGATTTTTGTAGACAGAAAATAATAAACCAAGGCAATCCCCGCCAGTGGCAGAGCAGATAACCCAAAAATAGTAGAAACAAAGTGCCTATAGATCAATTTAAAAAGGTCTATAAAACTTTGGACAAAGTCCCCTATCTTCCGTTCTTTTTGAAATTCAAAATCTATTTCCATTGAAATCGTTTTGCTAGTCGATAAGGATTAATAACATAAAAATAAAGGATAGCCAGTAAGGATAAAACGATAATCAATAAGCATAACCAAATTGACACATTATAATACCGTGTTACAAAACCTTCCAATGTACCAGCGATAATAAAAAAAGGAATTGTGCTGACGAGAACTTTCATCGCAATCTTTGCTGTGCGGACAAAAGATGTCAAACGTGTAAACGATTTGGGAAATAGAATGCTATTACCGATAGCCAATCCGCATCCTCCAGCCACAATAATTACCGAAATCTCAATAGTGCCATGAATCCAAATCGCCGACATGGCTTTCCCCATAACGCCGTACTGGAAAAACATATGGTGAAATGCACCAAGCATAATACCATTACTAAACAAAACATAACCTGTGCCTACACTAAAAAATAGTCCAGCAGCAAAGGCCATAAAGGCAACCCGCACATTATTAATCGTAATCCAAATTGCTGACCCAAAGTTACTCCCCTTTCCATATACCGCAGCAGGATCTCCTGCTTTTATGCTTTCTATCGTCGAATCAACATAGTAGTCGCCTAAAATAAGCCGAATAAAATCCATATCGTATACAGACGATACAAAACCAATGACCGAAGCCAAAACAAAAATTAAGAATGAATACAGCAAAGGTCGGCGAATCGACCAAATCGCCTGCGGTATCTCTTCGGTGATAAAAGATTTAAATTTATTATTGGAAGCTTTCTGATCTTTATAGATTTTCTGATGGACGGTCACGGCCAGTTCATTCAGATAAGCCTTTACCTTACTTTCAGGATAAAAGGTTTGTGCATATGCCAGATCATTTGTGAGCTCAATGTAATTTGAGGCCAATTCATCTGGATCAACCTGCATATTAATTGATAAATTATTTTCAATTAACGTCCATTTTTCTTTATTTCGTTCTACAAAGGATGCTTCTCTCATTAATTTTTTTAACTGGCATAACCAAATATAGGAAATATCCATGATTGAAAAGCACAAATTAGAGCTAAAATGACCTAGATATGCTATATTACATTAAATTCAACTAATTTGCATATGAATAAGCTTGAGATAAATACGGCACAAAATGTAAAAATCGAATATAATCTTGCCAGTCTTGGCTCAAGAATGATCGCATTTGCAATAGATTATTTTATTATAGTCTGCTATTATTTCTTTTGCTTTTTTCTCTTGGACAGCATAAACATGAACACAGGAGATCCCTATCTCTTTTATGGGATTATGATGGCATTGACCTTACCTGCATTTTTTTATACTTTGATTACTGAAACAGCCTTCGGAGGCCAAACAGTCGGCAAGAAAATCATGAAAATAAAGGTCGTCAAACTTGACGGCTCACGTGCCAACTTCTATCAATACTTGTCCAGATGGAGCCTATCTATCGTAGATATCTGGATGACGATGGGTGGTGTCGCCATTACTTCGATCGTTTTATCCAAAAATGGACAACGCATTGGAGATATTGCTGGTGAAACTTCTGTTATCAGTCTCAAACCTACCTTAAAATTGAGCGACACAATTTACGAAGAGACATTCGACAATCACCCTATCCTATTTCCACAAGTGATTAAATTGAGTGATAAAGATGCTAATTCGGTCAAAGAGATCTATCAAACGGCTTTTGACAGAAGAGATGTAGGAATTTTAACTGCTTTAGTACAACGCCTGGAAACGGTGATGGAGGTAAAACATCCTGAAAAAATGACCCCCAATGATTTTGTCCTGCAAGTCATGAAAGATCACTACAGTATGTTTAAGGATAAATAGTTTTTAAGCCCATAGTTGATTCGGCATTTTCTCGGTCAAAAGACGGATATCGATCGGAGCTCGTTCGGTGTTTCTTCGCTTCCAACCGAAGAAGTACCGAACGAGCTCCGAACAAGCACCGAAGAAGCACCGAGTAATCTCCGAAAATGATCCCTAGGTCTTATCCATTTTTACAGGTAATCCTTGATGTGATTTCGATTTTTCGTTCATAAAAAATGCCCTCAAAAAGTTGGACACTTTTTGAGGGCACTGCAAAATAATTCCTTTTTTATACTGAATATTTTGTTACGCGGTCACTGATGCTGCGGAAGTCTGAACTTGACGGTCTACCTTCTTAACCAATCCCTGCAATACATTTCCTGGACCAACTTCTACAAAAGCTGTTGCACCATCGGCCAACATATTTTGTACTGTCTGCGTCCACCGTACAGCGCCAGTTAATTGCGCAATAAGATTTTGCTTGATAACCGCTGGGTCTGTCTGTGGTTTGGCATCGATATTTTGATAGATCGGACAGCTAGGCGATAAAATTTCTACAGCTTCTATAGCCGCTTGCAATTCCACTTTGGCAGATTCCATCAATGGTGAGTGAAATGCTCCACCCACGTTTAATTTTAATGCGCGCTTAGCACCAGCCTCAGTCAATAAAGCACAAGCTTTATCCACGCCTTCAATAGATCCCGAAATAACCAATTGTCCAGGACAGTTATAATTTGCAGCTACCACGACATCATCAACCTGAGCACAGATATCTTCCACTATAGCATCTTCCAGACCTAATATCGCAGCCATCGTTGAAGGTTGAAGCTCACATGCTTTTTGCATCGCATTAGCACGCTGTGCAACCAATTTCAAGCCATCTTCAAAGCTCAATGCACCGGCCGCTACCAAAGCCGAAAACTCACCTAATGAGTGACCTGCAACCATGTCCGGCTGAAAAGACTCTCCCAAGGCTTTCGCCAAAATAACCGAATGCAAGAAAATAGCGGGTTGGGTTACTTTCGTTTGTTTCAATTCCTCATCTGTACCGGAAAACATAATATCCGTAATGCGGAATCCTAAAATATCGTTAGCCTGTTCGAACAAAGCTTTCGTTTCATCATTTAAATTATACAGGTCCTGCCCCATTCCAACAAATTGGGCCCCTTGACCAGGAAATACATATGCTGTTTTCATCCCTTATATTTTTTATTCATTTATTTGTCTGCTACCATAGGTATTGAATCTGCCTTCGGCAGTCAATGGTTGAGAAGAACGAATTCCCGTAAGCGCAAACTTAGATAAATTGCTTTTTATATGCAATATAAATTCATGTCAGCCAGCTATTATTCCCATTGTCGGCCCATCGGTCTCATATTATTTATCTCCTCTGAAGGGTCTAAATCGGTCCTTAAATTCAGTCTTCGGGAACAAAACTTAGTGACAACATCTTCTTCGGATCAAATACATCTTGTGCTATTTCCAGCAGCCCTATATTCGTCAAATCCTGAATTTTTTCAATTACTTCGTCCAATAAGATGACACGATCATAGTCCATTACGTTTTTCGCGGCAGAGATAATCATACTCATACGGTTCTCTTCGGTCAAAGCAATCTGCCCAATAAATTTCTGCTTCGCCTTTTTCACTGCAGTTTCAGATAGCGGTTGCTCGCTCAGCTTCGCAAGTTCTTTAAAGACGAGTTTTTTAGCTTTTTCAACTTTTTCTTCATCGGTACCGAGGTAAATACTAAATAACCCTGTATCCGAAAAAATAGTATAATTAGATTCAATGGTATAGGCTATTCCGTATTTCTCCCGTATGGAGAGATTCAGGATAGACCCCATCCCCATTCCACCAAGCATATTATTCAAAAGCAGCAGCCCCGTCTTACGGTCATCTCGATAATTATAAGCTAAAGAACCGAGCATATAATGCACCTGATTGATCGGCTTGCCTACGGCAACATGCTGTTCAACAAGTGGTCTGACGTCATTGCGGAGACGTGCTATCGTATTTGAAGGCACGGTCCCAAACACTTTGTGCAACAATCGCTCAACTTCTTTTAGCGTATAATTGCCCGTGATACCAATGACCATTTCATTTGTATCGTAATTTGCCTGCATGAAATCGACAATATCACCCTTTTGCAGTGCAAGAAGCTGATCTTCCAGGCCCAAAATATTATGCCCTAAACCCGATCCCTGAAAAACCAAATCTTCAAAATCGTCCACAATAGACTCTTCCGGGCTATCCAGATAAGATGCCATTTCATCTACAATGACAGATTTTTCTTTATCCAATTCTATGTCGGGGAAAGTGGAATGAAAGAAGATATCTTCAAAAAGATCTAACGCACGATTTAAATAAGGCTGAAGAATAGAGGCATGTACACAGGTATACTCTTTCGTCGTATAGGCATTTAAATCTCCGCCAACGGATTCCAAATGATTTATAATCTGTTGTGTAGAGCGTCTTTCAGTACGCTTAAATAAAAGGTGCTCAATAAAATGGGCTACACCATACTTTCCAGCAGACTCGTCCCGAGACCCCGCGTTGATGACCATGCAGACATGTGTAACCGGTAAATTTTGATATTGAAATACTACGCGTATTCCGTTTGAAAGTCTAATAATTTCGTATTCCATGCAGTACAAACTTGCTGTAGCTTCTTTTAGTTTATCTATTTTTTGTGCCCACTAACCTTGACAGTCTTCCCTAAAACAAAAAATACAAAATCTTACATTTTTTGCTACGTTACTCAATCTTCAAAATCGTATGGGCATATGAAGTCTTCACAAAACTAGGCATTTTTAAATGCAAAACGGTCATAGCGAAATCACTATGACCGTTTTTATATCCTATAGGAATCAGATTACATACGCGGAGGTCTCATTCCGCCCGGAAATCTATTCTCTCCTTCTGGATTTCCCATCGCAAATTTTTGGAATTTATAGGTAAACAGAATCATAAAATATCGACCCAAACGGTTGGTACGGCTATCTGTAATCATAGACTCACTCACTGTTCTTGAAACATTCGTTTGCTGATTTAACAAATCAAATGCTTGTAGACGCACAGTACCACGTTGTTGACTCAAGAACTTCTGCTCCAAATAGGTATTTATGACGAAAGGATTTGCATTAATGCCGGCTCCATAACCACTGTTGAATTGCTTGGATAGATCCGCTCCGAAAATGGTTGTTTTTGTTATGTTAACAGAGCCAATCAATGTTGGTGTCCAGGATGAGACATTCGTCGTACGATTTGTCAATGAATTCTCTGTATGATTAAATTGGTAGCGTACCCCCGGATTGATTTCTAGGTTCTCGGAAGGATTATATCTAAACATTAAACCTTGATTTAATACAATATTCCGGGCGATGTTCTTTTGACCTACGTTATCATCTTTCTCTGTGGAAACATATCCAATATTTTTATTGTAAGACACACCCCCCATTAACATAATATTATATGTTTTTTCTTTCAGTGATTTACCATAATGATAGAAAGAACTCACATTAAATGGCTTATCGCTTGTTTCATTCAAATAGCGGGTTTCAGAAACTAACGTCGAATTTGTTTGGCCAGTTTGATAATCCATTAGATCATCAAAATAGCTTTTGCTCAAACTTACAATCTTGTTGTTAGTCAAACCGGCATTAACGAACGCAAAAAAGTTGTTTCCCTTTTGAAAATCATTCTTACGGAATCTTACATTCAATTGATGGCTAAACTCCGGATTCAGATTCGCATTACCAATTACGATACTGGTCCGGTTTGTACTCATATCAAATGGCAAGATCTGCGTTACTGAAGGCTCATTCGGTGTTCCCGAATAATTCACAGAGATATTGGACTGTCTCGAAAATTTATACTCAAAACGTGCAATAGGCATCCAGTTCATGTTGTTGCGATGAATTGGAACCACTAATCCTGAACTGATCGCATCACCTCTTAATTGAGAAGGCTGAGCCGCAGCTCCAATGGAATAGGTTATTTTATCACCACTATACAAATAGTTTGCCCCGATTTTATGTGTTGTGAAGGAATAATCATAATTATAATCAAAATTCAACTTGGGATCTTCTGCAATAAGGTTTCCATCGCGATCAAACCCTTGTTGTTTGTTCGAATTGTCATACTTATTTTTGTTGAAGTCATAGGTAAATTCCACTTTTCCCTTCTCAGAAACAGGTTCAGTATAATTCACTGAAGCGCCCCCATTCCAACTTTTATTATTTGCTTCTAGAATCGTTTTTTCATAGATCGAATCTAGTGGAGCGTTTGCATTGTTGGGATCAGCCAATAGCCTATCTAAAATTGCATTCTGATCCTTCGTTGTTTTTGCATTATTGAAGTTCATGTTTACAAAAACATTCCTTCCTTTATCATTAAATTTATGATTGTACAATCCGCTAATCCCAAATCTCGGTGCAGTAGAATTTGCAACAATATCTTGGGCCTGTGAATTATTAAATACACTACTACGGTAAGTTAGCGAATTAGTACCTGTCGTTACATCGCTATTGTCGTAACCAAACTGAGGAGAAATTTTGATATAGTCTTTCGTTGTAGGCTTCCATTCAACATTTGCTTCAAAACGGTGGCTTGCTCCTACCGTATTGGAATTAGATTGAACACTATCCGTTTGCATGATATTAGGCAATGTATTTTCCTGAAAGCGCTGCGAGATTGTTGTATTGTTGCTATGGCTATAACTGTAACTACCGTAAACCGTCAATTTATCATTAAAGTCTTTACGGTAATTTAGCCCAATAGAACCGATTTTAGTTAAACCGTCCGATCCGCCAAACATGCCGCCGCCGCGACGGCCGCCGCCACCTTGGCCACGACGCGCACCACCACCTACAGTACTAAAATCAAATAAGGGTGCATTGGTGTTGTTCAAATTTCCCAATACAGAAATTTGTTCACCTTCGCGCATCCCCATCCACATCCCTGTAGCCTGGTAACGATCTTCGGTTCCCACGCCTGCCCGTAGGGTAGTCATATGTCCTGTATTGTATTTTGGGTCAATCTGAATATTTAATACTTTTTCTGAATCACCCGTTTTATTACCGGTGACATTGGCCATATCACCGTAATCGTCGATGACCTGCATCTTTTGGATAATATTTGCCGGTAGATTCTGTGTTGCTGTCTTTACATCTCCACCAAAAAAGTCCTTACCATTTATACGAACCCGCTTAACAGACTCTCCTTGTGCCGTAACATTGCCGTCTTTATCGACTTCGACCCCTTGTAATTTTTTCAAAGCGTCCTCGGCAACCGCGCCATCGCGGAGTTTTAGATCTTTCATCGTATATTCGAGGGTATCACTTTTGACAACGACTGTAGGGACTCCATCAACAACAACTTCTTGTAGCATCTGTGAGTTCTGTTGTAAAGTCAAACTTGGAATAATATGCTTTGATTCGCCTTTAGGGATACTAAATTCCTGCTCAAAACGTTCGAACCCAAGGTTTGAAACCGTAATTTTAAAGGTATCCGCCTTGACTTTATCAAAGATAAAAATCCCGGCCATATTGGATCCTGTCGTCATGGAATCCAATTTTGACGTTAATTTCACTGTTGCACCGGCGACAATTCGATTCTTGTCGTCCTTCAACATTCCCTGTACGCTCTTCGTCTGGCCGTAAACGGTCCATCCCATCAGCATACTAAACAAAAAAAGCACAAAGCCTCTCATAATACGTATTTTTATATTTCTATAATTGATAAATCTTTGACTCTAAAACTATTGCTCAAGTTTAATTTGAAACAATATGGCCTAGACAAGAACAAACTTTTATTTTGTTAATGGAAATTATTCCAACGTTTTAATAGTCTAGCGCTCTAAATCTTTACAAAAGAAGACATTATTAGTGTTAATTAATGTAAACGGTCGATATTCACACAGAAGTTACAATAGATAACTCTAAATTTATTTGTATTTTCGGCTATTTTAAAGAACTGAACATGCTATTATCATATTATCAGGAGCAGTGGATAGAGGCCGGCTGTGACGAAGCGGGAAGAGGTTGTCTGGCAGGGCCAGTTTTCGCTGCAGCAGTGGTTTTCCCCACAGACTATCATCACGAACTTCTTAATGACTCCAAACAACTTAGTGAAAAAAAGAGGATGGCTTTACGCCCCATCATTGAGCGCGAAGCCCTTGCTTATGCCGTTGCGAGCGTCTCAGCAGAAGAAATAGATCGCATAAATATCCACAATGCGAGCTACCTGGCGATGCATAAGGCACTTGATCTCTTAAAGACCAAAGCCGAGTATATTATTGTTGACGGGAATAAGTTTATTCCTTACCAAGAGATACCTTATTCATGTATTGTGAAGGGGGATGGAAAATACCTATCCATTGCTGCGGCCTCTATTTTGGCTAAAACGTACCGGGATGAATACATGGACAACATCGCCTTGGATTATCCCGATTACGACTGGCTCAACAACAAAGGGTATCCGACAGTTAAGCACAGAACAGCTGTATTGGCACACGGCTCCACTCCACATCATAGAAAAAGCTTTAGAATAACCGATCCGCAGCTCAAATTATTCTAAAGCTCACACAATAAAAAAGAAACAGCAACTAAGCCGCTGTTTCTTTTTTATTCCCTCTAAAGGAGAAATATATCGCCGCTCCTATTCCCAATACAAGAACAATAGACGAGATTAATGTCAATAAATTACCAAATTTGTGTGACTCTGGATCAAAAACAAATTCTACCTTATGCGTTCCCGCAGGTAATTGCAGTGCTCTTAGGATATAATCCGCACGGATAATTGGCGTTTCCTTTCCATCCACATAGGCTTTCCATCCTTTATCATAAAATACTTCAGAAAATACCGCAAAGGCATCATTGGCAGCCGTATATTCATATTGCATTTTATCCGGATGGTATGATGTCAACTTAATCTCCCCTGTCGTTGAAGCATTCGAAGTTTTAGCCTTAATCTCATTTTGATATTGTTGATTCACAAACGCCTCCTTATGTGGATCAAAAGAACTGATTGCTTGCATCTCCTCGGCATTTCCTTTCACAAAACTTACCCGATCCACAAACCAAGCATTTCCTGCCGCGGTACTTCTCCGCACAATACGTTGTGATTGATTTTGAGGATCTGTTGTAATCAGATAACGCACATTAAACATATCCAACACATCTTCATTGAGCGCACCATTAAATTGATTTTCCAAAATTTCCTGGAAGCGCATTAATTTTGCAGCATGGTATCCACCTAGAGATTTATGGAAGTAGGATGGACGGGCATCCGAAAACGGATCCGAAGTCAAGTCTAGTACGCGGTAGCTTGGATCTTTATCCATTAAGATCAATTGATCCACTTCACGTTGTTGGAATACTTGCTGTGCTGTAGCCCCTTTCTCCATAAAAGATTTGTCATTCAAAAAGCGCTTATCTACACTCCATAAATCAAACAAGAATAAGACCAGCAATGTCCCCAGTAATACACCTTCGCTCAGTTTCTTCTTTAAAAAGACCCAAACGAATCCGAAAGTTAAGAGGACAATGAAAAAAGAGCGATAGGCATCTTTGCTTGCGATATCTTTGCGATCTAAGACCAATTGATTTGCTAATTCGGTCGCAAAAGTTTTATCGCCTATCTGGTGCTCAAAAGTTGCTACTAAATTGCTATGCTCAGCATTCCTAAAACTTAAAAAGAGATCGGGCATCACGCCAATAAGCAGACAGACGCCACCGACACCAATAAAAGTATACAGCACTTTTTTATCTAAGTTTGGAATCTCCTTCGCCCGTGTCAAAAGCTCGTTGACAGCCAGAATTGCCATCATAGGCACTGTAATGGAAACCAAAACAAGTATAGATTCAACAGCCCTAAACTTATTATACATCGGAAAATAGTCAAAGAACAGATCCGATACAAGTGTAAAGTTTTTTCCGAATGACAAAAGCAATGCTAAGATGGTGGTTGCCAAAATCCACCACTTGATCCGATCTTTGACAATAAAAAGGCCTAAAACAAATAGGAAAAAAACACCGGCACCAAAATACCATGGTCCCGAAGTGAAACGTTTGTCACCCCAATAGGTTGGCATGCTTTCTGCAAACTGCCCAGCTTGAACCTCGGAGATCCCTCCTTTTTCCATCAAAAACTTAGCGACATGTGATTTTTCGTCCAATTGTCCGCCAGTTGAACCACCATAGGCATTTGGAATCAAAAAGGTAATGGTTTCACCAATCCCTTGGCTCCACTCATAGGCATATTCTTTATCAAGCCCTTTCTCTTTGGTGGTGTTGTTATCAACCTTCGTGATATTGGCATGTCCACGCGTACTTAATTTACTATATTCCCAAGTTGGTAATAAAATAGATGCATTTACCATCAAAGCGATGACTACTGCGATAATCTGCCTACCCGAAGCAATAAAAAAACCTTTTAATTGTTTTTGTTTAATTGCATCTACGAAAGTGAAAATCACGTATACCATCAGAACTATCAACAAGTAATAGGTTGTCTGCAAGTGATTTACACGGATCTCCAGCGAAAGAAACAGCGCCAATAATACAGGGCCCCACAATTTACTTCCCCGATAACACATAATAACCGCAGCAATAACGGGTGGAATAAATGCAATTGCATTAGCCCTTGTTATGTGCCCAGCTTCAATATAAATAAAATTATAGGATGTAAACGCAATGGCTATTGCGCCTACCGCAGCAAGCCAGGGTTTGATCCGTAAGACACTGAAAAGAAAATAAGCCCCCAGCAAATAAAACAACACCGTATCCATTGGGCTCGGAAAGGCGAACTTAACCGCTTTTAAGAAATAAGTACCAATGTTATTCTCATTTTCTTGCCAAATTTGATAAGTCGGCATCCCGCCAAACATAGAGTTAGTCCATAAGGGCGCTTTACCATCCTTTGCCTTAAAATCAAATAATTCCTTCTGTGCCGCCTGCGCTTGTACCACATCCGACTGCGCCAGCGTTTTTCCTTGCCAAACAGGGGTAAAATAAAAAAATACGAGCGCAATGAATATCGCAATAACGATCAAATGTGCCGAATTCGCCTTAAACCAATTTTTCATCCGTATAAATTTGTCATTTAAAGGTGATGAATATATCTATTTTATTCAACTTACCAAATAATCGTTCATTCATAACTTGCCTTTCGTTGTATTTATGAACACATTACACGCGGTTTGATAAAACTCGATGATTTCATTTACCTTCTTAGGTTGTTTAAAAGTCTTAAAAGCCAAACTTAGATAAATTTGTTTTTATATACAATTATAATTATCGCTCAGTGTCCTGTTAACAGAAAGTTTATAATAGGTATTAAATACGATCGATCAATGTCATGTCTTTTAAGCACTAAAAAAGCCCTAATGTTATTTAGGGCTTTAGGTAATTAAGATTTCATTTTTACGGCCGTTCCCGTTGCGCCTACCATCATCATTCCGCCCGTTCCTACCGTTTGAAAGTCTAGTCGAACCCCAACGACCGCATCAGCACCCAATGCGCGTGCACGGTCTTCAAGTTCGCGCAACGCCGCTTCACGAGTTTCCTGGAATGCGCGTTCATAAGAATTGGATCTTCCACCAAAAAAATCACGAAAGCCCGCCATCATATCCTTGATTGCGTTTGCTCCCAGAACCACTTCGGAAGAGACTATCCCCAAATAACGTTCAATTTGGTGCCCCTCAATAGTACCAGTTGTTGTCAATAACATATTTTATTCTCCTTTTTGAATTAACTTATTAATATTGGATAACTCCCCAAAAACAACCAAAATATCGCCTTCTTCCATGATGGTTTCCGAGGCAGCGATTCCAGAAGCTTCCTTTTGTTCTTTGGTCACACCGTCCTTCTTCGTTTCTGTGATCTTCACAGTGGTCAACACGATAACCTTGTATAAATTGGTCAGGTTCGCTTCACGTAATGTCATGCCCACATAACGAGCAGGCACTTTAGTCTCCACAATGGAATATTTATCCGAAACCTTAAACGAATCGACAATATCAATATTGTCCAAGCGCATCGCCAATCGTTCAGCAGCTTCTTCTTCGGGCATAATATATTCATTGATTTCCATTGCCTCCAAAACAGTCTTTTGTAAATCTGAAACGATACGCCCAATGATACGTTTAACCTTCAACTGTTTTAAGAGGGCTACGGTCATGAGTGAAGCTCCCTCATCCTCTCCAATTGCAACAATGACAGCATGGGCATCTTTAAGAGGTAATGACGACACCGCTTCTCGGTCGGTTGTATCTAGGCATACCGTGTGCGTTATCTTGTCCTTGAGTTGTTCAACGATACTGAGATTTCGGTCTGCCCCAATCACCTCATGTCCGAGCTCAGTAAGATGTACTCCTAAAGAACGTCCAAAATGCCCCAATCCTAAAACAATATACTTCATATATCAAACTAAAATAAATTTACTGTTATTTCCAAGCTCTCTTTCTATCTACCTGCTCATATTACTCCGATAAGTTCATCAAAAGTTAGTCAATACGCTTGTCGATCTACCTAAAACAAGATCTTTTCTTCCGGAAATACAATATTTCTCCGTGTTGTATTTTTAATAAAAGCGACCAGCAGAGTCAGCATACCCACACGTCCGACGAGCATTGTTAGGGCAATAATCAATTTTCCGCCCATACTGAGTGATGGTGTAATCCCCAAACTTAATCCACATGTTGTATAGGCTGATAGTGATTCAAAGAGGAGTGCTTTCATACTCTTATCGGGATCTGTAAAAATGAGCATAAAAAAACTGAACCCTACGACGAATAGCGACAACAGAATAATCGCAAAAGCCTTGTTAACAGATTCGCCGGCTATCCTCCTTTTAAAAATCTCAATATATTCTTTTCCTTTAGCCAGAGAAACAATATTCAACAGCGAAACAGCAACGGTAGTTACCTTTACTCCCCCACCAGTAGATCCGGGAGAAGCCCCGACCCACATCAGAATCATAATCAAAAAAACAGTCGGTGGCCCGACAAAACTCAAATCAACACTATTGTAACCTGCTGAACGCGCTGCATTGGCCATAAAGAAGGAAGTTGCCCATTCACCATCGATTCCCCTTTCAAGAGAAAGGGTGTTCCCTCGCTCCAAAAAGTAGAAAAACAAAGTTGCACTTACAATAATAATCGCATTACAGACCAGCACCAATTTAGAATTAAAGCTAAAGCTCCATGCTTTATGCTTATAGTTTTTCTTTGTGATCCATCGGTGATAATAAAGCAATATAGATTCTTTAATATAGGTGTAGAAATTCAATACAATTCCAAAACCCAAACCACCAAGAATGAAAAGCGAAGATAACGCCAACTGGAATGGGTAATTGAATTTATAGGCTTCATTGGTAATGCCCCCTGATAAGATCGAAAATCCAGCATTACAGAATGAAGAAATAGAATGAAAGATCGAAAAGAAAACCATGCTCCCTAAATTTGGAAAATTAGCACTTTCTAAGGTACTAAAGATCAGTATAGCGCCAAGAAATTCAAACAGCAGCGTAATAAATATCATGGTCAATAGGGTTTTAATGACAGAGGCCACTTTATTTTCACCTAGAATTTCACCAAACATCAATTGATTCTTAAAAGAAAATCCGCCAGAGAAAAAATAGCCAAAAAAACCTGTAAATGTCATAATACCCAACCCGCCAACCTGTATCAAAACAATGACTACAGTTTGTCCGAACATGCTAAAATTGGTTGAAATATCGGCAACTGACAAGCCTGTGATACAAACAGCACTCGTTGCCATAAATAAGGCGTCCACAAAACTTAACGGAGCTTCTACCGTGGTACGGGGCAGCATCAAGAGTACGGTCCCGAGCAAGATAAGAACCAGGAAACTGATGACAAACAATATTGTCGGATTAAAATAAAAATTGTCAAAGAAAAGTGTGCTCTTCGATAACTCCGCGATAAAAATAAGATAGATTCCTAGATAAACCCACTGTTCTCTTGAAAAAACAGAAAGCGCTCCAAATCCTGCAAAACGGGCAATAAGAATAAATACAAAGTAAATGAGGATAACTAAGCCCGCGTAATGCTCAACAGCAATTTTTTTGAGTGCGTAAATGGAAGATGACTCGCGGAGAGCAATCATGAAAAATAGGACAAAGAAAAGATAATGAATTGTTTTACCAAGCAATTTCCCCAATGTAGGATCAGTAACATAGCCCACATTAAAAATAACGATTGCGGCGCAAATCATGCTCACATAGAACATGATTTTGTCTACAAGTCCATTTTTATATTTGAAAACAAATCGGATAAAACTTAAAATCGAATCTATCATAATGTCTCAAACTAAGATAAATCTGTCAATAAATGCAAATCTATCTCCGTTGTATTTTTTGGTGCGCTAACGAAGTCGACAATGAGGATTTATAAATACAGTATATCGCTTCCTCAACCATTTCTAAAAAATAAGGGCAACGGCACCAAACGGGAACCTTTCCACGTGAAACGGCCCCTCAATTTCCCGTTCCTTCTTTCTCGAGTTCCTTTTCGGCTTTTTCACGGTCACGCTTCCTCTTCTCTTCAATCTTTGCCGCCTCTTTGGCCTCATCTTCTTTTTCTTCCTTCAGCAACTCCTCCGGAGTTTTGTGTTTCTTAAATATACTTGAAATCATTTTCTTGGCCTTGCTGATTCCCCCAACGACTTTTTCAACTTTTCCAGCCGTATTCATCAGTTTAGCCTCCCGTTCTGGACCAAGGCCGACACATTGTTTAATTCCAACCAACAAAGTCTGCCACATCGCTTTAAAAAACGGATGATTGGGATCCCGACGCTTGTTAATATGCCCCACCGTATATTTACCGTATAAATCCGGATTGCCCGGATTAAATAAAACCTGATTAATCATAAAAGACAGCAGCCCCTTCTTTTCTCGACGACCATCATCACCTGCCTCTGACAGGATATTAACTTTGAGGTCGTCATAATCCATTTTAAAGGTTCCTTTACTACGGTAATCGTTAGCCCAAATGTCAAATGTAATCTGACTGAGATTGCCCGATTTAACTTCAACATTTAACAATGGACGAATCATTTTATTAACGACTGTTAGATCCATTTTCCCAAGTGTACCCTTATAGGTGTAGGCTCCAACTTTAGAGGTCATATCAAAAACAAAGTTGGTAGAAAGCTTACCAGCATTCATAAAATTGCTACTCAAATTTGCACGCATTAGCTTCTGTTTAAGCAATTTTGTCGAATCATTTGTCACATTCAATAGTGTTCCATAAGTGTGATCAAAAGTAATGGTTCCGATTTGACTATACTCATCACTCATTTCAGAATACGAAATTCCTATATTATCCAAAATCAATGAATCAATTCCCAGGCGTGTCGACATTTGCATTAACTTCATATGCGGAGCATTTCCAATCTGACTGGTTGGAGGGCTTTTATAATGCTTATCACTGTAAATCGAAAGTGAACCATTTTTTAAGCGTGCATTTTGTGCATATATTTTCTTATCCCGGGAAAGCTCGGCAAAATTGAATCCCGTCAAAAGAAGTGTGTCCATTTTCAGCACCATATAGCTTCCACCCTCTCCTTTCTTCCGGTAATAAGCCGCCTTATTCAGGGTCGGCTGATAAGCAACTTTAGTCAGCAGGACATTGCGGTTTTTACTATTGATTTTCAACTGATCAAAGTTTACTTTATAAAACCCATCCGGAGTTTTATAGGTAAAACCAGGCACCTCAATATCAATCATTTTCGTATGATAAAAGCGCTGCCTGTCGTGCTCAGAAGTTGAATCGATCAAAACATCATCTATCCGGACCTTGACCTTTTTGACCTCGAAATCTTGATAAACCCCTTTTTGGACTTGCGTATATCTAAAATCGATGTCATTCAAATTGACAGCCCGCACCTGAATTTTTTTCAGATTGTCCTTTATTTTCTCATACAGTGGTTTTTTAGGTCCCCTACTTACCGTATCATTATAACGATGTACCTCATTAATGACATGAATCGTTGGTCTTTCGACAGTGATATCATTCAGAAAAAGTTCCTTATCCATCAACACCCTCCGAATTCCAAAGCTTTTTATTTTCAGCCTATTGATGGAAATTTCGAAACGGTTATCTGGTGCTTTTTTGACCAGCTCCAACTTTTTATAGATGGAACTATCTGACACGAGATGCAGATTGTCTATTGTTATGTTACCTAATAATAGGTTGACGTGGATATCGTCGTATTTAATAGTATACAAATTGTCCGTTGCTTGAGACACCAGCTGTTTGATTTTAGTATCTAAAAGAGGCTTCCACTTATTGCTAAAATACCAAATACCTCCAGCCAATACCAATAGGATAAACGCTACAATACCAAGGATCCATTTGAAAATAGGCTTCATAAAGTCACAATCTCTTTGTAATTTCGTCTTTATTTTATTGAATAACAAACAAAATTAAGCCCATTTTGTTTGAATAACGACTAAATAAAGTGAATATGCTGCGTAAAACACAACTATTTTTATTTCTTGTACCGCTCTCTCTACTTTTTTTAAGTTCCTGCACCAAAACAAAGCATGAAACAGGCTTCTATTTTTGGAAGACAGTATTCCAGTTAGACACCGTAGAAAGCCGCTCTTTAAAGGAAATTGACGCGAAATCTATCTATGTCCGCATCATGGATATTGATTTCGATCCATCTGGTGTACAAGCCGTCCCTATTAGCCCCATTACATTTTCGCAGCCTGTCCCCAAAGAACAGCAGTTGATTCCTGTAGTATTTGTCAACCAACGTATTTTTGTGGAAATGGATAGCCTGCAGATCAGAGGACTGGCAAATAAAATTGTTCCGTTTGTGACGGCTAAAATACAACAAGCAGGAAAGGAAAAATTTACCGAACTCCAACTGGACTGCGATTGGACAAAGACATCCCGTGATAAATTTTTCTACCTGCTCACCTATTTACAACAATTGCCGGCCTTAAAAGATGTTGTCGTGAGCTCTACTCTGCGGCTACACCAGGTCAAAAACACAGTCACCAGCGGAATTCCGCCTGTGAAAAAAGCGATGTTAATGTGTTACAACATGGGAAATCTCAGACAATTTGGCAATCAAAACTCCATTTTAAATCAACAGGACCTCAAGACCTACCTAAGCGGAACATTACGCAACTATCCCATGGAAATGGATATTGCATTACCGCTATTTCAGTGGTTTGTCGTTTTCAGAAATAATAATTACATCGGTATTTCAAAACATATCAATGAAGAAGATCTCAAAAACTCGTCATTGTTTACCCATAACCCCAATACGAACCTCTATATTTTAACGAAAGATCTCCCAAAAGCAAACCTTAAAAAGGGAGATGTTATACGTTTTGAATCCATAAATCAGGAGGAACTCTTACAAACGGCAAAATTTTTGAAGGGAGAGCTGAAAGGAAAAGAACACCGGATTATTTTTTATCATTTAGATCAAGCTACACTAGCAAACCATGGCAATGCCGAATTACAAAAAATTATTGCTACTTTCTAGCACTACATTAACTTTCTTTTTTGGGGAGATTGCAACCAATATCGCCTGTGGTCCTGAAGTGGATCCTTACGACAATCAAACGACATATTATCTCCCCAATCTGGAGGACAATGGATTTTCTGCCTTTCAATTTATCCCCTACCAATTTCTTTATACGGAAGAAGCTCCAGTCAAAGAAAGTTTAATCAATGCCGAAACCTGGGCTAAACACTTAGGTTCGCAGGTCAAGGTTAAGGATATCGAACAATTGATGTACAATAGCAACGATGCAACCGCTAATTTAGCGAGCAATCAGCAAAAGTCGGCTTGGACAAACCTTCCCGATTCCATTAGAGGAAATACGTTCCTAAGCACGTTGATTGACGGAAAACATGAAGCTGAACGCGCGTATTTTATGTTCACCAAAAAGCAGGAACTTATCACGAATATTCAACATAACTATTGGGATCCGGATACCCGAAATTTCAAAGAAATTACACAATTTGCTGAGCTCGCCGAACAGCAGATCTCCAAGTACCCCAAAAATAGCTTTCTCTATATCCGTTATGCTTATCAAGCCGCCCGTTTATATCTATTTGGACAGGAATACGCTAAGAGCATGACGATCTATGAAAAGTACCTGCAATCCGCTAAGGGAGATGAAGCCATCCTCAATTGGGCACTATCCAACTACGCTGGCGCTGTCCGCAAAAATGGCGATGCAGCAAGGGCAGCTTATCTCTTTTCTAAATTATTCACTGCCAGTCCAGAAAGGCGCATCCTCGCTTATGCTAATTTCCATTATATCACAGCCAGTGATGCTGAGATATTTCAATATGCAAAAAATGATGCAGATCGGTTCAATATCAATGCTATCATAGGCTTTGGCACAAGTGACTATGCACTGAAATATCTGAGCGACTGCTATCAGCTCGATCCTGCCAACACCGTAAATGCCGTACTATTGGGACGCGAAGTCAATAAGATAGAAACAGAAATGAACGAGTCTTTTTACCTCAGTAGCGATAATTATAATTACTACAGTAAAAATGACGATAAAGGAAAGGTTAAACTACATCTGGATTCTCTTCGCAATTTTGCCCTAAAACTTTATCGCGACAAAAAATATGTTCAACCCCAATTGGGCCTTATTACTGCTGCCTACCTAAGCTGGATGAATAAGGAAAATACGTTAGCAAAAGAATACCTTTCCGAAATAAAAGATACTGACCTCAGTCCAAAATTGATTGATCAGCTTCAAATTACCCGATTACTTACGCAATTAACTGACTGGCAAAGCAGTAAACAACTAGATGAAGTTCAATTGACCAAAACGCTATCTTGGTTAGAAGAAAAAGCAAAACTTGATGGTAAAGAAGATATCCGCAAGCAAAATTGGGGATATAGTGCTTTCGAATATAGCAACTATAGCTTAATCTGCCGGAATATCCTACAAAATCTTGTCGTAAAACATTATTTGAATACACAAGATACCGCCATGGCTAGTTTAGCTGCTGTAAAGGCGGATGCCTTTTACAACTATGGCTTTGTGAAAGACTCGCTGGAAGATAATATGCAGTGGACAACAATGCACTTCTGGGAAAATAGCCTTACACCTAAAACGCTGTTAAAAATAAGAAATTTACTGTCGGATAATTCCCAACAGAATACCCTATCTAAATTCTTATTGAAGGATATCAAACATTTCAATAAAGATTATCTCACGGAATTACTGGGTACAACCTACCTGCGCGAGCTGGATTTCCAAAAAGCAGCAAAAACTTTAGCGGGACTTCCTAAAGACCATAAAATAAAAGAAATTAAAAACTGGTACGATGCGGATGATAGCGATATTACACCGAATCCATTTATTGTAACGATAAATGATTACCCCAAAAAATATGGTAAAGAATCCACCACTAAGCTAAAATATGCTGAACGCATGGCACGCTTGGAAAATGCCATAAAAACGGAAAAGAACAACCAGAAAAAAGCCGAGTATTATTTCCAAATGGCCACAGGTATCTATCAGACAAGTACCTATGGAAATGCTTGGTCCCTGGTGTCCTATGACTGGTCGTCCACAGACAACCACGCAGCTTCAACACTTCACTGGCAACGAAATTATCTACAGACAAAATCAGCAAAAGAATGGTACAGCAAAGCGCGTACGCTGAGCACAGACAAAGAGTTCAAAGCGAAATGTACCTTTATGCTTGCCAAATGTGAGCAGAAAGATTTTGTCTATACCAATGAATCGCGTTGGCAATACTATGATTCGCCATTAAAGAATCCTTTCTATCGTTTTTCGATGCAAAATAAATACTTCAAAGAATTGAGCACACAATATAAGGATACGCCTTTCTTTACAATCGCTTCGCGGGAGTGTACTTATCTCCGTGATTTTTTAAATTTAACACAAGCGATACATTAAGGGCTTCATCCTACCGCGCTTTACAAAAAATAGCGCCTTCTTGATGTAAGAAGACGCTATTTTTTTATAAAGATTAAGATTTATATAGATTAAGATCTACTATCCTCATTATGATATATACTGAGGTAGCTATCGTAGCGCGAACTCTCAATAGAGCCTTCTTCCACAGCCTCCATAATGACACAACCGGGTTCATTGATATGCCGGCAATTATGAAATCGACATTGATTCATCAACGCGCGCATTTCTGGAAAAAAATGGGATAGCTCCTGTTTTTCTATATCGACAATTCCCAACTCACGAATACCAGGCGTATCAATTAGCTTCCCTCCAAAAGGGAGATCGAACATTTCAGCAAAAGTAGTTGTATGCTTTCCTTTGTCGGACCAATCGGAGATTTCACCAGTTTTCAACCCATATTCAGGGACGATTGCATTAATTAACGTTGATTTACCAACCCCGGAATGGCCTGATACCAAGGTTATTTTATCTTTAAGCAGTTGCTTGACAACGTCGATATTTGTACCTGTTAACGCAGAAACTTCGAAACAGGGGTAACCAATATGTTCATAAATAGCTTTATAGTCGGCCAATATCTCCAATCCTTCATCACTAAAAAGATCCAATTTATTGAAAATAATTACCGCAGGAATTCCGTATGCCTCTGTTGTTACTAGAAAGCGATCGATAAAACCCAAAGAAGTTGGTGGCGAGGCAAGTGTCACCACTAAAAAAGCCTGATCCAGGTTTGCTCCGATAATTTGAGTTTGCTTGGACAGATTGACGGATTTTCGAATAATATAATTTCGACGAGGTTCCAGTTCGTGAATGACCGCACTTTCCTGATCAGGTTCCACATCAAAATGTACCCAATCACCCACAGCAACAGGATTAGTCGTTTTTATTCCTTTGGTTCGAAACTTTCCTTTGATACGACAGTCGTATCTTTTATCATCTTCACCCAAAACTTGATACCAACTACCTGTCGATTTAGTTACCAGTCCTCTCATAAATCCTGTTGCATTAAATGTGTCATAGTACAAAAATCGGAAAAATTTATTAAACTTACCCTTTGATGAATTTCTTACCTTTGTAAGGAGACTAAAATTCAATTTTGTGAAAAAACTATTTCTTTTAGACGGAATGGCTCTCATATATAGAGCTTATTTTGCTTTGAGCAAAACTCCTCGAATTACCTCAACAGGGTTAAATACAGGAGCAATCATGGGATTTACCAATACATTATTGGATGTATTGAAAAATCAGCAACCTTCCCACATAGCAGTAGTGTTCGACACAGCGGCACCTACCGCTCGACATATTGAATTTGAAGCTTATAAAGCACATCGGGAGAAAATGCCAGAGGACCTTGCTGCCTCTATCCCCTATATAAATCGGTTAATCGAGGGCTTCAATATCCCGATTATCACAATGGATGGATACGAAGCCGATGATATTATCGGAACACTTGCAAAAAAGGCCGAGAAACAGGACTTTCAAATCTATTGCATGACACCCGATAAAGATTTTGGGCAACTTGTGTCTGAAAATATCTTTATCTACAAACCTGCCCGCATGGGTAATGGAGCAGAAGTACAAGGTGTCAAAGAGATTCTCGAAAAATGGGAGATTTCTGATGTTTGCCAGGTCATCGATATCCTCGGTCTTTGGGGCGATGCCGTGGACAATATCCCTGGTATACCTGGTATTGGAGAGAAAACAGCGAAAAAACTTGTTCAGGAATACGGATCTGTCGAAGGCATTATCGCTAACGCGGACCAACTCAAAGGAAAAATGCGCGAAAACGTGGAGAATTTTGCAGAACAAGGGCTCATCTCCAAAAAATTAGCCACTATTTTATTGGATGTACCAATAGAACTCGATGAAAAATCGCTAGAACTGGAAGATCCAAACAAAGAAATCCTTGAACCGCTATTTGCTGAATTAGAATTTCGAACACTTGGAAAACGAGTTTTCGGCGAAGATTTCTCCGTCCTTGACAAGAGCAGCCCTACAAATGGACAAATGGATCTATTTTCGACAACAACAACGACAATTACCACGACCGAAATTGTTACCGAAGTTAGCGTCGAAAATGCAGCAATAAATAACATCCATAATACAGCACATGAGTATGTTTTGGTTGATACAAACGAAAAACAAGTAGCGCTCGCTCAACAGCTTGCTTCTTTGGATAGTTTTTGTTTTGACACAGAAACAACAGGATTAGATGCAAACCTTGCGGACATTGTTGGGTTATCATTTTCTTTTGAGAACGCAAAAGCATATTATGTCCCAACACCTGCCGATCGTGATAGCGCTCAGGCTATAGTCGATATTTTCAAGGGTGCTTTAGAAAACCCAAACATTGAAAAAATAGGACAAAACATCAAGTACGATATTTTATTATTAGCACGCTATGGTGTAAAAGTACAAGGCACCCTTTTTGACACCATGCTTGCACATTATCTGATTGATCCAGATACCCGTCACGGAATGGATGTCCTCGCAGAAAATTACCTAAATTACAGCCCGGTATCAATCACCGAACTTATCGGTGAAAAGGGAAAGAAGCAAGGGAATATGCGCGACGTTGAAGTCGAAAAAATAAAAGAATATGCCGCTGAAGATGCAGACATTACCCTACAGCTAAAAAATATATTTCAACCTCTTCTTGTCGAGACCAACACCATGCAGCTCGCTCAGGATGTGGAATTCCCATTAGTATATATACTCGCCGAAATTGAACGAAACGGTGTAAAAATTGATGTTCCGGCACTTGAAGAATTTTCAAAAACACTGGAGCAGGACATTAAAAATCTCGAGGAAGCTATCTTTGAGAAAGCAGGAGTAAATTTCAATATTGCATCCCCTAAACAATTGGGTGAAGTCTTATTCGATAAACTGCAACTGGATCCTAAAGCTAAAAAAACAAAAACGGGACAATATAAAACAGGTGAAGATGTGTTATTAGCTTTGGCCCATAAATCCGATATCGTCCAAGATATTTTAAACTTTAGGCAAATGCAAAAACTCAAATCAACCTATGTTGATGCACTACCTGAGTTGATAAACCCCGAAACAGGGCTCATTCATACGTCTTACAATCAAGCGGTTGCCGCAACAGGCCGTCTGAGCTCAACGAATCCGAACTTGCAGAATATCCCGATCCGTACCGAACGGGGGAGAGAAGTCAGAAAAGCCTTTATCCCAAGATCTGAAGACAATGTGATCCTCTCTGCCGATTATTCGCAGATTGAACTTCGCCTAATTGCAGAGCTAAGTAAAGATCAAAATATGATGGAAGCGTTTAGCCAAGGTCATGATATCCACAGAGCAACAGCCGCGAAAGTATACAATATGGATTTTGATGCTGTTACTTCTGAACAACGTCGCAACGCGAAAGCAGTTAACTTCGGCATTATATATGGTCAGTCGGCATTTGGCCTTTCTCAAAATCTTGGCATATCACGTAAAGAAGCATCCGATATCATCAATGAATATTTTAACCAATATACAGGGATAAAAAAATACATGAGTGATGCCGTCGAGTTTGCAAAGGAGAATGGTTACGTTGAAACAATTTTAAAACGGAGACGTTATCTGAGAGATATCAATTCCGCAAACATGACCGTCCGCGGATTCGCAGAAAGAAACGCTATCAACGCTCCGATCCAAGGATCAGCAGCAGATTTAATCAAACTTGCCATGATCGCCATTCAAAAGGAAATTGAGCAGCGAGGTTTATCCGGAAAAATGATCATGCAGGTGCATGATGAATTGGTTTTTGACGTACCTAAAGACGAGATAGCGGTATTCAAAAAAATTATTTTGGATAAAATGTCCAATGCTATAAAAACAAGTGTTCCTTTGATCGTAGAAATTGGAGAAGGCAAAAATTGGCTAGAAGCACATTAAAGTTATGATTAGAAAACTCATCCATATCTTATTATTATTGTGTGTCTGTAGCTTTACAAAGCTACATGCACAAGATGACAAACCTGTATTCTATGAAAAACTAGACCAGGGATTGATTCGCTTTTATTTTGACAAATATTATTATTTAGTTTCAAAAGAATGTGAGTTTAAAACGATCGAACGTGTGAGCAAATTTGATTTTGCAAAGCAAGTTTTTGATGGAGAGTTCCGCGATTTTGCGCCAAATGGATCGAGAATACTCATTGGTGCCTATAAAGATGGTAGAAAAGAAGGCTTATTCCAAGCCTTTCATCCGAATGGAGTGCTAAAATGGGAGGTAAATTTTCAAAACAACCATCCAACCGGTGACTGGAAATATTACTACCCGGATGGAAAACCCTTATTAACCATTGCCTATAATGAGCAAGGTTATTTTATCAAAGATTACTGGGACAACAGAGGCAAACAAGAGGTGATAGACGGCGAAGGCAACTATGAATTTTCTATTCCTTTTGAAGGTTTTACGGAGTTCGGTTTTGATTTCTACCTACGCAAAGGGAAGGTAAAAAACGGTAGACCGCAGGGAAATTGGAATACATATTTCTACAATGTAGGTCAGCAAGCAGTTTACGCCATGACGCAACGCTTTGCAAATGGTGTACTCACAACGACCTATGACGACAATGGAGATCTAAATAATGAGGATTTCATGTCGCTAAGTATCCTCCCTTACGACTATTTTATACGAGCGGAACTATTTAACGGTAAGTCCTGCAGCTTTGATGATTATTCCAATTTTTATGCATTCCTAACCAAACGTTTTAACGACAATCTCAATAAAACCGGGCTAGACATCACCAAACAGGTTAACTTTTCTTACTTAGTGGAAGTAAAGAAAAGCGGAATGGCTAATCTAAAAAGCCTCAAGTTAATATCAGATTCCGGCGACGAGCCTTTCGATGGCATTTTGAGCCGTATTGCGAGAAGTGTTGACTTCTATTTCCCTACATATAAAGACAATCAGCCTCAAGACGACCTTATCAGAGTATCTGGCGGAATCACACAGGGCAATGACGGAAAAATCTATACCCATTCAATTAAAATCGAAAGACAAATAGACAATTCGAGTAAATAATTATCTTTGCAGAAATAAATAGATATGAAATTTCATAAAGAAGGATATACCACATTAGCGATCGCTGTACTTTTTATCTTCATCATCAATGCCGTTGCGGATTATTATGACGCTCCGCAATACACTAAATGGTTTATTTATGCGCTCTCAGCATTCCTATTCATTACAGTTGTTCAGTTTTTCAGAAGTCCCAAAAAAGTGGTTAACCCGCAGGATGGCGTGATTCTTTGTCCAGCCGATGGAAAAGTTGTTGTTATCGAAGAAACTGAGGAAAATGAGTATTTCCATGATAAGCGGATACAGGTGTCGATATTTATGTCTCCTGTCAATGTGCATGTCAACAGAAACCCAATCAGTGGTTTAGTCACGTTCTTTAAATACCATCCTGGCAAATTTCTAGTGGCTTGGCACCCCAAATCATCTACCGATAACGAAAGAACAACAGTCGTTGTCAAAGATAAGGCTGGACGGGAAGTTCTTTTCCGCCAGATTGCAGGAGCATTAGCGCGCCGCATTGTATGGTATGTAAAAGAAAAAGACGAAGTCGTGCAAGGCAATGAGTTTGGTTTTATCAAATTCGGCTCCCGCGTAGATTTGTTTCTTCCTTTAGGGACTGAAATCAATGTTAACATTGGTGATAAGGTTACTGGAGCAAAAACGATTATCGGAAAATTTTAACAATTTATTAATATCATTATAAGTAACTTAGGCTCCAAATCAGGGGCCTTTTTTATTCTGCAAATGAATTTTAGACAATTACTATTGGCAAACTCCGCAACTGTCGGTATTGCAATATCCACGATCAGCTTTTATTATAAACATGACCTACAGACAGCGTTGATCATTTTCTTTGTTGCTGTGGTAACGAGTTTCCTCCTATTTAACTATCTATTTGAAAAATACATATATCGTAGACTCAATACGATGTATAAATTAATTCATAACCTTAAACTCGGCAAGGATCTTAAGGATGCTATCGGAGAACATGTCAGTGAGGATCCGATTACGGATGCTGAAAACGAAGTCAAAGCATGGGCAAAAGATAAAAAAAACGAGATAGAGCAGTTAAAATCACAAGAAAAATTCCGCAGAGAATTTTTATCCAACATTTCTCATGAATTCAAAACGCCATTATTTGCTACCCAAGGTTACATTGAAACCCTGCAAGATGGCCTTATGGAAGAAGATATGGAAATGGCCAAGAACTTCTTAGATAAGGCTGCCCGGAATCTGGACAGGCTAAATTACCTGATTCAGGATCTTGATGAGATATCCAAACTGGAATCTGGAAAAATGGTCCTGAATATAGAGAAATTCGATATCGTTGATCTTATTAAAGATACCACCTACTCTCTTGAGGACAAAGCTAAACAGCACAATATCAAAATAGAATTCAAGCCAAAAGCGGGCACACCACATTGGGTTAAAGCAGACCGCAATAAAATCCACCAGGTATTATACAATTTGATTGACAATTCCCTGAAATATGGAAAAGAGGGCGGAACAACGAAAATTAAGATCTTTCCGCTGTTTGAACAGGTTCTTATCGAGATTACAGACGACGGTTATGGCATCGAAGAAAAAAATCTCAGCCGTGTATTCGAGCGCTTTTTCCGAACTGATAAGAGTCGATCACGCGATATCGGAGGATCAGGATTAGGATTGGCTATCGTAAAGCATATTGTCGAAGCACATCAGCAAAACGTCAATGTTCGTAGTACAGAAGGCATTGGGACAACATTTGGCTTTACTTTACAAAAAGTTCAGTCAGGAAATTAAACAATTGATGACACTTTTGTGTTTAAACAAAATCAATGTTAACATTAACTTAACATTAAGGTATTATTTTTGCAAAAATAAATTTAAGATATGTCTTTAAATAGCATTTTTCAATACTTCGTTCCAAAGGATAAAAAATTCTTCCCTTTGTTTGAACAAGCCGGCAACAACTTGATCGAGATGTCAAAGTTGTTAAAAGATATTGTTAACTCAAGCAACCCTGAAAAGAAAAAGGAATTAACACGCAAAGTGGAAGATTTGGAACATAGAGGCGACAACATTACGCATCAAATTCATTTGGAGCTGGGAAAGAACTTTATCACTCCTTTTGACCGCGAAGATATACACTCTTTGGCAAGTTCATTGGACGATGTCGCAGATTTTATACACGGTGCCGCCAATAGAATGGACCTTTACAAGGTTGAAAAGGCCACTGAGCCAATGATTGAAATTGCTGATTTATTGGTTGAAGCTACCGAACATGTATCAAAAGCTATTCATGAGCTTAGAGATTTGAAAAATATCCGGAATATTACGGATTCATGTGTTCGCATCAATAGCGTAGAAAACAAAGCTGATTATATCTTCGATAAAGCTGTAGCTGACCTTTTTGAATTTGAGAAAGATGCAATTTCATTAATTAAACACAAAGAAGTGTTATCTGCAATGGAAGATGCAACCGATAAATGTGAGGATGTTGCTAACGTATTAGAAAGCATTCTAGTTAAAAACGCATAATCATTCGATTTAAGTGCACAAAAATTCTACGAGATTATGATGTCAACATTACTCGTTGTTGTGATTGTCCTTGCGATTGCCTTTGACTACATCAATGGATTCCATGATGCTGCCAATTCTATTGCGACAGTTGTATCAACAAAAGTTTTAACGCCAGCAATGGCTGTCTTATGGGCTGCGATATTCAACTTTGCAGCTTACTTCTACTTTACAGATCATAAAGTAGCCAATACCATTGCAAAAACAGTATTGGAAGAATACATTACCTTAGAAGTTATTTTTGCAGGATTACTTGCAGCAATTGGTTGGAACTTATTTACATGGTACTATGGCGTACCATCAAGTTCATCCCATACACTTATTGGAGGTTTTGCAGGATCAGGTATGGCTTACGCTTTCATCCTTGGCGCAGATCCTATTCACGCTATCAATATTGATGCTACTTTAAAGATTATTGCATTTATCGTACTTGCCCCTATCATAGGTATGACGATATCGGTTATCATCACATTGATTGTAATCAATCTGGCGAAAAACTCCCGTCCAAGTGTTGCCGAAAAATGGTTCAAGATATTGCAACTTGTTTCTTCGGCGGCTTTGAGCTTTGCACATGGAGGTAATGATGCACAGAAAGTGATGGGAATTATCCTTGTCGCTATGGTAGCTGGTGGTTATGTCCCAACGACTGAACACATGCCAGAATGGATTCCATTGACTTGTTACGCAGCAATCGCTGCCGGAACAATGAGCGGTGGATGGAAAATTGTAAAAACGATGGGAACCAAGATTACAAAAGTAACACCCTTGGAAGGTGTTTGTGCTGAATCTGCGGGAGCTGTCACCTTGGGCATCACAGAACATTTTGGAATACCAGCCTCAACAACGCATACCATTACAGGTGCAATCATCGGTGTTGGTGTTGTCAAACGTGTTTCAGCAGTACGTTGGGGGGTAACAATCAGCTTGTTATGGGCTTGGATATTGACAATTCCGGTTTCAGCTTTGTTGGGCGCATTGTCGTTATTGGTCGTACATTATTTGCTTTAGAAAAAAATACTTAATTTTTTTCTTAAACCTATTGAAACAAAACAAAAATTTGGTACTTTCGTATCGGATTTTTGTTTTGTTGTTTCACATTAAATACTTAATTTAGTACAAAATATAGCAAAAACAAAATTTTAACATAATTTTAAGACTTTGGCACGGCAATTGTACTGTTCCATAGTGTTAATACAATAATTAAGTTTGAAAACAATTAAAATTAATAATAACCTTAAAAACAAGAGTATGAACTATTCTACAATTAAAAAAACAGCTGTTGCTGCTACATTAGTTGCCGCTTTAGGTTTCGCTGGTACAGCACAAGCTCAACAAGTATTCGGTGGTAGATCACAATACAGAACTTGGTCTATCGGAGTTCAAGGTGGTATCACTACACCTAATACAATCCTTCCAGGATCAAATGCTTTTGGACAAAAAGTTGGTTACTTCCAAAATAAAGTAGGTGAGTACTATGGTTTAACAGTACGTAAACAATTTTCTCACTTATTTGGATTAGAATTAGAAGCAAACCGTGGTAAGATTAAAACTTACAATAAGGCTCTTGACGGATTTAACGGACTTGAAGCTAATTCTGGTGCAAACCGCGATGGTTCCGCTAGATCAGCACAAACTGATGTAAACTGGGCTGCTAGCTTAAATGGTGTATTCCAACTGGGTACAATTGATTTCTTAAGAAGAGAAAATGCAGTTAATTTCTATGCAAAAGTAGGTTTAGGAGTTTTAGCAAACAATCCAGTTCAATTTGCGAACGAAGATTTTACTAACGAAGTTTATAACAACAAAGGTAAATGGGGTTCCGAAATTTTTGGCGATCGTGAAAGAACAGGGGACCGCGACAATAAGTTGACAGCTTTTGTTCCTGTAGGTGTTGGTGCTAAATTCAAATTATCTGAAGTTGTTGCGTTGAACTTAGGTTATACAATGAACTTCACTGATGACAACTTATTATATGGACCAGCTCGTACTGATTACAAAGGTAAATTCTCTACAGTTATGGCAGGTTTAGAATTCACTTTAGGTTCGAAAGACAAACAAAACTTGACTTTTGCTAACCCAGTTGCTACATTGTACGATGAATTGAAAGATCCTTCATTGAGAAACGAAGTTGAAGCATTGAAACAACGTGTAAGCACTTTAGAAGGTACTGTTAACACATTAAGCGCTGACGCTGATGGTGACGGTGTATCTGATAAATTTGACAAATGTCCTGGTACTCCAGCTGGTACTCCAGTAGATGGTTCAGGATGTCCAATCAAATTCCCAGAGCCAGTTGTTGAAACTGTAGCTTCTAACGGATACTACGCTCCAATTCAATTCGAATTTGATAGCTCAGTATTGAAAACTTCATCTTACTCTACATTAGACAAATTGGCTAAGGAGTTACGTGATAACAATTCAGCTGTACAATTAGATGGTTATGCATCTGCAGAAGGTTCTGATGCTTATAACATGACTTTATCTAAAGACCGTGCTAACTCTGTAAAACAATATTTAGTAAATGCTGGTGTTTCTTCATCAAGCATCACAGCTAAAGGTTATGGAGAGAAAAACCCAGTTGCATCTAATGCTACTGAAGAAGGTCGCGTTCAAAACCGTCGTGTTGAGATCAAAAAATAATCGTATATAACTTATACATTATAATAAGAGCCGGCTTTAAAGCCGGCTCTTTTATTTTACACGTATTTATCCTTAACTTTGTGGAGGATATCCGATTTGTGGAAAATTAGTTCGAACAAATTAGATAAGAAATTAGTATTTTGAATTAAGGAACAGAATACTGGTTTTAAACTTTTGAGAATGGAAGAGGATTTTGAATTTGAAAACCCCGAAGAAAGAAAAATCTCGGTGGACAGATATGAGGAAATGCTTCGAAACGAGGATCAGTATTTTTTTGACTCCAAAGCTTTTGAAGGAATTATTGATTACTACGCTGAAAAAAATGACCCTGTTAAGGCCTTACAGGTTACCGAATTTGCGATCAGCCAACACCCTTTTGATATTACCTTTTTATTGAAACAGGCACAGCTGTTTTCAACGATTCAACAATATCAGAATGCGCTGGCAGCGTTGGATAAAGCGGAATTATTGGAAGCTTCAGAGGGAGACATTTTCTTGATCCGTGGCGGCATATTAGGCAGTATCGGCCAGTTTGATAATGCTTTGGAACAGCTCTTCAAAGCACTTCCGCTCTTAGATAATAAAGATGAGGTCTATTTCCATATTGCGATGATCTTTCAAGCGCAAATGAATTATGACAAGGCTATAATTTATCTAAAGAAAGCCCTTGAGCTCAACATGGATTACCAAGAAGCACTCTATGAATTGGCCTACTGTTATGATGTATTGGATAGACAAGAGGAAAGTATCTCCTTTTATAAAAAATACATTGATTCAGATCCATACTCCTACTATGCTTGGTACAATTTGGGAAATTCTTTCCATAAAATCAGTCGGTTTGAGGAAGCTTTAGACGCATACGACTATGCTATATTAATTAAGGAAGACTTTTCTTCCGCTTATTTCAACAAGGGTAATGCTCTAGTCAATCTAGATCGCTATCAAGAAGCATTGGATGTTTACAAACAAACATTTGAATATGAACAACCAAGTGCTGATACCTATTGTGCAATAGGTGAATGTTATGAAAAACTTGAGCAGATGGAAGAAGCTCGCAATTATTATAAAAAGGCGGTCAAATTAGATGCGGAGCTTGCTGATGCCTGGTTCGGTATTGGGGTTACCTTAGATTTCGAAGAACGCTATTTTGAATCGCTGCATTTTTATAAAAAAGCATTGGAACTGGAGGACACAAACCCCGATTACTGGTTTGCGATTGCCGACGCCCGATACAAACTACAACAAATAGATCTTGCAGAAGAAGCCTATAAAAAGGTAGTTGCTTTAAACCCAACAGACATCGATGCGTGGCTCGATTACTCCTCAATTCTATTTGAACAAAGTAAAATTGAAGAAGCTATTAATGTAATATCCGATGCCATCACACAAAATCCAAATGCAGCAGAGCTGTACTATCGTGTGGTTGCTTATCTTTTTGCCAATGGACAATACAATGAAGCGCTCAACTTTTTAGAGCTTGGCTTAGCGACTGATCCCGATAAGCATCATATTCTTTTTGATTACCTCCCGCAGCTACAAGGGAATCAGATCATTACTGAAATTGTAAAAAAATATACAAAGCCGAAAGATTAACATACAATAGGCGCCACATCCGGTCGTTGCCACGCAATGACCGGATAATAAAATTGAAGATATATTCCTATCCCCACAACGTACTTTTCGCAATTAAAATGAAAAAATTAGGCTTAATAGGATACCCATTGGGGCATTCTTTTTCAAAAAAATATTATTTAGAAAAATTTAATCAAGAACATATTACCGATGTGGATTACGATTTATATCCACTTGCTCAAATAGCCGATTTTACAACGATTGCTTCCAATAAAGATTTCTATGGTGTTAATGTGACCATTCCCTATAAGATAGAGGTTATGGATTACTTGGACGAGCTCTCAGAAGAAGCTCGTGCAATACAAGCTGTAAACTGCATTCGAATCAGCCACTCATCAGATGGCACAACACATCTAAAAGGCTACAATACTGATGCCTACGGTTTTGAGGAATCGCTTAGGCCGCTACTGAATCCCCTGGCCGATAAGAAAGCTTTGATTTTAGGTAATGGAGGTGCTGCAAAGGCTGTCATTTATGCCCTGAATCAACTTGGAATAATGCATACTTTAGTAAGCAGAACCAAACAGGCAGACCAGCTCACTTATAATGACCTTAATGCTGCGATCCTAGTTGACCATACAGTGATTATAAACTGTTCACCGGTTGGTACATTCCCCAATACGGCAGAATATCCGAAAATTCCTTACGAATTCTTAACTGAGAACCACCTCTGTTATGATCTCATTTACAATCCAGAGGAAACAGCATTTCTTCGAAAAAGCAAAGAAAAAGGCGCCAGAACGAAAAACGGATATGAAATGCTGGTTCTACAAGCAGAAAAAAACTGGGAAATCTGGAATAGTTGAGCTTTCAATAGTAAGAAATCAATAAAAACTGTAATTTTACCATTATGCTTACGATAAAGACATTCACTTTCAATCCATATCAGGAAAATACTTACCTACTCTATAACGAGTCAGGAAATGCCATTATTATTGATCCAGGGATGTATGGCGAGCAAGATCAGCAAGAACTATTAGCTTTCATCGCAAACAATAATCTCAAGCCGACACTCCTATTAAATACACATTGCCATATTGACCATGTTTTGGGGAATAGTTTTGTCCATGAGAAATTTGGCTTGCTCCCACAATTCCACGAAGGTGAAGTACCAATTTTAGTAGCGGTTCAGAATTACGCTCCTCAAATGGGCATCCGATATGACATCTCACCAATTGGAGAAACATTTCTAAATGAGAATGATACCATTTATTTGGATAATGATGAGCTAAAGGTCATTCTTGCACCTGGACATTCCCCTGCACATATCTGCTTTTATTCAGCTAATCAAAAATTCTTGATCGGAGGAGATGTCCTATTTCGCAATAGCGTTGGCCGTACTGATCTTCCTGGGGGAAATCATCAGCAGCTTTTGGATAGCATAAAAACAAAACTTTATACCTTGCCCGACGACACGATCGTCTATCCTGGGCATGGGCCATCGACAACGATTGGCTTTGAAAAAAATTCTAATCCATTTATCCGAGGATAAAAGTCATGAATCTGCCATTTCTATTTGCAAAAAGATATCTGTTTTCTAAGAAATCAGTTAACGCCATTAATATCATCTCTTCTATTAGTGTAATTGGCGTAATGGTAAGTAGTGCTGCTTTAATCATTTTGCTATCTTCATTCAATGGAATGGAACAGCTGATACTATCTATGTACAGTAAGTTTGCTCCTGAACTGAAGATTGAACCCAAGAAAGGAAAACTCTTTGACAGTAAACAGGCTGTCTTCAGTGAATTACGAAAAGATTCCAATGTGGTTCATTACACGGAGGTTCTACAAGAGAAAGTATTACTGCAATATTCAAATAGACAATTTATTGCAAATATAAAAGGCGTCGAACCTCAATCGCTAAGTAAAAAGGCCGGAGACAGTATCCTCGTAGATGGTCAGTACGAACTTACTCATGATTCTACTAACCTCGCAATTATAGGGGCAAGCGTACAGGCAAATCTGGCAATTCCTATGCAGAACTCTGTGGAACAAATTCAAGTGTATTCTCCGAGAAAGGGAGTAAAGAATTCTTCCAATCCTGCAGAAGAATTCAACATACGATCCATAGCTCCGGGAGGAGTATTGCGCTATCAACAAGATTTTGACAATTTGATTATTACACCAATTTCATTTGCTAAAGAGGTTCTCGGAGAATATGAGCGCGTTTCATCGATCGAGTTTTACCTAAAAGATGGTGTGGATGTTAATTCATTTGAGCAAGCAGTACAAAAGAAAATAGGACCGGATTACATTGTAAAGAATAGGGAAAAACAAAACCCTACCTTATATAAAAATGTACGTGTTGAACGTTGGGTTGTCTTCTTTATACTGACCTTGATCAGTGTGATTGCAATCTTTAATATTGTAGGTTCCTTAACCATGCTTGTACTAGACAAACAAAAGGATATGACGATACTGAAAGGTCTCGGTGGGTCGAATGATCTAATTCAACGTATCTTCTTTTATGAAGGCCTTATGATCGCCATTATTGGCTGTGTATTGGGCCTATTGATTGGCGGCATATTCAACTATATCCAGTCAGCCTATGGAATCATTCGCGTAGAAGATGGAGCAAATACAATTATTGACAGCTATCCTATGGTAAGTAAGTGGAGTGACTACATTTTGGTGTTCATAACCGTGACTAGCATCTCTGGTCTGGTTTCCTATTTCTCAGCAAAGCTAAGTGTCAGAGAATTAAATAAATTAAAGGCAACTGATTAATAACTTGAGCTTTTTCGGCTCTGGCTACCTTTTGTAATCTGTTGAATTAAACTGCCCCATGCAAAAGGATTTAACAATGGATTAGCATAACGTTGGTTGATGACTTTATTATTCATCGTATTAAAGCTTTGCGCATTGTTAATTGAACGCATTTCATTTCCGTCACGTGGTATTACAGCTGCCATTGCCGCTAATGACTCATAAGACAACGACCTCCTAACTCTCACGATGTTATCTTCAGAAACGTCTAGATTCATAAATGCAATGTTAAACTCTTCGATACTTGCCCATGGATAAGGTGTTACCATCGGGAGTTCCGTAACCAGATTCTGCATAACGATATTTGCGGTATACTTATCTCCAGGAACATCAGGAATAGTGACAACTAAAGGATCAAAACCAACGGAAGTAAAACGAATGGTATCTCCTACATGTGCTACAAAAGAGAAATAGCCCTCGTTATTTGCCGCAAATGCTTCATTCCTGAAAGATAAATTAGTGACGGTCGCATAACCTACAGGAAGTTCAGACCCAACTGTTGTTACGACACCGGAGTACTGAACAATCTTCCTTTCCTGAGCATGTAAAGCAGAGGAACAAAAAGATAAGAATACAGCAAATAATATAGAAACCAGCAACTTCATGGAACAAATTTAAACAAAAGTAGCCGAACTAGCCGTTAAATTGTGTTAAGTAGAAAAACTAATTAACAGGGGGTAAAGTTGCTTCTGGGGAATCGGGATCTGTTAAATTAATAGCCTCCACTGCTGTAATTTCAGGAACAGCTTTCTTAATTGCCTGTTCTAAACCAGCTTTAAAGGTCATAATGCTCATTGAACATGAAGCACATGCTCCCAATAATTTTAAACGCACGACATTATCCGCTGTAATCTCTTCAACACTCACATTTCCGCCATCAGTCTCCAAATATGGTCTCAAGGTATCTAATGCTTGCTCAACTTTTTCTTTTAAAGTCATACTCTTAATGCTATTCAATGATTGTAATATGTAAAGATAATCAAATATTTTAAAATGTGTATTTTTAGGCCTCGCTACCAATGGAAAAACAACAAGTATATGACAATATATCTTCTTCATAGCTCTAATCGAGTTAAAGAATGTTAATAAGAAATGTTGTTTTTGCGATCAAATAATTATTAAACTATATTGCGCAGTAAAATTTAATTGATTAGTATAACAAATTCACTTATCTTTGTAAAATGTTTTTAAATAGGCGTATAGCGGCTATCTGTGCCGGCATGATGTTTCTATTGGTATTTACTGGTTGTAAAAGTAAATTTGAGAAATTGCGCGCAAGCAATAACATCGCTCAAAAGTACGAAGAGGCCGTAAAACTTTATGAGAAAAAGAAATATACAAAGGCGTTAGTTTTGTTTGATGACTTGCGGACCAAATTCCGTGGACAAGCTGAAGCAGAAAATATTTACTATTATTTGGCATTTGCCAATTACCGGCTGAAAGATTATACATCGGCGGCATTTCACTTTAAGGATTTTGCAGATGTTTATCCAAATAGTGCAAGAGCAGAAGAATGTAGATTTATGCATGCCTATTGCTATTACTTGGATTCTCCGAGATCAACGTTGGATCAAGCGAATACAAAAAAAGCAATTGATGCATTACAGCTCTTTGTCAATCTCTATCCCGAATCAGAACGGTCCAAAGAAGCCGCAGATCTTATTCAGAAATTAAGAGATAAGCTTGAGCTTAAAGCATTTGCCAATGCAAGACTGTACTATGACATGGGGCTGACGGATGATTACAGGGCAGCTGTCATCGCATTACAGAATGTATTAAAAGAATACCCTGATACAAAATACGCGGAAGAGATTGAGTTTCTAACATTAAAAGCACAATACATCTATGCGTCCAAAAGTTTCTTCCTGAAACAAGAAAGTAGATTTGATGATGCCTTGGACTATTATCGTAGCTTCGCAAGTAATTTTCCGAATAGCAAACATATGAAAGAGGCAGAATCCCTTCGTGAAAATTCTGAAAAAGGGATTAAAACCGCCCTCTCTCAAGTGAAGGATTATAATAAAGCCGTTGCAGAGCAGGAAGTATATATCAAAGAACAAAAGGCGAAAAAAGAAAAAGAAAATACCCAAAAAGATGAGTCAAAAAAATAACAATTCAATTCCAAACTCTACAGTTACACGTGACTTGAGACAATTGGACAAAGGCACAGACAATCTCTATGAATCTATTGTAGTTATTTCTAAACGCGCGAACCAAATTGCAGTAGACATTAAAGAAGAATTGAACGGAAAACTTGCGGAATTTGCAAGTAACAACGATAACTTGGAAGAGGTATTCGAAAACCGTGAGCAAATTGAGATTTCAAAACATTACGAGCGTATGCCAAAGCCTACTTTGGTTGCTATTGATGAATTTTTACACGATAAAGTGTACTACAGAAATCCTTCAAAAGAGCAGGACTAATCCTTAAACAATGGCTTTAGCTGGGAAAAATATTGTAATTGCTGTATGCGGCAGTATTGCCGCATACAAGATTGCATCCCTCATCCGCCTTTTAGTAAAAGCAGATGCCCGAGTTAACGTAGTCATGTCAAAAGAAGCGACAGCCTTTATTACTCCGCTTACGCTTTCCACTCTTTCCAAAAATCCTGTTTTAATTGATTATTATCAGCCGAATACCGGGGAATGGAATAATCATGTCGAAATTGCCTTAAATGCGGATTACATTTTAGTCGCTCCCGCAACGGCAAATACACTGGCCAAAATGGCCAATGGATTTTGTGACAACCTCCTAACTGCCGTGTATCTATCCGCGAAATGTCCGGTGCTATTCGCTCCAGCAATGGATTTAGATATGTGGAAACACCCGTCCACACAATCCAATATCAATAAGCTTGGTTCTTATGGCAATATCCTAATTCCTCCAGGAAAAGGGGAATTGGCTAGTGGCCTAGTGGGGGAGGGACGTTTGGCGGAACCAGAAGAAATACTGGATTTCTTAGTTAAATTTTCGGAGACAGGACTACCCTTAGCAGGAAAGAAAGCGTTAGTATCTGCAGGTCCTACTTATGAAGCTATAGACCCAGTCCGATTCATTGGCAATCATTCAAGTGGAAAAATGGGCTATGCTATCGCCACACAACTTGAAGAACTTGGCGCAGACGTAACGCTAGTATCAGGCCCCAGCGCCCTTAAACTACCCAAAGGCGTCGATACCATTTCAGTAACCTCGGCAGCTGAGATGTTACATGCCTGTGAAGAACATTTTGAAGCCGCAGATATTGTTGTGATGAGTGCTGCTGTGGCAGACTACACACCAGTTGAAGTTGCTAGCCAAAAAATAAAAAAGAAAGAAAACGAATTATCCATTGAGCTGAAAAAAACGGTAGATATTCTGGCAACTTTAGGGGCTAAAAAGAAAGAAAACCAATTACTCGTTGGGTTTGCATTGGAAACCAATAATGAGCTCGAAAATGCGAAAGACAAATTGATTCGAAAAAACCTGGATTTTATCGTGCTCAATTCCATGCAGGATAAAGGAGCCGGCTTCGCAACAGATACCAATAAAGTTACTATAATCGATCGGTCTGGAAATACCCGTGAGTTTAGCCTAAAATCAAAAGAAGAAGTTGCTAAAGATATCTGTTCAATTATCGTAAGCCTTTCCTAAGCACAACTTTTATAAACACATTCTCCGTGTTCAATGCCGCTATATTTTACAAATTTACAATCCTCAATTCCTTTGGATAATAGTTATTGATTCGGTTGGTCAATACCTTTATCCAGCCCAAAGGTTTACCTTCAAAACTTGCTATTGTCCATCCTTGAAGACTTTGGCCAATCGTATCCACAGTTATATTTTCCTTTCTAAGGTAATTACGGGCATCTTCAAGCGACAATTCTACCGATTGAAAGTCTTTGGTCAAATGATTACTCAAGGCCAGTGCATGGCTTGGTATTAGCTCCTTTCTATTAAGCTTGCCGACATTGGTTCCCGCATTCTTAAGATAGAGCACATTTTGTAGATACTTTAGATCATCCTCATACATTTTTGGGAAAACATATACATCCTCATGATGAAGGAAAGTATGAAAACTAGTACTATCCGAAATCCAGCTATCTAAAATTCCTTTGGGTACATCTGATTTCTCCGGTTTAATTCGCTTTCTATTGAATGTTTCTTGTTCACCAACCTTCTTAAGGACAGCAATAAAAAAGCCCTCTCCACCTAATTTATGCGGGTAAAATCGATAACCGTGTGCACGATGCTTATTAGAATTTGTATGATCAATTCCCCAATGCTCTTCAATAGCTATTTCAACAGATACAAAATCGCCGCTACCCAATAGCCAATCGACAATATCTTCATTCTCTTCTGGTGAATAAGAACAGGTTGAATAAAACAAATATCCGCCCTTATTTAAAGCACTCAAGCTTTCAACCAAAATCCGTTGTTGTCTTTCGCTACAAAGCTTAACATTAGCTTCGGACCATTCATCGATGGCATCGGCATCTTTTCTAAACATTCCAGATCCAGAACATGGCGCATCAACAACCATCAAATCGAAGTATCCAGGAAGACGATTAAACGCTGCAGGATCATTATTTGTAGTTACTGTGTTTGCATTTCCCCATTTCATTAAGTTATCTTGCAGGATTGTAACCCTAGTTTTAATAATTTCATTTGCAACCAAGAGTGATTCCGGATGTAAACTACTGTTTAATAAGGTAGACTTTCCTCCGGGGGCGGCACATAGATCCAACGCCCGAATACTCCCCTCATGTAACTTCAAACTTCGAATGATATGATCAATGAACATGGACGAAGCATCTTGTGGATAATATGCTCCAGCATGAAATAATGGATCTAATGTAAACACTGGACGATCCTGAAGATAATAAGCCACATTACACCAGGGAACTTGCCCTGCATTAGGAAACGGACAATCTTCTAATTTATTAGGGTTTAGGCGTATTGCTGTCGCCCGAATACCTTCCTCATGTATCTTAATAAATGCATCAGTATCAAATAACGGATTCACTCCTAACTTTTTCACTAAAGAATTTGGCAGAAAATTACTCATATTGTCCCAATAGTTTGCGATAAAATTAAGATAAATAAAAATGAAGTCAAAATAAGTGGTAAATTACAAGAAAGAGTAACTTTGTACCATGAAAGAATTCAAGAAATATGCTATTATTCCTGCAACTCCAGAGGAGCTGTATCTTGCATTAACGACCGAAATTACCGCTCGTCTTTGGACAGGGGACCTTGTGTCTATAGACCCTACTGTCAATGGGGAATTCTCTTTGTGGGATGGTGCTATAACTGGCCGATTCTTGGAACTGGAACCTTCGACAAAAATTGTACAAGAATGGTATTTCGGTGAAACAGACAGCCCTTCTATCGTTACATTAAAGCTGCATGAACATAAAAAAGGAACATCCTTGGAGATTAGGCAGACAAATATACCGGATGAAGACTTTGAAAATATCTCGGATGGATGGGAAGATCCTTATATCTCCTCGTTGATCGACTTTTATACAGAAGAAGATTAAAGTCTATTATCTCAGAATTCCTTTTTGATGATATATTAGCTTATTGGCGTCATTTATGACGCCAATAAGCTAATATATTATACGTTCCGAAACGATGCTGGCCCCATTTTCTTTAGATAACCTAGCTTCATTATACTTTTTTATATAATTTAAAAACAACTCGTAACTATATTTTCTTTCAAGCTGAAATTGCTTTAATATGGTTGGTTCATCTTCTATTAATGCTGATAGCGCTTTAGCCCTTTGTTTTACATCATTCCCCAAAATATCTTTTACAACATCATTCAATTCAATTATCTCCCCAGAAGAACGCTTAAGAGCACACCAATATTTCGTTGTCGTGAAACCGAGAATAGGTCCAGAGGTTCCACCTCCCACCGCCAAGCTAGAGCTTTTAAAATAATAGACCATTATTTCACCATCCAGAATTAATTCAGCAAATCTTAATTCCTCTGATTTTTCTTTATTAATCCGAAAAATCTGAGGTTTTGTATTTTTAACCTTTTCTAGCCCTGTTTCGATATGAGAAGGTGCGAAAATTTTGCTTTTACTATTTTGATAAACACGAAAAACTTGGTCTGGAAAAAAATCCATCTGCGTATCTCCATCACGCCATGACAATTTACTATCCGTAACTGAAGAAATTTTCCCATATAAGCTATCTCCATTCATGAAAACAATATAATCTGTATTATTAGATTTCTTTTGAGCACAAAGTGTTTCGGAAAATATAAGTAGAGCAATAACTGCCATCATTTGGCCCAACATTAATAATTTAGCCTTTTTCATTATATAAGTTAATATCCACAAATATACAATTCATTCCAATAATTCACTTTACCACCTGCAAAACATTAAAAAAATTAAACATTTAACTTAAATATCTATAGGTAGCGTATTATAATTGTCTCATTGCTCATGTTTTGAACATCCCGAGGCATATGGAATATTAAGTAAAAAATTATAAATATTTAAGTTAAAATTCCATATAAATGTTCTAAACTTGGACTTCTCTATTACTAGTTTTATGACCTCATTCCTGCTCGGCAAAACGAACGTTATCGGTTTGCGAATTTGATAACGTCAACAATACTCTCACTAAGAAGATCATACGTATGCATTTTGTTTATATAAAGCCATACCAGTAATTCTACATTAAGTAAGTAGAATGAGTTACAATAGGCTTAATTCGCTTGTTCAAGTTTTAGCACTAGAAAATTATCATACAGTAAACTCAAGCTTAGTGCTGCGATAACCGAAAGGCGGAGGATATGCAATAGCCTGTACATGGAAATACGGAAGTACTTAAACGAAAGAAGCCCTTGACTGTTTCCAGCAAGGGCTTCCGTGTAAAAAAAGGCACCGACCTACTCTCCCACCTGTTACGGCAATACCATCGGCTCTGGCGGGCTTGACTGCTCTGTTCGGAATGGGAAGAGGTAGACACCGCCGATATAGGCACCTAAAAATCTTTATTGACATTGTGATCTTATATGATCATCTTCATGCCAACTGACATAGCTATTGAAAGAGTTACGTTTCCTGTTTGTTTCTTAAAAATTAAAGAGGAAGACAACAGTGTCTGTCTGCTTGAGAAAGCTTCGGGCTATTAGTACCACTTGGCTTTGGTCTCTCAACCTTTACACCTATGGCCTATCAACGTAGTCATCTTCTACGACCCTATAAGGAAGTCTCATCTCGTGGCTAGTTTCGCACTTAGATGCTTTCAGCGCTTATCTATTCCAGACGTAGCTACCCTGCCGTACACCTGGCGGCATAACAGGTTCACCAGAGGTCTGTCCAACCCGGTCCTCTCGTACTAAGGTCAGATCCACTCAAACTTCCAACGCCCACAACAGATAGGGACCGAACTGTCTCGCGACGTTCTGAACCCAGCTCGCGTGCCACTTTAATGGGCGAACAGCCCAACCCTTGGGACCTTCTCCAGCCCCAGGATGTGACGAGCCGACATCGAGGTGCCAAACCTCCCCGTCGATATGAGCTCTTGGGGGAGATCAGCCTGTTATCCCCAGCGTACCTTTTATCCTTTGAGCGATGGCCCTTCCATACAGAACCACCGGATCACTATGTCCGTCTTTCGACCCTGTTCGACTTGTCGGTCTCACAGTCAAGCAAGCTTATGCCATTGCACTCCACGTACGGTTACCAAGCGTACTGAGCTTACCTTTGAAAGCCTCCGTTACCTTTTTGGAGGCGACCACCCCAGTCAAACTACCCACCAAACAATGTCCTCGGCATTGCCGAGTTAGAAACCGAATACAGAAAGGGCGGTATTTCAAGGTTGATTCCATGACTCCTGGCGAAGCCACTTCAACATCTCCCGCCTATCCTACACATCCTGTACCCAATCTCAATGTTAAGCTATAGTGAAGGTGCATGGGGTCTTTCCGTCCCGTTGCGGGTAATCGGCGTCTTCACCGATACCACAATTTCACCGAGCTCATGGCTGAGACAGCGCCCAGATCGTTACACCATTCGTGCAGGTCGGAACTTACCCGACAAGGAATTTCGCTACCTTAGGACCGTTATAGTTACGGCCGCCGTTTACTGGGGCTTCGATTCAATGCTTCTCTTGCGATGACATCCCCTCTTAACCTTCCAGCACCGGGCAGGTGTCAGGCCTTATACTTCATCTTGCGATTTTGCAAAGCCATATGTTTTTGTTAAACAGTCGCCTGGGCCTTTTCACTGCGGCTGCTCTTACGAGACAGCGCCCCTTCTCCCGAAGTTACAGGGCCATTTTGCCGAGTTCCTTAGCCATGACTCACTCGAGCACCTTAGGATTCTCTCCTCGACCACCTGTGTCGGTTTGCGGTACGGGTCTTCATAACCTGAAGCTTAGCGGGTTTTCTTGGAAGTCTGTTTACCTGCTCTATCAGCGCCACCGGAGCTTTGCTGTACTATTGGGTTTCAGCAGGGTCGGCGGATTTGCCTACCGTCCCTATACCTACGCCTTTCAACGAACTATTCCGTCAGTTCGCGGCAGTGTCACTACTCCGTCACCACATCGCAGTTATGAAGAGTACTGGAATATTAACCAGTTGTCCATCGGCTTGCCCCCTTCGGGTGCGCCTTAGGTCCCGACTGACCCTGATCCGATTAACGTTGATCAGGAAACCTTGGTCTTTCGGTGGGCGGGTTTCTCACCCGCCTTATCGTTACTTATGCCTACATTTGCTTTTCCATAACCTCCACAGTTCATTGCCAAACTGCTTCCCCGGCGATGGAATGCTCCCCTACCAGATGCATATCTTTCAATGCAAATCCATAGCTTCGGTACCGTTCTTGATGCCCGTTTATTATCCACGCCCGGCCGCTCGACTAGTGAGCTGTTACGCACTCTTTAAATGAATGGCTGCTTCCAAGCCAACATCCTAGCTGTCTGGGCAACCGGACCTCGTTAGTTCAACTTAGAACGAATTTGGGGACCTTAGCTGATGGTCTGGGTTCTTTCCCTCTCGGCCTTGGACCTTAGCACCCAAAGCCTCACTGCCGGCTATATTTGATAGCATTCGGAGTTCGTCTGGATTTGGTAGGATTTGACTCCCCCGCACCCAATCGGTAGCTCTACCTCTATCAAACTCTACGCCGACGCTGTTCCTAAAAACATTTCGGGGAGTACGAGCTATTTCCCAGTTTGATTGGCCTTTCACCCCTACCCTCAGGTCATCCGGAAACTTTTCAACGTTTATCGGTTCGGTCCTCCATTACATGTTACTGCAACTTCAACCTGCCCAAGGGTAGATCACAAGGTTTCGCGTCTACCTCATCTGACTATGCGCCCTATTAAGACTCGCTTTCGCTTCGGCTGCGTCCCTGAAGGACTTAACCTTGCCAGACAAGAGTAACTCGTAGGCTCATTATGCAAAAGGCACGCTGTCACAGGACCTGCCTGCTCCAACCGCTTGTAAGCACACGGTTTCAGGTTCTTTTCACTCCCCTGTTCGGGGTTCTTTTCACCTTTCCCTCACGGTACTGGTTCACTATCGGTCTCTCAGGAGTATTTAGCCTTACCAGATGGTGCTGGTGGATTCCCACAGGATTTCTCCGGTCCCGCGGTACTCAGGATACCACTATGTCAACATTCTTTACCTGTACGGGGCTCTCACCCTTATTGCGCAGTTTCCCACCTGCTTCCAGTTCATAGCGCTGTACAATGTCGTGGTCCTACAACCCCGACCATGCCGTAACATGATCGGTTTGGGCTCTTTCCCGTTCGCTCGCCACTACTTGGGAAATCATTGTTATTTTCTTCTCCTACGCCTACTTAGATGTTTCAGTTCAGCGCGTTCGCGTTTTATACGACTATTCTTCAAATAGTCAGGTTGCCCCATTCGGAAATCTCTGGATCAAGTCGCATTTGCCAATCCCCAAAGCTTATCGCAGCTTATCACGTCCTTCTTCGCCTCTGAGAGCCTAGGCATCCCCCGTGTGCCCTTATTTACTTTCTTCACCGGCATAGCCTTTTGCTACTATGCGGCTGCTTTTGATATATATACACATATGCTAGGTTCGGGATCGTCCGGCATTCACCGAGGGTCTCTCCCTTACTTCAGACACATACACGTATTGTCTCTATACTGTTGTCTTCTCTTGTAATTTTTTTTCTCTTTCAATATGTCAAAGAACTCTTTTTCCGGTATCCTGAAGTATATCTTTATATACTTCACCGGAGATGTGGAGAATAACGGATTCGAACCGTTGACCCCCTGCGTGCAAGGCAGGTGCTCTAGCCAGCTGAGCTAATTCCCCATTCGTTTTCGTAGTCCCGAGCAGATTTGAACTGCTGACCCCTACATTATCAGTGTAGTGCTCTAACCAACTGAGCTACGGGACTAGCTTATCTTGTTCATCTCTTTCTCTCGGTCCTGCTCCCTTAGGGGCGGGCACTTTCTTCTGATGTTTTTTCTTCCTGCAATCATATGTAACGTGACGAGCACCGATCTTCGATACTCTAGAAAGGAGGTATTCCAGCCGCACCTTCCGGTACGGCTACCTTGTTACGACTTAGCCCCAATTATCGGTTTTACCCTAACACGCTCCTTTCGGTAACATGCTTTAGGTACCCCCAACTTTCATGGCTTGACGGGCGGTGTGTACAAGGCCCGGGAACGTATTCACCGCGTCATTGCTGATACGCGATTACTAGCGAATCCAACTTCATGGGGTCGAGTTGCAGACCCCAATCCGAACTGTGAATGGCTTTTAGAGATTAGCATCATATTGCTATGTAGCTGCCCGCTGTACCATCCATTGTAGCACGTGTGTAGCCCCGGACGTAAGGGCCATGATGACTTGACGTCGTCCCCACCTTCCTCTCTGTTTGCACAGGCAGTCTGTTTAGAGTCCCCACCATTACATGCTGGCAACTAAACATAGGGGTTGCGCTCGTTGCGGGACTTAACCCAACACCTCACGGCACGAGCTGACGACAGCCATGCAGCACCTAGTTTCGTGTCCCGAAGGACGAGTGCGTCTCTGCACTCTTCACTAACTTTCAAGCCCGGGTAAGGTTCCTCGCGTATCATCGAATTAAACCACATGCTCCTCCGCTTGTGCGGGCCCCCGTCAATTCCTTTGAGTTTCACCCTTGCGGGCGTACTCCCCAGGTGGATAACTTAACGCTTTCGCTGGGACGCTGGCTGTCTATCGCCAACATCGAGTTATCATCGTTTAGGGCGTGGACTACCAGGGTATCTAATCCTGTTCGATCCCCACGCTTTCGTGCATCAGCGTCAATACCAGCTTAGTGAGCTGCCTTCGCAATCGGAGTTCTAAGACATATCTATGCATTTCACCGCTACTTGTCTTATTCCGCCCACTTCAAATGGATTCAAGCCCATCAGTATCAAAGGCACTGCGATGGTTGAGCCACCGTATTTCACCCCTGACTTAATAGGCCGCCTACGCACCCTTTAAACCCAATAAATCCGGATAACGCTCGGATCCTCCGTATTACCGCGGCTGCTGGCACGGAGTTAGCCGATCCTTATTCTTCCAGTACATTCAGCTAGATACACGTATCTAGGTTTATTCCTGGACAAAAGCAGTTTACAACCCATAGGGCAGTCTTCCTGCACGCGGCATGGCTGGTTCAGGCTTCCGCCCATTGACCAATATTCCTTACTGCTGCCTCCCGTAGGAGTCTGGTCCGTGTCTCAGTACCAGTGTGGGGGATTCTCCTCTCAGAGCCCCTAGACATCGTCGCCTTGGTAAGCCGTTACCCTACCAACTAGCTAATGTCACGCGAGCCCATCTCTATCCTATAAATATTTAATAGCTAACCGATGCCGGTCAGATATGTTATGCGGTGTTAATCTCTCTTTCGAGAGGCTATCCCCCTGATAGAGGTAGGTTGCTCACGCGTTACGCACCCGTGCGCCACTCTCACCATCTTCGAGCAAGCTCTCCGACGGATCCCGTCCGACTTGCATGTATTAGGCCTGCCGCTAGCGTTCATCCTGAGCCAGGATCAAACTCTCCATTGTAAAATGAAGTTTTTGATTCCAACTATTTACATAATCAGAATTCTTTTTTTATATCTCTGATCTTGGATCGAATTGAACGAATTACTTGAATTTGTTCATGACTTTCGTTTGTCTACTCGTCACGCTTACATGATTGTGTTTTCTTAAAGAACTTTGTCGCTTCAACTTCCGTATCTGCTTTATTCCGATGGCATTGCGCCGTCTTTATCTTTTTTGTTTTTCCCTTCGTTTCCGTTGGGACTGCAAAGGTAGAAATCTTTTCTGAACTTCCAAAAACTTTTTGAAGTTTTTTTTCTTTTCCTTTTTTTCGATTTCCGCGTTTAAAATAAACTGAGCGGGATTTTAAATCCTGCCAGACTTCTCTTAAACCCTTCTTTTTTCAGGATTCCTTCTCTCGAAGTAACCGTCCCTCCCTTGCGGAGTGGTGCAAAGATAGGGAGTTTTCGGGCAGACTTCCAAGCCTTTTGTTCTTATTATTTTCATTTTATCCTTAACTGCCTGTAACGGTGCAAGATTCTTTTTGGTTTCTGACCACAGGCCTACGTCGAAGGTGGCAAAAAGGGTACTTTCCTAAGATCTGCAGCGGATTTCTGTCCCTGCTTCCCGTGCGGGCTTCCGCGCAGGACACCGGAAGGGGGTGGCTTGCGCAAGAAAGTACTAAGGTCGGACGGGAATGGCAGCGCAGCCGATGGACGGGAACGGGCGCAAAGATAGCAGCCAAAAGAATAGAAAAACATCAAGGTGCATAATCCGGTCAGGATCTTCTGCCAAAAGCCTGCGCGGCCCCTCGGGTAGAATCCGTACCGGAAAGGACGGAAAATTGTGCCGCCGGAAAGATGGCACCGCAAGGATACCGCAGCACAGCTTATAAAGGGATGAAAGCATACAGCACTCCTGATTGACCCTTTTAATAGCTATACTTTCTTACCACTTTACTTAGGGTTTACTTAGGGTTTAGTTAGGGTTTGTTTAGGTATAGCTTAGGTTATAGCTAAACAAACCCTAACTAAAGGCTAAACTAACTCTAGATAAAAACTAAACTAAAGAATAAGCAATCCAGAACTCTTCTCCGTTTAGGGAAGAACCCTGGGGGGCACTCGCATTATAAAACGATCCAAACCCAGTTGGCCTGAGCCTCATGACCTATATTGAAAGACCTTATCCGATTAACGATCTGTTTTAACAGTCAACCTTCTACTTATATAACAGGTAATTTTACAACTATTGGAATATCTCTTTTTTCAGTAAATTTGATCTAGGTTAATAAATAACAAAAAAGAAGACCTTATTTTTAAGAAATTAAAGATATTAAATACTTTTATTGCACATAAAACCATATTGGTCCATGATAGATTATGCTCAGCTTTTAAAACAGGTAGAAGAATATGCTGAAACTTATATTACAGAAAATATTTCAGTTTGCCATTGTTTTCACAATACGATACACACACGTTCTGTTGTACGTGCTGCGGAGGAGATTTCATCGCACTATAAACTAGGAGAGGAGGATCACTTTATTGTTATTAGCGCGGCCTACTTTCATGACCTTGGCTACGTAAAATCTGACAATGCTATCGGCCATGAGAAGATAAGTGTCGAAATTGCTTTCAATTTTCTCCAGGATAAAGGAATACCGGAAGCCGTACAGGAAAAAATCAAAGGTTGTATTTTGGCAACGAGAATGCCTCAGGATCCCACAAACCTACTGGAACAAATTCTCTGCGACGCGGACCTATTTCATTTTGGGAATGAGGATTTCGTTACCAGAAACAAACTGATGAAAGCCGAAGCTGAAGCAGTATTAGGGAAGGAGATCGATAAAGACGTATGGCGGGCGGGCACAATCAAACTATTAATGAGCCATCATTACCATACTGAATATGCTCAGCAAAAGCTTAATGCCAAAAAGGAGATGAATCTAAAAGAACTGGAGAAAAAACAGGAGAAATCTATCTCAAAAAATAAAGAAAGCAAAAAAGAAGACAAAAAGGAAAAGGAGAAAGGCAGTAAGCCAGAACGTGGGATAGAAACAATGTTTCGGATTACGTCCTCAAACAATCAGCGATTAAGCGACATGGCAGACAACAAGGCCAACATCTTGTTAACGGTCAATTCTATTATCCTTTCCGTCGTGATTGCTGTCTTATTCCGGAAACTAGATGCCAACGAGCACCTTATTATCCCAACAATTATCTTAACAACGGCCGTGGTAGCAACCATGGTCATGGCAATATTGTCAACAATACCCAAAATTCCCTCTGGTAAATTCTCAAAGGAGGAAATCGAACAAAAATCAGTCAATCTGCTCTTTTTTGGGAACTTTTACAAGATGAAACTCGACGACTACAACGAAGGCATGCAGAAGGTAATGGTCGATTCGGAATTTCTATATGGCATGCTTACCAAGGATGTTTATTCACAAGGTGTGGTATTAGGCCGAAAATACAAACTTCTACGATACGCATATGGAATTTTTATGTTTGGTCTTGTTATATCGGTTGTTTCCTTTGTCGTCGCAACCATATTTTAATGCAATCCTATAAATACAGCTGAATATGTCAGGATCATATTGTTCAAACTTTCTTTTTTATTTAAAAAGATGCTGCCTTTAAATCAATCATTAGCGACCAATAGACTGCATCATTTATTGATGTTGTTGTAAGCATGTTGCCATAACCATAAATTTATACGGATGAAGAAGAAAGACCTTTATATCAACAGAGACATCAGCTGGCTGTCGTTCAATGATAGGGTACTTGACCAAGCTGGTCGTCAGGAGGTACCTTTATTGGAAAAACTACAGTTTCTCGCTATTTTCTCATCCAATCTGGATGAATTTTATCGGGTTAGAATGCCTGTACTGATGGCTTGGAAAAAAATAATGAAGCAAAATCCCGGGCAGCTCATTCCGAACATAGATATTGGGACGTATAAAAAAGCGTCAAAAACCATCAGCAAACAACAGGAAAAATTTGGCCTAATACTAGCTGATATTATCCAAGAATTAGCAAAAGAAAATATATTCTTTATTTACAATCAAGCTATTCCGACCGAAATAAAAGACCTCACAGCCCAGTATTTCTTTACTACAATTGCCTCCTACCTCCAAATTATACCGATTGATGACACCTCTTTTTTCCCGATCAACAATCAGCTCTACTTCGTCGTTACAGACGACAATACTGAACTGGTATTCTTTCTAAATGTCCCTTCAAATCATATTGGCCGCTTTTTCACCTGTGAAATCGATGGCAATAAATATGTCGTGCTCATAGATGATATTATCAGAGCATTTTTTCCTGAAGCCATAAGAAATACCTCATTAAATTTCTATTCCTTTAAAATCACAAGGGATGCGGAATTAAATCTCCAAGATGAATTTGAGGGTGATATTGCCCAAAAAATCGAGATGGAAGTCAATAAACGTGACCTTGGCTATGCAACACGCTTTCTATTCCAGCCAAATCTGCCAAAACAGTTGATAGAAACACTGGCAACATTATTTGATCTACGGAAAAGTAGCATTGTCGAAGGCGGAAACTACCACAATCTCAAGGATCTATTTTCATTTCCGATTAAAATAGCCGAACTTTCTTATCCAAAACAGCTGCAAATTAATAAGAATCAGAATTTTAAGGAATCTATCTTTGACCAAATAGACCGGGAGGATCTGTTGATCTGTACTCCCTATGAATCGTTCGACCCCATACTGCGTTTTTTTAACGAGGCTGCAATAGATCCAACCGTAGACGAGATTTACACGACCTTATACCGTATCGCCGGTGATTCACATATTGCACAAGCACTCGCTACCGCAGCAAAAAATGGAAAAAGAGTCAATGTATTTGTCGAATTGAAAGCGCGCTTTGATGAAGCAAATAATATACATTGGGCTCGATTGATGAAAGAACAGGGGGTAAAAATTACCTATAGTATCCCCAATTTAAAAGTACACGCCAAAATAGCGCTGGTCAAACGCAAACAAGGTCGTGAAAGTGCATTGCTAGGTACAGGAAATCTAAATGAAAAAACGGCGAAGGTCTACACAGACTATTTCCTCATTACCTCAAATAAGCTATTGACCAACGAATTAAATATGTTATTCGAGTTTTTACCGGCCCGGAGAAAACCCCATAGTCCAAATGAGCTGTCTTTTAGTCATTTACTGATTGCACAGTTCAACCTCAAACATACGTTTTTATCCCTGATCGACCAGGCCATCCAAGCTGCTAAAGCCGGAGAGACAGCTACAATAAAAATTAAATTAAACAATCTTGAAGAAGAATCGTTAATCAATAAATTGTATGAAGCAAGCCGGGCAGGGGTAAAACTGCAGTTATTGGTCAGAGGAATCTGTAGGCTAAAACCACAAGTACCTGGATTGAGCGACAAGATTGTCGTGAAACGGATTGTAGGACGATATTTAGAACATGGCAGAATATTTATTTTTCAATATCAAGCACAAAGCAGCGTATACCTGGGTTCTTCGGACTGGATGAACCGCAATATCTACCGACGTATAGAAACTTGCTTTCCGCTGCTGAATCTAACATTAGCCCATCAAATACAGGAGCTGTTCGATATTCAGTTTGCGGACGACACCGAAGCAACTTTGCTGGATGAACATGGGCAAAATCAGGCAATAGAAACACAACAGAAGAATGTTTCGCAGCAACAAATCCTTAATTATTTGAAAGGCAAAATGAAACAATAGGACTCTTCAGCAGGGCATCTCATAAAAGCATGACCAGCCTGAAAGCCCAACAAAATAACCATTGCACGTAAGCTCATTCAGAAATCTGATGACTTCATCAATTTAAATTTAATCATATAATGATGAAAAACCCGACGATATTGACAACTATGGCATTAGGCTTAGCCTCCGCTATTTTTCTCGCCTGCAACCCGAATAATACAGCCAAGGAAAATAGCAACAAGCTCGCTCATGTTCAAGCTGAAAAACCGCAACAAATACCCTATACATTATCTTCGGGCATAAAAATGAGTTTGCCAGACGAATTGTTAGAAATATCCGGAATAGCCTTCCTCGCGGGACAGGATGACGATATTTATGCCATCCAAGACGAGCAGGGCTTTCTTTATAAATTTAACCAACCGACACAAAAAGTCACGTTCAACCCTTTCGGAAAAGATGGCGACTATGAGGATATCTCGATAAGCAATACACATTTCTTTATCTTAAAGAGCAATGGCAGCATCTATTCCTTTCCGATTGCCGAAAAGGACGATATAAAAAACGTTGTTGAACAGAAAAATTTACTCCCAAAGGGAGAGTATGAGGGGCTTTTTGTTGACCGCGAAAGTAATCAAGCATACGTATTATGTAAAGAATGCAAGGTCGACAGAAAACAACCACAAACCTCTGGCTATGTCTTTTCAATTGACGAGCGTGGTCAACTCCAGCCGAAAGGAGAATTTGCCATCCAGCTTGATCAACTTCAGGCATTTGATGCTAAAATTAAGAAAACGTTCAAACCTTCTGCGTTAGCGAAAAAAGCAGACAGCAAGGAATGGTATATCTTATCTTCTGTCGACAAAGCCCTTGTGGTAACCGATGAGAATTTTCGTGTAAAATCGCTCTCTCCATTAGATCCGAAGATCTTCCCTCAACCTGAAGGAATTAACTTTGATTCAAAATTCAATCTTTACATCAGCAGCGAAGCCGGTAATCAGGATAAAGGGATCATTTATAAATTTGAACAAAAATAGGCATGCAAAAGGTTGTACCATTCTTTCTTATTTTTCTTGCTAGTCATGTTTATTCACAACAAAAACATACACAGTCACCTGCACATCAGGGCAAGTCCTTTGCTAAAACCGTCATCAAGGACAGTGTAAGTATCGTTGCAAATGCAAAATATGGTAAAGCCAGTAAATTCAAAAAGTTCTTCCTTGGCGAAAACTACCGCAAAGAATGGGCTGCAGAAACCACCTTACCTTTGCTCCAACTTTCAACCTTATACGGGGGACTGCATCCTGTCAAACAGGGGGGCGGGATGCAATCGGTTTCTCTACGACTTACAGATTCAAGCGGTCGGGAATGGGCCCTACGATCAGTCAATAAAAGGACTGAATCCCTCATACCAGAAGAGCTACATGGCACCTTTGTACAGGATATCTTGGACGATGCCACTAGCGCGCAACATCCCTATTCCGCGCTTATGATCCCCGCTTTGGCAAATGCCGTGAACGTCCAACATGCCCATCCAATCATCGGCGTTGTTGCACAAGACAGCATATTGGGTGAATACGCTCCGCTTTTTGAGCATACGGTGGCTTTACTAGAAGAACGCGAACCTCTTGGTGATTCAGACAACAGCCCAAAAGCTGTACGAAAACTACAGGAAGATAACGACGATAACTTTAAGGCTAAGGCATATCTCCGCGCAAGAATGCTGGATGTACTGGTAAGCGACTGGGATCGACACGAGGATCAATGGCGTTGGTACAATGAAAATCAGGATAGCACAGATCACGATAAAGACTATATTCCTATTCCCCGCGATCGGGATCAGGCACTGCGTGTCACACAAGGTTTTCTAATGAAAGATATCTATCAGCAATTTGTCAACCCAGTCATGCAAGGTTTCACGACCGGTATTCCCGATATTCGCTATTCTTTGTTTAAATCACGCTTTTTAAATGCTCATCCGAGCAACCAGCTTCCTCACAAGGAATGGACCAAAGAGGTTAAGCAATTTGTAGCACGTCTCACAGATTCGGTATTATGGGAGTCGGTACATAGCCTGCCGCAATCGTCCATTGCTATTCGTGGAGAGCAAATTTTTAAAACACTTCAAAGCCGTCGTGATGCACTGCCCATGGCGATGGAAGAGTATTACAATTTCATTAATAACATTGTCGATATTCATCTCAGCGACAAAAATGAAAAAGTAGAAATATACAGCACAGCGAATAAAAACTTAAAAGTCAAAGTTTCGAAGATCAATAAAGATGGGAAAGTCACCAAAGCATTGATGGACAAAACCTATAAAGATTCCCTGACGAAAGAAATTCGCCTCTATCTGGCTGAAGGAAAAGACTCTGTTGTCATCGATAACGCAAATTCTCCTATAAAACTCCGAATTATTGGCGATAACACGCCAAAGACTTATGTGATCAACCAAAGCAAATCGAAAATACAGCTTTACGAAAACACCAAAAATTCCACTTTACTGGGTGAAAAGAACAAAATAAAGCTTCATTATGCACAAGATAGTACCAACACGCAATTTGTTCCTGTAAACCTGTACAACACCTGGCTTCCCCTGGTGACTGCGGGTTATAATGCTGATGACGGTTTTTCGCTGGGGCTAGGGGCTGCTTATACACATCAGCGTGGATTTAGAAAAAGTCCTTTTACCTATAAGCAACAACTTACTGTAGCAACAGCCTTCCGGACCGGAGCTTATAAAATTCACTATAGAGGCGAATGGATAGCTGTTGTCGGGGATGCGGATCTTGTTGTCGATGCGCTAGCAAAAGCTCCTGACAACACGCAGAATTTTTTCGGCGTAGGTAATAACTCGCTCTTCTTAAAGGAACAGTATGGTGCAAAATATTACAGAAGTAGATTCAATATTTTCAATGTCAATCCACAGTTAAGGTGGAAACCTTCAGCTACATTAAACTTTGCCGTAGGTCCGCATATCCAATTTTACCACTTAGATCCGATTGAAAATGAAGATCGATTTATTTTAAATCCCCAAGCTTTACATTCTTACGATAGTTTATCGATTACCAAAGACAAAGCTTTTGCAGGTATCAATGCCTTTTTAACACAAGACTCCCGTAATCGAAAGATTAACCCAAGTAAAGGGCTATATATTGAAGCCGCTTTGAATTCTTATTTTGGACTCAATCAGTACTCAAAAAACTCAGCGCAGTTAAGTGCTGCAATGACGGGTTACTTTAGCGCTTTCAATGAAGGCATTATATTCGCCAATAGAACAGGAGGGGGCACCGTTGTTGGGAACCCTACATTTTATCAATATCTATTTCTAGGCAGCCATGAAAATCTCAGGGGATTTCGCCAGTATCGATTTGCAGGTCAACAGATGCTTTACAATAACCTAGAGGCTCGTGTCAAAGTAATTGATGTCAAAAGCTATGTTCTTCCAGGTGAATTTGGACTAATGGGTATGTATGATGTTGGAAAAGTGTGGGCAAAGGGCTATAACAGCGATAAGTTTCATCAAGGTGTGGGTGGAGGCATTTATTACATCGTCGCCAATGCACTTCCTTTGCATTTTGTCATGACGAAATCCAATGAAGGCTGGTATCCCTATTTCAGCACAGGCTTCCGCTTTTAAAATTTTCGATCCATGGAGATAAAGAAAGTACAACTCACAACGGCGAAAATGGCCAATACGTATGCAAATGGCAGGCTAGACTTTGAACCATTTTTCAAATACCTGGAATCTTTTATTGAAAATGGCACTTCATCCGATGATATGATTCCTTTGTATGCGCTGGAACGCATCAAAGAAATAGAGCATCTCAACGGTAAACTCTGCAAGCATAACCTCAATGCCTATAAAGATATTCTGCAATTGATTTATAGCCTCTCCGTATCGTTGGTTGACACTGCTCCAAAAAGGTACTGGGCACTCACAACAGCCCTAGCAGAAGAAGCCTTCTATGGAACGGAAGCCTTTTTCGACCTAACTAGCCATCAGCTTGTGGAGCAAGAAATTCAAGGGAAGATGCGTACCGGAAGCCTTCTTACTAATCAAGAAAAGCTCTTTTATACCCTCATTTTCGAGCGTCTGTATGGCTTTTCTTCCAATGAAAACAGCAGCATTGTTTATCATCAACTCAATGATCAGGGGGAGATCGTGGATTATTACGATTTGGACATCGATTTCAAATTTGTTGAGATAAAGGCAAAAAAAACACTGCCTGCGCTTGATATCGGTCGTTTATCGGAAAATCCTAGTGATTCGCTTTTTGATTGGAATACCGTTATCAATACCGTTAAACTGGAAGATTTTGAGTTATCAGGCTTTAGTATTGTAACTTTCAGAAAGACCAGTACGGAACATACTTTACGCCGCATTCAGTCCATTCTCTTGGACCTTCCTACATACAATTATCACCTCTTTTTCGCTGATTTAGAAAAAATCATCACACCGCTATTAAAGGGGGCTGATACCGTATTTAGTTTATTTCCGTTATTCCAATTAAATGGAGTCCCATTTTTCGATTATTCAATCACCAATAAGAGCATCTTGATTGCGGAAGCGTATACCGCAAATAAAACCTTCAAGATCAATCCTGAACTTGCGGGCTACCTAAAACATCCGCATGTGATATTTTATACCAATAATGCGACGAATGGCCTCCGAAATACCACATCTATTTTAGACGAGCGGATTGGCCACTCGGGGGTAACGACCTATCTGTGTATTCCACTTATCCATAATCATTCCCTCTCAGGCATATTGGAAATATACAGTCGTGAACAAGATCAGCTCGACAATGAGACAATGCAAGCCTTAGGTTCTTTGGTCCCGCTTTTATCACAATTATCTCAGGATATTACGCTAGAATTTAAAAAACGTATCGACGATATCATCATCAACCGGTTTACGACCATACAGCCTTCGGTTCAGTGGAAATTTAACCATATCGCGGCCCAGTACATTCAGGACCTGGAAAACGACAGTCGGGATGCGCATATCAAAGCCGTTGTATTTGAAGAAGTCTATCCGCTCTACGGTGCTGTCGATGTCAAAGACTCCACCATCATAAGAAACGCCTCCATTCTGAAAGACTTTAGCTTCAAGGTCAAACAGCTCGCAATGCTTATTGATGAGCTCTCTTTAGATGGAAAGCACAAGTTGATTATGACTTTTTCAGCACGTGTTGATCAAATTACAGAATCTCTTGATCATATTTCTTTTGATGAGTCGATGGTCAAGATCATTGAGTTTTTTAGGAAAGACGTACAGCCATTTTTAGAAGAAGCCAGAAAGCAATTTCCGTCAAAAATAGAGGTGATTGAACATTATGCGAAGCATTTTTTCACCAATCGAGAAACCGGTGAATTTTATAGGAATGAATTTGAAACTTCTTTACGCCAAATCAATCAATTGATCGGTAAGGAACTAGACCATTTCAATAGCTTTATCCAGGGGAATTACCCATCGTATTTTCAAAAATTCAGGACAGACGGTATTGAATATGACATTTATATCGGCGAATCCATTACACCACAACAACCATTTAGCTACGAATTTATTAATGTATTTAGGCGTCAGCAAATTATTTCTATGGCTAGAATTGCGCTGAAAGCTTACCATGCGAAGGATATTCTGCCTCTGGCTTTAGAAACAACACAATTGATTTTTATCAATCCACATAGCATTGATATCAGCTTCCGGGAAGATGAACGGAGATTTGATGTAGAGGGATCACTCAATATCCGTTATGAAATAATCAAAAAAAGGATAGACAAAATTCGGATAAAGCGAACCAAAGAACGACTTACTCAGGTCAATAAAATTGCTATTGTCTATTTATCGGATGAAATCCTGGAGGACCTTATGTTGAGTATAAAGGCAATCTACGACATGGGCATCATTGAGCATACCATCGAACATTTAAAATTGGAGGATGTACAGGGAATCGCGGGTTTGAAAGCTATTCGCCTTTCGGTGAATTTAAACTATCAAGATTTCTCCTAAATTTGTCCAATAAAGGGAAGTTTATCCCCGTTGGTGTTAAGCGGTATGTGGTACCGTCAACTGGAGATTTTAATATAATGATTTAAAAAGGATTACCATGATTACTGATGCCAACTATTTTTATCTAAGCGATTTGCTTGGCACCTTATTTTTTGCAATATCAGGCACGCTGTCGGCAAAACGTAAAGATATTGATATTTTTGGGGCAGCCTTTTTAGGCTTTGTGACAGCCATTGGCGGTGGATCGATGCGGGATGTATTTTTGAATCTGCGCCCAGTATGGGTTAATGATAGCAATTACCTCATTGCTATTTTCCTCGGAATTTTAATTGCCATTGTCTTCAACAAACAGTTGTATGGTTATTATCGCACGCTGACACTTTTTGATGCCATCGGAATTAGCTTTTTTACTATCCTAGGGGTACAAAAATCACTCAATTACGAAAGCAATACCTATGCTGCCATTATCTTTGGAATGTTCACCGCGGTATGTGGGGGGATGACGCGCGACGTCCTACTCAACGAAACCCCATTAATCTTTAAAAAAGAAGTATATGCTACGGCCTGTTTAGGTGGAGGTCTCACGTATATCTTGCTGGTGCATCTCGATCTTGATCTTTCTTGGGCTGCCTTTATTGGGGCTGCTGTTGTATTTTTAATACGAATGACAGCCGTTAAATATCGTCTATATTTACCCCGGTTGGATTGAGGAATGTCCTTCTTCGCGGGTGTAGTTTCTATAACACGCTTTACAGAATGACCAATTCAATCTCAAAAATGGAATAAAAGGATGGATTGGTAGGTAGAACACGGATATTCTTGATCTCCAACCAATTTTATCAGGAGGAAGCAACAAAGAAAAAGCGTTAGTATGAACTAACGCTTTTTCTTTTGCTGTGGAAATTTCATTTTATAACCAACGCGAATATTTCCTTTCGCGATAGCATCTAATCGCCCCTTCAGCATCGTTTTCTTCAAGGCACTCAATTTGTCGGTAAATAGTTTACCTTCAATATGATCATATTCGTGTTGTACCACACGTGCAGCCAAACCTGTTAAGTCTACTTCATGTTCTTCAAAGTTCTCATCTAAATAATTGATGCGAATATTTCTGTGACGCAATACGTCCTCATTAATATCTGGGATACTCAGACATCCTTCACCGAAAGCCCATTTCTCACCAGACTCTTCAACCATGATAGGATTGATGAAAACTTTTTTGAACGATTGGAGCACCTCTTTGTTTTCTTCATCATCTTCTGCGAAAGGAGTTGCATCGATAACGAACATACGTATAGGCAAACCTACCTGTGGAGCTGCCAACCCAACACCATGAGCTGCATACATGGTATCGAACATATCATCAATCAATTTCTTTAAATCTGGATAGTCTTCATCTATTTCTTCAGCGACCTTTCTTAATACAGGATCGCCATACGCCACTATCGGAAGTTTCATATGTATTATAATTATTTATAAGTGCCGATACTCATTGCTATACCTGAGTTCGTTACACGTTGTTTGCTTTTAAAGATCACTAGGCACCTGTTGTAATTTTAGCACGATTTTATTTCAGATCATGTCAGGCTAATTGCTCACCCAGAGTCATTGTACTATTTTAACAAGGATACCCTGTAGCACCATTATATTTTTCGGTACAAAGGTACGGATAATTATTAAAAGTGAATATTTCGTCAAAACTTCCATAAAAGTTACTTTTGTTTTATGGATCCTTCGTTTATAAATTTGTCAACGCAGTTCAAGCTTAGGCTCGAGCAAGCTCTTGAAGTCCCATTAGGATTTTGCCAGGATGATGGATTTATACAAATATCCTCTCCGGAATTAGCAATTAACATTTTACTATACCCTCATAACAAATCCGTTAGACGTGATACTTCCGACCCCTGCATCCATATCGATGAAGACCAATTAATAACAAAGTTTGATTTGATCGTCAGGCGCATTGTTTCTAGAACAAAAAATGACAAACGCATCTACGCACGTAATACTGTAGTTGCCCGGATCGACAAAAGAACGAGTTTACAGTTCCTCGTGGAACATCATTTACAAACCGCTCTTCCCGGCAAGTATCGTTATGGCCTTTATGAACAAGGAGAGCTTGTCGCCGTCGCGGTATTCTCTGGAGGACGCCGAATGCTGGATAAAAATGAAGACTATCGCTCATTTGAACTATTACGCTTTTGTAATAAAACAGGTATTAATGTTATAGGAGGCCTAAGCAAATTAATTAAAGCCTTTTGTAGCGATTTCTCACCAGGAGACATTATGACTTTCACCGATCGTGATTGGAGCCAACACTCTTCGCTCGAAAAAATTGGGTTTGTTGCCAAAGAAATTACGACACCGATTAACTTTTGGATCACGGGAACAAAGCGGTATACCTATCGAAATACAGATGAATTAAAAGCGCTTAGGGAGCAGTTCCCTCATGGCTTTCCCAAAGAAAATATGGGTAGCATCAAGATGATTTTATACATAAAATAAGCTAAATTGTGTATATTGTACACTGTAAAAGTTTGAAAAATAAATAATCAAAAATAATAACGTTATGAAGAGAAAACTTCGCATGGGTATGGTCGGAGGCGGAAACGACGCCTTTATTGGCGCTGTACACCGTATTGCTGCTTTTATGGATGGCAAGATTGAACTGGTTTGTGGTGCATTTAGTATTGATCCACAGATTTCAAAACAATCTGGAGAAGACTTATTTGTAGCTCCTGAGCGTGTCTATCTAAACTATGAAGAGATGATCGAAAAAGAATCTTTGCTTCCCGAAGGCGAACGCATGGATTTTGTAACGATCGTAACACCCAATTTTTTACATTTTGCTCCCGCTAAATTAGCGCTAGAAAAAGGTTTTGATGTTGTCGTTGAAAAACCAATGACAGTATCTGTTGAAGAAGCAAAAGAATTACAAGAAACCGTAGAACGTACTGGTCGTACGCTGTGCCTTACCCATACGTATTCAGGCTACCCAATGGTTAAACAAGCCAAAGCAATGGTCAAAGAAGGTCACTTCGGTAAGATCAGAAAGATTGTTGTTGAGTATCCACAAGGTTGGTTAAGTCGTTTAACGGAACGCGAGGGGAATGCTGGAGCCGCTTGGCGTGCAGATCCGAAACGCTCGGGCAAATCGTTGGTTATGGGTGATATCGGTACCCATGCTGCGCATTTAGCGGAATATGTATCGGGCTTAAAAATCCAAGAGCTATGTGCAGACCTAACAACATTTGTTGAAGGCCGTCTATTGGATGACGATGGTTCGGTGCTTTTACGTTTCGAAAATGGTGCTAAAGGCGTATTGATGGCTTCGCAAATTTCAGCCGGAGAAGAAAATGCTGTTCGTATCCGTATCTATGGCGAAAAAGGTGGATTGGAATGGGCGAATGAGGATCCGAACAATTTAATTATCAAAATGCTTGATCAACCTCGTCAGCTTTATCGCACAGGTAATGCTTACGCAGCGCCTTATACGTTGAGTTCTTTTGCAACACATAATACCCGTGTACCAGCGGGTCACCCTGAAGGGCTATTAGAATCATTTGCGAATATCTACCGTAATTTTGCGGCAACAGTTACAGCAAAACGTGAAGGAAAAACTCCTACAGCTGAACAACAGGATTTTCCAACAGTTTACGATGGCGTAAGAGGCATGGCTTTTATCGATACTGTTGTAAAAAATAACGAAGGAACAGAAAAATGGACTAAATTTGTTCTGTGATAGACAGATTAAAATATACACTTTCTCTTTTGGAACAGCAAACCGTTCCAAAAGAGAAAGTTATCGTTATCTTAGGGCCTACAGCTTCTGGAAAAACGAAACTGGCCGTCCAACTGGCCCAACACATTGATGCTGAAATCATCAGTGCTGATTCCCGCCAAATCTATCGAAGGATGGACATCGGTACGGGAAAAGACCTATCGGAATACCAAGATATTCCCTATCATCTTATCGACATTCATGAACCGGGAAAACGCTACAATCTCGGAAATTTTATTGCTGACTTCCGTCAAGCCCAACAATCCATTCTAGAAAAGGGAAAACATACCATCCTATGTGGTGGTACAGGTTTATATATTCAAAGTGTAATCCAAGAAAATCCCTATGCGCTGATCCCATCAATCGAAGGCTTCAAGGAGTTATTACTTGCATATCCAGAGACGGAGCTGTTAGCGCGTCTTCAGGAATATACACTACCTGTGAACTTTCAAATCGATCTTTCAACCAAAAAACGTATAATCCGAGCAATAGAAATATTAGCGTTTTTAGAGAACCACCCCGATCACATCGTCCAGCAACAAGCGGTAGATAGCATTGTTATCGGATTAAGTCCCCCGTTGGAAATCAGACGCGAACACATTAGCCAAAGATTAAAACAACGATTGAATGAAGGCTTCTTAGAAGAAGTGCGCGGGCTCTTGACAGAAGGTATTACACACGAGCAACTTCAATACTATGGTTTGGAGTATAAATATGCGTCACTCCATCTTCTTGGACAGCTCGATTATTCTGCTTTTACCACAAAACTGGAGACAGAAATACATCGCTATGCCAAAAGACAAATGACTTACTTCCGCAAAATGGAAAAAGACGGCATAATTATCCATTGGGTATAAACAGTACAATGATATAAAAACAAAAAAGGGCTAGTATCACTACTAACCCTTTTCGTTAATCTCTTTCTATTATAACTTGATTTCTTCATCCTTCGCATTGAAGAAATGGAATTCAGTTAGATAATATGACGTCATTGGATTTACTTTAATCCATTTTCCGTACTTCATGAACCATTTCATTCTTTTAGAAATCAAACCAGACTTAATGTAGGCGTCTATGTAAGGGTGAACACATAAGGTCACCTTCTTTTCGTTTTGTTCTTGAAGAATAAAGCTCAAATTATTTTCAATATCATCCATGAGGACAATACTTGATCGGATTTCACCTGTACCATCACAAGCCGGACATTTTTCGTTTGTGACGATATTCATTTCAGGTCTAACGCGCTGACGTGTAATTTGAACCAATCCAAATTTACTTGGAGGCAAAATTGTATGTCTCGCTCTATCCGCTACCATACATTCTTTTAAGAACGTATACAACTCTTTTCGATGATTGGGTTTATGCATATCGATAAAATCGATGACTACAATTCCGCCCATATCACGCAAACGCAGCTGACGCGCAATTTCTTTTGCTGCTTCCATATTGACCAGCAATGCATTGTCTTCCTGATTCTCCTTATTAGCAGAACGGTTACCACTGTTGACATCAATGACATGCAAGGCTTCGGTATGCTCTATAACGAGGTACGCACCGCCCGGCAATGTTACAGTTTTGCCAAAAGCTGCCTTGATTTGCTTTTCAACTCCGAAATGATCAAAAATTGGCTCTTTATGTTTATAAAGTTTGACAATTTTCTCCAAGTCTGGAGATATATCGTGTATATATGATTTTGTTTCTTCGAAGATCGAAGGATCATTAACATAAATATGCGAAAACTCGTCTGTCAAAATATCTCGTAGAATAGTGGATGCACGATCCATTTCGCCAAGAACCTTTTGAGGCGGTTCAGCATTACGAAGACGTTTGGTAAATAGCTCCCATTTTGAGATCAGGTCCAATAAGTCACGTTGTAGTTCTTCAACACCCTTACCCTCGGAAACTGTACGAATGATAACGCCAAAATTAGCTGGCTTAATTCCTTCGACAATCTTTTTTAGGCGATTGCGTTCATTACTACCTTTGATACGCTTGGAAATGGAAACAGTACTTGAGAAAGGTACCAAAACGACAAAACGGCCCGCAATTGAAAGGTCTGAACTCAGACGCGGCCCTTTTGTTGAAATGGGTTCTTTGGCGATTTGTACTGGCACGAGCATATTTTTGCTTAAGACATCAGAGATCTTACCAGCTTTATCGATATCCTTTTCAAGTTTTAAACTATTGAGCAGTTTCTCTTGATAACTGCCATTCTTCACTATACGCGTAAGCTTTAGCAAAGATTGAACTTGAGGACCCAGATCTAAATAATGTAGAAAAGCATCCTTTTCGTAGCCTACATCCACGAAAGCTGCATTAAGCCCAGGCATAATTCGCTTAATACGTCCGAGATAGATATCTCCAACGGCGAAGTTATTATTTGCGGGCTCCCGGTTAAGTTCAACAAGCTGCTTATCTTGTAGTAAAGCAATAGTTACCCCTTTATCAGGAGTTGAATCGATAATTAATTCCTTTACCAAAAGCTACTCATTTTTGATACCTATGCAATATCCTATCGCAATCTTGGGTATCCGATTAAACATTTAAAGAACGTTGTTACGAAAAAAACAATCTACATCCCCTTCACAGACATGTAGATCGTTTCGTAAAGCTATCTCAGCAAAATGGGCCAAGATGTTTAAAAGCTTATCACAAGACTATTTTTTCTTGTGTCTATTTTTTCTTAAACGTTTTTTACGTTTGTGAGTAGCCATCTTGTGTCTTTTTCTTTTTTTTCCGCTTGGCATAGCTAAATTTTTTAATGATTATAAAATAATAAATTAATTACTTGCTCAATTCCGCGATCTTTCGATCGATGAATTGTGATAGGGAAGGATCGGCTGCCAGTTCCTTACTTTTTTGAAAAGCTGTAACGGCTTCCTTTTTCATCCCAATATTTTCATAGCCTGTGGCTAAGTAAAAGTATGACTCAGCATCGGGTTTTTGATCGATAACGGTCTTAAAACGCTCGATGGCTTTGTCAAACTGACGGGATTGTAATGAAAACAATCCCAAAGTTTTGTTTGCTTCTAAGTTTTTAGGATCGGCAGCAACGACTTCGCGCAATAAGGCAATACCTGCCATAGGGTTGTTCGTTCCTGATACCATTGCGGCACCCAATCCTGTTTTTGCATCCAAACTACTTGTATTCGCTTTTAACGCAGCCTCATATGCATGAATAGCATTTTGATTCAACGCTTGGGCTAAAGTAGAATCCTGCAAATTTGTATAAGCGGCACGATAAGCATTACCTGCTTTCAACCAATATTCAAACTTCGGTGAAACCTTTGCCATTTCCTCATAGATGAAAGCCTGAGGGGCTGGTTTTGCGACATCATCCCACTTATTTGCCAACTGTTGCAACAGCTTTATCTTATCCTCTCCAGAAGCTTTTGCAACTTGGCCCTCAATATCGGAAATTTCTTTGACTAAACTAGCATCTAAACCTTGTTTTGTCATCGAAGATATATTTTCCAAATTTACTTCGTTGGAAGGCTTCGACTCAGATGCTGCAGCAGTTTGTTTTTCTTTGTTCACCAAACCTTTAATAGGCTGTGCTAAAAGCACAGCAACCAAGGCTACTACTGATCCTATTACTATTATCTGTTTGGTTTTTGCCATTTTAATCTATTTTAAAGATTATTTATTGCCATTCTTTACTTTCTCTACGAAAATTTTAGCTGGCTTGAAACTAGGAACAAAGTGTTCAGGGATAATGATTGCTGTATTTTTTGAAATGTTTCTTGCAGTCTTCTCAGCTCTTTTTTTGACTACGAAGCTACCAAAACCTCTTACATATACATTTTCTCCTCCGATCATTGCGTTTTTGACAACTTTAAAGAACGCCTCTACGGTTTCTTGAACATCTACCTTCTCTAAGCCAGTTTTGGTAGAGATTTCTGCAATAATTTCTGCTTTAGTCATATCTATTTTACTGTAATTATTTATTTTTCAACCCTTAAGCCAACTAATGTTTGGGGATGCAAAAGTATTGTTTTAAAATGAGTAATGGAAATTATTTAAATACTTTTTTGATAAATAAGCTTCCAAAAGCCAAACATTTACAATCAATTAACGAGACATTGCGTCCAACCAACCATTAAATAGACCTCAAAAATAAAAACAATTATCTAATTTACAAGATGTTGACTTATTACTTGTCATATAAAAATCAATATATGCCAATTGCATGACTCAGCTGGTCCAAATCTGCCTTGGTATGGTGCGCGTTCACCACAATCCGATTTAATAGCGGGTCTGTAGCGAGGGGATAAGGAAAACTTGAAACCAGTATTCCAGCATTCATCAGCCTCGCATAAAGGCCCGTATCCATTGAAGAAAAGACCGGAAAATCAGCAACAGTGTTTAACCCAGACTCCATATGTGCTTTGAAGGAATCAATATTATACCGCAGCTTTTCGAATTGCTGTAGATAGATCTGCTCTCCATGAACAAATGCATATAAGCTCGCTGGTGAACTTGGAGAAGCCCCTGTATAAAAGTTTGATCGCTTGAGATACCTGATCCGTTCCCCATCGGCCAAAATCAATCCAGCATCCGTTGCCAGGCCTTTTGCCAAGGATGCGACGACGATCAGTTCAATATTAGTTTGTTGAACACTACTTTTATCCAATGAAATGCTATTCTTGCGCAAAACTCCTATTCCGTGAGAATCGTCCAAGAGCAGTATAATCTTTTTGTCCGGATCAATACGATTGAAAACAGTGAAATCGTACAATTCTGGCCGCATATTGTCCAAGCTGTTGCTAACGATGATAAATGATGTTTGGGCTGAATGATTGATATACTCGATCGTTGCATTAGCCCACGCAACAAAATGCCCAGTTGCGACGGGCTTCTTATCTAGCCATAAAGAAGGGTGACAAGCGGGAGCATACAATACTTCTCCTTCGGTCGCCAAGGTTCTTACAAGAAATTGCGTTGCCAAATATCCACTTGAGAGCAACAGGCTTGCTTCAAAACCAAAACGCTTTGCTGCATATTCTTCGGCTTGATCAAATATGGCCTGTTGCACATTATTATTTCGTGAAGTGCCGTTGTTGATACCATACCGCTGTATACCTTCTATGAAAATAGAAGCATATGCTTTATCTGTTGCCAGCCCTAGATAGGAAGTTCCACCAAAAAAAAGATATTCCTTACCGCCGACCACAATAACGCGACCTGTTGGTTGTTCTAAATGCGTAAAATTATTCATCTATGTATAGCCGATTCATTTAATTAGTGGGTCAAAACTTCGGGGTTAGCGATATGCTGTGGATCGCCCCCAGAAAAGGCTACAATATTCTCAAAAGCAAGTCTAAATAATTGTTCGTAACCATTTTTCTCCACATAGCCAATATGTGGCGTACAAAGTACATTTGGCAGCTGCAATAACGGATAGTTCGGATCAAAGATTGGTTCGGACTCATAGACATCTACCGCAGCCATCCCCGGAACACCTGTCTCGAGCGCGGTCAATAGTGCCCCTTCTTCAACCAACTCAGCACGAGAGGTGTTGACAAAAAGCGCTGTCGGCTTCATAGACCGGAGATCTTCGAGCTTTACGACACCTCGCGTCTCAGGCACTAACCTAAGGTGTAAAGTAACAACATCTGAAAAATGAAAAAAATCGGATTTACTGGCAGCAGCTAAAAAACCATCTCTTACAGCTTCCTCTCGGGAATTTTCGCTTCCCCAAACAATTACTTGTGCACCAAAAGCCTTTGCATATTGCGCTATTCGCTTCCCTATTTTTCCATAGCTCCATATCCCTATTGTTTTCCCGGCGACACAATCTCCTATATTCGTTTGCCATAGGCCTTTGTCCATATCTGAAAGAGCCTTAGGTAAACCACGGAGGGCATTCATGATCAAAAGCCAGGTCAATTCAGCCGGAGCAACAGGAGAGCCCATACTTTCAGCAACAGCCACATGGAAACGGCTACAAACAGCCAAATCCAAATGGTTTGAAATTTTGCCCGTCTGGCTAATTAACTTAAGCTTGGGAAGCTGAGACAACAGGTCTTCTGTAATCCGCGTCCGTTCTCTGATGAGCACTAGCGCTTCCGTATCGCTCAATTTTTCGGCCAGTAAAGCCGGATCTGAATAGGACTGTTTCAATATTTGGACATCGTGACCATCAAGAATTTTGAAACAGTCCAACTTTCGGACAGCGTCTTGATAGTCATCTAAAATGGTTATTCGCATTTTTCTGACTTAATTTTAAACTCTTATTTTCAATATCAAACGAAAGTAAAATGACTTTTATATCCGATATAAGTACGTCGCATATAAAAGCAATTTTTCGCGTTCTCCACTTTCCATTGCGGAACTTATTTATGGAGGAAATTTTGTTTTTCGATATCAATTTACAGCATAAAGTTGGAATCCTGCAATTCGTCATGATATTTTGACATTCCATCCACTCTTTTTCGCAGGAACACTTACAGCCGCGGATATTTGAATAAAATTAAAGAAAAATGAAGCTGTTATTAACCTTACTATTTTTAAGTATTACCATCGTATCTGCGCAGTCCATCTTGAAAGGGAAAGTGCTGGGCAAAAACGGCAAACCTATATATTTAGCCAATGTTTATATTGAAGGCACCTATGATGGTGGCACCACCGATTCCCTTGGAAATTTCGTATTTGAGACCAGTGAACAAGGCACTAAAATCATTAAAGCGTCTGTTGTGGGCCTCCCAACATATAACAGGCCTATCCAGCTACCTCAAAAAGAATTGCTGATTATTCAAATGCAAGAAAGCGAGAATCGCTTACAGGAAGTTACGATTCAGGCAGGGGTCCTACAAGCCAATAGCTCCGGAAAAAACACGGTAATGAGTCCATTGGATATTGTCACTACGGCAGGCAGCATGGGAAACATCATCAGCGCACTGGCAACATTGCCCGGAGCACAGGTTGGGGGCGAGAATGGACGTCTTATGGTTCACGGTGGAGATGCTTCCGAAACACAGACCTACATCAATGGAATCAGAGTAGCCCAACCTTACACCGCAACACCAAACGAAGTTCCTGTAAGGGGCAGGTTTTCGCCTATGCTCTTTAAAGGCGTGAATTTCTCTACAGGCGGCTATTCTGCAGAATTTGGCAATGCGCTGTCCAGCATTCTAGCGCTAAACACTGAAAATACCATAGAGCAGTCCAAAACAGAGCTTTCGCTATCTTCCGTTGGATTAGGGCTAGGACATACCTTACAATGGGGCAAAAACTCTCTCACCTTCAACAGCAGTTATACAAACTTAAAACCCTATTCCAAAATTATTACACCAGATATAAAATGGACGAAACCCTATGAAAACGCTTCTGGAGAAATGATCTATCGCCATCAGTTTAAAGAAGGTTTTCTAAATATTTATGGGGCTTACAATTTCGAAAATATGGGACTTTACCAAGCGGACATCAATTATGAGCAGCCCGTCCCATTGAAAAAGAAATCCAACAATGCCTACGCCAACATCAGCTACAGTCAGAATTTGGGGAACCGATGGACATTCCAGTCTGGTATTGGCCTAGGCTACCTGACCGATAAGCTGCATTACGATGACGTTTACCTACCTAATGAAGAAAAGAGTCTTCACTTAAAAGGAACGCTAAGTAAGATCTGGAACAATAAGATTAAAAGTATCGGAGGAATAGAATATTTCGACACGAATTATCAAGAAGAATATCACCGACAAACCCTTGGCTATAGCTATGGTTATCATAGCAAGATGACCGCTGTATTTACGGAAACTACCTTCGGCATCCTCCCGAACTTAATCGGGAAGATCGGCTTACGAGAAACTTCTTCCAATTTACAGGCGAAGAGCACGTTAGAACCGAGGGCTTCGCTGGGCTATGCATTAAATAAATATACGCAGCTATCACTTGCTTATGGGAACTTCCATCAGCAGGCGCCAACACCGCTGTTAAAAATATGCTCCACAACTTGACTGGATGGAGGCCAATCATTATATCGCAAATTATTTCTATTCGCGTGGCGGGCACTTACTTCGCTTAGAAGCCTATCACAAAGAATATAACAATTTGGCAAAATACAACAGTATAACTCCAAAATATGACAGCCAATATGACAATAACGGAAGCGGTAAGGTCAAAGGCTTTGACTTATTTTATAAAAACAGCAGCACCATCAAAAACCTCCAATACTGGATTTCATATTCCTATACCGACAGTAAGAGAAATGAAGCGAATTATCCGACGACAGTCACTCCCCCTTATGTTTACAAACACAGTTTCTATATCGTTGGAAAATACTGGCTATCAAGCCTACGTTCACAGCTCAGTTTGACAAATTCGTTTGTATCCGGCAGAAATTACAATGATCCCAACCAAACAGTATTCATGAATGGCCATACAAAAGGCTACAATAGTCTGTCTATGAGTTGGTCGTTTCTTTACAGCCAGCAAAAAATTATCCATTTCTCCGTCAGTAATGTTCTTGGCGCTAGCCCAATCTATGGGTATCAATATGCAGACCGGCCAAATTCACAAGGAATCTACGACCGTAGACCGATTGTCCCTACTGCCAAACGCTTTGTATTTCTAGGCTATTTTTGGACAATCAGTAAAAATGAAAAAGACAATCAATTGGACAATCTATAATAAACATCAGCTCATCATCGAAATACGTCGGTCCATCCAGAATTATTTCTGTTTGCAGAAAAGGATTACCAACTTCAATAACACTCAATATCAGATACATCAAACACAACAACAATAACTTAGAAAAATATTTACTACTAAAAACGAAAGATCATGAAATCATTTATTATCGCCATCATCTGCCTTATAAGCGGCAGCACATTTGCACAAAGCAATTTTGAAAAAAGTATGGGACAAGCCATGAGCCTATGGCAATCGGGTGAGACGCAGAAAGCGGCCGCTCTTTTAGAACGTATTTCACAGGCAGAAAAGGACAATTGGATTCCTGCCTATTATCAGGCCATGGTACTGACAACAGCATCCTTCAGGGAGAAAAATAAAGAGACACAGACAAAATATATACAGTCTGCAGAAGAAATACTAAACAATAGCGCCCAGGACAATAATTCAGAATGGCTTGTGCTGAAAGCGATGAACCAAACGGCATTGATGATTACAGATCCGATGACAAAAGCCAAAGAGCTTTCACCTAAGATTATAGGTCTATATAAAAAAGCCATCACCCTTGCGCCAAATAATCCACGTGCGGTATTGGGATTAGCGGAATTCCAAATAAACGCAAAAAAATATTTCAACCAGGATACCAGCAAAGAATGTGAGGATGTAAAGAAAGCACTATCTTTATTCAGTGAAGAGAAAACTACTACACCATTTGCACCTTCATGGGGCAAAGATCGGGCAGAACAGTTGATAAAAGAATGCAAATAACACTTTGTGAAAAAAGCACCATTTAAAGCTATTATACAAGCATTACTCGCAAGCTTGGTCGTAACCATCTATTTTGTGGTTGTGGCCAAACTTGACCACAATGATGTCCCTTGGATATCCATCATCTTTCATCCTAATATGGTCAGAGGTTTACTATACGGATTTTTTCTCTTTCTAGGTCATAGTTATCTATCGAAATGGGTCGGGAACAAATACCCAAGCAGTAAAGATTTTGGAAAAAAGATGATTGTTTTTTACAGTGTCAGTTTCTTCTTGACCATACTGGTCGTTTTTATTGTCAATGCTTTTTTTTCCGGACTGTTTAAACCCAGTATTGCCCAAAATTTCCCACAACGTTTCCACCAATTTATTCACCAACAACGTGTTGCATATTATTTTCAAACTGCGATGATATCTTGGTGCATTTCTATGATTTTTTTTGGATTCTATTTCTATAAAAGATTCAAAGATTATCAAATCAAAGAATCTCATCAGGAAAAACAGCAAATAACAGCACAATTTGAGTCGCTCAAAAATCAACTCGATCCACATTTTTTGTTCAACAGCCTGAATGTATTGAATGGATTAATTGAAGAAAGCCCCAAAAAGGCCAGCATGTTTACCACGGACCTTTCTAAGATATATCGCTATGTATTGGAGCAAAAAGACAAAAGCCTCGTTTCTTTACAGGATGAGCTTACTTTTTCAAGGGCCTATTTAAACCTCTTGAGTCTTCGCTTCGAAGCCGGTATACAGATCGATTTACAGATCAATGCGGAACAACATACTGGTTTTATATTACCCCTTTCCCTTCAATTACTGATCGAAAATGCAATCAAACACAATATTATTTCGGTCAGGAAGCCTCTTTTATTGAAGATTTATCGAAAAAATAATTACCTCTATGTTGAAAATAATCTTCAAAAGAAGAAAGTGCTCCATGATCATTCGGGAATCGGTCTGAAAAACATTCAGGAACGTTACGCTATACTGTCCAATTTATCTGTACATCTTCAGGAAACTGATATTTTATTTTCTGTCGGACTGCCCATCATCAATGAAATAGTCTCTTAAAAGTAACCTGTTCTTAAACAAACATGCAAGAGGTAATCGTAGCAAAACTAATAGCATAGGCACAACGATGCTCGATAAATTAAACAATACAACGGTCTGATGATCGATAAGCATGCAAAAAACAATGAAAATAGTAATTATAGAAGACGAACTCCCATCAGCTAGATTACTCCAAAGAAAACTGGAGAACCTCGGTTACACGGTAGCTGCCGTACTGCAGACTGTGGAAGAATCTATCGAATGGTTTATGTCAAATACCGAACCTGACCTACTGTTCTTGGATATTCAGCTCGCCGATGGGATTTCATTTGACATCCTTGAGCAGGTGAAGCCTAATTCGGCCATTATTTTTACCACCGCATACGATGAAAGACCGTTGCAAAATAATGTTGATATTTTCTGATCGGTTATTTTTGCTTTTTTTTGCAGTTTTTTCCGATTTGGATTCGGAAATCTAGTTGCGTTTTCTTGAAAAATCCTCTTTTTGAGGCCTTTTCAACTGCTTAATTTGTGTTTTTTATTGCATTGGACACAAGTATCCCAGGTGATCTGTAAAGATTGTACGCCATGGCTTCCATTAGATTTTGTGTATGCATTTTGGCGATCCCCTTATACCTTGCACAGCTTGAGTTGAACCATCGCCGGATGCTCCCGAAGGTCCGTTCAACTTTGAACCTGATCTTGCCGATCAGTTTGTTTCTTAACTTCTCTCTTTCGGTTAACGCTGTTCCTTTCTTTGCCTTATGCAAGATCCTGCTTTTTAGCTTTCCTGATTTGATCAATTCCTCATTTTTAGAGGAACGATATCCCTTGTCAGCATAGATATGGATGCCCTTTGGAAGGTCAGCCGAAGATATTACCTGTTGAAGATTGGCAATTTCATTTACATTTGCTGGAGTGGTTACCACGCCCAGAACCAGGCCTTCTGTATCGGTGACATAATGCTTTTTATAGCCATAACGTGTTTTCCCAGCCTTCTTTATCCAACGAGCTTCATGGTCAACACCCGGGCTCTCTTGTTGGATCAATAACTGTTCACTATTCTCTTTATCCAGCTCAGAATCTTCGCGAGGATGTTCACTACGGTCACTTTCGATCTCGTAAATAACTTTGCCTTTTGGTTTTAGCGGAGAATCAACAATACTGGCATCAACGATAGCTCCACGTTTTACCAATATTTTATGTTTATTCAACTGCTTGTTCAGCTCCTTGAATAGATTCTCATAAACACCCTTTTCTGTCAGCGAGCTGCGAAAACGGCTAATAACACTGTGATCGGGAACCGAATCGTCCAAACTGATGCCAACAAAGCGACTAAAGGAGATACTGTCGTTTATACGGTCTTCTACTTCGTAGTCACTCAGACCATACCAGGTCTGTAGAAGTGTCATTTTGAAGAGGACAAGACCAGAATAACTAGGGCGTCCCATTTTGCTTTCCCCTTTGTGGTAATGCTTGTTGATAATATTTGAAATCGGATGCCAATTTACCAATGTATTGATCTGATCGAAGAATTCCTGCTTGATTTTCCGTCTTTGAACCATGTAATCAACAAAGCTAACTTTTTCTGTCTTTTCCATACCTTAAATATAACGAAAATCAACAAGAAACAAATTAAAAACTTGAATATCAATAAAATAAAAACCAAACACTTTTGCAACGGTCTTGATGAATATATGTTGCGGGCATTTAAACAAAATAGCATCGATTACCTCCTGAAGCCGATTGAAGATGAAGAGCTGAAAAATGCTATTGAAAAATTCCGTCAATTAAGACACCCAAAGCCACAGCTCGATCTGGCATCTTTTGAAGCTTTATTTAGAAACACTGTCCAAACATATAAGGAACGCTTTACCATCAAAATAGGCCAAAACCTAAAAGTAGTGACCACCCAGCAAATCGAATGTATTTACAGCGAAAACAAAGGCACTTACCTTTATACCAATGAAAAGGGGAACTATCTTTTGGACCAAACATTGGATGCGCTGATGCCACAACTATCCCCTAAGGATTTCTTTAGGATCAACCGAAGCACTATAGTTCAATTTGATGCTATCAAAAATATTGCTGTACATTCTAATGCCCGGTTAAAAATATACCTTAAGCATTATGAATCGGATGAGCTCATTGTTTCACGGGAGAAAGTCACGGCCTTCAAAAACTGGCTTGACAATTAATCTAGTCCTCTCTAAAAAGTGCTTTAGCGCAATTACTTTGCAAGTGAAATAGACTATCATAAAAAATGGTCCTGTCAAGTTTAGCTTTTGGAAGGTAAACCAAGCAGATGTGGGATCCATTAATCTAAGCTACATATTGATTCGATAATTTAGCGGAATACTAAATCGAAGAGACACCGCGAACCCCTTTATCGGATTGTAATCTTTTTTTTCATTGATGGAAAATCCATAACCAAAGTCAATATCCACCAATGTGGCCAAACTCACTCCAACTTTGGGCGTAAAGGTATACGGAGTAAGCTCTGCACGAACAAAGGGAGTTAAGACATATGTTTGAGGATAATACGTTACTGCAGCCTCAGGTATCACGGCAAACTTCTTTTGTGTCCAAGTAAAGTTGGCTGTGGCATCTGCTCGGAGAATATGATCTCCTATAAAAGGAAATGCGAAATAAGCACCAGTTTTTATTATACTCCCTTTTTGAAACTGGTAGCTTAACGTCGGACCGATTAAGTGGTCTTGCGCTTTTAGGTTGCTAACTATAGCTAATAACACAACAAGTGACCCCAGGAGTTTATAAACCGTCTTACTGCGCATTTTTCAATTAATAAATATGAAAATTGAGCGGAATATTTACCCCTACTGAAACGGTAATTCCGTCAATCGGCTTAAAATTTTTCTTAGTATTGTAATCAAATCCATAACCTATTCCCAGATCCACAATAGAGAATAGACTTGCACCAACTTTTGGCGTTATGGTATAAGGTGTTAACTCTGCTTTTACAAAAGGAAAAACAACAAAATCATTTAGATAATAGGTAAACCCCAGCTCTGGAATAACAGTCGTTTTACCTTCCATCCAGCTGAAATTGGCTCCGGCATCAATTTTCATATACTGAAAATCATTAGGTGCAAATAATCCCCAACCCGAAACTTTAAGGAAATTACCACTTTGATACTGATACCCTACTGAAGGACCCCAAATCCATTTATTATGCTGTTTCCATGGCTTATCTTGTGCCATAGACAACGTGGAAAAGAGAAGAAGGATAGTAAATAACGATAATATTCTTAGTTTCATCCAGCTAAATTACAAACTATAATCTATTTTATGGAATACAACAGGTGCATGCCAGAATAGTTTTACTTAAAACAGAAAAACAATAAATATATACGCCTGCAGTAAACCAATAAAAGTATGGTTTGTGCCTGTTTAATGGGGTAATATCTTGATTCTGATAAATTGTGATCTTTCGTTCAGCGATCCTTCTTCACCCCAGTAACCGTCTACATGGTTGGCAGCAGTATAGATACAACCGTCCTTTCCCCAGAACATTAACTCTTCTTTCCAGGTTGGCATCCACTCTTTAAAACTAATAAAAAGCATCGGTGTCACCTTTCCTTGTTTCACGTGGAAGAGCTGCAGGTCGCCCGTCGATTCATAGGGGTCGGCATGCAAGGTCATCAGGTAATTTTTATCGGCAGAGAAGAATGGATAATCCCCACATTCCACAATAAGATGACCATCTTGTTTATCAAAAAGCCGCACATCAGCACTTTCCCAATAATTCCCATCAACAGCAAAAGCATTTAAAAAATCGTAATGCCCTTTATAAGAATAGCTGGCTTCTAATTCATTATCGATATCCTTATCCTTAAATGTTAGCTTTTTCCCATTTGTCAACGGCAATTCCAAAATCTTTCCATTTTTGGGATAAGACAGAGTATCCTTGATCAAGTAGTTTTTAGCCGTATTCCGAGCGGCTAAGAACGTTTGCTCATCAATCAACTCTAGCTGGAGATACTTATCTAAAGAATGTCCATTTTCGTAATACATTTCTTTACCATTTATCGTCAATGAAACGATTGAATTTAAATCTTTGGGAGAGATTGTAATTTTATCTTGTTTCCCCAGCTTGGACTTCGCTACATAGACCTTTTCCCATCGCGTTACATCACCTTTTTCGCCATTGTTCCCGCTATAATCGCGCTGGATACGATCCATTACGGCAATCCATTCTCCTTCTTCACCGATCACATCGAGCTTGGTACCATAGGGATATTTTCCTAATAGCGGGGCAGCCTTATCCGCGCCTTGTCTAAGTTCGGCTCCAGCCCGATCAACAACATAGGTATTTTTTAAAACCTTCGTCTTGTCAAAGTCAATTGGCAAAGGAGGAAATTTAGCAGCAGCCATCGTATCCTTCACAGCGACTGTTTTAAGTTCAGCAGAATCCTTTAAATCCGCACCGTTGACTTTTGTATTGTGTCCACAGCTCAAGATTCCAATGGATAACGTCGCTCCTAGGAATAAAGATAGGGGTGAAAATAGCTGTCTATTCATAAAGGTCAAGGTAGCGATTCCCATGCCAAAAAAAAATACTGGTTTTCAGGGGTTCTTCGAGATCCAATACTATTATCAAAAGCTTCATAGTTTTGGCAACCTAAATCAACGCTCATTCCAAATGTGGGCCAGATCATTTGAAGAACATATCTACAGCTATGAAGGTTCATTAAAAAAACTCCGGATTTCTAATCTTTTAGCCACAAATTTTTCCTTTCAATTTGTAGACCGCCATTTGACTTCCTTGAATGGACAATGGTCATTATGATTGCTACAATGATGGTCAAAAAGCGGAAAAAATTGCTCCATCCATTTCCGGCAGCATTGTCCGAAACATCAAAAATCATCCAAGCCGAATTCATCAAAACATGAAGTGTTACCGGTATCCAAAGGTTAAACTTCCACTCAGCATACAACCACGAAAATAGGATAGAGCCGAAGAAAGTCATACCGAAAATCAGGACCAATTCACCCAAATCCTGACTCTGATAAAGATGTAGTAAAGCAAACAGGAGTGATGTAGCTAAAATGGATGGAATAAAACCTAGTCGGGTATAGCGAAAAACTAAACCAAAAAAATAGGCACGAAAGATCATTTCTTCAAAGAATCCTGATGACACACTATTTATTAATAGCCCGTTTGGATCTATTTTCCGATTTAAGGTAAAAACAAAGGCATACCCCAAGAACATCGGTAAGGTAGCTATTATTCCAAAAGAAAGCCCCTGTAAAAAATTGCCTTTCAACCCAAATTTTTCCAAGAATTCATTCTGCCCTTTCGGTTTAAGCAGCATTGCCCCAAAAAGCAACGGTACAAGGCTAATTGAATACGTCAGTACATGCCCCAAAAATCTACTTTGGACATAGTTGATTATCATGGATTGAAGGGGCGCAAAAAACAAATAATCGAGGATAAAATATATTCCGAAGAAGAGAAATAATACCAGCAGGTTTAAACTTTTTGTGTTCATCTTTTTTTTGAACAAAATTATGCTACCCAAGACGAGTATACAAAGTTATGTGGCGTATGGCAAGATTTAGGGACGATTGACCAAAACGTGGGTGGTCAGTCCGACAAATAGGGTCTAACTGATTCTATAGCAGACCTCGAAATAACAGCACAATCTTCAGTATCTGCAAAACGTAACAAAAAACCTTGGGCATTCCCTTCCTTTACAAGGATTTTTTCAAAATTGACAAGAAAGGACCGATGACATCGGTGAATAGACATTGTATTCAACAGTTCAGATAAGCGGCTCAACGTAATTCGTACCATCTGCTTCTTTACCATGCCATCCTTCCTAAAGTAGATCATGCAATAATTATCCATCGATTTTGCAAAAATAAAATCGCTTGGCAGCAACTTTAACGGTTGATTACCATTGGGAATATCGACCAAAGCCAAATGGCAGTCATTCGCTTGACTCAATATCATAGCTGGCTTTATTGAAAGACTTTCTATCGACGATTTATTCTTTTCATGATTCGAATGACGCTTATCAACTCGAAGCAAAAAATAAATCGCTGCAATAGGGCTATAAAGTGAAAGCGTGTAACATCCAATATAGGGCAGGTTGTTCCACTGCAACGGGGCCTGATTGATGAACCAACCGTGATAGACGAAATTTAAAAAACTTGATAATAGGAACACAAGAAAAATACGAAATAGTTCTATCGCAACTGTCCCCCTTTTTTTACGCAAGACAATAGAAATTAAGGCATATGCAATGGATAAAATAGCCCCGTATCCGGATAACAAGCTAAATTTATAGGCATTCTCAAAATTATACGTTCCAAATGGCTGAAAAACCAGTAGAAATACATAAGCTGATAAGCCGAGTAAGAGGGCATAGGTGAGTAGCTCTCTTATGGAGACAATCTTGGGAATTACGATATTTAAATAATTTATAATAGATTTTTTATATATCATGATTGGATAAATTTAGCATTTTTCTTGCGATTAACAGCGTACATTACACAAAGACTTCTTCAAAAAAGGCTGGCAGAGCAAAAATTTATAGTGAAAAAATTGAAATATATTGAATTTATAATTTAACTTAGAAGATATTTTTTCAAGCACATTAGTTAGCTTGAATTAAAATTGATTTGTCATATTATATTTTAACGTAATTCTCCAAGCTATGCGTTTAGGTCAACTACTTACTTTATTTCTTTGTTCGGCTTTTGTACATGTTATCCAAGCACAGGAAAAGCAAGTTTTAATAGAAAATGTCAAACTGCTCGACTATACAACTAAAACCTTAACTCCACCAAAACATGTTTTAATAAACGGAAATACAATTCAGACCATCAGTACATCCCCTATTGACGCACAAGGAAAGAATATCGTCAGAATTGACGCTAAAGGCAAAACACTGATACCTGGATTGATTGATGTGCATGTCCATTTGGTATTTGGAGCTTTGACAATGCCTCAAATGATGACAAATGACCTATCCGAGGACTTCTTGATCAAGACGGTGGGGCTATCGGCTCAACAGATGTTAATGCGGGGTTTTACAAGTGTACGTGATGTCGGCGGCCCCATATTTCCATTAAAAGCAGCGATCGACAAGGGCAAGCTTTTAGGGCCTAGAATCTGGCCTTCTGGTGCCGTTGTAAGCCAAACTGCAGGGCATGGAGATTTTCGGACACCGGAGGAAAAATCGCGTCGTTTTTTCGGCGTTGTCTCTCGTGCGGAGCGATATGGAGCAACCTTCATCGCCGATGGTCGTGATGAGGTGCTGACTGCAGTAAGAGAGAATCTAAGATTCGGGGCAAGTCAAATTAAACTCATGGCAGGCGGAGGAACTTCTTCAGCATATGATCCTGTGGATGTCACCCAATATACGCTAGACGAAATGAAAGCAGCAGTAGATGCAGCCGAAGACTGGGGAACCTATGTCACCGTACATGCATATACGCCAAGAGCAATTCGAAGAGCGATCGAAGCTGGCGTAAAATGTATAGAGCATGGACAATTGCTCGATGAAGAAACTTTACAGCTAATTGCAGAAAAAAATATCTGGCTTAGTTTACAGAATCTTGTGGAAGATACACCCGATATGGATCCACAACGAAGAATCAAGCGTAAGCCTGTCATTGAAGGTCAAGAAAAAGTATGGCCTATGGCTAAGAAATATGGGGTAAAACTAGCTTGGGGTACAGATTTCCTTTTTGAACCGGACCTGAATAAATTGCAGAATACTTTTATTTTACGCCTTCAAAAGTGGTTTACGAATGTCGAAATCATTAAAATGATTACCCAAGACAATGGCGAGCTTCTGCAGCTTTCGGGATTAAGAAGTCCTTATCCTGGCAAGCTGGGAACAGTAGAAGAAGGAGCGTTGGCAGATCTAATCCTTGTAGACGGAGATCCTCTTAAGAATTTAAAACTATTGGCAGATCCTGAAAAAAACTTTCTGTTAATCATGAAAGACGGTCAGATTCATAAAAATAGCCTCCAGAAACGTTAATATTTCCAAGGTCAAATTTATTGTATATCGAAAATACAGCATATTAAGATGATAAAATGTATTTTCGATGACATCAGTTAAAAGGGGCTATTTGGGCCCTTAAAGGTGAAAAAGGAATCAAACAATTTTTACCATCACTAGGTGCAGGCGGTTGCATTAGGGTATAATTTATTTGAAGAGTAAACACCTTTGCATTTAATTGATTAGTTTTGCGTTTAAACGATAAATCAAAGCATTCGGTGGCATTATTATTCAACGACGGACGTCCAGTAGTAAGACTCAGAGCATTTCGGGCTATCGACGATCCCCAAACCTGTGAACGTTTCATAGAAGGACACGCGCACGTGTTAACTGCTATAGGCGTAAAGAAAGTAACTTCTTCCAAAAATGACTGGATGTACAATCCCGCATCATTCGTATTGATCGTAGAATCCCTTGATGGCGATAAAGTCTATGGTGGAGTACGTATACACGTATCTGGAGGGAGCGAACCACTTCCCATTGAACAGGCCACGGGAGCGATGGACGCTAAAATCTTAGACCTTGTTTATGATTATGCGCAACAGGGGACAGGTGAAGGTTGTGGCCTTTGGAACTCCAGGGAGATTGCTGGATATGGCATTGGCAGCATATTTTTGACGAGAGCTGGTGCCGCCATCAGTACACAGGTTGGCATTAAATCACTCTTTGCTTTATGTGCTCCTTACACGGTGAAATTAGCAGAAAGTGTTGGCTACCGCATTGATACAAGTGTTGGAAATAATGGCACATTCTATTATCCGAAGCTGGATCTACTGGCTACCGTAATGATTATGCGCAATCTAGACACCTTGACCGAAGCCGATCAGGAAAACAAAGATGCAATTTTGTCGCTTCGTAATAATTCCAATATTGTCCGCATAGAAACTTTGCGGAATAAGGAGATTGAAATTCATTATCAAATCGATATTCCGAATCTCAATCAATGGGATTTAAATGAAATTATTAAAAATCTGAAACATACATCATTAGATCATAAACCAGATGATCGTAATTTAAATATCTTATAATGGACACTAAACATTATGGTGCCGGCTATTTAATGGATACCGGTGATTTTCTTAAACAATTAAAAATACATTCATATACTCCTTTTAATACGATTAAAGAGGGGGTTGTCGTCGATCTTGGCTGTGGAACTGGAATGGATGCCATCAATTTGGCTAATATGTTGGGCCATAATGTACTTGTCGTTGGGTTGGATCATGATAAGGCTTTAATCGAGCATGCCAAAACAAGCAGTGAAGAGGTAAAGAACGTCGACTTTGTTCAGGGTGAAGTTTATCAACTTAGCTTTACAGATAATTCCATTTCTGGCATTAGAATGGAGCGCGTTGTACAACATCTGCTGGAAGCGCCAAAAATGTTTGCTGAGGTTCACCGTGTTTTGCGTGAAGGTCAACCCTTAGTGATCGTTGAGACCATTTGGAACAGCCTGACGTTTTACAGCAAACATGTTAACATTGAGGCTAAGATATGTCATTATTTGACCGAAGAAAAAGTCAACAATGGCTGGGCTGGGAATAAATTAACTTCAGACCTATTGACTCAAGGCTTTAAACAAGTTCAATTGCAAACATACTGTATGGTAGCCCGTTCGAAAGAAGAGGCCAATCGCTATCTTTTCTTAGATAAAATTCTTCTGGAGATGGTTGAGAAAGAGAAATTGAGTACAGCTGAAATGGAGGGATTTCAAAAAACATTAGACCACGCTGATGAGGCTGGCTGTTTCCTTGTTTCTATGAATTTAGTTATAGCCGAAGCAAAAAAATAGCATATAGTGATGAAATGCTGGCTTAATTTGATCTTCTTATTTATTTTTACGTGCAGTTCAGCCTGTTTTGGAGAAGTTATTATCGATCACCCAACACAGCGCATATTAATCGGATATGGCCTGGAGCGTTATACGGGAAAAGGCGAACCTAACTTTGCGGACACTTCAGCTTCCTCCTTTCAATCGGTAGAAAGCAAGGTACCCAATTTGGGCATATCACCCGCTGACATCTGGTTTCGATTGCCCGTGACAAATAAGGGCAAAGAAAAACTTGAACTCTTGCTCGAGATTGCCTATCCTCTTCTCGATGAGGTCGAACTTTTTATACCATCATCAAATGGTAGTTATAAATCGATCAAGTTGGGAGAACATCGGTCTTTTTCAGCTAGAAAATATAAGGTTCCCAATTACGCATTCGACATTCAATTACCTGGAAATGAGAAGACCATATTTTTTCTTCGTATAAAAAGTACGGAACAGATTATTCTCCCCATCTATTTAAGTAATGAGCGCAGTTTCTTAAAAGAGATGAATGACGACAGTTTGTTAAGCGGCATCTATATTGGCATTGTCGGCATTATGGCGATATACAATTTATTCTTGTTTTTTTCTGTTCGTGAAAGAGGCTATCTGTATTATGTACTTTATGTTCTTTGCGCAGGAATAACACAAATGGGTATTAAAGGTTACAGTTTTCAATATTTGTGGCCAAATTGGACTTATTTTGCAACAAAGGGGCCTATTATCTTTGGATGTTTATCAGGCTTATGTGCCCTGCTTTTTGCAGATTCATTTCTTCAATTACCGAAAAATGCGCCTCGGTCAAGACGTGTGATTACTGTTTTTATCATCCTTTTTGTCATTGGCAGCCTTCTTACACTGCTCAACCTGACACAACCAGCGTTCATGGTTATGCAGCTAACAACAGGGGCCGGGTCTTTATTTGTCCTTTACCTATCCTATCGTGTGATGATAAATGGTTATAAACCGGCTAAATATTTTGTTTACGGTTGGACAATTTTATTATTAGGTTCCGTCGTGTTTTTACTGAAAGACTATGGCATCTTAAAATATAACGATTTCACAAGCAATGCCGTACAAATTGCATCTGTTGTAGAGATGGCCTTATTGTCCTTCGGTCTAGCCTATAGTATCAATATCTTAAAAGAAGAGAAAGAAGCGTCACAAGTCAGGGAGTTAGCGATCTCGCTAGAAAACGAAAAATTGATACGCGAGCAAAATATTGTACTGGAACAAAAAGTAGATGAGCGGACGCGTGAGTTAACAGAGTCTAATGAGTCTCTACAAACCACACTTACTCACTTGAAGGAAACACAGTCTCAACTTGTTGAAGCCGAGAAGATGGCTTCCTTAGGTCAATTGACTGCTGGGGTTGCACATGAGATCAATAATCCAATCAACTTTGTTACATCCAACGTTGCTCCTTTAAAACGTGATATCAAGATGATCTGGGAAACACTGGAGGAAGTGGAGCGCATAGCCTTTAAAGAAGGAATATCCGATACAGAGAAACAAACGCAGATTAAAAAATTCAAAGATGATCTGGATATTGACTATCTAAAAACAGAGGTAGATTTTCTATTAAAAGGGATGCATGATGGAGCCCACCGGACCGCTGAAATAGTAAAGAGTTTGCGTATCTTTTCACGTGTTGACGAGGACACATTAAAATTTGCCGATCTAAATGAAGGGCTAGAATCAACCATGGTTATTCTCAATAGTTTATTGAATAACACGATTGAAGTTGATAAGATCTATGGCGATATGCCAAAGGTCGAATGCCATGCAGGAAAGCTAAATCAAGTCTTCCTGAATATTGTGACCAATGCCATATACGCTGTAAATAAAAAATTTAATCACGATGTTGGTGGCAAAATATGGATTGAGACCGGAGTTTATAGCGATAATACATCAGTGTTTATCAAAATAGCCGACAATGGTATCGGCATTCCTAAAGAAATCCATGAACGGATATTTGAACCATTTTTTACCACGAAAGACGTTGGTGAGGGTACCGGTCTAGGGATGTCCATTGCCTATAATACCGTTGCGAAACATCACGGTCGGATTATTGTAGACTCAGAAGTGGGAGCGGGAACAAGTTTTACGCTCATCATTCCGATTCAACAGAATAATTAGTACCACTATAAACTTAAAATAGTTCAATTAACTATTATTTTTTCATATCTTTTGTAAGGGAATAAACCATATAATAAAATTATGCAGAGGGAGCTTGAAATATTATATATCGATGACGAAGTAAACAATTTGGTTAGCTTTAAAGCAAACTTTAGATACGATTATGCTATCCATACAGCATCCAACACGAGCGAAGCTGAGAAGATACTTCATAGTCATCCTGATATCCGTATTATCTTCTGTGACCAACGTATGCCTGATGAGATGGGCATAGATTTTTTGCATCGCATTAAAAAAGACTTCCCAAAACCGATTCGTATTCTTTTAACGGCTTATGCCAATATGGAAACTGTAATTGATGCAGTCAATAAGGGCCATATCTTTCGGTTTGTCCGAAAACCATGGATGAATGAAGAGATCGTTTCCGCTATAGAAGAAGCAAATAAATTTTATATTGCTAACTCTATGCTTGAAGTTAAGAATCAAGAGCTACAAAAAGCTTATGATGAATTGGATAAATTTGCTTATAGTGTCAGTCATGACCTTCGTGACCCATTAACAGGTGTTCTTTCTGCTGTAAAACTTGGACTGGAGTTTGACAGTATAGACCGCATTCATGAGTTACTAGCCCTAATGGATAGTTCATTGGTCAGCTTAGATGCTTATATTGACAGTCTACGGGACTATTATCTCCTACGAAGAGGTGAACTTATGTTGTCAGAGATAAATTTCGAAGAACTCTTTGCCAACATACGCCAGTTTTACAGCATGTATACGCAAAATAAAGATGTTGCTTTTGAAATCTCAGTGGACCAAAAGGAAATCTTTAATGGAGACAAAGCACTGCTAGAACTCATTTTGCATAACCTTCTCTCTAATGCCTTTAAATACCAACGCAAAGGGCAGGAGAACCAGTATGTCAAACTCTCGGTTTTGGTATCAGAACGAAAAGCCAAAATTATTGTGAGTGACAACGGGATAGGGATATCTCCAGAATATGTTGAAGATATCTTCAAATTATTTTTCAGGGCTAGTGATCAAGCTAAGGGGATGGGATTTGGACTTTATAATGTCCAGAATGCGCTCTTGAAGCTACATGGAAAAATTGACGTGCAGTCACAACCAAATCAGGGCACCACGTTTACAGTCGTTATACCGAGCAAATAAGCCCCTCACCGCTGCCAAGCATATCCTATGGAAGCGAGTGTTATCTCAACGCAAACAGGCATTTTAAATAAAAACTGCTTTCCTAAAATAACATTCTTTTAGGAAAGCAGCTTTTGGCGAAGCAAAAACTCCAACTGATCATTCGAAGTCTCAAGTTGAGAATTGGTCTCCACAATCTTTTGACGCTCTGCATAAACATCATAAGCGCGTTGAATCGTTTGATCAAGCTCCTCTTCACTCCAAGGCTTGTTGAGATAATGAAAGATTTTTCCTTTATTAACGGCATCAACAACAGCCGCCATATCTGTATATCCTGTCAAAAGAATACGCATTGGGGCTGCGTTTATTTTAATAATCTCTTCCAAAAACTCCACACCGGTCATTTCCGGCATCCGTTGATCAGTAATAATAATATGTATTTGGTTGTTTTTGACAATATCGATTGCGTCGGCACCGCTAATTGCCGTAAACACCTTATACTTTAGTCGAAATGTCGCTTTAAAAGAAAACAAATTGTTTTCTTCGTCGTCAACATACAATATCGAAATCTTCTTGTCTTCCATAAGCTTATCGTCTGAAACACAAATTTACGTAATAAATTTGCTGAATTAATAACAGATTAAAGAGTTTTATGTTTTCCTAGCAGAAATAATACGCGATGCCAATAAAAATAATGGAATTAGTCATCCGAAAATTACAACATACAACATCAGAAAAACGATTTAAGGCTAATATCTGCACAATGGCAATCCCTAACTTAGGTTAGCGATAAAAAAGCCATCCTACTTACGTAAAACGGCTTTTTTGAAAGTGACCCCGCTGAGGCTCGAACTCAGGACCCACAGATTAAGAGTCTGTTGCTCTACCAACTGAGCTACGAAGTCATTCGATAATCCAAATGTAAGGTTCACCGTAGAAAAAGTCAAGTGGAAAAGACTATTTTTTTGACTTTTATGACATTCAAGCGAGATTGTTGGTCTCTTACTAAAGAGAATCTTTAAACTATTTATTCTTCCGTTGTATATTGTTTTGTGTCCTTGGCGCAGCGATCTTTCCCATAATCATTGGCTTAACTTCCATTTCTATTGGTTTATCCAATTGCATTTTACTCCCTTTTTTGAATGGAACCACAGCTGTTTTATAGCCGAACATCTGCGCACGGAGCTCTTGATCTACTCGAAACAGAGATTGCGGTACCCAAAGTTGAAAATTTCCATTTGCATCCACTTCCGTACGATAGTTTCCTAGGGATATTTCTGTTCCCACCATGCTTACATCGTTTCCAGCACAAACAACTTTACCTTTTATGCTTACCTTCGTACTATCACCGCTTCCTTTTAAAGCTGAATGATCGTTTGATGAGTCGTCCATACCTTGCTTCTTTATCTGAGCATTTTTCGTTTTTGTTTGGACAACGACAACTTCTCCAGTCAGTTTGTTTTGTGCTTGAGCAGTATGAAAACTCAAGGATCCAACCAATAGGAGGCCCGCAGCAATGCCTGTCCATCTGCCTTGCCAAATGGGGGTTTTAGAAAAAGAAATAGTAGCATCCAATTCGCGCATCAACTGATCTTCATAAAATCGACCACATAACCCCCTACTGGCTTTTTTTATTTGATCCACAATTTCCTGATCATTCATCTGTGAAAAATCAACAACCATCTTCTCACATTGGCCACAGAAACGGCCTTGTTCTTGCGGCGTCATCTTACCCCAATCTGCAGAGCAAGATTCTTTTACCTGTAATACAATCTTTTCCATATTGCCTTATATTTTCAGAAGGGATGCAGGAAAATCACCAATTTCATAATGAAACAGTGCACAAAAACATTAAAAACTGATAAACAGATACTTAAAAAAATAAAACCATTTAAAATCGTCTATTAACTTCCACAGAGCAAAGGGTGGGACCAAATGAAGTAAATGAACCGAATGAGGTAAATCATACGCTGAAGGGTAATAAATAGCAAAAATTAGAAGATCGTATTCATAAAAACATGAGACGTTAAAAAAAATAGGCTGTCTCAAAAAAGTTGGACAGCCTATTTACAGTAAGTAATTCTAATTGTTACTTCCCTATTTGATATTGTCAAGAATTTCTTTTATTGCTCTTTCCAATTGCGGATCTTTATTTTCTATCCGATCTTGTACTGTATTTTTTACAAGAATATCTGGGGCAACTCCGGTTTGCTCGAGATCCTGACCATCAAGCGTATAACATCCCCAAGACGGAAGTCGATAGTTTGATCCGTCGACTAAGCCTTTAGCAGAAGTAAAAATAATCCAACGATAGGTCTCATTACCGATGATTTTCCCCAATTTAAGGGCTTTAAAGCCCGCAGCGGTCATTTCAGCATCGCTCAGCGATTGCTCATTAATCAATAAAACAATAGGTTTGGCAGATGGTGCAAAATTACTTTGTGGCGCACGTTTACCACCTCGGTATTGCCATTGTAAGTAAGGGCGTTGTGACAGGAATCGTAAAACTTCATCGTGCACATTTCCGCCTGTATTATACCGTAAATCTAAAATAATCCCTTGTTTGTTATTCTCCTGTTCAGCCATGTCGATCAAGAACCGCTGTAACTCAGTATCCGACATATTTTTCATGTGTGAATACGCTATCTTATTGCTACTCAACTGATCAACTCGGCTTCGGTTATCTCTAATCCATTGGTCGTAGAGGAGGTCTCTAAACACAGCGCTTGATACCGGACGAATGTTTGTCTGAATTTCCTTGCCATTACGATTCAAGGTCAATTGGATTTCTTCTTCCAGTGAAGGCCAAGTAAAATAACTATCGCGGTCTGCCTGCGTATTCAATTTTGTTCCATTAATCGCCATGAGAATATCACCCGCGTGAATATCGGCCTCTTTCTTTGCTGCGGGGCCATTCGGAACAATATAGCTAATCTTATAAGGGTTGCTTGTATCATAGATCACACCGATTTCATTCGTTACAAAACCAAACGGCTTACGTTCTTCCTGCCCCATAGAACTGAACCCCAAATGTGACGAATTGAGTTCGCCCAACATATCATTTAAGAGGATGCGCAAATCTGTCCTATCGTTGATACCTGGAAGATATTTCTCATATTTCTTTTTAACAGCGGTCCAATCTACACCATGGAAATTGCTATCGTAGAAATTCTCCTCCAGATTGGCCCATGTCTCATAAAACATCTGATTGAACTCTTTCTCAAGATCCCGATTGAATTTAAAACTCATGGTGACCGCATCAAGCTTATTCAAGTCAAGATTATATTTCTGAATTGTTCCTCGGGTCAGCACGAAGTACTTGCCTGCAGACTCTACAAATTGCCCCATACCTCCATCTGTGACTTTTTCGGTTTTGGCTGGTGTAAATAACTCATATACGGTACGATATGTACTATATTTTCCTTCATGATTGGAAGCATAGAACAAATAGGATTTATCCCCTTTTTGTATCACCAAAGGATCAGATTGTGTTCCAAATGCTGGACTGACTTGCTCAATTCGGTCACGCAATCCTTCTAAATCCAATTGGACCAAAACAGCTTTCTTTGCTTCGGCTGCTGGTATTGCGGTTGACTTTACCTTGTCGGCATCATTTTTCTTCTTATCCTTAGCAGCATCTTCCTTCTTAGTTGCACCAGTTTTATTTACTGTCGTATCTTTCTTTTCAGGTGTTACAAATAATTCATCAAACTTTGCGCTACGATAAGGTTGGTCAAAGTTGGTCAATGCCATTCGGAAAATGCTTGAGTTTTGCATACCAGTAGGATAAGAAGGTTTAGTCCTATTACTCGCAAAATAAATGTATTTACCATCAGGAGACCAATATGGTGCTGCTTCTGTAACACCTGTATTTGTCAAATTTGTCGTTTGCTCATTTTTCAGGTTATACACAAAAATATCCTGTTCAAAATTGCGTATAGCCGTGAATAAAAGATAATTTCCATCGGGAGAAAATGAGGGCGAAGAATTTTGAAATGCCCAGATTTCATCTCTAACTACTGTTTGGCTCTTCAAACTTGTCAAATCCAATAGACGAACTTCATCACGTCCGCTGAGATATACCGCTTTTGTTTTATCCCCATTGAATGTAATATCTCGATTGTTACGCAGATCTTGTGTCAATTGTTTTACCTCTCCTTTACCGTCTGCTGTACGTGAAAACCAGTTCTGATACCCTTGATGCGTTTGACTATAGAGCAATGTTTTACTGTCTTTAAGCCATTTAACTTCCATGATGCGCTCCCCTTGACTAGGCATCTGACGAACAAACTTTCCTTCGATATCCGAAACGAACAATTCCCCACGGGATACAAATGCCATCTTTTTCCCGTCCGGTGAAACGTCGAAATTACTGATGTTACCTGAAATATTGAACTCCTTCAGCTTTCCTAGGACCTGATTACGGTTAAGTGCGATGCTGGGCTGCATGGTTTTCTTTCCATTGACATCGTAAATATAAAGCTGGTACCCCTTTTCAAAAGCGATCTTACTACCATCTGCCGCGACAAACGGACGTTTGATTGATTCTGGGAAAGAGGTCAATTGGGTTTTCGCTTTTCCAGCTATTTGATAAAGATTGTATTCACCATTGCTTTCGTCGGACACATAGAATATGTTTCCTTTCTGGTCTACTGTCGGCCAAAAATCCTTACCTATATAATCTGTATACTGTTGAAAAGCTTTTGTTTTGGGATTATAGGACTTTATATCCGGATTGAAAGCACCTTTATATCGCTTGCGGTTGGCCGAGCTATAGCCTTCCCAGCTGTCATTGAATAATAATTCTCCTGAAGGTGTTGGCACCACATTACTGATATAATTAAAGACATGAGGAAACAACCTTGTTGCCGTTCCGCCATCCAAAGCGACTTGATAAGCACTCATTCTATTGTAACGCGATGACGTAAAATAAAGCGTCTTGCTATCCCAGCTCCAGCTGTCTACTTCATCCGAAGCATCGTGCGATGTAAGCTGTCGTATATCTCCACCAGCCAAAGGCATCACATAGACGTCCATGTTACCATTTTGATTGGCCGAGAAAGCCAACCATTTTCCATCAGGGGAAATTCGTGGATTGATCTCATTTCCTTCCATTCCTGTCAGCCGAACTGCAACACCACCCTGGCTCCCTATTTTCCAAAGGTCACCTTCGTAACTAAAAACCATTTCCTTACCATCGGGACTCAATGTCGGATGGGACAAAAATGTGGGTTGTTGGGCAATAACACAGGTTGTTCCAGCATAGGCTAGAACTGTACTTAAGATTAGTTTTTTTATCATGTTATCTAGGAGGCTAATAATTGTTTGCCAATACAAAGGTAGAATAGGTATTGAACAAACCACTATGAAATAGTGAAGAATTTTATATTTTTATTTCTTCACTATTTCAACATTTGATCGTAGGCCTTTCCTCCCTATTTCATTGGTATTTATTTTCTAATGAAGTAGAAGTTCCCACTTGGCCTATTTTTGACTTCCGCAACTAATATCTTCTTAACTTGAAGCATGCTTGAAATAGACTGAAACAAATGTGTCTCTTTCCGGTTTTTATACAAGGAATGGTTATGCAAAGTATATCACATTGAATACATATGTTTTAGCCGAATTCAAAAAAGGACAAGGTACTATTTTCTTACCAGAAGATTGCAAGAGAAGATAATTATCACAACAATAGCATATAATTATAAGCTTACCGATAAACAATTTAAATATAGGCATATTTCTGTATCCCTATTGCAACCCAAAAGTTGAAGTATTTTTTGAATCATTATATTTTTTAATGGGATACTTATCCTTAACTTTGCCCCCTCAAATCAGAAACTATGGAAGCAACGTTAACTCACTCAGAAGAAGATCTTTATAACAAACGAAATCGCATAAGAATCGCGGTATCACTTTTCTTTTTTTGCCAAGGGATCGCGTTTGCATCTTGGGCAAGTCGAATTCCCGTTATTAAAGCTCATCTCCATTTAAGTGAGGGGCAATTGGGTACAATTTTATTAATGCTTCCTGTTGGGCAGCTTGCAACAATGGCTCTCTCAGGAAAGCTGGTCACAAAATATGGCAGTGCAAGTGTTTTGCGTATTGTACCTATCGCTTACACCTTGGTCTTGTGCTCCATCCCCTTCGCACAGAATGCCTGGCAGTTGGGAGGCATATTATTTCTGTTTGGTGTCACTGGCAATATGTGTAATATTTCCGTTAACACGCAAGGCGTTGCAACTGAGCAGATTTTCAAAAAATCAATAATGACTTCTTTTCATGGGGCCTGGAGCATCGCTGGCTTCACAGGCGCACTAGTTGGCTTGTTAACGATGAATTTGGGTCTGAACACCTTTTATCATTTTTTAATCATATTAGTCATTGTCACAGCGAATACACTAATCAACCAAAAGTATCTGGTTCCGGGCAAATCTCCTCAAAAGGAAAAGCGTAGTTTTTTCTCTAAACCAGAAGGTGGCTTACTTCAACTCGGCATTATCGGCTTTTTCAGCATGGCAACAGAAGGGGCAATGTTTGACTGGAGTGGGGTCTATTTCAAAGAGATCGTTCAAGCTCCTGAAAAATTTGTTGTCGTTGGCTACGCGTCTTTTATGATTATGATGGCCACTGGGCGCTTTGTTGGTGATGCTGTCATTCGCAAATTAGGGAGAAAAAGAACCCTGCAATACAGTGGCCTCCTGATGTTCGTCGGAATGATGACATCGGTTATCTTCCCCGAATTTATCATCTGTACCCTAGCCTTTATGTTGGTAGGTATGGGTGTGGCCTGTAACGTCCCATCTATCTATAGCATTGCTGGGCAGAACAAAAATGTACCATCTGGAGTAGCCTTAGCCATGGTTTCAAGCATCAGTTACCTGGGCTTCTTAATGGGACCGCCTTTAATTGGATATATTGCTGAAGCTTTTAGCCTACGCTATTCCTACGGTGTTTTTGCCTGTTTCGGCCTATTGATGTTTGTGATGGTTGGGCGATTATCTTTATTTAAAGAAACACGCGTAGCCTAATCTATCAACGCACATGTTTACCGAATTTGCACTTTAGATTTTGACCTGAAGAAATCTCAGGCCAAATGACATGCGTTTACTTCTTAAAACATAAGGCATTGCAAGTAAATAAAAACAAGCTGTACTGGTTCCTAAAATCGATCCAAACCATACATCTTCTACAAAATGCTGGCCCAAATACACCCGAGAATAGCCCGTTAATACAGCAAGAACAAATAAAATTATACCAAAAGCCCTATTTTTTGAGATAATGGCTAACGTAGCTGCCATCGCAAAGGCCGACGTTGTATGTCCAGAAGGGAAAGAGTTAAAGTGCGCTACACGCAACCAAGAAACAACATGGAATGTTGGGTCTCCATGAAATACCGTTGCCGGTCTATCGGCATCGAAAAGGTTTTTCAATACACAACAGATCAGCCCTGAAAAGATATAAGTCCCGAGGATAGCTCGAGCAAAATTCCACTGCTGTGTACAGCAGTAAGCAATAAAAACACCTATAACAAAAAGACCATCTCCAAAATAGGTCTGTATTGTAAAAAGAATATCGGCCCAAAATGCATGACGTGTATTCACAAAATGGAATGAATCTCCCTTCGGTATAAATACAACTATAGCTGTCATTAAGGCCATCCAAATGGCAAAACAAACAAAAAAAGCAGGATTAGCTGCATATACCTTTCTAAATTGGTATAATAAAAATTTTCCCATTCAATCTATGTTACAGAATTACAGGCCAAAAGTAAAATTGCTGTATGTGTAAATAATGATCCGAAAGTAAACATTCTATTAAAAATTTACAATTCTATTACGCATTTATTTTGATAAGAAAAGAAAAACTATTAAACACTAAACAAAAAAAGCGATGGAAATCCATCGCTTTTCTCAGTAGCCCCGAGCAGAATCGAACTGCTATCAAATGTTTAGGAAACATCTATTCTATCCGTTGAACTACGGGGCCTTTTCAGAAGCCAAACTTAGGTTTATTTTATATATAAGTCAATAGCTAGTCTAAAATCCTGTTATATTTTTTTCAAAAAGAGAGGTAACCCCTGTATAGACTGGTTATACTAAAGCCATTAACATCCACAATAGCAAAAAATCTATATTAAAGCCGTTTCATGTACGATGGAATAGTCCCGAACAAACGCAAATTTAGAACCTGAAAGATAAACTGGATTTAGAAAATGAAAAATGGTGGAGGGAGAAGGATTCGAACCTTCGAAGCCGAAGCAACGGATTTACAGTCCGTCCCATTTGACCGCTCTGGAACCCCTCCAGCATTGTGTTGTTCTAGAATTGAACGTCGCAAAAGTAGCTTTTGATTTGCAAAACTGCAATTATTTTAGGCCATAAATTTGTAACTACCGCAGTATTAATTCATTTATTTTCAAGAAACATTCAAATGATCTGTTCATCATGAGATCAAGTTATCATTATTATAATAAAAACTTATTGTTATAATCTAGTCATAATAGATTTTGACGATAGTGTATTGGTAAAATCAATTCGCTTTTTGCATCGAGTTGCTGTATCTTTGTGTCAACAAAAAAAAGAAAGATATATTATGAGTTTCACAGGTAAAAGTTTTCCAAGCATTACAGTAGATGCAATTGATTATTTAGGCGACAATTTACAAATCAACATTTTTGAAAAAGCAGTTAAAGAAGGTAAAAAAGTGCTTTTATTTTGGTATCCAAAAGATTTCACTTTCGTATGTCCTACTGAATTGCACGCTTTCCAAGAAGCAGCTGCTGAGTTTGAAAAACGCAATACAGTCTTAATCGGCGCTTCTTGCGATACAAATGAAGTACACTTTGCCTGGTTAAACACAGCAAAAGATAACGGTGGAATTGAAGGTGTTGAATATCCTCTTTTGGCAGACACCAACCGTAACTTATCAAGTATATTGGGAATCTTAGATGTTCAAGAAGTTGAACACCCTGAATACGGAACATTGGCTCAAGGTTCTGCGGTTACTTATAGAGCAACTTACTTGATCGATGAAACTGGCCGTGTATTCCATGAATCAGTAAACGACATGCCTTTGGGCCGTAACGTTAAAGAATATTTACGTTTGATCGACGCTTACGCTCACGTTCAGAAATTTGGCGAAGTGTGTCCTGCAAACTGGGAAGAAGGTAAAGATGCCATGAACGCAGATAGAAAAGGTGTAGCTGATTATTTAGCGAAACACTAACAATACAAGACCACAGTGTCTTATCAACAGGAGCTTTTCCCGGCTCCTGTTGATTTCTCCAACAATCACCTTAATAATAAAATCATGTTACAAGAATTAGAAAACGATAATTTACAAGAAATTGTAAACAATAACGATATTGTGATGGTTCAGTACTCTGCCACTTGGTGCGGTAACTGCAAAATCATGAAACCAAAATTCAAAAAACTGGCTGGCGAAAATGATAGCGTACCTTTTGTTATTGCTGATGCAGAAAAATTTCCTGAATCCCGCAAACTGGCAAATGTCAATAACCTACCCACTTTTGCCGCTTTTAAGAACGGTAAATTAGTCAATCAGGTACAAACAAATAAGTTAGACGCATTAGTAGAATTATTCAATGAAACTACCAGTAATTAAGCATTTGACAGAGTTCATCGAGCAGAATGATGTAGATTATGTCCTGGAAACAATCGAGACACTGGAAGCATTAACCGAAGCTCCTTTAAAGGATGAAGAACTTGACGTTCTTGGTGAATTGATTTCAAACCTATACGGAGCTGTAGAGGTTGATAAATTAATTAAAGAAGGTAACTCAAAAAAAGACGCGTTAAATATGTTTATGAAGCGTGTTCTAGGTGCTATTGATAAATAGTCTTTGCAAAAAAGCATTCGTGTGAAACTTTCTTTAAAGGTTGTTCCTGTCGTTTTTGAGCATTTGAAGCATAAAAACTAACATCAATTGAAATTTGTCAAACAAATATGCAATTGGATTTAGACCAATCCAGATTTTTTTTAAGGTAGTGGAGAATCTATCTTACCCTAAAGATCGTTGTATTGCAGCATCTTAAACGCATGACGCCTATATATTATATGTTTTCCAAAAGCTAAAATGTTGACAAAATTTAGCAATGTGGAAAACTAATTAAAGTAATCTAACAGAACTAAATATTTTCTACATATATTTACTATGTTAAAGGTTGCCACTTGGAGCGAAGCGACAAAATAACTATTCTCTAAAAATTCGTTTCAGGAAAAAATATTTTAATTGTTAAACGGAAATTCCAAATTGATTGGGATTTCCGTTTTTTATTTATACCTCTGTTTTACCTTTCAACGATCGATCCCTTTACCTCTTCGCTAAATATTGACCTAAGTTGAATCAGGTTAATGGTTAATATCCGTAAGTCAAAGCAATAAACCAACGTCATAAACACGCTACTTAAAGACTGTCAATAAAATTACAATCTCCAACAATCCGTTGTTCATCAAAATCTTTATCTTTAAACATGCGAAGACCTTTTCTCTCTGTTATTATTATTTTGGCTGGTATCTTGTCAACTTCAATCGTTAAAGCACAGAATCCACAGTGGAATGCTGCTGAAATTAAAGTTAATCTAGAAAAACTGAACGTGTTGGGCTCAGTCCTTTATTTTGCGGCACATCCGGATGATGAAAATACCCGGCTAATCGCTTGGCTAGCTCAGGAAAAAAAATATAAAACAGGTTATTTATCCCTAACTCGAGGTGACGGCGGACAAAACCTCATCGGAACAGAACAAGGTATTGAACTTGGATTGATTCGAACGCAGGAATTACTGGCTGCTCGAAAAATCGATAAGGGTGAGCAATTCTTTTCCTCAGCATATGATTTTGGATTCTCAAAGACTCCAGAAGAAACTTTCGAATTCTGGGATAAACAGCGTGTTCTTCGCGAAGCCGTATGGATTATCCGCAAATTTAGGCCCGATGTCATCATCACACGTTTTCCTCCAGATCCAAGGGGTGGACATGGTCATCATCAAGCGTCTGCAATTTTAGCACATGAAGCCTTTAAAGCTGCTGCTGATCCGAATCAATTTCCAGAGCAACTTCAATTTGTACGCCCCTGGAAAGCTAAACGCTTGCTTTGGAATACAGCTAACTTCGGAGGTCAAAACAATACACGTGAAGATCAGTTAAAAATAGATATCGGGGATTACAATTCTCTTCTAGGAGCTTCTTATGGGGAAATTGCCGCACACAGCCGTTCATCACACAAAAGCCAAGGCTTTGGTTCAGCAAGCCAACGTGGCTCATCAATCGAATACTTTGAGTATGTAGACGGTGCACCTGCCAAAAACACACTCTTGGATGGTGTTGACACCTCATGGAAAAGAATTCAAAACGGCAGTAAAGTTCAGTCCTTAATTGATCACATCAATCAAACATATCAAATTGATAAGCCCGAATTGATCATTGCTGAATTGATCCAACTGTACAAAGCACTGGATCAAATTGATGATGAATACTGGAAAACTGAAAAGAAAAATGAGGTTGAAAAACTAATTCTTGCCTGTGGTGGAATTTGGTTCGAAAGTATCGCTAAAAATCCATCTTATGCCTTGGAAGATCAGATCAAAGTGGAACATTCCATTATTGTTCGGCGTCCAAATGTAACGGTTGAGCTGACTCAAATAAATGGAAAAAGCATTCATGAAACACTAAAAATAAACAAGCTACAAAGAGACTCGGTTCTTATACCTGCCGACAGGACGACACAACCATACTGGTTGATTGAACCACATGGAAAAGGCAAATTTAATGTCAGTGATTTTAACCTGACTGGCTATCCAGAAAACCCCTATGCTCCAGAGGTATCATTTCAACTCCGGATCAATGGTGAAAATATCACACTCAGTCAACCCATAAAATATAAATATACCGATCCTGTTCGTGGCGAAATCTACGTCCCCATTGTGATCGTCCCACAGTTGACGGCAAAAAGTTCCAGCCTTTTGGCACTTACACAAAATGCCCACACTGTCAAAGTGAATCTGACTTTTCAGAAAAACGGACAAGCAAACACAACCACGTTTAACGTCAGACCGAATGTACCCCAAGGCTGGGAAGTTTCACCGGCATCTTTTGACCTATCTTTTGACAAAGGCGAACGTACAATTTCCAAAGAGATCAGCATAAAACCATCAGATGCTTCTAAATCTTCCATTGATACCCTTGGGTTCCTCTTAGCAAACAAAGAGCACTTAAAAGAGATAAAATCCATCGATTACAATCATATACCTAATATTGTTTATTTCCCAGATGTCGCTATAAAAATGAGCAATGTCAACCTGATCAACGACATAAAGAAAGTGGCATACATCCATGGGGCAGGGGATCTAATTCCGGAGTCGCTGGCGGCCATTGGTATTAAAGTCGATGTATTAAGTAACGAACAGGCATTAAAAGCAGATCTCTCTAGCTACGATGCTGTAATCTTGGGTGTACGAATATTCAATGTCAACAAGCAAATTGCACAGCTCCAAAACAGACTACTTGCGTATGTGAACCTGGGTGGAACGGTCCTGGAACAGTACAATGTAAACAATGGACTGTTCTCAAAAAACTTTGGCCCTTTTCCTTTTAGCATCGGCAGAAGCCGTGTAACAGACGAACTTGCAACGGTACATTTCGATAAAAATGACCCGATTTTTAATTACCCGAACAAGATCAGCGAAGCTGACTTCGAACACTGGGTGCAGGAGCGGGGACTCTACTTTGCGGAAGATATCGATAAAAAGTACCGCACCCCGATCACCATGCAAGATCCCGGCGAACCGTTACATAATGGCTCATTACTCATTGCTCAATATGGAAAAGGTAAATTTGTTTATACATCTTTGTCTTTTTTCAGACAATTGCCTGCCGGGATTCCCGGAGCTTACAGATTATTCGTAAATTTGCTATCAAAATCAAAATAATATAATAATGGAAAATCAGATTGACAACAGCTGCACGACAATTGATGCTGGCAAAGCAAAAGGAATCATTCTTTTAGTTGCTGTAGTATTTGGTGCATTAATTGGATTCACTGCAAACGAGACATTTTTAAGCATCTTTGGAGGTGCTATTGGCGGATTGATTATCGCTGCTATTTTTAATAGCGTTATTTATCCTCAAAAGCCTTCAGATAGATAAGAAAGATGAATAGCTGGAAGCGTTTCTACTGGTTGGTCGTTATCTGGCTATTCGTATTCATCCTTTTTCTGTACATTTTCACGAACCACTATTCATGAGTACAGCAGATTGGATCGTTTTATTTCTGACACTCTTATTTATTGTCCTATATGGCGTTTATAAGAGTAGGGGTATAAAAAATATTGACGGATATCTTCTAGGTAATCGTTCTTTACCTTGGTATCATGTCGGATTATCGGTAATGGCGACACAAGCGAGCGCCATTACTTTCTTATCTGCCCCTGGGCTGGCCTATTCTTCTGGAATGAGTTTTGTCCAATTCTACTTTGGTCTTCCGTTGGCCATGATTGTGCTCTGCATTACATTTGTCCCTATTTTTCATAAGCTAAAAGTATTTACAGCCTACGAATTTCTAGAAAAACGGTTTGATGTCAAAACCAGAGGGCTCACCGCCATTCTTTTTTTGATACAGCGGGGAATATCAACGGGTATTACCATCTTTGCACCGGCTTTAATTATATCGACCATCCTTCATATTGATCTAACATGGACTACATTGGCCATAGGAAGTTTTGTTGTTATCTATACGACCTATGGAGGAACCAAAGCCGTGTCTCACACACAGTTGCTTCAAATGAGCATTATCTTTGGATCATTACTCGTAGCAGGTATATTAGTTATCCATCTGTTGCCAGAGTCTATTGGATTATCAAAAGCACTTCATATTGCAGGAAAATCAGGAAAAACCAATGCATTGGATTTCACTTTTGATCTCAATAATAACTATACGCTTTGGACAGGACTAATCGGTGGTTTTTTCCTACAGCTTTCCTACTTCGGGACCGACCAAAGTCAAGTAGGTCGTTATTTGACAGGGGCTTCGATCAAAGAAAGTCGCATGGGATTAATTATGAATGGTCTATTGAAAATCCCTATGCAATTTGCTATCCTGTTGATTGGAGTTCTGGTATTTGCCTATTATCAATTCCATCAGCCGCCCATTTTTTTTAATCAAGTCGAGATCAAGAAGCTCAAAGAAAGCAAATATGCTCCTGACTACCAGCTTCTCGAACAAAAGCATAGCGAGCTATTTAAAACACGTGAATCTGTTGTTCAGCAGCTTAATACAGCATTGGATCACGACGATGAAAAAAGAATTGCTGATTATCGATCCTCACTCGGTCAACTTAATGCAAAAATGCAGGTCGTAAAAGAAGGGACTTTGGACTTAATCAAAAAAAACAACCCAACAGCGGAAACGAATGACAATAATTATGTCTTTCTTTCTTTTGTGACAAGCGTCTTCCCAAAGGGTCTAATTGGGCTACTCATAGCGGTCATTTTTCTCGCATCCATGGGTTCTACGGCAAGTGCTATTAACTCATTGGCCTCAACAACGACCATTGATATCTACAAAAGATTTATTAATCCTAACTCATCTGAAAAACAAGACCTTTTGTGGTCGCGTTTATTTACGTTGATCTGGGGTACATTTACTGTTATTGTTGCTTTGTATGCGAACAGATTGGGTAATCTCCTCGAAGCGGTCAATATCTTGGGCTCACTATTCTATGGTACTATCCTAGGGATTTTTATCGTCGCCTTCTACATGAAGAAAATCCAAGGCAAAGCTGTTTTTCTTGCAGCTATTCTTTCCGAAATTATAGTGATAGCAGTATGGACGATGAATAAGATTCCTTTTCTCTGGCTAAATCTTATTGGCTGCCTAGCTGTCATGTTAATCGCCTATATCGTACAACTGGGGACGAAAGCACCTAGTCCTATAGAGGTCAAAAGGGATCTTGAATAAAAAAAAGCCTGATTGCTCAGGCTCAGTATTTTTTATAGATATTGTACAATACACTCTTATCATATATGGTCAATTCGGGGGTTGTATCCCGAACGACAAATTTTCGTTTAAAGGCAACGATAGCGGCTTTTAGATTGGACGTATCATAACCAATAATTTTAAGCGCGTCTATCGCATTAAAGCTATCAGGAGGGGCCACAAGCTGTCCTTCATCATACCATATTCCAAAACCCCGTTCTGCAAGCTTTTTCCACGGGAAAAAAACGCTTGGATCATTCTTGCGTGATGGAGCGATATCAGCATGGCCAATAAAATTATTTGCTGGAATTAAATAACGCGATTTCAAGGTATCAAGCACAGTCATCAATGAATTAATTTGTGCCTCAGGAAAAGGCTCCCTACCATTATTATCCAATTCTATACCAATAGAACAGGAGTTCATGTCGACAATAGAACCCCATTTTGCCACCCCTGCATGCCAAGACCGAACATAATCGTTCAACATTTGTATAATCTCCCCATTCCGGCCAATGACATAATGTGAACTCACTTTAGTTCTTGGAATCTGAAAGGTTTTGATTGTCTGCCCAATACTATCTTGTGCTGTATGATGAATAATGACATAGTTAGGTTTACGAACATCATAATGTATGGCTTCCTCTTGGCGCCAATAAGGATGGTTTCCAGACTTCTGTAAAAAAACAACCTTTCTTTCCTCCGGTGTCAATAAATTGGTATCTGGCTTAGCTTCGACCTTTTCTTCCACAACCAATGCAGAAGCAAATGACGCAACTAGCGGCTTTGCAACCACCGGCTGTATCTTCGACTTGCAGCTTGCCAAAGACAGCAGTGAACAAAGCAATATCCCTATTGACACAGGCCTAAACATTATTTTGGTAAACTATAGACTATACCCATCGCCAACGACTGACTCAACTGCACTCTTGAAATAACATCTGGATCGTAGATCATGATACCATTTAAGTTCACATTGATGACTCTCGTGACTTTTGCTGTTACAGTTACATCCAAACGGTGTGTAGGGTTGGAAAGTTTCTCGTAGTCAGCAAAAAGGTTATAACGAGCCTTTACATTCAGTTTATCTGTGAAGTTTTTGTCCAGGTTACCTGTTAGCTGAAATGCCAGTGCATTGGCAAAAGAGCGGTCTTCCTTTACACCAAATCGTTCACCAGTACCCGCACTTGGATTGTTAGGATCTCTATAATAGCCATATTTCTCAAAGAAACCTTCTCCAGAACGAGGCTTAACACGTTCATCCAAGATAAAAGTTTGACGTGCAGTACCCGTACCAAAACGCAAGGAAAATTCGTTACTAGGCTTATACTCAAGACCGAAAGATTCTGTCAGATAAGCTGGTGCCATGAAAGCATTCTCAATATAGTCTATTGTATCTCTGCCGTTAACCGTTTTATACTTATAACCCGCATCAAATTGTGACTCAAATGTCACCGACGTAAACAATGCCCAATTGGCAGACAATTTATAAGAAAGCTTATTATCCCAAAATATACGGTCATTATTCTTCTTCGCAATATTATTGGTATTCTTTATCTTTCCATAACGTAAATCAACTTCGGTCACAAAATTGAAATTGTCCTTCGTATAATCCGATTTATGATTCGCATTCAATCCTACAGCAATAGAACCAACACCCCCACCTTTCCAATTATCATTAAATGACGCCTGGTTTAAATTGATCCCGAATTTTGTCCAATGTTTCCAATAGTCTACCTCTAAATTTAGTTTTGGAACTATAGGACGAATCGTTTTAATATTTAATGGTTGCTCTTTCTGTACAGAAATTACGGTATCTGGTTTTGCTCGAAGATCTTTCAGATCTTGTGCTTTTAAGCTGGTAATAGAAAGGCAAAGCAGAGCCATGCCGACAAAATTGAATAACTTCATTCTGAAAACGTCTATTTTTTGTTTACGGTACTAATTTATAATTAATTGTTGGAAAAGGCTCAATAAAATATTGCGAAGGGTTCAATTGATACCGTGAATAACAATCTTTGATATAATTCACCAGTTCATAATCACTCGCTGAGAGAATAAAGAAATAGGAGGGTCTAAATATCCTTCTAAATCGTTCAGCCTCTTCGCTATTTAATCCTGTAATCTTACTGATAAGCTCTTTCGTAAATTTGTAATCGATCACATTTTCCTTATAATCGTTTTCAATGGTTTTAGTTAGTCGACGTGCTCTCTTAGCCTCCTTGCTAAATAAACTATAGATCGAATTGATGCTTAATCCAGCACCATTGGGGCCAACAGAAAATACATCACCATAACCCGCAAGACGATACGCTTTCTCATAATCCTCTTTTGCTTTTTTCAGAATCTCTTCCGGTGTCTTGCGTGCAAAAACCTGAACTTCATCAATATAAAACGATTCACGTACCAAATGAAACAGCAACAATCCGCGGTTATCCACCTGAAGAGTATCTGAAAAATAGCCTTTACATATCGCAACAATATGATCTCCTAGTTGTGCATTAAAGACAAATTCTCCTTTAATAGTATTATAATTGACCTCGCCAGTACGTAAGTTGGCCAGCCTTACATTTCCAATACGTTGTTTGGTATTTTTATCAAAAACGATACCCTCGACTTTTTTATCTTGGCAAAAAAGTGGAGAGGTAAAGCCCACAAGGGCAATAAGTAGAAAAATATATCGCAATAGTATCACTTTCGTAAAACTACTATATCGCTGTACAAAAGCGAAATATTTAACATCTTTTAAAGCGTAACTATTTAGATATAACCAATAGCTGCCCTAAAGATAGCGCATCATCGGTAAGACCGTTTAGGGATTTGATCTGATCAACGGATACATTGTACAGCTTACTGAGCGAATATAACGTATCCTGCGCTTTAACCTCATGAATACGCATAGCTACCGGGCTCTTGATTTCTTCTGTCTTTACGACGGTAGGAGGGGTTTCTTGTACATTCTGCACGATCTCGACCTGAACAGTCTCTTCACGTACAACCTTTTCACGTGGCGATTCACCGCGATCGTATTGATCAAGATGATATCTTTCGATCATTTCGATCAGCAATTCAGGATAACGCGGATTGGTGGCGTATCCAGCCGCTTTCAAGCCTTTGGCCCAGCCTTTATAGTCGTTCTTATTCAACTTAAAGAGTGCCGCATATCGCGGTCGTAACAGAAACTCTGAGTGATCCCGAAAAGATTGTTCGGGATTTTCATAAACACGAAAGCAGTCATTGATATTATCATCGGGACGAGTCACGGATTTTCCTTTCCAAACTCCGCCACATTTAATACCGAAATGATTATTAGCCTCACGCGCAAGATAACTGTTACCATTACCGGATTCCAGTAAAGCCTGAGCAAGTTTAATACTCGCAGGAATACCATATTTATTCATTTCTGCAACGGCCACATCTTTGTAATGAGCAATATAGTCGTTGCCAGCCATGGTCGGTCGTCCCACAGAAGAGGATGAAGAAGTTTTTGAATTGGAGCCAGATTTAGAGGAGGATATTGTGCCTCTCCGGCTTGAACATGATGTAATCAACATCATGAATACAAACATGCCATAAAAAAACTTCTTCATGCAATACTATCGCGCTTATTTTTTTGTTGACGAGAATCTATTTTGCTTAGCATCATTATCAAACATATCCAAATGATATTGTCTAATAGTAGCGAGTACTTTTGCTGTCCAACCTTTACTCGTCGAGTAACCCGAACGAGCAATCGCTTTTACCCAAGCTTCGTATTTTTCACCAGGATGTTTTTCAAAAAGACTTTGAGTAGTCTTTTTTCTTTTTACTATTCCTACAAAATCATCATACGAGTCCATGACAGACCGATAACCTTTGTAAGCTGACCGAATAACGGTACTGTTGTTTTTTCCTTTGACACCAAAATGGTTATTCAAATTTTTTGCTACCCTGCTACCACCATTTCCGCTTTCATGCATAGCGATGGCTAAGATAACCGATGCTGGAACACCGTGTTCCTCCATCATTTCTTTTGCTATTGGACTGTACTTATCGACATATGCCGCATTACTTTGAGCTGAAACTTTTGTTAATCCAAAAGTTCCCAAAGCTAGTAACAGTACAAAGCTTTTTAATTGTTTTAAATTCATGAAGAATGTTTTAGTTCACAAATTACTTCTTGCGTAAGGCAAAAAGTCCGTCTCGAATCGGTAATATTACCTTTTCTACGCGCTTGTCCTGAGCTAAACGTGCATTCAAATCAATGATCTGCTTTGTTTGGTTGTCTGGTTTTGAATCTAACACCTTACCTTTCCATAAGACATTGTCAATCAAAATAAGTCCCCCAGACGGAACTTGATTTATTATCGTTTCGAAATAATATAAATTTCTCTTTTTGTCCGCGTCGATAAATACCAGATCAAATGTTTCATCTAATGTAGGTAGTATTACCGCTGCATCTCCAATATGATAGTTGATTTTATCAGCAAATGCCGATTCATCAAAATAACCTTGGACGCGTTCTTGTTGCTCTGCATTGATATCGATAGTATGTAATATCCCATCTTCCTGCAGCCCTTCTGCGAGACACAACGTTGCGTATCCCGTAAACGTTCCTATCTCCAAGATACGTTTCGGAGCAACCAATTTACTCAATAAAGAAAGAACTCTTCCCTGGTAGTGTCCAGATAACATATGGGGCATTGTTTCCTTCAAATATGTCTCCCGATTTACCCTTTTCAGTAACGAATTTTCCTCGTCTGTAGTATGTTCCAAATAGGACTCTAAATCGTCGGCAACAATTTCCATAACCACAAAGGTACCAAAAAACATTTTTATGATAAAAACTTTTTTTTACAAAAAGCTGAATATCAGCAAAATACAATTATCCTTTTGTAAAGAGCATTTTTCGGAAATCGCGTCAGATGCATAAAAAAGCCATATTGCCATTTTTTGATTTTCTATTTTGTTTCCAAATTTCATCAAAAAAAAGCCCCCCTAAAAGATGATCTTTTAGGGGGGCTTTTTTATTATTAAACAACAAATATACTAAGCAAGATCAGCAGTGATCAAGCGTAAAAATTCGGATCTTGTCACATCATTTTGGAATGCTCCAGTAAATGCAGAAGTAGTCGTTACGGAATTCTGTTTCTGAACTCCACGCATCGCCATACACATGTGCTTGCATTCCATAACCACAGCTACTCCACGAGCGCCTAAAGTTTCTTGAATACAATCTCTGATCTCATTGGTGAGACGTTCCTGAACCTGCAGACGACGCGCAAAAATATCAACGACACGTGGTATCTTGCTTAAACCTACAATATGGCCATTTGGAATATATGCAATATGGGCTTTACCAAAGAAAGGTAACATATGGTGCTCACAAAGAGAATATACTTCAATATCCTTAACGACGACCATTTGACTATAGTCTTCCTCAAACATAGCACCACGTAATACCTCCGCAGCATCGATATCATAGCCATGTGTCAGAAATTGCAGTGCCTTTGCAACACGTTCTGGTGTTTTCACTAAACCTTCGCGTTTTGGATCTTCCCCCAGACATTCCAATATATCTGTATAATGAGCAGCGATGCGATCTACCTTTTCAGTATTGTATTTGTCGATCTTAATATATCCATCCAACTCTTCGTTGTCAAATGAGTGTTGACTCATAGTTTCTACTATTTAAATGTATTAAAGATTAATCGCCAAAATATTCGACGTAATTATTTTCTGTTTCATGCAAACGGACACTATGCAAGATCACACCCTGTTCGTCAAACAGCGGTTTTAAGATCTTAAATATTTCGATTGCGATATTTTCCGTAGAAGCCATGACTCCTTTCATAAAATCAACATCTAAATTGAAATTACGGTGATCGACTTTGTCTATGATACTACGGTTGATTATTTCTTTCATGATCTTTAAATCGATCAAAAAACCAGTCTCCGGGTTGACTTTTCCTTTAACTGTTACATAAAGATCATAATTATGTCCATGCCAATTTGGATTGGAGCAAAGACCAAATACCTGCTCATTCTGCTCCTTACTCCAGTCTTCACGATAGAGCTTGTGCGCAGCACAGAAACGTTCACGACGAGTTATAAATACCATAATGATACAAAGATAAGGCTTTAAGTGCAATTAAAACATCTCAATTTAAGGAATGCCGTCAGAATATAGTAATATAATGAAGTGCTTTCTCTCTTATTGAACAAACAGACAAAAATCTAAGCACTTTATCCTTACTCATAACCCGCTTTCAAGAATGATTTGATATAAAATTTTGTAGCGGAGTGTAAACACTCGCTGTTTAAAAAGAACGACAACGAATGCTGATTTTTAAGGCCAATTTTCTTTTACCTTTAGTTAGGGTTTAGTTAGGGTTTAGTTAGGGTTTGTTTAGGTTTTATATAGCTTTTACCTAAAGTAACCCTAACTAAAATCTAAACTAAGGATATATAAAATCTAAACTAATTTAAACTATTATATCGCTCGATTAGTATTGTTTCCAGTAGCATCAGGACAAAAACTATACAGTTCGTGCAGCATTATAAAAGAGGAGATCATAGCAAAAAAACAGTTCGCGCTATTAACATCAAGCTCGGGTTTCTAAGCAGGACTCATTGCAAGCATGATATTTTTATGTTAAAAAGAGATGCGCTTGCAAGATAATTTGTAATTTTCAATCCAAAACGAGCTCGTCATGCAAATATTAATTATTGCGGCTACTTCATTTGAATTGCAGCCTTTTCTGGAAGTGGTATCAAATTACGATCAATGCGATACCCTAGTAACTGGTGTAGGCATGGTCGCCACAGGCTTTGAGCTGGGAAGAATGCTGCACGAAAAAAAATATGATCTCCTTATTAATGTCGGGATAGGAGGATGTTTGGATCATACGATTGAAATAGGCTCGGTTATTCAGGTCGTTTCAGAGTCATTTGTTGAACTAGGTGCGGAAGACGGTCATAATTTTATTCCAATAGATCAATTGGGCTATGGCAGGTCTACATTTACCTCGTGTTTACTGAATGACAAGGAGCTTAGGCTTCCTTTTCTACAACAGGGGGAAGGAATTACCGTAAACAAAGTCCATGGTAGCACAGAAAGTATCGAAAAAATTAAAAAACTGCATCCCAATAGTCTTGTTGAAAGTATGGAAGGAGCTGCCGTTTTCTATGCCGCCGATAAAATGACAATTCCCGTGATTGAGATTCGCGGTATTTCAAATTACGTGGAAAGAAGGAACCGTGCCACGTGGAACATTCCGTTAGCGATAATTAATAGTAATAAGGCACTTATAAAAACATTGGAATATCTGAACAACTTATATTCAAAAATTTAATACAAAAGTCATTTACTTATTAAAAAATGACATAAAACTATAGAATTAGCGGGTTCAAATCTTCAAAATATCAATTTTAAATAGTAGATTTGTAATCTAAAAATTGACACTATTTTACAACTGATGAGAGAAATACAATTCAGAGAAGCACTTCGTGAAGCAATGAACGAAGAAATGCGTAAAGACGACAAAATATTTTTATTAGGAGAAGAAGTTGCTGAGTATAACGGAGCTTACAAAGTAAGTCAGGGTATGCTTGATGAATTCGGTGCAAAGCGTATCATTGATACACCTATTGCGGAACTTGGTTTTGCTGGTATTGCTGTTGGTGCTGCAATGAATGGTTTGAAGCCAATTGTTGAATTCATGACATTCAACTTCTCACTTGTTGCAATTGACCAAGTAATCAATGCGGCAGCTAAAATTCACTCGATGAGTGGTGGACAGTTCTCTATTCCGATGGTCTTCCGTGGTCCTACAGGAAATGCGGGTCAGCTTGCAGCACAACACTCTCAAAACTTTGAGAACTGGTTTGCAAATACACCAGGTTTAAAAGTTGTGGTTCCTTCGAACCCATATGAAGCTAAAGGTTTATTGAAATCAGCTATTATCGATCCAGATCCTGTTATCTTCATGGAATCTGAGGTAATGTATGGTGATAAAGGACAAGTTCCTGAAGAAGAATATTACTTGGAAATCGGAAAAGCTAATATTATCCAAGAAGGTACAGATGTAACTGTTGTGTCTTTTGGTAAAATGCTTCCTCGCGTTGTCATTCCTGCAGTTGAAGAATTGAAAAAAGAAGGTATCAGCGTTGAATTAATTGACTTGCGTTCGGTACGTCCTATTGATTACCCTACAATCATCGCGTCTGTTAAGAAAACAAACCGTTTGGTAATCGTGGAAGAAGCATGGCCATTGGCGTCTATTTCGACGGATTTAGCATTCAATGTACAACGTAACGCATTTGATTATTTAGATGCCCCTGTTATCCGCGTAAATTGTGCAGATGTACCTCTTCCTTATGCTCCAACATTGATCGAAGCTGCTTTACCTAGCGTTGAGAAAGTTGTTAAAGCTGTGAAAGAAGTATCTTATATCAAGAAGTAATACGAATTACATTCTTAAAAAATTAAAATCCCTTTTACCCTGTAAAAGGGATTTTTTTTTATATTTAAGCTGGCCGATTGTTGCTTATTAAAAAAATTAAAATTCCATATATGAAAAAATTAAGAATTGCCTCTTTGATGGCCGTATTTGTATTTCTAGTGATATCTGCTTCCGCACAAAAGAAATACACACTACGTGTAAATCCCGATTCGGGGAAAAAAATATCGCAAAACCTTGTGATGACAATGGATATTGACGCTGCTGGCCAAAAAATGGTTACAGACCTTAATATGGGCTTTGATATCACCAATACAACGAAAAAAGACAATATCTTCGCGTTTGACCTTAAATATACCGGAATAAACATGAAAATGAATATGGCGGGAATGGACATGTCCTACGACTCGAAAAACCCCGAAGCCAATGAGTTTTCCAAACAGATGCATGCTACCTTAGGCAAATTGCTAGAAAATAGCATTAGCTTTAATGTTGATCAACTTGGCAAATCTTCTGACATCAAGTTACCTGAGGGTATTAACATGCCGTTTGATAAAAGTATGTTCGAAAATATAAGTACAGTATTACCTGAACAGCCTGTTAAAATCGGTGACTCATGGACATCCAAAACGGAATCTGATGATTCAGGCATTTCGGTGGAGAGCACAATGACTTTAATAGAAGCAAATGAGCTAGGCTATAAAGTAAATGTTGAAGGAAAAATGTTCGGCCCGGATGCAAATCAGGTAGGCAACGTACAGGGGTTCTATGTCCTGGATAAAAACACCTGCCTTACCAAGATAACAGAAATGACAAGTGCCGTGGATATGCCTGAAGCAAAAATAAAGACCACATTAAAAAGTCAATAAACGACTATAGCAAAAAAAATAGGGGCCAATAGGCCCCTATTTTTTTGTTATATATCAAATTTATGCGTTGATCTCTTCTTTGTATTGATCAGCAGATAACAAAGCATCTACATCAGCAACATTGTTCAATTTAATACGAACAATCCAACCTTCACCATAAGGATCAGAATTGACCAATTCAGGAGATGCATCAATAGCTTCATTAACCGATAAAATCGTAGCTGATACAGGTAAAAATAGATCAGAAACTGTTTTTACAGCTTCAATTGTACCGAAAACTTCATTAGCGGCAACTTCCTCACCTACAGTGTTTATGTCAACAAAAACGATGTCACCCAATTCACGTTGAGCGAAATCGGTAATCCCTACAACTGCTTCATCACCTTCAACACGAATCCATTCGTGATCTTTGGTGTATTTCAATTCTGCTGGAAAATTCATTGTATTTAATTTTTTGATTTTTAATGCCGTGAAGTTACAAAATATCTTTAATTGTCAAAAATGATATTCATCATAACATTTTTGTGTTTATTTTTAAGCTATGAATCCTCAAATCGAAAGACTTTACCAAATTTCACAAAAGAAAGAACGTCGTATTATTGGCCTGATGTCCGGAACGTCCCTGGATGGTCTTGATATCGCAGTATGCCGCATAGAAAATGCAGGTAAAACAACAAAAATACAGCTAGAGAATTTTGCTACAATGGATTATGAGGATGATTTTAGAGCACGAGTCCGTGAAGTCTTTGCAAAACGAAATATCGACCAACAATTATTTTCGGGACTCAATGCTTATATTGGAGTCACACATGCCAAATTAATCAATACAGCATTACAACAGTGGAATATACCAAGCAGCGAGATTGATTGTATAGCCAGCCATGGGCAAACCGTATACCATGCTCCCCAATCATTGACCAAAGACCGTAATTGGCCCAATAGTACCTTACAGATCGGCGATGGAGATCATATTGCCGTAAATACCGGCATCATAACCCTCTCTGACTTTAGACAGAAACATATTGCTGCGGGAGGGGAAGGGGCACCTTTGGCGGCGTATGGCGACTATCTACTTTTCTCGCATGCAACAGAGAATCGATTCTTACTGAATATTGGCGGTATTTCTAATTTCACATTTATCCCAAGCCATCAAACAAAATTGAAAGCCTATGCAACAGATCTTGGTCCAGGCAATACGATGATGAACCAATACATGAAGGCTAATTTTAATCAGGAGATGGATAGAGATGCCTATATGGCCAAAAAGGGAGAAGTAAATGATGCGCTATTAAATCAATTATTAACAGAAGAATTTCTAACACTGCCCTTTCCAAAAACCACCGGGCCCGAACTATTTAATCTCGCTTATCTCGAAAAGGCGCAAGAGCGTTCGAAAACAACTCATATTCCACATGAAAACGTCATGGCGACCCTCAATCGCTTTGCGGCTCTTGCGATGGTCAACGGCATCCGAAAGCAGTCAGAAGGACTATCTGATGTGGCTGTATATATAAGTGGTGGTGGACTGCACAATCCATTGCTGTTTGATTACATCAAAAGGAGCTTACCTACCTGTAAAGTTGAAAGCTTTGCAACATTAGGTATCAATCCAGATGCAAAAGAGGCCGTCCTATTTGCTTTGTTAGCAAATGAAACTTTGGTAGGCAACAAATCCAATGTAGCGCAAATTAAAGATTCGCCCGCTGTCTGCATGGGCAAAATCAGCTTACCGGAATAATTAGTCCGTATCGATGGCTTCTTGTAAAAACTCTTTAAAAGGAAGCATACTTTTATAGGAAGCCACGATATTATCTAACGCATTTTTTGCAGATAAATCCTTAATAGTTAAAGATCTATCCAACACAAAACTTTTCAATTTGATAAAGTCAATAAAAGGATTATCCTCACTATAGCCCGCAGGGGCACGCTTCAGTAAATCTTCTTTGAAAAGTGCAATATTACCGCCTGTCAATACTGTTTTTAAAATTTCATCCAATTTATTACCGCTGTAATCAATTTCTTGTCTTATTGCCTCTAAATGTTGCTTTTCTGGACGCCAATACCCACAGGCAATAAATGAATTTTCTGCTCCAATATGAATATAGTACTCTGGTCCCTGCAACTTTCTTCCATCAACTGAAATTCCTGCCCCAAACCAACTTTTATAAGGTGTTTTATCATTTGAAAAGCGTGTATCACGGTAAATCCGAAACAAACATTTACTTGCTTGTATGGAAGTATTGATTTTAGGGTCAAACTCGCTCAAAGCGGCAATTAAATCTGTCAAAAAATTTCTCACATCGGCCAATGCAGCTTCATAATTAGCTCTGTTATCGGCAAACCATTCCCGAGAATTATTGGCTTTCAATTCCGTTAAAAAATCAAATGTAGATTTTTGAATGTGACTCATAATACAATCAATTGATTAAAATTAAGAAAACATAGACCATAGGTGCCGCTAATAACAATCCATCAAATCTATCTAAAAAACCACCATGTCCGGGCAATATATTTCCGGAATCTTTTACGTGCAAGCTACGCTTTAACATCGACTCAGCTAAGTCTCCCAATGTTCCAACAATACTGATAATAGCCGCTATACTTACCCATTGCCAGAGTGGTAGATAACCAAAATACTTCTCTAGATTCACTGCAGCAACAATTGCCAAAATCAATCCACCGAAAAAACCTTCCCATGTTTTCTTTGGTGAGATCCGTTCGAATAGTTTACGTTTCCCGAAGCTTCGTCCAGCGAGATATGCCCCTGTATCGTTTGTCCACAATAAGATCAAAAAACCTAAGGGCAGCACATGGTTAAAAGCACCTTGCATAAACCCTAATTTGGAAAATAGGAAAAAGGGTAATGTAACATAAGCTATTCCCAAAAAAGTATAGGCAATATCATTAAAAGGAAAAGCTCTCTTCTGAAACAGTGAAATAATATAAGTCACACTTATAAACGGAATAATCAGTGCTAAAAATTTTACCGCAAGCAGATCCATCGAAATTAAGGATCCCAAAACAAACAGTACCATGGCCAGGGCGATACCAATCACTTTATTTGGAGCGCGTTCTTCGGATGAAACTATTCCATAGAATTCATAAAGACACCATGTACTTAGCAAGGTAAAAAAGATGGAATAAACATAAGCTCCCAAAAGAGTAGCCGCTATCATAACAGCCACAAAGATTACTCCGGTTATTGCTCTTGTTTTCATAAACTAAAATCCCCTTCCGATTCCTCAATTAACCTTTCGGCTGCTTCGATAGATCCTTCGCTGACATAAAGTTCAATTTTCCCAAACAGATAAGAAGAATCTTGTTTATTCAACGCGACAGCCGGAATACCATTCTCTTCCAACATTTGTTTGACTATCTCGGCTTGAATAGCATTTGTATATGTTTTAATTTTTTTCCAATCGTTCTCCATTGTTTTCTTTTTGCGTTGATCGATAAAATAAGAATACAAAAATAAGAGTAAAAATGAAGGCTACAAGATATATCCACCAAGATTGTAACTCAAATGCATTGAGTTCATCATAACTCTTTCCCTGTCTTACGTAATAAAATGCTCCAATTGTGGCTCCGGCATTATTGACAAAGTGCCCAAAGATGGGCAATATGATGTTTTTGCTCCATATATAAAGATAGCCAAAAAAAGCCCCCAATAACATGCGGGGAACAAAACCAAAAAATTGCAGGTGTATTGCACTGAAGATAATAGCAACGAGCCATATAACTACATGCTGATTGCTCAACCATCTTCCTATTATTTTTTGCAAAATACCACGAAACAGCAATTCTTCACCTATGGCCGGAATTAAGGCGAGTACAACAATATTATACAAAAAGCCGGATATACTCGACTCCATAATTATGCCCTTGATTAAATCACCCGATTCCTTTTCACTCCGCTCCATCCAATGCTGCAACGATTGCATACTCTCGGGCAATTGTAAGGATTCATTCCAGTGACCGATCAGACTCATCAAAGGCATAAAAGAAAGCATTGCCAAAAATATATAACCAAACTGCATTCCACTAGGCCATTTTTTCAGTTTAAAATAAGTGACGCCATGTCCTTCGCGTGTATTCATCAGATAAGCCGGTACCACAAAAGATCCCAAGCTGCTCATTAACAACATAAAGCGCATCTCATTGGCCGATCCATTCATTAAGGATTCCAGTGAGAAGACCTGCCTGGTGTATGTATAATAACTTGCAATAATCAGAATAGCAATAATCTGCGAAAGAATGGTAAAACCGATAACCATTAAGATCAATCGTAACAAAGATTGAAACGGATGGGGTGTTTGTTCAGGAAACATAGCTATTAAATATCAGTTAAAGATAGCAATAAAAGCAAGATTTTTTAAAATTGTCGCGTTCATTCTAATTCTGCCGTCTAGTTTGTACTAGCCGAATGGCAACGCGCGATATCATCCAAATACAGTAAAAACTCCAACAGAGGTATTCGATCATCCCGAATATGAATACATTTGACACAGCATATATGATCAAAAAAAAGGCTTTGGAAAAATCCAAAGCCTTTTTTTAATATAGATTATCCTAATTCACTCGAATTGGGTCTGCAGGTTTCTGCAGATTTTTATACGGATATGTTTTCATTTCTTCCAACAATATTTTCACCGTTCTTTCAAGCTGTGGATCTCGGCCTTCCAAAAGATCTTTTGGTAATTGTTCGATAAATACATCAGGAGCGACCCCTTCATTTTCGATAATCCAATTTCCTTTTAGGTCATAAACACCGAAGTTTGGTGAAGTAATACGGCCTCCATCCAACAAAGGAGGGTAACCGCTTATGCCAACCAAAATCCCCATTGTTGTACGACCGACCAATTTACCAAGTCCTTTAAAACGGAACATATAAGGCATCATATCCCCACCTGAGCCTGCATTTTCATTAATAATCATGGCTTTTGGTCCATAAATGCCATTTCCTGGAGTCGTAAATCCTTTTCCATCACGAATTCCCCAGCCAGCGATTAACTCGCGAGATAAGAGATCAATCACGTAATCGGCAACCCAACCACCACCGTTGTTCCTTTCGTCCATTAGAAGAGCCTTTTTATCCATCTGAGCGAAGTAATACCGATTGAAATAGGTATACCCTTCAGGACCGGTATTCGGCATGTACACATAAGCTATTTGCCCATTGCTCAATTCATTTACTTTTTTACGGTTCCTTTCGACCCATTCCATGTTACGCAAGTTCATTTCATCACTAAACGAGATCGGTTTAACGATTACTTCTCGTGCGCCTACCAAAGAAGGTTTTGAATTGACCTTCAACGTAACTTGTTTACCAACAGTGTTGTCGAATAGGCTATAAATATCCTTATCTTCAGTCAATTCAGTACCATTAACTGCAACAATATAATCTCCTTCTTTTATGTTTAATCCCGGTTCAGCCAATGGGGCTTTGAACGATGGATTCCATTCAAGACGCGTAAACAATTTGGCGATCTGATAATAACCATTCTTTAGCGTATAATCTGCTCCCAACACACCAACTGAAACTGATGGCGTGGAAGGTTGATCTCCTGGATAGATATAATTGTGTCCCACGACCATTTCTCCCATCATTTCGTTCAATAAATAACCAAGATCAGAACGATGGTTTACAAAAGGCAAGAATTTTTCATATTTGGTTTTCATCGCTTTCCAGTCAGCACCATGCATATTTTCTACATAGAAATAGTCTTTTTGCATTGACCAAACTTCATTGAATACTTGTTTCCATTCGGCTGCGGGATCCACCAATTGCTGAATTCCACCTAGCTTAACCTCGCCAGCAGTAGGAGAGGCTACTTTTTGCCCAGCTGTTACAATATTGAACCCATTTCCCGTTTGATATAACATCTTTTTACCATCAGCACTAATAACAAAACTACGTGCATTCTCCACTAAAGTTTTATTTTCAAGATCCTTAAAATCATATGCACCGATTGTTCCTCCACGTTGATAAGTCAATTGATTCGGAACCAAACCATTTAAATTCCAGTAAGGACCGGCTGGCAAAGGGAGGGCAACAATTCGATTCTCTATACGATCAAAGTCTACCTGAATAGATTTGTCAACCGGCTTGCTTGCAACTGACTCTTCCTTCTTATCCTTTTTCGGAGCTTTTTTATCATTCTCTTTTACACGTTCTTTTTTATTATTCTCTCCCTCTTCCTTTTTATCAGCTTTATCTTCACGGATTTGCTCATCATCACTATCGTTTTTAAAGAATGATGGTGTTTTGCTCGACAGGATAAAAGCATAGACTGCATAATCTACGTTACGCTGTACAGCGGACATATGTAAACCAGAATTTGTTAAACCTGTATTTGTACTCGCCGTAAAAAATAAATATTTACCATCTTGCGAAAATGCAGTACTGCGGGCAGAGCTCATACCATCCGTAATTTGCTGAGTTTTCTTTGTATCTAAGTTATACATGAACACAGCAGGTGCACCGTTTTCCAGTGTACGTATAAAGGATATCCATTTTGAATCTGGAGACCAGCTTGGTTGGAAATGATTGGATACACGCCCGGTTTGACCACTTAATTTGTCATCGGCAACTTTGACAACAGTCTTGGAAGCAATATCAATATAATACAGATTAAGATGCGCGTCATTGTAAAAAAGCTTCTTTGAATCTGGCGACCAAGTCGGTTCAAAATAGAAATTGGTTTCCCCTAAATTAAAGTATAAGGGCTGATCTTTTCCGAACTGATCCATCAGTACCAACTGATAGGATCCATTTTTATCTGAGATATATGAAACCCATTTACCGTTAGGAGACCAATCTGGAAAACGTTCATGCGAACCTGGTGAATTAGATAAATTTCGAGCTTCTCCTTTTTCCTTTGGTACCGTAAAGATCTCCCCACGTGCTTCAAATAACGCTCGCTGACCCGTAGGAGATAATGTAGCATAACGTATATCGTCCTTGATATCTTTATAATAAGGTCTTTTGTACATGACATCTGTATTCACAGTGATGTGCAAAGGAGTAATTTTATTTCCGTTTAGATTCAGTGTATTCAATACTCCAGCATATTCAAAAATCAAGTCGTTACCATTCCCATTCAAGGAACGTACATCATAATCTTTGAAATCTGTTAGTTTTTCAACCTTTTTAGTTTTGGTGTCGTAGCTAAAAATATTGACAATTTTATCGCGGTCAGATAGGAAATAAACCTTCGTTCCCAACCATAATGGCTTAACATCATTACTTTTAACATTCGGAATAGTCTCGATTTCTTTTGTTTTGGTGTCAAAGATCCAAATGGTTGGCATACCACCACCCCGGTAACGCTTAAAGGCTACTCGATCCCTTTCAGTAGGGTCAGTATTCTTGATGTAAGCCCAATAACGACCATCGGCAGAAGGGCTTCCCTGAGTAGCCTCAGGCATAATGAGCGCCTTGTCCATTCCCGACATTTGAATATTGGAACTGTATAATCGTGGACTTAAAGCATAGGTGAAATCACGAGATGTAGTATAATATACTTCATCATTATTGAGCCATCCGCGCAATACGTCCGAAGAGGGATGATAAGTGATACGTTTTGGCTCTCCACCCGTTACAGGGATTACATATACGTCTGTATTTCCATCATAATTTCCTGTGAATGCTACTTTCTTGCCGTCTGGAGAAAACATTGGATTCTGTTCCACCCCTGGATTTGTTGTAAGGCGTCTCGGATTAGCTCCGTTTTTGTCGGCAATCCAAATATCACCACCATACACAAAAGCGATATTGTTGGCGCTGATACTTGGGTTTCGAAGTAATAGGGTTTCTTGCGCTTTTGTTTGCAGAAAGGATGTCCCGAGCAAAAAGGCAGCAAATAACTTGAAATGAGTTTTATTCATAAACGTTTAACGGTTAAATTTACCACACACAAAACTACACTTTTGTAAAGTGGACCTAGTTAGTATATCCACAAAGTTGCATAAAAAATATGACAAAAAAAAAGTCCCGCTTTCAGCAGGACTTTTCTTTAGCTATTGAAGATTAGAAACCGTATTCTTGTTCGATTTCTAACACAATTCCTTCATCGACCAAAACGCGACCACAGTGCTCACAAATGATGATTTTCTTACGTTGACGTATTTCTGATTGCATTTGAGCAGGAATCTTATTATGACATCCTGAACAGCTATCGCGATCAATCGAAACAACAGCAAGTCCGTTTTTGAACGAGTTACGTAAACGGTAATATACCTTTACTAAGCGTTCTTCGATATTAGCCTCGGCCTCAGCAGCTTTAGCCAATAATGCATCTTCTTCCTTTTGAGTTTCAGAAGTAATTGTTTCCAATTCTTTCTTTTTTCCCTCAAGCTCGTTTTTGCTATACTCAAGATTACCTACAGTAGTATCGTAGTTTTCTGTCTTGTTGCGAATTTCGAATTCTGCTTCTTTAATTCTTTTTTCACAAACCTGAATCTCAAGACCTTGAATTTCGATTTCTTTCGAAATAGCGTCGTATTCACGATTATTTTTTACCTCATTTAACTGCGACTCATATTTTTTGATAGCAGCTTGGGCATCCTTAATCATGTTTTTACGCTTAACGATCGAATCTTCTAAATCGTCTAAGTCTATTCTGATCTTCTCAATACGAGTTTCTAAACCCGCAATCTCATCTTCAAGATCTGCAACTTCCATAGGCAATTCACCACGAACTTGGCGAATTTTGTCTATTTTAGTATGTATGGCTTGTAAAAGCCATAATGCTTTCAATTTTTGTTCTACGGTTTGTTCCATCAACTGTAGTATTTTATAGGATTTGTATCTATTTCTGTTGTTAAGGTTGCAAAGTTAGGAAATTTTTTCGTAATAATGTCGTACAATAATTCTTGCGTAAATTGTTCGCTCTCAAAATGTCCCGTATCTGCAATCACTATTTCACCTTCAGCATCAAAAAATTCATGATATTTATAGTCTGCTGTAACAAAAAAATCAGCGCCAGAACGTTTGGCTGCACCAAGTAAAAATCCACCCGAGCCACCACAGACAGCTACACGACTAACTTTTTTATCTAATAAGGCTGTATGACGAATGACATTCAACCTCAGTTTGTCCTTAAGATAAGCTAAAAATTCCAATTCAGCCATTGGTTCAGCCAAATTTCCAATCATTCCAGCACCAATTTCAGTGGCCGTATTTTGAATATCAAACAAATCATAAGCTACTTCCTCATAGGGATGAGCTTCATAGAGTGCTAAAAGTAACTTCCTTTCATTAGATTTCAGGTAGATAACCTCAATTCGTGTTTCCTCTACACGCTCTTGAACATCAATCTCTCCAATGGTAGGATCGGCCCCTTTTAAAGGTCTAAAACTACCATAACCTGCCGTATTAAAACTACATTGATCATAGTGTTTTCCGATTTTACCTGCACCCGCATCAAACAATGCCTGTCGGACATCTTCAACATGACTCCTTGGTACAAAAACGACCATTTTTCGCAATACATCTGTTTTAGATTCCAGTATAGCCTGATTTTCTAATCCCAATTTATCGGCAATTTTCGTGTTCACTCCACCGGTAACATTGTCGAGATTTGTATGAATGGCATATAATGCAACTTTATGTTCAATTGCTTTAATAACCGTACGCTCCACATAATTTTTTCCATTAAATTTTTTTAAGCCCTTAAAAACAATAGGATGATGCGAAATAATTAAATTACATCCTTTATCAATGGCCTCTTTTACAACAGCTTCTGTGCAGTCCAAAGAAATGAGCACTTTTGTAATCTCTCTATTGGCGTCGCCCACAATAAGCCCAGCATTATCATAAGACTCCTGCAAATCTAAAGGAGCCAATTGCTCCAAATAATCAATGACTTCTTTAATTTTCATGGTCTACAATTACCTCCTTTTCTCTAAATTTATTATGTTCTTCCAAAATTCTTCTATTCGCGTTAATTTCAAACCAATAATTAGCCAAGGTCACAAAATGCATAATGATCAGTACACCGGAAAAGGAAAGTGGGAGTGGAATATTTGTGGCCAAGTAAATCCATGCATATAGCGATCCTTTCCTAAACGTAGGGTTTTCTTCCACAGCTATTTTCCGATCATAAAATTCATTGATCAAAGAATCCCTTAGACGCGAAGCAACCTGAAAATTCCAATAAATATTAACCAGCGGAATGGCAGCTAACCAGGATTGGTTAGGCGTCATTAATCTATTTTCTTTAGCGACCAATTTTAAGGTCTTTCGAATTGTATTTGCAAATAAAAGCCATACAATAATACGTATAGCCACAATACCCATAGCGGTATAAATTACTTCAGGCTTACTTAACTCTTTTATTAATTCCTCTTGCGTCATTGAACTATTTATTGCTTATTTATTATTCCTGTTCCAACAAATCTACTAATTCTTTCAACCTTTTTATTTGTGGATTATGATCTCCAACAAATTCGATTGTTTTAAAACCCATGGTTTTAGCTTTCTTATAAAACGGGTAAAAATCGTCCTCCTCAATTGCTGTACCATCCGTATAAGTCAAAATGTATGTACTTGGGATCATAAGTCGTTTCGGATTTTTTAAATTAATCTTATCTGTCATTGTTTTTAGCGGGTGGGGGACATCTCTAGGAAGCTTCTTAACGTCCTTCACCCAGAAAGGAAAAATATAACCATCCTTTTCTAATTTTAACAGCCCATTTGCTGCAGTAGATTTCCCCATTAAGTTTATTACGGATTGCTGATCCTCTGGAAGTATAGCATCCAAGTAAACCAATTTACGTATTCTATCCGGAAGACTATCGGCCACAGCCGTAATTACCATACCACCATAACTATGTCCCACCAGTATAATATCATGAAGATCTTCAAACAGAATCGTATTTACAACATCATTGACATGAGTTTGCAATCGAATAGAGGTATCTGCTAAATGATAACGCTCGCCCAAGCCTGTTAGTGTAGGGCGGTAAACCTCATTTCCTTTCTTCGCTAACTCAACTGCAGTATTTTTAAACTGCCAAGCACCACCCCAAGCTCCATGGACGATCACATACGTAGAAGACTGCGCAGAAACATCTTTACCGAATCCAACTAATGAAAAGAAAAATATAATAAACAGTAATTTACAGTAATTCATTGTGTTATATATTAAAACATACTCTACACTTCACAAAATCTGTTCAGAAACTGTATAGATAAGCCAGTTTACATTTTTATTAAAAACTAAATGTGACCACTCACTTACTTTAATAAAACATGATTCAATCGAATAAAAACAGCTTTTAGCTTCTCAACTAAACTTCATCAAGGAAGATAGGGTAGGGGGGAGCTATAAAAACATCATGCATAAAGTAAAAAAATAGTAGGCTTTTTATGATAATCATACGATCGTTTTCTCCACTCACCAATCGTCAAACTTTGGATATTTTCATCGGCCGCAGTCACATTTGACGCAACACAGAGTAAGCTGGAAGGTTTACATATTTTTAGTAGATCAGCCAAAAGCTGATTATTTCTAAATGGAGTTTCAATAAAAATCTGAGTCTGCTTTTCGCGTGCTGATTGTTGTTCGAGATTTTTAATTTCCTTAGCTCGATCAATTTTATCGATAGGTAAATACCCATGAAAAGCAAATTTCTGACCGCTAAATCCAGAAGCCATAAGCGCTAGTAAAATAGAGCTTGGTCCAACAAGAGGAACTACTTTAATACCCAATTGATGTGCCCGTGCTACAATAGAAGCTCCAGGGTCAGCAACACCAGGACATCCTGCCTCAGACATTAAACCAACATTTTTGCCCTGTTTCAAGCCTCCCAAAAAGTCGTTTATATTTCCCTTATCCCGCGCATGTTTTCCATAATCATGAATTTTTAGTTCGCTCTGCGGAATCTTTAAACCTGCAAGTTTTAAAAACTTACGAGCCGTTTTTTCATTTTCTACAATATACTCGTCCAATGAATTGATTGTTTCCACTAAATATGCAGTAAACGATTGGAAAGCTGCGTCATCACTCAATGGAACAGGAATTAAATATAAGATACCATTTGCCATAATACAAACCTACTAATTAAGGTCCATTTGGCTATACTAATTTTAAACTTAGCATTATTTAACCTTTTAAAATGATTATAATTTCGATTTTTAAACTCATTATTAGTATTTTAGCGTAAATATTCATTGCAACAATAAACATCATTCAAATGATCACACAAATTACAGAAGGCGTAAAAATCTCGGTTGAAACCATCTATCAATCAGAGTATTCGAATCCGGACCGTGAACATTTCATGTTTGCTTATCATATCAGCATAGAAAATCTCAGCGATTACACGGTTCAATTGATAAGTCGCTATTGGAAAATCTTTGACGCAAAAGGAGACTATAGGGAGGTATCTGGAGAAGGGGTAGTAGGCGAACAACCTATTATAGAACCTGGCCAGACTCATCAGTATACCTCAGGTTGCAATCTCAATAGCGAATTCGGATTCATGGAAGGATATTACAATATGATCCGAACACTGGACAACGGCAGCTTTCAAGTTGAAATACCACGTTTCAATCTGATAGCTGATTACGCATTGAATTAATTTTATCAAGGCAGTATCATTATTGCCAATTAATCAAATAACGAAGCTTTTTTCGCATCGAATAAGAAACTATTTCTTTATTTTTGCGAGCATTCCAAATGAACATGCCAACCTCGGGATATACTAATTTTACCCGATGGTAAATGCTAGCATTTGATCGTATGCCACCCGATAGATTAAATTAGTCAACAATCAAAACGATTATTGATTCAATATATAAATAACTGATAATCAATAGATATATAAATAAAGTATTGATTATCAACACGATATAAACTACCTAGAGAAGAAACCTCCTGGTAGTGTTTTGGCGTGTAAATTGACTGAATATAATTTAGGGTGATATAACGTGAGTATTTTAGCTACAGAACAAGTAAGCCATTCCTTCCATGATCGATGGCTTTTTAAAGATTTACATTTCGGTCTCCAGAAGGGAGAACGTGTGGCCTTGGTCGGAATCAATGGCACAGGTAAATCAACCTTACTCGCTATTTTAGCAGAGCGAATCTTACCAACCTCAGGAAAAGTTGTAAAAGAAAAAGGTATAAAAATTGGTTTCTTAGAACAGGATCCTGATTTCACAGGATTAAAATCAATCAACGATTTTATTTATAGTACAGACAACGATCAACAACGTCTTATCCGTGAGTACGAGGAGCTGTTATTGGAAACTGATATCGATCAGAAAAAATTAGAAGATCTTACAGAAAAAATAAGTTCATTGAATGCCTGGGAGTATGAACATAATATTAAGACGATTCTTAATCGTTTAAACATTATGGATTTCCATCAAGATATCAAAAGTTTATCAGGAGGCCAACGAAAACGCCTTGCGCTAGCCAAGCTTTTGATAGACGATCCGGATATTTATATATTAGATGAACCCACCAACCATTTGGATATAGAGACTATTGAATGGCTAGAAAAACTACTAACAACAGGTAGCAAAACCGTTCTTTTAGTAACGCACGATCGCTACTTCTTGGATAATATCTGTACTGAGATTCGAGAGCTGGATAGGGGCAATCTCTTTACCTATAAAGGTAACTATTCTTATTTTCTAGAAAAGAAGTCCGAACGCGAAACTATTGATGCGGTTATGGTTGAGAAAAGCAGAAATCTACTTCGCCGTGAATTGGAGTGGATGCGTCGTCAACCACAGGCACGTGGTACCAAATCCAAATCACGTATTGAAGCATACTATGACTTGGAAGAAAAATCTAAAGCAATTAAAGGAAACGACTCGGTACAACTCAGTGTAAAAGTAAGCAGACAGGGTTCAAAAATACTCGAACTAGAACATGTTGCCAAACGTTATGGAGCAAAGGAAATCATACATGATTTTTCATACACCTTTAAAAAAGGTGATCGTATTGGTCTAGCTGGAAAAAATGGTACTGGAAAATCAACCTTTCTTAATTTAATCACGGGAGAAGAAAAACCTGATACAGGGTCTATAGCAGTAGGGGAAACCACAGTATATGGCTACTATAAACAGGGAGGTTTGGAAGTAAATGAAAACGATCGAGTATTAGATGTTGTAAAAAATATAGCAGACTATATTGAAATGGCAAATGGGGAAGTAATCACAGCTTCACAGCTGCTAACCCACTTTTTATTTCCTCCTGAAAAACAATTTGGTTTCGTTAACAAATTAAGTGGAGGGGAGAAAAAAAGACTTCAATTAATGCGTGTTTTAATGAAGAATCCAAATTTCTTAATCCTGGATGAACCATCCAATGATTTGGACATTGATACATTAAACGTGCTGGACGATTTTCTTGACAACTACAAAGGAGTACTCATATTAGTATCACACGACAGGTATCTATTAGATAAATTGACGGATCAACTTTTCATTTTTGAAGGAAAGGGGATCGTGCAGATATACAATGGAAATTATGCCGACTTTAAACTTGAACAGGAAGAAATTCAAAAATTAGAAAAGGAAAAACAAAAAAGGATAAGCCAAGAACAGGTAAAGCCAATTGTAAAAGAGGAAAAGAAAAAACTCTCGTACAAGGAACAATTGGAATATAACAAACTAGAAGAAGAAATCGAGAAACTGGAAACACAAGTAGCATTAAAAACGGAGGAACTAAACCAGGTAACAGATCATCTAAAACTTTCTTCCTTAGCGGAAGAAATTCAATCTATCCAAAAACAGATAGACGATAAATCCGAAAGATGGTTATATCTTGCTGATTTTATGTAAAATTTCACCAGAGGTTTCACGTGGAACACAAAGAAAACGTAAATTTACAAAGAAATAAAAATACCACGTTTCACGTGGAACAAGAATAGAAAAATGTTTAAAAAATATAATGTAATTGTCGTTGGTGCGGGGCATGCCGGATGTGAGGCAGCGGCGGCAGCAGCTAACTTAGGTTCGTCCACTTTACTCATCACAATGAATATGGGAGTAATAGCCCAAATGAGTTGTAACCCCGCTATCGGTGGTGTAGCAAAAGGACAAATTGTAAGAGAAATTGATGCTATGGGCGGATATACTGGTATCGTAGCAGATAAATCAACCATTCAATTCCGAATGCTCAATCTTTCGAAAGGTCCAGCTATGTGGAGTCCACGTACACAAAATGACCGAATGCGTTTTGCTGAAGAATGGAGGTTACAATTGGAGTCTCTTCCAAATTTAGATATGTGGCAAGATACCGTAAAAGAAGTTATCGTCAAAAATGGAAAAGCTTGCGGTGTCATCACTTCGATGGGAATAGAAATAGAATCGGACGCTGTGGTACTGACCAATGGAACTTTTCTAAATGGTGTAATTCACATTGGCGATAAGAAATTTGGAGGCGGTAGAACAGGAGAGAAGGCAGCCACAGGTTTAACCGAACAACTTGTTTCCCTTGGTTTCGAATCAGGAAGAATGAAGACAGGAACTCCACCACGCATAGATGGGAGAAGCCTCAACTATGCATTAATGGAAGAACAGTGGGGCGACGAAAAAAGAGGGCGGTTTTCTTATACAGATGTAGAAATACCTACTGAGCAACGCTGTTGTTGGATTACCTACACAAACGATAAAGTTCACGAAATGCTTCGTACTGGGTTTGAAAAATCACCCATGTTTACGGGACGCATCAAAGGATTGGGTCCGCGTTATTGCCCTTCTATAGAAGATAAAATAAATCGCTTTGCCGAGCGTGAAAGACATCAGATATTCGTGGAGCCCGAAGGTTTTAAAACAGTAGAAATCTATGTCAATGGATTCTCGACTTCATTGCCGGAAGATGTACAATTAAAAGCTTTGCAATTAATCCCTGGTTTTGAAAATGCAAAGATGTACCGACCAGGTTATGCCATAGAATACGACTACTTTCCACCAATGCAATTGGATCTAACCCTAGAAACCCAATTGGTGAAACATCTATTTTTTGCAGGACAAATCAATGGGACTACTGGTTATGAAGAGGCCGCCGCTCAAGGTTTCCTAGCCGGGATAAATGCGCATCAACGCATCAACGATGATAAGGAACTTATTCTAAAACGATCCGAATCTTATATAGGTGTATTGGTCGATGATCTCGTAACAAAAGGAACTGAAGAGCCATACCGTATGTTTACATCAAGAGCAGAACATCGTCTACTTTTGCGCCAGGACAATGCTGATATTCGCCTAACCCCATTAGCTTATAAATTGGGATTAGTAGGAGAAGAAAGACTCAAAAAAGTGCAAGACAAAATTGATAACTCAACTAAAATAATTGAGTATCTAAAACAAAATTCAACCAATGTCGAAAAGATGAATGCAGTATTAGCAGAAGTTGGCTCGAGCGCTCTTCCTCAGAAAACAAGGTTGAGTAATGTACTTGCGAGACCACAAGTTGGTATCCACGATATTCTGAAAGGAGATGAAGGCTTTGCAAATTATGTATCCCAATTTGATAACGACACCATCGAACAAGCAGAGATCAATCTCAAATATGAAAGCTATTTCGATAAAGAAATGGAAATAGTTAATCGTATGAAGAAGATGGAAGATAGAGAAATAAACCCTGATTTCGACTACAGCTTGCTAACGTCATTATCCATTGAGGCAAGACAAAAGCTATCAAAGGTAAAACCACGTACACTGGGACAAGCCTCAAGAATCTCGGGTGTTTCACCTTCCGATATCACTGTATTGATGGTACATATGAGTTAAATAACTGATATACAAATACTTATATATAAAATATTACATAGCTTAAAATAAGCGATTTAAGACAATATTCTATTTTTTATGACAACTTCTTTAAAAGAAAATAAAAGTGGTTCAAAAAGGCTAAAAAGTAGCTTAAAAACAAGATTACTTATTTTAAGCATGTTTATTATGCTTATTGGCTTGTCCATACAATGTGCGAGCATACAACAGCCTACGGGGGGGCCAAAAGATTCCATTCCCCCGAAAATACTACTGGAAAGTCCTACGAATTTTTCGAAGAATTTTACAGCAAAAAAAATAGTTATCACTTTCGACGAGTATATCAAACTGGCAAATCAGCAAAAAGAATTCAGTATTACGCCAGACATGGGGAGTAACCCAGAATTCAAGGTCAAGAAAAAAAATCTAGAAATTACCTTACCTGATTCTCTCGAAAAAAATACAACTTACAGCATATATTTCGGTAAAGGACTAGTCGATTATAACGCAGGAAATGCACTGGTCAATTATGCTTATGTATTCGCAACAGGAGACAAAATAGATTCGCTCAGTATATCCGGTAATGTAAAAAGCGCAGTGACCAAAGAGGTCCAAAAAGATGTTAAAGTCTTATTGATCCCCACTAGCCAAGATTCCATTTTCGGGAAGAAGAAAGCGAATATATTTACGACAACAGACACTGCAGGCAATTACAAACTAAACAATTTGAGAGAAGGAACCTATCGCATTTACGCACTTCAAGAAAAGAACAATGATAGGATCTATAATGGCGCTGATGAAGAAATAGGTTTCCTAAAAGACTCTATCGTGCTAGCGCGAGACTTAAACAATATCAATTTGGAGATATTCAAAGGAACCCCAAAAAAGTTTAGAACGCAAGAGAAGAAATTTGAAAAAAATGGAAGTATACTTCTTATTTTTAACAGGCGAGTGGACAAACCCAAACTCAATATCCTAAATGATGAAGTAAACAACAAGGATAAAATAGTACGCTTTTCAAATACATCAGACTCCGCTACTTTGTTTATTCCAAATTTAAAAATAGACTCCCTAAAGCTGGTTCTGACAGAAAATGAAAGGCCATTGGACACCATTCTAATTAGAAAAGGGAATGTAAAAATAGAGCAGACAATTGATCCTATTTTTACCCCGAATAATGGGCGAGTAGATCGGATTACACACCTTCAGGTATCTGCATTCACACCGATCAAGAATATAGATAAAACCAAGTTGAAATTCAAAGAAGACTCATTGGTCCGAACCAATTACCAACTTGCCGTTGATACAGCGAATAGCAATATCTACCATATTCGATATAATTGGAGAAAAGATAAAAAGTACCAAATTGAGTTTACAGAAGGCGCCATAACAGGCTATTTTGGCGAGCAGAATAAAGAGAAAAAGCTGGATTTGACTTATGACGATAGTGAAAACTATGGGGATCTGACATTTGATTTTACAGATCTAGATAGCAATATAACATATCTGGTAGAGTTAATCAATGAGAAAAAAGATAAAGTCTCCCGCGTCGACAAAATAAACATGAACAATCCGACCGTCGTATACAAACAGTATCCAGGAGGAAAGTATAGCATACGTGTAATTCGCGACGACAATGATAATGGAATCTGGGATACCGGAGATGTCGAAAAGAAAACCTTTCCGGAACCTGTTATATATCTAAATAAAGTATTTACGATACGTGCTAATTGGGAACAAAAAGATAGTTTTTCATTGAATGGCCTCAAAAAAGAATAACTGAGGCCATTCTAAAATAATAATTTAAAACACTGCTAATTCGATTAAGCTAAAACCAAGAACTGTATAGAACATAATTATGTGGTAGCTGCTGCAATAGATCTTTCTGCTCTTCAGTAAGTGCCTTTATCTTTTTCGCAGGTACCCCAGCATATAGAAATCCCGATTCACAGCGGCTGTTTTCTAACACCACTGCTCCAGCTGCTACAATAACATTCGATTCAACAATAGCATTATCCATAACGATAGCTCCCATACCAATGAGTACATGGTCTTCCAAAATACATCCATGTACCATAGCCTGGTGGCCTATACTTACATAATTTCCAATCGTTGTACCGCATTTCTTATAGGTACAATGTATAACAGCACCATCTTGAATATTCGTATAATTACCAATACGAATATAATTGACATCTCCACGTATTACAGCGTTAAACCATACCGAACAGTGATGCCCAATCTCTACATCGCCTACAATCGTTGAATTAGGTGCTAAGAAGCATTCTTCGGCTATCAATGGAGATTTATCCAAAACAGGTAAAATAAGTGCCATATTCCTTAAAAAATTGTGTCCTGTAGTACTTCCGAATGTTTAGGGTAGTCAGTTGTATAATGCAATCCCCTACTTTCTTTCCTCAACATAGCTGATTTTGTCACAATATAAGCGACTTGAATAACATTACGCAATTCACACAATTTAACAGAAAGCCTGGTATTTCGATAAAATTCTTCAGTCTCCTCATATAACAGATGTAATCGTTTAAGGGCTCTTTCCAGCCTAAAATCGGAACGAACAATACCAACATAGTCACTCATAATCTTTTGGCATTCGCGCAAATTATGACTTACTAAAATATCCTCATTTGAAAGTGAAGTTTTAGAATCATCCCATTCCGGAACGTCAACAATATGGTTAATCAATCCTATCGACTTTGTGGCGTCTAAGAAAATACGATGCGCATAAACAAGTGCTTCAAGAAGCGAATTAGAAGCCAATCTGTTTGCACCATGTAGTCCAGTAGAAGAACATTCACCGCAAGCATATAAATTAACAAGGCTACTGCGTCCAAAATCATCGACATAGATACCCCCGCAGAGGTAATGCGCAGCCGGTGTAACTGGTATAAAATCCTTCGCCATATCCAGCCCGATCGAAAGGCACTTTTCATAAATGTTTGGAAAATGCTTGATAATATCCTGTTTATCCCGATGCGTAATATCGAGGTAAACATAATCTATACCTGATTTCTTCATCTCGGCATCAATAGCTCTAGCAACGATGTCTCTTGGTGCCAAGGAAGCACGTTCATCGTACTCCTCCATAAAAGATTCACCATTGATCCTCCTTAAAATTCCCCCAAATCCACGTACAGCTTCGGATACCAAAAATGCAGGCGAATCCTTTGGATTATATAAAGAAGTAGGGTGAAATTGCATAAACTCCATATTACGTACCTTACCTTTTGCCCGATACACCATCGCTATACCATCTCCAGTCGCGATAGTTGGATTTGTTGTACTTGAATAAACATGACCGGCTCCGCCAGAGGCCATCACGGTGACCTTACTCAAAATCTGATCTACTAAATGTGATGAGGTATTAAAAGCGTAAATTCCATAACAGGTAATGTCTTCCCTATTTTTATCCACGTACTCACCCAGATGATGCTGTGTAATCAAATCAATGGCAAAGTAATGTGTTACAATTTCAATATTGGGATCACTATGTGCTTGAGCCAATAATGCACGCTCTATTTCGTAACCAGTTATATCTTTATAATGTAAAATACGATGAGCTGAATGTCCCCCCTCTTTTGCCAGGTCATACAAGCCCGATTCCTCCTTGTCAAATGATGTCCCATATGAAATAAGTTCTGCTATCCGTTCCGGTGCTTCTCTTACTACGTTTTCCACAATTTCAACATCGCATAAACCATCCCCAGCAATCTGAGTATCAATGATATGCTTTTCAAAGCTATCTGACTTATCCACAACGGCAGCCACTCCCCCTTGCGCATATTTTGTATTAGACTCATCCTCATTGGACTTAGTGACTATCAATACTTTACCGAATTTCGATGCCTTTAAAGCAAAGCTCAATCCAGCAATACCTGATCCAATGACCAAAAAATCTACCTTTCTATCTGCCATATAAATTAAAATTCACAAACTATCCCCAAAAGTGACGATTCAAATTAACGAAAAATGTGGAAAACGTGTAAATAAAAGGTTAAATAAAAATGAAAAGTATTTAACAATTCACAAATCCCCTATTTCGAAGCCTTATTTCTAAAATTTTTCCGCACAAAAATCCATAGATTTCCACATTTTCTAAACAAAAACTATTCAACAAAAATATATGGAAAATAAAAAATACGATAAATTAGAATTTTAAAAATCAGCTCTTTAATAGATAAATCCTGTTGAAAAATTGTTGAAAACTCATTAAAAACCTAAAATCAAAATTGAAATAACCTAATTTATACCACTTTTCCACACCATAATAAACAATAAGAGATTTTCTATTTTAAGTAATTAGTATTTATTGAAAAAAAAGATTGTGGAATACGTTCGAAAATCTTTGTTTAGTTTTGTCAAGTTCGATTAGAGGCGGTTAGATTTCGATATCTGGGAATTATAAAGTCCCCTATTGAAATATTTAATTCTAATTGAGTTTATATTATTTTTTTAATTTCCTATTGGCTTTTGAAGCGCTTTAGGATTGGATATTTATTTTATTTTTTTTTGTATATGGATTTAAAGTAGTTTCAGCGCGTTATTTATATTTTTTTCAGGAAAAATTTAGTTTTAAACCGTTTTATACTTGGATATTTTCCCTTATTGGATCTTATTTCAATTTTATTGGATTGTAACTGATAGAAATTGATGAAGGAATGGTTTAATTCTCATTTTGGTGCTATGAGATTTCAATATTTTTGGTTTTCAACCAGATAAATTCTTTTATTGAATTCTAATAGCTACTAATCTTTGCTTTGAAATTTCTTTAAAAAGGTAATTTACTTGATTTTGCTATTTGGATTTTAAGTCGTTTTAGGATTGCTTATTTGCTTATTTTTTTTAAAAATATTAGAATATGGCCTTCTCAACGAGTTTAAATTGGATTACGAAATTTTATAATTTTATCAGCAAATTTTTCAAAATGAAAATTGAACCTTAATGGTTATTGGAATTTTTATTCCTGGATCGGTTTATCGTATTCGGATTGGCTATAATATCGGTTTGGTTTTGGCGGAATTGAATTTTAAACAGAATCTCAAGCCTATTGTTTAAAAATAAACCCGGTTAAAATTGGATATTTATACAAAATTTGTTTTCAGTGCTTTTTATTGCATTCTATGCGTTTAAATAGTGAATTTTTTGCGATCTAAGTGAAATTTTAAAATTAGCTTGTTTATAATTTTGGATTGCAAATAATTTCTTCAAATAATTTATTGTAGAACAAACAATCTTACTATATTTGCAGCCCAACATCCCTTAGATGGAGGAATTATCCAAATTTAGATCAGTGAGATTCGAATATTCTGGATTATTGTTATGGAGTATCTTTTTATATCATTCTCAGAGCGTATTTTTCTAAAATAAAGCCCTTATGGATTGAATATATTGACTTGATTCGCTATTTGTTTCGAATATTTAATTCTAAGCGACTAAGTTGCTTTGAAAATGCGTTGTCAGTCGCATATTTAGTGTTATCTTTTAATATTATCTATATATTTGACTATCAAGCGGTTTAATTCACTAAATTTAATATAAATGTGAAAATTTATATTTTTTAACAAGTTTATATTTCGTTATTATATTTATTAGTATTTTTTAAGTTATATTTGTTGGATTTTTTGCGGTTTATACTATAATTATCGCTAGATGCTTGGTCTAGCCGGATATACGCTCGGATTCTGTTATATTGAGCTTTTGAGGGAGTTATTTACTGGATTCTTATCTGATACTCGGTATAATTTATTCTATTTTGGTGGGATCCATCATTTATTCTTGAATTTTGTAAAATTGAATTGTGAAAATTTCATTAAAGCCTCTTAGAATTAAATAAATTCACTATCTTATATTATAGTAGCCAATATTTAATTCTTATCCGCTTTATTTTGGATGCTGTATGCATCATTTAGTCATATATTTTATTTTCCGAGAAATACTCTCTTCTAGATTCGCTTCTACTTGACTCTTTTAGATTTTCTTATAAATATCCAATTCTTATAGGGTTTATTTGAACTATTTCATTCAACGCTATCGACCCTGAATTGGCATAAATTTACATCGCTACATTCCTATATTCATTTCTATAAGCTGTTAGTATCTTTATATGTAAATGTAAAAGCACTTATTCCAGAGATTATTGTTTTGTATTGATTGTCTATGACGTATTTTTATTGATGAAAATTGATTTTCGCCCAATTCTGGCCTCCGTTGCTGTATGTGGTTGGTAAATGGAAAATATATAAACTTCAAATATTTGCGATTAGAATGGCATATTTAGGGAAGATGATGATACAATATACTATAGACGATTCTGAGGGCGTTTATTTTATTTTCGAAGCTATTTTGTACGCTTTCAATGCTGCAGGCATATACAGTTTACTCCAAATTTACAAAATAAACCCGCTGAGAATTTGATATAAAATTATTGATCAATCCAGAATCCATTAATCTTGCCTATACGAGCTCAAAAACGTTTTTTAATCTGAAATGTTAATAAATAAAGCTTCCTTTTCTGCTATATTTTTCATTGTTTTGTAATATGCCTAAAAACGTTCCTTAGGCTATGAAGGTTGGATGCGGATGAAACTGATTTTCGAAGATCGAAATAATGTGAAATAAACCCTTTCAGCTTTTGGTATAAATGAAGAGTTCGAATAGTTTCCTAAATATTCAAGTCTAAAAGAGTTTATATGGACGTAATATTGCGTAATTAAACTTTATATAAATTAATTTAACTATTAATATTTGTAAATGTTTAATTTGTATTTTTTAAATAGGTATTTCACTGTCAGTTCTGCAAGATCATGTAATTGGGCAACAGTTGTAGCTGTTCGATCAAATTTGAAAACTGACATTATCCAATAAGCTAGACTCGGTAGATCCGTTGTAATCTATTATTGATTAATAAGAGGTTTTATATCAGTGTTTTATCTGTTATTATCTAATAATGCATCACATTCAAGCGAGCGGTATATTACCACGACCTGATTAATTTGCTTTTAATTGACTTTTATATATCTAACAATGCTTATTTTTGCTGTTCATAAAAGTTGAAACTACTCGCATGGAAATTGTAAATTATGAGCTTCAAGCAAAAGGTTATATCGATGCTCCGATTGATCCCTCACTGGATTTGATTAAAGAGATCCAACGGTTAAAGAAAGAAAAGAACGCTGTCATCTTGGCTCACTATTATCAAGAGTCTGAAATTCAAGATATAGCGGATTATATAGGAGATAGCCTTGGTTTATCCCAGGAAGCTGCGAAAACTGATGCAGATGTAATTGTTTTTGCTGGAGTACATTTCATGGCTGAGACGGCTAAAATACTTTCACCGACGAAAAAGGTTCTTCTGCCAGATGCCAAAGCAGGTTGTTCGCTATCAGATTCTTGCCCACCGCATCTTTTCGCTAAATTTAAGGAACAATATCCTGATCATTTGGTCATCACTTATGTAAACTGTACAGCGGAATTGAAAGCGCTTTCCGATATCGTATGTACCTCTAGTAACGCTGTTCAGATCGTAGAGAGCCTGCCAGCGGATCAGAAAATCATTTTTGGGCCGGATCGTAATCTCGGAGCATACGTTAAAAAGAAAACTGGACGAGATCTTGTGCTTTGGAATGGTGCATGTATGGTCCATGAAATTTTTTCTCAAGATAAAATTGATCGTTTGAAAAGCGAGCACCCTGATGCTAAGTTTATTGCCCATCCGGAGTGTGAAGATCATATACTGGCGATAGCCGATTATGTGGGATCGACTGCCGGCATGCTTAAATTTACCCAGACAGATACGGCCCAGGCTTATATTGTTGCTACAGAATCAGGTATTCTCTACCAAATGCAAAAAGCAAGTCCACATAAGACTTTTATCCCTGCACCTCCTAATAATGCCTGTGCATGTAATGATTGCCCGCATATGAAGCTTAATACGCTTGAGAAGCTATATAACTGTCTGAAGTATGAATCGCCTGAAATCCTTCTTCCCGAGGATGTTATTCTCCGAGCCCAGCGTCCTATTGAACGTATGTTGGAAATATCGGCAAGTTTAGGCTTATAGAAATCTGCATAATTTTTGATCATACCAAGATAATAACTGATTGGTTTTCAATGGTCAATAATGATTTCGTTGAGCTGTTTATATGCAGTTCAACGAAAAGAGTCCAATGTATAAGCAGGGGGGCATTGGTCTTATAGTAAAACTTATTTTGTAATGCCATCCGGATATCTCTCTGGGAGATGATTATCAGCAGGCATTATCTATATTAAACTTTTAAACTTTTTAGCATGTTTGATTTTGAAAACACCGAGCGAACCAATTTGGAAGAAATGGGTGAGTTCGGCTTGATTGATTATATAAAAAAAGCTGTAGAATTAACAGAAAAATCCACAATTAAAGGGATTGGCGATGATGCTGCTGTTCTAGATTTTGGAGGTAAAAAAACCTTGATATCTACTGATCTACTGTTGGAAGGGATTCATTTTGATCTTAGATATGTTCCGTTAAAACATCTAGGTTACAAAGCTGTTCAGGTCAATTTGAGCGATATTTACGCGATGAACGGAATAGCTTCACAAATTACCTTTTCAATAGGTCTGTCCTCAAAATTTCCATTGGAAGCTGTAGAAGAGATTTATCAGGGAGCATTGATTGCCTGTAAGAAATATAATGTCGACTTAATTGGCGGAGACACTTCCGCTTCAGCCCAAGGCTTGGTTATTTCTGTGACAAGCATAGGTTATGCTGATACAGATCAGATCGTTTATCGTAGTGGTGCGCAGGAAGGTGATCTCTTGTGTGTGTCTGGTGATCTAGGGGCAGCTTATATGGGCTTACAGCTCTTGGAGCGTGAAAAGGATATCTATTTAGAAAATCCCAATGTACAGCCTGATTTAGAGGGAAAGGATTATATCGTTGAACGTCAATTGAAACCTGAAGCCCGGAAAGACATTGTTGAATTATTTGCCAAGCTAGGGATCAAGCCAACAGCGATGATGGATATTTCAGACGGGCTTGCATCGGAAATTCTACATATTTGCAGGCAATCTGACAAAGGTTGCAGATTATATGAGGAAAAGATTCCATTGGATCAGATGACTTATGATACGGGGCGGGAATTTGGTATTGATCCAACCGTAGCTGCACTTAATGGTGGTGAAGATTATGAACTACTGTTCACAATAGCTCAGGCTGATCATGATAAAATCAAAAACTTACCGGATATTAGCATTATTGGTTATATGACCCCAAGTACTGAAGGCTGTGAAATGATTTCCAAGTCAGGGAATCTTTATCCGATAACAGCCCAGGGTTGGAATGCTTTTAAGAAAAAAGATTAATACGAAAAAGACCTGTTCAAAACAGGTCTTTTTTTATGCTTCTTGCTCCTCAAGCCGGAGTTCCTCTACCTCATTTGGATCTCTTTCACCTACATTGAAATTGTTATAGCCTAAGCCCACTTCGATCTGTAATAATCTCTGTTGCAGCATTTCAAGAATTGCTAAAAAGTTATAAACAAACTGTATTTTATTTTCTGAGTTTTTAAGAATTTCTTGAAAATCCAATTTTTTATTGATTTCAATTAGTTCGGCTATTGCTTTCTTCTGTTGTTCAATGGTGTATGGATATTTGAAAACTGTATGTGTTACTTCAGGGGGACGATTACGGAATTGATACATCATTTGCTCGTAAATCATCATTAGACTATAAAGGTCGAAGCTATCCAAATTTTCTCCGGTAGAATCTAATTTTAGTCTTTGTTGGATATCATAGCGTATGTTGCCTCGATTGTATAGTTTGAGACGATCCTCCTCCAAGACTCTCAAATCGTCACAGGTCTCTTTAAATTGCTTATAGAGAATAAGTTTTTGAACAAGATCTTCTCTAAGATCGATTTCATTCTCATTTTCATCAAGATCTAGACGAGGCAAGAGCATTTTAGCTTTAATACGCATCAGTGTCGAAGCAACAAAGATAAACTCGCTTGCCATTTCCATATTGAGCGCTTGCATTTGGCTCACATACGATAAAAAATCATCTGTAATCTTTGAAATAGGTATATCGTGGATATTTAATTCATCCCGTTCGATAAAAAATAATAATAAATCAAAAGGTCCCTCAAATTGAGGAAGCTTGATTTCGTAGCCTTCTTCTACTTGCATATCTTATACAAATTTACATATAAAATCTTTTGGAATAACTTCGATACAAACTATTCATTATTTTATTTGTTGTACCTCAATATGTAAATGCGATTTAATTTTAAAGATTAAATAAAATTGTCGTTACTTTGTACGAACATATCATGTAAATAGCAGTACTATGCAGTTTGAGGCTGGAGAACTATTAAGTAAAATAAACGATCCCTCTGATCTTAAAAAGCTAAAGGAAGACCAATTAGAACAGTTAAGTCAGGAATTACGTCAATTTATTATTGATCAGGTTTCGGTTAATGGTGGTCACTTTGCAGCAAGTTTGGGAGTCGTCGAGTTAACGGTGGCGTTACATTACGTAATGAATACCCCGTATGATCAATTGATCTGGGATGTAGGTCATCAGGCTTATGGACATAAAATCCTAACGGGGCGTCGCGATATATTTCATACAAATCGAATTGAGAACGGAATTTCGGGCTTTCCGAACCGTTTTGAATCTAAATACGATGCATTTGGTGTTGGTCACTCGTCAACATCTATTTCTGCTGCGCTGGGTATGGCTGTTGCCTCTCAGATAAAAGGTGAGAAAGACCGTCAGCATATTGCTGTAATCGGTGATGGTGCCTTGACGGGAGGAATGGCATTTGAAGCATTGAATCATGCTGGAATTTCTAAATCAAATCTTTTGGTGATCTTAAATGATAACTGCATGTCGATAGATCCGAATGTTGGTGCATTAAAGGAGTATTTGACAAGCATTACCACCTCTAAGCGATACAATAGATTTAGAGACGATATAGCAGCAGTATTGACAAAGATTTCAGAAGTTGGTCCCAATGCACTTGGCATTGCCAAAAAGCTTGAAAAAAGCATAAAGGGAACTTTGCTGAAAAATGCTAATTTATTTGAATCTTTAAATTTTAGATACTTTGGGCCAGTTGACGGGCATGATGTTAAAAAATTGGCTAAAACGCTAGAAGATCTTAAACACATACCAGGTCCCAAATTATTACATGCTGTCACTATCAAAGGAAAGGGCTTCGCGTTGGCGGAGAAAGACCAGACGAAGTGGCACGCTCCAGGTTTATTTGATAAAATTACCGGTGAGATCAAGAAGTCTTCGAATGATAAACCGGTAGCTCCCAAATTTCAGGATGTCTTTGGACATACCTTGGTGGAGCTTGCAGAAGAGAATGATAAGATTGTGGGTATAACACCTGCAATGCCATCCGGTTCTTCCATGAATATTATGATGAAAGCTATGCCTGAGCGTGCATTTGACGTCGGTATTGCCGAACAGCATGCTGTTACTTTCAGTGCTGGACTTGCAACTCAGGGACTATTGCCATTTTGTAATATTTATTCATCGTTTATGCAACGGGCCTATGATCAGGTAATCCATGATGTTGCATTGCAAAATCTGAACGTCGTTTTCTGTTTAGACCGTGCGGGCGTGGTAGGAGCGGATGGTGCGACACACCATGGAGCTTATGATATCGCATTTATGCGCTGTGTTCCAAATATGACGGTTTCTGCGCCGATGAATGAGGAAGAGTTACGAAATTTAATGTATACAGCTCAGTTACCCAATAAAGGTCCATTTGTTATTAGATATCCTAGAGGAAATGGTGTTATGCCAGACTGGCGTCGCCCATTTACGGAAATAGAAATTGGAAAAGGACGTCTTATAACAGAAGGGGAAGAGCTTGCTATATTGAGCTTTGGCGCTATAGGAAATGAAGCCGTTAAAGCGGTACAGCAGTTGAATGAATTAGGGATACACCCAGCACATTATGATCTTCGATTTGCTAAACCATTAGATGAAGTCTTACTCCATCAGGTCTTTAAAAAGTTTGATAAGATTATCACGGTTGAAGATGGAAGTTTACAAGGGGGCATAGGTTCGGCTGTATTGGAGTTTATGGCAGATCATGGATATCATAGTCAAGTGGTTCGTTTAGGTATTCCGGATAAGATCATTGAGCATGCTGAACAAAATGCACAGTGGAAGAATGCGCACTACGATGCAAATGCGATCATAGCAGAAGCTAAAAAACTTTGTAATGGAAAATTGACCAGTTCAATGGTCGGATAAAAGTTATACACTATAGAAACAAAGAAGGAGATCCATATGGACCTCCTTTTTTGTTTCTATAGTATAGCCTTTTTGGAGCTCACAATTAATCTCATATGTTGCAATGTGTTTTTTTCTTCCGGATAGATTATATAGATTTTTGTTTAACAGTTGGACATAAATAAGTTGAATCGTCCATTAGCAATGATGTTAAGTTGGCTTTAAATTCTTATAAATTTAATATTAAAAATATATGAACTAAAGATTGTAATTAGCTATTATTTTGGTTAATTTAGATTTAGACCTTAAGGACTGAGACGTAGTTAGTTTGCTACTTTTTTTGTTCTTTTTTTTAAATAAATTTGGAATGTTAATAATTATTTTTAGAGATCAATTTTAGCGCTAGTTTTCCACAATTTTACATAGTAAATATCTGATATATAAAGGTTTATTAATTATTTTATATTTTAGTTTTTTAGCTGATATTTTTTTGTCATCTTCGTTCTCAGAGAAAGTTATCAACATATTTTTTGTCGCGTATTGTAAATCA